>NZ_JBIBDS010000010.1:0-206059 GCF_042954805.1 Streptomyces sp. NPDC012637
ACCGCCGCCGCGAACGGAGCGATCTTCGCCTCCGCCAGCGCACGGACCGACTCCCGGAGCATCTCGTGCTCCTCCGGCAGGCGATACAGATCGAAACCGGCGGATCCTGCCACGCTCATCCACTCCCACGCTTGCTAACTACCGTTAAGTAACCCAAATGGTAGGGCGTGACCCGGCCGCGATCCAGGCCCCGACTATGCTCGGGCAGGCATTCCGCCCGACCTCGACTCCTCACTGGAGACCGCATGGCCCTGAAGATCACCGTGATCGGCACCGGCTACCTCGGCGCCACCCACGCCGCGGCCATGGCGGAGCTCGGCTTCGAGGTCCTCGGGCTCGACGTCGTGCCCGAGAAGATCGAGATGCTGGCCACCGGGCGCGTCCCGATGTACGAGCCGGGCCTCGAGGACCTGCTCGCGCGGCACGTCGCCGGGATCGAGGGATCGAGCGGGCGACTGCGCTTCACGACCTCCTGGGAGGAGGTCGGCGCCTTCGGCGACGTCCACTTCGTCTGCGTGAACACCCCGCAGAAGCACGGCGAGTACGCGTGCGACATGTCGTACGTCGACGCCGCCTTCGCCTCGCTCGCGGGCGTGGTGCGGGACGGCGCGCTCGTCGTCGGCAAGTCGACCGTGCCCGTCGGCTCGGCCCGGCGGCTCGCCGAGCTGCTCCCCGAGGGCGTCGAGCTCGCCTGGAACCCGGAGTTCCTGCGCGAGGGCTTCGCCGTGCAGGACACCCTGCACCCGGACCGGATCGTGGTCGGCCTGTCCGAGGGCGCGGGCGGCGAGCGGGCCGAGAAGGTGCTGCGCGAGGTGTACGCGGTACCGGTGGCCGAGGGCTCGCCGTTCGTGGTGACCGACTACCCGACCGCCGAGCTGGTGAAGACCTCCGCCAACTCCTTCCTCGCCACGAAGATCTCCTTCATCAACGCGATGGCGGAGGTCTGCGAGGCGGCCGGCGGCGACGTCGCCAGGCTCGCGGAGGCGATCGGGCACGACGAGCGGATCGGCAACAAGTTCCTGCGGGCCGGCATCGGCTTCGGCGGCGGCTGCCTCCCGAAGGACATCCGGGCCTTCATGGCACGGGCCGGTGAGTTGGGCGCCGACCAGGCCCTGACCTTCCTGCGCGAGATCGACTCCATCAACATGCGGCGCCGCGCGTCCATGGTGGAGATGGCCCGCGAGGCCCTGGGCGGCGGCTTCCTCGGCAAGCGCGTCGCGGTGCTCGGCGCGACCTTCAAGCCTGACTCGGACGACGTCCGCGACTCGCCCGCGCTGAACGTGGCCGGCCAGATCCACCTCCAGGGCGGCCAGGTCACCGTCTACGACCCCAAGGGCATGGACAACGCCCGCCGGCTCTTCCCGACGCTCGCCTACGCGCCCACCGCGCTCGACGCGGTGCGCGGCGCGGACGTGGTGCTGCACCTGACCGAGTGGCGCGAGTTCCGCGACGCGCTGGACCCGGCCGAACTGGCCTCGGTGGTCTCCGCCCCCGTCATCCTCGACGGCCGCAACGCCCTCGACCCCACCCGCTGGCGCGAGGCCGGCTGGACCTACCGCGCGATGGGCCGCCCGCGCGCCTGACACCCACCCTGCGCGGCCGACACGCGCACCGCCGCTGACGACACCCACCGCGGCCGGCGCAACGCCCACCGCGCCTGGCTCACCGCGACCGCGCGGGCCGCACCCGGTCGGGCGCGGCCCGCGCGGAGCGTGCGTCAGGCCGCCCTCGGGCGGTACGCCCGGGCCCGGAACTCCGTCTCGCGCAGGACGCGCGTGGCGTTGCCGTGAGCCAGGGCCACCAGGTCCTCCGCCGGCCAGGCCCGGCGCAGCAGCTCCGCGAAGAGGGGACCGTAGCCGGTGCGCGGGTCCTCCGCGTGGGAGAGGGCGACGGACCTCGGTCCCGCGAGGGTACGCAGACGGTCCAGGCGGTCGGCCGTCGCGGACTCGTCCGGGGTGACCGGCACCATGCAGACGCCGTCCTTCCGGCCGAGCAGGCACAGCACGTCGTCGGGCACGGCGTCCGGTTCCGCGCGGGTGAGGAGGACCGGGGCCCGGCTCACCGCGAGGGTCTGGCGGACGGTGTCCGGGTCGGCGCCCGCGAGGTCCACGACCAGGCCCAGGCGGTTCATCTCCCGTACCGCCTCGCGGGCGAAGCGGTCGTAGCGGGTGAGGCCGACCGCCCGTACGCCGAGCGCGTGGTACGCCCGGAGGGTGGCGAGCGAACCGCCGACGGCCGCCCAGCTCACCGGGCCGAGCAGCACGGCGACCCGGCCGCAGTTGCGGGCGTGGGCCATCTCCGCGGTGGTGTGCGCGAGGCGCAGGTGCTCGGGGCAGGCCGCCACGAGGGCGCGGACCGCGTCGATCCTGCGCAGGGTGCCGAGCACGCCGTCGTCGGCGTCCACGCGCAGGGACCAGAACTGTGCCCCCGCCTCGGCCGCCCGTACCGGCGGAAGGTCCTCCGGGTCCGGATCGGGGTCGGTCACGTGGGGCGGATCCGTGTGCCCCTCGACGACCGGCTGCGCGGCGAGCAGCGCGCGCGCACGGGTCGACTCGTCGAGGGGCCGGGGATGTCCGGGGGGATCGGTGTCGCCCGCCGGTGCGGCGTGGGCGGGGGTGAACGTGGTGGTGGGATCGTCGAGCAGATCTGCCATGGGTGACTCACTCCGTACTACTGAGGCAGTACGGTCCACCGTGCCACCGCGACGGGGTGCGGGCGCGGCGGACTGGGCCGTCCGGGGGATGCGGCGAGGGCCCCGCCGGTGGCGGGGCCCTCACTGATGTTCCGTCAGTTCCCGTATGTCCTAAGCGTCCAGGGATCCGATCGTCGCGATCGAGGCGCCGCGCAGCGTCTGCTGCTCGCGCGCCACCGCCTCCGCGTCGCGGAGCACCCGGACCGTGTTGGACCAGGTCAGCTTCGCCAGGTCGGCGCGCGACCAGCCGCGGGTGAGCAGCTCCGCGACCAGGTTCGGGTAGCCGGCGACGTCGTCCAGGCCGGCCGGTGTGAACGCCGTGCCGTCGTAGTCGCCGCCGATGCCGATGTGGTCGACGCCGGCGACCTCGCGCATGTGGTCGAGGTGGTCGGCGACCGTGGCGGCCGTCGCGATCGGGCGGGGGTTGTCCGCCTCGAAGGCGCGGTGGATGGCCATCGCCTCGGGCGTGGTGGCGAGGTGGTGCATGCCGTGGGCGCGCATGTTCTCGTCGGCGCGGGCCGTCCACTCGACCGCCGCGGGCAGGATGAACTTCGGCACGAAGGTCGCCATCGCCACGCCGCCGTTGGCGGACAGCCGCTCCAGGACGTCGTCCGGGATGTTGCGCGGGTGGTCGCAGACCGCGCGGGACGAGGAGTGCGAGAAGATCACCGGCGCGGCCGTGGCGTCCAGCGCGTCGCGCATGGTCGTCGCGGCGACGTGCGAGAGGTCGACGAGCATGCCGGTGCGGTTCATCTCGCGGACGACCTCGCGGCCGAAGGCGGTGAGGCCGCCGTGCCGCGGCTCGTCGGTGGCCGAGTCCGCCCAGTCGTTGTTCTCGTTGTGGGTGAGCGTCATGTACCGCACGCCCAGCGCGTGCAGCGCGCGCAGCGTGGCCAGCGAGTTGTTGATCGAGTGGCCGCCCTCGGCGCCCTTGAGGGAGGCGATCCGGCCCTCCTCGCGGGCCGCCTCGATGTCGTCGGCGGTCAGCGCGGGCGCGAGGTCCGCCGCGTACCGCTCGATCAGCCGGTCGACGGCGTCGATCTGCTCCAGGGTGGCGCTGACCGCGTGGTCCCCGGCCAGCCGGCCCGGCACGTACACCGACCAGAACTGGGCGCCGACGCCGCCGGCGCGCAGCCGGGCGAGGTCGGTGTGCAGGGACGCCGAGCGGTCGCCCGCGATGTCGAGCCGGTCGAGGTCGTAGCCGCACTGCTCGCGCAGCGCCCACGGCAGGTCGTTGTGGCCGTCGACGACGGGTGCCGAGGCGAGGAGTTCACGGGCCTCCGCGAGGCGGTCGGCCGCCGCGCTCACTGGGCGAACCCGAAGGAGCCCGCGCCCTCGACCTTCTGCCGCAGCCGCCTGCCCTTCTCCTTCGCCTGGTCGTTGAGCTCCTGCTGGAACTCCTTCATCCGCCCGAGCAGTTCGGCGTCGTGCGCGGCGAGGATGCGGGCCGCGAGCAGGCCCGCGTTCCGGGCGCCGGCGACCGAGACGGTCGCGACCGGCACGCCGGCCGGCATCTGCACGATCGAGAGCAGCGAGTCCATGCCGTCGAGGTACTTCAGCGGCACCGGCACACCGATCACCGGCAGCGGGGTGACGGAGGCGAGCATGCCCGGCAGGTGGGCGGCGCCGCCGGCGCCCGCGATGATCGCCTTCAGACCGCGGTCGGCGGCCTCCTCGCCGTACGTGATCATCTCGCGCGGCATGCGGTGCGCGGAGAGGACGTTGACCTCGTACGCGATCTCGAACTCGTCCAGGACCTGGGCCGCGGCCTCCATGACGGTCCAGTCCGAGTCGGACCCCATCGCGATGCCGACGAGCGGGGTCGAAGCAGCCGGGTTACTCAACGATCGTTCCTCGCAGGTAGTCGGCGGCGTGACGGGCGCGCTCCAGCACGTCGTCCAGGTCGTCGCCGTAGGTGTTGACGTGGCCCACCTTGCGGCCGGGCTTCACGTCCTTGCCGTACATGTGGATCTTGAGCTGCGGGTCCCTGGCCATGCAGTGCAGGTACCCCTGGTACATGTCCGGGTAGTCGCCACCCAGAACATTGCACGTCACGGTCCACTTCGCCCGCGGGCGGGGGTCGCCCAGCGGGAGGTCGAGCACGGCCCGGACGTGGTTGGCGAACTGCGAGGTGACCGCGCCGTCCTGGGTCCAGTGGCCGGAGTTGTGCGGCCGCATGGCGAGCTCGTTGACGAGGATCCGGCCGTCACGGGTCTGGAACAGCTCGACGGCCAGGTGACCGACGACGTCCAGCTCCTTCGCGATCCGCAGGGCCAGCTCCTGGGCCTGCCCGGCGAGCTCGTCGTCCAGGTCGGGCGCGGGCGCGATCACGGTGTCGCAGACCCCGTCGACCTGGCGGGACTCGACCACCGGGTAGGCGACGGCCTGGCCGTGCGGGGAGCGGACGATGTTGGCGGCGAGCTCGCGCGAGAAGTCGACCTTCTCCTCGGCGAGCACCGCGACACCGGCCTTGAAGGCGTCCTGGGCGTCGGCCTCCGACCGTACGAACCAGACGCCCTTGCCGTCGTATCCGCCGCGCACGGTCTTGAGGATGATCGGGAAGCCGCCGACCTCGGCGGCGAAGACCGCCGCGTCGGCCGGGTCCGCCACGATGCGGTGCCGCGGGCTCGGCGCGCCGATCTCGTCGAGCTTCGCCCGCATCACCCCCTTGTCCTGGGCGTGCGCGAGGGCCGAACGGCCGGGCCGGACGACGACGCCGTCCGCCTCCAGGGCCGCCAGGTGCTCCGCGGGCACGTGCTCGTGATCGAAGGTGATCACGTCACAGCCGCGCGCGAAGTCACGCAGCGTGGCCAGGTCGCGATGGTCGCCGATGACGACCTCGCTCACCACCTGGGCCGCCGAGTCCTGCGGGGTGTCACTGAGGAGCTTGAACTTGATGCCGAGCGGGATGCCTGCCTCGTGCGTCATACGAGCGAGCTGACCGCCGCCGACCATGCCGACTACCGGGAACGTCACCCTCTTAGGGTATCCGCACAAGTCCGGGACCCTCGTCCGGCTGTGTTTTGTCACAGCCGGGGTGCGGTCGCACACGGATCGCTCACATCCCGGGCGCTCGGCAGGGCGGCTGGTTAGCATGGCTGGGTTGGCGTCGTCCGTGGCGTCGGCGGAACACATCCGGAACGGACGGGACAGAGCCATCACGATGAGCGAACCCGGCGCGCTGCGCATGCGAGTGGACCGGCTCGTCCGCGAGGTCGCCAAGTTCGGCGTGGTCGGCGGGCTGGGCGTCCTGGTGAACCTGGGCGTCTTCAACCTGGTGCGCCACGTCACCGAGCTTCCGGTGGTGCGGGCCAGCATCATCGCCACGGCCGTGGCGATCCTCTTCAACTACGTGGGGTTCCGCTACTTCACGTACCGTGACCGCGACAAGTCCGGACGCACGAAGGAACTGGCGCTGTTCCTGCTGTTCAGCGTGGCCGGCATGGTCATCGAGAACGGCGTGCTCTACGCGGCGACGTACGGCTTCGGCTGGGACACCCCGCTGCAGAGCAACTTCTTCAAGTTCTTCGGCATCGGCGTCGCGACCCTGTTCCGCTTCTGGTCCTACCGGACCTGGGTGTTCCGTGCGCTGCCGGCGAAGGAGGCGGTGCAGGCCGCCGAATCGTTCCTGGAGCAGGCGCCCCACCAGGCCACCCGCAAGCAGCCCGACCGGGTCTGAGCCCCGCCGCACGTCCGCCGGTCTGCTGGTGTGCTGACCTGCCGGTCTCCACGTCTGCCGGGGCTGCGGGTGTGCTCACCTGCCGTTCTCCACGTCGCCGGTCCCCGGACGCACTAGCGGACCGGGCGATCCCCTGCCGGTTCCCTGCGGCTCCTGACCTCGCGGCCGAGGAAGAGCGCGAACACCGGAGGCTGCTGCTGGAGCAGCTCCAGGCGCCCGCCGTCCGCCTCCGCGAGGTCCCGGGCGACCGCCAGGCCGATGCCCGTGGAGCTGCGCCCGCTGACCGCGCGCTCGAAGATCCGCGCCCCGAGGTCGGCGGGGACGCCCGGCCCCTCGTCGGTGACCTCGATGACCGACTGGTTGCCGGTGACGCGGGTGCGCAGCGCGACCGTGCCGCCGCCGTGCATGAGCGAGTTCTCGATCAGCGCCGCCAGGACCTGGGCGACCGCGCCCGGGGTGCCGACGGCCCGCATGCCCTGCTTGCCCGATCGGACGATGGCCCGGCCCGCGCTGCGGTAGGCGGGCCGCCACTCCTCCAGCTGCTGCTTGATGACCTCGTCGAGGTCGAAGGCGACGGCGGAGCCGGTCCGCGGGTCGCGCGAGTTCGTGAGCAGCCGCTCGACCACGTCGGTGAGCCGCTCGACCTGTGTGAGCGCGATCGTCGCCTCCTCCCTGACCGTGTCGAGGTCGTCGGCCACGGCGACCTCCTCCAGCCGCATGGAGAGCGCGGTCAGGGGCGTACGGAGCTGGTGGGAGGCGTCGGCGGCGAGCCGTCGCTCCGCCGTGAGCATCCGTGCGATCCGCTCGGCCGAGGCGTCGAGGACGTCCGCCACCCGGTCCAGCTCGGGCACGCCGTACCGCCTGTGCCGGGGCCGCGGATCGCCGGAGCCGAGCCGCTCGGCGGTCTCGGCGAGGTCGGTGAGCGGCGAGGCGAGCTTGTTCGCCTGCCGTACGGCGAGCAGCACGGCCGCCACGACGCAGAGCAGCGCCACCGCGGCGATGATCATCAGGGTGCGGCCCACCTCGTCGGTGACGACCGAGCGGCTCTCCTCGACGACCACGGTCTCGCCGCGCTCGCCCTCGGCGAGGCCGCGGATGACGCTGCCGGTGGGCCGGGTGCCGATCTCGACGGTCGCGCGGCCGGGCATGGTGACCAGGGCGTAGCGCTTGGCGCCGCTCAGGTCGGCCAGGACGCCGGCGTCGACGGGCTCGCCGCCGATCAGCCGGCTGTCGACGATGGAGGCGATCCGCAGGGCCTCGGAGTCCACGCTCTCCTGGGCGCTGCTGGAGATCGTGCGGGTCTCGACGATCACCAGAGAGACGCCGAAGACGGCGATGACGACGAGCACCACGGCGAGCGTGGAGTTGATCAGACGGCGGCGCACGGAGGAGTCGGCCTAGCTCTTCTCGAAGCGGAAGCCGACGCCGCGAACGGTGGCGATGTAGCGCGGGTTCGCCGCGTCGTCGCCGAGCTTCTTGCGGAGCCAGGAGATGTGCATGTCGAGGGTCTTGGTGGAGGACCACCACGTGGTGTCCCAGACCTCGCGCATCAGCTGGTCGCGGGTGACCACCCGGCCGGCGTCGCGGACCAGGACCCGCAGCAGGTCGAACTCCTTCGCGGTGAGCTGGAGCTCCTCGTCGCCCATCCAGGCCCGGTGCGACTCGACGTCGATCCGCACGCCGTGGGTGGCGGGCGCGGCGGCGGGCTCGCTGGCGCCGCGCCGCAGCAGGGCCCGGACCCGGGCGAGCAGCTCGGCGAGGCGGAAGGGCTTGGTGACGTAGTCGTCGGCGCCGGCGTCGAGGCCGACGACCGTGTCCACCTCGTCGGCGCGGGCGGTGAGCACCAGGATCGGGACCGTGTGGCCGTCGGCGCGCAGCCGGCGGGCGACCTCGAGGCCGTCCATGCCGGGCAGGCCCAGGTCGAGCACGACCAGGTCGACGCCGCCCTGGAGTCCGGCGTCGAGCGCGGTGGGTCCGTCCTCGCGGACCTCGACCTCGTACCCCTCCCGCCGCAGGGCGCGGGCCAGCGGTTCCGAGATGGATGCGTCGTCCTCGGCGAGCAGTACACGGGTCATGGGGTGATGGTAGTCCGCACGGCCGCGGCGCCGGGGCGGGATCCGGGGGCACCCGGTTCGGGTGAACGGGGGCTCTGGACGGCCCCTTCGGATCTTGACCCGTAATGTGCTGATGACCTTCGAATGAAGGAAGTTGGTTCCGTCAGTGCCTGTGATCCATCTCTCAAGTCCTTCCATATCCGGCACTGTCGTGTCGTATGGTGTCGAGAGTTCTGTAGCGGTAATCGGGGACCTTTGACCGTGTTTGACACGTCAAGGGTCTCTTTTCTGCGCAAGGCGGCCTCGGCAGCCTTGAGGACAGTGAACGACCTGTGGGCCGGGTCCTACGGCGCGACGACGCGTCAGGGCGTGGATCCCGGTGGGGTGCGACCGCTCCCCGCCGGTGCCGGCCTCCCCCACCGGGCGCACTCCGCTCACGAAGCGCGCGTCCCGACAGAGCAAGGATCGACATGGCGTCCAGCCTGACGACGGCTTCCTCCGGAACCCCCGGTTCCGAGAAGACGTTCTTCGGCCACCCCCGGGGCCTGGCCACTCTCTTCATGACCGAGATGTGGGAGCGCTTCTCCTGGTACGGGATGCGCGGCATCCTCGTCCTCTACTTGGTCGCGGGTGTACTCGACGGACCTCTCGAAGGACGTGAGGCGCTGGCCGCCTCCATCTACGGCGTCTACAACGCGGTGGTCTACATGGCCGCCATGCCCGGCGGCTGGGTCGCCGACCGCCTGTGGGGCGCCCGCAAGGCCGTCCTCGTCGGCGGCATCGTCATCGCCCTGGGCCACTACACCCTCGCCATCCCCTCGGACACGGCGTTCTTCGTGGGCCTCGCCCTCATCGCCGCCGGTACGGGCCTGCTGAAGCCGAACATCTCCGCGATGGTCGGCGGTCTGTACGAGGGTCAGCCGAGCGCCCGCCGCGACGCCGGCTTCACGCTCTTCTACATGTCGATCAACATCGGCGGCATGGCCGCCCCGCTGGTCGTCGGCTACCTCGGCGAGAACGTCAACTGGCACCTGGGCTTCGCCGTCGCCGGTATCGGCATGACCCTCGCCGTCGTCCAGTACGTCCTGGGCTCGCGTCACCTCGGTGACGTCGGCAAGGAGCCGGGCACCCCGGCGACGCCCGCGGAGAAGCGCAGCGCGCTGCGCAAGGTCCTGCTGTGGGGCGGGCTGGCCGTCGCCGCCCTCCTGGCCGACATCGTGCTCGGCACGTACGACATCGAGCACATCGTGAACGTGCTCGCGATCCTCGGCATCATCGTGCCGGTCGTCTACTTCGTCGCCATGTACCGCAACCCGGCACTGAAGAGCGAGGACAAGCCGAAGATCAAGGCGTTCGTGTGGTTCTTCGCCACCGCCGTCCTCTTCTGGATGATCTACGACCAGTCCGGCTCGCTGCTCACGCTGTTCGCCGACAACAAGACGGACCGCATGATCCTCGGCTGGGAGTTCCCGGCGTCCTGGTACCAGTCCGTGAACCCCGCGATGGTCATCGTGCTGGCGCCGCTCTTCGCCGCGCTGTGGGTCAGGCTCGCCAAGCGCAACCGCGAGCCCAGCGCCCCGATGAAGTTCGCCCTCGCGATGCTCCTCATCGGCGGATCCTTCGCCATCATGGGCCTCGCGGGTGCCGCCGCGGCCAACAGCGAGACCGGCAAGGTCACCGTCTTCTGGCTGCTGAGCGTCTACCTCGTCCAGACCCTCGGCGAGATGTGCCTCTCGCCGGTCGGCCTGTCGCTGTCGACGAAGCTGGCTCCGAAGCAGTTCGTCGGCCAGATCATGGGCCTGTGGTTCCTCGCCACCGCGACGGGCAACGCCCTCAACGGCTGGACCACCAAGCTCAACGAGCCGCTGGGCGACGCACTGTACTACTCGCTCTGGGCGGTCGTGGCCATCGCCGCGGGTCTGGCCTTCATGACCGCGGGCAAGAAGATCCGCGCTCTCATGGGCGACGTGCGCTGAGGTCCTGACGGACCGTCCTACGCGAAAGGGCCTGGCCCGGCACCCGGAAGGGGTGCCGGGCCAGGCCCTTCGTCGGTCGTCAGCGCGTCTGGGCGCTGAAGCCGCGGAGGAAGTTCTTCGTGCCGCACCGGACGTTGGACTTCTGGCCCGGGCCGACCCAGGGACCGTAGAGCGTCCAGGTCATCACGTGCTCACGCGCTCCCTGCACCTGGTCGCACTTGATGACGGCCCGGTGCTGCTTGACCGCCTTGCCGCTGCCCGACTTGCAGGTCGAGTACGCCGTGGGCCGGCCGAGCTTGTCCATGCTCGCGTACGCCTTGCAGTTGTACTTGCCCGCGGCCTGGGCCGGTGCGGCGGTGAGCAGTCCGGTGCCCGCGGCACCCAGCATGACGGCGAGCGCTCCGGACGCGAGCTTCTTCCCCCAGCGCATGTGCGTTCCTTTCCTCGTGCCGAGCCCTCCGAGAGGGCCCGGCACGTCGTTCACCTGCCGGTCGAGCAGGCCGTGCGTGTCCAGGTGTTCGCTGTGGCGAACACCTGGAGACAATCACCCGCACCGGCGGCGACACAAGGACTACCCAGGGTAATGAGTACGTCCTGAGCACCGCCCCCCATCAGGCGCTCCGTCCTGCTACCTACGCAGCCGCGCCCATGGGGTGAACGTGAACACCGCGCCGCCGAGCAGGATCACCGTGCCCGCGACCAGGGCGAGGGCACGCAGGGCGCCGCCGTCCTCGGCGCCGGTCTCGGCGAGCCCGCCGCCGCCGGACGTGGTGGTCGAGGAGCCGCCGCCGACGGCGCCGCCGGCCTGCTTCTCGGTGTCGAGCGTGAGCGAGGCCTGCACGGAGCCCTTGACCTCGCACGGGATGACGATCGGAGAGCCGCCGAGCGTCACGCTGATGGTCAGCTTGCCGGGACTCAGCGTGGCCTTGCCGGACGCGCCCGGCTTGTACGTGCCGGTCATGTCGGTCAGGTCGACCGGCTTGCCCGCCTCCAGGGGCTCGGGGTTGGCCGCGCCGGTGACGGTCACCGTGCCGCTGTCGGCGCCACCGATCTTCACGGCCATGGAGGGCTTGAGGGCGCCCTTGGGGAGGGCGGCCGGGCTGTTCATGACGCCCTTGGCGGTCTTGACCGTGAGGTCGTAGGAGCCGCCGTTCTTCTTGGCGTTGATGGTCACCTTGGAGGTGATGGACGCGGGGCCGGGGGCCTGGCAGGCGAAGCTCACGGCGACCTCCTTGCCGGGGAAGTCGGTCTGCCCGCCGCCACCGCCGGAGGCGGAACCGCCCGCGGTGCTGCCACCGGAGGCCGTGGTGCCGCCGGACGACGTGGTGCCGCCGGAGGTGGTCGTACCTCCACTGGTGGTGCCGCCCGAGGTGGTCGTGCCCCCGCCGGACGTCGTGCCACCGCTCGTCGTCGTACCGCCGGACGTCGTGGTACCGCCGCTGGAGGAGCCGCCGCCGGCCGTCACCCTGATCGTGGCGCCGACCGCGACCGTCTCCTTCGGCGAGCACTTCGTGTCCGTCGACATCGGCTTGGACACGTTGATCGTGTACTTGTCGGGCGTCAGCGTGATCTCGCCCGCCTTGTCCAGCTTCAGCTTGCCCTTCATGTCCGGCAGGACCATCGGGCTGTTCTTCGGGATCGGCGGGTTCTGCCGCGGGCCCTCCATCGCGAGCGTGCCGCTCGCCGCGCCGCCCAGCTTGATGACGCCGGTCGGCTTCACCGTGTCCTTGTCCAGGTCGAGGATGTCCGGGTTCTTGGACGCGGCCTCGACCGTCTTCCAGACCACCTCCACCTCGTCGCCGACCTTGGCCTCGGCGGGCGCGGTGATCTGCACCTTGGTGGTGCCCTGCACCGGCGGGAGGCCGGAGATGGAGGGCGGGATGCACTCGGTCCTGTAGGAGACCTCCGCGGCCATGGCGGGGCCGGCGGCCAGCAGGATTCCCGCGCCGCCGAGCATCAGCGCGACGCCGGCCGCGCTGATCCTCCGTGTCGTGCGTGTCGTCCTCACGACTGTCCCTTCGTCGTCGGGCTGTTCTCTGACGGTGCGGAATCGGGGGTGAACCACGGCAGGACCGCGGTCGGTCCGTCGGCGGACGACGCCGCCGGTACGGGTACGGGCGCGGGCGCGCCGGCCGGTGGGCGACCCGGCGAGCGGCGCGGCCGGCGGCCCTGTCCGCGGGGCTCGCGGCGGGAGGTCCGGCCGGATGCCGCGCGGGGCCCGTGCGGGCCGTGCGCGCCCTGCGGGCGGACCCGGTCGACGACCGCCATGCCGACGCGGAAGACCGCGGCCGGGACGACGAGCGCGAGCAGCAGCCAGAAGAGCGTGACGCCGTACGGGCGGCCGACGCCCCAGGGCTGCTCGACGACGACCTTCCCGCCGTGGCGCACGGACACCTGGTAGTCGCCGTGGGCGCCCGCCGTCAGCTCGACCGGCAGCCGCACCAGCGCCTTGCGGCCGGGCTCGATCGTGCCGCGCCACTGGCGCTCCTCGTACTGCGGCGCGAACACCCCGTGGCTGGTGCCGACTTCGAAGACCGGGTCCTTGACCGCGGTCTGCCCGAGGTTGCCGAGGGTCACGACGATCTCGCGGCGGGCGGGCGCGCCGAACCACACGAGGACGCCGCTGGAGCCCTCGAGCCGGGCGGAGGTGAGCACGACGAGCCGGCCGCTGCCGGAGTCCTCGGGCAGGGGCGCGGTGGGATGCCCGGCGACGGTGAACTCGACGTCCACGGTCTCCTGTTGGCCGGTCACACCGGCCACGTGGACCACGCAGGGGCAGGGCTCGGGCGGTTCGGCGACCGGCAGCTTCTGGCTGAACGCGCCCTTGGCGTCGACGGTGGCGGCGCGGCCGTCGGCGTTGGCGCAGGAGTTGGTGCCGCCGATGACGCCCTTGCCGGGCGCGGCCTTGCCGCAGATCAGCAGCATGAGCAGCGCACCGGGCTTCCAGCCGGAGCCGCTGACGGTGATCTCGCCGCCCTTGCCGCCCTCCGGCTGCGAGAGCGCGACGGTGGGGCCCGCCTCGGCCGCGGCCGGGTTGGCGGGCAGCAGGGCGAGCAGCAGTGCGGCGAGCAGCACGACCGCCGCCGCGGACAGCGCCGTACGCGGTGCCGTACGCGGCGCCCTACGCAGGTACGTCATCGTCTCCTCCGTATCGCGTACGTGGCCGTGCCGGCCGCCGCGAGGACGGCGGCCGCCAGGGCGCCGACACCCGCCGGGGAGGCGAAGGCGGCGTCCGCACGGGCGCTCGCGGGAGCCGCGCCGGGGGCCCCGGCCGTCAGGTGCACGGTGACCGAGTCGAGCGCGGGCGGGTCGGGCCAGGGTTCGGTGCGGGTGACGCGTTCGCCGGGGCGCAGGACGAGCGGAAGGGCGCGTTCGGGGCGGTCGAGCACGGTGCCGAACAGGCCCTCGGCACGTACGGCGAGGCGCGGGGCGAGCACGGTGTTGCCGCGGTTGACCAGGGTGTAGCGCAGGGTGCCCGGGCGTTCGACGCCGACGTCCTCGACGGTGAGCGCGGCGAGCCGTGGGCCGCTGACCCGCAGGTGGAGCGGGACGGTGGTCTCGCGTCCGCCGGAGCTCGCCCGTACCTCGCCGCGGTGGTCACCGGGCGGGGTGTCGGCGGTGACGGTCACCGCGAAGGGCACGTCGGCCCGCGTCCTCGCGGGCACGGTCACCGTCCGCACGGCGAAGGCGACGGCCGCGCCCTGTCCCGTGAGCCGCACGGTGAGTGGTTCGGTTCCGGGATTGGTGACGGACAGGGTGTCCTGGAGCACGCTGCCGACCGCGCCCTCCAGATAGACGTACGGCCGCCCGGCGGCGGGCGCGGCGGTCCAGCGGGGCGGAGCGGGAGAGACCTTGACCTGGGACGACCGGGCCGGGGGCTGGACCTGCGGGGCCTGGGGCTGGACCTGCGGGGCTTTGGCCGGGGCCTGGACCTGCTGGGCCTGGGCCTGCGGGGCCTGGGCCGGGACCGCTGGGGCAGCGGCGAGGAGCGCGGCCGAGAACAGCACGAGGAGCGCGGCGCCGCCCGCGCTGCCGCGCCGGGGCCGGGACCGGAGGAGCGCGGCGCCGCGCGGGCCGCCGGGCCGTAGCCCGGGCCGGAGGAGCGCGCCCCCGCCCGGGCCGCCACGCCCGCGCCCGGATCCACGTCCATGCCCGGGCCAAGCCCGGGCCTCCACTCCGCCCACGGCCCGGACCCCGGATCCGCCGCCGGTCCAGGTCTCGGCCGCGCCGCCGTTCCCGGACTCCACCCCGCCGCCGGTCCCCGCCTCCGCACCGTCACCGGCCCAGGTCTCGGCCCCTCCCCCGGCCCCGGTCCTCCCGTTCCCGGCCCGTGCCGCCCGCATCAGCGTGCCGTGTGCCGTGCCGTGCGCCGGGTGAGCCAGAGCACCCCGGCCGTGCCGGTGAGCAGCACGGTGCCGCCGAGGGTGCCGAGTGCGGCGGCCGAGTCGAGCGGGCCGGTCTTGGGCAGTTGGCCGGCTCCCGACTGCGTCGTACCGCCCGAGGAGTCGTCGGATCCGCCGGAACCGCCGCCCTCGGCGGCCGTCACGTCGAGTTCGAGGGAGGGCTTGGGGTTGTTGGAGGGCTTGCAGACGGCCGCGTCCATGCCGAGCGCGTGGACGGTGAGGGTGCCCGCCGTGAAGGTGACCTTGCCGCTCTTCTTCGGCTTGTAGGTGCCCGTCAACTGACCGATCTTGATAGGCGTGTTGGGCGGGATGGCCGCCGTGTTCGGCACTCCCTTGACCTGGACCCTGCCGGTGTCGGCGCCGCCGACGACGAGTTCGGCACGGGGCGTCATGACGCCCTTGGGCAGCTCGATGGGACTGTCGGAGACGCCCTTGTCGAAGGACATCGTGACCGTGTACGAGCTGCCGTTCTTCTCGGCCTTGATGTCGACGGGCGAGACCGCGCTCTTTGGGCCGATCTTGGTCTCGCAGGCGTAGTCGACGTCGATGACGGCGGCGTGGGCGGCGGGCGCGGAGAGCAGGACGGCCGAGCCCGCCACCGCCATCGCCGCCGTCAGCCCACGGGCCGTTCTCCTCGGGTCCGGCACCTCGAACACCCCTCACCGCAAGGTTGCTGACGGTCTATCAGATTGGCCGTCAAGGTACGCCGGGGGCCTTACGGAGGGAAGAGAGAAAGTTGTGAAAGTCCTACGCGGGCCACACGGGCCACGCGAGAGCCGCACGGACTAAGCGGGCGCGGCGAGTTCCGCCCAGACGGTCTTGCCGGGGGCGCCGGGCACCCGGTCGATGCCCCAGGCGCGGCAGAGCCGCTGGACGATGAACATGCCGTGGCCGCCCGGCCGTCCGGCCCGGTGCGGGGTGCGCGGGGCGGGCTGGCCGGCGCCGCGGTCGGCGACCTCCAGGCGCAGCACCTCGGCGAGACGCAGCACGCGCAGGCTCTCGGGACCCTCGGCGTGCAGGCAGGCGTTGGTGACCAGTTCGGAGACGACGAGCAGGACGTCCTCGGCGGCGGCCCTGCGGTCGGCGGTCGCGGCCGGCAGCCAGCCCCAGTCGTACAGCGCCTGCCGGGTGAAGTCGCGCGCGAGCGGAACGGTGCCACTGGCCGCCCCGAGGGCGAGGGTGCGGACCTCGGGGTCGCCGGAGGCGGTCTCCTTCAACGCTTCACCTCACCGATTCAGCCGGATCAACCGTTTGACGAGTTTGACGGGTTCAGGACACAGGGTGGCGGAGCCGCGCCCCGTCCCGACAGGGGCGCGCCGGGCGGACGGGGTGCGCGCTCAGCCGGGAAGGGCGGAGTCGAGCGAGTCGTGGAGGGTGAAGACGGCGTCCGCTCCGGTGATTTCGAAGACCCTGGCCACCGGGGGCCGCATCGCCGCCAGATGGACCCCGCCGCCGGCGGCTTCCGCTCTCAGCCGGGCGCCGAGCAGGACGTTGAGCCCGGTCGAGTCGCAGAACTCGAGGCGTGAGCAGTCGAGTACGAGGCGTGTCCGGCCCTCGTCGAGCGCGTGGTCGAGTGGCGCACGCAACAGTTCGGCGGTGTGGTGATCGAGCTCACCCACGGGGGTGAGCACCTCGCTCGCCCCCACGGTCCGGACCTCGACCCGGAACCGCCCGGGTGCGCTGCCGATGTGCTGGCGGTACATGCGTCGAACCATACAAGCGCTCCCGTGTGTGCCGCACACAAGCTCCACCTCAAACCGTAATGAACTGGACAATTGCCACTTGCAACCATCGGGGTGGAACCGGTAGGCCTAGAACGACACCTTCCACTTGGCCGGCTCTGGAGGCGCCGCAAACCGCAGCGAGACAACGATGGAGGAGACCATGTCCCCCCGGCTCGACGTACCGGACCACACGCTCCCGGACCCCGCGGCCCCGGACCTCGCGGAACTCCCGAGGATCCCGCCCGCCGACGAGATCGCGCCGCACGACGCGCGCGCCCTGTCGAAGACCCTCTTCGCGCGCCTCGGCGACCTGGAGGAGGGCACCCACGAGTACGCGTACGTCCGCAACACCCTGATCGAACTCAACCTGGCCCTGGTCAAGTTCGCCGCCTCACGGTTCCGCACCCGCAGCGAACCGATGGAGGACATCGTCCAGGTCGGCACGATCGGCCTCATCAAGGCGATCGACCGCTTCGAACTGGCCCGCGGCGTCGAGTTCCCCACCTTCGCGATGCCGACGATCATCGGCGAGATCAAGCGCTTCTTCCGCGACACCTCGTGGTCGGTGCACGTCCCGCGCAGGCTCCAGGAGCTCCGCCTCGACCTGGCCAAGGCCGGCGACGAACTCGCCCAGCGCCTCGACCGGGCGCCCACCGTCGAGGAGCTCGCCCGCGAACTGGGCATCCGTACCGAAGAGGTCGTCGAGGGCATGGCCGCCGCCAACGCGTACACCGCGAGCTCGCTCGACGCGCCGCCCGAGGAGACCGACGCGGACGGCGCGACCCTCGCCGACCGGCTCGGCTACGAGGACCACGGCATCGAGGGCATCGAGTACATCGAGTCGCTCAAGCCGATGATCGCCTCGCTCCCGCCGCGCGAACGCCGCATCCTGTCGCTGCGGTTCACGGCCGGGCTCACCCAGTCGGAGATCGGCGAGGAGCTGGGCATCTCCCAGATGCACGTGTCGCGACTGCTGTCCCGTACGCTGGCGCGACTGCGCAGGGGCCTGACCGCCGAGGAGTGAGGCCCCGAGGGGAGGGCGCCGTGGACGACGTACCCGTCGGGACCGGCGCGCTGCTCGGTACGGGCCGGTCGGCCGATGTGTACGCCCTCACCGGGACGGACGAGGGCCGGGTGCTGCGTCGGTACCGCGACGGCGGAGACACCGGGCCCGAGGCCCGGATCATGCGCGACCTCGCGCGGCACGGCTACCCCGTGCCGCGGGTCGCCCGCGCGGCGGGCCCCGACCTGGTCATGGAGCGCCTGACCGGGCCGACGCTCCTGGAGGCGGGCGCCGTGGGCGACGTCACCGCCGAGGCCGTGGGCGCGCTCCTCGCCGACCTGCTCCACCGTCTCCACCTCACGCCGTGGATCCACCTGGACCTGCACCCCGGCAACGTCGTCCTCGCCGCGGCGGGCCCCGTCGTCATCGACTGGCGCACCGCCCGGGAGGGCCCGCCGGGCCTGGACCGCGCCATGTCCGCCCTCCTCTTCGCGGAGGCGGCCCTCTCCCCCGCGCCGTACGCACCGGGCGCCCGCGCCGCCCTGGCCGCGCTGCTCGACCGCCTCGACGCCCCCGTCTCCCCGTACGTCCCGGAGGCGGCCGTCCTCCGCGCGGCGGACCCGAACCTGTCGGCCGAGGAGCGGGCGGCCGTGGCGACGGCCGCCGGACTGGTCACGGCCGGCTGAACACCGCACCGGAGGCGGCGGACATGGTCGACGTCCCGCCGACGCGCCACCGCCGGCCGGCGCTCCGGCTCGCCTGACCGGCAGCGGGCGGCGTCCAGCTCACAGCGTGCCCACGCACGCCTCGTTGCCCTCCGGGTCCGCCAGGACCCAGTGGGACGGGGCGTGGGCGTCGGTGACGAGGGTGCCGCCCGCTGCCAGGGCTGCGGCGATGCGGGAGTCGGCCTGGTCGTAGGGGACCCAGACGTCGACGTGGACGCGGTTGCGCTGGGGGCGCGGGGTGTCCATCTGCTGGAAGTAGAAGGCGGCGTTGCGGCGGCGGAGGTCGATGAGGTCCTCCGGGCTGCCCGCGCGGTGCTCGTAGCCGAGGAGGGCGCGCCAGAAGGGCGTGACCTTGTCGATGGCCATCGCGTCCACGGTGACCTGGACGGCGGTCAGGGCGGAGGGATCGGCCGTGAGGCCGAGGTCCGCGGCGAGGCGTGAGATCCGCAGGGCCAGGGCCGGGTCGCCCTCGGTCAGGCCGTACAGCTCGTCCGTCACGGTGACCAGGCGGACCGTGACCCCGTCCGGGCGTACGTCCACGTCCGGGGCGCGGTCCGCCGTCTCGGGCAGCGCGGCGAGCTCGGCGACGAAGCGGGCGCCCGCGGCGAAGGTGCCGGTGCGGAAGTACGCACAGGCTCCTTCGCCCAGGACCCGCCAGTCGTCGAGGCCGGGAGTCTCCCGGAAGCGGCGCGGCGTGATCTTCTGGATCTCGTTCATGCGCGCCAACCTAGCGAAGCCGTCAGACGGTTCGCAGTCCCCTGCGCCAGACCTCCGCGACCAGCGGCACGCCCGGGCGGTACGCCAGGTGCACGTGCGACGGAGCGTCGAGGACGGCGAGGTCCGCGCGGGCGCCCACGGCGACGCGGCCGACGTCCGTGCGGCGCAGGGCCGCCGCGCCGCCGGCGGTGGCGGACCACACTGCCTCGTCCGGGGTCATGCCCATGTCGCGGACGGCGAGCGCGATGCAGAAGGGCACGGAAGAGGTGAAGGAGGAGCCGGGGTTGCAGTCCGTGGACAGGGCGACGGTGACGCCCGCGTCCAGCAGGCGGCGCGCGTCCGGCCACTGCGCCCGCGTCGAGAACTCCGCGCCCGGGAGGAGCGTGGCGACCGTCGACGAGTTCGCCAGCGCGTCGACGTCGGCGTCCGTCAGGTGCGTGCAGTGGTCCGCGCTCGCCGCGTCCAGCTCGACCGCCAGCTGCACGCCGGGGCCGTACGAGAGCTGGTTCGCGTGGACGCGCGCCTGGAGGCCCTTCGCCTGCCCGGCCGTGAGGATCGCACGGGCCTGGTCGCCGTCGAAGGCGCCCTTCTCGCAGAAGACGTCGACCCAACGGGCGTACGGGGCGCAGGCGTCCAGCATCTCGCCGGTCACCAGGTCCACGTACGCGGCCGGGTCGTCGGCGTAGTCGGGCGAGACGATGTGGGCGCCGAGGTACGTGACCTCGTCCGTGTGCTCGGCGGCGATGCGGAGCGCGCGGGCCTCGTCCTCGACCGTCAGGCCGTAGCCGGACTTGGTCTCGAAGGTGGTCGTGCCCTGGCGCAGGGCCTCGTACATGTAGCGGGCGACGTTCGCGGAGAGTTCGGCGTCGGACGCGGCGCGCGTGGCCGCGACCGTCGTGCGGATGCCGCCGGCCTTGTAGGCCTGGCCGGACATCCGCGCGTTGAACTCCGCCGTGCGGTCGCCCGCGAAGACCAGGTGCGAGTGGGAGTCGACGAAGCCGGGGACCACGGCCCGGCCGCCGGCGTCGACCCGGTTGTCAGTGGCGGGTGCTTTGCTGGATTCACCGACCCAGACGACGCGGTCGCCCTCGATGACGACGGCCGCGTCCTGGATCAGACCCAGAGCGCTGCCATCACCGAGGGAGGGATCGTTCGTGACGAGGCTGGCGATGTTGACGATGGCGGTGGCGGCCGTCGCCACGGCGCTGTTCGCGCTCGTGGGAGCGGAGGTGGCCGCCGGGTTGTTCCTCGCCGCCGGGCCCGTGTTCATGTTGAGAGATCTCCCCTTCAGCCGCGCAGGGCGGCGATCGAGTCCGCGAGGGCGCGGGCCACGTCCGGTACGGAGGAGTGGACCCCGTCCCGCACGACGTGACGCCCGCCCACGACCGTGTGCCGCACGTCCGCGGCCGACGCTGCGAATACCGCCGTCTCGGCTGCCAGACGCGGTACCGGCCCCGCTGTCCTGACGGAGTCCAGGGCGATCGTCGTGAAGTCGGCGAGCGCTCCGGCCTCCAGGGATCCCGCGTCCTGCCAGCCCAGCGCCGCGTGGCCGTCCGCGGTCGCCGCGCGCAGCAGCGCCGCCGCGGTCCAGTGGCCGCGGGTGCGGGTGCGCAGGCGCTCGTCGAGCTCCATCGCGCGGGCCTCCTCCAGGAGGTCGATGACCGCGTGGCTGTCGCTGCCCAGCGAGAGCGGGGAGCCCGTGCGCTGGAGGGCGACGGCCGGGCCGATGCCGTCCGCCAGGTCCCGTTCGGTCGTCGGGCACATGCAGGTGCCGGTCGCCGTCGAGCCGATCAGCGCGATGTCGGCGTCCGTCATGTGCGTGTTGTGGACGCCCGTGGTCCGCGCGCCGAGGACGCCGTGGTCGGCGAGGAGCTGGGTCGGCGTGCGGCCGTGGGCGGCGAGGCAGGCCTCGTTCTCGGCGGTCTGCTCGGAGAGGTGGACGTGGAGCGGGGCCTGACGGCCCTGTGCCCAGCCGGCCACCGTCGACAGCTGGTCGGCCGGGACCGCCCGTACGGAGTGGATGGCCGCGCCGATCCGGACGCCCTCCCGCTCCTTCAGCAGCGACGCCCGCTCCGCCCACGCGTCGGCCGTGCCGTCGCCGAAGCGCAGCTGGTGCGGCTCCGGTGCCGCGCCGAAGCCGGACGAGAGGTAGGCCGTGTCGAGGAGGGTGATCCGGATGCCGGCCTCCCCGGCGGCCGCGATCAGGGCCTCGCCCATGGCGTTGGGGTCGGCGTACGGGGTACCGCCGGGCGCGTGGTGCAGGTAGTGGAACTCGCCGACGGAGGTGATGCCGGCCAGGGCCATCTCCGCGTAGACGGCGCGGGCGAGGGCGAAGTAGCTGTCCGGAGTGAGGCGCTGGGCGACCGTGTACATCACCTCGCGCCAGGTCCAGAAGGTCCCGGAGCCGACCTGGACGGTGCCGCGCAGCGCCCGGTGGAAGGCGTGCGAGTGGGCGTTGGCCAGGCCGGGCACGGTGAAGCCGCGCAGCACCTCGGCGCCGGGCGGCGGGGTCGGCACGCCCGTCCGGACGGCCGCGATGCGGCCGTCGGAGACGTCGAGCACGACACCCGGCTCGACGTTCGTGCCGAGCCAGGCGTGCTCCAGCCAGTACGTCGTCGTCACCTGCACGCCAGGCCCTCCAGTACGTCGGCGAGTGCGCGGACGCCCGCCACGCAGTCGTCCTCGGCCGCGAACTCGGCCGGGGAGTGCGAGACGCCCGTGGGGTTGCGTACGAACAGCATGGCGGTCGGGATCGAGGCGGACAGGATTCCCGCGTCGTGTCCCGCGCCGGTTCCGAGGACCGGGACCTTGTCGCCGGTCGTCTCGCCCAGGATCCGTGCCATCTCCTCGCGCAGCGCGTGCCCGAACTCCACGACCGGCGTGAAGGACTCGCGCACGACGGCGAGGTCGACGCCCTGGCGCACGGCGTGGTCGCGGGCCGCGGTCTCGATGCCGGCGACGACGGCGTCCAGGGACTCCTGGTCGGCGGCGCGCGCGTCGAGCCAGCCGCGCACGAGCGACGGGATGGCGTTGACGCCGTTCGGCTCGACCGCGATCTTGCCGAAGGTGGCGACGGCGCCCGCGAGTTCCGCCTCGCGGCGGGCCGCGAGCACGGTCTCGGCGTACGGCAGCATCGGGTCGCGCCGGTCGACGAGCCGGGTCGTGCCGGCGTGGTTGGCCTCGCCGTGGAAGTCGTACCGCCAGCGGCCGTGCGGCCAGATGGCGGAGGCGATGCCGACGGCGTCGCCGGACAGGTCCAGGGCGCGGCCCTGCTCGACGTGCAGTTCGACGAAGGCGCCGATGCGGGCGAGCCGCTCCTGGTCCGGGCCGATGGCCTCGGGGTCGTGGCCGGCGGCCTCCATGGCCTGCGGGAGGCTGATCCCGTCGGCGTCGCGCAGCTCGAAGGCCTTGTCCTTGGTCAGCTGCCCGGAGGTGAGCCGGGAGCCGACGCAGGCGAGCCCGAAGCGGGCGCCCTCCTCGTCGCCGAAGTTGACGATGGCGAGGGGCCGCCTGAACGAGACGCCGCGGGCGCGGAGTTCGTCGAGGGCGGCGAAGGCGGAGACGACGCCGAGCGGGCCGTCGAAGGCACCGCCGTCGGGGACGGAGTCCAGGTGGGAGCCGGTGACGACGGCGTCACCGGCCGCGGGGTCGCCGAGCCAGGCCCACTGGTTGCCGTTGCGGTCGGTCTCGACGTCGAGGCGGCGGGCCTCCGCCTGCATGCGGAACCAGAGCCGGCAGTCGGCGTCGGCGCCGGTCCAGGCGTAGCGGCGGTATCCGCCCGAGGCGTCGCTGCGGCCGATGGGCCGCAGCGACGTCCACATGGCGTGGAAGGACGTGCTCACGCGTCGTCGCCCTCGCGCATCGGGACGCGGACGCCCTTCTCGTCGGCGACCCGCTCGGCGATGTCGTAGCCGGCGTCGACGTGGCGGATGACGCCCATGCCCGGGTCGTTGGTCAGCACGCGGCGGATCTTCTCGCCGGCGAGCTTGGTGCCGTCCGCGACCGAGACCTGGCCGGCGTGGATGGAACGGCCCATGCCGACGCCGCCGCCGTGGTGGATCGACACCCAGGAGGCGCCGGAGGCCACGTTGACCATGGCGTTGAGCAGCGGCCAGTCGGCGATGGCGTCGGAGCCGTCGAGCATGGCCTCGGTCTCGCGGTACGGGGAGGCCACGGAGCCGCAGTCGAGGTGGTCGCGGCCGATGGCGAGGGGCGCGGCGAGGGTGCCGTCGGCGACCATGTCGTTGAACATGGCACCCGCCTTGTCGCGCTCGCCCTGGCCGAGCCAGCAGATGCGGGCGGGCAGGCCCTGGAAGTGGACGCGCTCGCCGGCCATCTTGATCCAGCGGTGCAGCGACTCGTTCTCGGGGAAGAGGTCGAGGATCGCCTTGTCGGTCTTGGCGATGTCGGAGGCCTCGCCGGACAGGGCGGCCCAGCGGAACGGGCCCTTGCCCTCGCAGAACAGCGGCCGGATGTAGGCCGGGACGAAGCCGGGGAAGGCGAAGGCGCGGTCGTAGCCGGCCAGCTGGGCCTCGCCGCGGATGGAGTTGCCGTAGTCGAAGACCTCGGCGCCGGCGTCCATGAAGCCGACCATGGCCTCGACGTGCCGGGCCATGGACTCGCGCGACCTCTGTGTGAAGCCGGCCGGGTCCTTGGCGGCCGCGTCGGCCATGTCCTCGAAGGCGACGCCGACGGGCAGGTAGGACAGCGGGTCATGGGCGGAGGTCTGGTCCGTCACGATGTCGATCGGCGCGCCCTCGGCCAGCATCTGCGGGAGCAGCTCGGCGGCGTTGCCGAGGAGGCCGATGGAGAGCGGGCGGCGGGCGTCGCGGGCCTCGGTGGCGAGCTGGAGGGCGTGGGCGAGGTTGTCGGCCTTCACGTCCAGGTAGCGGTGCTCGATGCGGCGCTCGATGGCGCGCGGGTCGCAGTCGACGCAGATGGCGACGCCGTCGTTCATGGTGACGGCGAGCGGCTGGGCGCCGCCCATGCCGCCGAGGCCGGCGGTGAGGGTGATCGTGCCGGCCAGGGTGCCGCCGAACTTCTTCGCGGCGACGGCGGCGAAGGTCTCGTAGGTGCCCTGGAGGATGCCCTGGGTGCCGATGTAGATCCAGGAGCCGGCCGTCATCTGGCCGTACATGGTGAGGCCGAGCTGCTCCAGGCGGCGGAACTCCTCCCAGTTGGCCCAGTCGCCGACGAGGTTGGAGTTGGCGATGAGGACGCGCGGGGCCCACTCGTGGGTCTGCATGACGCCGACCGGGCGGCCGGACTGGACCAGCATGGTCTCGTCCGCCTTGAGGGTCTTCAGGGTGCGGACCATGGCGTCGAAGGAGCGCCAGTCGCGGGCGGCCTTGCCGGTGCCGCCGTAGACGACGAGCTTGTCGGGGTGCTCGGCGACCTCGGGGTCGAGGTTGTTCTGCAGCATCCGGAGGGCGGCCTCCTGCTGCCATCCCAGGGCGCTCAGTTCCGTACCGCGCGGGGCCCGTACGGGGCGGGGTCCTGACATGGCGATGCCTCCTCGGCTCGTCGGCTATTCATTCAGGTATTCACATCCTGAGCGACTGAATAGTCTTAGTCAACAGCTGCGGCGCCGACCCGCCCGGTGGTGGGATGAACGCATGACTTCGACCCGTCGGGAGCACGCTCGCGACCAGGCCGTCCGCGCCGCCGTCGAGCAAGGCCTCCTCTCCGCCGCCGAACCCGTCGTCGCCCTCCTCGACACCACCGGCATCCGCGCCTCCGCGGCCGCCCTGACCAGCGCTTTCGCCGCCGTCACCGACGCACCCGTGCTGCACGCCTTCGCCGTCAAGGCCTGCCCGCTCGTACCCGTGCTCCGCCTCCTGCACGAGGCGGGCCTCGGCGTCGAGGTCGCGAGCCCCGGCGAACTGGCCCTGGCCCGCGCGGCCGGCGTGCCCCCCACCCGCACCGTCCTCGACTCCCCCGCCAAGACGCCCGCCGAGCTGCGCCAGGCCCTCGCGCTCGGCATCGCGGTCAACGCCGACAACCTCCAGGAACTGGCGAGGCTCGACGCCCTCGTCGCCTCCGCGCCCACCGCCTCGCCGCTCGGCGTCCGGGTCAACCCGCAGGTCGGCGCCGGCACCATCGGCGCCCTGTCGACCGCGACCGCCACCTCCAAGTTCGGCGTGGCACTGCGCGACGCGGACGCCCGGGAGGCGGTCGTCCGGGCGTACCTGGACCGTCCCTGGCTCACCCGGCTGCACACCCACACCGGTTCCCAGGGCATCCCGCTCGCCCTGATGGCCCAAGGCGTACGCGAGGCGTACGAGCTCGCCGAGGAGATCAACACCAAGGCCGGCCGGCAGCAGATCGACACCCTCGACATCGGCGGCGGGCTGCCGGTCAACTTCGCCTCCGACGAGGAGACCCCGACCTACGCCGAGTACGCGGCACTGCTCGCGTCGACCGTCCCCGGGCTGCTCGACGGGCGGTACGCGCTGGTCACCGAGTTCGGCCGCTCGCTGCTCGCCAAGCACGGGACCGTCCTGGCCCGCGTCGAGTACACCAAGACCTCGGGCGGCCGCCCCATCGCCGTCACCCACGCCGGCGTCCAGATCGCCACCCGCACCGTCTACGCCCCCGAGTCCTGGCCGCTGCGGATCCTCGCCTACGACTCCGAGGGCCGGCCCCGCACCGGCGAGCCCCTCGTCCAGGACGTGGCGGGCCCCGCCTGCTTCGCCGGCGACCTGCTCTGCACCGGCCGGGCCCTGCCGCCGCTGCGCCCGGGCGACGTCGTGGCCGTCCCGGACACCGGCGCGTACTACTTCGCCCACCACTACGCGTACAACAGCCTGCCCCGGCCCGCCGTGCACGGATTCACCCCGACGGACGCGGGCGGCATCGCCTTCGCGACCGTCCGCCGGGCCCAGACACTCGACGAGATCGTGGCCGAATCGGGCGGCGAACGCCCGGACGCGCTCGTACGGCAGCCGCTGCGGGAGTCCGCCGCCGGTGCTCCCATGGAGCCATGACAGCAACCACGACCGTGGTCGTCGAACGCCGGGTCGCCGCGTCTCCCGGCCGGGTCTGGGAATCGATCACCGACCTGCGGAACATGCCGCGGGTGCTCTCCGGCGTGGAGAAGGTCGAGGTGCTCACCGAGGGCGGCTTCGCGGTGGGCACCCGCTGGCGCGAGACCCGCCGGATGATGGGCAAGTCGGCCACGGAGGAGATGACCGTGACCGTCTGCGAGCCCACCGAGCGGTACGTCACCGTCGCCGACTCCCACGGCATGCACTACGTCTCCGAGATCACCCTCGCCCCCGAGGGCCCCGCGGCCTCCGCCACCGCGACCACCCTCCGCATGACCTTCAGCGCCCGCCCCGCCCACGACCGCGCCCCCGGCCTGTTCACCCGGCTGATCAGCCGCCTGGGCTCCCGGGCGGTGGCGAAGGCCCTCGGCAAGGACCTGGACGAGATCGCGCGAGCGATCGAGAGCAGTGGCTGAGCGGGCCGGAGCGACGACTGAGCGGTCCTGACAAATTCCTCTGGAAAATGCCAGAACTCCCGCCGACGGCCACGACGTTGAGTAGCGTCACCGTTACTGCCGTACGTCCGCACGCCGCATCGGGAGGGGATCACGCGTGCCCGGAATCGACGAGTGTCTGCTGGAGGCCATGAGCCTGCCGGGGGCACGCGGGGCCTGGCTGGTCGACTGGACCAGCGGTCTGGCCCTCGGGTCGGCGGGCGAGTCCCCGGTCGGCGACCACGAGACTACCGCCGCCGAGGGCGCCGAACTCGCCCGGGCCGCGGCCGAGTTCGAGTCCCCGGCCGGCGACGGCGCTCTGCCGGACCCCGCCGCCCAGCCTGTCGAGGACCTGATCGTCACCACCCGCGCCGGCTACCACGTGATCCGCTTCGTGGAGACCGCCTTCGACAGCAGCGTCTGTCTCCACCTCTGGCTCGACCGGAGCACCGGCAACCTCGCCCTCGCCCGCATCCGGCTCGGCGACCTCGCCCAGCGGCTGGTGCTCGGATGACCGCCACCGCCACGGCCGCCACCGTCTCCCCGATGCTCACCCGCCTCGCCGCCGAGAAGGCCACCGGCGCGCTGCTCCGCGACCACGGCACGCTCTACCTCGTCGACGGCCGGGTCGTGCACGCCGAGAGCCCCGACTCCCCCGGTGTCGACGTCCTGCTCACCGCCGCCGGGCGGCTGCCCCGCGAGGGCTGGGACGAGGCCGTGGACCGGGCCGGGGCGCGCGGCGCGGTCGGCCGCTTCCTGGTCGACAGCGGCCGGCTGCACGACGGGGAGCTCGAGATATGCCACCTCGGCGCCGTCTTCGACGCGGCCTTCTTCGCCCTCGCGCCCGCCAGCGGCCCGACCCGCTTCCGGTACGGGGTGGGGCACTGGTTCGGCACGGTACGGCCGGTCGACACCGGAGCCGTCGAGCGC
Source organism: Streptomyces sp. NPDC012637 (assembly GCF_042954805.1). Classification (NCBI taxonomy): domain Bacteria; kingdom Bacillati; phylum Actinomycetota; class Actinomycetes; order Kitasatosporales; family Streptomycetaceae; genus Streptomyces; species Streptomyces sp. NPDC012637. The sequence continues at coordinate 27,384 of NZ_JBIBDS010000010.1, forward strand.
GAGACGCTGCGCCGCCGCGAACTCCTCGACAGCGTGTGGCCCTACCCGGCCGTCGACCGCGCGCCCGTCGTGCCCCGGCCTGCCGCCCCCGGGCAGCCGGTGGGCGCCCGCCAGCGGGCGCTGCTGAGGTCGGCCGACGGGGTCCGTACGCCGGCGGACCTGGCCCGGCTGCTCGGCCGGCCCGCGTTCCACACCCTGCTCGACGTCCGGCGGCTCGCCGCGGCCGGTCTGGTCGACACCCCGCACGAGGCGCCGCCGCCCCCGCCGCCCCCCGTCCCCGCGTGGATGGGCGAGGCGGTCTCCACCCCCGACCCCGACATCGCCCTGCTTCGCCGGCTCCGCGACGCCCTGGAGGCAGCCCTGTGATGAGGCGTGCCCTGCGCCTGCGCGCCGAGAGGAGACAAATGATGACCGCTGAAGCCGAGGTGCTCGTCGAACTGAGACGGCTGCGGGCCCGGCTGCCGCAGCTCACCGGAGCCCTGACGGCCAGCGCCGACGGCCTGGTCCTGGCCCAGGACGCGGTGGACGGCGGGGCGGAGAGCGTGGCCGCGCTGACGGCGGCCGCGCTCGGCGTCGGGCAGCGGCTCGCCGACACCACCGGGCAGGGCGGCTTCCGCGAGCTCCTGGTCCGCGGCGAGCACGGCTACGTGGCGACGTACGCGGCGGGCGGCTCGGCCGTCCTGACCCTGCTCGCCGAACCCAGGATCAACGTCGGCCGGCTCCATCTGGAAGCCCGCCGGTCCAGTGCGCGGATAGGCCAACTCGTCGACGGCGCCCTGGAACGCAGAGACCCGAACTGACCGAAATTCCCCTCTCACGAAGGAAACAGCATGGCGAACACCGAGACCTCCCTCAAGGAATCCCTCCAGATCGAAGGCGCGATCGGCGCCGCCCTCGTCGACTACGCGAGCGGCATGGCCCTCGGCACGATCGGCGGCGGCAAGGACCTCGACCTGAACGTGGCGGCGGCCGGCAACACCGACGTGGTCCGTGCCAAACTCCGCGCGATGGAGATGCTGGGTCTCAAGGAGGAGATCGAGGACATCCTGATCACCCTGGGCACCCAGTACCACCTGATCCGCCTGCTCAAGACCCGGGGCTCGGGCGGCCTCTTCCTCTACCTGGCCCTCGACAAGAACCGCGCCAACCTGGCGATGGCCCGTCACCAGCTCAAGAAGATCGAGGCGGAACTCGAGGTCTAGGAACACGTGGACGCCCCGGGGCAGGGCAGCCGCAGGGCCTGCCCCCAGGGCGTGTCTTTCGGATCAGGCGGAGACGCCTGCGAGATCCGAAAGGAGCGGCCTAGTCCACGAACAGGCCCCGGGCGGCGGCCTTCCCGTCGAACTCCTCGAGGCGGGCCTGGGCGTCCGGCAGTTCGTCCGCCATCGCCTCCAGGAGCACCCGGCCGAGCAGCATCGGCGCGCATGCCGTGTCGAAGGCGAGGCCGGTGCCGACGGCGGCCGGGATGAGGAGGTCGCTGTGGGCGGCGACGGGTGCGAACGCGGACTCGGCGACCGTCACCACCGTGAGGCCCGCCGAGCGGGCGTACGCGAGCGCGTCGACGACCTCGCGCGGGTGCCGGGGCAGCGCGAAGCACAGCAGTGCCGAGGCACCGGCCCGTGCGGCCGCGTCGATGCGGTCGTCGAGCATCGAGCCGCCCTCGTCGAGCAGCCGGACGTCGGGGTGGACCTTGCCCGCGAAGTAGGCGAAGCCCCGGGCCTGTGACGAGGCGGCCCGCAGCCCCAGCACGGGCAGCGGGCGCGAGGCGGCGAGCAGCCGTCCCGCACGTTCGACGGGCGCGGGGTCGGCGAGCAGTTCGGCGAGGTGCTTCAGGTTCTCGATCTCGCCGAGCACGGCCTGCTGGTACTCGTTGTACGCGGCGTGCTCCTCGGCGACCGCGGGCACACTCTCCCGCAGGTGCCTGCGGAGTGCCGGGTAGCCGTCGAAGCCGAGGGCCACGGCGAAGCGGGTGACGGACGGCTGGCTCACTCCGGCGAGCTCTGCCAGCTCGACGCTGGACAGGAACGGCACGTCGGCGGCGCGGCGCACCATGCAGTGCGCGATCCGCCGCTGGGTCGGCGTGAGCCGGTGCCCTTCGAAGAGCGCCTGCAGCCGTCCGGCCGGGCTGTCGCTCATCCCGTCCCCCTCCTCCGCCTATTCATCCACCTGGAACTCTGCATGAACATATGCAGACAGGCAAGCAGAGGAGCGTGGCTTGCGAGAAGACGGGCGGGCGGCGGAGGAGAGCGGGGCGATCCGGTCCCCTACTTCAGGGTGGCGGTGCCGACGAGGATGCGGTGGTCCGAGCAGCGTCCGTCCGGCGAGGCCGTCGTGCGGTCGCAGGCGGTGGAGATCGCCAGCGAGTCCCCGCTGTAGCTGTCGGGGGCGGCGAGCGCGCTCTCCGAGACGAAGATCATGTCGATCTTCCGCGGCGTGCCGCACGGGGAGGGACTGACGGTCGGGTCGTCGGCCGTCCACTCGCCGTACCCGGGGCAGTTGGCGGGGTCGTTGTCGTCGACCTCCCGGAAGAGGCCCGAGTTGTTCCCGTTGACCGTCGTCTTCAGGGTCGCGGAGTAGAACGTGTCGAGCGACCGGTAGTGCGGCTGGACGTTGAGGTCCCCCGCGAGCACGACCCTCTGGCCGGCCTTGACCCAGGTGTCCAGCTTCCCCTGGACGGCGGCGAGCTGCGCGAGCTTGTCGGCGTCGGACGCCACCGTGATGTGCGTCGTGCAGAAGCGCGTCCCGGGATCGGCCTGCAGCGGCGCGCAGAGCATGTTCCGCTTCTCGGCGGTGCCGTCGTCGGGGAGCTGGATCCGGTCGGCCGTGCCGAGCGGGCGCTTGCTGAAGATCGCGTTGCCGAACTCCTCGCCGCCGCAGACGCCGCTGTTCGCCTGCCGGCTGGGCTCGAAGCGGCCGAAGTTGGCGGAGTCGGCGGGCCAGCCCGCGGCCCGCAGCTGGGCGACGAGCGCGCGCCACTGGTTCCCGCACAGCTCGTTGAACGCGGCGAAGTCCGCGTTCCGCCCCACGATCGAGGCGACGGCCCCCTCCACCATGCCGGTGCCGGCGGACCCGCCGTTGATCTTCTGGCCGGCCACGTTCCACTGCCACACGGTGTACGTGGTCGTGGCCGTGGCCGCCGCCGTCCCGGCCGGGCCCGTGTCGGCCTGGACCGTCCCGGCGGGCAGCAGCGCGGCGCACAGCGCGCCGACCGCGGCGAGCCGCGTCCGAGCGGCCCGCCCTCTGCCGACGATTCCCTTCATCCGTCCCTCCCCTGCAGCATCCGGCCCTATCCCCGCGAGGGCCGGGGGCCGCCCGGGGCGGCACGAACGATCGTCGGTACTGTCCCCGACGAGCCGGTGCCGGCACACGAGAACCGCCCGGAGGTCGAGGACAGGCATGACGCTACGTACCCCGCGCCAGGACGCCCCAGGGCCCGACACGCCACTCAGGGGACTTCCCGCGCCAACCGCACCGTCGGCGTCCGCGCCCCCGTCATCCGCACCGTCCGCGGCCACGCCGCCCGCGCACCCGGGAACGACCCCTTCCGCGTTCACCCGGCTCAACGCCGGCACCGCCGCGCTCCTGGGCATCCGGCCTGACGCGTACGCCGGTCTGCCCGGCCTGGCCCCGCCCTACCTCGACGACGACCGGTACCGGACCCCTTCCGCCACGAACGTACGGCTGTGGGAGCTGATGGTCGCCCACGCGCCGTGGCCGGAGGTGGCCGAGCTGATGGCGGGCCGGTCGCACCTCGGCCGCCTGGGCGTGTGGGACTACCTGCTCACCTCGGCGCCCACGCCCCTCGAAGGGCTGCGGGACGCCGTCCACCACGTGGCGGCGGTGGCCGACGCCGGGACCGAGGCCGTCACGATCAGCGACGACGGGCGGCACATCACCCTCAGCCATCTCAACACCGCCGAGCTGACCTACGAGGCCGCTTCAGCGATCCGGTCCTACGCCCTCGGACTGCTGTGCCGGCGGATCGGCGAGGCGGCGGGCCGGCCGGTCGTGCCCACCCGCGTCACCCTGGCCGCCAAGGCCCCGCGCCGGCACGCCGCACTGACCGGTCTGTACGGCACCCGGGCCGTCGAGTTCGAGAGCGCCGCCGACTCGGTCACCTTCCGCGCGGCCGACCTGCGCTGCCCGGCACCGCACGCCCAGCCGGGCTTGTCGGACCTCCTGCGCCGGCACTCCGAGCAGGCGCTCGCCACGGCGATCCCGCTCCACACCTGGCTCGACCTGTTCCGGGCGACGCTGAGGACCGCCCTGGAGCAGGGCGAGGAGATCCCCACCCTGGCCTCGGCGACCCGGCGCCTCGCCGTCAGCAGCCGCACCCTGCAGCGCCGCCTGGAGGAGCACGGCACCAGCTGGCGGGCCGAGCTGGACGCCGCGCGCCGCGCGCACGTCGTCCATCTGCTGACGGCCACGGACCAGACCCTGGACGCGATCGCCGCCCGCAACGGCTACGCCGACGCCCGCGCGCTGCGCCGCGCCGTGCACCGCTGGACCGGCCGGACCCCGTCCGCCCTGCGCAAGGGTGCGGCGGGCTGACCGGAGGCCGGACCGGGGAGTCGGAGAGGCGAGGAGAAGCCCGGGAGCCGGGGAAGAGCCCAGGACCGGGAAGAAGCCCGGGAGTTCGGGCAGGAGCCCAGGAGCCAGGAAAGGAACCCAGGAGGTCGGGGCAGGAGCCCGGGAGCCCCGGAAAGGGAGCCCCGGAGCCCGGGAGCCCGGGGAAGAGGATTGCGCGGGGACCGCCGCACCCCCGTTTCCGGGGGGCGGGACGACGGCGGTCCCCGCGAGGGACACGGGCCCGGGTCAGGGCCGGTCCGCGTCCGCGGCGTGCGAGGAGTTCCGGGAGCCGCTCCGGAGGTCCGTGACGCCGACGAGGACTACTGTGCCGGTGCCTTGTTAAGCGGGTGCTGCGGGTACGTGTCGCGCTCGTACCGATTGCGCGAACGCGCACCCGCCGCGGCTCCAGCGGAGGCCGGCCGGCCGTCAGTGCTGCTTCGGACCGCCGCTCGCGGCCAGGAAGGCCAGCAGGTCCTGGCGGCTGACCACGTCGGTGGGCTTGCCCTCGACGAGCACGATCGCCGCGTCCGCGTCGCCGAGCACCGCCATCAGGTCCGCGACCGGCTCGCCCGAGCCGACCTGCGGCAGCGGCGAGGACATGTGGTCCTCCAGCGGGTCCTCCAGGGAGGCCTTCTGGGTGAACAGCGCGCTCAGCAGCTCGCGCTCGACGACCGAGCCGATGACCTCGGCGGCCATCACGTCGGGGTGGCCGGCGCCGGGCTTCACGATCGGCATCTGGGAGACGCCGTACTCGCGCAGCACCTCGATGGCCTGGCCGACGGTCTCGTCCGGGTGCATGTGGACGAGCGAGGGCATGCCGCCCGACTTGTGGCGGAGCACGTCGGCGACGGTCGCGGAGGTGGTGTCCTCCAGGAAGCCGTAGTCGGCCATCCACTCGTCGTTGAAGATCTTGGAGAGGTAGCCGCGGCCGGAGTCCGGCAGCAGGACCACCACGACGTCGTCCGGGCCGAGCTCCCTGGCGACCTCGAGCGCGGCGACGACCGCCATGCCGCAGGAGCCGCCGACGAGCAGGCCCTCCTCCTTGGCGAGGCGGCGGGTCATCTGGAAGGAGTCCTTGTCGGACACCGCGACGATGCGGTCGGCGACGTTGCGGTCGTAGGCGGTGGGCCAGAAGTCCTCGCCGACGCCCTCGACCAGGTACGGACGGCCGGAGCCGCCGGAGTAGACCGAGCCCTCCGGGTCCGCGCCGATGACCTGGACCTTGCCCTGGGAGGCGTCCTTCAGGTAGTTGCCGGTGCCGGAGATGGTGCCGCCGGTGCCGACGCCCGCGACGAAGTGGGTGATCTTCCCCTCCGTCTGCTCCCACAGCTCGGGACCGGTGGTCTCGTAGTGCGAGCGCGGGTTGTTCGGGTTGGAGTACTGGTCGGGCTTCCAGGCGCCCGGCGTCTCACGGACGAGGCGGTCCGACACGTTGTAGTACGAGTCCGGGTGCTCCGGGTCGACGGCCGTCGGGCAGACGACGACCTCGGCACCGTAGGCGCGCAGGACGTTGATCTTGTCCGTGGACACCTTGTCAGGGCACACGAAGATGCACTTGTAGCCCTTCTGCTGGGCCACGATCGCCAGGCCGACGCCGGTGTTGCCGGACGTGGGCTCGACGATGGTGCCGCCGGGCTTGAGCGCGCCGCTCTCCTCGGCCGCCTCGATCATGCGCAGGGCGATGCGGTCCTTGACCGATCCGCCGGGGTTGAAGTACTCGACCTTGGCCAGCACGGTCGCCTGAATGCCGGCCGTGACGCTGTTGAGCTTCACCAGCGGGGTGTTGCCGACGAGGCTGATCATCGAGTCGTGGAATTGCACCGTAGTCTCCGGGGTCTCCGTAATGGTGCTGCCAGCGTATTCCGTGGGATGCGTAGTCGGAGCCGGTTACGGGGCAGTGAGTAACCGAGACGGCTCGAAGGAGGTGGCGGCCCGATGTCCAGGGCGAGGGTGGCGCGGCGGATCGCGGCGGGCGCGGCGTACGGCGGCGGGAGCATCGGACTCCTCGGCGTGGCGGCCGTGGGGGTGCTCCTGGCGGAGGTCGCACTGGCGAAGAAGTCGGTGGGGGGCGGCGTGGCACCGCTGCCGCCGGGCGCGGAGGGGCGCTACGGGCGGTCCTACGGCTCCGGACAGCCCGCCACCGGACAGCTCGCCACTGGGCAGCACGGCTCCGAGCCGCCGCTCCGGCTGGCCCTTCTGGGTGATTCCACGGCCGCCGGCCAAGGCGTGCGCCGGGCCGGTCAGACGCCGGGCGCGCTGATCGCCTCCGGCCTCGCGGCGGTGGCCGAGCGGCCCGTGGACCTGCGGAACGTCGCGCTGTCCGGCGCGCGCTCGGACGACCTCGAGCGGCAGGTCTCGCTGCTGCTCGCCTCGCCGAACGGGCCGCCCGACGTGTGCGTGATCATGATCGGCGCGAACGACGTCACCCACCGGATGCCCGCGACCCAGTCGGTGCGCTGTCTCGCGGCGGCGGTGCGGCGGCTGCGGACGGCGGGCGCCGAGGTGGTGGTCGGCACCTGCCCGGATCTGGGCACGATCGAGCCCGTCTACCAGCCGCTGCGCTGGCTGGCACGGCGGGCCTCGCGGCAGCTCGCGGCGGCGCAGACGATCGTGGTGATCGAGCAGGGCGGCCGGACGGTGTCGCTGGGCGACCTGCTGGGGCCGGAGTTCGCGGCGAACCCGCGCGAGATGTTCGGCGTGGACAACTTCCACCCCTCGGCGGAGGGCTACGCGACGGCCGCGATGGCGGTCCTGCCGACCGTCTGCGCGGCGCTCGGGATGTGGCCGGAGGCCGACCGGATCGACGTGGCGCGGCACGAGAACATGCTGCCGGTGGCGAAGGCGGCGGCCGAGGCGGCGAAGGAGGCCGGCACGGAGGTCACGGGGGCGCGGGCGCCGTGGGCGCTGCTGAAGCACCGGCGGCGTCGGCGGCTGCCGGTGCCGGACGCCGTGGGCGCCGTGGAGGGCGATGCGGCTGCTGCGGAGGGAGCGCCGCGGTTCTCCCGGGAGCCCTGAGCTCCGGCCGGCGTTCGACCCGGCCTGGGGCGGCCTGGCCCGGACTGGGCGGGCCCGTGGGCCTGGCGGGCCCGGGCCCTGGGCCGTGCCGCCCGCGGGCCCTGTGCCTGCGGGCCCGTGCCCGCGGCCCCGGACCGTGGGCCTGCGGGGGCCGGAGCCTCCGCCGGGGTGGTGGCCCTTCCCGCCGTCGTCGGCCTCGGGTCCGTTCCGGGACACTGGGAGCGGGCCCCGGAAGCGTTTACTGAGCGAGCGCTTAGAAAAGAGGTCCGCATCACATCGTCGGGGCGGTGACCCGCGCGGTACGTACGGGTAACTTCCCTTTCTGTCCGCCCACCCAGCACCTCCTGGAGCCGTGATGCCCGAAGCAGTCATCGTCTCGACCGCCCGCTCGCCGATCGGCCGTGCCTTCAAGGGCTCCCTGAAGGACCTGCGTCCCGACGACCTGACCGCCACGATCATCCAGGCCGCCCTCGCCAAGGTGCCCGAGCTGGACCCGCGCGACATCGACGACCTGATGCTCGGCTGTGGTCTGCCCGGCGGTGAGCAGGGCAACAACCTGGGCCGGATCGTGGCCGTGCAGATGGGGATGGACCACCTGCCGGGCTGCACCATCACGCGCTACTGCTCCTCGTCGCTGCAGACCTCGCGCATGGCGCTGCACGCCATCAAGGCCGGCGAGGGCGACGTCTTCATCTCGGCCGGTGTCGAGATGGTCTCCCGGTTCGTGAAGGGCAACTCCGACTCGCTGCCGGACACGCACAACCCGTTCTTCGCCGAGGCCGAGGAGCGCACCAAGGCCGTCGCCGAGTCCGAGGGCTCCACCTGGCACGACCCGCGCGAGGACGGCCTGGTCCCCGACGCGTACATCGCCATGGGCCAGACCGCCGAGAACCTGGCGCGCTGGAAGGGCGTCACGCGCCAGGACATGGACGAGTTCGGCGTGCGCTCGCAGAACCTCGCCGAGCAGGCCATCAAGAACGGGTTCTGGGAGCGGGAGATCACCCCGGTCACGCTGCCGGACGGCACGGTCGTCTCCCAGGACGACGGCCCGCGTGCGGGCGTGACCCTGGAGGGCGTCTCCGGCCTCAAGCCGGTCTTCCGTCCCGACGGGCTCGTCACGGCCGGCAACTGCTGCCCGCTGAACGACGGCGCCGCCGCGCTCGTCATCATGTCCGACACCAAGGCGCGCGAGCTGGGCCTGACCCCGCTGGCCCGGATCGTCTCCACCGGCGTCTCCGGCCTGTCGCCGGAGATCATGGGCCTCGGTCCGGTCGAGGCGTCGAAGCAGGCGCTGCAGCGTGCCGGTCTCACCACGGGCGACATCGACCTGGTCGAGATCAACGAGGCCTTCGCCGCGCAGGTCATCCCGTCCTACCGGGACCTGGGCTTCGACCTGGACAAGGTCAACGTCAACGGTGGCGCCATCGCCGTCGGCCACCCGTTCGGCATGACCGGCGCCCGCATCACCGGCACGCTCATCAACAGCCTCCAGTTCCACGACAAGCAGTTCGGCCTGGAGACCATGTGCGTCGGCGGCGGCCAGGGCATGGCCATGGTCATCGAGCGGCTGAGCTGAGCCGCAGCGGAGGGTAGGGGTCGCCCGAGGGACGAGGGCGGCACCTGCCCGCAGCGGAGGCGAGGCTCAGCGCGACCAGGAAAGAGGCGCGGCTGAGCTGAGCTGGGGCGCGGCTGCCCTAAGCCCATCCGGGCCTCTCCTAACCACGCCGCGTCCAAGCCGTGACCGAATCTCCCCCAGGATGTGACATACATCCCGGGGGAGTGTTCTTTTCCCAGGTCACAGGGGTATCGGGACTAAACACCTGGCACAAATACCTGTCCATTTCGTGACGTAATGCACTGACAGGCGGCGCCACCCCACGACACTCTGATGTAGGAAGTCGGGGGATCGACTCGGAATCGGGAGTACGTCAGTGAGCGCACTGTCTCTTGCCCTGCTGGTGACCACCGCCGCTGCCACGGCTGTGGGCGCCGCCGCCCTGCACTCGGCCCACGCCCTCCGTAAGCAGATCACCGCGCTGCGTGGCGAACTCGCCGCGACACAGGGCGTGTCCGTCCCCGCGGCCCGGCAGACGCCCGCCGCCGAGATACGGGCCGCGGTCGCCGAGGCGCTGGCCGAGGAGCGCGAGCGCGAGCTCGCCGAGGCGCGGGCCTTCTGGGCCGCGCAGGAGGCGCGTGACGCCGCCGACGCCCCGTCGCTGCTCGGCGGCACGGTCGGCCCGGCCGAGGAGGGCCCGTACTTCGTCCCGCGCCAGGCCGACTTCGTGGGCCTCGAGGCGATGGCCCTGGAGGCCATGGAGGCGGAGGCCGCCGCGCTCGACGGCCGCGAGACCGCCGCGCAGGACCCGCTGGAGGTGTTCGACACCTTCGACGCCCTCGAGGAGTTCCCGGAGCTCACCGGCGCCGGCGAGTACACCGAGGACTCCCCCGAGCTGGCCGCGGCACGCCGCCGCCACCCCTCGCACCCCGACTTCGTGCCGGTCCGTACGCCCGTGGTCACCGACCACGAGCGCACGGTGGCCCGTCTCGAGGAGCTCGCCGACACCGGCACCGCGCTGACCGACGTCCGCCCCGGCCCGCTGGGCACGCTGGACGTGTACGTCTTCGCCGACGGCACCACGCTCTGTATGACCCCGGGCCACCGCGAGACGGCCGAGCGCCTCGCCGAGGCGCTCCGCTGCGGCCACTCCCCGGTCCTGCTCGGCGGCTCCGGCGTGTCCGGTGCCTACGCGCTGACCTTCTCGTGCGGCGACGCGGCCGAGGACAACGTGTACATCCTCGCCGACCGCGTGATCGCCAGCCTGTAGGACCCGCAGGGGCCCGCGAAGGCCCCCAGGGCCTCACAGGGGCCCGCCGGCGGCCTCTACAGGCCCGCCCGGGCCTCCGCCTCCCGTACCAGCCTCACGGCCTCGTCCAGGTCGCCCTCCGGGGCGTCCGCCGGGGCCGTTCGCATGCTTTCGGCCAGATCCACGGCGGCGACCGCGAGTTGGTCGGCGACCGCGAAGACGCCGGCGTCCGGCATGGTCCGCGGCTCCCGGCCGGGGGTCTCGAGGCGCTGCGCCCGGGTGGCCAACTCCCTGGCCAGGGCCAGGCCTTCGGCTGCCGCGCCGCGCTGGAGGCGGCTCTGCGGGGCGGCCCGCAGCCGGTCGGCGAAGCGCTCGGCGGCGGCGGTCAGTTCGGTCGTATCACGCACTCCGCGACCCTACGCGCCGTCCGGGGACCATTGCCAACGGGCGAACGCTCGGGCACGGTGACGTGAAGGAGCACAGGCACAACGCGTCCGGAGGCGCCGATGTCCCACGCATTCTCCGAAGAGACCCACCGCAATCTGCTCGCCCGTATCCCCCGATGCACCGGTCGTGAGATCTCCGACTGGCTGCGGGCCGTCGAGGAGGGCCCCTCCCTCATCCGCTTCGAAGAGAAGGTCAGCTGGCTGCGCGGCGAGCACGGTCTCGCCTACGGCCACGCCAAGGCGATCATCCACGAGTACGACCTGCGGAGGGCCGCCCGCCGCATGATCTGACGGCGTTCTCCGGGTCACTTCCCGACGTGACGGCCGAGGAAGTCGCGGACCAGTTCCGCGATCTCCTCGCCGTGCGTCTCCAGGGCGAAGTGCCCGGCGTCGAGGAGATGGATCTCCGCGTCCGGCAGGTCGCGGGCGAAGGCCTCGGCGCCGGCCGGGCCGAAGATCTCGTCGCCCCGGCCCCAGGCGGCCAGCAGCGGCGGCCGGTGGGTGCGGAAGTACTCCTGGAAGGCCGGGTAGCCGTCCAGGTTGAACTGGTAGTCCCAGAAGAGCTGGAGCTGGATCTCCTGGTTGCCCGGCCGGTCGAGGCCCGCCTGGTCCAGGGACCAGGTCTCCGGGCCGATCCGGTCGAGCCGGTCGGCCGGGACGCCGTGGGTGTACTGCCAGCGGGTGGCCTCGGGGGTGAGCAGCGCGCGTACGCCCTCCTCGTTGGCCTTCCGGTCCTCGGCGTGGGCGAAGAGCACGTCCCAGAAGGGCGTGAAGCCCTCCAGGTAGGCGTTGCCGCTCTGGGTGACGATCGCGGTGACCCGCTCGGGGTGCCGGGAGGCGATGCGCAGGCCGATAGGCGCGCCGTAGTCCTGGATGTAGAGCGCGAAGCGGTCGACGCCGAGCCGGTCGAGCAGTCCGAGGGTGATCTCGGTGAGCTTCTCGAAGCTGTAGTCGAAGGCGTCCACGGCGGGCGCGGCGGAGGCGCCGAAGCCGATGTGGTCGGGCGCGACCAGGTGGTACGTGTCGGCCAGCTCGGCCATCAGCCCCCGGTACATGTGCGAGCTGCTCGGGAAGCCGTGCAGCAGCACCAGGGTGGGCCGGGACGGGTCTCCGGCCTCGCGGTAGAAGACCTCCAGGCCGTCGACGGTCGTGGTGCGGGAGCGCAGGGCGAAGCTGGACATGGGACCTCCCCATCCGATGGAGAACGATCGTTCTCCCGATGCCTTGTAGAGTAGGAGAACGATGGTTCTCATGCAAGCCCGCTACCCGGGGAGTGATCGGTATGGACGCGGAGACCGCGGAGCTGAAGCTCCTGGAGACGGCCGAGGCCCTCTTCGACGAGAAGGGCGTCCAGGCCGTCGGCATGGACGCCATCCGCGGCGCGTCGGGCGTCTCCCTGAAGCGCCTCTACCAGCTCTTCCCGTCCAAGGACCACCTGGTCTGGGCGGTGCTCAAGCGCCGTGACGCCGCCGTGCGCGAGGCCATCGCCGCCCACGGGGCCACCCACGCCACATCGCCGTACCAGCGGGCCCTCGCGGTCTTCGACTACCTCGGCGACTGGTTCGCCGACCCCGGCTTCCGGGGCTGCGCCTTCATCAACACCTTCGGCGAGATGGGCGGCATCTCCCCCGACATCGCCGACATCGCGCGCGGCCACAAGCAGGCCCTGCGGGACTACTTCGCCGAGCAGACCACCGCCCTGAACGCCCCGCCCGCCCTCGCCGACCAGCTGGCCCTGCTCGCCAACGGCGCCATGGCCGTCGCCGGCATCAACGGCACCTCCGAGCCCGCGGCCCAGGCCAAGGACGCCGCCCGGGTGCTCCTGGACGCCCACGTGGACTGAGCACGCGGAAGGGCCCGCCCGGCTGCTGCCGGACGGGCCCTTCCCGTGTCACGTGGTGTCACGCGGTGCGTCAGTCGTCGCCCTGGAGGATCGACAGCAGGCGCAGGAACTCCATGTAGATCCACACCAGGGTCATGGTGAGGCCGAAGGCCGCCAGCCAGGACTCCTCGCGCGGAGCGCCGTACGTGATGCCGTCCTCGACCTGCTTGAAGTCGAGGGCCAGGAAGCACGCGCCCAGGATGATGCCGATGACACCGAACATGATGCCGAGGCCGCCGCTGCGGAAGCCCAGGCCGTCACCGCCGCCGAAGACGGCGAACAGCATGTTGACCGCCATCAGCAGCACGAAGCCGATCGCGGCCGCCATCACGAAGCCGTAGAAGCGGCGGGTGACGCGGATCCAGCGCATCTTGTACGCGATCAGCACGCCGGCGAAGACCGCCATGGTGCCGAGCACGGCCTGCGCGACGACGCCGTCGGCGATGTACGTCGAGACGGCCGCCGAGATCACGCCGAGGAAGACGCCCTCGAAGGCCGCGTACGCCAGGATCAGCGCCGGCGACGCCTTGCGCTTGAAGGACTGGACGAGCGACAGGACCAGGGCCACCAGGCCCGCGCCGACGCCGATGGCGTAGGACTTGCCCAGGTTCGCCGGGTCGACCGGCAGCAGCAGCCAGGACAGGACGGCGGTGACCACGACCGTGCCGAGCGTGATCGCCGTACGGCTGACCACGTCGTCGATCGTCATCACGTTGCCGCGGACCTGCTGCGGCGCGCCGAGCTGGGTGTCCTGCGGCGCGTAGGGGTTGGTCGCGTACGGGTTGGCCTCACCCTGCGCGTAGGGGTTGCCGGTCGCGTACGGGTTGGTTCCGACGGCGGGGCCCCCGGCCTGCGGCTGCTGCGCGTTGAAGCCGGCGTAGCCGTTGTCGCGGCTGAACCCCCGTCGCGAGAAGACCGGGTTGCTGCTCCTCATCTCACTCCTCCATGGCCGCACTGCGCGGCCTTGCGTCAAGAGTAATGCGAGGGCAAAAGAAACCCCCTCGTGCTGGGGGAGGATCTTTATACGATCGTGTCGAGAGGGCGTCGAGGAGTGCCCGGAACCGGATTCGAACCGGTACGGCCTGAAGGCCAGCGAGGTTTAAGCTCGCCGTGTCTGCATTCCACCATCCGGGCGGGGCGCGAACCTCCGCGTTGGCACAGGAGCCTATCGGGGCGCGTCGCCCGTTCAGCGGAACGCCGGCCCGATGTTGTCTTATTTTATTGACACCTGAGGGTGTGTCAGTGCAGGTGAGGGGCACCGGAGCAAAGCGCGACCGGGCTCGCGGCCGCAAAGACGTCAGGGCCGGATTGACGAAAACTCGCCGCAGGTTCGTACCGACTTCGTCACCTTCGCCCCGCGCGGCCGCGCGGACCCGGCGCGCGGGGGCGGGAGGCTCCGGACCGCGGCCCCGCCTCAGGGTCGGCCGTCATACCTCAGGAGGACAGCGGGCCCGGGCGTCCGACTCCAGGCTGCCCCGGGAACGGGTACGTGGACGGACGACCCGCGCCGGAACGAACGACACGATGGAGTGGTTCCCGATCAGCCGCAGTGACAGGAGTCGCCGTCGTGACCACCACCCCCACCGTGCACCGCGCCACCGCGGTGGCCGCCCACGCCACCGACCTGACGAAGGTCTACGGACAGGGTGAGACCCAGGTGGTCGCACTCGACCGGGTCACCGTGGGCTTCGGCCGCGGCGAGTTCACCGCGATCATGGGCCCCTCCGGCTCCGGCAAGTCGACCCTCATGCACTGTGTGGCCGGACTCGACTCCTTCTCCTCCGGCTCCGTCCGGATCGGCGACACCGAGCTCGGCACCCTGAAGGACAAGCAGCTCACCCAGCTGCGCCGGGACAAGATCGGCTTCATCTTCCAGGCGTTCAACCTGCTGCCGACGCTCACCGCGCTCGAGAACATCACGCTGCCGATGGACATCGCGGGCCGCAAGCCCGACAAGCAGTGGGTGCAGCAGGTCATCGACATGATCGGCCTGTCCGGACGGCTCAGCCACCGCCCCGCCCAGCTCTCCGGCGGCCAGCAGCAGCGCGTGGCCGTGGCCCGCGCGCTGGCCTCCAAGCCGGAGATCATCTTCGGTGACGAGCCGACCGGAAACCTCGACTCCCGCTCCGGCGCCGAGGTCCTCGGCTTCCTGCGCAACTCGGTGCGCGAGCTCGGCCAGACCGTGGTGATGGTGACCCACGACCCGGTCGCCGCCTCCTACGCGGACCGCGTGATCTTCCTGGCCGACGGCCGGATCGTCGACGAGATGCTCCACCCGACGGCGGACGGTGTGCTCGACCGCATGAAGGCCTTCGACGCGAAGGGCCGCACGAGCTGAGGCGGCGGGGCCCGCCCGGCACGACCCGCCGGCCGGCCCCGAGCCTGCCTCCCCTCCTCCACGGGGCTCCGCCCCGGCCCCGTCGGCCCGCGCCGACCCGCCCTCTTCCTCCAGGACTCCACAGCCATGTTCCGTACCGCCCTGCGCAATGTGCTCGCGCACAAGGCCAGGCTGCTGATGACCGTCCTCGCCGTGATGCTCGGCGTGGCCTTCGTGTCCGGCACCCTCGTCTTCACCGACACCCTGTCCCAGGCCTTCCGCAACCAGTCGGCCAAGAGCTACGACGACATCGCCGTCGCCGTCAGCGCGGCGCCGAACCAGAACGACCCGAACGCCACGCCCGGCCTGTCCGAGCAGACGCGGCAGAAGATCGCCGCCCTCGACGGCGTCGCCGACGCCACCGGCCGTGTCAACGGCTTCGCCGGCGTGCCGGACAAGGGCGGCAAGCTGATCGGCGCCGGCTGGTCCAACAAGGGCACCAACTTCGCGCCCGGCAAGAACGGCAAGGACTCCGCGTACGCCTTCGTCTCCGGCACGGGTCCCGTGAAGGACGACGAGATCGCGCTCGACAAGGAGACCGCCGACAAGGGCGGCTACCACGTCGGCGACCGGGTCCGCGTGGCCACCAACGGCCCCGTGGAGACCTACACCCTCGCGGGTGTCTTCACCACCGAGGACGGCGCCGTGAACGCCGGCGGCAGCCTCGTGCTGTTCGACACCGACGTCGCCCAGAAGCTGTTCCTCCGGCCCGGTCACTTCATGGACATCAACGTCAGCGCCGAGCCGGGCGCCGACGCGGACAAGATCCTCGCGGCCGTGAAGCCGGTCGTCGGCGACAAGGCCGACGCGCAGACCGGTCAGGAGCTGGCCGACCAGCAGGCCAAGGACATCGAGGCGGGCCTCGGCGCGCTCAACCAGATGCTGCTCGGCTTCGCCGGCATCGCGCTCTTCGTCGGCATCTTCCTGATCTCCAACACCTTCACCATGCTGGTCGCGCAGCGCACCAAGGAGCTCGCGCTGATGCGCGCCGTGGGCGCCTCGCGCAAGCAGATCACCCGCTCCGTGCTCGCGGAGGCCGGTCTGGTCGGTCTGGTCGCCTCCGTGATCGGCTTCGGGCTCGGCATCGGTCTCGCCGCGGGCCTGCGCAGCGGCATGAACGCCTTCGGCCTGAAGGTCCCGGCCGGTGAGCTGGTCATCGGCGCCACCCCGCTGGTCTCGGCGCTCGCCGTCGGTGTCCTCGTCACCATGCTGGCCGCGTTCCTGCCGGGCCGCCGGGCCGCGAAGATCCCGCCGGTCGCCGCGATGAGCAGCGTCCACGCGGTCGCCACCACGAAGTCCCTGGTGGTCCGCAACACCATCGGCGCGATCGTCACCGCCCTCGGCACGGGCGCCATCGCCGTCGGCGCCTCCCAGGGCGGCGACGAGGGCCGGATGATGATCGCCGGAGGCGCGTTCCTCGCCCTCATCGGTGTGATCGTGCTGATCCCGCTGCTGTCCCGCCCGGTGATCGCGCTGGCCCGCCCCGTCCTCAAGGCCTTCGGTGTGGCCGGCACCCTGGCCGGCCAGAACGCGGTCCGCAACCCGCGCCGCACCGGTGCCACCGCCTCCGCGCTGGCCATCGGCCTCACCCTGGTCACCGGTCTCTCGGTCCTCGGCGCCACCGTCGGCTCGGCCGTGGACCGGATGACGACCGACCAGATCAAGGCCGACTACATGATCACCATGGCGAGCGGCGAGGGGCTCAGCCAGGCCGCGCTGGACGCCGTGCGCAAGGCCCCGGGCGCCGTCGCGGTCTCCCCGCAGCAGGCCGGCTGGGTGCAGGTGAAGGGCGACTTCAAGTCCGTCTCCGGTGTCACGCCGGGCGACGTCGAGAAGGTGCTCAACCTCCACGTCGTGAACGGCTCGCTCGGCACGCTCGCCGAGGGCCAGGTCGCTGTCGACGACAAGACGGCCGAGAAGCGGGGCTGGAAGGTCGGCTCGACGCTTCCGGTCGAGTACGCCGACAAGAAGAAGGGCGAGCTGAAGGTCGGCGCGGTCTACGAGGCCAGCGAGTTCGTCTCGCCGATGGTCCTGGACGCGAAGATCCTCAGCGCGCACGACCCCAAGCCGTACATCCGCGAGATCTACGTGAAGATGGACGGCGGCGCGTCGGCCGCGGCCGAGAAGGCCGTGACGAAGTCGCTCGGCGACAACCCGGCCGTGACGGTCATGGACCAGAAGGACATGCGCGACCAGTTCGGCGGCGTCATCAACATGATGCTGAACATCATGTACGGCCTGCTGGCGATGGCCCTGATCATCGCGGTGCTCGGTGTCGTCAACACCCTCGCGATGTCGGTCTTCGAGCGGCAGCAGGAGATCGGCATGCTGCGGGCGATCGGTCTCGACCGGCGCCGGGTGAAGCGGATGGTCCGTCTGGAGGCCGTGGTCATCTCGCTGTTCGGCGCGGTGGTCGGCATCGCCCTCGGCTCCTTCCTGGGCTGGGCGATCGGCGAGACGCTGAAGCACAGCCTGCCGGACTACGCGTTGGTCCTGCCGTGGGGCCGGATCGGGATCTTCCTGCTCCTCGCCGGACTGGTCGGCGTCCTGGCCGCCCTGTGGCCGGCGCGCAGCGCGGCGAAGCTGAACATGCTGGCCGCGATCAAGGCCGAGTAGGTCTCCGTACGACACGGAGGGCCGGGTTCCCGTGGGAACCCGGCCCTTCGGCGTAGCCCGGTGTCAGCTGCCCGCGCAGTACGTCATCAGGTACTGGTGGTTGGCCTTGTACAGGCCGTAGAGCGCCGCGTCGTCGATCTTCAGGAGTGTCTCGTCGTTGGCCCGCAGCGCCGGGTAGGTGTAGTTGTGGCTGCCGGTCCACACCAGCTTCCGGCCGGCCACGCCGTCGTACGTGCCCTCGACCAGCAGGTACTTGGAGTGCAGGCCCGCCTTGGCGACGCCGGTGCCCCGGTCCTCGTAGCACTGGACGCGCTGGGTGAGCTTGCCGGAGATCACCGACTCGACGCCCGCGCTCATCGAGCCGGGAGCGCCGTCGTGGGCGAGGACCACCGAGCAGCCGGCGTTCTTCAGGGCGACGAGCTTGCTCGCGACCTCGTCGCGGGTGAAGAGGTTGGCGGCCATGCGGATCTGCGTGGCGCCGCCGGCGCAGCTGACGTTGTCGAGGATCAGCTTGACGGTGTCGGTGCTCGCGTCGGAGTCGTACGAGCTGCCGGAGGCCTCCTGGCGCGGGAAGAAGTACGCCTTGTAGGGGCCGGTGCCGCTGGTCGGGGTCTTGTAGTAGTGGTTCAGGCCGCCCGTCGAGGAGCCGTGGTGCAGCAGGTCGGCGAAGTAGGCCTGGTAGATGCCGTAGAGGCCGCTGTCGACGATGGTGACGGCGTTGTTGAAGAGGTCGGTGCGCTGGACGCCGGTCATGTTGGCGGAGGTCTGGACGACGACGTCGTCCGCGCCGCCGGTGCTGGAGAACAGCCAGAACTTGTTGTGGTTGATGGCGCCGTCGGTGTCGCCGGGCAGCTGCCGGGAGCCGATGCAGCCGCGGCCGGCCGGGCAGGCGAAGACCCAGGAGCCCTGGGTGCGGTCGGTGCCGAGGCGGGTCACCAGCCGGTCGTACTCGCCGCCGGCCATGGTGGCGGAGGTGTGGTCGACGATCACCCGGACGTTCACGCCGCGGGTCTTCGCGGCGCCGAGGGCGTCGGTGACGCTGTCGTCGGTGAAGGTGTAGAGCCCGGCGGTGATGGTGGAGCCCGCCGGGGCCCGGCCGACGAGGTCGACGATGTGGTCGCGGACCCGGTTCTGGGCGGTGGCGTCGCCCGACGGGTCGTTGAAGGTGGCGGTGGTGGTGACCGGGGCGTCGGCGGCGCCCGCCGGTGACGGGACGGCGAGCAGGCCGACGGCGGCGGCCAGCGCGAGCAGGAGGCGGGTGGGACGGCGCAAGAGTTCCCCCTCGGAACGAGCAGAACGGCATATGCATGACAAACCGGACCCGAAGGAGGCGGGGTGCCGGTTCGACCGACACCCCGCCTACCCGGAGTGCGAAGTTCCGAACGTATCAACGCCGTTGGGTGCCGGTCCCTCCGGGACCCGTCAGCCCTCCCGGGACTCGCTCCACACCCGGGACCGCAACGGCAGCCCGCTCGTGCCCGACTCCGGCGTCCGCACCGCGAGGAACTGGTTGACACCGATCCGGTTGCGCTCGAAGGACACCGCCGAGGCCGCCATGTACAGCCGCCAGATCCTCGCCCGGCCCGGCGAGGTCAGCCGGACCGCCTTCTCCCACTCCCGCTCCAGGTTCGCCACCCAGCGGCGCAGCGTCAGCGCGTAGTGCTCGCGGATCGCCTCCACGTCGCGCACCTCGAAGCCCGCGTCCTCAAGGGTCGTCAGGGTCCGGCCCATCGGGGCCAGTTCGCCGTCCGGGAACACGTACGCGTCGATGAAGGCGTCCACCTGGTACGCCTCCTCGTCGGGCTCCGGGCGGCGTGCGATCTGGTGGTTGAGCAGCCGCCCGCCCGGCTTCAGGAGCCGGTACAGCACGTCCGCGTACTCCCGGTAGCGCTCCGCGCCCACGTGCTCGGCCATGCCGATCGACGAG
Organism: Streptomyces sp. NPDC012637; assembly: GCF_042954805.1. Classification (NCBI taxonomy): domain Bacteria; kingdom Bacillati; phylum Actinomycetota; class Actinomycetes; order Kitasatosporales; family Streptomycetaceae; genus Streptomyces; species Streptomyces sp. NPDC012637. The sequence goes on from NZ_JBIBDS010000010.1 coordinate 47,020, forward strand.
ATCGCGTCGAACGGGCCGTCCGCGACGTCCCGGTAGTCCTGGACCCGGATCTCGATCCGGTCGGTCAGACCCTCGTCCGCGATCCGCTTGCGGGCGAACGCCGCCTGCTCGCGCGACAGCGTGATGCCGACCACCCGCGCGCCGTACTCCCGGGCCGCGTGGATCGCCATCGAGCCCCAGCCGCAGCCCACGTCGAGCAGCCGGTCGCCCTCCTTGAGGCTCAGCTTGCGGGCGATCAGGTCCAGCTTGTCGCGCTGGGCCTCCTCCAGGGTCCCGCCGTCGGTCCAGTACGCGCACGAGTAGACCATCGAGGGACCGAGCACCAGCTCGTAGAAGTCGTTGCCCACGTCGTAGTGATGGCTGATCGCCTGCTTGTCCCGGCGCTTGGTGTGCCGGGTGCCACTGCGGCCGCGCATCTCCTCCACCGGCGGCTTCGGCGGCGGGAACGGGCCCGCCAGCCTCAGCAGCGCCTTCGCCGCCGCACGCACCTTCGGGTCGCGCACGGCCTCCAGGGCGCCGCGCGACTCCTCGCCGCGTTCCCAGAGGAAGCCGGCGAGCCTGTCCAGGACCTCGTAGAGATCGCCCTCGACGTCGATCTCGCCCGCCACCCAGGCGCGCGCGAGGCCCAGCTCGCCCGGCTTCCACAGCAGACGGCGCAGGGCGCGGCGCTCGCGCACGATCAGGACGGGGCCGTCGGCTGGGCCGGCTTCGCTGCCGTCCCAGGCCCGCAGCCGCACCGGGAGCTTCGCTCCCAGGACGTCCTCGGCCAGGGCGGTCAGCCGCGACGCGGCGTCGGCCATGGTGCAACACCTCCGTGATCTCGTGCCCCAGAAATGCCTGTCACCAGGAGAACACCGTCCGTGGCTGAAGCCATGCCAGTGCGTGGGTAAACGCTGTGAAAAACACGCGAAGGGCCGTCCGCACCACGGATGGCGGACGGCCCTTTTACGGCCTTGCGTGTACTGCTCGTACTGCTGTCACCGCTGCACTGCTCGTACTGCGGGGTGTTGCGGGTACTGCCGGTGTCAGGAGGCCTTGGCCTTCTCCTGCGCCGGGGCGGCCGGCGCCGGGGCGGGCTTGGCCGCCTCGTAGAACTCCTCGCGCGGCGTCTCCATGGCACCGAGGGAGACGACCTCACGCTTGAGGAACATGCCCAGGGTCCAGTCGGCGAAGATGCGGATCTTGCGGTTCCAGGTCGGCATCGCCATGCCGTGGTAGCCACGGTGCATGTACCAGGCGAGACGGCCCTTGAGCTTGATCTTCGTCTTGCCCATGACGATCATCGCGACGCCCTTGTGGAGGCCGAGACCCGCCACCGCGCCCTTGTTGGAGTGCGCGTACTCCTTCTGCGGGAAGCCGCGCATGCCGGCCACGACGTTGTCGCCGAGGACCTTGGCCTGGCGCAGGGCGTGCTGGGCGTTCGGCGGGCACCAGGCGTTCTCGACACCGGCACGGCGCGAGGCCATGTCCGGGACCTGGGCGTTGTCGCCCGCGGCCCACACGTAGTCGAGGCCGTTGACCTGGAGCTTCTCGTTGCAGTCCACGTGGCCGCGGGGGCCGAGCGGCAGACCGAAGCGGGCGAGCGCCGGGTTCGGCTTCACACCGGCGGTCCACACGATCGTGTTGGAGTCGACCTCGAGGCCGTTCTTCAGCACGACGTGGCCGTCGACGCAGGAGTCCATCGAGGTCTGGAGGTAGATCTCGATGCCGCGGCCCTCGAGGTGCTCCTTGCCGTACTGGCCGAGCTTCGGGCCGACCTCGGGAAGGATCTTGTCGGCGGCGTCGACCAGGATGAAGCGCATGTCCTCGCGCTTCACGTTCTGGTAGTACTTCGCCGCGTCGCGGGCCATGTCCTCGACCTCACCGATGGTCTCCGCGCCGGCGAAGCCGCCGCCCACGAAGACGAAGGTCAGCGCCTTGCGGCGGACCTCCTCGTCGGTGGTCGAGTCGGCCTTGTCGAGCTGCTCGAGGACGTGGTTGCGCAGGCCGATGGCCTCCTCGATGCCCTTCATGCCGATGCCCTGCTCGGCGAGGCCGGGGATCGGGAAGGTGCGGGAGACGGCACCCATCGCGATGACCAGGTAGTCGAACGGCAGCTCGTACGCCTCGCCGACGAGCGGCGCGATCGTGGCGACCTTGCGGTCCTGGTCGATGGTGGTGACCCGGCCGGTGAGCACCTCGGCTCCGCGCACGACGCGTCGCAGCGGGACGACGACGTGGCGCGGCGAGATGCTGCCGGCGGCGGCTTCGGGGAGGAAGGGCTGGTAGGTCATGTACGACCGCGGGTCGACGACCGTGACGGTCGCCTCCGCGTAGCGCATCTTCTTGAGGATGCGCCGAGCTGCGTACAGGCCTACGTACCCGCCGCCTACTACGAGGATCCTGGGACGCTCCGTGGTGCTCATGCATCCGAGTATCCACCCCTCCCAGGGGGGTCGCTCGTGCGCCCCTTCACAAGGATGCGAGGGACCTCTGCTACACTCCGCGGCCCACGTGACCCAGGTCATGGTCCAGCAAAGGAACCACCGTGCGGGGGAGAACGTTGTTCACCCCTTGTGAACTGGCCTGGAGAGCCTTCCTTAACGCCGAACCGCAGGGCACGTTCACACGATGGAAACATCGAGCGAATCGGCCTCCGCACCTGCGAAAGGGCCCTGGGGAGCCCCTCGGAGGGACCAAGACCCCTCCTCGGGCGCCATCAGGGCCCTTTCTCTTGTGAAGAACTTCACGAACCTTTTCGACGCGCCCCCGTCCGACGCCGTTCACAGGGGCTCATAGGCGCCCGCTATGCGACGGATAGAGCGATCCCATCGAGGATGTCGTGCTCGCTGACCACGACCTCGGCGGCCCCGGTGCGCTCCATGATCTCGGCCAGGACCAGCGCTCCGGCGATGATCACGTCGACCCGGCCGGGGTGGATCACGGGGATCGCGGCGCGCTCGTCGTGCGTGGACGCGAGCAGCCGGGACACCACCTCGTCGACCTGCGCGCGGGAGATCCGCGCGTGGTGGATCCGCGTGGAGTCGTACTCCTCCAGGCCCAGCGCGATGGCGGCGACCGTGGTGACCGAACCGGCCAGCCCGACCAGGGTCTCGGCCTCGGTGATCGGCACGCTCTCGGCGGCCAGGTCCATCGCCGCCCGGACGTCGGCGCGGATCGCGGCGATCTCCTCGGCGGTCGGCGGGTCGTTCCGGACGTGCCGTTCGGTGAGCCGTACGCAGCCGATGTCCACGGAACGGGCGGCCTCGACGTGCTTGTTGCCGACGACGAACTCGGTCGAGCCGCCGCCGATGTCCACGACCAGGCGGCGGTCGTCGCCGTGCAGTTCGCCGGTGGCGCCGGTGAAGGAGAACTCGGCCTCCTGGTCGCCGGTGATGACCTCGGGCTCCACGCCCAGGATCCCGACGACGCCGTTGACGAAGTCCTCGCGGTTCTCGGCGTCGCGGGAGGCGGAGGTGGCGACGAAGCGGAGCTTGTGCGCCCCCAGCTCCTCGATGACCTCGGCGTACGCGCGGCAGGCGGCGAAGGTCCGCTCGAGGGCCTCCGGCGCCAGGCGGCCGGTCTTGTCCACGCCCTGGCCGAGGCGGACGATCGTCATCCGCCGGTCCAGCTCGACCAGCTCGCCGGTCGAGCCCGCGCCGGAGGCGCTGTCGGGCGCGGCCACGTCGGCGACCAGGAGGCGGATGGAGTTCGTCCCGCAGTCGATTGCCGCGACCCTGGTCACTTCGCTCCTTCTTCCTCGTCCTTGTCGGCGCACGGCGTCACGCACGGGCCCTTCGCCCACCACTCCGGCAGCATCGCGAGGGCCTCGTCGCCGAACGGGTTCACGCCCGGACCCGCGGCCAGCGAGTGGCCGACGAGCACGTGCAGGCACTTGACCCGGTCCGGCATGCCGCCGGCGCTCGGGAAGCCCTCCAGGACCTCGATGGCGTCGCGGCGCGCGATGTAGTCCTCGTGTGCGGCCCGGTAGGCGGCGGCGAGCTCCGGGTCGGTGGCGAGCCGGGCCTGCATCTCCTTCATGACCCCGTTGGCCTCCAGCGTGCCGATCGCGGAGGCGGCGCGCGGGCAGGTCAGGTAGTACGTGGTCGGGAACGGCGTGCCGTCGGGAAGCCGGGGCGCGGTCTCGACGACGTCCGGGTTGCCGCACGGGCAGCGGTGCGCGATGGCGCGCAGGCCACGCGGCGGCCGGCCGAGCTGCTCCTCGAACGCGGCGACGTCCGCGGCGGTGGGCTCGGTGCGTTCGGTCTGCGGAGGGGGCGTTTCCATGTCTGCCTTGCTGAGGGAGTGGAGGGGTTACGGGCGGTCGGCGCGGTCCACGCCGTCCCACAGGTTGTCGTACCAGGGACGGTCCGACGCGCCCTGCTCGGTCCGGGGCCGCTGCTCGGCCTCGGGGTCGTTCACGGTGAAGCCGGTCTCGCCGGGCATCACGTAGTGCAGGTGCTCGCGGGCGAGGCGGCGGACGTAGGCCGGGTCCTGGAGGCGGGCCTTCTCGTCCCGCAGCTCCTCCACCCGCTGCGCCGCCTCGGCGGCCCTGCGCTCCTGATCGGCGATCTCGCCCTGCTGGGAGACGTACTGCCGCATGGGGTAGGCGAGCGCCACCACGAGCGAGCAGACGACGAGCGCGAGGAACGCCGCGCGGCCGGTGAGCCGGGAGCGGCGGGCCTGACGGCGGGTCTGGGAGCGGTAGACACGGGCGGCGGTCTGCTCGCCGAGCAGCCTGATCCGGGTCGCGGTCGAGAACCGGTCCCGGTCCTTCACGGCCATGTCCAGTGCCTCCCCTGATCACACGTGCGTCCCCGCACACGGTACGGGACCGAGTGCGGGGACGCTTCGCTTCGCTACGCCTTTGCGCCCTATTCAGTTCTCCGGGCGCAAGCCGCGTGTCGACGGCGTCAGGGCAGGTCAGCCCTGGCCGCTCAGCCCTTGAAGCGCGGGAAGGCGCTGCGGCCGGCGTAGACCGCGGCGTCGTCGAGGATCTCCTCGATGCGCAGCAGCTGGTTGTACTTGGCGACGCGCTCGGAGCGGGCCGGGGCGCCGGTCTTGATCTGGCCGCAGTTGGTGGCGACGGCCAGGTCGGCGATGGTGACGTCCTCGGTCTCGCCGGAGCGGTGGGACATCATGCACTTGAAGCCGTTGCGCTGGGCCAGCTCGACGGCGTCCAGGGTCTCGGTCAGCGAGCCGATCTGGTTGACCTTGACCAGGAGGGCGTTGGCGCTGCCCTCCTCGATGCCGCGGGCGAGGCGCTCCGGGTTGGTGACGAACAGGTCGTCGCCGACGAGCTGCACCTTGGTGCCGAGCTTCTCGGTAATGGCCTTCCAGCCGGCCCAGTCGTCCTCGAACAGCGGGTCCTCGATGGAGACCAGCGGGTACGCGGCGACGAGCTCCTCGTAGTACTCGGTCATCTCGGCGGCCGAGCGGGACTTGCCCTCGAACTCGTACTTGCCGTCCTTGTAGAACTCGGAGGCGGCGCAGTCGAGCGCGAGCGCGATGTCCTTGCCCGGGACGTAGCCGGCCTGCTTGATGGCCTCGACGATGAGGTCGAGCGCGGCGCGGTTGGAGTCCAGGTTCGGGGCGAAGCCGCCCTCGTCGCCGAGGCCGGTGGACAGGCCCTTGGTCTTCAGGACGGACTTGAGGGTGTGGTAGACCTCGGTGCCCCAGCGCAGGGCCTCGGAGAAGGACTCCGCGCCGATCGGCGCGATCATGAACTCCTGGATGTCCACGTTGGAGTCGGCGTGCGAGCCGCCGTTCAGGATGTTCATCATCGGAACGGGCAGCAGGTGCGCGTTCGGGCCGCCGAGGTAGCGGAAGAGCGGCAGGTCGGAGGCCTCGGAGGCGGCGTGCGCGACGGCGAGGGAGACGCCGAGGATGGCGTTGGCGCCGAGCGAGGACTTGTCCGGGGTGGCGTCCAGGTCGAACATCGCCTGGTCGATCAGGCGCTGCTCGGTGGCGTCGTAACCGACGAGCTCCGGGCCGATCTGCTCGATGACGGCGAGAACGGCCTTCTCCACGCCCTTGCCCTGGTAACGGTTGGGGTCACCGTCGCGGAGCTCGAGGGCCTCGAACGCACCGGTGGAGGCACCGGACGGAACGGCAGCACGGCCGGTGCTGCCGTCGTCGAGGCCGACCTCGACCTCGACCGTGGGGTTGCCTCGGGAGTCCAGGATTTCCCGGGCTACGACGACGTCGATGGACGGCACGAGCATCTCCTTCTGGGATGTGACGCTGGTTGTGACGCATGCGGCAAGGTCTCGTACGCCTTGCGACACGAGCCTAACCGGCCCGGGGGCTCCGGCCAGCCGGGCGCCCGCCCCCTGGGACGAAAAAGGACCCAAGGGCATGCATCTGAGGACGAAAGACCCCTTACCTACTCATCGGTAGGGTCCGGGGACGAGGAAACCCCGGCCCGGAGCGCACGGGGGAAGGGCACTCCGGACCGGGGTGGTCACTCACCGCGGGTGGGTCGGCAGGCTCACTTGAGGTGGAGCTGCTGGCCCGGGTAGATCAGGTCGGCGTCGTCGACGACGTCCTTGTTCAGCTCGAAGAGCTTGGCCCATCCGCCCTTGACGCCGTGCGCCTGGGCGATCTTGCTGAGGGTGTCGCCGGCGACGACCTTGTACTCGCCGTCACCCTTCTTGACCTTCTTGCCGGTCGGGGTGGTGACGGTCTTCTTGGCGTCGGCCTTCTTCGGGGCGGTCTGCTTCGGGGCGGACTGCTTCGGGGCCTGGCGCTGCTCGCTGCGGGTCGTCGGCTGCTCGGTGGAGCGCTTCGGAGCGGTGGTGGTGCTCTCGGCGGAGCCGCCGCTGTACGTGGCGCCGGAGAGGCCCACGCCACAGCTCGGCCACGCGCCCTTGCCCTGGCCCGCGAGGACCTTCTCGGCGATGGCGATCTGCTGCGACTTGGAGGCCTGGTCGGCGGTCGCGGCGTAGGCGGTGCCGCCGTACGCGGCCCAGGTGGAGGCCGAGAACTGCAGGCCGCCGTAGTAGCCGTTGCCGGTGTTGATGGACCAGTTGCCGCCGGACTCGCACTGGGCGACGGCGTCCCATTCGGAGGCCGTGGCGGCCGAGGCGGTGCCGGCGGCCATCAGCGGGGCCGCGACGGCGACACCGGCGGCACCGGCGAGCGCGATGGCGCGGGTGGCCTTGGAGGAACGGCGGTGTTTGCCCTTGCCGGAAAGCAGCATGGAAGTTCTCCTCACCGACGCCTACGAGGTGAGCTGTCGGGTTCGGGCGAGTGAGTTGCCCGGCCGCGTGTCCTAGCACGCGGCTTCACCCCAAGCCGGTCGTCGGCCGTCTGTCTCAACGGCCGGGGCCGGCACTTACCTTGGGTCCCCCGCTCCTGCCTTCGGCGCTTGCGCGACGACTGTTCCCTCCGTCCGGCGGCAGGATTCGGCGTACCGGTCGGCGGGGCCCGCGGTGGCGAGCGGTCACGACCGTAGACACACACCCGGGAGAAGTTCAAAGGGCATCAACCCGGGAAAATCGCCCCTACTTGCACTCCGTCAGGAGGTGTTTGCGCAGGTGAGGGGCGACCTCGGCAAAGTTTGCGGTCGTGACACGCCCGTTCGGCAAGAGAGACCCATGTCTCACTTGCACAGAAGCGGACATTCAGCCGCGAACTACCCCTTGCCCACGAGCTCGTCGAGCTCCAACTCCAGGCTCTGACCAGGGAGGATGAGGTCGGGGTCGGAGCCGACCGTCTTCTTGTTGGCGTCATAGAGGGCGGCCCAGCCGCCGGTGAGGCCGTTCTCCTGCGCAATGCCCGACAGGCTGTCACCCGGCTGAACGGTGTATTCGTCCGGCTTGTCCGTCTTGTCGGCGTCCCTCGAACCCTCGGCACTTTCGCCCGCCTTGTCGGCCGGGGTCGCGTCCGGGGCCGCGTGGCGTCCGGATTCGGGCGCGGTGTCCGTCATGCCCGGTTCTTCTGTCGCGGCGTCACCTCGGTGCTTGCCGGTGCCGGGAGCGGTCGCGTCCGGCGTTTCCGGAGTACCGGGCGTAACCGACGTGTCGGGCGTACCGGGCGTACCGGGCGTCGCGGGGGTGGCGGGCGTGGTCGGCGTGCCCGTCGAGGGAGTGCCGGACGCCGGGCCCGTCGGGGTGGCGGGAGCCGCCGGGGTGGTGGTCGTGGCCGAGGGCTCGGGAGCCGTCGCGGTGGAGCCGGCGGGCAGGCCGTCGGTCCGGTTCGACTCGGGGCGGGGGCCCGCCGACTCCTCGGCGGGCGTGCCCGGGCCCGGGTCGACGGCGGGCGCCTTGCCGTCGTTGGTCAGGCCGGCGATCGGGGCGCAGGTGGCCCACTGGTTGTCACCGGCCGCGAGCGCCTTGTCCGCGACGGCGATCTGCTGGGCGCGGCTCGCGAGGTCCGCGCTCGGCGCGTAGGCGAGGCCGCCGTGGCGCTCCCAGCTCTCCTGGGTGAACTGGAGCCCTCCGTAGAGCCCGTTGCCGAAGTTGGCGCTCCAGGCCCCGCCCGACTCGCACTCGGCGACGCGGTCCCACGTGGCGGCGTCGGCGGCGGATGCGGAACCCGTGGCGAGCAGCGGCAACGCCAGGGCCGAGCCGGTCACACCCGCGGCGACGACGATGGCGGGGGCCTGGCGGGGTCTGCGGTGTCGTCCGTTTCCGGAGCGCATGCGGAATGCCCTTTCGCGTGACAGCTGAGACTGCGGGTGAAAGTAGCGGCATTCGAACGTGAGTCACAAGCTGATGCAGCGCAGATCACGTAAACATCACAGTATTGACGGGATGTCAGTCAGGGTGCGGGGGAGAATTCCACCGGAAGCGTGCGAAGTCCGCGCATGATGAGCCCGCCGCGCCAGCGCAGTTCCGCCGGGTCTGCGCCAAGTCGCAGATCGGGCAGGCGAGTCAGGAGCGTCGCGAGCGCGGTCTGCCCCTCCAGGCGCGCCAGCGGCGCTCCCAGGCAGTAGTGGATGCCGTGCCCGTACCCGAGGTGCTGGTTGTCCCGCCGTGCGAGGTCCAGGGTGTCCGGCCCGTCGAACCGCGCCGGATCCCGGTCGGCCGAGGCGAGCACCACGAGCACCGGATCGCCCGCCGGGATCTCCTGCCCGCCGATGGTCAGCGCCTCGGTCGCGAAGCGCCAGGTCGCGAGCTCCACCGGCCCGTCGTAGCGCAGCAGCTCCTCGACGCCGGTCTCCAGGAGCCCGGTCTCCCCGGCGGCCAGCGAGTTCTGGAGCCGGGCCCGCTGCCCGGGGTTGCGCAGCAGCGCGTACACGCCGTTGCCGATGAGGTTCACGGTGGTCTCGAACCCGGCGAAGAGGAGGATGAACGCCATGGCGGCGGCCTCGTTCTCGGTGAGGTGCTCGCCGTGGTCGGAGGCGCGGATCAGCCCGGAGATCAGGTCGTCGTCCTCTCCTTGCCCCAGGCCTTCCCGCTTGCGGTGGATGAGCTCGGCGAGGTAGCCGCGCATCTTCTTCACCGAGCGCGCCACGCCGCCGCGCGGTCCGCCGCCGTGCCGGATCATCATCCCGGCCCAGTCCCGGAAGTCGTCCTGGTCCTCGCGCGGGACGCCGAGCAGGTCGCAGATCGCGTAGATGGGCAGCGGGAAGGCGAACTCGTGGATGAGGTCCGCGCTCCCCCGCGCGGCGAAGCCGTCGATGAGGTGGTCCGTCAGCTCCTGCACGCGCGGCGCGAACTCCGCCACCCGGCGCGGCGTGAACGCCTTCGAGACCAGGCGCCGCAGCCGGGTGTGGTCCGGCGGGTCGATGTTGAGCAGATGCGTCATCAGCTCGGCCTTGCGCTCGCCGGGAATGCCCGTCTTGCCCTTGGCGTGCGCGGGCTCGTCGTGATGCGCGGGATTCTTCGAGAGCCGCTGGTCGGCCAGCGCCTGCCGGGCGTCCCCGTACCGCGTCACCAGCCAGGCCTCGACCCCGCTGGGCAGGGTGGCCTTGTGCACGGGCGCGTGCTCGCGCAGCCAGGCGTAGGACGGGTACGGGTCGGTGGCGAACTCCCAGGTGAAGAGCTCGGGGGCGGGAGGTACGGGCGGCGGGGTGGTGCTCACCCTCCGACCGTACAAGGCGTCCCGGCGGGGCCGCTCAGCGGTAGGCGGCGAGGAAGACGCGGACGCCCTCGGCGGCGTAGCGCTCCAGGTCGGCGTCGTCGTGCTGCGCGCTGCCGTGGAACATCGCCTTGTTCACCGGGATCCAGAGCAGGAGTCCGGCGAAGTGGTGTGCAGCGAGGAGCGGGTCGTCGGTCCTGAGCAGTCCGGCGTCGGCGAGCCGCCGGAAGGTGTCCGCGAGGTTGGCGAGTACCCGCTCGAAGCCCCGCTCGTACCACGTGGCGCCGAGCTCGGGGAACTGGTCGGCGTTGGCGATGATCAGCCGGCGCAGCCGGAGCACGTGGGGCTGCGTGAGCGTGACCGTGAACCGTCGGGCCAGCCGGAGCAGGCCGTCCTCCAGGCCCGCCGGGTCGACGGGGACGTCCGCCACCGCGTCGATCATGCCGTCGATGCCGTCGGTGGTGGCCAGGACGATCTCGGCGAACAGCTTCTCCTTGTCGGCGAAGTGCTTGTAGACCGTCTGCTTCGACACCGCCGCCAGCCTGGCGATGTCGTCCATGCTCGTCCCCGCGTATCCCTTGGACAGGAACACCTCCGTCGCGGCCTCCAGGATCGACTGGTGCTTGCGCGCCGATCGGGCGTCCATCGTCAGCTCCTTCTGTCTTCCTTCGTCGCCTTCCCCGCACCCGAAAGAGTACTGGACCGACCAGTACCCGAACGGGTACTGTACGGTCCAGTTCCCAAGATCTCCTGGGGGAAGGGATCCTCATGTCCATCGACACGCCTTCCGCGACGGTCACCTCCGCCGACGGCACCGTCATCGCCTACGAGCGCCGGGGCTCCGGACCCTCCGTGGTCCTCGTCGGCGGGGCCTTCATGACCCGCGGCGACTCCGCCGGTCTCGCCACGCTGCTCGCCGAACGCTTCACCGTCCTCACCTACGACCGCCGGGGCCGCGGCGACAGCGGCGACTCGCCCGTCTACGACGTGCGGCGCGAGGTCGAGGACCTGGACGCGCTGATCCAGGGCCCGGCCGGCGGATCGGCCATGGTCTTCGGCATGTCCTCCGGCGCCGTCCTCGCCCTGGAGGCCACCGCCCGGGGCAGCGCCGTCTCCCGACTCGCGCTCTACGAGCCGCCGTTCGTCACCGACGACAGCCGCCCACCGCTGCCCGACGACTACGTCGAGCGCCTGACGGAGCTGGTGGCGAAGGAGGCGTACGGGGACGCGGTCGCCCACTTCATGACGGCGGCCGTCGGACTGCCCGAGGAGGTCGTCGCGGGCATGCGGCAGGCGCCGTTCTGGGCCGGCATGGAGGCCGTCGCCCGCACCCTCCCGTACGACGGCCGGATCATGGGCGACACCATGTCCGGCCGGCCCCTGCCGGTCGGGCGCTGGGCCTCGGTGACCGTGCCCGTCCTCGTCGGCAGCGGCGACGCGGGCGCGCCGCACATGCTGACCGGGGCGCGGGAGCTGGCCGCCTCGGCCGGCAACTACACCCTGCGGGTCTTTCCCGGCGAGGAACACGCCATCGCCCCGGAGGTCCTGGCCCCGGCCCTCGCCGACTTCTTCGCCGAGTCAGCCACCTCCGCCCCCGCCGCCGAGTCCGCCACGGCCGGCGAGGGGCACGCGGCGTGAGCACGGTCTGCGCAAGCCCGGGCATGTCGTCCCGCCCGGGCCGCGCCGGGAGCCGGAGCGGGTGGTCGGGTCGGTGAAGGTGACACATGTGAGGTGCCGAGTCCGCAGGTGAAGTGCGAAGTAGGCCCGCGCGGTGACGCTGAGTGGCTTAGATTCACCGCGTGGATGCCCATTTGCTCAGAAGCACGTTCGCGGTCGTCGAGAGACGGGCCGAGCACGCCGTCACCTTCTTCTACTCGCACCTCTTCTGGCACAACCCGGGCGTCCGCGAGCTGTTTCCGCAGGACCTGGCGCCGCAGCGGGACCGGCTGTTCGCCGCGCTGACCCATGTCGTGACGCGTCTGGAGGACCCGGACCTGACGGGCTACCTCGGCGAGCTGGGCCGCGACCACCGCAAGTTCCTGGCCACTCCCGCGCTCTACAGCGCGGTCGGCGCCAGCCTGCTCGCCGCCTTCGCGCACGCCGCCGGCGCCGCCTGGACCGTCGAGGCCGAGAAGGCCTGGACCGAGGCCTACGGCTTCGTCGCCGACCTGATGAAGGCCGGGGCCGACGCGTCCGTCGCGGACGGCGAGCCGGCCTGGTGGGACGCCGACGTCGTGGGTCACGAGCGGTACGGGGAGGACCTCACGCTGCTCACCCTGCGGCCCCGCCGCCCCTACCCGTACGCCGCCGGGCAGTACGTAAGCGTCAGCACGCTCCACGTGCCCCGGGTCTGGCGCACCTACTCGCTCGCCAACGCGCCCCGCCCCGACGGCACGCTCGAACTGCACGTCAGCCGGATCAGGGGCGGGCTGATGAGCACCGCCCTCACCGAGCGGCTGCGGGTGGGCGAGACGCTGCGGCTGTCCGCGGCGGGCGGCGCGCTGACCGCCCGGACCCCGCCCGGCAAGCCCCGCACCTACATAGCGGGCGGCACCGGCTGGGCGCCGGTGCGGGCGCTGCTCGAAGAGGCGGCGGAGGACGAACCGCGCCTGGAAGGACGGCTGTTCCTGGTCGCCCGCGCCAAGGAGTACCTGTACGGGCGGGGCGACGTGGACCGCCTCGCCGGGCTGATCCCCGGGCTCCACGTCACCTACATCACCGCCGCTCCCGGCCGTCCTCGCGACCAGGCCACCGACCGGCTCGTCCAGGCGCTGCGCGCCGCCGTGCACTGGCCCGCCCACGACGTCTATCTCGCCGGGCCGCCCGGTCTGCTCACCGAGGTCACCGAGGAGCTGACGGACCTCGGCGCCGATCCGGACCGGATCTTCCACGACCGGCTGCCGGCCGTGGGCCGCTTCTCCACCCGCCCGAGCACCCGCGCCGAGTGGCTGCTCGAACCGCCACAGCTCCACTGGCACAACCCCGGCGCCCGCCAGCCCTGACGGGTCCGGGACCCCTGGACGGGCAGTCGTCCCGCCGGGGCGGAACGGGCGGGCCCACGAGAGGGAGGGGGCGGCGTTACGCCTCCGTCACGCCCTCCGCCGCCCGGATCGCGTCCCGGTAGAGCCGGCCCGCCGCGCGCAGGGCCGCTTCCGGGTCGACGCCCGCGGACTCGGCCCGTACCGCGAGGGCGAGGAGTTCGTAGCCGATGCCCTCGCCGGTGGGCGGGGGCACGTCGAGACCGGCCGTGCGGACGCGGCCCGCGAGCTTCGACGCGAGGGCGAGGCCCGGCTGGCCGAGCGGCACGCCGTCGGTCACCGACTCCCGCTGCTTCTCGGCGGCCTTGGTCCGCAGCCAGTGCTCCTTGACGTCCTCCGGGGTCTCGGCGGTCGCGTCGCCGAACACGTGCGGGTGGCGGTGGATCAGCTTCTCCACGATCGTCGCGGCCACGTCGTCGACCGAGAACGGCTCCTCCGCGGCCTCCTCCGCGATCCGGGCGTGGAAGACCACCTGGAGCAGCACGTCGCCGAGCTCCTCGCGCAGCGCCTCGCGGTCGCCGTCCTCGATGGCCTCGACCAGCTCGTAGGCCTCCTCGATGCCGTACTTCGCGAGGCCCTCGTGGGTCTGCCGCGAGGACCACGGGCATTCGCGGCGGATCCGGTCCATGACCTGCACGAGGTCGAGCAGCCGGGCACCCGGCAGGTCGTACGAACCGGGCAGCAGCTCCAGGTCGGGCATCGCGAACCGGCCGGAGCCGGCCATCCGCGCGAGCCCGTCGGTGAGCGCCGCGTCGCCCTCGCCCGACGGCAGCACGACGACCGTGCGGCCTCCGGCGCACGCCTCGACCAGCTCCTGCGCGGAGGGCCGCAGCACCTCGGCGGCGACCCCGGCCTCCCGCAGGTACGGCAGCTGCGGGTGGTCCGCGTCCGGGCACAGCACCCGGTCCGCCGTGCGCAGCGCCTGCCAGGCGGGCCAGGAGAGCAGCCCGGGCGCCACCCGGTGGCTGGCGGTGAGCAGGACGATGCGGCCGGTGCCGGAGGGGTCGGTGTTGCCGGAGGTGTCGGAGGTGTCAGCGTTCACCCCTCGAACCTACCCCGGCTCAGGCACCCGCCTCCGGGGCGGTCTGGCTGATCTGCCGCACCCACGGCGCCGTGTACGTGGCCAGCTGGATCTTCTCGTCGTCCCAGCTGCCGTAGCGCGGGTTCACGTCGATCCTGAGCTCCTTGGAGGCCTGGCTGAACGCGTCCGTGAGCTTCTTCTGGCCCTCGGGGGTGTTGCCGGCGCCCAGCTTCGCGGCGATCTTGTTCATCAGCACGGCCCGGCGGGCGACCTCGTCGACCTGGTCCGGCGCCACTCCCCGCTGCTGGAGCAGCGCGGCCCGCAGCTGCTGCTCGCCGCCGCTCTGGCGGACGAACTCGCCCCGGGCCTGCTGGATCTCGGCGCGGCTCGCGGTGATCCCGTTGTCCTCGGCGACCTTCGCGGCCACCCGGTCGAAGATCATGTCGTGCAGCTTCCGGCGGCTGAGGTCGCCGGTCTCCCTGATCAGCTGGGACGCGTTCGGCGAGGCCTGCTGCGCCGCGCGCACGTCCTCGACCTGGGCCTGCAGGCTGGAGACCTCGATCCGCTGTCCGCCGACGACGGCTGCCGCGCCCGGGTGGGCGTCACTGCCGCAGGCGGTGAGCAGCGGGGCCGCGGCGAGCAGGGCGGCGGAGACGGAGAGCGCAGTGCGGCGGTGCAAAGGAGCCTCCCGGCGTGGGTCGTGCGTCAGTGGGACGACCGTGCGGTGATCAATGCTAGGCAGTCGCCGTGGCCTGGGCCACTACTTGGAAGCGACTGTCTCGGTTGATTCGGTCGACTCGGTCAACGACTCACGTGTTCGGGTGGTGTCGGGTCCCAGCATGATCGTCCGTGAGAGCAGAAACGTCACGGGAATCGCGGCCGCGGCGGCGAGCAGCGGCGCGTAGCGGCTGTCGACGCCCATCAGGTCGACGAGGACGTAGACGCCGACGGTGGTGACGACGAAGTTCGCCGCGTTGGTCAGCGGGAAGAGCAGGAACTTCTTCCAGGTGGGGCGGGTGCGGTAGGTGAAGTACGAGGTGAGGAAGAAGGAGCCGACCATGGACAGCGCGAACGCGACGACGTGGGCGGCGATGTACGGCAGCCGCAGGCCGAGGAGCAGGTAGAGCCCGTAGTACGTACCGGTGTTGACGACGCCGACGAGGCCGAAGCGCAGCACCTGCCAGGTCGTCGTCATCGACGGACGAGCTCCTCGTCGCGGGGGGCGGTCGCGGGGGCGGGCACCCGCGTGTTCGTCGCCTTCACCAGGTAGTGCGGGCGCCGCTTCACCTCGTAGTAGATGCGGCCGACGTACTCGCCCACCAGTCCCAGCATCACCATCTGGACGCCGGCGAGCGCGGTGACCGTCACGAGCAGGGTGACATAGCCGGGCGTCTCCACGCCGTTCACCAGGGCGACACCGACGATCCAGGCGGCGTACGCGAATGCCACGGCGACCAGGATCAGGCCGAGATAGACGGCGGCCCTGAGCGGCTTGTTGTTGAACGAGAGAAGGCCGTCGAGACCGTAGTTGAGCAGCTTTCCGAACGTCCATTTCGAACGTCCCTGCTCACGGACCGCATTCTCGTACTCGAAGGTGGTCGTCCGGAATCCGACCCAGGCGAACAGGCCCTTCGAGAAACGGTTGTATTCGGTCAGTTCGAGAATCGAGTCGACCGTGCGACGGGAAAGCAGCCGGAAGTCGCCGACGCCGTCGACCAGCTCGACGTCCACCAGCCGGTTGATCGCCCAGTAGTAGGCGCGGGCGGTCACGGTGCGGGTGACCCGGTCGCCGGTGCGGGTGCGCCGGGCGATGACCTGGTCGTATCCCTCGGCGTGCAGCGTGAGCATGCGGTGCACGAGCTCCGGCGGGTGCTGGAGGTCGGCGTCCATGATGACGACGGCGTCGCCCGCCGCGTGCCGGAGGCCGGCCAGCATGGCGGCCTCCTTGCCGAAGTTGCGGCTGAAGGAGACGTAGCGCGCCCGGGGATCGCCTGCGGCGATCTCCTCCAGGAGGGGCAGCGTTCGGTCACGGCTTCCGTCGTCCACGTAAACGATCTCGAATTCTCCGTCGGAGCGGGAGAGTTCGGCCGTCACCTGGTCGTGGAAGCGACCGATGATCTCTTCTTCGTTGAAGCACGGGACCACGATCGAGAGCAGCACGCACGACACGACAACCGGTCCGGATGTCGCCGCCGGATTCCACCGGTGACGCCGAGGCGACCATTGAATGAACTACCTGACCCCGTGGACGATTTCGCGCATTCGGGATGCGATATTCGGGAGACGATGAAGATCCCGAAACCGCGTACCGCCGGACGGACCGCCGGGGTCGCCGCCGGACGGGCCGCCGGACGGGCGCCCCTGCTGGCGGCGCTGCTCACCGCCGTCGCCGTGTGCGCCGGGGACGCCGTCGCCCAAACCTTCCCGTTCGGCCCGCACCGGCGCAGCGTCAACGACCTGGGCAACCAGTTCCTGCCGTTCCACGCCCACCTGTGGGACCTGCTGCACGGGCGGGCCGACGGCGGGCTGCTCCTGAACTGGCAGTCGGGCTGGGGCACCAGTTTCCTGCCCGACCTCGGCACCTACCTGACCAGCCCCTTCGCCCCGCTGGTCGCGCTCGCGCCGCGCGCGGACCTCGCGAACGCGCTCTACGCGGTCACCGTCCTGAAGATGGCGACCGCGGCGGCCGCTATGGCGTGCGCGCTGCCGCGGGTGCGGCCCGGCGCCGATCCGCGGATGTGGTGGGGCGCGGGACTGCTCGGCGCCGCCTACGGGCTGTGCGGCTGGGCGCTCCTGGAGGCCGTCTACAACCCCATGTGGATGGACGGCCTGATCGCCTTCCCGCTGCTCTGCCTGGTGGGCGCGTGGGTACGGGAGGGACGGCGCCCGCTGCTCGGTCCGCTGGTGGTCGCGCTCTGCTGGACCGCGAACTTCTACACCGCCTACATGGCGACGCTCGGCGCGGCCCTGGTGCTGATCGTGACGGCGCCCCGGTGGCGGGTGGCCCTGCGGGGCGCCGTGACCGTGGTCCTGGGCGTGGGCCTCGCCGCGCCGGTCCTGGTGCCGGTGTTCCTCGGGACGCGGTACGCGTATCCGGGCGTCGTACGGGACTTCGCGCCGGCGGGCGGCGCGGACCTGGCGGCCCGCCTGATGCCCGTCACGTACGGCTTCTCGACGCCGGCGCTGTTCGTCTTCACCGCGGTGCCGGTGCTCGCCGCGTCCCTGCTCTTCCGGCGGAGGTGGCTGTGGCCCGCGGTGGTCGCCGGGGTCGCGCTGTCGCTGCAGTGGGGCCCGACGCACCTGGTCTGGCACGTCTTCGCGACGCCCAACGGCAGCCCGTACCGCCAGACCTTCGTCCTGGCGGGCGTCCTGGTCCTGGCGGCGTGGGCCGCGCTCGCCGACGGGCCGCCGGACCGGCGGTCGGTTCTCGGCGGCGTGGCCGTGGTGGGCGTGCTCGCGCTCGCGGCTCTGGGCAGCGAGCAGACGACGGTGTGGGGCCTGGCGCTGTTCGCGGCGGGCCTCGCGGCCGCTCTCGTACGGCACCGGCGACTCGCTCTTCCGCTGCTCGCCGCGGTCCTCGTGGCGCAGGCCTCGGCGACGACGGCGTGGGGCGACAAGGAACGGCTCGCGCGGCTCGACGACTACCCGGCGTGGAGCGCGGCCGACTCCCGGCGGGCCGCCGCGCTCGCGGAGGCCGACGGCTGGCCCGCGTACCGCACCGACTCCGGCCTCCCGCAGACCACCGGCAACGAGCCGATGATGCTGGGCGGCCAGGGCGGCGCCTACTACAGCAGCCTCACGCCCGACGTCCTCACCCGCACCATGGCCGCGCTCGGCGTGGGCTGGACCTCCCGCGGCCGCAACCTGCAGAGCCTGGACAACCCGGTGACCGACGCGCTGTTCGCGGTCGGCGCGCGGCTGCGGGACGGCGAGCCGGTCCGTACGGGCCCGGCGCTGCCCCTGGTGACGGTACGGCCGCCCGGCCCGGCCCCGGTGTACGGCCCCTCGCCCTTCCGCAACCAGGAACTCCTGCTCGGCGCCCGGGTGTACGAGCCCCCGGGGGCGGACGGCGCGTGCCGCGTCGGCACCGAGGTCTTCTTCTGGTCGCCCGACTTCACGGGCACGGCGCGGCTCGGCGACCGCACGGTGAAGCTCCGCGGGCAGCTCCTGAAGTGGCGGGCGGCCCTGGTGTCACTGGGCGTCCAGAAGGTCCCGGGCCTGCGCCCCGAGATCCCGCCGAAGGGCGAGCCGGCCTGCCTGGACCACACGCGCCTGCGCGCCGCCGTCACCGCCCTGCGCGCCACCGCCCCGACCGCCGTCGACGTCACGGACACCGGCTTCCGCGCCACCCTCCGCCCCGGCACGACCGGCACGGTCGTCCTCTCGGCCCCGGGGATCCCCGGCTGGCGCTGCGACGGGCGGCCGGCGGCCTCGTACGGCGGACTGGTGTCGGTGCCGGTCACGGCGGACCGGCGGGAGGTCTCCTGCGACTTCCGCCCACCGGGCCTGCGCCCGGGCCTGGCGACGGCGCTCGCGTCACTGCTGGTGCTGGGCGGCTGGGTGCTGTGGGACCGGCGGCGCCGGCGGGAACCAGGGCAGCAGAGTGAGCACGTCGACGTGCCGAGGCCGCACGACGAGGAAGTGGCGCCGGTCTAGCGCGGCGACATCGCGCACGCCAATAGCTCGGCGACGGCTACGACCGAGGCGTCTGCCGCGCCGAGGGGAAAGTCCGCCGGCGTGCCCTGCACGCCAGGGCCCGCAGAGTCCTCACGTGACCCAGGTCACATCCAGCCGTGTCACAGTCCCTCCGGCCGTCTCGTCATAGGGGTGTAGCGACGATGACAACGGCACACAAGGAGCCCCTCATGGAACCCCGCCTCAACCCCTTCGCCAGTGCGGTCTCCGGCAAGATCGTCAAGCACCTCGCGGCAGCCGGCAACGCCCTGACCGAGACCGGCCTGCCGGAGTCGACCCAGGAACTGGTGAAGATCCGCGCCAGCCAGATCAACGGCTGCGCCTTCTGCCTCGACATGCACACCAAGGAGGCGGAGGCGGCCGGCGAGACCACGCAGCGGCTGCTCATGGTCGGCGCGTGGCGCGAGGCCAAGGTGTTCACCGAGGCCGAGCGCGCCGCCCTCGAACTGGCCGAGCTCGGCACCCGCATCGCCGACGGCACCGGCATCCCGGACGACGCCTGGCAGAACGCGGCGAAGTACTACGACGAGGACCAGCTGCTCGCCCTCGTCGGCCTGATCGCCATCATCAACGCGTTCAACCGCATGAACGTCATGCTCCAGATGCCCGGCGGCGACTACAAGGTCGGCCAGTTCGGCTGACCGGCGCCCCCGCCCCGTACCTCCTCGTGCTCCACCCCGTGCTCCTCCGCCAGATGACGGCGGAGGAGCACGTTCGCGTCCGCCTCGCCGCTCCCGTCGTAGCGCAGCCACGCCCGGCGCCGCCGGTCCGCCAGACCGTCACACTCCGCACACCCCGGTACGGGCTCGGGCGGCGCCGGAAGCTCCACGTCCAGGAACGCGACCGCCGCGGCCCGCGCCCGCTCGTTCACCGCACGCACACCCGCGCTGAGGCGTTCGTCCTGCGTCGCGGGCCTGAGGTGGGCGGGATCGGCCTGCCATTCGCGCCCGCCGCCGAGCGGACGGAGCATCACGTGGCGCCCGGTGTGACCCCGGAACTCCCCTACCACACAAGCCACTTCGTCGTACACAAAATCGCCGCACTCCATGACAACCGCTCCAGGTGTTGGACTACCCTCCGTGATGGGGCATGTCGAATATGGACCCGGGGCAGGTTGGGGAGGCCGGTTTGGCGGCTGTAGTTCCCCGTCGCCGATCCGGTAATTCCACACCTTCCAGGAGAGGTGCGTGTTGCGATGCCGCCGAGACGGGTGATCACGGGTCGTAGCCAGGAGCCGCGCAAGCGCTTTGCGGAGGAACTGAAGAAGCTGCGGCTGGAACGCAAGCTGAGTTACCGGGCGTTGGGGTCGGCGCTGGGGTGGGACGCGACGCTGTTCTCGAAGATGGAGAAGGGCGAGACGATCGGCGGCCCGGAGGTTGTGGAAGCGCTGGACGCGTACTACGGGCTACCGGGGCTGTTACTGGCGCTGTGGGAGCTGGCGGCGGGGGACCAGACTCAGTTCCGGGCGAAGTACCGCCAGTACATGGCGTTGGAGGCGGAGGCGATCAGCCTCTGGCACTACGCCGCCTGCGTGATGCCGGGCCTGCTGCAGACCGAGACCTACGCACGCGAACTGATGAAGACGGGGCTCCTGGAAGGCAACGAACTGGAACGCCAGATCAAGGCACGCCTCGGACGGCAAGAACTGCTGACGGGGCCCAACGCCCTTGGCATGCGGACGATCCTCTCGGAGAACGTACTGCGCACATCGCTGTCGGATTCGGCGCAATGGCAGGACCAGTTGAGGCACCTACTGGAGGTCGGCGATCGCAGGAACGTCATCATTCAGGTGGTCCCGAACTCCGTTGGGCTGTACGCGCTGAACGGCACCCATGTGACGTTCCTGAGACTCGCGGACGGTCGTGTAGTGGCGTGGGTGGAGACCAGTTACGCCGGCAGCCTGATCGAAGGAACGTCCGACGTGGACCTCTTGCAGCTCCGTTACGATCGAGCTCGCGATCTGGCCCTTTCCCCGGCGGATTCACGGAAGTTCATCATGCGTACGTTGGAGGAAGCACAGTGCGAGCCATCGATCTGAGCACCATCAGCTGGCGCAAGAGCTCACACAGTAATGACGACGGCGGCGCCTGCCTGGAGGTCGCCGACGACCTCCCCCTCGTCCCCGTCCGCGACAGCAAGAACCCCGCCGGCCCCGCCCTCCTCTTCCAGGCCGCCGCCTGGTCCGCGTTCGTGGACGGGGTCAAGTCCGGGGACTGAGCGGCAGCAGTGTGAACGCCTCGACGTGGGCCGGGCGTACCGCCCCGAAGTGGCGGCGGTCCACGGCCGCCACTTCCGTGGCGTCGAGGCGTTCGGCGCAGGCGATGACCGACGCGTCGACGAGGCCCAGCGGGAAGCCCGCGTACTGAGCCGTGAGC
This sequence comes from Streptomyces sp. NPDC012637, assembly GCF_042954805.1. Taxonomy (NCBI): domain Bacteria; kingdom Bacillati; phylum Actinomycetota; class Actinomycetes; order Kitasatosporales; family Streptomycetaceae; genus Streptomyces; species Streptomyces sp. NPDC012637. Next base: position 68,154 of record NZ_JBIBDS010000010.1, read on the forward strand.
TCGGCGATCCGGAGCCGGTCGGCCGGGTGCACCGCCTCGACGGTGAACACTCCCTCCGGTGGTCGGCGATCGCCGCCCGCGTCCACTCCGACTCCGTCATCCCGCGCCCGGCGGCCTCGTGCCGCATCCGGGCGTCCAGCGACTCATCGATCTTGAGCGTGGTCCGCTTCACGTATGCCCGCCTACCCATCACGTCGGTCACGCGGCCCGCTCCTGTGTCGGCGGGCGGCATCCACCGCAGACCCCCGGCGCCGGCGCGCGGAAGGCGTGGTCGCAGACCTCGCAGTTCTGGAGCGGGTCGGGTGCCGGAGGGCGGGCGGGCAGGGGCGGCGGGAGCAGTGCGGTCAGGCGGTGGGCGAGCAGGCCGGCCGGATGCCTCAGCGGTACGGGCAGGTCGGCGGTGAGGGCGCGGCGTACGGCGTCGGGCTTGCAGCCCCGGGCGAACCACGCTTCCACGCCCGGCGCGAGACGGTGGACGTCTCGCACGGAGAGCGTCAGGCGGGGTTCGAGGGCCCGCAGACCGAGCAACAGCTCGGCGGCCGGGCCGGTGGGCGGCTCCGACGGCGGGGCCGCCTTCCGCACGCCTACGGGCACGAGCACGGGTACTGGTGCGGGTGCGGGTGCGGGCGGGTGAACGGGCGCGGGGGCGCCGCCACCCGACGGCGGGCCGGGGTCGGGGTCGGGATCGGGCTCCCAGTCCGGGCCGGGGTCGGGATCCGCGTCAGGCTCCCAGTCCGGGCCGGGGGCAGGGTCCGGGCCGGGGTCCCAGTCCCGGCCGGGACCCCGGTCAAGGTCCCAGCCCCGGTCGGGGTCCTGGGCAAGCGCCGGAGCCGGAGCCGGGGCCGGGGCCGGGGCCGGTTCGCCGCAGGCCTGGCGGGCCGCCTGGCGGGCCGCATCGCGGGCCGCCGGACAGTTGTAGGAGATCGTCTGGGTGACCACCCGGCCGTTGGGGAGCCGGACCCGGATGCGATCCAGGTAACCGTGCTCCTCCAGCTCCCGCAGCGCGGCGGCGATGCGGACCTCGCCCTCCTCGGGGGACTCGGCGGCGAGCGCGCGGATGGAGATGCAGGAGCCCTCGGGGAGCGACTGGATGTAGGCGGAGAGGGCTCTGGCAAGGAACGACAACCGGGCGTTCTGAATCAGCCCGTTGTCGATAACCGAGAAGCCGTAGCTCTGCGGGATTTTGACGTGAGTGACACCGGATCGGGTGGCAGTTCGGGGAGTCGCGGGCACGGCGCGGCGGCGGCCGCTAGGGTGCTGGGTATCCATCGGGAAGGGCTTTCTTCCTCGTTGGCCAGGCCCTCGGTCGGGAGTGACAGTCCCGGACGGGGGCCGAAGCTTTTCTGGGTCGCCGCGAGCATATGCCAGGCAAAAGGTCACGAATCCAGCCCAGTTGGACCAATTCGCTCATGTGGGTGACGATCGCCCACGCGTTGCCGACGAAAGGCCCCGGGGTCTGCAGGTGGGGGTGGGGTCGGGTTGGGGTTGGTTTCTTTCCCCAGTGCTTTGGGGTGATCGACCGACACACCGGATCGCGCCGTGCCACGGTCCGGCCTGACCACGTGAACTCCGCGACCCGGTCGGCGTCTTGCGGGCAGATGGTCCTCGACATCGTGGACGAGTTCGGCCCGTTCGTGGCCGTCGCCTCCCCCGTCGCGGTCATCGGATTCCGTACGCACGAGGGGACGAACCCGTCGGACGTCTTCGACCCGACCCGGGTCCTCGGCCACCTGGCCTTCCACGCCGCGGATCAGGCGGCGATCGAGGCGTGGGAGGCCCGGCTGGACGAGCAGGAGATCCCGCACTCGGACGTCGTCGAGGACCCCTCCGGGGGACTTCATCTCAATTTCAAGGATCCGGACACCATCGCCCTGGAGTTCCACCGCCCGGCGCCGCAGGGCTGGCGGCGCCCGTTTGACGACGGTCCGGGACGGGGCTGCACTGGAGTCATGGACGCTGCCCCGACTCCACCCCAGGGAGAGCAGCGATGACGAGCACGGAGAGTTTCAGCCTCCTGGAACCGTACAAGATCGCCGAGGAGACCTTCGTCATCCCGTGGGCCCTCGAGGCCCCGCCGGTCGGCCACTTCCCGATGAACTCGATGGTCATCCGCGGAACCGAACCGATCCTCGTGGACACCGGGGCGCCCGCGGTGCGCTCCCAGTGGCTGGAGGCGGCCTGGTCCGTCGTCGACCCCCTGGACGTGCGGTGGATCTTCCTCACCCACGACGACCGCGACCATGCCGGCAACCTCCTGGCGGTCCTGGCCGAATGCCCGAACGCGACCCTGCTGACGACGTGGTTCTCCATCGGCCGCATGGCCGAGGAGTGGGAGACTCCCATCAACCGGTGCCGCTTCATGACGGACGGCGACACGATCGACGCGGGTGACCGGACCCTGGTCGCCAAACGGCCGCCGCTGTACGACAACCCCACGACCCGCTCGCTCTTCGACCGGAAGACCAGCGTCCTGTGGTCCGTGGACACCTTCGCCACGAACGTGCCGGCCCCCCTGCCCGAGACGGCGGAGCTGTCGCCGGACGAATTCCGCGACGGCCAGTACTTCGGCGGGCGCCTGGTCTCCCCCTGGGTCGCCCTGCTGGACGCGGAGAAGTTCGGGACGGTGGTCAGCGACTTCCAGCACCTGGACGCCGCCGTCATCGCCGGCTGCCACTGCCCGGTCCTCCGCGGCCCTCAGATCTCCGAGGCCTACGACCTCCTGCGCCGGCTCCCCGAGATCCCGCCGTGGACGGAATTCACGCAGGCCGACCTGGACCAGTGGATGGCGGTTGCCGAGAGCTCGGTTCCGCCGGAGCAGCCGCGGCCGTCGGCGACGTGACCGGCGGCGACGCGAAGGGCGCTCCCCCGGGCGTGCAGCAGCGGACGGAGTCCTGGACGGGCGGGTCGGTGTCGTCGGCCGGTGTCCAGGCGACGGCGACGCGGCTGGGGCCCACGCCGGTGACGGGGCGGTAGACGACGCCGGGGCGGGCGTGGAAGCGGGCGGGGTCCGCGCTCGGGTCGGACCAGGCGGCCTGGCGCATCTCGACCCGCCGTCCCGGCCCCTGCCGGGCGAAGGCGGCGATGATGCTGTCGCACGCGGAAGGCGTACGCACGCGGAAGGGGCCGGCCCCGACGGGCCGGCCCCTTCTGCATACGGCTGCTTACTTGGCCGCGACCTCTTCGAGGCAGAGGACGAACTTGTCCGAGCCCAGCTGCTGCTGCAGCGCCGAGTACTTGGTCCGGTCGCACTTCTCCGCGTCGTAGGTGTCCTCGTGGACCTCAGCGACCTTGTAGAGGTCGGCCTTGCCCGAGGAGCAGTCCTGGGTCTCGACCTCCGGAGCGTTGTCCGGACCGGTCACGATCACGCACTCGCCGACCTTGGCGTGGACCGGGGCGTCACCGGTCAGGTACGGGACACCGAACTTCCAGGCGAGGGCGACGATCACCAGGACGACGAAGCCGCCGATCTTCTTCAGCAGGCCGCCACCCTTCTTCTGCGGGGCGGGCTCGGGCTGCCCGGGCGCGGCGGCGAACGGGTCGGACGGCGGAGGCGTGGTCATGAAGGATCCTTGGACGGCGTGGACATGATCGAACGCGCACGTTACACAGCGCAAAACGACCAAAATGGACCAATGCTCTCCGTTGGCGAATCCGGTACGCAGTCGTGATGCTGCCGAACCGTCAGAAGCCGCGCCCCATCTGCTGCTGCCGCTCCAGCACACGCCGCAAATCGGCCGCAAGCGGGTGATACGGGCCGTGGGTCCGCTCCACGTCGTACAAAAGAGCGCCCAACTGGGACGCCGCCCCCGCGTGGTCGCCCGTCGCGAGCAGCAACAGCCCGATCCGGTGCCGGATGTCGAAGGCCCGGGCGTCCTGCTCGTAGTACGGCAGGAGCGCGCGGAACTCCGTGAGCGCGGCGACCGGATCGCCCAGCTGCTCCAGGCACAGCGCCGCGTCGTAGCGGTACTGGACGGTCTGCGGGTCGGCCGGGCCGGCCTCCGCCGCGCGGTCCTCGGCGAGCCGGCGCAGCTCGGGCAGGGCCCGGCGGTACTGGCCGTCGTCCATGAGCGTGGACGCGTACTGCTTGCGCAGGATCCGGACGACCGGCGACCGCTCGCCGTGCTCCGCGGCGGCGGCCGGCAGGATGCCGCCGAGGATGTCCACGGCCTGGGTGATGGAGCCCTCGCCGAGCAGCCGCTTCACCTCGTCCACGGCCGCGGCCACGTCGGGCCGCGGGGACGCCGGGGCCACCGGCGGCGGGGCCGCCGCAGGGACCCGCGCCGAACGGTCGGGCCAGGGCGCGTGCGGGCGGCGGAACGGGCGGGTCGGGTCGAGCGGGCCCGACGGCCCGGCCGCGCCGCGCGCGGGCAGGAGCGGCAGCAGCTCCTCGTACACCTCCTGCGCACCGGACGGCCGCGCCTGCGGGTCCTTCGCGAGGAGCCGCAGGACGAGCGCCTCCAGGGCCTCGGGCACCTCGGGGCGCAGCCGGCGGACCGGCACGGGCGCCTCGTGGAGATGGCGGTGCAGCACACCGAGCGCGGTGGAGCCGGCGAAGGGCACGTTGCCGCTGAGGAGTTCGTGGAGGAGCACGCCGAGCGCGTACAGGTCCGTGTACGGGCCGACGGCGCCGCCCATGGCCTGCTCGGGCGCCATGTAGGCGGGGCTGCCGATGGGCGAGCCGGTGTGGGTGAGGCGGGTGGTGTCGGAGTCGAGCACGGACGCCACGCCCAGGTCGAGCACGGTGACCGTGCCGTCCGGGCGGACCATCACGTTCCGCGGCTTGAGGTCGCGGTGCACGATCGGCACCGCGTGCACGGCCTCCAGGACGGCGCACAGCTGGGCGGCGACGGAGACCGCCCACGGCCACGGATAGGGGTCGTGCTCGGCGAGGTGGTCGGCGAGGTCGGCGCCTTCCACGTACTGCATGACCAGATAGAGGTCGTCGCCGTCGCTGCCCGCGTCGTGCACGGTGACGAGACCGGGGTGGTCGACCTGGGCGGTGACCCGGCACTCGCGCACGAAGCGGCGCCGCAGCTCGTCGGCGGCCGTCGCGGGGCCGCTGATGGCGGCGGGGCTGAGGAGCTTCACGGCGACCCGGCGGTCGAGGCGGCCGTCGTACGCCGTCCAGACCTGGCCCATGCCGCCCTGGCCGATCAGGGTGGCCAGCTCGTAACGCCCGCCGACGACCCGGCCGTTCACTGCCGCTCGTCCTTGCGGAGCAGGTCGCTCAGCTCGTCGAGCTCGGCGCGCACCTGGTGGATGCGGGGGCTCGGCGGGGTGACGGCCTGCGGTTGAGGCTGGGGCTGGTGGGCGGGCCGGGCCACGGGCTGGGGCTGGACTCCGGGCTGGGGCTGGACTCCGGATTGGGGCTGGGGCTGGGGATAGCCGTAGGCCTGGTGGTGCTGCGGCACGGTCGCCGCGTACGGGTTGTACGGCGGCGGCACCGCGGCCGGCCCGTACGGGCGGGGCCGCGTGTGGTCGTGGCGGATGTCCACCACCAGGTAGTACGCCGTGAACGCGACCGCGCTGAGCAGCACCATCCCGATGACGAGGTCACCCTGGAGGGACTTGTCGTTCTCGTCCTCCGGCAGCAGGACGAAGGTGGCGACGATCACCGCCACCGACACCCCGAGCAGGATCCAGTCCACCACCCGGCGGGTCAGGAGGCCGATCCGCAGGGCGGTCACCCAGGTGAGCATGCCGAGGCTGAGGAGCGGCAGCACGGCGAACAGCACCCGCAGCACGATGACCGAGGTCGGAACGCCCCGCTGCTGCTGCGGCGCGGGCGGCGCCGGATAGCCCTGGCCGTACATTCCTGCTCCTGGTCATCTGGTCAGCCGACTGTCGGAGACGAGCGTATACACCGACTCCGACATCGGCTCCAGGGTTGTACGGAACGGACGATCAGGGTCCGGTCAGGGCGCGACCGTGCCGTCCGCCAGCCCGTCGTACATGCCCTGCACCAGCTGTTCGCCGAGCCGGCCCGCGAGCCGCAGCGCCTCCTCGAACTCCGCGAGGGCCCGGAACCGGTTTCCGTAGCGCCGCTGCTCGTGGAGCGGCAGCCGGGGCAGCTGGAGGCGGCGGACGTCGAGCCGGGTCGCGGTCGAGGCGTACGAGCTGGCCTGGCGGCTGTTGGCGGTGGCGCGCAGGAAACCGGCCAGGAACCACGGGTCGAGGGCGGCCGGGTCGGGGCGCAGCAGGTGGACGTTGCGGCCGAGGGCGGCGCCCGCGGTGGCGGCGTCGACGACCCGGGCGACGGAGCCGCCGCCGAGGACCGGCACGACGACGTCGCCCGCGGCGAGCAGCACGGGCTCCTCGGCGGGGCCCTCGGGCGGGGCCTCGGGCAGGGTGCCGGAGGGTGCGTGGCCGGCCAGGACGTCGGTGTCGGTGAGGACCCGGACGGGCGCCGCGGCGGGCCCGGCGGGTGCCGTGCCCGTGCCTCCGGCGCGCAGGGTCAGGGCGCCCGCGCGGGCGAGCTCGCCGACCGTCGTCGCGGTCATGCGGACGCCGGGCGCCGCACCGGACTCGGCGGCGGGCGGCGGCGTCAGCTCGCGGGTGCGGCACAGGGTCTCCGTGAGCCGCTCGCGCACCCCGGCCAGCTGCGCCGCGCCCTCGGCGGCGGCGGGCGGCGGCAGATGACGGGCGGGCGCCAGGTCCACGTCGTCGTCGAGGAGTTCGACGACGGGCACGGAGCGGCTCTCGCCGGGCGTCTCGGGAAGGGTGCCGTCACGGTCGAAGGGCCGCCAGGCGCCCAGGACGGCGCTTTCCACGGCGGGCCAGTCGAGCCGGTCACGGCCGCTGCCGGAGCCGGCGGTGCCGACGCCCGCGACGGTCTCGGGCGCGGTGTCGACGAGCAGCAGCTCGGCGGGCGGGCGCTCGCCGGCGACGGGCTTGCGCAGCACCCACAGGTGCAGCGGGATGCCGTACGGCGGGGCCGCGCCGGCCGGCAGGGCGACGACGGCCCGCAGCGCGCCGCGGCGCAGCAGGTCGGCGCGGACGCGGCGGCCCGAGCGGCGGGAGGCGGCGGCGGGCGGCATGAGGAGGACGGCGGTGCCGCCGGGGCGCAGCCGGGCCAGGGCGTGCTGCACCCAGGCCAGTTCGGACTCGGTGCGGGCCGGGAAGCCGTACTCCCAGCGCGGGTCGTAGGCGAGTTCGTCGTGGCCCCAGTTGCGCTCGTTGAACGGCGGGTGGCAGAGCACGGCGTCGGCGGTGAGCGCGGGGAAGGCGTCGGCGCGCAGGGTGTCGCCGGCGAGCACCTGGACGTCGACGCGGCGGGGACCGGTGGCGTCGGTGGCGAGCGCGAGGCGCAGGGCGGTCAGCGCGGCCAGGTCGGGGTCGGCGTCCTGGCCGTGGAGGGCGGTGACCGCGGAGCCCCTGGCGGCGGCCGCCGTGCCGAGCAGGGCACCGGTGCCGCAGGCGGGGTCGAGGACGGTCGCGGCGGGGCCGGCGAGCGCCGCCATGAGGGCGGCGGGGCCGGGCGGGGTGAGCGTGTACTGGCGCGGGTTGGCGTCCAGATGGCGGCCGAGCAGGAACTCGAAGGTCTCGCGGGGGCTGGTCTCCGCGGCCAGTTCCGCCACCGCGCGCACGAGCGGGACGGAAGCGGCGAGTTCGGGCGCGGGGGGCGTGCGGACGGCCCGTTCGACGCCGAACCGCTCGGTCAGCGTCTCCTCCAGCGGCACGGGGAGCAGCTCGCCGAGCCGCTCGTCGGGCGCCGCGGCGAGCGCCGGCCAGGCCGCCGCCCGGTCACGGACGAGGAGGAGCACACAGCCCGCGTGGACCAGGCCGGTGACGGCGCCGGAAGGATGGCCGGCGACCTGCTGCCAGACGCGCTCGCCGAGCGGGACCTCGGCGAGCTTGCCCTGGGCCCGCAGCCAGGCCTCGACGTCGGTGAGGGCGAATGAAGGGCTGGTCTCCGTGCCACCGACCGGCTTGGGGAAGTCGGCGTGCCGGCGGCGCCAGTTGCTCACGGCCGCCCGGCCGACCCCCGCGAGGCGGGCGATGCCCGCGGCGGTCACCTCTGCTGCGCTCTCCGGCACCTGCCACTCCTCTCGTCCCGCCTGACCTGTGACACCGATCTTACTGACGAACGCAAGAGCCACCCCTTCACAGCGTGAGCGGCGCCGTATCCCGTGAATTGTGTTGACTCGGTTCACAGCTTCTGCTGTCATTGATTCATCGCGCCAGACAAACTCACTGTCCGGGAGGACACACTCATGTCGTACGACACGCAACTCCCGCACTCCCCCGCTCCGGCGGCCATGCGCAACGGGCTCGGGACCGCGGCTCTGATCCTCGGCATCATCGGCACGCTCTCCGGCCTCATCCCGCTGTTCTTCTGGCTGGCCGGCATCCTCGGCCTGATCGCGCTGGTCCTCGGGCTGGTCGGCAAGGGCCGGGTCAAGCGGGGCGAGGCCAACAACAAGGGAGTCACGCTGACCGGCGCGATCCTCGGTCTCGCGGCCCTGATCCTCTCGGTGGTCGGCGCGGTCATCACCTTCACCGCGGTCAGCGAGGCGGTGGACGAGCTCGACAAGATCGACAACTCGCTCAAGGACTCCGCCCCCAAGGACCCGGGCGGCAAGGCCGCCCAGGGCAAGGCCCTGGAGGCCGGCGACACCATCGAGTACGAGGACGGCCTCAAGGTCACGGTCTCCGCGCCCAAGGCGTTCACCCCGGACGAGTTCGCCGTCGGCCACACCGAGGGCAACAAGGCCTACCAGGTCACCGTCACCATCGAGAACTCCGGCAAGAAGGCCTGGGACTCCGCTGGCACGATGCCGAAGGCCCGCACCGGCAAGGACGGCGTCGAGGCCGAGCAGATCCTCGGCGACAAGCTCGGCGTGGTCTTCGACGGCTCGGTCCTGCCCGGCAAGAAGGCCACCAAGACCTTCGGCTTCGACACGCCCGCCGCCGCCAAGAGCCTGACGGTCGAGGTCGAGCCGGGCATGGACCACGACGCCACGCAGTGGGACCTGAAGCTCGGCTGACCCGCAGCCAGGAGCCCCGGCCGGAGACCGGCAGGAGACCGGCCGGAGATCCACCGGCAGGAGACCGGCCACCGGAAACCCAGCGGCCGCAGACCGGCCACCGGAAGGCCACCGACTGGAGACCGGCCGGAGACCGTCGACCGGAAACCCAGCGGCCGGAGATCCACGGCCGGAGACCGGCCACCGGAAGGCCACCGACCGGAGACCGGCCGAAGGCCGTCGACCGGAGACCCACCGGCCGGAGACCGGCAGGAGACCGGCCGGAGAACCACCGGCCAAGGGCCGGCCGCCCGAGACCCAGCGGCCGGAAACCGTCGACCGGAGAGACCCAGCGGCCGGAAACCGGCCGGGCGACCCACCGGCCGGGCGACCCGTCGGCCGGAGACCGGAGGCCCTCCGCCGGGCGACCGCCGGTCAGCCCCGCTTGGGCCCGCGTCACCCCCCGTACCGCCTGCCCCGCCCCTCCCCTCGTACCGCCTGCCCCGCCCCTCCCCTCCTCCTCCCTCCCCCGTAACGCTTCCCTCTCCCCCGTACCACCCCGATCCCTCGGAGCACCCCCATGTCTGCCACCGCACGCCGTCCCCGCCGCATCGCTCTCGCCGCCACGCTCTGCGCCGCCGTCGCGCTCGGCGCGACCGCCTGCGGCCCCGTCTCCGACGACAAGCCGGAGGCCTCGGGCCCGTTCGGGGACATGACCGCGGCCCAGATCCTGGACAAGGCCGTGGCCACGACGAAGGGCGCTCACGCCCTCACCGTGGACCTCGACACCAAGTCGACGGACGGGCCGCTGAAGGGATACCTGTCGACCGACGTCCAGGGCCGGTGCGCGGGCACGCTGACGATCGGCGCGACGGGCACGGCCGAGGTGATCCGCCCCGGCGAGCCCACCGACAAGGCCGTCTACCTCCGCTTCGACGAGGCCTTCCTGAAGGAGCAGTCGAAGGACGAGCCGGCGGAAGTACAGGCCGCGGTGATCAAGCAGATGAAGGGCCGCTGGCTCAAGACCGACGCCAAGGACCCGGACGCCAAGGACATGCTCGACATGTGCGACCTGAAGAAGCTGATGGCCGACTTCGAGCAGGACAGCCGCGGGGCGGTGGAAGGCACCGAGACCACGGTCGACGGCAAGAAGGCGCTCATCCTGACGCTGGACTACAAGGGCGGCGAGAAGGACACGTTCTACGTGGCCACGGAGGGCAAGCCGTATCTGCTGCGGGTCGTGACGACCGGCGGCGACGAGCCGGGCACGGTCTCCTTCTCCGACTTCGAGAAGCCGGTCACGGCGAAGGCACCGGCGAAGAAGGACGTCATCGACGAGAAGAGCCTCGGCTGACGGTCCGCCCGGACCGGCATCCGGAGAGGCGAAAGGCGTGAAGGCCCCTGGAGGGGGGGTGGCCTTCACGCCTTTTCGCGGTTCACACGGTTCACGCCTTCTCGCGCTACTCGCGGTCCCGCCTTCTCGCGGTTCACGCTGTTTCACGCCTTCTCGCGTTCACGCTGTTCCGGGCGGTATTCCCGGGACTCGCGACAGGTCAGATCCGGTGACGGACCCAGACGTTCGGCTCGACGTACACGCCGTAGCCGCGGGACACCTCGCAGTGCACCGGCACCAGCGCGCCGTCGACCTCGACCGGGCCGTCGGTGTCGAACGGCTTGCCCGTCCACGCGCGCCACTGCTCCACCGAGCCGCTGACCGTCATCGACGCGGGCGCGACCTTCTCGATCGTGGCCCCCGCCCGGACGTGGACGCGCAGCCACGGGTCGTGCGGCAGTCCGTCCGACTCCCGGGTGCGGAAGGCGTATTCGTGGATGGAGGCCTCGGGCTCCAGGTGCTTGGCGTTCGGGCGCACTGGTGCGACCACCTCGGAGAAGCCGAGACGGGCGGCGTTGTCGCGCATCGCGGCCAGCATGCGGCCCGAGAGGCCCTTGCCGAGCGCGCTCGTGTCGACGGTGATCTCGATCGCGCTGACGGTGTCGGGCTTGCGGCCGTGCCGCAGGTCGGAGAACGCCCAGAGCAGGACCTGGTCCCAGCCGGTGTCGGGCAGCTCGCCGCGGCCGTCGGCCTGGAGGGCGAACGGCACGCTGAGCGCCCGGGCGACGACCTTCCCGTGCGGGTTGACGTCGTCCGTGGCGGGCTCGGTGGGCCCGTCCGTGGCGACGAGCACGTACTCGGGGAAGTCGGCCACGATCCGGCCCACGTTGGCCCAGCCGACCGGGTCGTACATCATGAACTCCGGCCAGAGGTCTTTCATCGCCCAGAGGTCGCCGGCGAGTTCGGGCCGTTCGGCGAGGGTCGTGATGTGCAGGTCCATGCAGTGAGGCTACGGCTCCGGACGATCATTGCGGAATCGATTTTTCAGTGCACCGCCCACCGGCGACGGTCTAGGGAAGCCGCTGGTCGGGGCAGCCGGCCAGGACCCGCTTCATCGCGTCCCGCTCACCGGCCGTGACCCACACGCCGTACTTCTTCTTCACGGCGACCTGACGGGCGACGTAGGTGCAGCGGTAGGCCCTGTTCGGCGGCAGCCAGGTCGCGGCGTCGCCGTCGGACTTGCGGCGGTTGGCCGTGGAGTCCACGGCGAGCAGGTTGAGCGGGTCGTTGGCGAAGCGCAGCCGGGTCCCGGGGTCCCACTTCTGCGCGCCCTTCTGCCAGGCGTCGGAGAGCGCCACCACATGGTCGATGTCGACCTTGCTGCGGCCGCGCACGTAGTCGACGGAGCCGCCCGTGTACGGGTCGTCGGCGAGCGTGCCGGAGGCGACCTTGCAGCGGCCGCCGGTGAAGCGGACGCCGGTCAGGTCGCGGGCCAGTATGTCGTCGCGGGTTATCTGCAGGCCCTTCTTCCTTGTGAGAGACGTGAGTAACAGCCGTGTCCTCCCTTTGTGTCTCGCCGTTATCAGTCATGCCAAGAGGCACATGAGCGACATGCTCGGACAAAGGAAGGACTCAGCGATGCTGTGCACGGAGAAGGCTGTCTCACCCACCACGGGAGAGGTCACCTGGTTACTCGTCGACGAGGAGACGTACCGGCCTCATCGCGAGGCACGGGAGTTCTCGCTCTACCTGCGGGGCGCCGGGCGCTCACCGCAGACGCAGCGCGCCTACATTCCCCGGGTCGGGCGCTTCCTCAACTGGTGTGCCGGGCGGGGCACTGACTGGAAGACCACCGGCCTCGGGGACATGACGAGATTCAAGTTCCATATCGAGCGAACACCTATCCGACAGGGGCAGTTGCCCTCGGGGAAGACAGTCAATGCCGTTCTCACCGCTGTCTGCGAGTTTCTACGGTTCTGCGCTGTCCAGGGGCATGTGGAGCATGAAGTCGCCGCACGCCTGAGTGAGCCACGCTTCCTGACGTCGCCGCCGAGCGGCTTCGACCCGGGGGAAGGCGGCCAGCACCTCATGATCAAGGCTCGCGTCCTGAAGGCGCCGGCGATCGAAACAGCACCCGCGATTCTCACCGATCCCCAGGTCAGGGAGGTGCTGGAGACGGCCCGTTCAGCCCGGGATCGGCTGCTCCTGACGGTGCTCGTGGAAGGGGGACTGCGGATCGGCGAGGCTCTCGGACTGCGGCGGGAGGACATGCACCTGCTGCCCGACTCGACGCATCTGGGCTGCCGTACGCGGGGCGCCCATGTCCATGTCCGCCCCAGGCAGGACAACGTGAACGGCGCACGAGCGAAGGCAGGCCGCCATCGGGTGGTGCCACTGGCTGAAGGTGCCGTGCACAGGTACCGCGACCATCTTTCGGAGCGTGAGAACGTGCCTGAAGCCGTCAGTTGCGACTACGTGTTCGTGAACCTCATCGGCGAGTACGCGGGCAGGCCGATGACGTACTCCAACGCCAAGCAGATCGTCGAGCGGATCGGGGAGCGCTGCGGCTTCCGCGCCCGTCCGCACATGATGCGGCACACCGCGGCAACGCGATGGATTCGCAGCGGAGTCTCACCGGACGTCGTCCAGACGCTGCTGGGCCATGCCTCATCCGCGAGCACCGCTGTCTATCTGCACGCCCAGGACGAGGAACTCCGAGCCGCTGTCGAGCGTGTCTCGCCGGAGGTAATCCGATGAGGCAGGGGGCCGACTCGGCTGTCGTCGCGCTGCCACTCCAGGCGGATACATCTTGGGCTTCGTGGCTCGCGGAACGCCTGGTGTCCGGGTGGCGAGCGGCCGAGTGGGACGAGGGCGCACTGCTGTTCACCGCAGCCCCGGGCAACCCCGCGACCAGCGTATTCATCTGCAGGGTGGCGGCGTGCTCCACGCACGTTGCCCACAACGGCGGCCGCTGCAGCGCCTGCAGCAGAGCACGCTGGTCGCGGGGCAACCCGTCCGACTTCGACGTAACCTACGTACCCGATGCGGCGCGCCGTCGCCCCAATATCTCGACCGGGTCCCTTCCTGGAGTTTCCCAGTTCTCGCTCAGCGAGGTCTCCTCGGCAGTGCGGCGGGAGATCCAGTACGGAATCCAGCAGCGCGACGCCGCGGGGATCAACCTCGTGCCCCAGCGCGTCCGTCGTATGGTCGCCGCTCTTCCCGCCCCATTGCCGACGCTCCTGGATCTCGACGAGTCGTTCGTGCGAGAGCTGCCGGCGGAACTCGCGGGGATGCTGAACGGGATCCTCCAACACGTCCGACGTGCGCGCTTGGAGTACGAGGGCACCGATCCGACATCGGGAGACGTCTGGGAATGCTCCCTTGTGGGACTCGCCGCCGGTCCAGGGCGGAAATATACGGCCATGCACGGCGTCATCGACTTCCGCCCGGTCCGCCAGGCATGGCTGCGTGAGCTGCTGAAGGACTACGGCCGTGCGGTACGTCCCAATGTCATCGAGTTCCGCCAAACCGTGTACGCCGCGACACTCGCCTCAGCCGCCCTGACCGATCGCCCCCACGGTGATGCACCTGAGAGGTTGTCGATGGCGGACATGAGCGCCGTGGTGGAGGCGTTCCGGATCGCCAAGCGTCCGGAGAACGGTCAGGACTACTCGACGAGCCACCGGCGGGCGCTGCTGCGCCTATGGCGAGCGTTCCTCGAGTACGTACGACAGGCCGGTCTGATGGACCACATCCCCGGCGGCTTCGCGCTGAACCCGAAATTCCACACCATCGCCGCGGTCGAGATCTCCGAGGACGAGATCGGCCGTGCCATCCCGGAACATGTCATCTCGCAGCTTGACGCTCACATCGAACTGCTCGGCACATCGACAGCGTACGAAAGCGGCGGCTGGACTGCCGCGGACTTCGCGCGGATGTACCAGGTTGCCTACATGGTTCTTCGGGACACCGGTCGGCGCCCTGGCGAGGTCACCAGCCTGCGCCGCGACTGTCTGCAATGGATCGATGGCAAACCGACTCTGATCTACGACAACCACAAGCGACGCCGACACGGCCGCCGCTTGCCCATCACCGAGGCGACCGCCCAGGAGATCGAGTCCTGGCAGAAGGCTCTTCAGGGCCTGCCACCGGTACCTGCGTGCGAGCAGTGGCTTTTCCCGTCACCAGGCCAGCGCAACCGGCCCCGGCGTGGTCACCTCACCCCTGCACAGTTCTGCAACAGGATCTTCCGCGCATGGGTCGACGAGGTCATTCCCGCGCTCGTGGACGAGCGTCTCAGCGACGACGGTGAGCCTCTCCCCTACGACCGCGCCCAGATCGTCCCGTACGGATTTCGGCACGCCTACGCCCAACGCCACGCGGACGCGGGTACTCGCCCCGATGTCCTTCGGGAACTCATGGACCACCGATCGCTGGACGTCACCATGGGGTACTACAAGGTCTCGCTCAGCCGGAAGCAGGAGGCCGTGCGCTCGGTCGCGTCGCTCGCTGTCGACCGGCACGGGAATTCCCGTGGCTTCAGCGACCCACTGGCCTATGAGGTGGAGAGCGTCGGAGTTCCGTACGGCGGCTGTACCGAGCCGAGCAATGTCAAGGCCGGGGGAGGGCACTGCCGCATCCGCTTCCAGTGCGCCGGATGCGACTTCTACCGGCCCGATCCCTCCTACTTGCCGGCTCTGGAACAGCAGATCGCGGACCTGCGGGCCGACAAGGAGGCCGCCCTGGCGATGGAGGCCGCGGACTGGGTTGTTCGCAATCTCGACGACCAGATCCGCGCGTACTCGAAGTCGGCCGACGAGATGCGGAGGAAGCTCGACGCGCTGCCCGCCGAGGAGCGCGCGGTCGTCGAATCCGCCTCGCGCGAGCTGCGCAAGGCCCGCTCCGCAGCAGCCTTCGTCCCCTTGCAGGCACTGACGACACTGAGCCCCGAATGAAAAGTCCCGTCGCTTCCGGCGGCAATGACCGGAACTCACGGGTCGAGCGCCTGCGCGCCAGCCGTGCCAAGGACAGCGAGGACAAGACCAAGCGCGCGCTCGATGCAGTGGACGTCCTTCTCCACTCGGGACGACGCATCACTGTCAGCCAGGTGGCGCGGGACGCTGCGGTGTCCACGTGGTTCGTCTACAACCAGCCCCAGGTGCACCAGGCCGTTCAGGACGGCATCACCGCCCAACGAGAGCAAGTACGTCACGTCTCCCCCAGCCCGGAAGCAAAGCGGGTGTCCCCTGCCGGGCTGGCGACAGATCTCGCCCTGGCACGCGAAGAGATCAAAGAGCTCAAGAGGGAACGCGACCAGCTCCGGAATCGGGTCCGGCTGTCTCTCGGCGCCGAGCTGGACGGAGTGAACCAAGACAAGCTGATCGAGCGGGTGCAGCATCTGGAGCAGCGAAACACCACTCTGGATCAGGAACTGTCAGAGGCCAGGGGGCGAATCGCCGCCCTGGAGGGCCGGCTGCGTGAGACGGAAGACGATCTCACCGCCGCACGAGCCGGGCTCCGCCGTGCGATGCGGGCCGTTCCGTCCCCGGACGGAGTCAGAACGGGGGATCGTTGAAGAGCGAGCCGGTCCAAACAGGTGCGACCGGCTCGGATTCGCGCTGCTGAAGGAGTACGACAGCGTCTTTGACGCGGCCCAGGTCGATGAGGTGGCCGGCCAGGGAGCCGCTGTTATCGGAGGCATACGGTTCGAGAGCGGCTACGGCTTCCTCGATCCGACCGTTCTTGGCGAGGAGATCGGAAATGATCCAGGCCGCATACGAGGTGTTGCCCTCAGGGTGCGCCTGCGCCTGCTCGACCGCCTCGTCGAGCAGGCCGCAGTCGGCCATGAGCGGAAGGCGCAACCGGAAGAAGTCCCACTCCTCCCGCCCATCACGGCGCGCCTTGAGGGCGTCGAGGTAGGCCAGGCCGTCCAGGGCGCGGCCATGGTCGGCGTACAGGGTGCACAGTGTGTGGACGATCCAGTCCTCCGCGCCACCGGGTGAGTCCGCGAGCACGCGCATCACCTCGATCGCCTCATGGCCCCGGCCGTGCCGGACCAGGAGCTGCGCCAAGTGCACCGCACCGTTGTGCTGGCGGACCGGTGAGTCGCCCGGCTGCCGGTACACGGCGATGGCCCCTTCCACATCACCGCGCTCCTCCAACACCTCGGCCAGGCGTCGCGCGGCGTGACCGAGGTACTCGGTCGCCGCGTACGCACGCAGTTCCTCGATCCGATCGTGCCTCGCGAGCAGATCGGCCAGCTGGTCGTGGTTGTTGACGGAGGTGATGTGCTGCCGGGTGTGCAGCAGGGCGATCGCTTCGTCGACACGGCCCTGACGTTCGCGGATCGTGGCAAGCAGCCCGATCGCCGTGTCGGGTTCGAGACCTCGGCAGCACCATGGGCTGTCGCACCGGTGCTGGTCCGGAATCCGAGCGGCCAGCAGCGCGGCGATGTCTGCGTCCCGGTCTGTTCCCTCGGCGATGTCGACCAGGGCGGTGGCAAGGAACCAGTCCTCCACCCCGGCGCTCAGCCGACTGATCGCCTCGTCCGTACGTCCGTGCCGGGCAAGCATCCGCGCGAAGAACTCGAGCGGAAGCCCTCCGACCTCTGTGTACGGCCGGGCCAGGACGATCGCCTCCTCGGCCCGCCCCCAGCTCTCCAGTAGTTCCCCCTGGGCCTGGGCGGCCGGCCACCAGCCCGTGGCGACGTACGGAGCAAGCACCTCCAACGCCTCGGCCTGCCGACCTTGGTCGCCGAGCAGCCGCGCCCACTCCCGCGCGCAGAACCACTCGCCACGGCCGGCCTGGAACTCCACCTCCTCCGTGTGGCCCAGCTCGAGAAGTCGGGTGACCAGGAGCGGAGGAATGCAGCCGGACAGCGTCCGGGTCCGGTAGTCAAGATCAGCAGCGTCCACGGCAGTGCACCCTAGCCACCGCCTCCGACATCGCTGTCAGTCTTCGCACTGCTTCAGCATCGTCGCCTTGTCCGCTCTCGTCACCGCAAGGTGGTATTTGAGGGCCACCTGTGCGAAGCGGACCGCGTAGGAGCATCTCACTTGCTTGTCCGGAGGCAGCCAGGATGCCGGTCCGGAATCGCCCTTGGCCGAGTTGGCCCGGCCCTGGACCGGGATCAGATTCAACGCGTCGTTGGCGAGCTGCTCGCGCTTGCTCCTCGGCCAGCGAGACGAACCCATCTGCCAGCTGTACGACAGCGGCACCACGTGGTCTATCTGCACCTCGGAGGCCTGCTGCTTGCGCCACTCGATGGTCGTCCCGGTGTACGGGTCGTCAAGCGTCATGGCGATCACGACGCAGTCGGAGCCGGCTCGGAAACGAAGCTTCTGGCCATCGCGGCGAATGAGATCGTTTCGAGTGTCACACCCGTTCCTCGCGAGCGGCACCCCATCGGCCGTGTCCATCCATGCATAGCCGAACTTGTCGCGGTCGTAGCCCGTCTTCGGCCCCCACCCCTTCGTGGACAGTTCCTCGATGAGCTTGCGGGCCTCGGACCGGTCCTCCGCGGTCGTCAGGGGCGCGAGCCCTGGCTTCGTACCGTCCGGGTTCTTGAGCGGGCTGACCGCCCGCCCACCGGGAGCCGGTCCGGGCCCTGGGGGGGAGCCGTCATCGCCGCGACCCTCGCATCCCGACACGAGAAGCACGCCAGCCGTCGCCACCGTCACCGCACGGAGGAAACGCACGCCACCCACCCTCTTGTGACTCATGTGCCTCTCAGTAAGCACAACTCACCATCCCCTGCATGAGCTGCGTAAATGCCTCAGCTACCCGGCGAAGCATAGAGATAACGCGGGTGCCGCAGCCGTTGCGGTCGACATCCGCCCACGCCCGGCCGAACTTCTCCCGCTCGTAACCGGTCTTCGGCGCCCGTCCCTTGACCGTCAGCGCGTCCACGGCGGCCAGCGCACTGCCGCCGGCGGCATCCTTCGGAGACGCGTCGCCGCCGGTTCCGGATGCGCCCGGCTCGGGCGAGCAGGCGGTGACGGCGAGCAGGACGAGGAGGGCGGAGGCGGAGGCGCTGAGGGCTTTCTGATACGTCGACACCCGAGGATCGTAGAAGGGCCGGATCCTGGACGGGCCGTCGGACTGGCAGGGCGGTTGAAGCAGGGCCGTCGGACGGGCAGGGCGGTCGACGGGCAGGGCGGTGGACGGCGGACAGGGGGGACGACGGACGGCGGATAGTGGGTGGACGGCGGACAGTGAGGGGGACGGTGGACTAGGTTGTGGGGATGACCACCGGGACGGCTTCGCGCCACACACGGATCGGTGACCCGGTGCTCCCCTGAGCGCCGTGCGGGCCGGTGCGGGCCCGCTGCCCGATCGGGGATCCCGCGCCGTCGCGCGGGCTCCGCCTCCGTCGTGTCGATCACAGCTTCGCCATTTCGACCACGACACGACAGGAGAACCCATGCCCATCAAGACGTTGCGGATTCCCACCGCGGACGGCCACGCCGACGCGTTCGCCGCCTTACCCGACGGCGGCGGTGAGCACCCGGGGGTGCTGATGTACGCGGACGGCTTCGGCATCCGGCCCGTGCTGCGGGAGATGGCCCGCGAACTGGCCGCCCACGGCTACTACGTGCTCGTCCCCAACCTCTTCTACCGGCACGGCCCGGCACCGGTGGTCGAGCTTCCCGAGCACATCGGAGAAGAGGACCGGCCCGCGGTCCTCGCCCGGCTGATGCCCATGATCGAGGCGCACACCGCCGAACGCACCCTGCGCGACGCCGACGCCTACCTCACCTTCCTCGCCTCCCGGCCCGAGGTCGCCGCCGGTCCGGTCGCGGTCACCGGCTACTGCATCGGCGGCCTCCTCGCGATGCGCACCGCCGCGGCCCACCCCGGCCAGGTGGCCGCCGTCGCCGCGTTCCACGGCCCCGTGGGCGCCGACGGGCCCGACCTCTTCGCCAAGGTCACCGCGCAGGTCCACCTCGGCCACGCCGAAGGCGACCTGACGCCCGAGGCCCTCGGCGCCCTGAACCAGGCCCTGGACGCCGCGGGCGTCAGCCACACCTCCGAGATCTACCCCGGCACCGTCCACGGCTTCACCATGTCCGACACCGACGCTTTCGACGCCTCGGGACTGAAGCTCCACTGGGACCGCCTGCTCCCGCTCCTGGACCGCACCCTGGGCTACGGCTGAGTCTCCGGGGGCCCGGAGACCCGGCGCTCCTGCGAGCCGGCGACCCTGCCCTCCGGCGCTCCGGAGACCCTGCGACCCGGCGACCCGGCGACCCGGCGACCCGGCGACCCGGCGCGGAACCCGAACAAATGCGCACGGTTCCGCGCCGGGCCCCGGCCCTCCACCGTGTGGCTCACACCTTGCCGATGCCCAGCGTGTTCTCGGACGGCAGCAGACCCGATCCGACGACGGTGAGCCAGGGGCCGCCGAGCAGTTCGGCGAGCCGGGCGGTGTCCTCGGGGCCGAGTGCGGCCCAGGGCGCGGCGGCGAGTTCGTCCGTACGGCGCTCGACCCCGGCGCGCAGGGCACGCCCCGCGTCGGTGGCGGAGCCGTCGGGGTGGACGAGGCCGCGGGCGGCGAGGCCTTCGCGGGCGGCGGCCCACTCCGCCGCGCTCCAGCCGCGGCTCGCGAAGGTCGCCTCGGGGGCGGCGCCCACGGCGGCGAAGGAGACCAGGGACTCGACCGGGTCGAGTCCGGCGGCGGCGAGGGCGACGAGATGCCCGTCGCCGCGCTGCTCGCGCAGGATCGTCGCGGCCTGCCACAGCACCAGGTGCGGGGCCTCGGGCCAGGGCAGCTCGGCGTGGGCGGCGGCCAGCGGGCGCCCGGCGAGCGGCGCGGCCCCGGCGGCGCGGCGCGCGAGGGCGGCTGCCTCGGCGAGCTCGGGGCCCGCGAGGACGTCGTCGCCGAGGAGCGCGCGGTACGTGCGGTCGACGGCGCGCAGCCGGGCGGCGAGCACGTCGGCGGGAGCGGCGACGTCCCAGGCGGCGGGGACGTACCGGGCGACCGTGGCGGGGCTGAAGCTGTAGAAGGCCGAGGCGACCCGCCCGGCACCGACCGGGCCGAGGGCGGCGGCGCGCCAGGCGAAGTAGCAGGGCCAGCGCTCGGAGACGTCGTACCCGAGGGCGGCGGCCTCGTCGAAGGCGTCGGGCGCGTAGTAGAGAACGGCGTGCAGGGGTTCCAGCAGGTGCCACATCTGACGGACCCGGGCGGGCTCGGGGGCTCCCGCGCCGCCGGTCGGCCCCGGGCCTCCGACGGACGAGGCCGGTCCTGCGGCGGTCGAGTTCTCCATGGTCGAGGTTTCCACGTTCGAGGTCTCACCCAGCACGGCGTCCATGACGTCCTCCCTCAGCTCATCTTGTCACTGACTAGATTCCTCCCGCCCCGCAAACTTGTCAATGCCTAGATCCCACGTACGCTGCTGCCATGACCACTGGGAGCAGCAAGAGCAGCGGGAACACCCGGGACACCGGGAGCAGCAAGAACAGCCGGAACACCGGGCCCGCCGGAAGCAGCGAGAACAGCCGGAACCCCGGGCGGCCCGCCGGAAGCAGCGAGAGCACCAGGCCCGCCGGGGGCAGCGGGGCGGGCCGGCGCGCCTACCACCACGGCGATCTGCGCCAGGCCGTCCTCGCCGCCGCCCTCGACGTCATCGCGAGCGAGGGGCCCGGCGCGCTCAGCCTGCGCGACCTCGCGCGGCGCGCGGGCGTCTCGCACGCCGCCCCCGCGCACCACTTCAAGGACCGCACCGGCCTGCTGACCGCGATCGCCGCCGAGGGCTACGACCTGCTGGCCCGCACCCTGGCCGATGCTCCGGACCTGCGCGAGCGCGGAGTCCACTACGTCCGCTTCGCCGCCGCGCACCCGGCGCACTTCCAGGTGATGTTCCGGCCCGACCTGTACCGCGCAGACGACCCGGAGCTCCTCGCCGCCAAGGAGCGGGCCTCCACGGAGCTCCGCGCGGGCGTCACCGACCTCGCGGGAACCACCGCCGACCCCCGCGCCACGGGCATCGCCGCCTGGTCGCTGGCGCACGGCTTCGCGACCCTGCTGCTCACCCACAACCTGGACGAGCCGCTGGCCGACCGCGACCCGGGCGAGGTCTTCCGCACGCTCGCGGGCCTGACGTTCGGCCGCTCGGCCCTCCCGCCGACCTGACCCTCCGCCAACTTCCTTGCCCCGCCCGGGAATAGTTGAAGCCGATACGAACTTGACCCCTGTCGTACGCACTTACGACAACGGGGAAGCGACCAGCGACATGACCACCGGCACCAGCACCCTCCGGCGAGCGGGCATCGCCCTGCTCGCCACCCTGACCCTCGCCACCGTCCCGGCCACCGCCGCAACGGCCGACACCGCGACCACCACGAGCGCCGCGGGCGCCCGTGCCGCCGCGGGCGCCTGGCACGGCGCGTGGGCCGCGTCCCCGCAGGCGCCGGCCGCGCCCTTCGGCACGAACTGGTCGCTCCAGGGCTTCGACGACCAGACCGTCCGGCAGACGGTGCGGATCACCGCGGGCGGCACCAGGGCGCGGATCGAACTGACAAACCGTTACGGCACGACCCCGCTGCGCGTGACCGGCGCGACGGTCGCCCGCACCGCCGAGGGCGGGGCGGTCGTGCCCGGTTCGGTCCGGCCGCTCACCTTCGGGGGCCGCGGCTCCGTCACCGTGCCGGCCGGCGGCACCCTGCTCAGTGACGGCGTGCCGTTCCGCACCAAGGCGCTCGAGTCGGTCACCGTGACCCTCTACCTGGCCGGCCCGACGGGCCCGGCCACCTTCCACCACATGGCGTCCGCCACCAGCTACCGGGCGGCCGGCGACCACCGGGCCGACACCTCGGGCGCGGCGTTCACCGAGACCGGATCGTCCTGGTACTACCTCTCCGGCGTCGAGGTCTCCGGCGGCCCCCGCGCCGCCGCCCGCCACGACGGCATCGTCGCCTTCGGCGACTCCATCACGGACGGCGTCGGCTCCACCGGCGACGCCGACAACCGCTATCCCGACGAGCTCGCCGAGCGCCTCGCCGCCACCGGCCGCCCGCGCGCCGTCCTCAACCACGGCATCGGGGGCAACCAGGTCACCAACGACACGACCTGGGCGGGCGAGAAGGCCGTGGCCCGCTTCCGGAAGGACGTGCTCACCGAGAAGGGCGTGAGCACGGTGATCCTGTTGGAGGGCATCAACGACTTCGGCGGCAGCGGCCCGGCCTTCCCGGGCGGACCGACGCCCGAGGTCTCCGTGAACCGGCTCATCGAGGGCCACCGCACCCTGATCCGCCAGGCCCACGCCCACGGACTGAAGGTCGTCGGCGCGACCCTCACCCCGATCAAGGGCTCCTTCTACGACACCCCGGAGAACGAGGCCAAGCGGGACGCCTTCAACGAGTGGGTCCGCACCTCGGGCGCGTACGACGCCGTCGTCGACTTCGACCGCGCCGTCGCCGACCCGTCCGACCCGGACCGCCTCCTCCCGGCGTACGACTCCAAGGACCACCTCCACCCGAGCGACGCCGGCTACCGCGCGATGGCCGAGGCCCTGGACCTCGACGAGCTGTAGCCCCGAGCAGCACCGCCAGCGTGTGCAGCCGGCGGTGCACCTTCCGCTCCGGGTATCGCCCGGGCTCCAACGGAGTGGTGGCTGACGAGGCCGGGACGAACCGGGCGAGCAGCAGGTCCGCCACCTCGGCCTCGGCGGAGGTCGCGAGGAGCTCGTTCGGGTCGCCGCCCCGGCAGTAGGCGACGGCCGCGAGGGTCCGGCGGCCACCAACCGGCGGGCCGAGGCCGCCGACAGGCCCCGGTCAGCCACGCTCGTCTCGTCGCGTCCCCCCGCCCCCGTCCGGCATGGACCACATGCTGCCGGACGGGGAACGCGCGACGCATCAGGATCCCAGGATCTCCGCCAGGAACTCCCCCGTCCACGCCAGCAGTTCGCGCCCCACCACCGGCTTCCCTCCGATCTTCCCGCTCGTCGGCCGCGGCACCAGGATCTGGTGGACCGCCGGCTTGATGACCGTGCGCGGGTACAGGCGCTTCAGGCGCAGTTCCTGCGACTCGCGCAGTTCCACCGGGGCGAAGCGGATGTTGGGGCCCTGGAGGACGATCTCGCCGACGCCGCAGGCGCGGGCCAGCATGCGCAGACCGGCGACGAGGAGCAGGTTCTCGACCGGTTCGGGGAGCTTGCCGTAGCGGTCGGTGAGTTCCTCCCGTACGGCCCTGATGTCGTCCTCCGAGTTGGCGGAGGCGATGGCCCGGTACGCCTGGAGGCGCAGCCGCTCGCCCGGCGCGTAGTCGTGCGGGACGTGCGCGTCGACCGGCAGCTCGATCTTGACCTCCAGCGGCGGCTCCTCCTCCACGCCGCCCTCCAGCGAGGCCCGGTAGTCCGCGACGGCCTCGCCGACCATCCGCACGTACAGGTCGAAGCCGACGCCCGCGATGTGGCCGGACTGCTCGCCGCCGAGCAGGTTGCCCGCGCCGCGGATCTCCAGGTCCTTCATCGCCACGTACATGCCGGCGCCCATCTCGGTGTGCTGGGCGATGGTCGCGAGGCGCTCGTGGGCCGTCTCCGTGAGCGGCTTCTCCGGCGGGTAGAGGAAGTAGGCGTAGCCGCGCTCGCGGCCACGGCCGACGCGCCCGCGCAGCTGGTGCAGCTGCGAGAGGCCGAAGTTGTCGCCGCGCTCGACGATCAGGGTGTTGGCGTTGGAGATGTCGATGCCGGACTCGACGATCGTCGTCGAGACGAGGACGTCGAACTTCTTCTCCCAGAAGTCGACGACGACCTGCTCCAGGGCCTGCTCGGACATCTGGCCGTGCGCGGTCGCGATCCGCGCCTCCGGGACGATCTCGCGGAGGCGGGCCGCGGCGCGGTCGATCGACTCGACCCGGTTGTGGATGTAGAAGACCTGGCCCTCGCGCAGCAGTTCGCGGCGGATCGCCGCGCCGATCTGCTTCTCCTCGTACGGTCCGACGAAGGTGAGGACCGGGTGCCGCTCCTCCGGCGGCGTGGTGATCGTGGACATCTCGCGGATCCCCGTGACCGCCATCTCCAGGGTGCGGGGGATGGGCGTGGCCGACATGGTCAGGACGTCGACGTTGGCGCGGAGCTTCTTCAGCTGCTCCTTGTGCTCGACGCCGAAGCGCTGCTCCTCGTCGACGATGACCAGGCCCAGGTCCTTGAACTTCGTCTCGGACGAGAACAGGCGGTGGGTGCCGATGACGACGTCGACGGAGCCCTCCTTCAGGCCCTCCAGCGTCGCCTTCGCCTCGGTGTCCGTCTGGAAGCGGGACAGGGCGCGGACGTTGACCGGGAACTGGCCGTAGCGGTCGCTGAACGTGCCGAAGTGCTGCTGGACGAGCAGGGTCGTGGGGACGAGGACGGCGACCTGCTTGCCGTCCTGGACCGCCTTGAAGGCGGCCCTGACCGCGATCTCCGTCTTGCCGTAGCCGACGTCGCCGCAGATCAGCCGGTCCATCGGGACCGACTTCTCCATGTCCTCCTTCACCTCGGCGATCGTCGACAGCTGGTCGGGCGTCTCCGCGTACGGGAAGGCGTCCTCCAGCTCCCGCTGCCACGGGGTGTCGGGCCCGAAGGCGTGGCCGGGCGCGGCCATGCGCGCGCTGTACAGCTTGATCAGGTCCGCGGCGATCTCCTTGACCGCCTTCTTCGCGCGGGCCTTCGTCTTCGTCCAGTCCGCGCCGCCGAGCCGGTGCAGCGTCGGGGCCTCGCCGCCCACGTACTTGGTGACCTGCTCCAGCTGGTCGGTGGGGATGTAGAGGCGGTCGCCGGGCTGGCCGCGCTTGGCGGGGGCGTACTCGACGAGCAGGTACTCGCGGGTGGCGCCCTGCACCGTCCGCTGCACCATCTCGATGTAGCGGCCGACGCCGTGCTGCTCGTGGACGATGTAGTCGCCGGCCTCCAGGGTCAGCGGGTCGATCGTCTTGCGGCGCTTGGCCGGCATCCGCTGGCCGTCCTTGCCGGCGGCCTTCTGCCCCGACAGGTCGGTCTCGGTGAGGACGGCCACCTTGAGGTTCTCGTCGACGAAGCCGTGGTCGATCGCGCCGCAGGCGACGTGGACCAGGGACGGGGAGATGTCGGCCAGATCGGCGTCGAGCCGGGCGGCGATGCCCTCGCCGCCGAGGACCTCGACGGTGCGGGCCGCCGGGCCGTGGGCCTCCGTCACGTAGACCGCGCGCCAGCCGTCGGCCAGCCAGCCCTTGGTGTCGGCGAGCGCGCGGGCGGTGTCGCCGCGGTACGACTCGGGGGCGTGCATCCCGAGCCTGAGGGCGTCGGCGTCGTCGATGGTCGCGCCGGTCTCGTCGGCGGCGAACGGCGACACCGTCCACCACATCATGCCGAGCTCGCGTGCCCGGTCCCGTACGTCCGCGATGCCCCACAGCGAGGCGGCGCCGACGTCGATCGGGGCCTCGCCGCCGCCGGCCGTCGCCGCCCAGGAGGCCTGCAGGAACTCCTGGCTGGTCGCCACCAGGTCGGCGGCGCGGGTACGGACCCGCTCCGGGTCGCAGACCACGGCCATGGAGCCGGCGGGCAGGACGTCGAGGAGCAGCTCCATGTCGTCGACGAGGACGGGTGCGAGGGATTCCATGCCCTCGACGGCGATGCCCTCGGCGATCTTGTCGAGGAGCTCGCCGAGCTCGGGGTGGGCCTCGGCGAGTGCCCGCGCGCGGGCACGCACGTCGTCGGTGAGCAGCAGCTCGCGGCAGGGCGGCGCCCACAGGCCGTGCTCGGCGACCTCGAGGGAGCGCTGGTCGGCGACCTTGAAGTAACGGATCTCCTCGACGTCGTCGCCCCAGAACTCGATGCGGAGCGGGTGTTCCTCGGTGGGCGGGAAGACGTCCAGGATGCCGCCGCGGACGGCGAACTCGCCGCGCTTCTCGACGAGCTCGACCCGGGAGTACGCGGCGGCGGCGAGCCCGGCGACGATCTCCTCGAGGTCGGCGGTCTGGCCGCTCCTGAGGGCCACGGGCTCCAGGTCGCCGAGGCCCTTGACCTGCGGCTGGAGCACGGAGCGGATGGGCGCGACGACGACGCTGACGGGGCCGGCGGCCGGGTCGTCGGCGGACGGGTGGGCGAGGCGCCGGAGCACGGCGAGGCGGCGGCCGACGGTGTCGGAGCGGGGCGAGAGCCGCTCGTGCGGCAGCGTCTCCCAGGACGGGTAGTCGACGACCGTGTCCGGGTCGAGGAGGGAGCGCAGGGCGGCGGCCAGGTCCTCGGCCTCCCGCCCGGTGGCGGTCACCGCGAGCACGGGCCGGTTCGCCTCACGGGCCAGGGCGGCCACGGCGAAGGGGCGTGCCGCCGGAGGGCCGACGAGGTCGACGTGGTGGCGATTGCCGTCCGTGGCGGCCTTGACCGCCTCGGTGAGTGCGGCGTCCTTGACGACGACGTCCAGCAGACCGTGCAGGCTCATGGGGGTCCATCCCGGCGAAGGTGGGCAACGCGAACGGCCCGACACGTCTCACGGGCCGGGGCCTCCAGCCTACGACGACGCGGTGACGGTCACCCCTTCGTGGGATCGCCACGACACGACCCCGACCGTACAGTTCTGTACATGAGTGCCACGTTCCCCATCACCGAGGCCCGTGCACAGTTCGGCTCGCTTGTCCGCCGGACGGCGCACGCCCGCGAACGCATCACCATCACGGACCACGGCCAGGCCGCGGCCGTCTTCATCAACCCGACGGAGCTGGCCGAGCTGGAGCAGCGGCTGGCGGACCTGGAGGACGAGCTGGCGCTGGCCCGGTACCGGGCCCGCCAGGCCGAAGGCGCGGTCGTCGGCATCCCTCAGGACGAGGCTCGTGCACGTCTGGGCCTGGCGCGGTCTTGACCTGCACCGTCTTATGGGACGAGCCGGCCCTCGATACCGCTGCCAAATTCCTGGTGGACGACCCCGACGGGTTGCGCCAGGTGTTCGCGGCGACGGACCTCCTCGCCGACAACCCCCGCCCCGCAGGTACCTCCGAGTACGGCTCGCCCGGCCTCCGGCGGATGCACGTCGGCCGATACCGCGTCATGTACGAGATCACCGAGGCGACCGTCACGGTCATGGTGCTCCACCTCGGTCGCACACCATGACCACGGGCCGGGCCCGGCCCGTCCCCCTGGCGGGCGCCCACCCCCGTTCCGGCGCCCGCGCTTCCCGCCCGCTCGCGGGCCCTGTGCGCTACTCGCTCGCGATCGCGTTCAGGACGTTCATCCGGCCCGCCCTGAAGGCCGGGACGAGGGCCGCGAAGAGGCCCACGAAGGCCGAGCCGACGAAGACCGCCGTGATCGTCGGCCAGGGGATCTCCAGGACGCCCAGGCCCTCGAGGGCGAGGAGCTTCTGGGCGGCCGTGCCCCAGCCCAGGCCCAGGCCGAGGCCGAGGAGCGCGCCGAAGAGGGCGATGACGACCGACTCCAGGCGGATCATGCGGCGCAGCTGGCGGCGCGAGAGGCCGATGGCGCGCATGAGGCCGATCTCGCGGGTCCGCTCGACGACCGACAGGGCCAGCGTGTTCACGACGCCGAGGACCGCGACGACGATCGCCAGGGCCAGCAGGCCGTACACCATGTTCAGGAGCTGGCCGACCTGGTCCTGCAGGTCCTTCTTGTAGTCGGCCTGGTCGGCGACCTTGTACTGCGGGTACGGCTTGAGGGCGTCCTTGAGGGACCGGTAGGCGGCCGCCTCCTGACCGTCCTTCGCCGTAGCGAAGACGATCATGCTCTTGGGCATCCGCTCCGCCGGCACGTACCGCTCGGCGGTCGCGAGGTTCGTGTACTTCACGCCCTTGTCGATGTTGTTCGCGTCGGAGGTGATCGCCGCGACCCGCAGCACCGCCCGTCCGCCGCCCGCGAAGGCCACGGTGAGCCGGTCGCCGACCTTCACGCCGTGCGCTGCCGCGTAGTCGCTGCCGACGGACATGGCGTCCGGCCCGTACGCCTCGGAGAGCGTTCCGCCGGTGGTGTCGCGCCGGACGTCCTTCGCGTACGTCGGGTCGGCGGCGACGAGACCGGTCTTCTCGGCCTTGCCGCGCGGATCGGTGACGGTCGCGTCGAGCCACCGGTACTCGGTGACGTGGTCGAGGCCGGCGGCCTTCTCGACCGCGGCCTGCGCCTGCGGCACGACCGGCTGGCCGTTGGCGGACTGCACGATGAAGTCGGCGCCCACGGACCGGTCGAGTTCCTCGGTCGCCGAGGCGACCATCGAGGAGCCCACCACCGACAGGGCGGCGACCAGCGCGAGCCCGATCATCAGCGCGGCTCCGGTGGCTCCGGTACGGCGCGGGTTGCGCAGCGCGTTGCGTTCGGCCATGCGGCCGACGGGCCCGAAGACCCGGAGGACGACGAGTCCGAGGACGCGGACGACCGCGCCGGACAGCAGCGGGCCGACGACGACGAAGCCGAGCAGCGACACGACCACGCCGAGGCCCAGCCACAGGGAGCCCGCGCCGGCCTTCTCGGCCTGGGTCGCGGCCCACAGCGCCGCGGCGCCGGCGCCGGTGAGGACGAGACCGAGGACGCCGCGCACCAGACCGGCCTTGCCGTCGGCGGGTGTGCCCGCGTCGCGCAGCGCGGCCATCGGGGAGACCTTGGAGGCCCGGCGGGCCGGGACGAACGCGGCGAGGACGGTGACGACGACACCGAGGACGATGCCGACGACGGGCGTCGTCCAGCGGACGGTGAGGTCCTGCGTGGACAGCTCCATGCCCATCGAGGACATGAGCTTCATCAGTCCGACGGCGAGGCCGACGCCGCTCGCGACACCGGCGACCGAGCCGACGACGCCGAGCAGCAGGGCCTCGACGAGGACGGAACGGTTGATCTGGCGGCGGCTCGACCCGATGGCCCGCATGAGGCCGATCTCGCGGGTTCGCTGCGCGACCAGCATGGAGAAGGTGTTGACGATGAGGAAGATGCCGACGAGGAAGGCGATCCCGGCGAAGCCGAGCATCGCGTACTTCATGACGTCGAGGAAGCCCGCGAGGTCCTCGCGGCCGGCGTCGGTGGCCTCGGCCGCGGTCTGCAGCTTGTAGCCGGGGCCGATCCCGGCCGCGACGGCCGCCTTCAGCTCCTCGTCGCTGACACCGGGCGCGGCGTCGGCCGTGATCTGGGTGAACAGGCCTTCCTTGCCGAGAAGTTCACGCTGGGCGGTGGCGGTGTCGAACCAGACGAGGGTGGCGCCGGGATTGGTGACCTTGAACTCGGCGATGCCGGAGATCCTCGCCGTGAAGTCGCCGGTGACGGCGATGGTGCGCAGCTCGTCGCCGATCTCCAGGTGGTGCTTCCCGGCGGTTCCGGCGTCGACCAGGACCTCGGTGGGGCCCCGGGGTTCGTGGCCGGAGGTGATCTCGACCGAACGCAGCTCGTTCGGCGTCCAGTTGCCCGCGATGGTCGGGGCGCCGGACGTGGGGCCGACGTTCTCGTTGCGGGAGTCGACGACGGTGACGGACATCGAGACGACGCCGCCCTGGACGTTACGGGCGCCCTCGACCGCCCGGACCCGCTCGACGAGGGCGGCGGGCAGGACCGCGGGACGGCCGGTCTGCGGCACCTCGTCGTTCGCGGCGGCGTCCTTCGGGCTGACGGAGACGTCGGACGCGGTGGTGGCGAAGAGCTTGTCGAAGGTGGTGGTCATGGTGTCGCTGAACACCAGGGTGCCCGAGACGAAGGCGACCGACAGCAGGACCGCGACGGCGGAGAGCGCCATGCGGCCCTTGTGCGCGAAGAAGTTGCGCAGGGAGGTCTTGAGCACGGTCACGACGTCCGCCCCCGCGCGTCGAAGTCCTTCATGCGGTCGAGGACGGCCTCGGCCGTCGGCCGGTGCATCTCGTCGACGATCCGGCCGTCGGCGAGGTAGAGCACGCGGTCGGCATAGGAGGCGGCGACGGGGTCGTGGGTGACCATGACGATGGTCTGGCCCAGCTCGTCGACCGACTGCCGCAGGAAGCCCAGGACTTCGGCCCCGGCCCGCGAGTCGAGGTTTCCGGTCGGCTCGTCACCGAAGATGATCTCGGGCCGGGCGGCGAGCGCGCGGGCCACGGCGACGCGCTGCTGCTGCCCGCCGGAGAGCTGGTTGGGCCGGTGCCCGAGGCGCCCGCCGAGGCCGACGGTCTCGACGACCCGCCGCAGCCACTCCTGGTCGGGCTTGCGGCCCGCGATGTCCATGGGCAGCGTGATGTTCTCGAGCGCGTCGAGCGTGGGCAGCAGGTTGAAGGCCTGGAAGACGAAGCCGATCCGGTCGCGCCGGAGCCGGGTGAGCTTCTTGTCCTTCAGCGCGGTGATCTCGGTCTCGTCGAGGAAGATCTGCCCGGCGGTCACGGTGTCGAGCCCGGCGAGGCAGTGCATGAGCGTGGACTTGCCGGAGCCGGACGGCCCCATGATGGCGGTGAACTGCCCGCGTGCGATGTCCACGTCGACGTGGTCGAGCGCGACCACCCGGGTCTCGCCGGACCCGTAGGCCTTGACGACCTGCCGTGCCCGCGCGGCGACGGCCGTCCTCCCTCCCGCCGCCCGACCGCCGCCCCTCGTCGAGGCGCTCCGCGCCGCGCCTTCCCCTTCGTCCCCGTGCCTGGGGATGGTCACAGCCGAAGTCACGGTATGTCTCCTATGTCGTCGTACGCGGGTGGTGACGCGTTCGAGTCTGGTGGCCGGGCCGGGGCCGTGGCACTGGTGCCAGGCGCACTCTTCGTCCTGGGGTTATCCGCAGGGGCGCCCTCGGGGCCGAGCCCGTAAGAACAAGCTAAGGACGCGAGGGGCCTCGTCTCGTCCTCCGCCGGTACGAAGCACCCCTGGGCTGAATGGGGGAGAAGCCCCTAGGGGTTCCTCCGACCCTGGTACGGGTGAGAGGCTGACCCGGGCGCACTTAGATGTACGAAGCATCCGTCAGGATGGGGAGAGGGGTCAGGGGTGTCCGAGGCGACCACGAGAGCGACGGCACCGCCGAATTCGGACACCACCCGGCGCGGACCCGTCGTCGCCGCGCTGATGCTGGGCATGGCGCTCGCCGCGCTGGACGGCACGATCGTGTCCACCGCCGTGCCGCAGATCGTCGGCGACCTCGGCGGCCTGTCCGTCTTCTCCTGGCTGTTCTCCGGCTACCTCCTCGCCGTGACCGTGACCCTGCCGGTGTACGGCAAGCTCAGCGACACCTTCGGCCGCAAGCCCGTCCTGATCGCGGGCATCGTGCTCTTCCTCGTCGGCTCGGTGCTGTGCGCGTCCGCGTGGAACATGGGCTCGCTCATCGCCTTCCGCGTGGTCCAGGGCCTCGGCGGCGGCGCGCTCCAGGGCACCGTCCAGACGATCGCCGCCGACCTCTACCCACTGAAGGAACGTCCCCGCATCCAGGCCCGGCTCTCCTCGGTCTGGGCCACCTCGGCCGTGGCCGGCCCGGCGGCCGGCGGCCTGCTCGCCGGCTACGCGGACTGGCGCTGGATCTTCCTGGTCAACCTGCCGGTCGGAGCGGCGGCCCTGTGGCTGATCGCCCGCTACCTGGTGGAACCGGGCGCCACTGCCGTACGGAAGGATCCCGGCGACGGCGGCGACCTCGGCGACCGGGGCGTACGCGGCGACCAGGGCGTGCCCGGCGGCCGAGGCGTACGGGGTGAGCAGGGCGTGCCCGGCGACCAGGGCGTACGGGGCGACCAGGGCGTGCCCGGCGGCCGGAGCGCGCGCGGCAGCGGCCGGGGTGACGGCGGCGCACGGGCCAAGAAGCCCCGCGTGTCCGTCGACTGGGCCGGAGCCCTCGGCGTCTTCGCCTCCGGAACGCTCCTCCTCACCGCCCTGGTCCAGGGCGGTGTCGCCTGGCCGTGGCTCTCGGTGCCGTCCCTCGGCCTGTTCGGCGGGGCCGCGGTGCTCGCCGCCGTCACGGTCGTCGTGGAACGGCGGGCCGCCGAACCGATCATCCCGGGCTGGGTCTGGCGCCGCCGCACCATCGCCGCGGTCAACCTGGCCCTCGGCGCGCTCGGCCTGCTCATGGTCGCGCCGACCGTCTTCCTTCCCACCTACGCCCAGGCCGTGCTCGGCCTCGGTCCGATCGCGGCCGGCTTCGTGCTCTCCGCCATGACCCTGAGCTGGCCGGTCACGGCCGCGCTCTCCAACCGGGTCTACAGCCGCATCGGCTTCCGGCAGACCGCCCTGCTCGGCATGGGCCTCGCCCTCCTGGTCCTGCTGGCCTTCCCGCTGCTGCCGTTCCCGGGCGAGCCCTGGCAGCCCGCCCTGCTGATGCTGCTGCTCGGCGGGGCCCTGGGCTTCTTCCAGCTGCCGCTGATCGTCGGCGTCCAGTCGACCGTCCCGTACGAGGAACGGGGCACGACCACCGCCTCGGTGCTCTTCGTCCGCCAGGTCGGCCAGAGCGTCGGCGCCGCCCTGTTCGGCGCCGTCGCCAACGGCGTCCTCGCCGCCCGCGTCGGCGGCGGGGCAGGTGACGGCAGGGGCGACCTGGACGGCCTGGTCCGCGCCCTGGAGACACCGGGCGCGCTCACCGGGCCGGCCGCCGACCACCTGCGCCGCGCGGTCGACACGGCCGTCGACTACGTCTACCTGGGCGCGGCCGGCGCCGCCGCCCTCGCCCTGCTCGTG
Organism: Streptomyces sp. NPDC012637; assembly: GCF_042954805.1. Classification (NCBI taxonomy): domain Bacteria; kingdom Bacillati; phylum Actinomycetota; class Actinomycetes; order Kitasatosporales; family Streptomycetaceae; genus Streptomyces; species Streptomyces sp. NPDC012637. The sequence continues at coordinate 100,994 of NZ_JBIBDS010000010.1, forward strand.
CTGCTCACGATCGCCCCGCGCCGCTTCCCGGTCCTGGAGCAGGACCAGGACCAGGATCCGGACAAGGACAAGGACAAGGACAAGGACCGGGGCCGGGATCCGGGAGCGTCGGCGTCGGCGTCGGCGTCGGCGTCGGCGTCGGCGTCGGCGTCGGCGCCTGAGGCTGCTCCGGAGAAGCCCTACTAGTCGCCGTCCTCCGCCGGAAGCTCCGCGTCCTGCGCGTCTTTCGGGCCCTTCGGGTCAGGGCCGGTGACGCGGCCCGTGAGGGCGGCCAGTGAGGAGCGGATGTGCTCCATGTGGGAGTGGATCTCGTCGCGGGCCTCGTCGTGCTCGCGCAGCACCCGCTCCGTCTCGCGCTCGATCCGCTCCTGGCGCAGCCGCGCCGCGGCGAGCAGTTCCGCCGCCTCCGCCTCGGCGTCCTCCTGGCCGTGCCGGGCGGCCTCCTCCGTCTCGGCGAGCGCCCGCTCGGCCTCGGCGCGGACCGCCTCCGCCCGTTCGAAGAGCTCGTCGTGCCGGGCCCGCTGCCCGGCGAGCCGCGCCGCCGCCGCGCGCTCGGCCTCGTCCCGTACCGCCGACTGCTCCTCGTGCTGCTCCGCGAGCAGCGCCGCGGCCTCGCGTTCGGCGGACGCGAAGGCGGTACGGGCCGCGGTGCGCTGCTCCTCGGCGTCGCGGCGGGCGGCGGTGAGGGTCGCTTCGGCCCGCTCGGCGGCCTCCTTCAGGGTCGCCTTCGCCGCCGCGTCGGCCGCCGCGGTCACGCCCTGCGCGTACGCCTCCGCCGCCTCGGCCGCCTCCTTGCCGGCCGCGTCCGCCGCCTCGGCGAGGGACTGTGCGTCGGCCTCGGCGGCCCGTACCAGCGTCTCGTCCTCCGCCTCCGCCAGCTCCAGGATCCGGCGGGCCCGCTCGCCCAGGGACTCGTAGCGCTGCGGGGCGAGCGAGGCGACCACCTCGCGCAGCCGGGCGGCCTCCGCCTCCATCTCCTTGGCCAGGACGGTCAGTCGCGCCGCCCGCTCCCACGCACCGTCCCGCTCGGCGGACAGTGCGGCCAGGTGGCGGTCGACCTGCTCGGGCCGGTAGCCGCGCCCGCGTCCTCCGGAGAATCCGACGGAGAAACTCATCCCTGACGCCCCTTCGACTCCTTATGTCCTCAAACATCAAGGATGCGGCATCAGAACGGACAAAAGGCGCCCGACGTGAACACACGTCGAGCGCCTTTCGTCACATTACGTCTCCGGCCGTTACAGCAGACCGTCCCACATCTGCTCCAGCAGCACCGACCACCAGTTCTCCGGCGACGCCAGCGCCGCCGGGTCCAGCATCGCCAACTGCGTCTGGAAATCGACCGTCCAGCGGCCCGCCTGCTCCGGGTTCAGCCCGAACCGCAGCCGCCACATCCGGCCGAGCAACGCCAGGCAGCGCACGAACTCCGGCAGCCCGGTGTTCACGAACTGCGGCGGCACCGACTGCCCGCCCGGACCCGCCTCCACCGGTACGGCCACGATGTTCGCCGTCCCGTACTGGACACAGATCGCCCGGCCGAAGTCCGAACCGAGCACCAGGTACGAACCCGCGTCCGCCGCCGGCTGCACCTGCCGCTGCGCCGCCAGCTCCGCCAGCGTCGGCACCACCGGCATCGCCGGCTGCGCCCAGAAGAACGGCCCGAAGTCGGCGGGCAGACCCGCCCACACGAGCGTCACCGCCACCAGCTCCGGCACGCCCTGCCGCGACACCGCGCGCTGGTCGAAGCGCAGGATGCCCGGGCCGAACGCACCGGCCAGCTCCTGCGCCACCCCGTCCGGCGGCAGCGGCGGCGCCGGCTGCACCTGCGGCAGCGGCGCCCGCACCGGCGCGGGCCGCGCCGGGCCGTCCGCGACCTGGTGCAACTCGCCCTGGTGGGTCAGCAGTTGACGCATGCCCTGCTGGCGGCCCGCGTGATCACGGCCGTACGGCGCGATGTTGGTGATCCGCGCCTGCGGCCAGGTCTCGCGGATCATCCGCGCGCAGTAGCCGCCCGGCAGCTCGCACGACTCCAACTCCGTGTGCAGCTCCAGCACTTGCTGCGGCGGCACGTTCATGGCGCGCAGCTCGTGCAGGATCTGCCACTCGGGGTGCGGAGTGCCCGGCGCGGAGCGGCGGATGATCTGCTGCTCCGACCCGTCGGGGGCGCGGTAGCGCAACACGGCCTGGTAGCCCGGACCCACCGTCGGCAGCCCCGACGGCTGCGGCTGCGGGTAGCCGTACGCGGGAGGCTGCGGCGCGACCGGCGCCTGAACGGGCGCGGGCACCGGCCCCGGCGGCGGGGGCGGCCCGGCGGGACCACCCATCTGGCTCGGCTGGGCCAGCATCGTCGCGGCGTGCTCGATCCCGCCCGCAGGCGTGGCGCCACCGGGCACACCCGGCGGCGGAGGCGGAGGCGGCGGGGCACCCGGACCGGCCGGACCCATCTGGTCCGGACGCGCCAGCATCGTCGCGGCGTGCGCGACACCGCCCGCAGGCGTACCGCCACCGGGCACACCCGGCGGAGGCGGAGGCGGAGGCGGCGCACCGGGACCACCAGTGGCGCCCGGGCCGCCCGGACCCATCTGGTCCGGACGCGCGAGCATCGTCGCCGCCTGGTGCACGGCCGGCGGAGGCGTCGGCGCGGGCGGCGCCGGAGGGCCCGCGGGGGCGGCCGAGGCGTTCGGGGCGTTCGGCGGCTGGGGCGGGAGCGCCGGGCCGCCCTGGCCGAAGGTGCCGTCCGTGCTCAGCCGCGGGGCGATGGCGGTCGCCGGCAGCGCGCTGCCGCCCTTCATCAGCGCCGTGGGCGCGTCCGCACCCACCACCGGCGGCGGCGCGTCCTCGTCGTCCGCACCCGACAGCGGCGGCGCGAACACCGTCGCCGGCAGCGGTACGGCACCGTCGGCACCGCCCGAACTCGCGTTGGCGTCCGCCCACGGGCTCGACGGGACAGGAGGGGCCGCAGGAGCCGGAGGGCTCGGCGGGGTGTGCGCGGGCACACCGTCGTTCGCGGTCGGCTCATGGTCGACGGACGCGCCGACCGGAGCCACCTCGGGCGCCGCAGGCGCCTCGGATGCCTCGGGCTCGGCAGCGGACGGCACCGCCCACGGCGCGTCGGACGCGTCCGCCGACGGCGCCCCGGCCGGAACGTGCTCGGGAACCGGCACCGACGCCGAATCCGACGCCGCCCCCGGCACCGGCACCGGACCTGACTCCGGAGCGCTCGGCACCGACACCGGACCCGAAGCCACATCCCCGGCCGCACCCGGCAGCGAAACCTCACCCGACACGGAAGCCTCACCCGGCCCCGAGGCCGACGCCGACGCCTCTGCCGGAACCCCGCCCGCCGACGGCACCGGAATCCCGCCCACCGGCGTCGACGACGCATCCTCCGGCGACGCGTCCGCGCTCGCCTGAGACGCGTTCGACTCCACCGGCGGCAGACCGATCCTGTCCGCCGCCTCCTGCAGCCACTCCGGCGGACTCAGCAGGAACGACGTCTGGTTCAGGTCGATCCGCGCCGACTGCGCCGGAACCGGAGCCGCCGCCTCGACCGCCGCGCCGTACTCCTCCTCGTAACGGCGGATCACCTCGCCCACGGGCAGCCCCGGCCACAGCGTGGCCTCACCGCTGTCCCGCGCGATGACCAGACGCTGCCGGCCCCCGTCCTGGGTCGGCGCCTCCTCACGGTCCTCCGCCCACACCACGAAACCCAGCGCGAACTCCCGCACCCGCACCTCACGGTGCAGATACGCGGGCACGTCACCGTTGATCCACTCCTCGGCGCGCTCCTGCGCCTGCGCGAACGTCACCACAGCCAGCTCACTCCCCCACCGGAACCACGGGCACGGCACGCGCGAAGCCACCGTCCACCATCAGGTTCGCCACCGTCTCCAGCTCCGGCGGGCTGCCCGCGAGACGCTGCAAGAAATCGTCGAAATCCACACCGCAGGGCAGCAGCAGCCGCTCCACCCGCTCGTTCACCGTCCAGCCGGCCGCGACCTCGCCCGCGTCCCGCGCGTCGTCGTACGGACAGAACCACACCGAGCCGACCGCCTCGCCCCGCACCTTCAGCGCGAGCAGACCGCCCTGCACGAACGCGACACCCAGGTAATCCTTCGTCAGGTGGTCACGCAGGCACTTGTTGACGTACACGAGGTCGTTGACACCCGCCTCCTCGCGCAGCGTGAAGAACGGCTGGTCCACCAGGAGCCCCAGCTCCGCGTCGAGCGCCGTACCCACCGGAGCACCGCCACCCGCCGCCTTCAGGAACGAGCGGTACGCCCCCGGCAGCCGGTAACCCAGGTCCTCCTCCACGCCCTGCACCTGCTGCTCCGACACCGACACCACGCGCTTCGGCAGCCCGAAGTGCACCGGCCGGGTCTCCTGCAGCGGCCGCGTCCCGCGCTTGAACTGGTCCACACCCGACGCCGTCGCCACACCACCGTGATGCCGCAGCAGCGCCTTCACCTCGACCGGGACCAGCTCCAGACGACGCGAGTGCGCCACGTGGTGCCACGTCCAGCCGTGCGGCGTCGCCACCGCCGGAATCGTGTCCCACAGCTCGTGCCCCGTCGCCGCGAGCGCCGCGTTCGCCGACACGTAGTCCGTCAGGCGCAGTTCGTCGACCCCGAAACCCTCCGGCGGATCGGCGATCTCCGCCGCCGCACGCGCGTACGGAGAGAAGTCCGGATAGCCGCGCTCGTCCACCCGCACCCCTCGCGGATGACGGGAGGCCCGGACCGGGTCCGGGAAGTGCACGACCTGCCCGGCGTACGCCGCGTTCGGCGGCGGCGCGGTGTCCTGGCCGAGCCGACCTGTCGTCATGGCGGTTGCCCCCTGAGTGGCTGTGCCTGCTACTGCGTGGCTGCTTCTACTTCTATGGCTGGTCCGCACAGCCTAAGCGCTGCCCGGAACTCCCGACCCGACCCGCCCCGGGCCCGCCACCCGCACCCCCTCCATCGTGACCAACTGTCACGACGGCATGACAGCACCGCCATGGTTCCGACACACCGAAAGCACGTTTCCGCGCCCCAGCTTCCCCATCGGGCAGCGCGTTTGGCAGGCTGTTCACGCAACTCGGGGGATTGCAGGAGGGGAAGAACCGCACCATGCACACAAGCGCCACACCAGCACCGACGCCCACGCAGGGTGACCCACGCCTCAGCTGGGGCAACGAGGCCGACACCCACCGGGCCCCCTTACTGCGCCACCGCCGCGACGGCATCCTGCCCACCGTCGGCGCGGCCCTCTCCGTCCGCGGCGAGACCCTCACGTGCACCGCGGCCCGCGGCGACCTGCCGCCCACCCTCCACCCGCTCGTCCAGGACTTCCTCGACACCCTCACCAGCGGGCAGCGCGAACGGTTCACCGGACGCTGCCCCGAGGCCATCCTGCTGTCCCGGCACCTCAACGCCGCCGAAAGCACCCGCTCCAAGCGCGCCCAACGCAAACCGCTCACCCACAGCGAAGCCCGCCGCTCCCTCAAACACGCCAAGCTCACGGCGCGCCGCATCCGCGAGGACGGCGACCCGCTGCACGGCAGCTACGCCGCACCCTGCCGCTCCTGTACGGCGATGCTGGCGCACTTCGGAGTCCGTACGGTCGACCCGACCACCGCCCAGAACAGCTGACCGACACCCATGCCCGATCTCAACAGCACCCGCTTCCCGGTCAACGTCGACGCCGCCCTCCGCGAGGCCGGCTGGCAGCCCGGCCGCTGGGACATCAAGCTCGCCGAACAATGGGCCGACACCCTGCGCGGCCACGTCTCCGCCGGCGGACACCGGCACACCGTCTTCCCCGCCGTCGTCGAAGCCTGGGCGGAATTCGGCGGCCTGCGCGTCAGCGCACCCGGCCACGGCCGGCAGATAGCCCCCGCGACCGTCCGCTTCGACCCCCTCGCCGGCCTCCACCTCGCCCGCACCCTCGCCGACCTCGGCCGCGCCCTCGACACCGAGCTCGCACCACTGGGCGAGGAGGGCGAGGACGGCGGACAGCGGGCGGTCCTCGCGATGGACGTCGAAGGACGGGTGTACAGCATCGACCACACCGGCGACTGGTACGTGGGCCGCGACATCGACACGGCCCTCGCGACCCTGATCACGGGCACCCAGCCGACCCGCCTGGTGGCGGGCCCGTAGAACGGGACGGGGAAGCTCGAACAGCTCGGAGGGCCGCTGCCACGACCTACGGACGGCGGCCCCACAGCTCACGAGGAGACGGGCGACGGGCCCCACAGCTCACGGGGCCCCGGCGCCCGCCGAGACCGGCGAGCCCTACAGTGCCCCAGCCCCGGCCACGGCCTCCGGCACCGGCAGCACCGCGCTCACCCGGAAACCACCCGCGTCCGTCGGACCCGACACGAAGACACCGCCCAGCGCGGTCACCCGCTCCCGCATGCCGACCAGACCGTTGCCACCGCTCGGCAGATCCGCGTCGGCGGCCGACGCGTCCGACGGACCGTTCTCCACCTGCATCGCGACCTCCGCCTCACGATGCGCGAGCCGCACCACGACCTTCGCACCCGCCGCGTGCTTGTGGACGTTCGTCAACGCCTCCTGCACCACCCGGTACGCCGTCTGCTCCACCTCGGCCCCGTACGGCCGGGCCTCACCCATCACCAGCAGCTCCACGACCACGCCCGCCTGACGCGACTGCTCCACCAACGCCTCAAGAGCGTCCAGACAAGGTCCGTCACCACCGACGCCCCCGTCCTCCGCAGCCGCCTCGGCAGCCGCCGCGGCCGCCCGGCCGACGGCCGCCAACGGCAACGCCGCGGGCCCGGCCGGAGCCGCCGCCGGGGCCTCCTCCCGGAGCACCCCCAGCATCTCCCGCAGCTCCGTCAACGCCTGCCGCCCCATGTCCCCGACCAGCGCCGCGTTCTTCACCGCCTTCTGCGGATCCTTCAACGCCACCGCCTGCAAGGCCGCCGCGTGCACCACCATCAACGACACCCGGTGCGCCACCACGTCGTGCATCTCCCGCGCGATCCGCGTCCGCTCCTCCTGCCGCGCCCACTGCGCCCGCTGCTCCGCCCGGTCCGCAAGCAGCGAAAGCTCCTGCTCCAGACTGTCGGCGCGCTCCCGCAACGACTCCATGAGCCGACGCCGTGCACCTATGTAGAGGCCGAACAGCAACGGCGGCGCGTTGAGCCCGAGCGTCATGAACAACGACACGACCGGCACGTACCAGCCGCTCGGATCGAAGTCCTGCTGGTCCACGTCGGCCTGCGCGACGTCCTGGCGCAGCCGGACCATCGTCACGATGTACACGGCCACCGTCGACATACCGGCCAGCGCGGCCGTGAACCGCCGGGGCACCTCGGACGCGGCCAGCGAATAGAGACCGACGATCCCCATCAGATAGCCCATCTCGGCCGGCGTCACGGCGATCGAGACGAGCACCACGGTGATGGGCCACTTCCGCCGCACCAGCAGCACGGACCCCACGACCAGCCCGAACAGCACCCCCACCGGCACCGGCAACGACACCTGCTGCGCGAACCCGATCCCCTCGAGCCCACACTCCAGCGCCGACACCACGGCCAGCGAGACGTCCAGCACGACGCTGCGCCGTCTCCCCCACCACCACCAGCTCCGCCGCACAGGCTGCACGCCCGCCGCGTCCCGGTCCGCCCCCGTTGTGGTCATGCCTTCCACCCTACGGGCGAGGGCCAACGATTTTCCCGACTCCGGCCCGCCCCGGAGCGCCGCCCGTCAACGCGAGTGGACACCAGTCCCTCGAACAAGTGAATCGACAGGGTTTTCGACCCGGACGTCCGTATTCCGGACGAGGCTCATCACATGACACCCGAAACGAGCCGCTACGCCGATTTCGAAGGCCTCCGCCACCAGGCCGTCGCCTTACGCCGCGAAGGCCCCAGCCTCCGCCAGATCCGCGACCGCCTGCAGGTCTACAACAACGACCTCCTCCACCGGCTCGTGAAGGGAGAACCACCCCCGGACTGGACGAAGCGCCCCAACGCCAAGGACGACCTCCGCGCCCGGGCCCGCGAGCTGCGCCTGAGGGGAAAGACGTACGACCAGATCCAGGTCGAAAGGGTCGAACCGGAGCGGTTGGCGTTCCGCGTCATGATCCATATGACGGCTGACGTCGAAGGCGCGAAGCAGTACTGGGCAGACCTCGCCGGCGTCGATCCGGCCACTTTCCAGAAGACCACGATCAAGAAGCACAACCCGAAGACGGTCAGGAAGAACATCGGCCCCGACTATCGGGGGTGTCTCGTCATCCGCGTCTCGCAAGGCGCCGAGCTTTACCGTCGCATCGAAGGCTGATGGTGCGGCATAGTAGGTGCGGTCGACTCGATCAACAGAGCACAATGTCCGATTTAGTCGACTTAGCTATCCCCTGTGGTGTAATCGGCAGCACTGGGACCTTTGGAGTCCTATGTCCGGGTTCGAGTCCTGGCAGGGGAGCCAGTCGGCGAAGGGTCCCGACCTCCCAGGTCGGGACCCTTACTCGTTCCCCGCCCGACACCCCCCGGTATCCTTCGGAAGTCCACCACCCGAAAGCCGAAGGGCATTCCCGTGAGCGCCAACCGCCCGGCAGCCGTCGTCGTCCTCGCAGCGGGTGAGGGCACCCGTATGAAGTCGAAGACTCCCAAGGTCCTCCACGAGATCGCCGGGCGCTCGCTCGTCGGGCATGTCGTGGCCGCCGCCCGTGAGCTGGAGCCCGAGGACCTGGTCGTGGTCGTGGGGCACGCGCGGGAGCTGGTGAAGGGGCACCTGGACGAGCACTACGCGGGGACGCGGACGGCCGTGCAGGAGGAGCAGAACGGGACCGGGCACGCGGTGCGGATGGCGCTCGGGGAGCTCGGGCGGGCGCCCGAGGGGACCGTCGTCGTGGTGTGCGGTGACACGCCGCTGCTGTCCGGGGAGACGCTGCGCGCGCTGGCCGCGACGCACGCGGCCGACGGGAACGCCGTGACGGTGCTGACCGCGGAGGTGCCGGACGCCACCGGGTACGGGCGGATCGTGCGCGACGGGGCCACCGGTGCGGTGACCGCGATCGTGGAGCACAAGGACGCTTCGGACGAGCAGCGGGCGATCAGGGAGATCAATTCCGGCGTCTTCGCGTTCGACGGTGTGCTGCTCGCGGACGCGCTGGGCAAGGTGCGGACGGACAACAGCCAGGGCGAGGAGTACCTCACCGACGTGCTGTCGATCCTGCGCGAGGCGGGGCACCGGGTGGGTGCGTCGGTGGCGGTGGACCACCGGGAGATCCTGGGGATCAACAACCGGGTGCAGCTGGCCGAGGCTCGTGTGCTGCTCAACCGGCGTCTGCTGGAGCGGGCGATGCTGGCGGGTGTGACGGTGGTGGATCCGGCGTCGACGTTCGTGGACGTGACGGTGACGTTCGAGGCGGACGCGACGGTGCTGCCGAACACGCTGCTGCTGGGTGCGACGCATGTCGCGGAGGACGCGGTGGTGGGCCCGAACACGCGGCTGAAGGACACGACCGTGGGCCGTGGGGCCCGGGTGGACAACACGGTGGCCGATTCCGCCGCGGTGGGCGAGGGTGCGTCGGTCGGTCCGTACGCGTATCTGCGTCCGGGGACGGTTCTGGGCGCGAAGGCCAAGGCGGGTACGTACGTCGAGATGAAGGCCGCCGTCATCGGTGAGGGTACGAAGGTCCCCCATCTGTCGTATGTCGGTGACGCGACGATCGGCGAGTACACCAATATCGGTGCGGCGAGTGTCTTCGTGAACTACGACGGCGAGGCGAAGCACCACACGACGATCGGCTCCCACTGCAAGACGGGTTCGGACAACATGTTTGTGGCTCCCGTCACGGTGGGGGACGGTGCCTACACCGCTGCCGGGTCCGTCATCACCAAGGATGTGCCGGCCGGTGCGCTGGCCGTCGCCCGTGGCCAGCAGCGGAATATCGAGGGCTGGGTGGCCCGTAAGCGTCCGGGGAGCGCGGCCGCGCAGGCTGCCTCCGCCGCCAGTGAGAAGTCCGCAGGCGAAAGCTGACCGGAAACGAGTACGCCGAACTCGGCGTACCGTGATACGTGCACACAAATTCGGCTGGCTCGCACACGCGCACGGGAGCGCGGGGAATCGCGGCCAGAGACCCGTCGAGGAGACAGTGCTGTGACCGGGATCAAGACGACCGGCGAGAAGAAGCTGATGCTCTTCTCCGGCCGCGCCCACCCCGAGCTGGCCGAGGAGGTCGCACACCAGCTGGGTGTCGGCATCGTGCCGACCAAGGCGTTCGACTTCGCCAATGGCGAGATCTATGTCCGCTTCCAGGAGTCCGCGCGTGGCGCGGACTGCTTCCTGATCCAGAGCCACACGGCTCCGATCAACAAGTGGATCATGGAGCAGCTGATCATGATCGATGCTCTGAAGCGGGCTTCGGCCCGGAGCATCACGGTGATCATCCCGTCGTACGGCTATGCCCGTCAGGACAAGAAGCACCGTGGTCGTGAGCCGATCTCGGCCCGTCTGGTGGCCGATCTGCTGAAGACGGCGGGTGCGGACCGGATCCTGACCGTGGACCTGCACACGGACCAGATCCAGGGCTTCTTCGACGGCCCGGTGGACCACCTGTCGGCGCTGCCGGTCCTGGCGGACTACGTGGGTGCGAAGGTCGACCGTACGAAGCTGACGATCGTGTCTCCGGACGCGGGTCGTGTGCGGGTGGCGGACCGCTGGTGCGACCGTCTGGACGCGCCGCTGGCGATCGTGCACAAGCGTCGTGACAAGGACGTCGCCAACCAGGTGACGGTGCACGAGGTCGTCGGTGACGTGAAGGGCCGTGTGTGTGTCCTGGTGGACGACATGGTCGACACGGCGGGCACGATCTGTGCCGCGGCGGACGCGCTGTTCGCGCACGGTGCGGAGGACGTCATCGTGACGGCGACGCACGGCATCCTGTCCGGTCCGGCCGCGGACCGGCTGAAGAACTCGAAGGTGAGCGAGTTCGTGTTCACGGACACGCTGCCGGATCCGAGTGCGCTGGAGCTGGACAAGATCACGGTGCTGTCGATCGCGCCGACGATCGCGCGCGCGGTGCGTGAGGTGTTCGAGGACGGTTCGGTGACGAGCCTCTTCGAGGAGCACTGAGCTTCCCCTCAGCCGTTCGGCTGTACCGGTAAGGGCCGCTTCCCCGTGGGAGGCGGCCCTTGCCCGTGGGCTCCTGATCCACTCGTGATCCATTTGGGCGGTCCGGTGGCCTGCGGCTAGACTGTCGTGGTTGCTCGGCGAGGGAGGCCGTGCCCGTGCGTGTGTCGCACGTGGTGCCGGCGGTCCGTTATCGACGCGCTCTTCGTAGCAGGCCCACGCCAGTCGTGGCCGGGTGACAGTCGCATCAGTCACCACATCTACGAGGAGTGCACATGTCCGAGGTGAAGCTCGCCGCGTCCGTCCGCACCGAGTTCGGCAAGGGCGCCGCCCGCAAGATCCGCCGCAACGCCCAGGTCCCCGGTGTCCTGTACGGCCACGGCTCGGACCCGGTCCACCTGACCCTCCCGGCCCACGAGCTGACGATGGCGCTGCGTACGCCGAACGTCCTGCTGTCCCTGGCCATCGAGGGCAAGGGCACCGAGCTGGCCATCCCGAAGGCCGCCCAGCGTGACCCGCTGAAGGGCTTCCTGGAGCACGTCGACCTGCTTCTCGTGAAGCGCGGCGAGAAGGTCACCGTCGAGGTTCCGGTCGTCGCCGAGGGCGACCTGGCCGCCGGTGGCAACCTGCTCGAGCACGTGCTGAACACCCTGTCGGTCGAGGCCGAGGCCACCCACCTGCCGGAGTCCGTGACGGTCTCCGTCGAGGGCCTGGAGGCCGGTGCCTCCGTCCTGGCGCAGGACATCGCCCTGCCGAAGGGCGTCACCCTGGTGACCGAGGGCGACGCCGTCGTCCTGCAGGTCCTGGCCGCGCAGGCCGAGGAGCCGGCCGGCGAGGCCGCCGAGGGCGAGGCCGCCGAGGGCGCCGAGGCCTGAGCCGTAGGCTCTGTCTGACGTGACGGGGTGACGGGCCCACGGGCCCGTCACCCCGTTTCTTTCTGTCCACCGGGCTTTCTGTCCACCAGGCTTTCTGGTCCAGCAGGCCTTCTGTCCACGAGTACACGGGTACGAGGAGACGAGACGCAGATGACGGACGACGCGAACGCGCCCTGGCTGATCGTCGGCCTCGGCAATCCCGGCCCGGAGTACGCCGGGAACCGGCACAACGTGGGCTTCATGGTGGCGGATCTGCTGGCCGAGCGGATGGGCGGGAAGTTCAAGCGTGCGCAGAAGGCGCAGGCGCAGGTGGTCGAGGGCCGGATGGGCCCGCCCGGTCCGGCGAACCGGCGGGTGGTGCTCGCCAAGCCCATGTCGTACATGAACCTGTCGGGCGGCCCGGTGACGGCGTTGCGCGACTTCTACAAGGTGCCGACGGCGCACGTCGTGGCGGTCCATGACGAGCTGGACATCGACTACGGGGTGCTGCGGCTGAAGATCGGTGGTGGCGACAACGGTCACAACGGTCTGAAGTCGATGACGAAGTCGATGGGTGCCGACTACCACCGGCTGCGGTTCGGCATCGGCCGGCCGCCGGGCCGGATGCAGGTGGCGGACTTCGTCCTGAAGGACTTCTCGTCGGCGGAGCGCAAGGAGCTGGACTACTTCGTGGACCGGGCGGCGGATGCGGTGGAGTGCCTGGTGACGGAGGGCCTGGAGCGGGCGCAGTCCGCGTACAACGCGTAGACACTCCGGCGTACGACTGTACGATCGCGGGTCATGACGCACGTCCGTAACGCCGCCATGGTTCTCGTCGTCCTGCTCCTCCTCGTCGCGGGCGCGTGGTCCTCCTGGGACACGGCCCAGCACGTGTTGCTGTCGAAGGGGCGGGAGCACGGCACGTTGACGGTGACGGGCTGCAACGAGGAGACGTGCAGCGGGCGTTACACGTCGGAGGATCCGGGATCGGCGCATCACACGCTGACGATCGAGCACTCGGTGGCGGCGGAGAAGGGCCAGACGCTGCCGGTGGTGGTGAAGCCGGGTACGGCCGAGGCGGTCCGTACGGGCTGGGGCGGTGGTCTGCACGCGTGGCTCCCGCTGGGCGGGGCACTGCTGTTGGCGGCGCCGCTGGTCGGTGGCGGGCTGCGGATGGCGCGTACGGGATGGTCGGTGGCGGGGGCGGGTGCGGCGTTGTTGCTGGGGGCGTTCTTCGCACTCTGATTGTTTTCGGACACGGTGGCGCGTTCCCGCCAGAATCGTTATGTCCGTTGGCTTAAAGGTGACTTACAGCAACGGATAGGCTGCCCCCGCCATCCCCCACGGCATCCCTCTTCTCTCAGATGGACAGCAGCCCTATGCGACGTACCCTCATTTCCGCCGCCACGGTGGTCAGCACCGTCACCGCGGCGTCCCTGCTGCTCGCCCCGGTTGCCTCGGCCGCCGGCAAGCCCAAGGGCGACAACGGCACGGTGAAGATCCACGACTCCAAGACCGGCGAAGAGCTCAAGAAGAACGAGCCCAAGGTCTGCTCCTTCTACCTGGACGCGTTCGGCTTCGACGCGGGCCAGGAGGTCCAGTGGCACATCGAGGCCTGGGCCAACAACGAGAAGGACAAGGGCACGACGGTCAAGGAGGGCACCATCGTCCTCGACGCCGACGGTCACGAGCGCACGGAGGACATGACCCTCCCGAACGGCCAGTACAAGCTGTTCTGGAACTTCGAGGGCGAGAACGGCGCGGCCAAGCACAAGGTCTTCAAGACCGACTGCGAGCCCGGCGAGACCGCTTCCCCGACCCCCTCCGGCACGCCGTCCGGTACGCCCTCCGGTACGCCCTCGGGAACGCCGTCCACGTCGCCGTCCGGCGGCACGGAGACCCCCGGCTCCTCCGAGTCGCCGTCCGCCTCCGCCACGACGCCCGGCGCCAATGGTGGCTCCAACGGCGGCTCCAACGGTGACTCCGACGGCAACCTCGCCGAGACCGGTTCCAGCGCCCCCGTCGGTATCCTCGCCGCCGTCGCCGTCGCCCTCGCGGGTGCCGGTGCGTTCCTGGTGACCCGCCGCCGCAAGGCCCAGCAGCACTGAGATAACGCATGAACACGACGGTGCCCCCGTCGGAGCCTGGCTCCGGCGGGGGCACTCTCGTTCGTGCGAGGCCGTCAGCCGGTGTTGCGCAGGCCCGCCGCCACGCCGTTCACCGTGAGCAGCAGTGCGCGGGAGAGCAGCGGGTCGGGGTCCTCGCCGCGTTCGGCGGCGGAGCGCTGGCGGGCGAGCAGGGCGACCTGGAGGTAGGAGATCGGGTCCAGGTAGGCGTCGCGGATGGCGAAGGTCTGCTGGAGCACGGGGTTGGAGTCGAGCAGCTGCTCGCCGCCCGTGATCTTCAGGACTTCGGCGACCGTGAGCGCGTGCTCGGCCTCGATGGTCTCGAAGACGTGCTTGAGCTCGTCCGGGACCAGGGTGTCGACGTAGTGCCGGGCGATCCGCAGGTCCGTCTTGGCCAGCGTCATCTCGACGTTGGAGAGGAAGTTGCGGAAGAAGTGCCAGCGCTCGTACATCTCGCCGAGCACGGCGTCGAGTCCGGCCTCGCGGAGGGCCTTGAGGCCGGAGCCGACGCCGAACCAGCCGGGGACGATCTGCCGGGACTGGGTCCAGCCGAACACCCACGGGATGGCCCGCAGTCCGTCGAGGCCCGCGCCCGAGTCGGGGCGGCGGGAGGGCCGCGAGCCGAGGTGGAGGTCGGCGAGCTGGTCGACCGGGGTCGAGGCGAAGAAGTAGGCGGGCAGGTCGGGGTCCTCGACGAGCCGCCGGTACGCGGAGTGGGCGGCGTCGGAGACGGTGTCCATGGCCGCGTCCCAGCGGGCCAGGGCGTCGTCGGACTGGCGGGGCGCGGTGTGCAGGGCGGAGGCCTGCAGGGTGGCCGCGACGGTCAGTTCGAGGTTCTCCCGGGCCAGGGACGGGATGAGGTACTTGTCGGAGATGACCTCGCCCTGCTCGGTCACCTTGATCTCGCCCTCGAGGGTGCCCCACGGCTGGGCGAGGATCGCGTCGTGCGAGGGGCCGCCGCCGCGGCCGACGGTGCCGCCGCGGCCGTGGAAGAGCCGCAGCCGGACGCCGTAGCGGTGGGCGACGTCGCGCAGCCGGCGCTGGGCGCGGTGGATCTCCCACTGGGAGGTGGTGATGCCGCCGAACTTCGAGGAGTCGGAGTAGCCGAGCATGACCTCCTGGACGTCGCCGCGCAGGGAGACGAGGCGCCGGTAGGAGGGGTCGGCGAGCATGTCGTTGAGGATGACGTCGGCGGCGCGCAGCTCGTCGGTGGTCTCCAGGAGCGGCACGATGCCGATCTTGGCCCAGCCGGCGTGGAGGTCGAGGAGGCCGGCCTCGCGGGCGAGGACGGTGGCGGCGAAGACGTCGTCGGCGCCCTGGCACATCGAGATGATGTACGACTCGATGACCTCGGGGCCGAAGACCTGCAGGGCCCGCTTGACCGTCTGGAAGACGCCGAGGGTCTTCTCTCCGGCGGCGTCCAGCGGGGCCGGGCTCGGGGCGAGCGGGCGGCGGGAGCGGAGCTCCTTGGCGAGCAGCTTCTGCCGGTAGTCGCGCGGCATGTCGGCGTAGCGCCAGGACTCCTCGCCGAGCCGGTCGAAGAGCTGGCCGAGGGCGTGGTGGTGGGCGTCGGCGTGCTCGCGGACGTCCATGGTGGCGAGCTGGAGGCCGAAGGCGGCGAGGGTGCGGATGGTGCGGTCCATCCGCCCGTCGGCGAACAGGCCGCCGCGGTGCTCGCGCAGCGAGGTCTGGATCAGGGTGAGGTCGCGGAGGAGCTCGGCGGTGCCGAGGTAGTCGCGGCCGTCCTGGTGCGGGGTGCCCTTGGCGAGGCGCTCGCGGGTGTTGAGGAGCTTCTGGCGGACGCAGGTGACCTTGAGCCGGTAGGGCTCCTCGGCGTTGAGCCGCTTGTAACGGGGGCTGATCTCGGGCAGGCGCTCGAGGTCGGCCTGGAGGGACTCCAGGAGCTCGTCGGTGGCGCCGGCGTAGCGGATCGAGTTGGAGAGCAGGCCGCGGAGGTAGTCGACGAGTTCGAGGGCGTCGGTGATGCCGTGCTCGTGCTGGAGGATCAGGACGTCCCAGGTGACCTGCGGGGTGACGTTGGGGTTGCCGTCGCGGTCGCCGCCGATCCAGGTGCCGAAGGTGAGCGGGCGGGTGCCGGCGGGCAGGTCGAAGCCGACCCGTTCGAGCTCGGCGGCGAGGTCCTCCAGGACGTCGCCGACGGCGTTGGCGTGCAGCTCGTCGAGGTAGTAGATGGCGTTGCGGGCCTCGTCGGCGGGCTCGGGCCGGACGACGCGGAGCTCGTCGGTCTGCCAGATGAGGTCGATGTTCTCGGCGAGTCGCAGGTCGTGGCGGCGCCGGTCGGCCTCGATGACCGGGGTCTCCAGGAGGGCGCCGATGCGGCGCAGCTTGTTCAGGACGGAGCGCCGGGCCGCCTCGGTGGGGTGGGCGGTGAAGACGGGCCGTACGTTCAGGTTCTTGATCGTCTCGCGTACGTGCGCGGGGTCGCCGTCCTTGAGCATGTCGGCGGTGCGGGCGAGCAGGCCGCCCTCGGCGGCGCGGCGCTCGCGCAGCTCGCGGCCGCGGTGGACCTGCTCGGTGACGTTGGCGAGGTGGAAGTACGTCGAGAACGCGCGCACCAGCCGGCCGGCGGTCTCGAGCTCGACGCCGCGCAGCAGCTCGGCGGCGGCCTCGCCGTCCTCGCGGGTGAGGCGGCGGACCTTCTCGACGAGTTCCAGGAGCTCCGGCCCTTCCTGGCGGACGAGCGTCTCGCCGAGGAGGTCGCCCAGTCGGCGGATGTCGGAGCGCAGCTCGGCGCTGGCGGTGGAGGTCTGGTCGGCACTGCTCACAGGTGCGGCTCCTTGCAGTGTTTGAGCACGTCTGGAGGGGTACTGGAGGCTTGCGGACCGCGCTGTCCGACGCACCCAGGATAGGTGCCGGTGTCCGCGGCACGGAGCATGCCCCGGCTTTGGCGCTCTTGCCGCGTGCCGAGGCGCTGCCATACTTACGTCGCCGTAGGTTACGGAAGCGTAGCCAAGGGCGTCCTTTCCCTACCCTCACCCCCCAGGGGACACCCATGACCACAAGCCCCGAGCTGACCTCGGAGTCCTCGGCGCCCGAGGCGGCCGACACCGTTCACGCCCTGCCCTCCGCCACCCTCGGCGGGGACAACAAGCGTTCGATCGAGCAGATCACGCTGCTGCTGTTCATCACGGTGCCCTTCCTGGCCCTGGTCGCGGCGGTGCCGCTGGCCTGGGGGTGGGGAGTGAGCTGGCTCGATCTGGGCCTCATGACGGCGATGTACTTCATCGGCTGCCACGGCATCACGATCGGCTTCCACCGCTATTTCACGCACGGCTCGTTCAAGGCGAAGCGTCCGCTGCGCATCGGGCTCGCGATCATGGGCTCGCTCGCGGTGGAGGGGCCGCTGGTGCGGTGGGTGGCGGACCACCGCAAGCACCACAAGTTCTCGGACGCCGAGGGCGACCCGCACTCGCCGTGGCGGTTCGGCGAGACGGTCCCGGCGCTGATGAAGGGGCTGTGGTGGGCGCACATCGGCTGGATGTTCGACGAGGAACAGACGCCGCAGCAGAAGTACGCGCCCGACCTGATCAAGGATCCGGCGATCCGTGCGATCTCCCGCCAGTTCGTCCTGTGGACGGTCGTCTCGCTCGCCATCCCGCCGGTGGTCGGCGGCCTGGTGACGATGTCGTGGTGGGGCGCGTTCACGGCGTTCTTCTGGGGCTCCCTGGTCCGCGTCGCGCTCCTGCACCACGTGACCTGGTCGATCAACTCGATCTGCCACGCGGTGGGCAAGCGTCCGTTCAGGTCGCGTGACCGCTCGGGCAACGTGTGGTGGCTGGCGGTGCTGTCGTGCGGCGAGTCCTGGCACAACCTGCACCACGCGGACCCGACCTCGGCCCGGCACGGTGTCCTCAAGGGGCAGGTCGACTCCAGCGCGCGGCTGATCCGCTGGTTCGAGCTGCTGGGCTGGGCGTACGACGTGCGCTGGCCGGCCAAGTCGCGTATCGACGCCCGGCGCCAGGGTGCGGCCGCAGACGCGGCATGATGGAAGACGTGGCGATCGACGGCGGTACCAGCAGCACGAGCGAGCAGAAGCCCCGGCGCGGGCGCCGGGTGAGGATGACGGGCGCGGAGCGCCGTGAGCAGCTCCTCGACATCGGTCGCACGCTGTTCGCGGAGAAGGGCTTCGAGGGCACGTCGGTGGAGGAGATCGCGGCGAAGGCCGGGGTGTCCAAGCCGGTGGTGTACGAGCACTTCGGCGGCAAGGAGGGCCTGTACGCGGTCGTGGTGGACCGGGAGATGCGCCAGCTCCTGGACATGGTGACGGGCGCCCTGACCGCGGGCCACCCGCGTGAGCTCCTGGAGCAGGCGGCGTTCGCGCTCCTCGACTACATCGAGCGCTACACGGACGGCTTCCGCATCCTCGTCCGCGATTCCCCGGTCGCCCAGTCGACGGGCACCTTCGCCTCCCTCATCAGCGACATCGCCACGCAGGTGGAGGACATCCTGGGCCTGGAGTTCAAGGCCCGCGGCTTCGACCCGAAGCTGGCCCCGCTGTACGCCCAGGCCCTGGTGGGCAGCGTCGCCCTGACTGGCCAGTGGTGGCTGGACGTCCGCAAGCCGAAGAAGGCGGAGGTGGCCGCCCACCTGGTGAACCTGGCCTGGCACGGCCTCGACGGCCTGGAACAGAAGCCACGCCTGATAGGGCACCGGAAGAGCTGATTTCGAGGCCCCGGGCCGGCTTGCCGACCGGGGCCTCAGTCCGCTTTGTGCCAGGGCTTGCAGCCGGTGGTCTTGAACGCCTTGTCCGAGGCGAGGATGGTTACGGTGACCTGCCCCTTCGAGCCGTCGGCGGCGAGCAGGTCGTCCGCATTCCCCGTCGTGCCCTTGAGCCGCGCCCAGGAGCAGTAGGGCGAGTCGGGGTCCGAGGGCCCTTCGCTCCGGTACGTCCCCGGTTTCACTTCCGCGCCGACGAAGAAGGTGCCGTCGCCCGGGATCGCCCCCCGGAGCGGGGACGTACTGGTGGCGGGTGACGCCGCGTCGGCGTCCCGTGCCCCGGTGGTGCCGCCCGCGTCGGTCGGCCCCTGGGCGGTGACGGTGACCGTGGGGCCCACGATGCCGCCGGAGCCGTTGTCGTCAGCGAGGACCATCCCGAGCAGGACCCCGACGCCGATGCCGGCGACGGCCGCGAGCGCGTGGGTCGCCAGCCGTCGCCGACCTCCCGCCGATTCCCGGTCGGGCGGACCCGACTGCGGTCCTGGCGGCGGGCCCGTCGGCCTCTTGCGGTCGTTCATGGAGCAAGCGTGCGGCCGTGGTGGGTCGGCCGCACGCCGAGCGGCAGGGGCACCGCATCACTCCAGGGGCTCCAGGAACTCCAGTCGGTTGCCGACCGGGTCCTGGGTGTAGAAGCGGCGGTGGCCTGGGAGGTTGTCGTCCCAGACGACCGGCGCCCCGCGTTTCTCCAGGCGGGCCGCGTAGTCGCGGATACCCCTCACTCTGAGGCCCGGATGCGCTTTCCGCGCGGGCCTGAAATCGGCCTCCACTCCCAGGTGAAGCTGCACACCGCCCGCCGCGAACCAGCAGCCACCGCGCGCGGCGAGCACCGGCGGCTTCGGGATCTCGGTCATCCCGAGCACACCCTCGTAGAACGCCCGCAGTCGTGGCTCGCTCCCGGCCGGCGCGGCCAGCTGTACGTGATCGACGGCGACTAACATCAGGCTCCCTTCCTCGCGACGGCGAAGATCCGGCGGAACGGGAAGGCCGTGCCGTGGGGGCCCGGTGGGTAGGCGGCGCGGAGGAGGTCGCGGTACTGGGAGAGGAAGGCCTCGGTGGCCGCGTGGTCGTCCTGGAGCGCGGTCAGCACGGGCCTGAGGGCGGTGCCCTTCACCCAGTCGAGGACGGGGTCCTCGCCCGGGAGCATCTGGATGTACGTGGTCTCCCAGACGTCCGTCTCGCAACCGAGGTCCGTCAGCCGCTGCAGGTAGTCGACCGGCTCCAGGATGTGCACGAAGCGCCGGCCCTGGTCCCCCACCCGGTCGCGCCACTCCGGGGCCTCGCACAGCTCGCCGAGCAGGGCGTGGCTCGGTGAGGTGAAGTTGCCGGGGACCTGGAAGGCGAGGGTGCCGCCGGGCCGCAGGCCGTCGACCCAGACGGCGAAGGACTCGGGGTGGTTGGGCACCCACTGCAGGGCGGCGTTGGAGACGATCAGGTCGTACGGCTCGTCGGGCGTCCAGTGGGCCGCGTCGGCCGGCCGGAAGTCGAGCCAGCCGCCGCCCGCCGTGGTGCCCGCCCAGTCCTTGTCGGCCCGCTCCAGCATCTCCGGGCTGAGGTCGAAGCCGGTGATGTGGGCGTCCGGCCAGCGGTCGGCGAGCAGGGCGGTGACGTTGCCCGGGCCGCAGCCGATGTCGGCGATGCGGGCGGGGCGGCGGTGGTTCGGGAGTTGCGGTATTCGTGCGAGCAGATCGAGGAACGGCCGGGTCCGGTGACCCGAGTGGCGCAGGTACTGCTGTGGGTCCCACGTGGGTGCGGCGGAGTCCACGGAATGCATGTTCGAAGCCCCCTTGCTGGAACGAGTTGCCGAAACGGAACGGTGTTCCGGCCCGGTCTCTTCCCCATAGTCAAGAAGACTATATCTTGATGTCAAGAAACTTGGCATCAAGAGTCATGAACTCAAGAGACTTTATGTCAACAGACCCTCTACACTGATCGTCATGGAGGACGAGGTCGACCGACTGGTCGCTGCATGGCGTCGCGAACGCCCGGACCTCGACGTGGAACCGCTCGAGGTGCTCAGCCGTGTCTCACGCCTGGCCCGTCACCTCGACCGCGCTCGTCGGCTCGCCTTCTCCGAGCACCAGCTCGAGCCGTGGGAGTTCGACGTCCTGACCTCCTTGCGCCGGGCCGGTGCGCCCTACCAGCTCTCCCCCGGCCAGCTCCTCACCCAGACCCTGGTCACCTCGGGCACCATGACCAACCGCATCGACCGGCTCGCCAAGAAGGGCCTCGTCGAGCGGCTCCCCGACCCCAGCGACCGGCGCGGCGTCCTGGTCCGCCTCACCCCCGAAGGCCGCGACCGCGCCGACCAGGCACTGGCCGGACTGCTCGCCCAGGAGCGTGCGATCCTGGCCCGCCTCTCCCGCACCGAGCGCGGTGAACTGGCCGGTCTGCTACGCCAGTTGACCGCCCCGTTCGACAACATCCCCGGCTAGGACGGGATCCGGGTCCTCCGCCGGCCCGACACCCGCGCGCCGGGCCAGCGCCACCGCCGCGAGCGTCGAGTGCACGCCCAGCTTCCCCAGCACGTTCTGCATGTGCGTCCGCACGGTGTGCGGCGACAGGAAGAGCCGCTCGGCGACCGCCTTCCGGCCGAGGCCGGCCACCATGCAGCGCAGCACCTCGCGCTCCCTCGGCGTCAGCGACTCCACGAGCCGCTCGCTCTCCGTGCGGTGCCGCCGGGCCTCCGTCAGCTCCCGCAGCACCCCGGTCAGCAACGCGGGCGGCAGATGCGTCTCGTCCCGCAGCACGCCCCGCACCACCGCCAGCAGCCGCTGCAGCGAGCTGTCCTTGGCCACCCAGCCCCACGCGCCCGCCTGCAGCGCGAGCGCCGCCCGGTGGGCGTCGTCCCGCTCCGCCAGCACGACACTGCGCAGGCCCGGCCGTCCCTCCCGCACCTGTCCCACCAGCTCGACCCCGTCGGCACCCGCCAGGTCGGCGTCCACGAGCATCACGTCGAACCGCCGCCCCTCCGCCGCGGCGCGGTCCAGGCAGCGCAGGGCGGCGGGACCGCTGCCGGCGGCTGCGACGTCGACGTCGGGCTCCGCCGCCAAAGCGGCCGCGAGCGACTCGGCGAAGACACGGTGGTCGTCCACCACCAGAACCCGGATACGGGCCACGGACACCCCCAGTCGGTCGAGGAGCCCGGCGCGGGTACGACGCCGGGGGCGGGTTCCGTCACTCGCACGGCCGCCGCCGTGCCATGACAGTTACCCCCGCCCCGGGCGCCGTACCCGGCGGGTCTCGATACCCCTGATCAGCACCGGCCCCCACCGGCACTGCGCACCAGAGTAGGGGCGCCCCCGGCGTCACGCGGCGAAATCGCGGAAGTCCACCCGCAGGCGCGGCCCGCGGTCAGCCCACGCGGCGCGCGCCCGCGGACGGCACGGCGGCGAAGAGACCGGGCTCGGCGTAGCCGGCCCGCTCGAAGGCGCCCCGCACGGCCTTGGCCACGTCCTCGGCGGAGGAGTCCTCCACCAGCACCACGGCCGACCCGCCGAAACCGCCGCCCGTCATCCGCGCCCCGAGCGCCCCCGCCTCCACGGCCGCCTCGACCGCGAGGTCCAGTTCGGGGCAGGACACCCGCAGATCGTCCCGCAGCGACGCGTGCCCCTCGACGAGCAGCGGTCCCACCGCACGCGGATCGCCGGCGTCCAGGAGGGCGATCGTCCGCGCCACCCGGTCGTTGTCGGAGACGACGTGCCGGACGTAACGACGAACCGTTTCGTCGGTCAAACGCCCGAGGGCGTCGGGCAGTTGCTCGACGTCCACGTCGCGCAGCGCGCGCACGCCGAGCGCCCGCGCACCTGCCTCGCACCCGGCGCGCCGCTCCGCGTACGCGCCGTCCCCGAGCGCGTGCTTGACCCGTGTGTCGACGACGAGCAGCCGCAGCCCCACGGCCGCGAGGTCGAACGGCACCTGCCGGTACGACAGGTCGCGCGTGTCCAGGAACAGCGCGTGCCCCTCGGCGGCGCACGCCGAGGCCATCTGGTCCATGATCCCGCACGGCACGCCGACGAACGCGTTCTCGGCGCGCTGCGCGATCCGGGCGATCTCGGGCCCGGAGAGCCCGAGCCCGTACAGCTCGCTCAGCGCGAGCGCCGTGACGACCTCCAGGGCCGCCGAGGAGGAGAGCCCGGCGCCCGTGGGCACCGTCGACGCCAGGTGCACGTCCGCGCCGCCCACCGGGTGCCCGGCCTCCCGCAGCGCCCAGACGACACCCGCCGGGTACGCGGCCCAGCCGCCGCCCGGACCGCCCCCGCCGGGCTCGAGGCCGGCGACGTCGAGCCGGACGATCCCGCCGTCGACGTCCCCGGAGTGCAGCCGCAGCACGCCGTCGTCCCGTCGGGACACGGCGGCCACGGCCGTGTGCGGCAGAGCCAACGGCAGCACGAAGCCCTCGTTGAAATCGGTGTACTCACCGATCAGGTTGACCCGTCCGGGCGCCGCCCAGACCCCGTCAGGGCCGGCCCCGTACAGCTCACCGAACTCCGCCGCGACACCGCTCATCCGTTATCCCTGCTCCTTCTTCCGCGCGAACGCCCACGCGTCCTCGACGATGGCCGCCAGATCCGGGCGGGACGGGGTCCAGCCGAGCCGCTCGCGCGCGGCCTCGGCGGAGGCGACGAGCACGGCCGGGTCCCCGGCGCGGCGCTCGGCCATGACCTCGGGCACCGGGTGGCCGGTGACCTTGCGGACGGTCTCGACGACCTCCCGCACGGAGAAGCCGTTGCCGTTGCCGAGGTTGCAGATCAGGTGTTCGCCGGGCGTCATCGCGTCGAGGGCCAGCAGATGGGCCTCGGCGAGGTCGGCGACGTGGATGTAGTCGCGGACGCAGGTGCCGTCGGGCGTCGGGTAGTCGTCGCCGTACACGTTGATGGCCTCGCGCTTGCCGAGCGCCACCTGGAGGACCAGCGGGATGAGGTGCGACTCGGGGTCGTGCCGCTCGCCGCACTCCTTGTAGGCGCCGGCCACGTTGAAGTAGCGCAGCGAGACCGCGGCCATGCCGTGCGCGGCGCACTCGCCGGTGATCATGTGGTCGACGGCGAGCTTGGTCGCGCCGTACGGGTTGGTCGGCGCGGTCGGCGCGGACTCGGTGATCGGCACGGTCTCCGGCTCGCCGTACGTGGCGGCGGTCGACGAGAAGACGAGCTTGCGCACGCCGGCCTCGCGCATGGCGGCGATGAGCGCCATGGTGCCGCCGACGTTGTTGTCCCAGTACTTCTCGGGCTTGGCGACGGACTCGCCGACCTGTGAGAAGGCGGCGAAGTGCAGCACGCCGTCGTACGAGGCGTCGAGCCACCGCGCGGCGTCCTGGATGCGGCCCTGGACGAACGTCGCCCCGGCGGGCACGCCCTCGCGGAAGCCGGTGGAGAGGTCGTCGAGCACGGTGACCTCGTGCCCCGCCTCCAACAGGTGGGCGGCGACCGTGCTGCCCACATAGCCGGCTCCGCCCGTCACCAGGTACTTACTCAACTGCTTGCCACCTCTCGGAGTCTGTCGGCCGCGGACTCCGGCGAGACGTCGTTCATGAACGCGCCCATGCCGGATTCGGTGCCCGCGAGGTACTTCAGCTTGCCAGAGGCCCGGCGGACGGTGAAAAGCTCCAGGTGCAGCGCGAACTCGTCCCGGCCTGGACCCGTGACCGGCGCCTGGTGCCAGGCGGCGATGTAGGGCGTCGGCGGCTGGCCGGGGCCGAAGATCCGGTCGAAGCGCCGCAGGAGCTCCAGGTAGAGCCGGGGGAACTCGGCGCGGGCGTCCTCGTCGAGGGCGGTGAGGTCGGGCACCCGCCGGTGCGGGTGGAGGTGCACCTCGTACGGCCAGCGGGCGGCGTACGGCACGAAGGCGGTCCAGTGCTCGCCCGCCAGGACCACCCGCTCCGCGGCCCGCTCGCGCTCCAGGACGTCCTCGAAGAGGTTGCGGCCGGTGCGGGCGCGGTGGGCGAGGGCGTTGCGCAGCATGGTCGCGGTGCGCGGGGTGGCGGTGGGGAAGGCGTAGATCTGCCCGTGCGGGTGGGCGAGGGTGACGCCGATCTCGGCGCCGCGGTTCTCGAAGCAGTACACCTGCCGGACGCCGGCGCGGGCGGAGAGTTCGGCGGTGCGGTCGGTCCAGGCGGCGAGGACGAGGGCGGCCCGCTCCTCGCTCAGGTCGGCGAAGGAGGCGTCGTGGTCCGAGGTGAAGCAGACGACCTCGCAGCGCCCGTTGTCGCCGGACAGGGACGGGAAGCGGTTCTCGAAGACGGCGACCTCGTAGTCCTCGGCCGGGATCTCGCTCTGCCAGCCGTCCGTGGAGGGGCACAGCGGGCAGGTGTCGGCCGGCGGGTGGTAGATCCGTCCCTGCCGGTGCGAGGCGATGGCGACGTTCTCGTCGAGCAGCGGGTCGTGCCGGATCTCCGAGGCGGACACCACGGGGTCGAGCGTCCGGCGGTCGACGGCGTCGCGGACGGTCTCGCCGTGCGCGTCGAAGTAGAGGAGCTCACGCCCGTCGGCGAGGCGGGTGACGGTCTTCTTCACGAGGGGCCTTCTCGGGACGGGGGCTTCCATCGAACAGAACCACTCATAAAAAACCACAATCAAACATCGCAGGTCAACACCCACCCCCACGTGACCACGCGTGGTTTCACTCGCAGGAGTTGGCGGGAGTCGGCGGGAGTCGGCGGGAGTTCGCAGGCGTCCGCAGCAGGTCTCGGCGGCTCATGAGCCCGCAGGACTCCGGCAGGACCCCGCACCCGCAGGACCCCGCGGAACCCCGCAGGACGCCCGCGGTGGCCCGCCCGGCTACGAGCGCTGCAGCGGCACCCGGTCGAGCAGCCCCGTCCGCGCCGCCAGCGCCGCCGCTTCGAGGCGCGAGCCGACGCCCAGCTTCATCAGCACCCGCTGCACGTGCGTGCGCGCCGTGCTCGGCGCGATCGCCATGCCCGCCGCGATCAGCCGGGTGTCCTCGCCCTCCGCCACCCGGACCAGGACCTCCGCCTCGCGCGGGGTGAGCAGCCGCAGCAGCCGCTGGCCCTCGTCGTCCGGCTGCGCCGCCGGGTTCAGGAGCTCCGCGAACGCTCCCTGGATCAGCTGCGGCGCCACCGCCGACTCGCCCGCGCGCGCCTTCACCAGCGCCCGCTCCACGCCCTCGATCCGCTCGTCGTGCCGGACGTAGCCCGAGGCCCCGGCCGCGAAGGCCGCGGCGATCCCGCGCGGCGAGGGCACCGGGCCGAGCACGACCACCGCCACCTGCGGCCGCTCGCGCTTGATCCGCACCACCGGGTCGAAGGTGCCCGGCTCCGCCGGCGCCGCCGTGCCGAGCAGGCAGACCTCCGGCGCGCGGCTCACCACCAGCTCGGCGGCCCCGGCCACGGGCGCCGCCGCGGCGAGCACCCGGTGCCCGCGCAGCTTCAGCGCCGAGGCCAGCGCCTCCGCGTGCAGTCGGTGGTCGTCGACCACCATGAGCCGTACGCCCATCGTTCCTCCCCCATCCCCGGGCCGGCCTTCCCCCGGCCACCCTCCCGGCAAGCTACACACTCCCCGCACACTCCCCCGCCCCGCTTTGCCCCAATCGCCGGGACACCCGCGGGAACTCACCGGCCCGGAGACGGCCGTGGGGCCCCTCCGGGACGGAGGGACCCCACGGTCACGGCGCTGTCGCCGGTCGGCGGCCGGTCAGCCGCCGGCCTTGAAGCCCATGGCCAGGTACGACTTCAGATAGGAGGAGGTCTCCTTCTTCGTCTTGCTGACGAGCCTCTGCGAGACGAAGAACCGGCCGTTCGCGTAGCGGTACTCGGCGCCGATCGAGCTGAAGCTCGTCTCGGCGTCGCGGCTCGCCTTGTCCGCCGGGTTCTCCATGAGCAGCGTGGGCTGCATGGTGCCGCCGTCGATGGAGACGATCTGCCCGCCCTTGTCGTAGGGCGGCCACTTGTACGCGATGACGTTGCCGCCGTCCATGCGCAGCGGGATCAGGGTGTAACGGTCGCCCGCGTCGGACTTGTTCGGCGCCAGCTGGCCGTTGTCCAGGTCGAAGGCGACGATCTCGTTGGTCTCGTCGCCGTACTCGCCGGTGCTGCCCTCGTGCTCCTCGGTCGGCACGTAGAGCCGGTTGTTGCCGACGACGACCTGGGTGCAGGACTCGACCGCGGCCGAGCGGCAGCGGGCCGCGTAGCGGTCCGCGTCCGCCGTGATCTTCGCCTTCAGCTTGCCGGTCTTCTCGTCGATGGAGAAGAAGTCCGAGATGTTGCTTCCGTCGCCGGCGGTGTCGCCGACGTCGGCCGCGACCACCAGCGGCTTGGCGGAGACGACGCCCGCCCACTCGACGCCCGGCGGCATCTTGAACTGCGAGATCGGCGCGCCCGTCGTCGGGTTGAGGTTCTGGATGGTCACCGTCGGGTCGTCGGACGTCCCGCACTTGCGCACGGCGACCAGGCCGCCCTCGCCGCCGCCGTAGCCGAGGTCCTTGCACTGCGCGGCGTCGGCCTGCGGCTTCCAGCGGGGGTTGCCGTTGGCCAGGTCGAAGGCGGCGCCGCCGTCGAGACCGCCGGCCGCCACGGTCTGGCCGTGCATGGTGACCTCGCTGAACGTCACCTTCTTGTCGCCGGCGGTGCCGCCGGAGATCGAGGTGGACCACACCAGCTTGCCGGTGGCCAGGTCGAGCAGACCCACCTCGGTGCACGGCTGGATGTAGCGCGGCGCGACGCGCTTGGTGGCCTCGAAGAGCACCGGCACCTTGTAGTCGGCCGTCATGTGGCGCGAGGCGCCGCAGACCTGACCGGTCAGCGGCAGGGTCCACAGGACCGTGCCCTTGTCCAGGTCGTAGCCGACGACCGAGTTGACGCCCGTCTTCACGTACGCCTTGTCGGTGATCCAGGAACCGGTGACGTCGGTGATGTCCGGGACGTTCGGCAGGTCGAGCTTGAAGGACGCGGCGGACTTCGGGTTCGCCGGGACCTTCTCCTTGCCGCCCCCGCCGCTGCCGCCCATGCCCTTGCCGCCGTCCTGTCCGGCGCTCGCGGCGCCGGAGCTGCCGCCGGCGGCGTCGGTCGTGTCGTCACCGCCGGCGTTCGCGTACCAGATGCCGCCGCCGATGATCAGCACGACGGCCACGACCGCCGCGATGACGATCTGCATCTGCGCCGACAGCTTCCTGCCGCCGCCGGGCGCCGCCTGGGGCGCCTGCTGGACCTGCTGGTACTGCGGCTGCGTCGGATAGCCGTACGGCTGCTGGGGCGGCTGCTGGTACTGCTGCTGCGGGTAGCCGTACTCCTGCGGCTGCGTGGGCGGCTGCTGCTGGGGATACCCGTACGGCGGCTGCGCGGGCGGCTGCTGGGGCGGCGCGGGCGGCTGCTGCGGGTAGCCGTACGGCTGCTCGGCCGGCGGCTGTGCGGGCGGCGGCGTCGGCGCGCCGAAGCCCCCGGGCGGAGGGTCCTGCGGCGCACCGAACCCACCCGGGGGAGGCCCGGGGGGCTGGTTCGGCGGGGGCGGCGGCTGCGTCATGACGTGGATACCTCGGTCGGGTCGGAAAGCGGGCGGGACGGACGGGCCGTGACGGCCCGCGCCCTGTCGGCGCGGGCCGTCACGGTGCGGGTCACTTGCCGTACGCCATCATCGTCTTGGTCTCCTTCTCCGCCTTGTCGTTGGAGGCGGAGACCCGGCCGGCCGCGATCACGAACGAGCCGTCGGAGTACGCGTACCGGGCGGAGTAGAAGGAGCTCTCCAGCGACGAGACCGCGGCCTGGTGCTGGAGCAGCGTCTTCGGCGCGCCGCCCGTCGGGGCGAGGGTCGCGACCGCGCCGCCCGTGTCGTAGCGCGGCTCGACGTAGAGCAGCACCTCGGAGCCCTCCATGCGCAGCGGCGTCATGGTCTGCTCACCGGGCGCCTTGGAACGCCACTTGGGCTTGCCGGTGTTGAGGTCGTAGGCGATGACCTCGTTGGGCGTGCCGTACTCGGTGTCGGTCGCCATGTAGAAGGTGTTCTGGTCGGCGGCGACGCCGGTGCAGCCCTGGAGGTTCTTGCCGAAGATGACGAAGGTGCCGCCGCAGCGCGGGGCGAACTTGTCGCTGCCGCCCTGGATCTGCGAGCGCTCCTTGCCGGCGGCCGTGAGCGAGAAGATCGCCCACTTCTTCTGCTCGCGCTGGGTGGCGGAGACGACCAGCGGGTCCACGGAGTAGACCTTGTCGACCTCCCAGGTCGCCTGCAGCTTGAAGCTCCACTTGGCCTTGCCCGTGCTGGGGTCGACCTCGCTGATCTCGTGCTGCTCCTTGCTCACGTCGCCGGAGGGGCACTTGGAGGCGGCGATCAGCTTGCTGCTGCCGCCCGCGTACGCGTAGGGCTTGCAGCCGCTGGTGGGGCCGGTGAAGATCTGCTTGCCGTCGGTGAGCGAGAAGCCGTAGGCGGAGCTGGAGCCCGACGCGGTCACCGTGTTGCCGCCGATGGCGAGGGTGTTGTCGGAGAAGGCGAAGAGGCCGGTCGGCTTGGGGATGGACTTCTTCCAGCCCGCCTTGCCGGTGTTGAGGTCGACCTGCTGCATCTCCAGGCACTTGGCGCGGTCGCCCGCGCTGTCCTTGTAGCCGAAGACCATGAGGCCGTTCGCGGACGGCGCCGGCGGGGCGGCGCACAGCTCGTTGGGCACGTCGATGTGCCACTTGGGGGAGCCGTCGGCGAGGCTGTAGCCGTCGATGCCCTTGTACATGGCCTTGACGACGGTGTCGCCGACGATCCACGGGCCGTAGACGTCGGCGCCGTTGCGCGGCAGGTCGACGTCGTTCTTGAGCAGCCAGCTGATCTTCGCCTCGCCGTCCTTGCGGCCGGCGTTGAGGTCCTCGGGGCCGCCGTTCTCGCCGTCGCCGCTGCCGTCGCCCTTGTCGACGGACGCGGTCGGCTTCGGGCCGGTGGTGGCGGAGTTGGTCGGCTGGGCGACCGGCTCCTTCTCGTCGTCGCCGCCGACCGCGAACCAGGTGCCGAGGCCGATGACGAGCGCCGCCGCGACGGCCGCGCCGATGACCAGACCCGGCTTGCCCTTGAACGGGTTCCTGCCGCCGCCCCCGGGGGCCGGCGGCATCGGGGTCGTCGGGTAGGAACCGTACGGGCCGGGCTGCTGCCCGTAGGGGCCCGGCTGCTGCGGATAGCCGTACGGGCCCGGCTGCTGCGGGGCCTGCTGCGGGTACCCGTAGGGGCCCGGCTGCTGGGGCGCCTGCTGCGGGTAGCCGTACGGGCCGGGCTGCGCGGGCGGCGCCTGGTGCGGCGACGGCGGAGCGGCCGGCGGTGCCTGCGGCGGTACGGGCGGAGCCGGCGGCGCCTGCGGAGGCATCGGCGGGACGTTGGCCCCGGGGTTCGGGTCCGGCGCGCCGAAGCCTCCCGGCGGCTGGTTGCTGGGCGGCTGGGTCATCAGCGCTTCCCCCTTGATGTGAGCGGGTTTTCTTTCTACCACTCACCGGATGGCGCAAAAGTGACCGGTCCGTCCCTTGTTCCCAAGGGAGGACCGGCCCGTGATGCCTCCGTTACGCGTCCTCTACGACATCTCTACGCGTCCTCGGCGAGCTCCAGCCACCGCATCTCCAACTCCTCGCGTTCACCTGCGAGTTCCCGGAGCTCGGCGTCCAGTTTGGCCACCTTCTCGAAGTCCGTGGCGTTTTCGGCGATCTGGGTGTGCAGCTTGCTCTCCTTGTCGGAGATCTTGTCGAGCTGTCGCTCGACCTTCTGCAGCTCCTTCTTCGCGGCGCGCGCGTCGGCGGCCGACACGCCCGGCTTCTGCCGGTCGGCGGCGGGCGCGGCGGGCGCCGGGGCGGCGGCCTCGATCATCTTCTGCCGCCGCTCCAGGTACTCGTCGATGCCGCGGGGCAGCATCCGCAGCGTCTGGTCGCCGAGCAGCGCGAGGGTGCGGTCGGTGGTGCGCTCGATGAAGAACCGGTCGTGGGAGATGACGACCATCGAGCCGGGCCAGCCGTCGAGCAGGTCCTCCAGCTGGGTCAGGGTCTCGATGTCGAGGTCGTTGGTCGGCTCGTCGAGGAAGAGCACGTTGGGCTCGTCCATGAGGAGCCGCAGCAGCTGGAGCCGCCGCCGCTCGCCACCGGACAGGTCACCGACGGGCGTCCACTGCTTCTCCTTGCCGAAGCCGAACTGCTCGCACAGCTGACCGGCGGTCATCTCGCGGCCCTTGCCGAGGTCGACCCGGTCGCGGATCTGCTGCACGGCCTCCAGGACGCGGAGCTGGGCGGGGAGTTCGGTGACGTCCTGCGAGAGGTACGCGAGCCGCACGGTCTTGCCGACGACGACGCGGCCGGCGGCGGGCTGGATGTCGCCCTCGGTGACGGCGGCGTCGGCGAGCGCCCGGAGGAGCGAGGTCTTGCCGGCGCCGTTGACACCGACCAGGCCGATGCGGTCGCCGGGCCCGAGCTGCCAGGTGAGGTGCTTGAGCAGCGTCTTCGGCCCGGCGGTGACGGTCACGTCCTCCAGGTCGAACACGGTCTTGCCGAGCCGGGCGTTGGCGAACTTCATCAGCTCGCTGGTGTCGCGGGGCTCCGGGACGTCCGCGATGAGGGCGTTCGCGGCCTCGATGCGGAAGCGCGGCTTCGACGTCCGGGCGGGCGCGCCGCGGCGCAGCCAGGCCAGCTCCTTGCGGACCAGGTTCTGCCGCTTCACCTCCTCGGTGGCGGCGATCCGCTCGCGCTCGGCGCGGGCGAAGACGTAGTCGGAGTAGCCGCCCTCGTACTCGTAGACGGAGCCGCGCTGCACGTCCCACATGCGGGTGCAGACCTGGTCGAGGAACCAGCGGTCGTGGGTGACGCAGACGAGTGCGGAGCGGCGCTCGCGCAGGTGCCCGGCGAGCCAGGCGATGCCCTCGACGTCGAGGTGGTTGGTGGGCTCGTCGAGGACGATCAGGTCCTGGTCCTCGATGAGCAGCTTGGCGAGCGCGATGCGCCGCCGCTCGCCGCCGGAGAGCGGCCCGATGACGGTGTCGAGGCCCTTCTCGAAGCCGGGCAGGTCGAGCCCGCCGAAGAGCCCGGTGAGCACGTCGCGGATCTTGGCGCTGCCGGCCCACTCGTGGTCGGCCATGACACCGATGACCTCGTGCCGGATGGTCGCCGTCGGGTCGAGGGAGTCGTGCTGCGTGAGCACCCCGAGCCGCAGGCCGCCGCTGTGCGTGACGCGGCCGGAGTCGGCCTCCTCCAGCCTGGCGAGCATGCGGATGAGGGTGGTCTTGCCGTCGCCGTTCCGCCCGACGACGCCGATCCGGTCCCCTTCGGAGACGCCGAGCGAGACCCCGTCGAGCAGCGCACGGGTGCCGTACACCTTGCTGACGGACTCGACATTGACCAGGTTGACGGCCATTTCACTCCTGTGGCGGGGCATGCGATCGACGTCCAAGGGTACGTCCACCGGCCGGGCGGCCGGGGCGCGCGGGCGGCCGGCCCTGCGCCCCGGCGGCCGGCCCGTCGTCCGAGAGGCCGGCCGGTCGCCGGACCGAAGGGGCGGCCGCCCAGGTGGGCCCCGGTGGCCCGGCCGCCGGCGTCGCGGGTGAAGAAGCCTCGTGGGCCCGCGAGGGTGCCCTCGGTGAGGACGTACTCGTCGCCGTCGCCGGACAGGAAGCCCATGACCTCGAACCGAGCGCGACAGCGGGACCCGCCCCTGCACTAAGTTCAAGTAAAGTCCCGGGCATGGCGCGAAACACTCTGACCCCCGACCAGATCGTCCGCGCGGCGATCGAGCTGCTCGACGACGAGGGCCTCGACGGCCTCAACATGCGCAGCCTGGGCGCGCGGCTCGGCACCGCCGCGACGGCCGTGTACTGGCACATCAAGACCAAGGACGAGCTCGTGCGGCTCGCCGGCGACGCGGTCTGGAGCGAGGTCGAGCTGCCCGACCTCGACGCGATGGGCTGGCGCCAGGCCGCCGCCGCCATGGCCGGGAGCATGCACGCGATGCTCACCCGGCACCCGTGGCTCGGCCAGGCCTTCGGCAGCCACCTGCTGTACGGCCCCGGCAAGTCCCGGCACGACGACCACAGCCTCGCCCTGTACGAGAAGGCCGGCTTCGCCCCCGCGGACGCCGACCGGGCCGCGGCCACCGTCTTCGTCTACGTCCTCGGCAGCGCGCTGGGCGCCGCCGCGCAGGTCTCGCTGACCCGCCGGCTGGGCAAGAGCGGCGACCCGGAGAAGGAACTGGCCGACACGATGGCGGCGGCCACCGAGGTCGCCATGGCCTTCCCCCGCCTCCGCGACCGCCTCGGCGACGCCGCCGCGGCCGGGTACACCGCGGGCCCCGACAACGCCTTCGAATTCGGACTCGCCTCCGTCCTCGACGGCTTCGAGACCCGTCTCGCGGCGAGCGGTACGGACGCGCCTCAGGGCGAGTCCTCCTGATCGGGCCGGACGCCGGGACCCCGGCAGGATCCTGAAGACGCGCCCTGGGTCCTGTCGCGTCGGACTCCCGTCGTCGCCCGGAGGGCGGCACTGCGGCGTCAGGTGCGTGCTCTCGGCGTAACGGACGCAAGGCCTCGTACGGGACGTACTCGGGCTTGCGCCCGGTGCGGCAAGAGCGCGTGCACGGCGTCGCGGGGCAGGCGGAGTTCGACGCCAGGACCTACTAGGGCCGCGTCCGGGCACGGCCCGCGCGTTCCACCAGGAACCAGCCCGCCAGGGCCATCGCCACGGCGGCCGGGGCCGTCACGCGGACGGCGATCAGGGTGGCCGTGTGGCCCTCCAGGAGGCCGCCGAAGCCCGTCATCGACAGGCCGAGGACTCCCAGCAGGGCCAGCGTGATGCCGAGGGCCGCGAGCGGGCCGCCCGCGGCGGTCGCCGGTCCGGGCGGGACCGGGTGCTCGAAGCGGCGGAACACGGCGACCAGCAGCGCGGTCAGCAGCGCCGCCGCCGCGAGCCGCAGCGGGACCTGCGCCCACCACGCCGCCGTCGCCGGCTCCGGCAGCCGCACGCCGAGGGCGAGCAGCGCCCCGTAGACGCCGAGCATCGCCGTCAGGTGCCACAGGAACGCGGTCATCCCGATCCCGTTCGCGGCGACGACCCCGCGCCACACCCGCGCCCGGGCCGTGAAGCGGGCGCCCGGACCCTTCAGGAGCTCGACCGCGCCCACCAGCCACAGGCCGTGGCAGAGCAGGGCCAGCGTCGGCGGGGCCATGTTGGAGACCTTCTCGCCGGGCATGCCGACCATGGACAGCGGGTACGGCCCGAGGGCGACGAGCGCGGCGGCACCGAGCAGGCCCGCGCCCGCGAGCAGCGCCGGGCGGCGGATCATGCCGTCCGCGCGCAGGAAGCCGAGCTGGTGGACCGCCAGCCAGACGAGCGCGAAGTTCAGGAACTCCACGTACGGCACCCCCGCCGCGAACCGCAGCACGTCCACCGCCACCGCGCCCGCCACGAGCCCGGCGAAGGCGCCCCAGCCGTACCGCTCGTGGAGCCTCAGGAGCGGCGGCGTGAAGGCGACCATCGCGAGGTAGATGCCGATGAACCACAGCGGCTGGGTGACGAGCCGCAGCGCGACCCCGGTCAGTCCGCCGTCCGCGCCGAGGAGTTGCAGGACCAGCGCGAGCGCGCCCCACGCCCCGATGAAGACCATCGTCGGCCGCAGCAGCCGCTGCAGCCGGGCCCGCAGGAACTCCGCGTACCGCGGGCGCGAGCGGTGGGCGAGGGCGTGCGAGAACCCGCCGACGAAGAAGAAGACCGGCATCACCTGGAGCGCCCAGGTGAGGACCTGCAGCCCGGGCACCACCGCGAGCAGGTTGCCCACCTGCCCGTCGGGCGTGACGGCGGCCATCAGCCAGTGGCCGAGGACGACGACGGCGAGCGAGGCGACCCGGAGCAGGTCGACGTAGCGGTCGCGGGTCGCCGGGGTCGCGGCAGCGAGGTCACGCGCACTGATTCCCATACGGGCACGGTGCCGGTCCGGGCCGGGGCTCCGTCAGCGCTCGGATACTCAACTCGCCCGTGAGTACGGACGAGCGCGGGTACGGGACGCCCATGAGTGCGGATGGAGGGCGGTGGTCCGCCGCGCGGGCGACCCCGCGGCCCGGGCTCCCGAGCGGTCGGGGCGGCGGTCCGTCATGTTCGTCTGCAGTCGCACCCCACGGGGTGACCCCCCACAAGGAGAGACCCATGCGCCGCACCACCCGCCTCGCCGCCGTCGCCGCGGCAGGCGCCGCGCTCAGCGTGCTCGCCGCCGGACCCGCGTCCGCCGGCGACCCGACCGTCACGGACCCGCGCGTCGTCGCCCACTTCGACTTCGCCGCCGGTCAGCAGGCGGAGAACATCGCCCTCGAACCCGACGGCTCCGCCGACATCACCTGGGCCTTCGCCCACCAGGTCGCCCGCGTCGCCAAGGACGGCACCACGGAGGTCATCGCCACCCTCCCGGAGGTGCCGGGCGGAACGACGCCCGTCGGTGGTCCCGTCGCCCTCGGCATCGCCCGCGCCAAGGACGGCACCCTGTACGTCACCTACGCCACCGGTACCGACAAGACCGGCATCTGGCGCATCGCGCCCGGCGGCGAGCCGGAGCAGATCGGCTTCGGCTTCCCCGCGAACGCCTTCCCCAACGGGCTCGCCCTCGACGAGGAGTGCGGCACCCTCTACGCCGCCGACACGATCCTCGGCCAGGTGTGGAGCCTGCCGGTGACCGGCGGCGAGCCCACGGTCTGGGCGACCGGCACCGAGCTCGAACCCACCCCGGAGGTCCCATTCGCGGCCAACGGCCTCAAGTTCCACAACGGTGCCGTCTGGGTGTCCAACACCGCCAGGGGAACGCTGCTGCGCATCCCGGTCGGCCCCGAGCCCGACCGCGCCGCGGGCCCGATCGAGACCAAGGCGACCGGGCTCACGTTCATCGACGACTTCGCGTTCACCGGGCACGGCGACACGGTCCTGGCCGCGCTCATCATGGACCACAAGGTGGAGCTCGTCCGCCCCGACGGCACCCACAAGACCGTGCTCACCCAGGCGGACGGGCTCGACGGCCCGACCTCCGTCGCGGTGCACGCGAAGACGGTCTACGTGAACAGCTCGGCCTTCTTCACCCAGACGGACCCGGACCCGAACCTGCTCCTGGCCAAGATCTCCAAGAACAAGCTGTAGTCAGCCCAGCAGGGTCGCCCCGGCCGCCGGGGAGGTCGCCGCGCGTGCCGTCCGGCAGGTGCCGGAAGCGACGAGCGCGGCGGCGACCGACTCGGCGGACTCGGCGTCCTTCACCAGGAACGCGGTGGTCGGGCCCGAGCCGGAGACCAGAGCGGCCAGCGCGCCCGCGTCCGTGCCCGCCGCCAGCGTCGCGGCCAGCGAGGGCCGCAGCGACAGCGCGGCCGGCTGGAGGTCGTTGGCGAGGGCGCCCGCGAGGGCCGCGGTGTCGCCCGTGCGCAGGGCGTCGAGAAGCACCGGGGAGGCGACCGGTTCGGGCACGGCCACGCCCTCGTTGAGGCGGTCGAACTCGCCGTACACCGCCGGCGTCGAAAGACCGCCGTCGGCGACCGCGAACACCCAGTGGAAGGCGCCGCCGACCGGCAGCCCGGTCAGCCGCTCGCCGCGGCCGACGCCGAGGGCGGCGCCGCCGACGAGGCTGAACGGCACGTCGCTGCCCAGCTCGGCGCAGATCTCCAGGAGTTCGGCGCGCGAGGAGTTCAGACCCCACAGCGCGTCGCAGGCGAGCAGCGCGCCCGCGCCGTCGGCGCTGCCGCCGGCCATGCCGCCCGCGACGGGGATGTCCTTGGCGATGTGCAGGTGCACGTCGGGCTCGATGCCGTGCCGGGCGGCGAGCAGTTCGGCGGCCCGCGCGGCCAGGTTGGTGCGGTCGAGCGGCACCTTGTCGGCGTCGGGGCCCTCGCAGGTGACCGTCAGCGTCCCGGCGGGCGTGGCGGTGACCTCGTCGTACAGGGACACGGCGAGGAAGACGTTCGCCAGGTCGTGGAAGCCGTCGGGCCGGGCGCCGCCGACCGCGAGCTGGACGTTGACCTTGGCGGGGACCCGTACGGTCACGCTCACTGCTGGGCCTCCGGCTTGTTCTCGGCGATCCGCGCGAACTCCTCCACCGTCAGTGCCTCGCCGCGCGCCTGCGGCGAGATCCCGGCCGCGACCAGGGCCGCCTCGGCGGCGGCGGGCGAGCCCGCCCAGCCGGCGAGGGCCGCGCGCAGGGTCTTGCGGCGCTGCGCGAAGGCCGCGTCGACGACCGCGAAGACCTCGGCCTTCGTCGCGGTGGTCTTCAGCGGCTCGGTGCGCCGCACCAGGGACACGAGTCCGGAGTCGACGTTGGGCGCGGGCCAGAAGACGTTGCGGCCGATGGCGCCGGCCCGCTTGACCTCCGCGTACCAGTTGGCCTTCACGGAGGGAACCCCGTAGACCTTGTTGCCCGGCCGGGCGGCGAGCCGGTCGGCGACCTCGGCCTGCACCATGACGAGGGTCCGCTCGATGGTCGGGAAGCGGTCCAGCATGTGCAGCAGCACCGGCACGGCGACGTTGTACGGCAGGTTGGCGACGAGCGCGGTCGGCGGCGGGCCCGGCAGTTCCTGGACGTGCATGGCGTCGGAGTGGACCAGCGCGAAGCGGTCCTTCCGCTGCGGCATGCGCGCGGCGATCGTCGACGGCAGGGCGGCGGCGAGGACGTCGTCGATCTCGACGGCCGTCACCCGGTCCGCGGCCTCCAGGAGCGCGAGGGTGAGGGAGCCGAGGCCGGGGCCCACCTCCACGACCACGTCGTCGGGGCGCACCTCGGCCGTACGGACGATCCGCCGGACCGTGTTCGCGTCGATGACGAAGTTCTGGCCCTTCTGCTTGGTCGGGCGCACGCCGAGGGCGGCGGCAAGCTCGCGGATGTCTGCGGGGCCGAGGAGGGCGTCGGGACCGTCGGGTCCGGTGGTGGTGCTCACCGGTACAGCCTACGGGGCGCCCGTACGCCCGGCCGACGGCTCACCCGTACAGCCGCCGGCCGCAGTGCGGCCACGGGCTCGCGCCCCGCTGCACGTACAGCTTCTTCGCCCGGAAGGTCTGCTCGGCGGCGGGCGCGTTCTGGGCCACGCCGCTGCCGCCGAGGGAGCGCCAGGTGCCGGGGTCGAACTGGTAGAGCCCGCCGTAGGTGCCGGACGGGTCGACGGCGTTCGGCCGGCCGCCGGACTCGCAGGCGGCCAGCGCGCCCCAGTCCAGGCCGTCGGCGCCGGCGACGGAGCTGGGCAGCGGGCGGGTGCCGACCCGGACGCGCTGGGCGACGGGCTCCCGGACGGTCTCCTCGCGGACCCGGCGCGGCTTCTGCCGGACGCCGTTGACCGTCCGCAGGGTGTACGTGACCCGGCGGACGCCCGGCACGCCCTGCCGTTCGACGACCTCGGTGCCCGCGAAGAGCTCCGGGTCGGTGGTCCGCTCGACGGCGAACGGCACGGGCTCCTCGCGGATCTCCTGGGTGCCGGTGATCCGCAGGACGGTGATCGTCTGGCCGTCGCGCGGGAAGGAGCCGAGCGGCACGGAGGTGGTGTCCTGGCCGGTGAGGGTGATCCCGGCCTCCTCGACGGCCTCGCGGACGGTGGCCGCGTTGGTGCGCACCGTCCGCTCCCGGCCGTCGGCCAGAAGGGTGACGGCCCGCTCGGTACGGACGTCGAGGGCGAGGCCCTGCCGGGAGATGGGCGCCGAGCGGGAGACCGAGAGGTAGGCGCCCTCGGCGCGCACCCCGAGCTGGCGCAGCGCGCCGTCGACGGTGCGGGCGGTGGTCCACACCTGGCGGCGCCGGCCGTCGAGCGTGAGGGCGACGGGGCGGCCGTACCGGACGACGATCTCGTCGCCGCTGTCGAGGGCGGCGCCGGGGGCGGGCGCGACGATGTCGTGCTCGCCGACCGCCAGGCCCTCGTCGGCGAGCAGCTCCTCGACGTCGTCGGCGAAGGTGTGCAGGGTGCGCGGCACGCCGTCGACCGACAGTCTGACGGCCTTGTCGTTGGCGACGAAGGCGCTGGTGCCGCCCGCGAGGAACGCCACGACCAGGGCCTGCGGGACGATGCGCCGCAGGCCCTCGACGGCGGGCGGGGTCGCCTTGCGGCGCCGGGCGGCCCGGCGGGACCCGGATCGATGCGAAGTGCTCACGAGGCCGGGACCCTAGCCCCGAGGGCGATCACTCTCCAAAACGGCGCGACTACCTTCCGTAACCGTTATGGATCGGTGATCAGCCGTTCGGGCCGGTGGCAGGTGGTCGGTCGGCGGCCGCTGGTCGCCCTTCCATGATCAGTAGTCGAAGGCGCGCGCCGTGTTCGTCGCGACCGCCTCGGCCAGCTCCTCCTCCGTGATCCCGCGGACCGCGGCCATCGCCCGGACGGTCACCGGGATCAGGTAAGGGGCGTTGGGCCGGCCGCGGAAGGGTGCGGGCGTGAGGAACGGCGCGTCGGTCTCGACCAGGACCAGCTCCAGCGGGGCGACGGCGAGGGCGTCGCGCAGCGGCTGGGCGTTCTTGAAGGTCACGTTGCCGGCGAAGGACATGTAGTAGCCCTTGGCCGCGCAGATCTCGGCCATCTCGGCGTCGCCGGAGTAGCAGTGGAAGACGGTCCGCTCGGGCGCGCCCTCCTCGTCGAGGACCCGCAGCACGTCGGCGTGGGCCTCGCGGTCGTGGATGACCAGGGCCTTGCCGTGGCGCTTGGCGATCTCGATGTGGGCGCGGAAGGAACGCTCCTGCGCGGCCATGCCCTCGGGGCCCGTGCGGAAGTAGTCGAGGCCGGTCTCGCCGACGCCGAGGACGTGCGGCAGGGCGGCGAGCCGGTCGATCTCGGCCAGCGCGTCGTCGAGGGCCGCGTCGCCGCCCGCCTCGCGGGCGCCCTGGCGGGACCAGCCGTCCGGGTCGCCCAGGACGATCCGGGGGGCCTCGTTCGGGTGCAGGGCGACGGCCGCGTGCACGTGCTCGTGCGCGGCGGCGGTCTCGGCGGCCCACTGGGAGCCCTTGATGTCGCAGCCGACCTGGACGACCGTCGTGACGCCGACGGCGGCGGCCTTGGTGAGGGCCTCCTCGACGGTGCCGGACTGCATGTCGAGATGGGTGTGCGAGTCCGCGACCGGGACCAGCAGGGGCTCGGGCAGCGGCGGCGGGGCGTCCTTGGAACTCATGGCCCCGATCGTACGAGGGCCATGAGTTCCGCCGCGAAGGATTACCGCCGGGAGCGGAAGGGGTGCAGCAGGTCGGAGAGGTGCCAGTGGTGCGGTACCGGCGGCGGCTCCTCACCCGCGACGGGGATGTCCTCCGTGATTTCCTGGCCGATGGGTCCGGCGATGGACACCGGCTTCGTCGCCTTGGCCCCGCGGCTGTGGTGCTCGGTCGCGGCCACCATGTCGAGCACCGACGACACCTGGCCCGCCCGCATGATCCGGACGACGTGGCTGCCGCAGTTCATGCAGGTCGGCCGGGACAGCGGCGACGGGACGCGAGCCCCGTCCGCCTTGTACACGACGTATTCGTGCCCACGCGCGTCCACGTGGTGCTCTATCTCGTACGCCTGCTCCCAGCCGTAGCCGCATCTCATGCAGGCGAAGGCGTACGCCTCGTGGGCGACGGGCGTTCCGGTGCCGGTGCCGGTGATCTCGCTCATTCCAGCTCCTCTCCACTGAACCCAGTGGACGCCTTTTCGGGCCGGAGCGCATCAGCGCCGGAGAAACCATGGACGCCATTTGGCGTTTCCTTGCCCCAAAGGCCTTCGAGCGGGCCCGCCGCCGGGTTTCCGCTTTGCCTTTCAGATTAGTCCTTTACCGTTTACGGGGCCTACGCGGACCTACGGCGCTTTTCCTGTGCCGGGACCCTCCGCGTTCTTTGCCGCCACGACGGCATCGAACACCTCGCGCTTGGGAACACCGGCCTCCGCGGCGACCGCAGCGATGGCCTCCTTGCGCCGCTCCCCCGCCTCCTCGCGCACCCGCACCCTGCGCACCAGCTCCGCCGCGTCGAGCTCGGCGGGCCCGGTCTCCGGGGCGCCCTCGACGACCACGGTGATCTCGCCCCGTACGCCTTCCTTCGCCCACTCCGCGAGCTCGCCGACCGGGCCGCGCCTGACCTCCTCGTAGGTCTTGGTCAGCTCCCGGCACACGGCGGCCCGGCGGTCCGCGCCGAAGACCTCGGCCATCGCGGCGAGGGTGTCGTCGAGCCGGTGCGGGGCCTCGAAGTAGACGAGGGTGCGGCGCTCCTCCGCGACCTCGCGGAGCCGGGACAGCCGCTCGCCGGCCTTCCTCGGCAGGAAGCCCTCGAAGCAGAAGCGGTCCACGGGCAGCCCGGACAGGGCGAGCGCGGTGAGCACGGCGGACGGGCCGGGCACGGCGGTGACCTTGATGTCCCGCTCGACGGCGGCGGCGACCAGGCGGTAGCCCGGGTCGGAGACGGACGGCATGCCCGCGTCGGTCACCAGCAGCACCCGTGCGCCGCCGGCCAGTGCCTCGACCAGCTCGGGCGTGCGGGCCGACTCGTTGCCCTCGAAGTAGGAGACCACCCGGCCCTGGGTGTGGACGCCGAGCGCGCGGGTGAGTCCGCGCAGCCTGCGGGTGTCCTCCGCGGCCACGATGTCCGCGTTCTCCAGTTCGGTGGCGAGCCGCGGCGGAGCGTCCGCGATGTCGCCGATGGGGGTCCCTGCGAGTACCAGCGTTCCAGTCACGGGATCATCCTCCCAGTCCGGACAGGCGACGCGCACAGGAGCGTTCCCTACGATGGCGCGGTGACCAGAACCGCACCCGAGGCCCTGGAGGGTCAGCACCCCATGGATCC
Source organism: Streptomyces sp. NPDC012637 (assembly GCF_042954805.1). Taxonomy (NCBI): domain Bacteria; kingdom Bacillati; phylum Actinomycetota; class Actinomycetes; order Kitasatosporales; family Streptomycetaceae; genus Streptomyces; species Streptomyces sp. NPDC012637. The sequence goes on from NZ_JBIBDS010000010.1 coordinate 142,474, forward strand.
CATGGACCCCATGACCCCCGTGGACCCCACGGCTCCGGCTCCCATGGGCCCCGCAGCGGCGGAGACCTCCGAGTGGCAGCGGAGGCTGCGGCGCTTCGGTTACCGGCCCGAGACGGGGGCGTCCCTGTCCATCGGGCTGCGGGAGCGGCTCGTCCCGCCGTACACCCGGCCGTCGCCGCGGCTGTGGTCGCTGCTCGGGATCTCCCCGAAGGCCGCCCACCGGGTGTGGCGCCTCGCCGCCTGGGGCGGACCGCTGCTCGTCGCGCTGGTCGCGGGCCTGCTGCGGTTCTGGAACCTGGGCAAGCCGAACGCGGTGATATTCGACGAGACCTACTACGCCAAGGACTCCTGGGCCCTGATCAACCAGGGCTACGAGGGTGCGTGGCCCAAGGACATCGACAAGACGATCCTGGCCGACCCGAACTCGGTGCTGGTCCCGACGGAGCCGGGCTATGTCGTCCATCCGCCGGTCGGCAAGTGGGTGATCGGCATCGGCGAGAAGATCTTCGGCTTCGAGCCCTTCGGCTGGCGGTTCATGGTGGCGCTGCTCGGCACCCTGTCGGTGCTGATGCTGTGCCGGATCGGCCGGCGGCTGTTCCGTTCGACGTTCCTGGGCTGCCTGGCGGGCCTGCTGCTCGCCGTGGACGGTCTGCACTTCGTGATGAGCCGCACGGCGCTGCTCGACCAGGTGCTGATGTTCTTCGTGCTCGCCGCCTTCGGCTGCCTGGTCGTGGACCGCGACCGGGCGCGGGCCCGGCTCGCCGGCGCGCTGCCGGTGGACGACGAGGGTGTGCTGCGGCCCGACGCGGACATCGCGGAGACGCTGCGGCTCGGCTGGCGGCCGTGGCGGCTCGCGGCCGGCGTGATGCTGGGCCTGGCCGCCGGCACCAAGTGGAACGGCCTCTACATCATGGCCGCGTTCGGTCTGATGACGGTGCTGTGGGACCTCGGCGCCCGGCGCACGGCCGGCGCGGTCCGCCCGTACGCGGCGGTGGCCCGCCGCGACCTGGTCCCGGCCTTCGTGTCGACGGTCCCGGTGGCCATCGCCACCTACCTCGCTTCCTGGTCCGGCTGGATCTTCACGGACAAGGGCTACTTCCGCAACTGGGCCGCCGAGCAGGACCGGCTGACCGGCGGCGGGACCTGGAGCTGGCTGCCGGACTGGCTGCGCAGCCTGTGGCACTACGAGACCGAGGTCTACAAGTTCCACGTGGGCCTGAGCTCGCCGCACACCTACGAGTCGAACCCGTGGAGCTGGCTCGTCCTCGGCCGTCCGGTCTCCTACTTCTACGAGTCCCCCGCCCCCGGCACCGCGGGCTGCCCCGCCGACGCCAAGGAGAAGTGCGCCCAGGAGGTCCTGGCCCTCGGCACCCCGCTGCTGTGGTGGGCCGCCTGCTTCGCGATCCTGTACGTGCTGTGGCGCTGGGCCTTCCGCCGCGACTGGCGCGCCGGGGCGATCGCGTGCGGCATCCTGGCCGGCTGGGCGCCGTGGCTGCTCTACCAGGAACGCACCATTTTCCTTTTCTACGCGGTGGTGTTCGTCCCGTTCCTGTGCCTCGCGGTGGCGATGATGCTGGGGGCGATCGTGGGCCCGGCGGGTTCCTCGGAAAGGCGGCGCACTTTCGGGGCGGTGGCCGCGGGAGTGCTCGTTCTCCTCGTCGTCTGGAATTTCATCTACTTCTGGCCCCTGTACACCGGACAGGCGATTCCGATGGACCAGTGGCGGAACAGGATGTGGCTGGACACCTGGGTGTAGCGGGGCGGGGACGCGTCACACGGCCACGGTCAGCTCGTACCCGCCGCTCGACATGTCGTCGCACAGCGCCCGGCAAGCGCCGATCAGCTCGGCGAACTCGGGCTTGCTCTGCCACTCCTTCATCGCCGCCGGGTCCCTCCAGGAGGAGAAGGAAACGAAGTGGCGCGGCTCGTTCAGATCGCGGATGAGCCGCGCGGAGAGGAAGCCGTCGTTGGCCTCCTTGGTCCAGGTGAGGAAGGCCCTCCAGCGGTCGACGAACTCGTCGGCATCGCCCTCGGAGACCTGCCAGTTTCCGGAAGCCCAGTACTTGCTGTCCTCGGACACGGCACACCACCTCGGTAGGAACCCCTTTTCCCAGGCTAGACCCCTACCCGCCGGTCGCCGCGGCCCGCGGAGACCGGCGTCGCGGCAAACCGACGGTCCGGTCGCTTTCCGGTAACGACCGTCCCCACTGTCACTCCTGCCGCTTAGGCTGCCGAAGAGCCACACCTGGGGAGGGAGGCGCAGCCATGCGCAGTGGTGCCAAGGTCGCGATCGTCGGCGGGGTGTTCGTCGTCGTGGCGAGCGGGGTCGGGTACGGGGGCTACAACCTCTGGAACGGGATCACCGGCGGTTCGGGCGGCACGACCGGCATGTCCGGCTCCGACGAGAGGAAGACCGGGCCGGTCACCTCGGAGGAGGTGACGTCGACCGCCAGGGACTTCCTGGCGGCCTGGGCCGCCGGCGAGCCCGACCGGGCCTCGCAGCTGACGAACAATCCGGTCGACGCCGGGCCGGCCCTGGCGGGGTTCCGGGAGGAGGCCAAGGTCTCCGCCGTCACCATCACCCCCGGAGCGCCCACGGGATCGGGCACGTCGGTGCCGTTCACGGTGAAGGCGACCGTCACGTACGAGGGCGTCTCCAAGCCGTGGACGTACACGTCGGAGCTCACCGTGGTGCGCGGCCTCACGACCGGCCGGGCACTGGTCGACTGGAAGCCGACGGTGGTGCACCCGAAGCTGACGTCGAAGACGGCGACGATCCGCACCGGCGGGGCGAAGACGGGCGAGATCCAGGCCGTTGACCGCAAGGGCCGGGTCCTGACGGCAGAGAAGTACCCCTCGCTCGGCCCGGTCCTGGCCCAACTGCGCGAGCGGTACGGCTCGACGGCGGGCGGCAGACCGGGCGTCGAGGTCTTCGTCGACCCCGGCGTGGAGGGCGCCCCCGACACGACGCTGCTCACCCTCGCCAAGGGCGAGCCGGGCAGGCTGGAGACGACGATCGACGCCGACGTCCAGGCGGCGGCCGAGAAGGCGGTGGCGCGCCACGGCACGGCGTCCGTGGTGGCGGTCCAGCCGTCGACGGGCGCGGTGCGGGCCGTGGCGAACAGCTCGCCGAACGGCTTCAACGCGGCGTTCGAGGGCAAGAAGATGCCCGGCTCGACGATGAAGATCGTGACCGCGGCGCTGCTCCTGGAGAAGGGCCTGGTGAAGGCGGACCAGGCGGCCGAGTGCCCGCCGACCGCCATGTACCACGGCCGGACCATCGGGAACCTCGACGGCTTCTCGATGAACGGGGCGACCTTCGGGAAGAGCTTCGCCCGCTCCTGCAACACGGCCTTCATCAAGAAGATCGACGACGTGAAGGAGACCGAGGGCGACGACTCCGGGCTCGCCCGGGAGGCCAGGGAGGTCTTCGGCATCGGCCTGGAGTGGAAGACCGGCATCCGTTCGGTCGACGGCTCGGTGCCCGAGGCGACGGGCGGCGAGGCCGCCGCGCAGTACATCGGCCAGGGCACCGTCCAGATGAACCCGCTGAACATGGCCTCGATCACGGCGACCGCGAAGGCGGGCGTCTTCAAGCAGCCGTATCTGGTCGCCGCCGACGTGGACGACCGCACCTTCGCGACGGCGGAGCGGAAGCTGCCGGCGTCGGTGGCCCGGCAGCTGCGCGACATGATGCGGCTGACGGCGACCGCGAGCTACGGCACGGCGGTCGGCCCGATGGCGTCGGTGCGCGGCAGCGACAAGGGCGCGAAGACCGGCTCGGCGGAGGTGGACGGCCAGGCGACCTCGGACTCGTGGTTCACGGCGTTCGCGGACGACCTCGCGGCGGCGGCCTACGTGGAGGGCGCGGGCCACGGCGCGACGGCGGCGGGCCCGCTCGTGGCCCAGGTACTGAACGCGGACTGAGCGTGCGGGAGGAGGCGGGCCGTCACCCCGGCCCGTAACCCACTCGCGTGTCCCGTACACGTACCGCTAGCGTGCGATGCCATGACGACGTCACATGCCGATGCCCATCCCCAGTTCGCCGCGGCCCTCCAGGAGTTGGGCCTCGACGTCGAGGTCCGCAGCTTCCCGGAGGACACGCGGACCGCGCAGCAGGCCGCCGACGCCATCGGCTGCGAGGTCTCGGAGATCGTGAAGTCGCTGATCTTCGCGGCGGACGGGGTGCCGGTGCTCGTCCTGATGGACGGCTCTTCCCGGGTGGACGTGGAGCGGGTACGGCAGGAGCTGGGCGCCGACGCGGTGACGCGCGCCGACGCGCGGGTCGTGCGCGAGACGACGGGGTACGCGATCGGCGGCGTGCCGCCGTTCGGGCACCGCACCCGGACCCGGGTGCTCGCGGACCGCGGGCTGCTCGACCACCGGGTGGTGTGGGCGGCGGCCGGCACCCCGCGCAGTGTCTTCGCGCTGGACCCGAAGTCGCTGGTCGCCCACGCGGGCGGCACTCTGGTGGACGTCCGCGAGCGTTCGGCGTGACGCCGCTGGTCGCCACGGCGGTGCTGCTCGCCGCGGTGACGCACGCGAGCTGGAACGCGATCGCCGCGCGCATCCACGACCAGCTGCTGTCCTTCACCCTGATATCCGGCGGCGGCGCCCTCATCGGCGCCGTCGGCGTGTGCCTCACCCCGCTGCCGGACACCGGGGCGTGGCCGTACCTGATCGCCTCGGCGCTCCTCCACGTCGCCTACCAGGCGCTGCTGATGAAGTCCTTCGAGCTCGGCGACTTCGGGCAGATGTACCCGATCGCGCGCGGCACGGCGCCACTGGTGGTGACCCTGCTCGCCGCGGTCTTCGTCGGCGAGATCCCCGGCGCCGGGCAGCTCGCGGGCGTCGCGCTCGCCAGCGCGGGCCTCACCGGCCTGGCCTTGTGGGGCATCCGCGGCAAGGGCGCGCGCCCGCACTGGCCGGCGCTGCTGGCCGCCGGGGCGACCGGACTGTCGATCGCCGCGTACACGGTCGTCGACGGCGTCGGCGTCCGCGCCTCCGGCACCTCGCTCGGCTACATCGCCTGGCTGATGCTCCTGGAGGGCCTGGCCATCCCGGCGTACGCGCTGCACCGCCGCCGCGGCCGGCTGGCCGCCGAACTCCGCCCGCACGCCGCCCGCGGCCTCCTCGGCGCCGCCCTGTCCGTCGCCGCCTACGCCCTGGTCCTCTGGGCCCAGACCAAGGCTCCCCTGGCCCCGGTCGCGGCCCTCCGCGAGTCCTCGATCATCGTGGGCGCCGCGATCGGCGCCCTCCTCTTCAAGGAACGCTTCGGCGGCCCCCGGGTCGCCGCGGCGGGCCTGATGGTGGTGGGCATCGGGCTGATGCTGTACACGAGTTGAGAGGACAGGGACACATGACCGCACCCCTGAGGACCCGGGTCTCGGCGTATGCCGTCGTGGTGGACGACGGCCGCCTGCTGCTGGCCCGGCTGGCGGCCTCGTCGCCGGTCTTCGCGCCCGGCCTGTGGCACCTGCCGGGCGGCGGCATCGATCCCGGCGAGCAGCCGGTGGAGGCGCTGGCCCGCGAACTGCGCGAGGAGACCGGGCTGGAACTGGCGACGGCCCGGCTGTGGGACGCGCGGACGTACGACGTCGAGCGGGGCGGGGTGCGCTGGCAGCTGACCGGGCTGTTCTACGCCGTCCGGCTGAAGACGGCCGGAGCGGCCACGGTGGCCGAGGCGGACGGGGCCACGGACGCGGTGCGGTGGCTGCCGCTCGCGGAGCTGGAAGCCGGCATGCTGTCCCCGGCCGCGGCGGACGCCCTCCGCCTGCTCGGTCCCGCCCGGCCGGCGCACTCCTCCCGGTCGGCCGTCCGGTAGGGGCCGGAGCGGTCGTCCACGGTCACAGCGACGCCCGCACCGCCCGTATCAGCGCCTGGGCGCGCGGGTCCGCCGTGACCGTCTTGCGCATGCCGTTCGTGACGTAGCCGAAGGAGATGCCCGACTCCGGGTCGGCGAAGCCGAGGGAGCCGCCGCGGCCCGGGTGGCCGAAGGAGGTGGGGCCGAGGAGCGGGGAGGCCGGGCCGTGGAGCATGTGGCCGAGGCCGAAGCGGGTGCCGACCACGAGGACCTGGTCGGGGCCCGCGGATTCCTCGGTGCGGGCCAGGGTGAGGGTCGCGGGGGCGAAGAGGCGGGGGCCGCCGTCGACGGAGCCCAGGGTCGCGGCGTAGAAGCGGGCGAGGGCACGGGCGGTGGCGACGCCGGCGGAGCCGGGGAGTTCGGCGGCGCGGTACACCGGGTCGTTCTCGTCGGGCTTCGGTTCGATCACGCCGAACGCGCGGCGGGTGAGGGACTCCGGGTCCTGGTAGGCGGCGACGACCGCCGGCTTGGGGCGGAGCCGGAGCGCCGGGCTGTCCGGCGGTTCGATCTCCTCGACGGGGCCGAGCCGGCCGACCCGGTGGGTCTCGTCGTCCGGCAGGCCTATCCACAGGTCCAGACCCAGCGGGCGGGCTATCTCCTCGGCGACCCAGCGGCCGATGGTGCGGCCGGTGACCCGCTGGACCAGGCCGGAGAGCAGCCAGCTGAAGGTGTGGGCGTGGTAGCCGTGGGCGGTGCCGGGCTGCCAGGCGGGGGCCTGGGCGGCGATCGCGTGCGTGGCGGTGTCGAGGTCGACCGCCTCGGCGAGGGTCAGCGGGCGGTCGAGGACCGGCACGCCCGCCCGGTGGGCGAGCAGCTGCCGTACGGTCACGCGTTCCTTGCCCGCCGCCTTGAACTCGGGCCAGTACGTGGCCACCGGCGCGTCCAGGTCGAGCTGGCCGCGCTGGTGGAGCAGGAGGGGGACGGCCGCGGCGACGCCCTTCGTGGCCGAGCGGACGACCTGGGCCGTGTCCACCGCCCAGGGGGCGTTCCCGTCCACGTCGCGCGTGCCCGCCCAGAGGTCCACGACCTTCGTGCCGTCCCGGTAGACCGCGACCGCCGCGCCCCGCTCCCCGCGCTGCTCGAAGTTCCGCAGGAACGCGTCCCTGACCGGCTCGAATCCCGCCGCCACCGTGCCCCGGACGTCCACCTGAACCCACGCTTCCTCTCGTACGACCGAACCGCTCCCATGGTGCAACGTGGGTCCGGCACGGCCGATTCCGGGGGTCCGGGGCCGCGCGGTGTGCGCGCCTCAGGCGACGGAGCTCGGCACGAAGCCGTACGGCAGCTCCAGGCGGTGCCGGGCCATGAGCTCCTCGTCGGCGAGGATGTCGGCGGTCCGTCCGTCGGCGGCGATCACGCCCTCGCTGAGGATGACGGAGCGCGGGCACAGCTCCAGGGCGTACGGCAGGTCGTGGGTGACCATGAGGACGGTGACGTCCAGGGAGCGCAGGATGTCGGCGAGCTCGCGCCGCGAGGCCGGGTCGAGGTTGGAGGACGGCTCGTCGAGGACGAGGATCTCCGGCTCCATGGCGAGCACGGTCGCGACGGCCACCCGGCGCCGCTGTCCGAAGGACAGGTGGTGCGGCGGCCGGTCGGCGAACTCCTCCATGCCGACCCGGGCGAGGGCCTTGCGGACCACGGCCTCGAGCTCGGCGCCGCGCACGCCGGCCGCCGCCGGGCCGAAGGCCACGTCCTCGCGGACGGTCGGCATGAACAGCTGGTCGTCCGGGTCCTGGAAGACGATGCCGACCCGGCGCCTGATCTCGGCGAGGTGCTTCTTGCCGACCGGAAGCCCGGCGACGGTGACGCCGCCCGCGCCGCCGGTGAGAATGCCGTTGAGGTGGAGCACGAGGGTGGTCTTGCCGGCGCCGTTGGGGCCGAGCAGGGCGACGCGCTCGCCGCGGCCGACGGTCAGGTTCACGCCGAAGAGGGCCTGGTGGCCGTCGGGGTACGCGTACGCGAGGCCGCGTACGTCCAGCGAGGGGTGCTCGGACACGGGGTTCTCGGTCACGCGGTCCACAGTCACAGGGTCCATCCCAGGAGGCAGATGAGGAGGGCGGCCGCGGGCAGGGCGGCGGCCTGACGCCATTGGGCCGCCGTCGCGGTCACCTCGTCGATGACCGGCATCGAGCCGGTGTAGCCGCGGCTGACCATGGCGAGGTGCACCCGCTCCCCGCGCTCGTACGAGCGGATGAAGAGGGCTCCGGCGGACTTCGCGAGGACGCCCCAGTGCCGTACGCCCTTCGCCTCGAAGCCGCGCGAGCGCCGGGCGATCGACATGCGCCGCATCTCGTCTGTGATCACGTCGCCGTAACGGATCATGAAGGAGGCGATCTGGACGAGCAGCGGCGGCAGCTTGAGCCGCTGGAGGCCGAGGAGCAGCTCGCGCAGCTCGGTCGTGGCGGCGAGCAGCACGGACGCGGCGACGCCGAGGGTGCCCTTGGCGAGGACGTTCCACGCGCCCCACAGCCCGGGGACCGAGAGCGACACGCCGAGGACGGTCGTCTGCTCCCCGGGCACCACGAAGGGCATGAGCACCGCGAAGGCGACGAACGGGATCTCGATGAGCAGCCGCTTCAGCAGGAAGCCGGCCGGTACGCCGGCCCGCACGGCGACGGCGCCGAGCAGGACCGCGTAGAGGGCGAAGGCCCACATCGCCTCGCGCGGCGTGGCGACGACCACGACGACGAAGGCGAGGACGGCGGCGAGTTTGGTGTGCGGGGGCAGGGTGTGGACCGGCGAGTGCCCCTGCCGGTAGAGCTTGTGCGCGTGCCCCGCTCCCATGTCAGACCTGCGCGCCGGTCTCGTGCCGCCGACGGCGTACGGCCCAGAAGGCGCCGGTGCCGACGGCGAGGGTCGCGCCCACGCCGATGACGCCGGCCAGGCCGCCGGAGAGGCGGGCGTCGTCGACGTCCGCCACGCCGTAGTCGGCGAGCGGGGAGCCGGCGGCGGCGTGCGGCCGGACCTTCGCGTCGATGCCCTCGTCGGCGGCGACCTTCTCCAGGCCGTCGGGGCTGGCGGAGGCGTAGAAGGAGACGAAGCCGGCGAGGACGAGCGCGGTGACGACACCGCCGGTCCACAGCTTCTTCGGGGACCGGGCGGGGACGGCCGCGGGGGTCGTGGGCGACGCGTCGACGAGCTCGCCGTCCACGCGCAGCTTGAGCGGCGTGGACAGGCCTCGGGCGCCGTACACCAGGTCGGGCCGGACGGCGACGACCGCGCCGACGGTGAGCATGGTGATGACGGCCTCGCCGATGCCGATGAGGGTGTGGACGCCGACCATCGCGGTGAGGACCTTGCCGATCGGCACGTCGGTGGTGCCGCCGATCGCGTAGATCCCGGTGAAGGCGGCGGCTGCGGCCGGTACGGAGACCAGCGCGGCGACGAAGGAGGCCACGGTCACCGAGCGGCGCGTGCGCGGCAGCACGAGGACGAGGCCGCGGAAGAGCGCGTAGGCGACGAGGACGGTCACCACGCCCATGACGGTGATGTTCACGCCGAGCGCGGTCAGGCCGCCGTCGGCGAAGAGGATGCCCTGCATGAGCAGGACGACGGCTATGCACAGGACGCCGGTGTACGGCCCGACGAGGATCGCCGCGAGCGCGCCGCCCAGGAGGTGTCCGCTTGTTCCCGCCGCGACGGGGAAGTTGAGCATCTGTACGGCGAAGATGAAGGCCGCGACGAGGCCGGCCAGCGGCGCGGTCCGCTCGTCGAGCTCGCGGCGGGCTCCGCGCAGACTGACGGCGACGGCGCCGGCGGCGACGACACCGGCGGCGGCCGATACGGGGGCGTTGATGAATCCGTCAGGTACATGCACGTTCCGAATGATAGAGCGCTCCTGCGAACTGTTTGCAAGAGCGCTCAGGGGTCAGGAGTGGAGCGAGGAGTCCTCGCCCGCCCGGGCGCACGCCCGGAAAAAGTGGGAGATTAGGGACATATAACGCGAATGAGTGGGAGGAGTCGTCCGATGCCCCGCGCCGCCGATGACCATGAAGTCCGCGCGGTGCGCGCGGTCGAGGACCACGCCAGGGGGCGGATCATCAGCGACGCCCCGCTCTCGCGCCCCGTGCCGGTGGCCCTCCGCTTCGACCCCGGCTTCGAGCCCGCGACCGTCCGCTTCGTCTTCCCCGGCAACATCGAGTGGTCGTTCCCCCGCGCCCTCCTGGAGACCGGGCTGCGCGCGCCCGCCCGGCGCGGCGACATAGGCGTGTGGCCGTGCGGCCGGGTGCAGACGGTGGTGGAGTTCCACACGGACGACGGCGTCGCGGTCGTCCAGTTCGACACCACCGCCCTGCTCCGCTTCCTCAGGCACACGTACGCCGTCGGCGCGCCGATGTCGGCACGCTGACGGCGTACGCGCCGCGTCGGCTCCCCGTCCCCACAGGTCCCGGCGCGGTCCGGGGCGCGCCACCCGCTCGCGCGGCGGCCCCGGAGTCCTCATGAGGTGGGCGTCGGGCAGGAGCCGGACGCCCGGTCCGAGCGGGAGGCCGGATCAGACGGAGACCAGCTCCCGGTCCTCGCCCTTGCCCCCGTCCTTGCCCTTGCCCGCGTCCTCGTCCCGCGCGGCGGCCAGGCCCTCGCCCTCGACGTCCACGTTCGGCAGCACGCGGCCGAGCCACTTCGGCAGCCACCAGGCCTTGTGGCCGAGCAGCGCGAGCACGGCCGGCACGATCGCCATGCGGACGACGAACGCGTCGAAGAGGACGGCGACGGCCAGGCCGAAGCCGATCATCTTCACCATCTGCTCGCTGGAGCCGATGAAGCCCGAGAAGACCGCGATCATGATCACCGCGGCGGCGGTGACCACCCGGGCACCGTGGCGGAAGCCCGTGACGATCGCCTCGCCGGGACGCGCGCCGTGGACGTACGCCTCGCGCATCCGGGTGACCAGGAAGACCTCGTAGTCCATCGCGAGGCCGAAGACGACGCCCACCATGAAGATCGGCATCATCGACATGATCGGGCCGGTCTGCTCGACCCCGAACAGGCTGCCGAGCCAGCCCCACTGGAAGACCGCGACGACCGCACCGAGGGCGGCGACCACGGAGAGCAGGAAGCCGAGGGCCGCCTTGAGCGGGACCAGGACCGAGCGGAAGACCACCATGAGGAGCAGGAAGGCGAGTCCGACGACCAGCGCCAGGTAGGGCAGCAGCGCGTCGTTCATCTTCTGCGAGAAGTCGATGTTCATCGCGGTGGCGCCGGTGACCAGGACGTCGTCGCCGGTCGCGCCGCGGATGTCGTGGACGAGCTCCTCGGTCTCCACGGAGGACGGGCGGTCCTTCGGGATCACGGTGATCATCGCGGTGTCGCCGGCCTTGTTCGGGGTCGGCGGGGTGACGGCGGCCCAGCCCTCCAGGCCCTTGATCGTGGAGACGGTCTTGTCGGCTGCGGTCTTGTCGCCGTCGACGACCACGAGCAGCGGGCCGTTGAAACCGGGGCCGAAGCCGTCGGACAGCAGGTCGTAGGCGCGGCGCTCCGTGGCGGAGACCGGCTTCACGCCGTCGTCCGGCAGGCCCATCTCGAGGGACGCGGCCGGTACGGCCACGGCACCGAGGCCGAGGACGCCGACGAGGAGGACCATCACGGGGCGGCGGATGACGAAGCGGGCCCAGCGGGTGCCGGCGTTCGGCTTGTCCTCCGAGTCCTTCCTCGGCCCCTTGCGCTCCTTGCGGGCCACGACCTTGTCCCCGGCGAAGCCGAGCAGGGCGGGGATGAGGGTGAGCGCGATCAGCACGGCGATGACGACGGTGCCGGCGGCGGCGAAGCCCATCTTCGTGAGCATGGGGATGTTGACGACGGCCAGGCCGACGAGTGCGATGACCACGGTGAGGCCGGCGAAGACCACGGCGGAGCCGGCGGTGCCGACCGCGCGTCCCGCGGCCTCCTCCTTCTCGCGGCCCTCGGCGAGCTCCGCGCGGTAGCGGGAGACGATGAAGAGGGCGTAGTCGATGCCGACCGCGAGGCCGATCATCATCGCGAGGGTGGAAGTGGTGGTGCCGAGGTCGAGGACGTTGGCGAGGGCGGTGATCGTCGAGATGCCGATGCCGACGCCGATGATCGCGGTGAGCAGCGGCAGTCCGGCGGCGACGAGCGAGCCGAAGGTGATGACGAGCACGAATCCCGCGATGACCACGCCGATGATCTCGCCCGCGCCCTGCTCCGGCATGCTCTGCAGGGCGTCGCCGCCGATCTCGACGGTCAGGCCCTGGCCCTGTGCGTCGTGGCCGGTCTCCTTGAGCGCGTCACGCGTCTCGTCGGTCAGCTCCATCGCGTTGACCTTGTACGCGACGGAGACGTAGGCGGTCGAGCCGTCGCGGGACACCGCCTGCGCGGTGTACGGGTCGGTGACGCGGGCGATCTGGTCGGAGCTCGACTTCAGCTCGGCGACGGTCTTCTCGACCTTGGCCTTGTTGGCGGGGTCCTTCATGCTCTGGCCGGCCGGGGCCTTGAAGACCACGCGGGCGGTGGCTCCGTCGGCGCTGCCGCCGGGGAAACGCTGTTCGAGCAGGTCGAATGCGCGCTGTGCCTCGGTGCCGGGGATGGAGAAGGAACTGGAGGTCGCTGCGGGCGCGGTGGCGGCGCCGACTCCGGCGAGCGCGAGGAGCGCCACCCACAGCAGGGCGACGAGCCGTCGGCGCCGGAAGGCGGAGCGGCCGAGCTTGTAAAGGAACGTGGCCACGGGGGCGTACTCCCGGTGTTGGGTGGGACAGGGCATGGGGAGCCGGCCCGACGGCGTGAGCGGTGCGACGTCAGGTGGTGCGGGAAGTGCGGGACCGCGGGGTGCGGTGAGGTTCAGGCGCCGAGTGAGGGGAGCACGACGGCGTCGACGTAGCTGCTGAGGAAGGCGTGGTCGACCGGCCGATCGTCGATCAGCGGGCGGGCGATGAACGCTCCGATCAGCATGTGGGGGATGAGCTTGAGCGCCGGGTTGCCGGCGTCGACCTCACCCCTCCGCACTGCTCGCCGCAGCACCTCGTCGAGGCCGGTCATCTCGGGTTCGATGAGCAGCTCGCGCAGCGCCTGGAGCAGTTCGGGGTTGTTGTGGACGGCATGGGCCAGGCCCCGCATCAGCGCGGAGTCCTTCTCCATCTGACAGTCGTCGGTCCGCTCCAGCATCGCCAGGAAGTCGCCGCGCAGACTGCCGGTGTCGATCTCGGCGAGCGAGACCGGCTTGTTGTGGCGCAGTGCCTTGGCGACGAGTTCGGGCTTGCTCCCCCACTGGCGGTAGAGGGTGGCCTTGCTGGCCCTGGTGCGGGCGGCGACGGCGTCCATGGTGAGGGCGTCGTAACCGACCTCGCGGAGGAGTTCGAGCACGGCTTCGTACAGCTCGGCCTCCCGCTCTGGGGTGAGCCTGCTGCGCGCCATGCCTGACCTCCGGACCGAACGAAACGGTTTCGTACACCACGACGATACCCACCCCCTAAGCGAAACGAAACCGTTTCGTACGTGTCCTGGACCACAATCGAGCGGCTCTCCGGCGCTTTGGGACTGACGTACGAGTTGCCGCACCCCCTTCGCGCGGAAAGCATGAGGAGGTGAGTGACGACGTCGCGTATCTCCGCTTCCCGCACCTCCACGGCGAGCTGTTGTGCTTCGCGGCCGAGGACGACCTCTGGGTCTCCCCCCTCGCGCCCGAGGGCGACCGGCCCGGCCGCGCCTGGCGGATCACCGCCGACCGGACCCGGGTCGGGCACCCGCGCTTCTCTCCGGACGGACGGCACATCGCCTACACGAGCTGGCGCAGCCTCGACCCGGAGATCCATCTCGCGCCCGTGGACGGCGGCCCCTCCCGGCGGCTCACCTACTGGGGCTCCACGGACACCCGGGTCTGCGGCTGGTCGCCGCCCGACAAGGACGGCCGGTCCGACATCCTCGCCGTCTCCTCGCACGGCCAGCCCTTCTCGTACTTCTCCTGGGCCTACACCGTGCCCACCGACGGCTCGCCCGGCGGCCGGATGCCCTGGGGCCCGGTCTCCCACATCGCCGTCGCCGACCTCGACGAGAACACCTGGGAGCCCGAGAGCACCCCGTCCGACAGCCCCGGCGCGCACCGGCGCACCCTGCTCCTCACCGGCACCCCGCCGCACGAACCCGCCTCCTGGAAGCGCTACCGGGGCGGCGCCATGGGCCGGCTGTGGCTGCACGGGAAACAGCTGCTCTCCGACATCGGCGGCCACCTGGACGCACCCATGTTCGTCCAGGCACCCGCCGGCGAAGGCAGCACCGGCGCCGGAACCAGGATCGCCTTCCTCTCCGACCACGAGGGCATCGGCAACCTCTACTCCTGCCTCCCCGACGGCACCGACCTGCGCCGCCACACCGACCACGACGAGTTCTACGCCCGCAACGCCTCCAGCGACGGGCGCCGGGTGGTCTACCAGTGCGCGGGCGAGGTGTGGATCGTCGACGAACTCACCGCCGACTCCAAGCCCCGCCGCCTCGACGTCCGCCTCGGCGGCCCGCGCACCGGCCGGCGCCCCTACCAGGTGCCCACCGCCCACCACGTGGACGCCCTGTCCGTCGACGAGACCGGCCGGGCCAGCGCCGTCACGGTGCGCGGCAGCCTCTACTGGCTCACCCACCGCGACGGCCCCGCCCGCACCATCACCGACACCCCCGGCGTCCGCGTCCGGCTCCCCGAGATGCTCGGCAGCGGCGGCCAGGTCGCCTACGTCACCGACGCCGACGGCGAGGACGCCGTCGAGATCGCCTATCTGCCCCGGGCCACCGGCGACCGCGAACCGCGCCGACTCGCCTCCGGCGAACTCGGCCGGGTCGAGGAACTGGTCTCCGACCCGGACGGCGAGCGCCTCGCCATCGCCTCCAGCGACGGCCGGCTCCTCCTGATCGACGTCACCGAGGAGTCGAACGGAGAGGTCACCGAGCTGATCCGGTCGGTCAACGGCCCCGTCCGCGACCTCGCCTTCTCCCCCGACGGCGGCTGGCTCACCTGGTCCCACCCGGGCATCGGCCGCTCGCTGCGCTCCATCAAGATGGCCCGCATCTCCGGCCCCGGCGCCCGTGTCGTCGTGGACGTCACCAACGGCCGCTTCGAGGACGAGAACCCGGTCTTCACCCGCGACGGCCGCTATCTCGCCTTCCTCTCCTGGCGGGGCTTCGACCCCGTGTACGACGTGCACACCGGCGACCTGTCCTTCCCGCTGGGCTGCCGCCCCTACCTCGTACCGCTCTCCTCCGCGACCCCCTCTCCCTTCGCGCTGCTTCCCGACGGCCGGCCGGCCGCCGGCGGCATGGACCCCGCCGACGAGGAGGCGGGCTCCGGGGACGGCACGGTCACCGTCGAGATCGAGGGACTGCCCGACCGGGTCACGCCCTTCCCCGTGACCGCCTCCAAGTACTCCGCCCTCCACCCCGTGGCCGGCGGCGGACTGGTGTGGCTGCGCTGGCCGATCTCCGGCGCGCTCGGCGAGACCTTCGCCAACCCCAACGACCCCTCGCCCCGGCCCACGCTGGAGCACTACAACATCACCAAGGCCCGCAAGACCGAACTCGTCGACCACCTCGACTCGTTCGCGGTCAGCGGCGACGGCAGCCGGCTCGTCGTGGTCGACGAGGGCGACCTGCGGGCCGTGCCCGCCACCGAGTCCGGCGACGGCGATACCACCGTCTACCTCGACCTGCGGCGCATCGTGCACGAGGTCGACCCGGCCGCCGAGTGGCGACAGGCCTTCGACGAGGCGGGCCGGATCGTCCGCGCGTACTTCTGGGAACCGGACATGGGCGGCCTCGACTGGGCAGCCGTGCTCGACCAGTACCGCCCCCTCGTCGAACGGGTGGCCACCCCCGACGAGTTCGCCGACCTGCTGCGCGAGGTCATGGGCGAGCTCGGCACCTCCCACGCGTACGTCACGCCCGCCCGGCGCAACGAGGGACCGCCCCACTACCAGCGCCCCCAGGGCCTCCTCGGCGCCAACTTCGTGCCCCGCGAAGACGGCTGGCAGGTCAAGCGGATCCTGCCCGGCGACTCCTCCGACTCCAAGGCACGCTCGCCGCTCGCCGGCACCGGCATCCGCGAGGGCGCCGTCCTCACCCATGTCGACGGCAGGCCCGTCGACCCCGTGGCCGGTCCCTATCCCCTCCTCGCCGGAACCGGTGGCACCACCGTCGAACTCACCTTCACCCCCGCGGAGGGCGAGGGCCGCTCCCGCCGGATCGCCGTCGTGCCCCTCGTCGACGAACGCCCGCTGCGCTACCAGGACTGGGTGACCAAGCGCCGCGCCGTCGTGCACGAGGTCAGCGGCGGGCGCTGCGGCTACCTCCACATCCCCGACATGGGCGGCTCCGGCTGGGCCCAGTTCAACCGCGACCTGCGGATGGAGGTCTCCCGCCCGGCCCTCATCGTGGACGTCCGCGGCAACGCCGGCGGCCACATCAGCGAGCTGGTGATAGAGAAGCTCACCCGCAAGATCCTCGGCTGGGACCTCACCCGCAACGCCCAGCCCGTCAGCTACACCTCCAACGCCCCGCGCGGCCCCATCGTCGCCCTCGCCGACGAGGCCACCTCCTCCGACGGCGACATGATCACCGCCGCCTTCAAACTGCTCCGCCTGGGCCCCGTCGTCGGCCAGCGCACCTGGGGCGGAGTCGTCGGCATGACGGGCCGCCACCGGCTCGGCGACGGCACCCAGATCACCGTCCCGATGAACGCGGCCTGGTTCCCCGAATACGGCTGGTCCATCGAGAACCACGGCGTCGCCCCGGACCTCGCGATCCTGCGCACCCCGCTCGACTGGGCCGAGGGCCGGCACGCCCAGCTCGACGACGCCGTCCACCTGGCCCTCGGCCTCCTGGAGGAGAGCCCGCCCGCGAGCCCGCCCGGCTACGAGTCGGTGCCGGACCACTCCCGGCCGAAACTGCCGCCGAGGTGCAACTCGTAAGCCGTACCGGGCTGGTCGCCCGGAAGCGTCACACTGCCCACCGCACCGAAGCCGACCCGGGCGAGAACCGCCCGGGACGGTCCGTTGTCGAGGGTTGTGACGGCGGTCAGCCGGCTCAGCCCGTACTCCTCGCGGGCCCGTATGCACAGCTCCCGGACCGTCGCGGTCGCCAGCCCACGGCCGGCGGCCTTCTCGGCCACCCGGTAGCCCAGTTCGGCGCTGCCGGACTCCTGGTCGACGTCGATCAGGTTGAACCGCCCGAGTATCTCCCCGTCGCCCGCCACCAGCACATGGAAGAGGATCGTCCCGATCTCCTGCTCGTCGAGCAGGGCCCGGTGCCGGGCGGCGAACCCGGCCTCCTCGAAGAACGCGTCCCCGCGGTCGGGCACGGACGCGGCGAAATAGGCCCGGTTCTCCCGCTCGAAGGCGAGCAGGGCGGGCGCGTGGTCGGGTCGCAGTCGCTCAAGTACGGACTCAGTCACGGACATGGCATCACCGTACGTAACCCCGTGACCCCGCGCCCCCGGTTATCCACAGGCTGCACGGATCTTCATACTTCTCCGCATGCGCGAAGGCGCACCCGGCGTCCCGGGTGCGCCTTCCTCACAGAACGACGTCAGGCGTCGTAGTCCATGTCGAGCCGGTCCCGCTGCTCGGCTTCCTGCCGATTCCGGTCCGACCGCTCCGGCCGCTCGCCCGGCCGCTCGCCCGGCCGGCCGGACCGCTCCTGAGCGCGCTCCTTGGACTGGGTGGCGCGCTGGGACGCTTCGTCCTTCTTCGACCTCAGCGAGTCCTTCGCCTGCTGCGTCTTGTTCTGCATCTCGTCCTTGATGCCCATGCGGATTCACTCCTAGAAGGGTGTGAGGGGTGCGGGGCGGAAGTGCCCCTTGGGCACGATCAGACTGACACGACAGAACACACAGCGCATTTCGATCACATACGGACAGTCACCGCGAAGCCGACGTGGCTGAGGCAGCCGAGGCAGCCGACGGAGGCGACGGAGCCACGGAGCCACGGAGCCGAGGGAGGCGGTGGAGCCGAGGGAGGCGGTGGAGCCGAGGGAGGCGACGGAGGCGACACCCGCCCCCGCACCGACCGCCCCACCCGTCGCCGCACCAGGGCTGCCCCGCCAGCCGCCGCACCGGTCCCTGCCCGCCGACCGTCCCACCGCCGCTGCCCCACCGGAGCCGTCCCACCGGCGCTGTCGCGCCGCCCGCCCCGGCGCCCGTCAGACGCGCTCCTCGCGCGCCTGCTCGTCCGCCGCGCCGCCCGCGCCCACCAGTCCCTTGGACACGGACGCCAGCCGCGGCTCGAAGCGCCGCATCTCGCGCTGCCCGACGGCGGCGATGACGCCCGGCAGATAGCCGCGGCTCGACTGCATCCCGCGCAGCCACCACTGGGCGTACACGTGGGCCGAGCGCCGCTCGACGCCCGCCACGATCCGGTCGACGGCCGGGCCGAGCGGATACGTGCGGTTCGACGGCCAGGGCAGCCGCGACCGCAGCTCGCGCATCACGTCGTCCTGGTCCGCGCCCCGCACCATGTCGGTGTCGGTCCAGGAGAGGTAACCGACGCCGACCTTCACACCCTTGTACGCGACCTCGGCGCGCAGGCTGTGCGCGAAGGCCTCGACGCCGGACTTGGAGGCGCAGTACGCGGTCATCATCGGCGCCGGGGTCATCGCGGCCAGCGAGGCGATCTGCAGGAAGTAGCCGCGGGATTCCATGAGGACGGGCAGGAACGCGCGCGCCGTGACGGCGCCGCCGATCAGGTTGACCTCGATGACCCTCCGCCAGGCGACCGGATCGGAGTCGACGAACGGACCGCCCGCCGCGACACCGGCGTTGGCGACCACGATGTCGACCTTGCCGAACCGCTCCTTCACCTCGGTCGCGACCTTCGCCATCGCCTCGTGGTCGGTCACGTCGGCGTGCCACCAGTCCGCCTCGGTGTGCAGCCGGCCGGCGACCTCCTTCAGGAGCTCCGGCTCCAGGCCGACCAGCGCGATCTTCGCCCCCCGTGCGGAGAGCTTGCGGGCGAGGAGTTCGCCGACGCCGCGGGCTCCTCCGGTGACGACCGCCACCTGTCCTTCCAGGCTCACCCTGCTCATGCCTCTGCCTCCTCCTTCACAGTCTGCTCCTGCCCTGGACGGTCCTTCGCGCCCAGGTAGGTGAGGGTCAGTTCGCGGATCTGCGCGGTGACGGCCTCGGGGGCCTCCACCGGTGTCATGTGGCCCATGCCAGCCAGTTCGACCAGTCCCGTGCAGTGCGGCAGGGCACCTGCCATCGCCCGTGAGTGGCGGGGCGGGGTCAGCCGGTCGGCGGTGCCGACGAGCACCGCCACGGGCAGCCGCAACTCCCGGACGCCCACTTCCAGGTCTAGCCCCGCGAGGACCTGCGACCAGCCGTACCGCGCGCCGCGCGGGCAGGCGTGCACGATGCGGGCGCAGGCGTCCACCCGCTCGGGCGCCGAACCGGCGCCCATCGTCGCGTACCTGAGGATCCGCTTCGAGACCGGAGTCACCGGCCCGAGCGGCGCTTTCGTCCCGAGGACCGCACGGGTGAGCCGGGTCCGCAGCCGGCCCGGTCCCAGCGGTACGACGAGGGCCTCGTCCGTCAGCCGCGAGGGCCCGGTCGAACAGAGCAGCGCGGCGGCCGCGTGCTGCCGGAACAGCGGCCGGCGGGCCGCGGCCATGATCGTCATGCCGCCCATGGAGTGCCCGGCCACCACGGCCCGCTCGCCGGGCCCGAGGACTGCGCCGAGCACGGCCTCCAGGTCGTCGGCGAGCGCCTCCGTCGAGTAGCCCTTGCCGAGCGGGTCGGGCGCCGGCGAACCGCCGTGCCCGCGCTGGTCGTAGACGATGACGCGGTGGTCGGCGGCCAGGTCCCGTATCTGCGCGTCCCAGAAGCGGGTCGAGCAGGTCCAGCCGTGGGCCAGGACCACGGCGGGCGCGCCCTCGGGGCCGTACGCCTCGACGTGGACCGACGAGCCGTCGGCGGAGGTCACGGTCATGTCGTGGCGGTTCACCGGACGGTCTCCTTCTTGCGGGAGGTACGGCGGGAGGCTGCCGAGGCCGCCCCGGAGGCCGGCTGCGGCTTCGCCGGGGTGCGCAGCACCTCGTACTCGGAGAGGTCGACGGTCCGCGTCTCGCGCCGGAACTCGCCCGTCGTGCCCGGCCACAAGGTGGTGTTGCGGCCGTTGGCGTCGAGGTACCAGCTCTCGCAGCCGCCCGCCTTCCACACGGTCCGCTCCATCCGCGACTGCACGCGGCGGTTCCAGGCGTTGACGGCGGAGGGCCGGGCGGCGAGGGCCGCGCGTCCGCCGGGACCGGTCGGAGTGAGCAGGTCGAGCTGCCGCAGGTAGTCGGCCATGTAGTTCAGCTGGGACTCGATCATGAGGATCATGGAGGAGTTCCCGAGGCCCGTGTTGGGGCCGATGATCGTCATCCAGTTGGGGAAGCCGGCCGCGGTCGCGCCGCGCAGCGACTCCATGCCGGTCTTCCAGTGCTCGGCGAGCGACCGGCCGTCGGCGCCGATGACGCGCGGGGCGATCGGCATGTCGGTGACGTGGAAGCCGGTGCCGAAGATGATCGCGTCAACCTCGGTCTCGGTCCCGTCGGCGGCGACCACGACGTTGCCCCTGACCTCCTTCAGGCCGGAGGCGACGACGTCCACGTTGGGCTGGGCGAGCGCCGGGTAGTACGTGTTGGAGAGCAGGATCCGCTTGCAGCCGAGGCGGTACGAGGGGGTCAGCCGGGCCCGCAGCGCCGGGTCCTTCACCGCACGCGCGATGTTGGCCTTGGCGAGCCGCTCGACCAGGCCGAGCTCGTCGGGCCGCTTGGTGAACGCGCTGACCTGGAGTTCGCGGATGCCCCACAGGATGCCGCGGCGCGCGGTCGCGGTGAACGGCAGCCGCCGGTGCAGCCAGCGCTCGGGTCCGCTGATGGCCCGGTCCATGCGCGGCATGACCCAGGGGGGCGTGCGCTGGAACAGGGTGAGCCGGCCGACCTCCGGCTGGATGGACGGCACGATCTGGATGGCGGAGGCGCCGGTGCCGACCATGGCGACGCGCTTCCCGGTGAGGTCGTAGTCGTGGTCCCAGCGGGCCGAGTGGAAGACCTTGCCGGTGAAGCCGTCGAGTCCCGGGATGTCGGGGATCCGCGGATCGGAGAGCGGCCCGGTGGCGGAGACGACGACGTCGGCGGAGAAGCCGCCGCGGCTGGTGTCGATGTCCCAGCGCAGCTCGTCCTCGTTCCAGCTCATCCTCGTGACCTCGTGGTTCAGGCGCAGGTGCGGCCGGATCCCGAAGGTGTCGGTGACGTGCTCCAGGTACGCGCGGATGTGGCGCTGCCCGGAGAAGGTGCGCGGCCAGTCGGGGTTGGGCGCGAAGGAGAAGGAGTAGAGGTGGGACGGGACGTCACAGGCGCAGCCCGGGTAGCTGTTGTCGCGCCAGGTGCCGCCCACGGAGTCGGCCCGCTCCAGGACGACGAAGTCGGTGATCCCCTCGCGGCGCAGCCGGAC
Organism: Streptomyces sp. NPDC012637; assembly: GCF_042954805.1. Classification (NCBI taxonomy): domain Bacteria; kingdom Bacillati; phylum Actinomycetota; class Actinomycetes; order Kitasatosporales; family Streptomycetaceae; genus Streptomyces; species Streptomyces sp. NPDC012637. The sequence goes on from NZ_JBIBDS010000010.1 coordinate 163,755, forward strand.
GGCGGCTCCGAGCCCGCCGAATCCCGATCCGATCACCGCCACCCGTACGTGCTCGTGCTTCGCCATGCCGCCTCCCGTGCGCCCGGCCAAGATTCCGCCAGCAATCACTGGCACAATCGGGACTGTAGAGCAGCGGCATACCGAGCGGTAGGGGTAAGGCCGGGGAAAGTTACCGGCGGTACAACATAGGCTGGCGGACGTGGCAGAGCGATCGGGAGACCAGACGGAGACGACGGCACCGGCGCACCCGACGGGGCCGGCTGGGCCGGCTGGGCCGGTGGACGCGGCAGCGGGGGCGGACCTGGCGGCACCGGCGGATTCCGCGGACCCGGCGGCACCGGCCGGGGCGACCGAGGCGGCACCGGGCCAGGCCGAGGAGACGGCCGGGGAGCCCGGGGCGACCGAGGCGGCACCTGCCGGAGCGACCGAGGCCGCGCCGGGGGACGCGGCGGTGCTCACGGCAGGCGCGCGCGGACCGGCCGACGGGCCCGGCCCTCGCGAGTACCGCATGGCCGACCTCGCCGCCGCGGCCGGCATCACCGTCCGCACGCTCCGCTTCTACCGCGAGCGCGGACTCATCCCACCGCCCCGCCGCGAGGGCCGGATCGCCTGGTACGACGAGCGCCACCTGGCCCGGCTGCGCACCATCTCCGCCCTCCTGGAGCGCGGGCACACCCTGAACGGCATCGCCGACCTCACCACCGCCTTCGAGTCCGGCCGGAACGTCGGCGAGGTCCTGGAACTGGGCGTTCCCACCGAGGAGGAGCCCGTCCGCCTCACTCCCGAGGAACTCGCCGACCACTTCGCGGGCGAGGTCACTCCGGAGAACCTCGCCGCCGCGCTCGACCTCGGCTACCTGGCCACCGACGGCGAGGACATCGTCCACGTCAGCCGCCGCCTGCTCGACGTGTCGTCCGCGCTCGTCCGCGAAGGCGTCCCGCTGGCCGCCGTCCTGGAGGCGGGCGGCCGCGTCCGCGAGCACGCGGAGGCGCTCGCGGAGCTCTTCACCGAACTCCTCGGCAAGTACACGGACGCGAAGGACGTCCAGCGGCTGCGCCCGCTGGCCAAGAGCGTGGTGGAGGCGGAGCTCTCCCTCGCGCTCGACCGGCGCCTGCGCGAGTCCTCGTGAGGGCGGGCCGGGCGCGGGCCCTCACGCCCAGCTGAACGGTTCTTCAACCCGGCTGGAGCTCGCAGACCACCCCGGACCCCGCCCGGCCAGGGCTCGCAGACCGCCCCGGGCCCGGCCCGGCCAGGGCTCGAAGACCACCCCGGACCGCTCCGGTCTGCCCCCCGGACGCCGCCCGGCTAGAGCTCGTAGACCGCCGTGACCGGCGCGTGGTCGCTCCACCGCTCCGCGTGGGTGGCGGCCCGCTCGACGTACGCCTTGACGGCCTTCGCGGCGAGTCCGGGCGTGGCGACCTGGTAGTCGATGCGCCAGCCGCTGTCGTTGTCGAAGGCGCGGCCGCGGTAGGACCACCAGGAGTAGGGGCCCTCCTGGTCGGGGTGGAGGGCGCGGACGACGTCCACGTAACCGCCGTCGCCCTCCTCGAAGACCCGGCTCAGCCAGGCCCGCTCCTCGGGGAGGAAGCCGGCGTTCTTCTGGTTGGCCTTCCAGTTCTTGAGGTCGGCCTCGCGGTGGGCGATGTTCCAGTCGCCGCAGACGACGACCTCACGACCGTCGGCGGCGGCGCGCTCCTTGAGCTCCTTCAGGTACGGCAGGAAGGCGTCCATGAACCGGATCTTCTCGTCCTGCCGCTCGGTGCCCACCTCGCCCGAGGGCAGGTAGAGGCTGGCGACGGTGACGCCGGGCAGGTCGGCCTCGAGGTACCGGCCGCTGGCGTCGAACTCCGCGACGCCGAAGCCGGTCCGTACGGCGTCGGGCTCACGGCGCGTGTAGAGCGAGACTCCGGCGCGACCCTTGGCGGCGGCGGGCGCGTGAGCCGTGAACCAGCCCTCCGGGGCGCGGACCTCCGGGGGCAGCTGCGCCGCTTCGGCGCGCACCTCCTGGAGGCAGACCACATCGGCGGAGGTCCCGGCCAGCCATTCGACGAAGCCCTTCTTGGCGGCGGCTCGGAGACCATTGACATTCGCGGACGTCACAGTGAGCATCCCGGGAGAATACCGACACCTCGCGCCGGCATACGCCTGGCGCTTCGCATAGATGTACGATCTTTTGCATGGATATACGCACTAGTTCCTTCGACCACCCGGACGCGGTCAAGCTCAACGACGCCGTTCAGCTGGAGTACGCCGAGCGCTACGCGGATGACGACGGCGACGGTGAGGGCGATCTCACACCGCTCGACGCGTCGATGTTCGCCCCGCCGCTGGGCCTCTACCTCCTCGCGTACGACCAGCAGGACCGGCCCGTCGCGTCGGGCGGCTGGCGCACGCAGGACGCGAACGACGAGGGTTACGCGGACGGCGACGCGGAACTGAAGCGCATGTACGTGGTCCCCGAGGCCCGCGGCCTGGGTCTGGCGCGCCGCATCCTGGCCACCCTGGAGGCCGACGCCCGCGCAGCCGGCCGCACCCGCATGGTGCTGGAGACCGGCACGGCCCAGCCGGAGGCCATCGCGCTCTACACCTCCAGCGGCTACGAGCCCTGCGCGAAGTTCGGCTACTACCGCGACTACCCGAACAGCCGCTGCTTCGCGAAGGCCCTGTAGGACCCGACCGCCCGGCACCCGGCCGTCCGGCACCACCCGACCGCCCGGCACCCGACCGTCCGGCGCGCGGTCGCCCGTCGCGCGGTCGCCCGGCGCGCGAAATGGCGATGACGCGCTCCTGACAAATCCTTCCGGCTCTGGCACGCTGCCCACGCACGAGCACGTCGATCCGCACCGTTCTCATCCCCCACCTGCCTCGGCAGAAGGAGACATGCGTGAGACGCCATCGCTTCGCCACAGCCGCCCTGTTGACCGCCGGCGCCCTGTTCGCCGGCGGGCTGGCCACGACGGGAGCCGCACAGGCGGCCGGCAACACCGGCCACTCGTTCACCGCCGCGCAGCAGCGCGACACCGCCGCGTTCTGGACCGCGGACCGGATGCGCTCGGCGACGCCCCTGGACCTGAAGACCACCCCCAGCGCCCTGCGCCAGGTGCACCGCGCGGCCACCCCGACGACGATCGCGCCGACCACGAGCACGACCACGGCGACCACCGCGGCCACGTCCGCCGCACCGGCCGGCGCGGCCGTCTCGCCGTCGGCCGTGACACCCGCCGCCTTCCCGCAGGCGGGCGGGGCCTGGACGGGCGGCGGCGCGGTGGTGAAGACCTCCGGCCGGGTCTTCTTCACCTTCCAGGGCCGTACGGCCTCCTGCTCCGGCAACGCGGTCACCAGCCAGAACGCCAGCACCGTCATCACCGCCGGCCACTGCGTGAAGTACCAGGGCGCCTGGCACACCAACTGGGTCTTCGTCCCCGCGTACGACAACGGAAACGCGCCCTACGGCCAGTGGACGGCCACCAAGACCCTCACCACCCCGCAGTGGGAGGCGAGCGAGGACATCAACTACGACGTCGGCGCCGCGGTCGTCGCCCCGCTGAACGGCCAGACCCTCACGTCGGTCACCGGCGCGCAGGGCATCCAGTTCAACGGCGGCTACAACAAGGCGATGTACGCCTTCGGCTTCCCGGCCGCATCCCCGTACGACGGCACGAAGCTGATCTACTGCGCGGGCAACTCCTCGAAGGACTTCCTGTTCTCCCAGGACCACTCGCTCGCCTGCAACATGACGGGCGGCTCCAGCGGCGGTCCCTGGTTCACGTCCTTCAACGAGACCACGGGCACCGGCCTGCAGTCCTCGGTGAACAGCTTCGGCTACACCTTCCTGCCGAACCGCATGTTCGGCCCGTACTTCGGCACGGACGCCCAGAACCTCTACAACAAGGCTCAGGCGTCCTGACCTTCGGGCGCGCAAAAGCGAAGATCCCGTCCGATCTTGCGATCGGACGGGATCTTCGTTGTCTGTGGACCTGAGGGGATTCGAACCCCTGACCCCCTCGATGCGAACGAGGTGCGCTACCGGACTGCGCCACAGGCCCCTGCGACGTGTGAAACATTAGCATCCCGACCGGCGTACGAGGAAATCCGTTCCTCCGCAGGTCAGCGACCTCTGCTTCCGGCAGGCGGCCGGGCGGGTGGCCCGGCCGCCCGGTCATTCGTTGGCCGCGCGGGGGCGGTCGTCGTCCGCGTACTGGTCGAAGAGCGGCGTACGGCCGTGGTCGCGGCGGGTGCGCGGCGGCGTGGTGCGCTGGCGCGGGGCCGGCGCGGGGGCCGGGGCCGGGTCGGCCGCCGTGGACGAGCGGGCGGAGCTCCAGGTCTCCGGGTCGGTGATGTCGACGCCGCCCGAGGCGCGCGGGGCGACCGGCGCGGTGACGTACGTGGGGAGCGGGACCGGGACCGGGTCCCAGCTGTCGCCGCGGGCCGGGCCGCGCTCGCGCTGCTGGTCGACCCACTCCGCGTGGTCCGTCTGCTCCACCAGTGCCCGGCGGTCCGCCTCCTGCGGGGAGACGGACGACTCGGCGGGCCGGTCCTGGGCGGGCTCCGGCTCGGGCGTCGGGGCCGGGCGGCGGCTCTCGCGCAGCCGGGCCGCGGCGGCCTCGGCGTTGCGCCGGTCCATCACGTACACGAACCGCCGCCGCTCCTGGACGCGCAGGTAGACGATGTACGCGCTGAGGAGCACGGCCGGGAGGGCGGGGGCCCACAGGAAGGCGAGGCCACCGACGGCCGCGACGACCGCGCCGAGCGTGAACGCCAGGAAGAGGATCACGGTGGTGCGCCGGCGCCGGGCGAGGACCTTGGTCCTGCGGGCGCGCTCGGCCGCCGCGCCGCCGCCCGGCGCGCCGGCGCCTCCGCGGCGGGCGGAGGCCTTGGACGCCGGCGCGGAGGCCGCAGCCTGCGCCGGGCCCTTCGCCTGGGCCTGGGCCTGCGCGGAAGCCTGTGCCTGGGCATGCGCCTGTGCGGACGCCTGCGCCGAGGCGGGGGCCGGGGCCGGGTCGGGGACCTCCAGGCGGGCTTCCGTCCTGGCCGCGGGCGCGCAGAAGCCCCGGACGTCGACCGAGCTCAGTTGCTCGGTCGCCGCGTCCGGGTCCACGTCGGGCGCCGCGTCGTCCGCCGCACGATCCCGGTCCCTCAGCTCCTTGGCGTAACGGCGCTCCATTCCCGCCCGTCCGGACAGCAGCCGGATGGCGGTGCTGAAGCGTTCCGTCGGACGGGCCTCGTTCAGCTCGTCCTGCCTGCGGAGCCACATCGGCACCAAGTAGGCGGCCCAGGCCCCGACGATGACTGCGTAGATGAGGCCGCTGCTGCTCACGCCTCACACGGTAGAGGGGTTCGGGTGAGGGCATCGGCCAATTGGCCCGGTGTGTCGCACGATCTGGCTGATATCACTGAACTTTTTTGTGATTGTTCAGATCGATTGGCGGTCAACTGCCGATCAAATTCGAACACTTATGGGAATTAGAGATGCTGTCGACGCGACTGCGCCTGATGCCAGCGACGCAGCAGACCTTCCGGCACCTCTTCCGCCGTCAGCGCGAAGACCAGGTGGTCACGCCAGGCGCCGTCGATGTGGAGGTAACGGGGCCGCAGCCCCTCCTCGCGGAATCCCAATTTCTCCACGACCCGCCGCGAGGGGGCGTTCTCCGGGCGAATGCACACTTCCATCCGGTGCAGTCCGACCGTACGGAAACAGTGGTCGACGGCGAGCGCGACCGCCGTCGGCATGACACCACGGCCCGCCACGTCACGGTCGACCCAATAACCCACGTGCCCGGAGCACATCGACCCCCAGGTGATGCCCGCCACCGTCAACTGCCCGACCAGACGCCCCTGGTACTCGATCACGAACGGCAGCATCCGCCCCGCGTTCGCCTCCGCCCGCAGGTGGCGCACCATCTGACGGTACGTGGGACGCTGCGCCATCGGCCCGCCCGGACCGGGCGGCGGAACGGTCGCCTCCCAGGGGCGCAGCCAGTCGCGGTTGCGCCGGTTCACCTCGCGCCAGGCCCGCTGGTCGCGCATCTTTATGGGGCGGAGCAGCACGTCGCCGTCCGCCAGGACCACGGGCCAGGACGGGATCATGACTCCGGACCCGCTTCCGCCGCGGGTCTCGGGTGGTCACCGCCGCGGATCTGGTCCACGGCATGGATCAGCACCGGCTCCAGGACCGCGAGCCCGTCCCGTACCCCGCCCGTCGAACCGGGCAGGTTGACGATCAGCGTGCCCCGTGCGACGCCCGCGAGCCCGCGCGACAGCGCGGCCGTCGGCACCTTCTCCCGGCCGTACGCGCGGATCGCCTCCGGGATGCCCGGGATCTCCCGGTCCAGGACGCGCCGGGTGACCTCGGGCGTCTCGTCGGTGGGCGAGATCCCCGTACCGCCCGTCGTCACGATCGCGTCGTACCCGGCCTCGACCCCGGCGCGCAGGGCCGCCTCGACGGGCGCGCCGTCCGGTACGACCTGCGGGCCGTCCACGGCGAAGCCCATCCCGCGCAACGCCTCGGCGATCAGCGGACCGCCCTTGTCCTCGTAGACACCGGCGGACGCCCGGTTGGAGGCGGTGACGACCAGCGCGGAGTACGGGGCGGTGAGGGCGCCGCCGCCCGCGGCCTCCGGCGCGGCATGCGCCTCGTGCTCATGGTGCGGGTGGTGCTCGTGCGCTCCGGCGACCTTGCCCGCGCGGGTCACGACTCGCTCCGCGTCCAGTGCCCGGACTTGCCGCCCGTCTTCTCCTCCACGCGCACATCGGAGATGACCGCGCCCTTGTCGACCGCCTTGATCATGTCGACGACGGTCAGCGCCGCCACCGACACCGCCGTCAGGGCCTCCATCTCGACGCCCGTGCGGTCGGTCGTCTTCACCGTCGCCAGAATCTCCACGGCGTCGTCCGCGACCGTCAGGTCCAGCGTCACCCCCGAGACGGCCAGCGGGTGGCACAGCGGGATCAGGTCCGGGGTCCTCTTCGCGCCCATGATCCCGGCGATCCGGGCGGTGGCCAGCGCGTCGCCCTTCGGCACACCCTCGCCGCGCAGCAGCTCGATCACGCGCGGCGAGACGAGGACCCGTCCGCTGGCGCGGGCGGTGCGGGCCGTGACGTCCTTGGCGGAGACGTCGACCATGCGGGCCGCCCCCGCGTCGTCGATGTGGGTGAGTCCTTGCTGCGTGCTCATGGCCGTGACACTCCCGGTCGCTGTGTGGGACGACACGGTACCTCCACCAGGCCCCGTCCACCGGATCAGGACCAGGTGGTGGTCACCCGACCGGTCAGCCGCCCGCCCGTCGTGTCACCCGAGGAGCAGCACGTCCAGCTCCGTACCGGGTTCCACGCCGGTCACGTCCTCCGGTACGACGAGCAGCGCGTCCGCGTGCGCCAGCGCCGCGATCAGATGGGAGCCCGAACCGCCCACCGGGGCGACGGTGCCCGACTCGGCGTCGTACGTCCCGCGCAGGAACTGGCGCCGGCCGGCCGGCGAGGACAGCGCCCGGTCCGCCTTGAGCACCGCCCGGACACGGGGCCGCTGGGCGTCGGGCCGGTCGGCGAGGCCCATCAGGGCCCGGATCGCGGGCCGCACGAACACCTCGAAGGAGACGTACGAGGAGACCGGGTTGCCCGGCAGCGCGAGCAGCGGCGTGTGGTCGGGCCCGATCATGCCGAAGCCCTGGGGCTTGCCCGGCTGCATCGCCAGCTTGCGGAAGTCGACCTCGCCGTCCGCGGTCAGCGCCTCCTTCACCACGTCGTAGGCACCGACGCTCACGCCGCCCGTGGTGACGATCAGATCGGCCCGGATCAGCTGGTCCTCGATGGCGGCGCGCAGCGACTCGGCGTCGTCGGCGACCGCGCCGACCCGGTAGGCGAGGGCTCCGGCGTCCCGGGCGGCGGCGGCGAGCGCGAAGCTGTTGGAGTCGTAGATCCGGCCTTCGGTCAGCGGCTCGCCGGGCTGGGTGAGCTCGCTGCCCGTGGAGATCACGACCACCCGCGGGCGGGGCCGCACGCGCACGGTGCCGCGGCCGATCGCCGCGAGCAGGCCGATCTGCGGAGGCCCGAGGACCGTGCCCGCCCCGAGCGCCAGCTCCCCGGCCGTGACGTCGCTGCCGCGCGCCCGGACATGGGCGCGGGCCTCGGCGGCCCGGTGGACACGGACCTCGCCCTCGGCGCCCTCGGGGGCGTCGCTGGCCGGGCGCATCGTGCCGGCCGCGCCTCCGCCGGTGCCGCCGTCCGTCCACTCGACGGGGACGACCGCCTCGGCGCCGGGCGGCAGCGGGGCGCCGGTCATGATCCGGGCGGCCTGACCGGGGCCGACCTCGGGCAGGCCGCCGGCCCCGGCGGCGACGTCGCCGATCACGGTCAGGACGGCGGGGAACTCCTCGCTCGCCCCGGCCACGTCGGCGACGCGCACCGCGTACCCGTCCATGGAGCTGTTGTCGAAGGGCGGCAGCGCGACCGGCACCGTGACGTCCTCGACGAGGACGCAGCCCTGGGCGTCGAGCAGTTGCAGCTCGATGGGCTCGAGCGGGACGACCGCCGCCAGGACGTCGGCCAGGTGCTCGTCGACGGACCACAGGCCCCGGGCCGGACCCGCGCAGGGGTCGCCGGACCCCGGGCCGGAGTGGCCGTGGTCGTGGCCCTCGGCGTCGCCGTGCCCATGGCCGTCGCCGTGGGCCGACGGTGCCGTACCGCTGCTGCTCAAGGTGCTACATCTCCTCGCTGACATAACTGCGGAGCCAGGTCCGGAAGTCCGGCCCCAGATCATCACGTTCGCACGCCAGTCTGACAATGGCACGCAGATAGTCCCCCCGGTCGCCGGTGTCATAGCGGCGGCCCTTGAAGACCACGCCGTGCACCGGCCCGCCGACCCGCTCGTCCTGGACGAGCTTCTGCAGCGCGTCGGTCAGCTGGATCTCGCCACCGCGGCCCGGCTCGGTCTCCCGCAGTATCCCGAAGACGGCCGGGTCGAGGACGTAACGGCCGATGATCGCCAGGTTGCTCGGCGCCTCCGACGGCTCCGGCTTCTCCACGAGGCCCGTCACCTTCACCACGTCCGACTCGCCGGTCGGGCCGACCGCCGCGCAGCCGTAGAGGTGGACCTGCGAGGGATCGACCTCCATCAGCGCGATCACGCTGCCCCCGAAGCGCTCGCGGACCTCGATCATCCGCGCGAGCAGCGGGTCGCGCGGATCGATCAGGTCGTCACCGAGGAGCACGGCGAAGGGCTGCTCACCGACGTGCGGCGCGGCGCACAGGACCGCGTGTCCGAGGCCGCGCGGGTCGCCCTGGCGCACGTAGTGCATGGTCGCAAGGTCGTTGGACTCCTGGACCTTGGCGAGCCGCTCGTCGTCGCCCTTGCGGACGAGCGCCTCCTCCAGCTCGTAGTTCCGGTCGAAGTGGTCCTCGAGCGGGCGCTTGTTGCGGCCGGTGATCATCAGGACGTCGGAGAGTCCGGCGGCGACGGCCTCTTCCACGACGTACTGGATGGCGGGCTTGTCGACGACCGGCAGCATCTCCTTCGGCGTCGCCTTGGTGGCCGGCAGGAACCGGGTGCCGAGACCGGCGGCCGGGATGACAGCCTTTGTGATGGACGGCGTCTGAGTCATGCGGAGCACCCTAGCCGTTCGGTATGGGAAGGAAATGAGAAAAAGCCGAGAAAAAGCTGCGAAAACGCTGCGAGGACACCATGAGAAGGACATGGCTCTCGCGCGCTTTCTCAACTCTCGTACCGCTACCGCCCGATACAAGAGGGATACGAGCCGTCTTGACCGCCGAAACGACCGAGGAACCGACCGAGAAGGCGCTCTTGCGCCGCGCCCTGCTCACCGCCCGGGCCAACCTGACCGACGGGGACCGAGCGCGATCGGCGGAGCTCCTGGCGGAACACGCGCTGGAGCTCGCCGAGCTGGCGGAGGCTGACACCGTCGCCGCGTACGTCTCCGTGGGGCGCGAGCCGGGCACCCGTGCGCTGCTCGACGCGCTGCGCGAGCGGGGCGTACGGGTCCTGCTGCCGGTTCTGCTGCCCGACAACGACCTTGACTGGGCCGTGTACGAGGGGTCCGAGCGGCTGGTGAAGGCGGGCCGCGGGCTGCTCGAGCCGGCCCACGGGCGCCTCGGGCCCGAGGCGGTGTGCGCCGCGGACGCCGTATTGCTGCCGGGGCTCGCCGTCGACGGACGCGGCATGCGCCTCGGACGCGGCGGCGGTTCGTACGACCGCGTCCTCGCCCGGCTGGCACGGGGCGGGGCGGATCCGGCGCTGGTGGTGCTCCTGTACGCGAACGAGGTGGTCGCGCGGGTCCCGGAGGAACCGCACGACCACCCCGTACACGCGGTGGTGACCCCGGAGGGGGTCCGGCGCTTCGAGCGCTGAGGAGTCGGTTACGGCTCCAGCTTGAGGGTGTCCTGGGTGGTGGCCTCGACCGCCCCCAGCCCGTAGGACCAGTCGAGCAGCTCGCCCTTCACCCACTTGTCCGTCTGGTCGGTGTAGTGGCTGTGGAAGGCGTGGCCGGAGGCGCCGGTGAGGTTTATCCACCGCGACTTGTCCCAGTCGCCGACGTTGACGACCATCCGCATCGACGGCACCCAGATCACGTCGTAGCCGCCGGCCGCGTTCCAGCCGGTGGCGTCGACGGCGGCCTCGCCGCCGCCGAGGTTCCACGGGCCGCGGTTGAGCAGCGACTGCAGGAAGCCGGGGCCGGCGGTGCCGAGGGTCTGGTTCTTCAGGGTCAGCTGGTGCAGCCGGCCCCAGCTCCAGGTGGAGACGTCCTTGCCGAGCTTGGCGGTCAGCTCCCAGCGGGCGTCCTTCATGGCCTGCGCGAGCAGCTGGTCACGGGTCTCGGTGGCGGCGTTCAGCCGGTCGCCCGGCGTCTTCCACCACTCGCTCTTCTCCTGCTCGAGGAGCGGGCGGACCACCTCGTACCAGCGGTCGCCGCCGTCCGGCTGCGCGGTCTCGGGGTCGCGCTCGCCGCACTCGGGCACCAGCTTGCCCTGCTCGTCGACCGGGCCGGTCGTGTCGGCGACGCGCACGTTGATGCACTCGCCCTCGACGCGCAGCTCCTTGGGCAGCTTGTTGCCGAAGGCGAGCTTGAGGACGTTGCGCCAGACCGCGTTGAAGTACGCGGCGGCGGCCGAGTCCGGCTCCTGGGTGTAGTCCCAGCCCTCGAGCAGCTTCTGCGCCTCGCGGACCTGCGGATCGGCGATGTCGATCTTCAGCAGGAGCGGGTTGAGCAGGGTCGCGATCTCGCTGCGGTTGTCCATCTGCATGGTCTGCATGTCGTCCGGCGAGATCTTGCCGCCGTCCTTGATCTTCGACTCGACGAGGTCGTTGATCCGCTGGCTGCGCGAGCCGTAGCCCCAGTCCCGGGTGAGGAGGTAGGGGTACTTCTTCTCGTCGACCACGGCCTGGTTGGCGGTGACGATGTAGCCGCGCTTCGGGTTGTACTCGTAGGGCAGCTCGTCGAAGGGGATGTAGCCCTTCCAGTCGTACGAGGAGTCCCAGCCGGGCGCGGGCAGGGTGCCGTCGTAGTTCGCGGCCTTGGTGCGGACCGGGATCTTGCCGGGCGCCTGGTAGCCGATGTTGCCCGCGGTGTCGGCGTAGATCAGGTTCTGCGACGGGACCTCGAAGTCCTTCGCGGCGGCGCGGAAGGCCTGGAAGTCCTTGGCGCGGTTGAGTTCGAAGACGGCGTCCATCGACTTGCCGGGCTGCAGCGCGGTCCAGCGCAGGGAGACGCCGTAGCCGCTGGTGCCGCGGTCGGGTGCGGCGTTGCCGACCGGAGCGGTCTTGCCGACCTTCTCGAGTTCGGTGGAGCGGTCGGAGACCAGCGGGCCGTGCTCGGTGGACCGGACCTGGATGAGGCGGTCGGCCTCGCCGGCGACCTTGATGGTCTCGTCGCGGAGGATGAACGGCTTGGTCTTGCCGTCGACGACGTAGCCGCCGGTGCCGATCTTCTCCAGGTAGAGGTCGGTGACGTCGGCGCCGAGGTTGGTGAAGCCCCAGGCGATGGAGTCGTTGTGGCCGATGATCACTCCGGGCGTGCCGGAGAAGGTGTAGCCGGCGACGTCGTAGCGGCAGGTCGCGGAGACGGAGCGGCAGTGGAGGCCCATCTGGTACCAGAGGGACGGCAGCATCGGCGAGAGGTGCGGGTCGTTGGCGAGCAGCGGCTTGCCGGAGGTCGTGTACGTCCCGGAGACCACCCAGGAGTTGGATCCGATGCCGTTGCCGTTCGGGCCGATGAGGGCCGGGATCTCGTCGAGGGTGTCGGACAGCGCGGCGAGCTGGGACTGGACGCCGCCCTGCGAGCCGCCGCCGGTGGTGGCCGTGCCGTCGTCGCCGCTCTTCGGCTGGGCCTTGGGATCGAACTTGCCGGTGATCTTGTCGACGCCGCCGCCGTCGACGATCGGCTGGTGCAGCTCGTACGGGTAGCCCGGGTAGAGGGCCTTGATCTGGCCCGGCTCCAGACGGCCCGCCATCAGGGAGCGGTCGATCTCGTCCTGCATGTTGCCGCGCAGGTCCCAGGCCATGGCCTTGAGCCAGGCCACCGAGTCGACCGGGGTCCACGGCTCGATCTCGTACTCGCTGGTGAGGGCAAGGGCCGCGTACTCGACGGAGACGTCGGACGGGTCCCGGTCCTTGAGGTAGGCGTTGACGCCCTCGGCGTAGGCCTGGAGGTTCTTCTTGGTCTCCGCCGAGAGGACCTTGTCGTACTCCTGCTGCGCGACCCGGCGCCAGCCCAGCGTGCGCAGGAAGGCGTCGGTGTCGACCTGGCTCTTGCCGAACATCTCCGAGAGGCGGCCGGCCGTCATGTGGCGGCGGACGTCCATCTCGTAGAAGCGGTCCTGCGCCTGGACGTAGCCCTGCGCGCGGAACAGGTCGGCCTCGTTGTCGGCGTAGATCTGCGGGACGCCGTAGGCGTCGCGCTTGACCTCGACGGGGCCGGAGAGCGCGTCGATCCGGATCGTGCCCGTCGTCTGCGGGAACGAGCCGCGGACGGTGCTGACGCCCCAGTACCCCCCGTACCCGAAGCCCGCGAGCAGCGCGAGGACCAGGACGAGGACGATCAGGCGGGCGCGCCGCCCCTTCTTCTTGGCGGGGGGCGCGGTCGTGTTGGAGGGCATCGCTGTCCTTCGAGGGGCAGGGTGGTCCTGGAGTACGGGAGCAACCTTAGGCGCAGCGCCCGGAGCGCCCGGACGCGGTGTCAGGAAGAGGACCGTTCTTAGCCGTACTGGTGTGCGATGCAACACCAAGAAGTCGTCAAGGATGCGTTAAAGATTAGGTAAGGTAACGAAGTACCGGTGCCGGAGGAATGATCGGCCGGCACATGCGAGGGGAAGGAACGGCCACTGACTGTCCACCAGCTCAACGAACTCCTGCTCATCTGCTCGCTCGTGCTGCTCATCGCTGTCGCGGCGGTACGCATCTCGTCCCGGAGCGGGCTTCCCAGCCTTCTCCTCTACCTCGGGATCGGGATCGCCATCGGGCAGGACGGCATCGGCAACGTCGCCTTCGACAACGCCGAACTGACCCAGGTGATCGGCTATGCCGCACTTGTGGTGATCCTGGCCGAGGGTGGCCTGGGCACCAAGTGGAAGGAGATCGAACCCGCGTTGCCCGCGGCGGTCATGCTGTCGACCGTCGGCGTCGCGGTGAGCGTGGGCATCACGGCCTCGGCCGCGCACTACCTGGTCGGCCTGGAGTGGCAGCAGGCCCTCATCATCGGCGCCGTCGTCTCCTCCACGGACGCCGCCGCCGTCTTCTCCGTCCTACGCAAGGTGCCGCTGCCCTCCCGCGTCACCGGCGTCCTCGAAGCCGAGTCCGGCTTCAACGACGCCCCCGTCGTCATCCTCGTCGTCGCCTTCTCCACCGCGGGCCCCGTCGACTCCTGGTACGTCCTCGTCGGCAAGATCGCCCTCGAACTCGCCATCGGCGCCGCCGTCGGCCTCGCCGTCGGCTTCGCCGGCGCCTACGGGCTGCGCCACGTCGCCCTGCCGGCCTCCGGCCTCTACCCGATCGCCGTCATGGCCATCGCCGTCGTCGCCTACGCCTCCGGCGCCATGGCCCACGGCTCCGGCTTCCTCGCCGTCTACCTGGCGTCGATGGTGCTCGGCAACGCCAAGCTGCCGCACGCCCCGGCCAACCGGGGCTTCGCCGAGGGCCTCGGCTGGATCGCCCAGATCGGCATGTTCGTCCTGCTCGGTCTTCTCGTCACCCCCCATGAGCTCGTGCACGACTTCTGGCCGGCGATCGTCATCGGTCTGGTCCTCACCGTGATCGCCAGGCCGATGGAGGTCCTGGTCAGCCTCCTGCCCTTCCGCATCCCCTGGCAGGAGCAGGCCCTGATGTCCTGGGCCGGTCTGCGCGGCGCCGTCCCCATCATCCTGGCGACCATCCCGATGGTGTCCGAGATCGACGGCAGCGAACGGATCTTCAACATCGTCTTCGTGCTGGTCGTCGTCTACACCCTGGTCCAGGGGCCGACCCTGCCCTGGCTGGCCAAGGCCCTCAAGCTCGGCGACCAGGGCGAGGCCGCCGACCTGGGCGTCGAGTCCGCCCCTCTGGAGCGGCTGCGCGGACACCTCCTCTCCGTCTCCGTCCCGGAGGGCTCCAAGATGCACGGCGTCGAGGTGGCGGAGCTCCGGCTGCCCGCCGGAGCCGCCGTCACCCTGGTCGTCCGGGAGGACAAGAGCTTCGTCCCCGGCCCCGCCACCGTGCTGCGGCGCGGCGACGAGCTCCTCGTCGTCGCCACCGACCCGGTCCGGGACGCCGCCGAACGCCGGCTGCGGGCCGTCGGCCAGGGTGGAAAGCTGGCCGGCTGGCTCGGCACGGGCGGCGCCAGGGCCGCCGCCGCCCCGGACCACGAGGACCAGACCGGCCTCCGCCGACCGTTCCGGAGGCCTTCCAAGCGAACATCCGGTTAATCGCAGGCATTAATTCGGGTCACAGGCGCTTTCCCAGGCGGGAAGACGCCCTTCCCTGTACCATGAAGGCACACTAGATCGAACCAACTCTGCCTGACGCAGAGCTGGCGCGACCGTATGGCGGCCGAGGCGCCCTCCGCAGTGGGGCCCGGTATCTACCGCAGTTCCGCGCAAGAGGACAGCTCTCGGCGACGCCCGCACCACCGTGCACGGCCCGCTACCAGGCGGCAGAAAGGCATGGACCGTGGTGTCCACGGTCGTCTCCGGGAAGCGGCCCGGGTACGGGCAGCTGCTGCGCACTCCCGGCGCACTCTCCTTCCTCCTTCCGGGCTTCGCCGCCCGGCAGCCGTTCGCGATGCTGACCATCGGCATCGTCCTGCTCGTCCAGCACACCACCGGTTCCTACGGCAGCGCAGGCGCCGTCGCCGCCGTCACCGGTGTCTCCATGGCGCTGTTCGCCCCGCAGAGCGGCAAGCTCGCCGACCGCTTCGGCCAGCGGGCCGTCCTCGTCCCCGGTGTGCTGATACACACCGCCTCCGTCTCCCTTCTCGTCGCGCTGGCGCTCGCCGGCGCCCCGCTGTGGGCCCTGTTCCTCGCGGCCATCCCCTCCGGCGCCTCGGTGCCGCAGGTCGGCCCGATGGTCCGGGCCCGGTGGGCCGCCAAGCTGGACGGCACGCCCCTGATGCCGACCGCTGCCGCCTTCGAGTCGGTCACCGACGAGTTCACCTTCGTCGTCGGCCCTGTCCTCGCGACCGCCCTTTGCACCGGCGTGCACCCGGCGGCCGGTCTGATCGCCGAAGCCGCACTCACCCTGGTCGGCGGCCTCTTCTTCGCCGCCCAGCGCCGCACCCAGCCCGCCTACGGCCTGGCCGCCGCGGCCGGCCACGCAGACGGCGAACCCCACCGCTCGGCCCTGTCCATCCCCGGCGTCCGGGTCCTGGTCATCGCCTTCCTCGGCATCGGCTCGGTCTTCGGCGGCATGCAGGTCTCCCTCACCGCCTTCTCCGAGGAGATCGGCAACCCGGGCGCGAACGGCCTGCTGTACGGCGTCTTCGCCGCCGGCAACATGCTCGCCGGCATCGCCATGGGCGCCGTCGCCTGGAAGATCGGCCCGCGCCGTCGTCTGATCCTCGGCTACGCCGGTCTCACCGTCGCCGCCTCCCTTCTGTGGTCCGTCCACTCCGTCATGCTGCTCGGCGCCCTCGGTCTGGTCGTGGGTCTGTGCATCGCCCCGGCCCTGATCACCGGCTACACGATCGTCGAGACCCTGGTCCCGGCCACCTCCCGCACCGAGGCCTTCACCTGGCTGACCGGCGCCGTGGCACTCGGCCAGGCCGCCGCCGTCACCGTCGCCGGCCGACTGGCCGACGCCCACGGCGCCAGCACCGGATTCCTGGTGCCTATGGCGGGCACGCTGCTCGCCCTCGTCACCCTGGTCGCCCTCCGCTCGCGGCTCCGGCCCCACGCGGCGAGCCGGGTCGCGGCACGTGGTATCGGTCACCGAGTTTCCGTGGCGGTGGACTGAACCGACGGAATACGTCACTATGGATCGTCGTTAGCACTCGATGAGTGTGAGTGCCAGGAGGAAGACAAGTGCCGACCTACCAGTACCAGTGCACCGAGTGCGGCGAGGGCCTCGAGGCGGTGCAGAAGTTCACGGATGACGCTCTGACCGAGTGCCCGAACTGCAAGGGACGCCTGAAGAAGGTGTTCTCTGCGGTCGGCATCGTGTTCAAGGGCTCCGGCTTCTACCGCAACGACAGCCGTGGCGCCTCGTCCAGCAGCTCGCCCGCGTCGTCGAAGAGCTCCTCTTCGTCGTCCACCTCTACCTCGTCGTCGTCGACGCCTTCCTCGTCCTCCTCGGACGCGAAGCCCGCGGCCTCGTCGAGCTCCACGCCGGCGGCCTGACCTCCGTTCTTCTTGTTCTTCCCGGTGCCCCGTCGCCTCGCGCGACGGGGCACCGGCGTATCTCCGGACTCCCGCTCTCCGCGACCTGCGGACCTGGCCTGCCATGCGGGCTCGCGGATAAGGGGCTGCCGTCCGAGGCTGCGGGCAGGGACTGTGTCGTCCGCGCCTGCGGGCAGGGATCTGCCGTAGGGGCCTGCAGGCAGGCTCGTCCGGCAAGGGATCGGCATGCTCATCAAGGGGCTGAGGGTCGGGCGGGCAAGGCCTGAAGCCGGGGGCTGAGGGCCGAGTGGGGCGGCTAGGGTGACGGCCATGGCGACCCAGACGACTGGCCCGACGGCGAACTCGTACGCGGACATCGGCGTGATCGGTGGCTCCGGGTTCTACTCCTTCCTGGACGATGTGACCGAGGTGTCGGTCGACACCCCTTACGGCAGCCCCAGCGACTCCCTCTTCCTCGGCGAGATCGCCGGCCGGCGGGTGGCCTTCCTTCCCCGGCACGGGCGCGGCCATGACGTGCCGCCGCATCGGATCAACTACCGCGCCAACCTGTGGGCCCTGCGCTCCGTGGGCGTGCGCCAGGTACTCGGGCCCTGCGCGGTCGGCGGACTGCGCGAGGAGTACGGACCCGGCACCCTCGTCGTGCCCGACCAACTGGTCGACCGGACGAAGGCTCGCGCGCAGACCTATTTCGACGGAGAACCACTGCCCGGGGCTTGGGGCGGCGCCGTACCGAACGTGGTTCATGTGACCTTCGCCGACCCTTATTGCCCTGACGGGCGCCGGGTGGCCCTGAAGGCCGCCCGCGGGCGGGGCTGGGAGCCGGTCGACGGCGGCACGCTGGTCGTCGTCGAGGGCCCTCGCTTCTCCACGCGCGCCGAGTCGCGCTGGCACGCGGCCGCGGGCTGGTCGGTGGTCGGCATGACCGGCCATCCCGAGGCCGTACTCGCCCGGGAACTGGGACTCTGCTACACCTCCCTCGCACTGGTGACGGATCTGGACGCGGGTGCGGAGACCGGGGACGGCGTCTCGCACGCCGAGGTCCTGCGCGTGTTCGGCGAGAACGTCGGCCGGCTGCGCGACGTGCTCTTCGATGCGGTCGGCGCGCTCCCCGCGACGATCGACCGGGACTGCCTGTGCACGCGGGCCCACGACGGGTGGGACCTGGGGATCGAACTGCCCTGAGCCTCGGGGCCGGGGGTCGGGGCCGGGTGAGGATCGGCCGCCCGCGAGGACCGGACTGACCCAAGCCTCCCCGACCCCGCCCGGCCGCGGCAATCGCTCGCGAGGGTGAGGGAGTTGTCCACAATCGCCTGGTTGTCCACAGGCCCGAGCGGGATCGCGGCAGGTGCGGGACGGTGGTCGCGGTTCGCCGGACGGTCCGGTGAACGGCCACGTCACGACAGGCGGTTGCGCGATGACCACGGACTCGAGCCTCACGGGCTCCTGCCTCCCCCACACCCGCACCTCGGTGCCGGCACCCTGCGGCGTTCCCCTCTTCGATCCTCTGCGCGTGCGCGGCGCGAGGCTCCGGCTGCGCCGGGCCCTCCGTCGCAGGCGGCGGGCGCCCGCCGCGGTCCTCGCGATGACGGCCGCCGCGCTCGCCGCCGCCGGCGCGGCCGGAGCCGACGACCTGGCCGAGCAGCCGCCTCCGCCGCCCGTCCGTAAGGCGGTGCACCGGCCGGCCGCGGTGCCGCTGGTGTCGGCCCCCGTGCGGATCGCCGACGCGGCGACCGTGCGGCTGCTCAGGCCCGGCGACCGCGTGGACGTGATCGCCGCGGCCAACTCACCGACAGGCGAAGGCGGCGAGGCCCGGGTCGTGGCCTCGGGCGCCCGAGTGGCCGAAGTGCCACGGCCGGGCGAGACTCGTTCGGACGGTGGGGCTCTGGTCGTCCTGTCCGTTCCACGGTCGACGGCGACGGCGCTCGCCGGAGCGGGCATGACGTCCCAACTGGCGGTGACGCTGTGTTGATTCGCACTGACGGCCTGTCAAGTAACCGTCCCGTGTGTACGGATTGGACGCCTTCGCGCCAGTCACGGCGTAATGGCTCCGCACAGTGCAGCACACGCGACGAAAGGCACCTCGGTGGCCGAGAAGAAGGAAAGCTTGCTGGGAGGCTTCAAGGCCTTCCTGATGCGCGGGAACGTGATCGACCTGGCGGTGGCGGTCGTCATCGGTGCCGCGTTCACCAACATCGTGAACTCGGTGGTCAAGGGCATCATCAACCCGCTCGTGGGTGCCTTCGGCACGAAGGACCTGGAGGGCTACGCGTCCTGCCTCAAGGCCCCCTGCCAGATCGTGAACGGCGAGATGCAGGGCATCCAGATCCAGTGGGGTCTGGTCCTCAGTGCCGTCCTCAGCTTCGTGATCACGGCCGCAGTCGTCTACTTCCTGATGGTCCTGCCCATGGCGAAGATCCTCGCGAAGCGCGCGGCACACGAGAAGGCGAAGGAAGGCGTCCAGGAAACCCTGGAGGTCAGCGAGCTGGAGGTGCTCAAGGAGATCCGCGACCACCTGGTGTCCCAGCGCGGTCCGTCCGTGAACAACACGGGCGTGACCTCCCCGACCGGTGGCGGCACCGGGGCGCACTCCACCTCCTGACCGACGGCTCGCGTCGGTGTCAGAGGTGGTGCGGCGGCTTCTCGTCGAGGAAGCGCGCGAGGTCGGCGGCGCTGCCGCCGGCCGGAGGCCGCTCGCCCCACCCGCGGTCCGTATCGTCCGCGGACTGCTGGTCCAGTGGATCGTCGAAGATCAGTGCCGGCCTGGGTTTGGGGTTGGGAACGGTGTCGGACTGCTTCGCTGCTCGCGGTCCGTGGGCGGGGGCGGTGCTCATGCTTTCAGGGTACGCCGGGATCTCCGCCCCGTACCCCTTCTCCCCGGGGGCTGATCAGCGGGATTCCGCTCAGCGGTCCTTCGGGTCGAGCAGCCAGAGGCCGAGGACCACGAGGAACGACAGGACGAGGAATCCCGCGCCCCACCAGGCGGTCCCGGTGTCGCCGGCCATCCACTCGTCGACCACGATGGTCAGCCCCCACAGCTGGCCGATGACCACGGTCAGGGCCAGGGCGAGGCGGGCCGAGAGCTTGGAGGAGCGCTCGGGCTCCTGCTCGGTGCCGGCGCCCGGGCCCGGCCCGGTGTGGCGGATACGAGGGTCCCCGTAGCCGCTGGTGGGGCGGATCTGGGGATAGCGCTCGTGTACCGGACGGTTGAGGCGCGGCTGGGCGCTGCCGGGGGTGTAGGCGGGCCGGGGCGGCAGGCTCCCCGGCGCCTCGGCCGAGCCGCCGGGGGCGCCCGGGTCCTTGGGGAACGGGGTCTCGGTCATGTCCTTCGGCTCCTCTCCGCGGGGCTGCCGCCGGCGCCGGGGCAGCCGAGGCGCTCGGCGAGGCCGGGCCGTTCATCGCCGAGTTGGCGGCACAGGCCTTCCTGGACGCTCTCGCCGGAGCGGGTGGTGCCCACGGCCCAGATGCTGCCGTCGGCCTCCTCGACCAGGAGCACCTTCGGCAGGGCCCGGGGCGGCGGGCCTGCGGTGACCTCACCGGTGCGGGCGTCGAAGACGCCCTCGTGGCAGGGGCAGTACAGCTCGCCCTCGCTCCCTCGGTCGCTGCGCCACAGGACGGCGCAGGCCAGGTGGGTGCAGACGGCGGAGTAGCCGGCGAGGGTGCCGTCCTGGAGGCGGATGGCGACCGCGCGGTCCTCCTCGTCGGGGTAGCGGAAGGCGATCGAGTCGCCGGGGAGAAGCTGATCGGCGATCTTCGTCGGCTCGGGTGCTCCGTCGTCGCTGTCGCCGTGCCGGTGCAGGATGCCGGAGGCGACGCCGATGCCGCCGACGGCGAGGCCGCCGGAGACGGTGGCGACGATCCGCAGGTAGTCGCGGCGAGTGGTGAGCGAGTCGGCGGCGATCCGATCGCGGAGGGCCGCCTGCGCTGCGTCGGCCGGCCGGTCCCCGTCGGCCGGGCCCGCCGGGCCGGTGGCCGCGCCGGCGCCGTCCGGAGGCGGTGAGGTGAGGCTCATCGGACATCCACTCCGTTGACTTCGACGATGGGCAGACCGCCGGGGACCGGCCACTGGACCTTGTCGGCGGGAACGACCATCGCCACTCCGGTGGAGATGGTCGTGGATCCGAAGGTGAAGGAGTCGGCGACCTGGACGCCGGGGCGTTCGGCGCGGAGCTCGTCGAGGGTGCCGTAGAAGAGGGCGCCGGTGGGGCAGACGGTGGCGCACATGGGGGCGAGGCCGTAGGCGGTGCGGTCGTAGCAGAGGTTGCACTTCATCTGCAGCTTGGCCTGGAGGTCGATCTTCGGGACACCGAAGGGGCAGGCGTTGACGCAGTTGGCGCAGCCGATGCAGCGGGTGGTGTCGGCCTGCTGCACCACGCCGTCTGCGGTCACCAGGATCGCGTCGGCGGGGCAGACCTCGGCGCAGGGGGCGACGGGGTCCTCGCAGTGCATGCACACGGTGGGAAGGGAGGCGACGGAGTGCCCCTCGTCGGGGTAGTCGAGGTGGATCATCGACTTGCCGCGGTGCGAGTCGCATTCGCGGCAGGCGGAGACGCAGGCCTGGCAGCCGATGCAGCGGCCGGGGTCGATGAAGATCGTGCGGCCCATCATGTGCGGCGTCAGCTCCTCTCCGAGGTGCCACGGCCCTGCGGGGACGTGGGTGGCAGGGGGTCGCCGCGGGAGATCTGGGTCTCCGGGTAGGCGACCTGGCCGGGCCCGGTGGGCGGCGCGGGAACCTCGTCGATCCGTTCGGCGGCCTCGATGCGGGCGGCGCAGACCTTGTACTCGGGGATCTTCGAGCGGGGGTCGAGGGCGTCGATGGTCAGCGCGTTGGCGGCGGTGGGCACGGGCCAGTGGTAGGGGACGAAGACGGTGTCGGGGCGGATCGCCTCGGTGACCAGGGCGGGGAAGACCTCGCTGCCGCGGCGGGTGACGACGCGGACCGGGTCGCCGTTGCGGAAGCCGTGGGAAGGGTGGACCTCGACCCAGGGGCGGGGGGTCTGCTCGACGAGGGCGCCCAGGCGGCGGGTCTGGTTGCCGGAGAGGAAGTGGGCGACGGTGCGGCCGGTGGTGAGCGAGAGGGGGTATTCCTCGCTGTACGGGTCCATGGGCGGGTGCCATTCGACGACCTGCATGTGGATCATGCCGTCGGCGTGGTAGGTCCGGCCGTCCTCGAAGAGGCGGGGAGTGCCGGGGTGGTCGGTGGAGGGGCAGGGCCAGGCGATGCCGCCGGTCTCCTCGAGCCGCTCGTAGGTGATGCCGTAGTAGTCGTTGACCGTTCCGGCCGACGCGATGCGCAGCTCCTCGAAGACGGCGCGGGAGTCGGGGAAGTCGAACTTGTCGCCGGCGCCGAGGCGTTTGGCGAGCTCGCACATGACCCAGGTGTCGGTGCGGACGCCGGCCGGGGGCTCCTGGGCCTTGTTGTGCTTGACGACGCGGGCCTCGGCGTTGGCCATGACGCCCTCGTCCTCGGCCCACACGGTGACGGGGAAGACGACGTGCGCGTTGGCGGCGGTCTCGGAAAGGAAGAAGTCGAATTGGGCGTGGAACTCGGTGGTGTCGTAGCCCTCCTTCACCGTGGCGTAGTTGGGGAGGGAGACGAAGGGGTTGTTGCAGATGCCGATGAGGCCGCGGATCTCGCGGCGCTGCATCTGCCAGACCATCTCCATCATGGAGGTGCCGGCGGGCGGCAGCTCGGACTCGTCGATGCCCCAGATCTCGCAGATCTGGCGGCGGTGTTCGGGGTCGGAGATGGAGCGTCCGCCGGGCAGGAGGTCGGACTTCTGGCCGTGCTCGCGGCCGCCCTGGCCGTTGCCCTGGCCGGTGATGGTGCCGTACCCGGCGCCGGGGCGGCCGATGTTTCCGGTGGCGACGCACAGGTTGATGATCGTGAGGCAGTTCTCGACGCCCTGCGAGTGGTGTTCGACGCCGCGGGCGTGCCAGGCCATGGCCTTGTCGGCGCCGGCGAAGATGCGGGCGACCTGGACGATCTGTTCTTCGGGGACGCCGCAGATCCGCGCGGAGCGGGAGGGCGGATAGTCGGCGACGGTCTTCTTCACCTCCTCCCAGCCGGTGGCGTGGGCGGCGAGGTAGGCCTCGTCGGTGAGGTCCTCGGCGACGATGACGTGGAGGACGGCGTTGAAGAAGGCGGAGTCGGTGCCGGGCTTGAGCGCGACATGGATGTCGGCGGTCCGGGCGATGGCGGTCTCGCGTGGGTCGACGACGATCAGGGTGGCGCCGCGGTCCCGCGCTCCCCAGACGTACTGGGTCATCACGGGGAAGCATTCGCCGACGTTGGAGCCGGCGATGAGGAGGCAGTCGGTGAGGAGGATGTCGGAGAACGGGTTGCCGGCCCGGTCGATGCCGAACGCGAGCTTGTTGGCTCCGGCCGCGGAGACCATGCACAGTCGGCCGTTGTAGTCGACGTGCCGGGTCTTCAGAGCGACGCGGGCGAACTTGCCGACGAGATAGGTCTTCTCGGAGAACAGGCTGGCGCCGCCGAGCAGACCGAAGGCGTCGTTGCCGTACTCGGTCTGGATGCGGCGGATCTCGGAGACGGTGAAATCGAGCGCCTCCTCCCAGCTGGCCTCCCGGAACGGCTCGTCGCGGCTGCGGCGCATGAGCGGAGAGGTGAGCCGGTCGGGGTGGTTGACCTGCTGATAGGCGTTGATGCCCTTGGGGCAGAGCCGCATCCGGTTGATGTCGTGGTTGCGGGGCTCCACGCCGAAGACCTTGCCGCCGTGGTCGACGCGAAGATACATGCCGCACTGAACGCCGCAGAAGCAGCAGTGGGTGGGGACGAGGGTCTCGCCGTTCTGGTCGGCGTGCCAGCGGTCGGCGGGGATACCTCCGGCGTCCCGGAAGTTGCGGGTGCCGGGCGGAGCGACGGACGGGTCAAGAGGCAGCTGCTGCCCGGCGTGCGCGTGCGTCACTTGAAGCCTTTCTTGACGTGGCTGAGGTAGGCGTTGCCCCGGAGGACCCGCTTGCAGCGGGGGCAGTACTCGGTCCACTCGTCGAAGCCGAGGCTGAGGTCGCGCATGGTGCCCTGGAGGTTCTCGACGTAGAGGGCGGTGTCGATGGGCCGGCCGCAGCGCCGGCAGGCGAGGAGGCCGGCGCCGGAGCCCTCCGCGCCGGTCGCGGCGCCCGGCGCGCGGGCGGAGCTCGCTGCGGCCGGACCGGCGTCGCCGGTCTTGCGGCGGGCGGTGTACTTGAACAGCTGCATGCCGACGGCGGCGGGCCGCTGGACGATGTGGAAGAACTTCCCGAACGGGATGTAGATGAGGGTGAAGACCACCGACACCATGTGCAGGATCGCCAGGAACTCGTAGCCGCCGCCGTGCAGGAAGATCGAGGAGAAGGTGAGCAGCAGGCCGGTGACGGAGATGACGATGAGGGCGATCAGCGGGACCAGGTCGTAGGCGAAGCGCTGGCCCGTGATGGCGCCGCGGTCCTTCATCCGCCGCCACAGGAAGTAGCAGGCGCCGGGGATGACGAGAACGGCGGCGACGTCCAGGCCGTGGAACATCAGCCAGCCGACGATGTTCAGCGAGTCGAAGCCGAGGACCTTGAAGCCCCAGATCCGCATCTCGTAGCCGGGGCCCGAGCCGGTGGAGGAGGTGAAGGTGAACCAGCCCCAGGTGAGCGGGAAGGTGATGAGGGCAGCGAGGACGCAGCCCCAGAAGATCAGCTGGTGGGCGGCCCAGCGGGCGTGCGAGCGGGCGCCGAGGAACTTCTGGAAGCCGAGGTAGGTGGCGATCATCCGGGGCAGGGCGGTGGGCGCCTTGCGGAAGTTCTCGACCGAGAAGAAGGCGCGCCAGCCCTGTTTGAACAGGCGTCGGGCGCCCGGCGCGGACACCCACACGGTGTAGCGGTAGGCGACGCCGAAGGCGAGGAAGACGGTCGCCACCGCGTACGGAAGGAGGGCCGAGTCGAAATCGCGCAGCAGCCGGCTGCCGAAGACGATCGCGAGGATCAGCAGCACGGAGACGGCGACACCGGCGAGCGTGGCACGGCGGCGCACCTGGGCTGGGGTCTGCGGCGACCGCTCGGCCGGGGCGGGCGGCGGCTCGACGGGGGCCTGCGGTGGCTCGGCAGGGGCCTGCGGTGGCTCGATCACGCGGCCACGATAGAAGCCTTCATCCCTATACGCCCGTTTTGCGACACCGGTGGGTGAGTACCGGGCCGGGCGGCCCTCAAACGGCGTACAGCCCGTGGGACCGGAAGATCTCCCGCGCCGCCGCGACCTGCTCCGGAGTCGGCGACGGGGTGTCGTGCAGGGTGAACGGCTTGGCGAGTGCTCGCCACTTCGCTTCACCGAGCTTGTGGAAGGGGAGGATGTCCACGCGGGAGACATTGCCGAGACCAGCGGCGAAGGCGGCTACTCCCTCGATGTCGGCGGGGTCGTCGGTCAGACCCGGGACGAGGACGTAGCGGACGTGGACCTCCTGGCCGAGGTCGGCGAGACGGCGGGCGAAGTCCAGTGTCGGCTGGAGCGGCCGGCCGGTCACCTTCTTGTACGTGTCCGGGTCCCAGGACTTGATGTCGAGAAGGACCAGGTCGGTGTCGCGCAGCAGGGCGTCGGTGGCCCGGGCACCGAGGAAGCCCGAGGTGTCGAGGGCGGTGTGCAGGCCGAGCTCGTGCTTCATGCGGTGCAGCAGCTCGCCGGTGAAGACGGGCTGGAGCAGGGGTTCGCCGCCCGAGACGGTGGCCCCGCCACCGGAGGCGGAGATGAAGCGGGTGTACTTGCCCGCTTCCGCGATCACGTCGTCGGCGGACGTCCGCTTGCCGTTCCGCATCCGCCACGTGTCGGGGTTGTGGCAGTACAGGCAGGTCAGCGGACAGCCGGAGAGAAAGGTGACGAAGCGGGTGCCGGGGCCGTCGACGCCGGTGGACAGGTCCCAGGAGTGCACCGAGCCCTCCGAGGGCCGCCGGGTCGCCGCGGCAGCCGGGGTGGCGGGGAGGGTCGGGATGTCCGAGCCGAGGAGTACGGCCATGGCAGGGCCTCCTGTCCGGGAGGGGAGAGAAGCGAGAGGGGCGAGCGAGAGGGACCGGCGACAGGGACGAGCGAGAGAAGCGGGACGGGCGAGAGTGGGAGTGAGGAATGAGGGGGGCGTGAGGAACGGGGGGGCGTGAGGAATGAGGGGGGCGTGAGGATCGAGGGGGACGTGAGGAACGAGGGGGAAGGGAGGGATGGGTCAGGGGACGTGGTCGGTGCTTCCCGCGCGGCTCCCGGGCCCGGGTGAGGGTTGAGGGCGGGCGCCGGGGCCGTGCGGTCGGTCGGGGCTGACCGGTGGGCCGGCCGACTCGCCGACCGGTGAGGCCGGCCGGTGAGGGCGGTCGGTGAGGGCGGTCGGTGAGGCCGGCCGGTGAGGGCCGGCCCGTCGGCTCGGGCTAGAGGGAGCCGTGGAAGGTGCGGTTCAGGACGTCGAGCTGCTGGTCGCGGGTGAGGCGCACGAAGTTCACCGCGTATCCGGAGACCCGGATGGTGAGCTGCGGGTGGTTCTCCGGGTGTTCCATGGCGTCGAGCAGCACGTCGCGGTTGAGGACGTTGACGTTCATGTGGAAGCCGTCGCAGGCCATGTAGCCGTCGAGGACACCGGCGAGGTTCCTGATCCGCTCCTCGGGAGTGCGGCCGAGGCCGTCCGGGGTGACGGTGTTGGTCAGCGAGATGCCGTCTTCGGCGTCCTCGTACGGGAGCTTGGCGACCGACAGGGCCGAGGCGACGTAGCCGTGGGTGTCGCGGCCGTTCATCGGGTTGGCGCCCGGGGAGAACGGCTCTCCGGCACGGCGCCCGTCGGGGGTGTTGCCGGTCTTCTTTCCGTAGACGACGTTGGAGGTGATGGTCAGGACGGACTGCGTGTGTTCGGCGTTCCGGTAGGTCGGGTGCTTGCGGACCTTCTTCATGAACTCCTCGACCAGCCGGACCGCGATCTCGTCGGCACGGTCGTCGTTGTTGCCGTACGCCGGGAAGTCGCCCTCGATGGCGAAGTCGGTGGCCAGACCGGTCTCGTCGCGTACGGCGGTGACCTTGGCGTACTTGATGGCCGCGAGCGAGTCGACGGCGACCGAGAGGCCGGCGATGCCGCAGGCCATGGTGCGGCGTACGTCGCGGTCGTGGAGCGCCATCTCGATGCGCTCGTAGGCGTACTTGTCGTGCATGTAGTGGATGACGTTCAGCGCGTGGACGTAGACGTTCGCCAGCCACTCCATCTGGTCGTCGAACTTGCGCATCACCTCGTCGAAGTCGAGGACTGCGGAGGTGACGGCGCCGGTGTCGGGGCCGACCTGCGCGCCGGACTTCTCGTCGCGGCCCCCGTTGATCGCGTAGAGGAGGGTCTTGGCGAGGTTCACGCGGGCGCCGAAGAACTGCATCTGCTTGCCGACGGGCATCGCGGAGACGCAGCAGGCGATGGCGGTGTCGTCGCCGAAGCGGGGCCGCATCAGCTCGTCCGACTCGTACTGCACGGAGGAGGTGTCGATCGAGACCTTTGCGCAGAACTCCTTGAAGCCCTGGGGGAGCTGCGGCGACCAGAACACGGTCATGTTCGGCTCGGGGGCCGGACCGAGGTTGTACAGGGTCTGGAGATAGCGGAAGGAGGTCCTGGTGACCAGCGGACGGCCGTCCTCGCCCATGCCGCCGATGGACTCGGTGACCCACGTCGGGTCGCCGGAGAACAGCTCGTCGTATTCGGGAGTGCGGAGGAAGCGGACGATACGCAGCTTGATGATGAAGTCGTCGACCAGCTCCTGGGCCTGCTCCTCGGTGAGGAGACCGGACTCGATGTCGCGCTGCAGATAGACGTCGACGAAGGTGGAGGTGCGGCCCAGCGACATCGCGGCGCCGTTCTGCTCCTTCACGGCGGCGAGGTAGGCGAAGTACAGCCACTGGATGGCCTCGCGGCCGGTGGTGGCCGGGCCCGAGATGTCGTGTCCGTACGAGGCCGCCATCGCCTTCAGCTCGCCCAGGGCGCGGATCTGCTCCGCGAGCTCCTCGCGCAGCCGGATCGTCTCCTCCAGCGAACGGTTCCCGGCGGGGAGGGAGTTCAGCTCCTCCTTCTCCTCGTTCTTCGCCTCGACGAGGCGGTCGACGCCGTAGAGGGCGACCCGGCGGTAGTCGCCGATGATGCGGCCGCGGCCGTAGGCGTCGGGGAGTCCGGTGACGATGCCGGCCTTGCGGGCGGCGCGGATCTCGGGGGTGTAGGCGTCGAAGACACCGGCGTTGTGGGTCTTGCGGTACTCGGTGAAGACCTTTTCGAGCTCCGCCGAAACCGGGTAGCCGTAGGTCTCCAGGGCGCCGGCGACCATGCGCCAGCCGCCATACGGCATGATCGCGCGCTTCAGCGGGGCGTCCGTCTGGAGGCCGACGATCAGGTCCTTGTCGCGGTCGATCCAGCCGGGGGCGTGGGCGGTGATGGTGGAGGGGATGTCGTACGCGATGTCGTGGACGCCCTTGGCGCGCTCCTCCGGGAACCTGTCCGTGATGGCCTTCCACACGGCGGTGGTCCGCTCGGTGGGGCCGACGAGGAAGGAGTCGTCACCCTCGTACGGGGTGTAGTTCTGCTGGATGAAGTCGCGTACGTCGATGGCGTCGCGCCACAGACCGCCCTTGAAGCCCTTCCAGGCTCCGCCGTTCACCGTTGCTTCAGCAGGGGTCGCAGTCACTGCCCGCACCGCCTTCTCGATCGCTCGAAACAGCCTCGTCGCTTGCTTCCATTGCACTCCGTTCGATCGATCAAATCGGGCGGCAATGGTCACCAGTCGATGGCCATTGGTCCCTCTCCCGGCATGAGGAAAGGCCCCGCTCGGGCGGGGCCCTTCCGGGTCGGACGGGACGGTCAGCTGGGGGCCTCGGCGCCCTTGCGGGCGTAGAACCACCAGGTGACGAGCACGCAGCTCAGGTAGAAGGCGACGAATCCCCACATCGCGCTGGTCACGGCGATCGAGCCGAAGAGGGCCGGGATGAAGAAGAAGCCGTAGGCCGCGATGGCCGAGGTGAAGCCGGTGACGGCGCCGGACTCCATTTCCGCCTGCTTCAGGGCCCGGGCGTATTCCGGAGTGCCCTCGGTCAGGCCCTTCAGATGGGTGCCGCGGAAGATCACGGGGATCTGGCGGAAGGTCGACCCGTTGCCGATGCCGGAGAAGAAGAACGCCGCGAGGAAGCAGAAGAAGAAGCCGTAGAAGGAACCGCCGTCACTGCCCGAGGGAAGGAAGTCGATCACTCCCACGAGGGAGGCCGCCATGCCGACGAAGGACAGGATCGTGACCCGGGCACCGCCCCACTTGTCGGCGATCCAGCCGCCCGCCCACCGGGCGAGGGCACCGACCGCCGGCCCCATCCAGGCGTACGTGGCGACGGAGTAGTCCGGGAAGGTCGTCTTGATCAGCATCGGCAGCGCCGCGGCGAAGCCGATGAACGAGCCGAAGGTGCCGACGTACAGCCAGGTCATCAGCCAGTTGTGCTTGCGCTTGAAGATCACCTTCTGCCGGCTGAACGGTGTCGACGCGACCTTCAGGTCGTTCTGGCCGAACCAGGCGACGGCGGCCAGGACCAGCAGGACCGGAACCCAGATGAAGGCCGCGTTCTGCAGGTAGACCGGAGTGCCGTCGGCCTTGTGCTGGGCCGAGCCGACGGCGATCGTCGACCAGGTGATGACGATCGGGGTCAGCAGCTGGACGGCGGAGACGCCCAGGTTGCCGAGGCCGCCGTTGATGCCGGTCGCACTGCCCTTCCTCGCCTTCGGGAAGAAGAAGCCGATGTTGGCCAGGGAGGAGGCGAAGTTCGCACCGCCGATGCCGCACAGCGCGGCGATGCCGACCATCACTCCGTACGGGGTCGACGGGTCCTGGATCGCGATGCCCAGCCAGATCAGCGGCACGATCAGCACCAGCGTCGACAGGGCCGTGAAGCGTCGCTGTCCGATCATCGGTCCGAGGAAGGTGTAAAAGATCCGGGCCGTGCCGCCGGTCAGACCGGGTATGGCCGTCAGCCAGAACAGCTGGGAGGTGGAGAAGGCGAAGCCGACGTCCTTCAGGTTCGTCGCGGTGACCGACCACACCTGCCAGACCACGAACGCCACGAGCAGCGCCGGCACGGCGATCCACAGGTTGCGGTTCGCGACCTTGCTGCCGATGGACTTCCAGAAGAGCTCGTTCTCCGGCTCCCAGTCCGTGATCGGCTTGCCCGGCCTGTACTGCTCCGCGTCGTACGAGGCGGGTGACGGCCCGCCCGTCGTTCTGCTGTCCTGGACTACGGAACTCATGGCGCTTCCCTGACGTTTCGAGGGGTTCTAGCCCTTCCAGGCTCCGCCCGGGCGCCACGGGTACGGGAGAGTCGATCGTCGCCGGAGTCGGCGGGCCTAGGTCCCGTCAGGCCCGGGCCTTTGGGGCCCCGTCAGGCCTGGGCCTTAGGGACCTCATGGGCGTCCAGCACGGGCAGGGTGACCTCCGGGGTCCGCCGGCGTCGCGGGTCCGCCGGCGTCGCGGGTCCGCCGGCGTCGCGGGTCCGCCGGCGTCGCGGGTCGGCCGAGGCCCGAGGGGGTGGTGGCGTTGTGGTGTCGTGTTGGTGTGGGTGCGTGAGGGCGTGCTGTTCTGTGGGACATGACGCAACCCTTTCTTCCGCTCACCGCCCGGTCACGCGACGAGGCGCACCGGGCCGCCACACCGCTCGAGTTGTTCTTCGACCTCTGTTTCGTCGTCGCCGTCGCCCAGGCCGGCGCGGAGCTCGTGCACGCCGTCGCGGAGGGGCACGCCGGGTCCGGGATCCTGAACTACGCGATGGTGTTCTGGGCCATCTGGTGGGCCTGGATGAACTTCACGTGGTTCGCCTCGGCGTACGACAACGACGACGTGCTGTACCGCGTCGTGACGCTCGTCCAGATCGCCGGCGTGCTGATCCTCGCCGCCGGCGTCTCGCGGGCCTTCGACGACCACGACTTCCTCGTCGTGTACATCGGGTACGTCGTGATGCGGCTCGCGCTCTCCTCCCAGTGGCTGCGCGCCGCGCACCACGCCACGGACCCCGCCGAGCGGACGATGTGCCAGCGTTACGCGGGCGGCGTGGTGGCCTGTCAGATCGGCTGGACGGCACTGCTGTTCGTGCCGGAGGACGCGCGCCCGTGGGTGTTCCTGGTCATGGCCCTCGCCGAGATGGCCGTACCGATGTACGCGGAGAAGGACGTCACGACCCAGTGGCACCCCCACCACATCGCCGAGCGCTACGGACTGTTCACCATCATCGTGCTCGGCGAGACCATCGCGGCGGCGACGGTCGCCGTGAAGTCGGGCGTGACGGAGAACGACGCGCTCGGCGAGGTGCTGCCGATCGCCGCCGGCGGGCTCCTCATCGTCTTCGCGGCCTGGTGGATCTACTTCGTCGTCCCCGCCCACGACCGGCTCGCCTCCAACCGGCAGGGCTTCCTCTGGGGCTACGGCCACTACCTGATCTTCGCCTCCGCCGCCGCGATCGGCGCCGGCATCGAGATCGCGGTCGAGCAGGCCGTCGGCAAGGCGCACATCACCACCCTCGCCGCGTCCTCCGCCGTGACCATCCCGGCGGCCGTGTTCCTGCTCTGCGTGTGGCTGCTGCACGCCCGCTACTTCAAGGTCGGCTTCGCCCAGCAGGCGGTGCTGCCGGTGTCCGCCCTCGCGATCCTGATGTGCTCCTTCTTCGGACACTGGGCCGTGTTCGCCGCCGGACTCGTGGCAGCGGCGACCGTGGCCGTGGGCGTGACCCTGACGGCCACCAACCCGGCCACCAGGTCGAGCGGGCGACGGGTGTCGTGAGGCGGCAAGTCGTGTGAGGCAATGGGTCGTACGCGGCGACGGCCTCCGGTCAAGGTTTCCGCGCCCCGCGCCGGAGTGCCCTCGCCCTCGCCCTCGGGCCAGAGTCACCGCGTCCGGCTCCGTGCCCCCGTGGTGCCCCCGTGCCCTGGGCCGGTATCCGTCGCCTACGCCAGAATTCCTCACATGATCTTCCAGCTGCTCGGTCCGCTCACCGTCGGCGGCGCGCCCGCCTCCGGCGGCCCCCGCGTGCGGGCCCTGCTCGCGCTCCTGCTGCTCGACGCGGGGCGGGTGGTCGCGGCCGAGCGGCTCGTCGACGGCCTCTACGGGGACGAGCCGCCCGCCGGCGCCGCGAACGCCCTCCAGTCGCAGGTCTCCCGGCTGCGCCGGGCGGGCCTGCCGGACGGGGTGGCGGTGGAGCACTCGGCCGCGGGCTACCGGCTCACCGGCGTCGAGGCCGACGACGTCGACGCGTTGCGGTTCGCGCGGCTGGCTCGGGAGGCCGCGCGGCTCCGCTCCGACGAAGCCACCGGTCCCGCCGGGAACGGCGTACGGGCCGAGGAGCTGCTGCGCGAGGCGCTCGGCCTCTGGCGCGGGCCCGCCCTCGCGGACGTACGGGACGCTCCGTACGCCGCCGGGCAGGTGGCCCGGCTCGACGCGCTGCGCCTTGACACGCTGGAGGAGTGGGCGGCCGCGCGCCTCGCTTCGGGCGGAGATCCCGCTCCGCTCGTACGGGACTTGGCGGACGCGGCGGCCGCGCAGCCGCTGCGCGAACGCCTCCGGGCGCTCCAGATGCGGGCGTTGGCCGGTGCCGGGCGGCAGGCGGAGGCGCTCGGCGTGTACGAGGAGGTGCGCGGGGCGCTCGCGGAGGAGCTGGGCGCGGATCCGTCGGAGGAGTTGGCGGCGGCCCATCTGGCGGTCCTCCGGGGCGAGGAGTCCGCCCGGCCGCTGAGCGGCACCGGGCTGCCGGGCGTCAGAACCGGATCCGGCTTTGGCACCAGGCTGCAGAGTGTCGCCCGCGGCCCCGAACTGCCGGTTATCGGAACCGGCACCGGGCTGCCGGGCACCGGAACCGGCACCGGCACCGCCACCGGGCTGCCAGGCATCAGCGGCGACCCCGGGCTGCCGGGCACCGGAACCGGCCCCGACCCTGGCCCTGGCCCGAGCACTGGCCTGCCTCGTCCCGCCGCCGCCCTCGTCCGCCCGCCCGTGCCTCTCACCGATTTCGTCGGGCGGGAGCGGGAGCGCGAGCAGCTCGGCGCGCTGCTCTCGGCCGCGCGGCTGGTGACACTGGTCGGTCCCGGTGGCGCGGGCAAGACCCGGCTCGCGGTGGAATGCGCCGGCCGCGAGGCCGTCTTCGTGGACCTGGGTGCCGTCGGGCCGGGTGAGACGGCCGGGGCGTTCGCGCGGGCGCTCGGGGTGCGGGACGCGGCCCGTGACGCGCTCGTACGGGCCCTCGCGGACCGGCCTGTGCTGCTCGTCGTCGACAACTGCGAACACGTGGTGGCGGAGGCGGCCCTGCTCGTACGGGAGCTGCTCGCCGGCTGCCCGGAACTGCGGGTCCTCGCGACCGGCCGTGAGGCGCTGGGCATCACGGGCGAGTCGCTGCTGCCGCTGGCCGCGCTCGCGCCCGGTGCGGCGGAGGAGCTGTTCGTACGGCGTGGGGCGGCGGCCCGGGCCGGGTTCACGGGGCACGCGCGCGTACCGGAGATCTGCGCGGCCCTCGACGGACTGCCCCTCGCCCTGGAACTGGCGGCCGCCCGACTGAGGACCCTGACCGTCGACGACCTCGCCGACCTGCTCGCGGAACGGCTCGCAGACAAGTTCGCAGACCGGCGGGGAGAGCGGCAGGGAGACCGGCTCGACGGACGGTTTCGGGTGCTGTCGCGGGGGGACCGTACGGGGCCCGAGCGACATCGGACACTGGCCGCGGTGGTGGAGTGGAGCTGGGAGCTCCTGGACGAGGAGGAACGGGTCTCGGCGGCGCGTTTCTCCGTCTTCCGGGGCGGGGCCACCCCGGAAGCGGCCGCCGCCGTCTGGGGCACGGACCTCGCGGACGCGACGGACCTCCTCGCGTCGCTTACCGAGAAGTCGCTGATCGAGGCGACCGCGGACGCGACCGGCCGGGGCCGCTACCGCATGCTGGAGACCGTCCGCGCCTACGCGGCCGGGCGGCTGCCCGCCGACGACCCCGCCTTCGCCGCCCACACCGCCCACTTCCTGGCCCTCGCCCGCGCCGCCGACCCGGGACTGCGCGGCCCGGCCCAGCTCGACCTGCTCGCCCGCCTCGACGCCGAGGACCCGAACCTGCGCGCCGCCCTGCGCCGCGCGACCCCGGAGGACGGGCTGCGCCTGGTGGCCGCGCTCACCCCGTACTGGTGGCTGCGCGGCCTGCGCGGGCAGGTCGCCGGGCTGGCGGCGGACCTGCTCGACGCGGTCGAACGCACCGGTCTCGCACCGGACTCGGCCGGCCTCGGCGAGGAGTACGCGCTGTGCGTCCTGACCGCCGGAGCGGAAGCCGGCCCGGGCACCGAGCCGTACCCGGATCTGCCTCCCGATCGGCTCGTACGCGCGCGAGACCTGCTCGTCGCGCGCACGGAGCCGCTGCGACAGCCGTTCACCGCGTTCCTGTGGGCCACGACGGTCGGGCCGGAGGAGCGGCTTCCGGTGCCGGACGACGCCTGGTCGCGCGCCCTCGACCTGGTCGGCCAGGGGCACCTGGCCCTGGCCCGGGGAGACGCGGAGACGGCGGAACGGACGCTGACGGCGGCCCTGGCGGAATTCCGCGCCCTCGGCGACCGCTGGGGCACGGCCACCGCCCTGGAGGGGCTCGCCGGCCTCTCCCCCGAACCGCTGCCCCTGCTCGCCGAGGCCCTCGGCCTCTTCGAGTCCCTGGGCGTCGCCGAGGACATCGTGGACCTCCTCGGCCGCCGCGCCGCCGTCCACGAGGCTGCGGGCGACCCAGTCTCCGCCGCGGCCGACCGCACCCGTGCGGCGGAAACCGCCCGCCGCGCGGGCCTGCCCGGCCGGCCGTCCCTCCCGTAGCTGCCGGACCCGTCGGACCTCTCTCGTAGCTCCCGGACTTGCCGGACCGATCGGACCTCCCGGATCTCCCGCACCCGTCGGACCTCCCCGAACACGCCTGACGGAACTCCCCGGACACGCCTGACGGTCGTCCCCGAGCACCGTCTGCCCATCCCCCACACCACCAGGCCGCCTGTGTCCTGCGCGCAGGCCACCTCCGGCCTGCGCCCTGGCCCTGGACCTGCAAGCCCCTCCGTACGCCGCGGTCAGCCTCCGTCAGCGCTTCGTGCGGGGTCCGTCAGCGGGCGCGGCCAGTCTCCTTCCTGTCGAGGCGATCGCCCGGCAACGAACCCCGACGACCGGAAGGTCCCGCCATGCAGCAGCACACCCTTCGCACCGCCCTTGTCACCGGCGCCTCGCGCGGCATCGGGCGGGCCATCGCCCGGCGGCTGGCCTCGGACGGGCTGCTCGTCGCCGTCCACTACGGCTCCGACGCGGCAGCCGCCCAGGAGACCGTCGACCTGATCACCGCCGGCGGCGGCCGGGCGTTCTCCGTGGGCGCCGAGCTCGGCACGCACGAAGGCGTGCTGGCGCTCGTCGAAGGCGTCCGGGCGGGGCTCCTGGCCCACACCGGGGACACCAGGCTCGACGTGCTGGTGAACAACGCGGCCGTCACGTCTTCCGGCGGCCGCCTTCAGGACGAGACCGTCGAGCAGTTCGACCGCCTCTTCGCGGTCAATGTGCGCGCCCCGTACTTCCTGGTGCAGCAGCTCCTGCCCGTGCTGCGCGACGGCGGCGCGATCGTCAACATCGGCTCCGCCGTCACCCGTATCTCGCTCTCCGACGAGCTGGCGTACGCGATGACGAAGGGCGCGATGGAGACCTTCACCCGCACCCTCGCGAACGTCGCCGGCACCCGCCGGATCACCGTCAACACCGTCGCCCCCGGCCCCACCCAGACGGCCGAGCTCACGGCCGCGTTGGCGGCGATGCCGCAGCTGGAGGACATGCTGATCGCCGGGCAGGCGCTGCCGTGGGTGGGGCAGCCGGAGGACGTCGCCGAGCCGGTGGCCTTCCTGGCCTCTCCGGCCGGCCGTTGGATCACGGGCACGGTGATCGACGCCTCGGGCGGCACGTATCTCGGCCCGAAGCGCTGAAGCGGGCGACCCGATCCGCCCTGACCTCGGCCCGTCGTACGGACATTCGTGCTACGCAGGAGGCATGACCGAACACCAGCGCGACACGACCGATTCGCACGGGACCCACGGCGGCATCACCGACGTGGCCGGGCTCCGCGTCGGCCACGCGCGCGTGGCCGGGCCGCGGGCACTGTCCGGGACCACGGTGGTCCTGGCCCCGGAGGGCGGGGCGGTCGCCGCGGTCGACGTGCGGGGCGGCGGTCCTGGCACGCGGGAGACGGACGCGCTGGACCCGCGCAACCTGGTGCAGCGGATCGACGCCGTCGTCCTGACCGGCGGCAGCGCGTACGGGCTCGACTCGGCGGGCGGCGTGGTGGCCTGGCTGGAGGAGCAGGGGCGCGGGGTGCGGGTGGGGCCCGATCCGGCGCATGTGGTGCCGGTCGTGCCCGCCGCCTGCGTCTTCGACCTCGGCAGGGGCGGCGACTTCTCGGCCCGCCCGAACGCCGCCACGGGCCGGGCGGCCGTGGAGGCCGCCGCGGCGAACGGGCTCCACGCGCGCGTGGAGACGGGCGCGGTGGGCGCGGGCACGGGAGCCGTCATCGGCGGACTCAAAGGCGGAGTAGGAACGGCGAGCACCGTCCTGGCCTCGGGGATCACGGTCGGCGCGCTGGTGGTGGTCAACGCGGTCGGTTCGGCGGTCGACCCGGAGACGGGCGTGCCGTACGGCGCCTACTTCGGCGGATCCGGTGACGTCGGTGAGCTCGGCGGGCACGGCGCCCTCGACGGCGACTCCCGCCCCGGCCCCCGACCCGGCCGCCGAGCCGGCGACCGCCCTGGTGACCGCGTCGGCGACCGCGACGGCTCCCGACCCGGCGCCGCCCGTCCGGCAGGCCGGCGGCCCGTGTACCCCGATCCGGCCGTGCACGCGGAGGCGATGCGGCGGCTCGCCGAGGCGCGCGCGAAGCTCGCGCCGCCGCCGCTGAACACCACCCTTGCGGTGGTGGCGACGGACGCGGTGCTGACCCGCGCACAGGCGCACAAGCTCGCGGGGACGGCGCACGACGGCATCGCGCGCGCCGTCCGTCCGGTGCATCTCCTGAACGACGGCGACACGGTCTTCGCCCTCGCGACGGGGGCGCGCGAACTGCCCTCCGCGCCGGGCCCGCTCGCCCTCAACGAGATCCTCGCGGCGGGCGCAGACACCGTCACCCGAGCCATCGTCCAGGCCCTTCTCGCGCCCGCCGTCGGAGTGTCGGGGCCGGGCGGGGACTTCCCGTCGTACCGGGAGCTGTACGGCGCCGCGCACGACGACTAGCCTCCGCCATCGACTCCCGGTATACCAAAGGGAGTTGAGGAATATGCCGGGGGGAGCGGGAACTCGTTGTGCGCCCCCGTTCGTTTTCCCGAACGCCGGACACGATGTCAGACCCAGGGACTACGTTTAGCAAGCACCAAGTGACATGCGGCGACGGCCTGGAGACCCTCTTGAACGATCCGCAGGATCATTCTCACGATCCGTACGAGACGACCGAGACCCATCTTGAGCGACTTCTCGGCCGGGCGCTCAACTCCTTCGACCTGCCCGACTCCACGATCGAGCGGCTGGAGTCGGCCCTCGCCCACTCCACCGCGCTGTACTCCTCGCACCACAGCGCTTCGCTGCACCGCACCACCTACCGTCACACTTATCTACTGCCGGACGGCACCGCGCCGAGCCTCTGGGAGCTGGTCCACAACTCCGGGCGGGACGGCGCGGAGCAGCACGAGCTGTACCTGGAGGAGGCCGAGGCCCGGCTCGCCGCCTCCCGGCTGCCCGCCGGCCCCTCGCTGGGCTGGACCGTGGAGCGGGCCGACGGCACGCCCGCCGACGAGGACGACGACCTGGAGGCGCTGAGCGCCCTCCTCGCCCGCCCGATACCGGCCCAGCCGCGGATGTACGTGCCGGACAACTCGGCTGACCACGCGCGCCGGGTGCTGCGCCGCGCGGAGAACGCGGACCGGCCGGGCGAGGCCACCGCCCGGCGGCTGCGGCTCGCGTTCGCGCACCACATCACGCAGGCATTCGGGCGGCAGTGCCCCGTGGAGGGCCGCCGGGACGCCGGCTTCACCCTCTACGAGCACCAGTTCCTGCTCCTGGACGGCAGCGAGCTGAGCCTCTGGGAGGTCGAGCACACGGCGACACCCGACGGCCGTCACATGTGCGAGGTCTACGAGGAGGAGCGCGCCGCCCGAGACGCGATGGAGTCCCGCTCCCGGGTGCGGTGACGGCCTGACGGTCTGACCGCCCGCTCCGACCCGTCCCGGGCCCTCCGCCCCGACCCGTCCCGGCCTCCGTCCTGGCCCCGCGTCCCGCTACCCCCGTCCCGGCCGCACCGTCCCGGCTCGCCCGTCCTTGCGGACCAGCAGCGCGACGGTCACTCCCGTGAGCCGTTCGGTGCCGGTCGCCGTGTAGCGGGCGCGCAGGGCGCGGGCCTGGGCGGGCGGCAGGGCCTGCAGCGGGTCCGCGTCGTCCGCCGGGACGACCAGCCAGATGCGCGGCTCGCCGCGCAGGCAGCGCGCCGGGTCCGGGCACTCCGTCGCCCACAGGTCCGCGCGGTCGGCCGCCGAGCGGGCCAGGAAGACGTCGCGCGGGCGCAGTTCGTCCGGCAGGTAGTGGCGTACGCCGGCGTCCAGGAGGCGCCAGTAGTCGTCGCCGCGGTCGTACACCACGGCGTCCCCGGGGCGGTGGTACTTCTCGATGGTGGCGGCGGCGCCCCGGTAGTCCACTCCGTGCCAGAAGTGCGCGTACGGTTCGCGCAGTGACCGCTGCTCGGGCAGCGTGAGCAGGGCCAGCACGGCGAGGAGCACGGCGACGACGGCCCGTGGCCGCACGGAACGCAGGCCGATGCCCGCCAGCACCGCCCAGGCGGGCAGGGTGAACAGCAGATAGCGGAAGTAGAAGTACGACACGTCGCCGTGCGACACCGTCCACAGAACCAGCGGCGGCCCCACTGCGGACACGGTCACGGCCAGCAGCAGCCCCCGGTCGGGGACGTCCACGCGCGCGCCCGTGCGCTTCGCCGGACCCGCCCCCGGGCCCGTGCCCGCGCTCACCGTCGCGCGGCCGGCCGCGTCCCCGCCGGCGTCGCGGCCCGGCCGGCGTGCCCACGCCGACGCGGCCAGGGCGATGACCGCTCCGGCGGTCAGGGCCGAGCCGAAGAGCTGGGGCCAGAAACCGGCCAGGCCCCACAGATCGGGCCGCGGGATCCAGGAGATCTGGCGCCCCGCCTGGGACCGGCCGAGGAACAGGACGGGGGCGGTCGCGGCCACGCCCGCGAGCACGGCGAGCCCGAGGCGCACGGCGACGGCACGGCCTTTCGTGACCGCGGCCACGACATGGCCGACGAGGGCGGTCAGCGCCACCACGTGCAGCAGTCCGACCGCCGACACGGCCAGGGCGTACCCGCACCAGCGCCGCCGGAGGTCCGGCCGGTCCAGGGCCCGCAGGAGGAGCAGCGTGGAGAGGGCGACCGCGAGGACGACGAGGGCGTACGGCCGGGCCTCCTGCGCGTAGCGCGACACCACCGGGGTCAGGGCGAACAGCAGCCCCGCGACGCGTCCGGCCCGTGGCCCGGCCAGCCGCGCCCCGATCAGCGCCGTACAGACCGCGGCTCCGGCCATCGCCAGCACCGAGGGCAGCCGCAGGGCGATGTCGGAGTCGCCGAACAGGCCCGTCCAGCCGTGCAGGAAGAGGTAGTACGCGGCGAGGACGGCATCGACGTTCTGGACCGTTTCGAGCAGCCGGCCCGTCGAACGGGTCGCCAGGTCCCAGCTGTTGAGCTCGTCCTCCCACAGCTGTGGACCCCCCGCCCCGTGCAGTCCCAGGACGAAGGCGAGGAGGCCGGGCCACAGCCATGCACTGCCCAGCAGCCGGAGATGTCCCCCTCCGGCCGCGGACCCGGCCCGGGCCGTGCGGGCGCCGGCCCCGCCGGTCGCCGGCGTCCCGGCAGAGCCGGCGGGATCGGCGGGGTGGTCCCTTACGGAGGCAGGAGTTCCCATCAACGGTTCCTCACGCGCGGGTGGCGGACACGGGAGCGGGGGCGCCGACGGGCGCAGAGGCGGAGACAGAGACGGGGGCGGGGGTGGGGGCGGGGGCGGGGGCGGGAGAGGAAGCGGAGGCGGGGGCCGACGCGGAAGCGGACGCAGATGCCGGCGCGGAAGCGGACGCAGATGCCGGGGCGGAAGCCGGGCGGGAAGCGAGGGCAGAAGCCGGGGCCGCGGCCAGTTTCGCCACGGCGAACTCGCGGTTGGCGCGGGTCTGCTCTCGGTAGGCCGCGGGCAGGTCCGGGAGGCCGAGCAGCCGGTCACAGGCGGCGAGCGAGGCCTCGTGATCGCCCACCCAGTAGGCGGTGATCGAGTACTCGAACAGCAGCCCCCACCGGTACACCCACGGCTGGAGGAACAGCACGTCCTCGACGGGCCGCGGCCGGTCGAGGACGGCCGAGACGATGGCGTGGGCGGCGTGGTGGCGGTTCATCTTGCGCAGTCGCGCGGCCAGTTCGTAACAGGCTTCCAGGCGCTGCGGACGGGACTCCCAGGCCCGTACGAGGGTGTCCTGTGCGGTGGGCCAGTCGCCGGCCTCCGCGGCGAGGATTCCCGCCTGGAGCAGGGAGTAGTAGACCTCCTCCCCCCAGCCGCCCATGGCCGCGCGCCGCTCGTAGAGGGCGGCCGCCTCCTTCGCGCGGCCTCCGGTGTCGCGCAGGGTCTGGGCGAGGTAGAAGACCGTACGGGGGTTGCCGGGGTCCCGCTGGAGCTCGGCGCCCAGGAGGCGGGCGTCGCGCTCGAACTTGTCGTGGCGCGAGCCGCCGTCGGCGTGGTCCTCGACGACGAGCGCGTCGAGGTTGCGCTGGACGTGGTCACGGTCCGCGGTCAGGTACTCGTGCGTGACGCCCTCGTACCGCCACGGCAGGTCGCCTCTGACCAGGCGTTTGATCCGGTACTCCAGTGCGCCGCGGTGCCGCAGCATGTACGCGTCGGCGGTCAGTTCGGGCAGCGGCCCCTCTTCGCGCAGCACGTGGTCGGCGTCGAGGAGGAGCAGGTAGTCGGCGCGGCCGCGGGCCCGGGCGATGTTCAGGCTCCGGTTGTGGCCGAAGTCCACCCACGGCTCCTCCACCAGCTCGCCGGGGATGCCCGCGAGAGCGGCCCGGACGAGCTGCTGGGTCCCGTCGGTGGAACCGGTGTCGGAGACGACCCAGGTGTCCACCAGGTGTCGTACGGAGGCGAGGCACCGCTCGATGACGGCGGCCTCGTTCTTGACGATCATGCACAGGCAGATGGAGGGCCGCACGGCAACCTCACTTCCGGAGGATCGATCGGGGGGCGACCGTAGGCACGACCGTGGCGGGCACGGCGGCGGCACGCCGACCCGGAGCCGCAGGTTCCCCTTCGCGTACGCATCCATTCGGCTAGAGCGGATACGCCATGGCGCTGAGAGCGTCCGCGGACCCATCAAGACTTCGCACGCGCGATCCGACGATCAGAAAGGAAGCTCATATTCCGGCTTCCCGGACATCACTCGCCTCTCACGCCGGCGGACGGCCGGCGGAGGAAGGAGCATGCATGCGTCCTGATCCCAGGACTCGAGCCAGGTCGCCGCTCGGGCCGCTGCCTCGACGGCGTGCCTGGTTGGGCGGTGGCGCGCTCGCCTCGGTCGCACTGGTCCTGACGGGCTTCACGCCCTCGGCGTCGGCATGGGGCGACCCGGTCGCCGACGGCCGGTCGGGCGTCGCTGCGGCCGGTCCCATGACCGACGACGAGTGCAAGGACAAGCCGCACCACGAGGACCAGGGCCCGCCGCCCTGGGAGCAGGGCCCGCCGCCGCACGAGGACCAGGGCCCGCCGCCGTGGGAGGAGCAGGGCCCTCCGCCGTGGGAGCAGGGTCCGCCGCCACACGGTGACGAGGGTCCGCCGCCGTGGGAGGACCAGGGCCCGCCCCCGTGGGAGCAGGGTCCGCGCGGTTACGACGGACCGCCGGGCGTCGGTGGGCTCGAGCAGTTCCTGGACCACAAGATCGGCACGCTGACGGGCGACCGCTACGTCCGCGCGATGACCCCTGCGGGCGGCGACCACGACAAGTGCAAGGTGGGCCCGACGGGACCGACGGGACCGAAGGGCCCCACCGGACCGACCGGGCCGACGGGCCCGAAGGGCAATACGGGACCGACGGGCGCGACCGGCGCCACGGGGGCCACGGGTCCGACCGGGCCCACCGGGCCGACCGGGCCGACCGGGCCGACCGGGCCGACGGGTTCCACTGGTGCCACGGGTGATACCGGGCCCAAGGGCGACACCGGCGACACCGGCCCCGCAGGAGCAACCGGAGCGACCGGAGCAACCGGAGCAACCGGCGACGCCGGACCGACCGGCCCCACCGGCCCCACGGGCCCGACCGGCCCCACCGGCCCCACGGGCCCCACCGGTGACACCGGGCCCAAGGGCGACACCGGCGACACCGGCCCCGCAGGAGCAACCGGAGCGACCGGAGCAACCGGAGCAACCGGCGACGCCGGACCGACCGGC
>NZ_JBIBDS010000010.1:206158-361536 GCF_042954805.1 Streptomyces sp. NPDC012637
CCCCACCGGCCCCACGGGCCCGACCGGCGCCACCGGCGCCACCGGTGACACCGGACCTGCCGGGCCCACTGGCCCGACCGGACCGACCGGGCCCACCGGCCCGACCGGGCCCACCGGCGCCACCGGTGCCACGGGCGCGACCGGTCCCACCGGGGCGTGCAACGACGTCGACGCCTACCTGCCCAACGAGAGCAACGAGGTGAAGGCCGCCATCAGCGGCGGGATCACCTACGCCGGCATCCGGCAGATCAGGCCCACCGTGGGCGCGTACACGTGGTACGACCTGACCGACGGGGACCCGAACGACAGCTACCCGACGGACGCCTGCTCGGTGGCGGTCGCGAGCCAGGCCAACGGCACGTCGATCCAGGTGCTGACCAGGACAGGCCAGGTGTACGAGACCATCTGCACCGTCGATCAGGACACCGACACCCTCGCCTGCAACGAGGTGTGGACGCTCCTCACCAGTCCCTCTCCGGGTGACCTGAAGCGCCGGTTCGGCCTGAGCGGTGCCGACCCGAACTATCTGCCGAAGGAACCCAAGGCGAAGCCGAAGCGCTCGTAGCGGCGCGGATGGCCAAGGGGCGGTGCCCCCGCCTTTGTGCCGGTGGTGCACCGCCCCTCGTGGCTCGGCCCTCCTGTCAGGGCCGGGCCGGGTCAGGCCGCGACGGTCACTTCTGCCGCGGCCTCGGCCCGCTGCTCCTCCGGCGCCCGCTTCCGCGCGCCCTTGAGGAGGATGACCAGTCCCGCGCTGACGAGCGTGCCCGCCACGATCGCGACCAGGTACAGCAGCGGGTTGCCGATCAGCGGGATCACGAAGACACCGCCGTGCGGGGCGCGCAGCGTGCACTCGAAGGCCATCGACAGCGCGCCGGTGACCGCGCCGCCCGCCATCGCCGCGGGGATGACCCGCAGCGGGTCGGCGGCGGCGAACGGGATGGCGCCCTCGGTGATGAAGGACGCGCCGAGCACCCACGCCGCCTTGCCGTTCTCGCGTTCGGCCCGGGTGAAGAGCCGGCCGCGGACGGTCGTGGCGAGCGCCATCGCGAGCGGCGGGACCATGCCCGCGGCCATCACGGCAGCCATGACCTTGAGGGAGCCCTCGTTCGGGTTGGCGAGGCCGCCGACGGCGAAGGCGTACGCGACCTTGTTGACCGGGCCGCCGAGGTCGAAGCACATCATCAGGCCGAGGATGACGCCGAGGATCACCGCGTTGGCACCGGAGAGGCCGGACAGCCAGTCGGTGAGGGCCTTCTGGAGGCTCGCGATCGGCTTGCCGATCACGAGGAACATCAGGAAGCCGACCACCATCGAGGACAGCAGCGGGATCACGACCACCGGCATGATGCCCCTGAGGACGGGAGGTATCCGCACCTTCTGGATGGCGAGGACGGTGCCGCCCGCGACGAGACCGGCGACCAGGCCGCCGAGGAAGCCCGCGTTGATGGTGAGCGCGACGGCGCCGCCGACGAAGCCGGGAACGAGACCGGGGCGGTCGGCCATGCCGTACGCGATGTAGCCGGCGAGGACCGGTACGAGGAAGCCGAAGGCGAGGCCGCCGGTCTGGAACATCAGGGCGGCCCAGCTGTCGACCTGGCCCCAGTCGAAGTGCTCGGCCACGGACGGGGCCTGGTTGATGTCCCAGCCGCCGAGCGCGAAGCCGAGGGCGATGAGGAGGCCGCCGGCGGCGACGAACGGGACCATGTAACTGACGCCGGACATCAGCCACTTGCGGAGCTTGGTGCCGTAGCCCTCGTCGGGCCCGCCGGCGTTCTCCACGGGAGTGGGCCTGCCGGGTGCGGCGTCGGGCGCGGCGACCTCGCCGCGGGCGGCCTTGTCGCGGACCTCGGCGACGAGTTCGGCGGGACGGTTGATGCCCGCCTTCACGCCGACGTCGACCGTCGGCTTTCCAGCGAATCGTTCCTTCTCCCGGACCGGCACGTCGTGCGCGAAGATCACGCCGTCGGC
The DNA here is from genome assembly GCF_042954805.1 of Streptomyces sp. NPDC012637. Lineage (NCBI taxonomy): Bacteria > Bacillati > Actinomycetota > Actinomycetes > Kitasatosporales > Streptomycetaceae > Streptomyces > Streptomyces sp. NPDC012637. Next base: position 208,127 of record NZ_JBIBDS010000010.1, read on the forward strand.
GGCGGCCACGACCGCCGGGTCGAGCCTGGTGAACCCGGCGGAGCCCTGCGTCTCGACCACGACCTCCACGCCCGCCGCCGCACCGGCCCGCTCCAGGGCCTCGGCGGCCATGTAGGTGTGTGCGATGCCGGTGGGGCAGGAGGTGACGGCGACGATCCGGAAGGGCTCGTCCGGAGCGGGGGCCTCCCCAGGCGGGGCCTCCGCCTGAGCGTTGACCGGTGCCGACTCACCCGCCGGCTCCTCCGCCTGAGCCTCGACCGGTGCCGACTCACCCGCCGGCTCCTCGCCCGGTGCCGACTCCCCCGCCGGCTCCCCCACCGGCTCCTCGCCCGCGATCAGCGCCGCCGCTGCCGCCGCCGAGGTCGCCGAGCGGAGGGCCGTGGTGAACTGCTCGTCCATCAGCTGGCGGGCCAGGGAGGACAGGATCGTCAGGTGGGCGTCGTCCGCTCCCGCCGGGGCGGCGATGAGGAAGATCAGGTCGGCCGGGCCGTCGAAGGCCCCGAAGTCGATGCCCGCCGCCGAGCGGCCGAAGGCCAGGGTCGGTTCGGTGACGTGGGCGCTGCGGCAGTGCGGGATGCCGATGCCGCCGTCGAGGCCCGTCGGCATCTGGGCCTCGCGGGCGGCGACGTCCGCCAGGAAACCGTCCAGGTCGGTGACCCGGCCCAGGGCGGCCATGCGCTCGGCGAGCGAACGGGCGGCCGCCTCCTTGGTTTCGGCGGACAGGTCGAGGTCGACCAGGTCCGCGGTGATCATGGTGCTCATCGCGGGCTCCCTTGCTCGCTGAGGACGAGGTCCAGAGGTACGTCGGCGGTCACCGTGACGGCCGACGGGTCGAGGTCCGCCGGGGTGGGCATCTGGCTGCCCGGCAGTTGCACGGCGGCGGCGCCGTGGGCGAGCGCGGCGGCCAGGGCCACGGGGCCCTCGCCGCCCGCCGCCAGGAATCCGGCGAGCGAGGCGTCGCCCGCGCCGACGTTCGAGCGGACGGCGGTCACGGCGGCGGAGCCGTACCAGACGCCCTCGCCCGTGACGAGGAGCTGGCCGTCGGCGCCGAGGCTCGCGAGCACCGTGCCCGCGCCCCGCTCCCGTAGCTCCTCGGCCGCCTTGACGGCGTCGCCGACGGTGGCGAGCGGGCGGCCGACGGCCTCGGCGAGCTCCTCCGCGTTGGGCTTGACGACGTCGGGGCGGGCGGCGAGCGCGGCGAGCAGCGAGGGGCCCGAGGTGTCGAGGGCGATCCGGGCGCCGGCGCCGTGGGCGCGGGTGACCAGCTCGGCGTACCACTCGGGGGCCAGGCCGCGCGGCAGGCTGCCGCAGCAGGCGATCCAGTCGGCGGCGGGCGAGTACGCGCCGACGGCGGCGAGGAGGGTCTCCGACTCCTCCGGGCTCAGCTCCGGGCCCGGCGCGTTGACCTTCGTCAGCGTGCCGTCCGGCTCGGCGATCGCGATGTTGGAGCGGGTGTGGCCGGCGACCGGCACGGGCGCGACCTCGATGCCCTGGGCGGAGAGGAGGTCGGCGACCAGCGCGCCCGGCGCGCCGCCCAGCGGGACGACGGCGACGGTGCGGTGTCCGGCGGCGGCGACGGCGCGGGAGACGTTGACGCCCTTGCCTCCCGGGTCGACCCGCTCGCCGGAGGCTCGCAGCACCTCGCCGCGCTCCAGGGCCGGGACCTCGTAGGTCCGGTCCAGGGACGGGTTGGGAGTGACGGTGAGGATCATGTGCGTACGACTTCCGTTCCCGCGGCCTCGATCGCCGCGGCGTCCTCGGGGCTGAGCCCGCTGTCGGTGATGAGCAGGTCGACGTCGGTGAGGGAGCCGAAGCGGGCGAAGTGCTCCTGCCCGTGCTTGGCCGAGTCGGCGAGCAGCACGACCCGGCGGGCGGAGGCGAGCACGGCCCGCTTGACGGCGGCCTCGGCGAGGTCGGGAGTGGTGAGACCGTGTTCGGGCGAGAAGCCGTTGGCGCCGAGGAAGGCGACGTCGGCGCGGATCTCGCCGTACGCGCGCAGGGCCCAGGCGTCGACGGCGGCGCGGGTGCGGTGCCGGACCCGGCCGCCGACGAGGTGGAGGTCGATGCCGGGGTGGTCGGCGAGCCGGGCGGCGACGGGCAGCGCGTGGGTGACGACGGTCAGCGCGCGGTCGAGCGGGAACTCGGCGGCGAGCCGGGCGACCGTGGTGCCGGCGTCGAGGACGACGCTGCCCTCCTCGGGCAGTTCGGCGAGGGCGGCGCGGACGATGCGGTCCTTCTCGTCGGCGGCGGTGGTCTCGCGCTCGGCGAGGTCGGGCTCGAAGTCGAGCCCGCCGGCGGGTATGGCGCCGCCGTGGACGCGGCGGACGAGCCCGGCGCGGTCGAGGGCCTTGAGGTCGCGCCGTACGGTCTCGGCGGTGACCTGGAACTCCTCGGCGAGGGAGAGCACGTCGACCCGGCCGCTCTCGCGGGCGAGGCGGAGGATCGCTTGCTGGCGCTCCGGTGCGTACATGTGGGTTTACGTCCGTTCCATGCCCGAACCTGTGGTTTCACTGCGAGGCTACGCCCGCTTTTCGGGAAAGTAAACGGAGTCGGGCATTCAGTCGGGCATGAACGGGCACTATTGGGGTCTGCGCCGTCATGTCCGGACCTCCGGCCCCGGCCGGAGGTCCGGACCGGCGCGACGAAGGGCCCCGGTCTCCCGGGGCCCTTCGTCGTACGGATGGCCTGCCGACGGGCGGCGCAAGGTGCCCGCCGGCCTCGGCCGTCGTCAGCTCACCAGAGCCGGCTCCTTGACCGGCTCCCCCGGGTCGCCGGCGTCCGCCGGCTCGTCCTGGGAGCCCTCGACGTGCTGCTTCGGCTTCGCCGGCAGCGCGAACATCACCAGGAAGATGCCGGCGAGGACCGCGGCCGCCCAGCCCAGCGAGTTCTGGAAGGCGTTCGTGAAGGCCGCGCCCGTCTCCGCCGGGAACGCCCCGAGCCGCTTCTCGTCGATCGTCCCGAAGAACACCACCGACACCAGACCGAGGCCCAGCGCGTTGCCCATCTGCCCGGTCGTGTTGATCAGACCCGAGGCGGAACCCGCGTGCTCACGCGGCACCTCCGAGAGCACCGCGTCCGTCAGCGGCGCCACGATCAGGCCCATGCCCAGACCCATCACCATCAGCGGCGGGATCATCTGCCACGGGCTGATCTCCGTGCCGTACCGGCCCGCGACGAAGAAGTAGAGCAGGATGCCCGCGACCATGGTCAGCGCGCCCGCCTGGAGGACCTTCCGGCCGAAGCGCGGCACGAGCGCCTGCACCGACAGGCCCGCCGCGGCGGAGACCGCGATGGAGAACGGCACACCGGTCAGACCGGCCTTCAGCGGGCTCCAGCCCAGCCCGATCTGCATGTAGAGCGTCCAGACCAGGAAGAAGATGCCCAGCACGACGCCGAAGGTCAGCTGGACGGCGATGCCGGCCGCGAAGGACTTCACCTTGAACAGCGACAGCTCGACGAGCGGCGAGCCGTCCTTGCGCGTCTTGTACTTCTCGTACGCGACGAGCGCGGCGAACACGACGAGGCTGCCGGCCATCATCAGGTGGCCCCACAGCGGCCAGTCCAGCTCGCGGCCACGGGTCAGCGGGTAGATCAGCATCAGCAGCGCGACCGTCACCAGGACCACGCCCACCAGGTCGAGACGGAGGGCCTGCGGCGCCTTCGACTCGGTGATGAACCTGCGGCCCAGGATCAGGGCCGCGACGCCGACCGGCAGGTTGATGAGGAAGATCGGACGCCACTCCAGGCCCGCGATGTTCCACTGCGTGAGCAGCGCGCCGAGCAGCGGCCCGGACACCGCGCCGAGGCCGATGATCGCGCCGAACATGCCGAAGACCTTGCCCCGCTCGTGCGCCGGGAACGTGACGTGCACGATCGACAGGACCTGCGGCACCATCAGCGCCGCCGCCGCGCCCTGGAGGAGGCGGGAGCCGACCAGCATCTCCTGGTTGGCGGCGAGGCCGCAGAGCGCGGACGCGACGGTGAAGCCCGCCGTGCCGAGGAGGAAGAGGCGCCTGCGGCCGTAGATGTCACCGAGCCGGCCGCCGGTGATCAGACCGGCGGCGAACGCGAGCGCGTAGCCGGCGGTGATCCACTGGATCGCACCGAACGAGGCGCCGAGGTCCCGCTCGATGCTGGGTATCGCGATGTTGACGATCGTGGCGTCGACCAGGTCCATGAAGGCGGCGGTCATGACGATGGCGAGGGCGATCCAGCGCCTCTTGTCCGCGTTGTCGGCGGTTGCCGCATCCCTGACGGCGTCGTGTGAACTCATGGGATCAACGTAGAGGTCATATAGGTCAGCTGATGTCCTAGATGCGTCGCATCCTGGAACGCATGACGGACACTCCGGCACGACTCCTGAATCTGCTGTCGCTCCTCCAGACCCCGCGCGAGTGGCCCGGCAGCGAGCTCGCCGACCGGCTCTCGGTCTCGCCGCGCACCATCCGCAGGGACATCGACCGGCTGCGCGACCTCGGCTATCCGGTCGAGGCGACCAAGGGCGCGGTGGGCGGCTACCGGCTCGTCGCCGGTACGGCCATGCCGCCGCTGCTCCTCGACGACGAGGAGGCCGTGGCCATCGCGGTCGGGCTGCGCGCGGGCGCCGGGCACGCCATCGAGGGCGTCGAGGAGGCCTCCGTACGGGCCCTGGCCAAGCTGGAGCAGGTGCTGCCGTCCCGGCTGCGGCACCGGGTCTCGACCCTCCAGAACGCCACGATCCCGCTGACCCGCGGGGACGGCGCAACCGTCGCACCGCAGACGCTGACCGCGCTCGCGGGCGCGGTGACGGGGCAGGAGCGGCTGCGCTTCGGCTACCGGGCGGGCGACGGCACCGAGACGAAGCGGCTGGTCGAGCCGTACCGCCTGGTGTCGACGGGGCGGCGCTGGTACCTCGTCGCGTACGACATGGGGCGCGAGGACTGGCGGACCTTCCGGGTCGACCGGGTCAGCGAGCCGTTCCCGACGGGGGCGCGCTTCTCGCCGCGCGAGCTGCCGGCGGGCGACGCGGCGGCGTACATGGCCCGCTCCATGGCACGGGCGCAGCCCGAGATCGACCTGGACGTGAGTTTCGAGGCGCCGGCCGAGTTCGTCGCGGGGCGGCTGCCGGCCCATCTGGCACCCGTTCCCGACGGGGACACGAGCTGCCGGCTGCGGGTACGGACCGCCGACTCCGTCGAGTGGCTGGCGGTGCGGCTGGCGCTCGTGGACGCGGCGTTCACCATCCACGGTCCGGAGTCGCTGCGTACGTACGCGGAGGAGTTGGGGGCGCGGCTGGGCGCGGCGACGGAGCGCCGCTGAGCGGCTCACCCCGCGGTGGGTGGCCCGGCGCCGGGCGCCTTGCCCGTCGTGGGTGGCGCGGGGGCCGCTCCGGTGGCCGCGTCCGGGACTGCATGATTTACGGCGCGGTCTGGTCCCAGCCAGGCTGAGGGTCTCTTTCCGCGCCACAAATCACGCTTTACGTCCCGAACACGGCCACCTCCACGGCCCCCGCTCCCGTCCGTGGGGCATGCGGAGCCCGTCGATGGCCGCCGGTCGCTCTAGGCCACCGCGTCGAAGCCCGTGTCGCGGGCCATCTTCTTGAGTTCGAGCAGCGCGTGCTTCTCGATCTGGCGGATGCGCTCCCGGGTCAGGCCGTGTTCCTTGCCGACCTCCGTGAGGGTGCGCTCGCGGCCGTCCTCGATGCCGTAGCGCATACGGATGATCGAGGCCGTGCGGTTGTCGAGCTTGTCGATCAGGTCGTCCAGCTCCTCGCTGCGGAGGAGGGTCAGGACGGACTGCTCCGGGGAGATCGCCGAGGTGTCCTCCAGCAGGTCACCGAACTGCGTCTCGCCCTCGTCGTCCACCGACATGTTGAGCGAGACCGGGTCGCGGGCCCAGTCGAGGACGTCCGTGACCCGCTCGGGCGTCGAGCCCAGCTCGGCCGCGACCTCGGCGGGCTCCGGCTCGCGGCCGTGCTCGCGGTTGAACTCGCGCTGCACCCGGCGGATGCGGCCCAGCTCCTCCACCAGGTGGACGGGGAGGCGGATGGTGCGGGACTGGTCGGCTATGGAGCGGGTGATGGCCTGGCGGATCCACCACGTCGCGTACGTGGAGAACTTGAAGCCCTTCGCGTAGTCGAACTTCTCGACCGCGCGCACCAGGCCCGCGTTCCCCTCCTGGATCAGGTCGAGCAGCGGGAGCCCGCTGCGCGGGTAGCGCCGGGCCACGGCGACGACGAGCCGCAGGTTGGACTTGATGAAGAGGTCCTTGGCACGCTCGCCCTCCGCGACCAGCGCTTCGAGCTCCTCGCGGGTCGCCTTGGTCGCACTTTCGAGCTCACCGTCGAGGATCTGCTGGGCGTACACCCCGGCCTCGATCGTCTGGGAGAGCTCGACCTCCTTGGCGGCGTCGAGCAGGGGCGTGCGCGCGATCTCGTCGAGGTACATGCCGACCAGGTCGCGGTCGGCGATCTCCCCGCCCACGGCGCGAACGCTGCTTGCCCGCTTGTCTCCGCTCGGGGCGGGCGACTGACGACGGGCGACGGCACGGGTTGCCATGCGTGCTCCCTTGCTGAGTAGGTCGCGACACCCTCTCGGGTGCCCTGCATCCGACGGAAACAACGACTGGAATCAGGACAGAATTCCCACCCGGCACATGGATTTTCGTGATCATGCAGTATCCTGCGCCGCCGTCGAGGGGAGGCGTGCGCCGACGGGACCTGCGGAGGCGCAGGTCAGTGCGGGCACGGAGGGTGACATGGACGCCCTCACGGAGCGCTGGGGCCGCGAGGGCGTGAGACCGCGATCACACCCGGAGCAGTGGCTTCCTCGGCTCCGCTCCCACCCCTGAGGACGATTTCCACCGCCTTCCGGTTGCCCAGCGCTCAGCCGAACTGGACCGAGCGCTTCGCGAGACCCATCCAGAAGCCGTCGATCACGCTCCGCTCCCGGTCCAGGTCGCCGGCCGCGTCCGCCGCGCCCATGGCGACGAAGAGCGGGGCGAAGTGTTCGGTGCGCGGGTGGGCGAGCCGGCCGGCGGGTGACGCGTGCTCGAAGTCGAGCAGCGCGTCGACGTCGTGCGCGGCGAGCGCCTCGTGGCCCCACGCGTCGAACTCGGCCGACCAGCCGGGCACGCCGGTGTGCCGCAGGGCGGCCAGGTTGTGGGTGAAGAAGCCGCTGCCGACGATCAGGACGCCCTCGTCGCGGAGCGGGGCCAGCTTGCGGCCGATATCCATCAGGCGGCGCGGGTCGAGGGTGGGCATGGAGATCTGGAGGACCGGGACGTCGGCCGCCGGGAACATCTCCACCAGCGGTACGTACGCGCCGTGGTCCAGGCCCCGGTCGGGGATGTCCTGCACCGGCGTACCGGGCGCGCGGAGCAGCTTGCGGACGGACTCGGCGAGCTCGGGCGCGCCGGGGGCCCCGTACCGCACGCGGTAGTAGTGCTCGGGAAAGCCCCAGAAGTCGTAGACGAGGGGGACGGTCTCGGTGGCGCCGAGGGCGAGCGGGGCCTCTTCCCAGTGGGCGGAGACGACGAGGATCGCCTTGGGCCGGGGCAGGTCCGCGGACCAGGCGGCGAGCTCGCCGGGCCAGACCGGGTCGTCGGCGAGCGGCGGGGCGCCGTGGGAGAGGTAGAGGGCCGGCATCCGCGTGGGGGCGGGGTTCCGTTCGAGCGTGGCGTTCATGGCGTCCGCCTCCGTTCCAGAAGTTCCTTGAAGTTTCAAGCTTGACGCTCACGGACAGCTTAGACCCGATCTAGTTCAACTTTCAAGAACTGGTCGTACCATGGACCCATGACCGAACCCCGCTGGCTCAGCGACGAGGAACAGCGCGCCTGGCGCTCCTACCTCCACGCCACCACCCTCCTGGAGGACCATCTCGACCGCCAGCTGCAACGCGACGCCGGGATGCCGCACATCTACTACGGGCTGCTCGTCCAGCTCTCCCAGGCACCGCGGCGCCGGATGCGCATGACGGAGCTGGCCAAGGACGTGAAGATCACCCGCTCCCGGCTCTCGCACGCGATCGCGCGGCTCGAGAAGAACGGCTGGGTGGCCCGCGAGGAATGCCCCTCCGACAAGCGCGGCCAGTTCGCCACGCTGACGGACGAGGGCTACGAGGTGCTGCGCCGCACCGCGCCCGGCCACGTCGAGGCCGTACGGCAGGCGCTCTTCGACCGGCTCACCCCGGAGCAGGTCGGGCAGCTCGGCGCGATCATGCGGACGCTCGCCGAGGGCCTCCAGCCCACGGACCCGAACGCGGACCTGCCCTGGCTCCGCTGACGGCCAGCGGAGCCAGGGCAGGGTGCGCCAGGTGGTGGGTGGGCGGGGCTCAGTGGGCGACGACCGGGATCTTCACCTCGTCCTCGACGTCCGCGCCGGACCCCGGGCCGGTCACCGGCCCGGCTCCCGGCTTCCCGGTGTTGATCAGGGCGAAGGCGATCGCGGCCGAGACGACCAGGATGCCGACCGCCCACCAGATCGCCGCCGAGTAGCCCTCGACCATGCCCTGGAGCTGGAGCAGCTTCTGCGCCGCCGGGCTGGTCGCGGCCGCCGCGTTGTCCGTGAGGTACGCGGTGGTCGCCGAGGCGGCGATGGTGTTGAGCAGGGCCGTACCGATGGCGCCGCCGACCTGCTGCGAGGTGTTGACCATCGCGGAGGCCACACCGGCGTCACGCGGGTCCACGCCGTGCGTGGCCAGTGACATGGCCGGCATGAAGGCCGTGCCCATGCCGAGGCCGAGCAGCAGCTGCGCGGGCAGGATCAGGCCCGCGTACGAGGAGCCGATCTCCAGCTGCGTCAGCAGCAGCATGCCGACGCCGGCGGTCAGGAAGCCCGGGCCCATCAGGAGGCGCGGCGCGACCCGGGTCATCAGCCGGGTGCCGATCTGGGTGGAGCCGACGATCATGCCCGCGATCATGGGCAGGAAGGCGAAGCCCGTCTTGACCGGCGAGTAGCCCTTCACGACCTGGAGGTAGTAGGTCAGGAAGAGGAACAGGCCGAACATCGCGATGACCGCGAGGCCCAGGGAGAGGTAGACACCGCCGCGGTTGCGGTCGGTCAGCACGCGCAGCGGCAGCAGCGGGGACTTCACCAGGTTCTCGGTGAGGACGAACGCGCCGAGCAGCACGAGCGAGCCGACGAACATGCCGACCGTCACCGGGTCCGTCCAGCCGTCGGACTCGGCGCGGGTGAAGCCGTAGACGAGCGCGACCAGGCCGAGGGTGGACAGGACGACGCCGGGGATGTCGAGCGGCGAGCGGTTGCGGCCGCCGGCCGGCTCACGGATCACGAAGTAGGCACCGGCCGCGGCGACGATCGCGAACGGGATGTTGACGAAGAAGGTCCAGCGCCAGTTCAGGTACTCGGTGAGGAAGCCGCCGAGGATCAGGCCGACGGCGCCACCGCCACCGGCGATCGCGCCGTAGATGCCGAAGGCCTTGGCGCGCTCCTTGGCGTCGGTGAACATCACCGCGAGCAGCGACAGGGCGGCGGGCGCGAGCAGCGCGCCGAACGCGCCCTGGAGGGCACGGGCGCCGAGCATCATCGCCTCGCCGGTGGCGGCGCCGCCGAGCGCGGAGGCCGCGGCGAAACCGATCAGACCGACGACGAAGGCGCGCTTGCGGCCCCACAGGTCGGCGATCCGGCCGCCGAAGAGCAGCAGGCCGCCGAAGGCGAGCGCGTAGGCGGTGATGACCCACTGCCGGTTGCCGTCCGAGATCCCGAGGTCCTGCTGGGCCGTGGGCAGGGCGATGTTCACGATGGTCGCGTCGAGCACGACCATCAGCTGGGCCAGGGCGATGAAGCCGAGGGCTTTCCAGCGGCTGGGGTCGGCCGTGGCCGGCGGGGAGGACGCGATTTTTGACATGGGGGTAGCCACCTCTTGGCGCGAAAGGGTGAAAAAGGGACGTACGTAAGGGGATGCGGGTAGGGGGGTCGGGCTCGGGTCAGTGGGTTACGAGGCGGGCCCGGCCTCGCCCCTCAGGCCCTCCAGAGTCGCGGCGCAACCCGGCAGTTCGGAGCGCGCGGGCGCTTCGAGGCCGTCCAGGAACACCTGCAGATGACGGTGGACGAACCGGTCCATGTTCAGACAGGCCGTGCCGGGCAGCGGCCGGGTCAGCTGGGAGACCGCGATCATCAGGTCGCCGACGCCGACGTCCGGCCGCATCCGGCCGGCGGTCTGCGCCCGGTCGACGAGCTCCTGGACGGTCTCCTCCAGACGCGAACGTCCGGCCAGCAGGTCCGGGTGGTCCTTGTCGAAGTCGCCGTCGAGCATCGGGCACAGGGCGCCCACCCGCTCGTCGGCGGCGGCGTGGACGAAGCGGCGGACGGCGGCGAAGGGGTCGCTCTCCTGCTCGGCCGCCTCGGCGGCCCGCTCGGTGATGCGGGCCGTGAGGGACAGGATGACCTCGCGGACGAGGTCGGCGCGCTCGGGGAAGTTGCGGTAGAGCGTGGCGTTGCCCACCCCGGCGCGGCGCGCGATCTCGTCGAGCGGCACCTGCGCGCCGGACTCCACGAACATCTCGCGGGCGGCCGTGACGATCCGCTCGCGGTTGCGCAGGGCGTCCGCCCGCGGGCGGGGCACGCGGCGCGCGGGCGCGACATCGGCACTGCTGCTCACGGCCGTACCTCCCAGAGTCATCCGGGGACCGAGTCCCCACTTCGTCGACACGGTCATAAACGGGGAACGGATCCCCGGTTATTTCCCTCTCGGCCTGTGACCTGAGTCACACCCCTGTTCGCCTTCGGATACCCCGGTCGGGCCACCCGGCGCGCGCGCCCGGACCCGCCGCCACAGGCTGATCGCACGGCGCCGGTCACCGCGGCGCGGACAGGAGGCGACCGCATGCAGGACACCCGCCGGCGCATACGCAGACCCATCGCCCTGGCCGCGGCGGCCGCTCTCGCGATCGCCGCCCTGGCAACGGCCAGCACGACCCTGCCCGGCCCCGCCCCCGCCACCGCGGGACCGGTGGCCGCCGGCCCCGGGGAAGCGCCGCTGGGACCGTGCCGGATCGCCACGACGATGGGTGTGCAGATGTCGGAGGGCCTGCCCACCGCCCCCGGATACGTCCGCTCCACGGGCCGCCTCAGAGCCCTCAACCTGATGATCGACTTCCCGGACGCACCCGGACAGGGCACGGCCATGAGCCGCTTCCGCGAGTTCTTCCCGCAGACCTCCGAGTGGTTCCGCGTCAGCTCGTACGGCCGCCTCCACTACCACCCGGAGACCCCGATACCCGACTGGCTGCGGATGCCCCGCCCCTTCGCCTCCTACGGGGTCGAGCGCGGCTCGCCGTACGAGCCGGGCTACCGCGGGCTCGTCGAGGACATCGTGAAGGCCGCCGACGCACGGGTGGACTTCAGCTCGTACGACCTGCTCAACGTCCTGGTCACACCGAACGCCGGGCCCTCGGCCCTCGACACCGTCCTGTCCGTGACCTTCTCCGGCAACGACGACGCCCCGTACGCGGACGGCGTCCCGCTCGCCAACACGTCCTTCGTCTACAGCCGCCAGGACGACGGCTCGGGGACGTACGCCGAGACCGGCTACCGGGTCCTGCCGCACGAGAACGGCCACGTCTTCGGACTGCCCGACCTCTACACCTCCGACGGCGGCGGCACCGTCGGGCACTGGGACATCATGTCCGAGGACTGGGGGGCCAACAACGACCTGCTCGGCTGGCACAAGTGGAAGCTCGGCTGGCTCGACGACGAACAGGTCGGCTGCGCCTCCCGCGCCGGCGACTTCGACTACACGCTCACCCCGCTCGCCACCGCGGGCGGCCCCAAGCTCGCCTTCGTCCCGCTCTCCACCACCTCCGGCTACGCGATCGAGGTGCGCACCCGCGAGGGCAACGACGAGGCGGTCTGCAAGACGGGGGTCCTCGTCTACAAGGTCGAGACGGACGTGGACACCGGGCACGGGCCGGTCACCGTGACCGACAGCGACCACGACAGCGGCGGCTGCACCCGCCGCCCCAACGTCCACTCCGAGCTGTCCGACGCCCCGTTCGGGCCGGGCGAGAGCTTCACCGACCGGACCAACGGCATCCGCGTCACCGTCCTCGCCGAGGACGCGGCGACGGGCGGCTACCGGATACGCGTCTCGCGCTCCTGAGCCTGCGCGCGCAGTTCCCGCTTGAGGACCTTCCCGGCCGCGTTACGCGGCAGCTCCGCGTCCCGGAAGAGGACGTGCGCGGGCACCTTGAAGGCGGCGAGCCGTGCGCCGACGTGCGCGCGCAGGTCCGCCGGACCTGCCGTCGCGCCCGGCCGGAGCCGGACCACGGCGGCGACCTCCTCGCCGAGGGCGGGGTGCGGTACGCCGACGACGGCGGCCTCGACGACGTCCGGGTGGTCGTGCAGCACGCCCTCCACCTCGACGCAGTACACGTTCTCGCCGCCCCTGACGACCATGTCCTTGATCCGGTCGACGACGGTGACCCGGCCGTCCGCGACCCGTGCGAGGTCGCCGGTGCGGAACCAGCCGTCGGCCGTGAACGCGGCGCGGGTGGCCTCCTCGTCGCCCCAGTAGCCCCGCACGAGGGACTGGCCGCGCAGCCACAGCTCGCCCACGCCGTCGGCGTCCGGCGCGTCGATCCGGACCTCGGTGACCGGGGTGGGCCGGCCGACGCTGGTGGGGTGGGCGCGGTACTCGGCGCCGAAGTTGGCGAGCACGCCGCCGCAGGTCTCAGTGAGTCCGTAGCCGTTGCGCGGCTCGATCCGCTCCCCGTACGCGGCGGCGAGACGCGCCGTGATCTCGGGCGGCGCGGCCGCTCCCCCGGTGTTGAGCTGGGTGAGCGAGGCCAGCGGGTCGCCGGTGCGCTCGGCGAGGTCCAGCAGCTGGAGGGCCGTGGTGGGGACGCCCGCGTAGTGCGTGACGCCGTGGACGCGGATCAGCTCCAGGGCCTTGGCCACGTCCCACTTGCGCATGAGGACGAGGGTGCCGCCGGCCGCCATGACCGAGAAGAAGGAGGTGAAGGCGGCCACGTGGAAGAAGGGGAAGGTGGTGAGCGACACCGGCGCGGGCCCGGCGCCCGGCCGGCTGCCGCGGCGCAGCGCGGAGGCGGCGGCGAAGTAACGCGGGTTCATGGCCGCGCCCGCCTGCGCGAGATGGGTGGCGACGGCGCCCTTGGGACGGCCGGTGGTGCCGGAGGTGTAGATGATCGTGGCGTCGTGCTCGGGCAGCACGTCGACCGCGGGCGGCCCGAGCACCGGGTCGGTGTCGGGGACGTACGCCTCGAAGCCCTCGGGCAGCGCCCGGTCCGGATCCCCGTGGAACACGATCCCGGGTACGGCGCGGGCGCGGGCCCAGGCGGCGACCCGCGGGACCCGCTCGCCGTCCACGAGCAGGACGCGCGGCGCGCAGTCGTCGAGGGCGTACGCGAACTCGTCCTCGGTCCACCAGGCGTTGAGCGGCACGGCGACGAGCCCGGCGAGCTGGGCGGCCCAGAAGGCGACGTGCCATTCGGGGTGGTTGCGCATCGCGACGACCGCCCGGTCGCCGGGGCGCAGTCCGTGCACGTCGACGAGACGGCGGGCGAGGCCGCAGGCGGCGTCGAAGAACGCGCGGTAGCCGGTCACGCCGTCCTCGGAGACGAGGAAGGGAAGGTCGCCGAAGCCCCAGGTGGCCTCGACGAACTCGCGCAGGGTCCGGGGCCCGCCCGCGTACACGCCGTCCTCGACGGCGAAGGGCGCGCCGGGTGCGGTCAGCGGGCGGGTGAGCGCCGGGTCGGCGAAGGGGTCGGTGTGCGGGCCCGCGGGCGCCTCACCGGCATCCGGGTTCGTGGAGGGGGCAGCGTGCGGCTCCGCAGAGGGATCGGTGTGCGGGCTCGCGAAGGAATCGGAGTGCGGGGTCGCGGAGGGATCGCTGTGCGGGCGCGCGGAGGGATCGCTGTGCGGGGTCGCGGAGGGATCGGTGTGCGGCTCCGTGTGGTGCTCGGCCACGTTACGACCTCTCTCCCGATCCCCTAAGCGCTTGCTCAGCCGCCCGCAGCCCGACGCTATGCCCGCCCGCCGGGACGGTCAAGGTCGCGCCGGTCTCACTCGACGGTCTCACGCGGCTCGGCGGCGGGGCGGACCGGCTCCGCCTCCGGGTCGCCCGAGGCGACGAAGAGCCCCACCCGGGCGGCTCCGACCACCCGGGGCAGCAGGAAGGCCCAGAAGCGGGTGAGCGGCGCCCGCTCCAGCCAGCGCGGGTCCTGATGACCCAGGGCCTCGTGGCCCGCGGCCACCGCAACGACGGCGGCCGCCACGTCCGGGGCCGTCACGTCGGGTGCGAGCAGTCCCGCGCGCTCGGCCCGCAGCACGACGCTCTCGACCCACTCGCGCCACATCCGTCGCAGGTCCCGGGCCGTCCTCGTGCGCTCCGGGCAGGCACTCAGGGCGAAGCCCGCGCGCAGCACGGGGTCCGACCGCAGCCCCTGGACGAGCTCGTGGCTGGCGTCGATCAGGGACTGCAGCGGCAGCGCCTCGCGCTCCCGGGTGATCCGTACGAGCCGGTCGCCGGCCGCCGCGACGACCGCCTCGGCCAGCGCCGCCTTGCTGGGGAAGTGGAAGTGCAGGGCTCCGCTGCTGACTCCGGCGCGGGCGCTGATGGTCGCGAGCGAGGCGACCTCGAAGCCGTCCCGGTCGAAGAGCGCCGCCGCCGACTCGACAAGGGCGTTACGGGTCCGAATCGCCCGCTCCTGCTTGGCCAAGGGGCCTCCGTCACTGGCCGTGGGTGACAACGCGTACCACTCGCTCTCTCCCGCACTATAACAAACCGGATGGGCGGTTTTTCAGAGAAACGGGAGGAACGGGGGCCCCGGAAGCGGACGGCGGACCTCAGTCGCGCGCGGGCAGCCGCACCGGCAGCGCGCCGTAGCCGTTCAGGAGGAAGGTCGGCAGCGGCGCCAACTCCTCCGAGGCACAGGCGAGTTCCAGGTCGGGGAAGCGCTCGAAGAGGGCGGCGAGGGCGACGGTCGCCTCCAGCGTCGCGAGCGGGGCGCCCAGGCAGCGGTGCACGCCGTGCCCGAAGCCGAGGTTGTCGCGATCGCCGCGCAGCACGTCGAAGCGGGCGGCGTCCGGCCCGTACCGCTGCGGATCGAGGCCGCCCGCAGCGAAGTTGACCAGGATCGGGTCGCCCTGGGCGATCTTCACGCCGTCGAGCTCGATGTCCTCGACGGCGAAGCGCAGCGGCGAGTAGGCGGCCGGACCGTGGATGCGCAGGGTCTCGGCGACCACGTCGTCCCAGGAGGCGCGGCCGGCCCGGACGTGCGCGAGCTGCTCGGGGTCGCCGAGCAGCGCGGCTACGGCGTTGACCACGAGCGCCGCGGTGGTGTCCTGGCCCGCGGCGATCAACAGGAAGAGGGAGCCGAGGAGTTCGTTCTCGGTGAGGGCGTCGTCACCGTCGCCGTCACGGGCGGCGATGAGCGAGGAGGTCAGGTCGTCGCCGGGCACCTCGCGGCGGGCGGCGACGAGTTCGCCGAGCAGCCGGAAGGCGTTGCCGCGCGCGGCCTCCATGGTCTCGGCGGTGACGCTGGAGCTGAACACCGTGCGCAGGGCGGCGGTGAGTTCGTCGCGGGCGCCGCCTTCGGCGACGCCGAAGAGCTCGCAGATGACCTGGAGGGGCAGCGGTTCGGCGTAGCCGGTGCGCAGTTCGACCGGTTCGCCCGAGGCGAGGCGCTCGGCGAGACCGTCGAGGAGCGTGGCGGTGATCTCCTCGATCCGGGGCCGCAGGGCCGCGGTGCGGCGGGCGGTGAACGCCGCGGCGACCAGGCGGCGCAGCCGGGCGTGCTCGGCACCGTACGAGAAGAGCATGTTCTCGTTGGCGACCCAGGGGTACAGGGGCCACTCGGGCGTGATCCGGCCCTCGACGAAGGCGGGCCAGTGGCGGCGGGCGTCCTTGGAGACCCGCGGGTCGACGAGGAGCCGTTCGACGTGCTCCTGGCGGACGACGGCCCAGGCCTCCACCCCGCCGGGGAGTTCGACCCGGACGGCCGGGCCCTGCGCCCTGAGCGCGGCGGCCTCGCCGGCGAGGTCGCGTCCGGTCACGTCGAGGGCGTACGGGCAGGAGGCCGTGCCTCCGGCGCCTTCTCTGCCGGCGAGGTCCGTGCGGTCCATGAGCGTGTTCTCCGTTTCGGTTCGGACTGCGTCTTGCGTTCCGCGCGTGCCCCCGCACACGCAACCGAGGAGAGCGCGGTCTCCCCTCCCCCGTACGAGAGGTCGTCAGCCGGAAGTCGACGCGACGGCGGCGCCTTCGTCGCGGGCGCGCAGCGCCTCCTCGTAGGCCCGCTCCGCGCGGGGCGGCTCGAAGTCCAGTCGGACGAGCACGCCCGGCACGGCGATGGCGCTGAGGAGGGTCCGCATGAGGTCGGCGACGCGGTCCACCATGTCCGCGTGCCCGGTCATGATCTTGGACAGCATCTGGACCCCGGTGAAACTGCCGGTGAACAGGGCCGCCGCGGAGGCGATGTCCACGTGCGGCAGCAGCTCGCCGGCCTCCTTGGCGCCGTTGAGGACGGCGACGTTGTGGTCGATCCAGCCGCGCATCGGCACCTGGCGGTCGAGTCCGTCGTGCAGCGAGCCCTGCTCCACGGTGAGGCGGATGCTGCCGCGCACCATGGGATCGCCGACCCGCAGCAGGTGGGCGAGGACCAGCGCCTCGTCGGTGAGCTGCTGGAGGTAGAGCTCGCGCTGCGGCACCGGCGGCAGCGCGGCGACCTGTCCGGCGAGCACCTCCTGGGCGAGCTCCTCCTTGGAGGCGAAGTGGAAGTACAGGGCGCCCTTGGTCACTCCGCACTTCTTCAGGACCTCTGAGATCGTCGCCGCCTCGTAGCCGACCTCGTCGAAGAGTTCGGCGGCCGCGAGCACGATCTTCTGACGTGTGCGAATGGCCCGCTCTTGTTGCGCCACTACATCCTCCGTACCTCGCGGAAGGAAAAAACCGCGAGGCTGGTATTCCAACGGCTCACATGGAGTGACGGTCGGCGGCCGGTCCGGACGAACCCCCACCGGCAGTAGGGTTGCCCCGTCGAAGACCGATTTCTTTACACATCCACATTTCGAGAATAAAACCACCCAACCGGTTTGACAAGCATTGAAACAAAACCGGATGGTCCGTATCTTACCCTTGGGCAGGTCAGACCATCCCTACCGGTCAACTCACTTCGGGGGACGAGCCGATGCTCAAGCACGCGGAGGCACCACTCAGACACGACGCCGCCGACGACAGCGCCGTGGCCGAACTCACCCGCCTCCTCTTCGACGGCGAGGACCGCGAGCGCGTCCACGGCGAGTGGCGCAGGCTGATCGCCGGCGAGGCCTTCGCCCACCGCCCCGGACTCACCCCCACCGAGCGCACCGAACTGTCCTACGAGCGGCTGCGGCTGGTCAACGGCACCGTCGCCGGCACCGAGGCCGAGGCCCTGACCTACGACGCCCGCAGGCTCGCCGCCCTGCACGAGTGGACCGGCTTCGTCGACGGCGGCCTGTGCACGCTCGCCAGCATCCACTACAACCTCTTCCTCGGCAGCCTCCTGGACCACGACGGCTACCGCCGCGACCTCACCGCGTTCACCGCGATGGAGCGCACCGGCACCTTCCTGTGCACCGAACTCGCCCACGGCAACGACGTCGCCGCGCTCGAGACCGTCGCCGTCCTCGACCGCGAGACCGGCGGTTTCGTGCTGCACACCCCGACCCCCGGGGCCCGGAAGTTCATGCCCAACACCAGCCTCGCCGGCGGCCCCAAGACCGCCGTCGTCGCCGCACGCCTCCTCGTCGACGGCGAGGACCAGGGCGTCTTCCTCTTCCTCACCCCGCTCAGCGACGCCGACGGCCACCTGCCCGGCATACGGGTGCAGCGGCTCCCCGACCGCACCGGCACCCCGGTCGACCACTGCCTCACCTCCTTCGAGCACGTACGGCTGCCCCGCGAGGCCATGCTGGAGGCCGCGCACGGCCGCCTCGACAAGGACGGCAGGCTCAACAGCAACCTCGGCAACCGGCGCAAGCGGTTCCTGCGCTCGGTCGGCCGCGTCACCATGGGCAAGCTCTGCATGAGCGGCGGCACCCTCGGCATGGCCCGCGCCGCCCTCGCGATCGCCGTCCGCTACGCCCACCACCGCCAGGTGGCCGCCCCGAAGGCCGGCGAGCGGATACCCGTCGCCGCGCACCGCAGCCACCACGGCCGGCTGCTGCGCTCCCTGGCCACCGCCTACGCGATGACCTTCCTGCACCGCTCCGTGCTCGACCGCTGGGCCGGCCACGACCCGACCGACCCGCGGCAGCGCGAGGAGACCGAACGGCTGATCGCCGTCGCCAAGGGCTGGATCACCTGGCAGGCCCGCGACATCACCGTCGAGGCACGCGAACGCTGCGGCGCCCAGGGCCTCTTCCCCGCGAACGGCATCGCCGACCTGCCGCTCAACGTGGAAGGGGGCATCACCGCCGAGGGCGACAACCTGGTGATCTGGACCAAGGCCGCCTCCGAGCTGGTCTTCGCCCACGAGGCCGGCCCCGCCCGCGCCCCGCGCGGCGAGCTCACCGACCTCGGCTTCCTGCGCGACCTGCACGCCGCCGTCGAGCGCGTCTGGCAGACCCGCGCCCGCGCCGCCCTGCGCGGCGGGCCTTCCGGCGACCCCGTCGGCCGCTGGAACGAGACCTCGGGCGCCGCCCTGGAGATGGTCGCCGCCCACGCCCGCACGGCCGCCGCGGACGCCTTCCTCGCCGCGGCCGCCCGCGCCGGCACCCCGCGCGCCCGCTTCCTCCTGGAGCACCTCGCCCGCCTCTTCCTCCTCGACGAACTGCGCCCCCACACCGGCGACCTCCTCGTCGCGGGCCACCTCGGCCCCGCCCAGGTCGAGGCCCTCCACACCACGACGGAACAGACGGTCGCCGCGCTGGCGCCCCACCTGATGGCCCTGGCCGACGCCTTCGACCTCCCGCCCGAGTACCTCGCGGCGGCACCGATCGCGAACGCGGACTACCTGGACCGCTTCGAGACGCCACAGACCTGACCACCCGGAACAACCCCGACACCTGCCCGCCCCCACCCGCTACACTGGCCCCGCGCCTTCGTAGCTCAGGGGATAGAGCACCGCTCTCCTAAAGCGGGTGTCGCAGGTTCGAATCCTGCCGGGGGCACCAGGCAAAAGACCCCCAGCCGATTACGGCTGGGGGTCTTTGACATCTACGAGTGACATCAACGGCTGCGGCCGGCCGAGGATCGCCGCGAGCGCGCGGAGCGAAATGCGGGTGCCGGCCCCCGGGCCTGCCGGGCAGGATCACGCCATGTCGACCGATGTCAGCGGAATGATCGAGTGCCGACCAGGGGCCCGTCTGTGGGGCCTGGACGATGAGGACACAGTCTGGGAAGCGGGCATCGACCTCTCCCTGCTGAACAGGGGCAACGCTTACGACGGCCTCGCGTGCCTTTTCGGAATCCGCAACTCCTTCGGCTTCCGTCCGCTTGCTGAGGACCGTGGCTTCCCGGATGACGCGTCGGAAGGGCTGCGTCGTGAGTTCGCCGACTACGGCGGCCCCGACTCCGTGTACGGGACGACATGGGTGACCTGGGCCGAGTTGTCCGCCACCGACTGGCAGGAGACGGACGCCTCCGGCGCACGAAGTCGTGCATCGGCTGCAGGGACCGGCACCGACTGGGGCCGCGTCTGGAGCGTCATGCGCATCCTCAGCGAAGTCCACGGCGCGGAGAACGTCCGTCTCGTCGTCTGGTTCCACTGACTCGCCCCCGCGCTGAACATGGGAACGGGCCAGACCGCCGCCCTCTGCGAGATCGTCTACGAGATCCCGATCAAGCCGTAGCTGGACTCAGTCCTCCAGGTCTGGCCAGCCGTCCCTGTTGGAGTAGCTCTCGAAGCAGTACCGCGTCGGGCGGTCCCACTCCTCGCCGGTGGCCAGCTCGTACGCCTTGTCCGGCACGTACAGCAGCCCTTCGCCGTCATGCTCGCTTGAGGTGTACGGCGCGAACTTGTCGACGTCGGAGAAGACGCTCTCCCACACAGCCTGACCCGCAGCCACCACAGCGCAGCGCGCGTACAGGAACGCGTCGGACGACTGCGGGAAGGGCCTGCCGTCCCGGGCCGTCAGGTCGACCACCGGGAGTGTGCCGAACTTCTCCTGATCCAGGCGGTAGAGCGCCTCGGCGTGCCGCTCGGCGAACCCGATGATGTCGGAGACGGTGCGGCGACTCAGCTCCTCAGCGAGGCGGTGGCAGCTCTCTTCGGTGGCTTCGCCGTTCAGGGTGGCAATCAGTGCCCAGAAGTCGGCCCATGTCATTCTCACGGGCGCAGGATGTCAGGGCGGTCTGACATCCAGGCCGCCGACTTGCCAAGGCCGCCGTGCCACCCAGCGTGGAATCGTCTACGGGATTCCCATCAGCCGGCAGCGGAGTGAGGCGACAGCTTGCGGATCCTGTCGTGGTGGTTCCCGTCCACCAACCCGGTTCGTCGCTCTCCTCCCATGAGATCGTCAAGGGGCTGCCAGCCAGTTCCTCAGCCTTGGCGTGTGCGGCTGTCTGAGCTTCGGCAGGTCCGCTGTCGGCACGGGGCTGGGCGAGATGACCGTCGACAACGCCGCCGGAGAAGTACACGGCACACCGCCACACGTCGGGCGTGCGGTACAGAACGAGTGTCTTCGGTGTCCCGAGCCTGTCTCGCCAGTGCTTTCGTCCGCTCCCCATGCCCGCACGGTAGCGGTGGCGCCCAGGAGCCGCCGGTGTTTTTCAGCCCGGGTATCGTCCGTCCCGGGGGCGACGGGAGTCAACGGGGGGCGACATGCACAACGAGGGGCACGACGAGCGGCTGTCGGACGACGAGCTGAAGCTCTTCATCCAGTACCTGCACCGGTACGCGAACCACGACCTGGACCTCTTCCAGCTCCTGGAGGTCGGCGACCCCGAGCACCCCGTCTACGTGGTGTTCAGCAGGGACTATCCCCCCGTCGCGGAGGCCTCTGACTACCAGCGGCCGTTCGCAGAACGGCGACCGCCGACATCCAGACCTGACATCAACGACGGTGGATGACAGCAGTCCACCACGGCTCCGCACGGCAGCCGCGAGCAGCGGCCCAACCCCCACGGACACCCCTCCGACCGCTCTCCTAAAGCGGGTGTCGCAGGTTCGAATCCTGCCGGGGGCACAGAGGAACACCGATCAGGGGCTCTTCCGTCACGGACGGAAGAGCCCCTGACTGCGTCAGTGCTCCCTTTTTCCCTGTGCGGCCGACAGCGGACGGGTATATTCGTCGGTCGAGTCAAAGGGGAGGCTTTTCATGTCCAAAGCTGCGCAGCCCGTCTCCAACGAGGTGATGCTCCTGACGGAGCGGCTGAAGCAGAGCAAGGCCGAAACGTATCCGGACATCTCCGACCAGGATTACTTCCTGATCAGTTCCACGGACACCGTTCTGCGGCACAAGGGTCTCTCCTCGCGGCAGATCGAGGACGGAATCACCGACGGCACGAACGACGGGGGAATCGACGCCGTCTACCTCTTCGTCGACGGCCAGATCGTCGAGGACGCGTCCGAGACCACGCACGGCACCAACACGCCTCAGCTCGAGCTCGAGATCATCCAGACGAAGGACGAGAGCGGATTCAAGGAGATTCCGCTCCAGCTCTTAATCGACCACCTTCCCCTGCTGCTCCGGCTCGATAGGCCGGACGGTCTCGAGGAGGAATTCAATCCTCGTCTCCTGGAGCGGTTCGATTCGTTTCGGGACATCTATCTGGCCGCCTCGAGCCGTTTCCCGGCGCTGTCCATCAGCATTCGGTACGTGACGCGGTCATCGGAGATCCCGCACACGAAGGTGAAACGCAAGGCCGCCCGTCTCGAGAAGAGCATCGGCGAGCTCTTTCCGGACGCCAAGGTCGCGGTGGACCTCATCGGGGCGGGGGACCTGAACACCCTGGCGCGGCAACGGAAGTCGAACACGCTGACGCTCCGGCTGTCGGAGAGCCCCATGTCGCCCGAGAAGGGCGGGTTCGTCTCCCTGGTGCGCCTCGAGGACTACAACAGCTTCATCACCGACGAGAACGGACGCCTGCGGGACGAGATCTTCGAGGAGAACGTCCGCGGCTACGAGGGCGCCACGGTGATCAACCGCGGCATCGCGGAGTCGCTGCGGCAGGGGGACGACGCCGCCGCCGACTTCTGGTGGCTCAACAACGGGGTCACCGTGATCGGCAAGCGGGTGCAGCCCTCGGGGAAGATGCTGCACATCGAGGATCCCCAGATCGTCAACGGCCTCCAGACGTCCCGGAACGTCCACGAGTACTTCCGCCCGCACCGGCCGTCGCCGGACAGTGTGGGCGCGCGCGCCGAAGGCCGGATGCGGCAGATCCTCGTACGGGTCGTCGAGACCAGGGACGAGACCATCACCGCGCAGGTGATCAAGGCCACCAACAGCCAGAACCGCGTCTCGGCGGCCTCGCTCCGGTCCGGGGACCCCTTCCAGCGCAGCATCGAGGAGTACTTCCAGCGCCAGGGGTTCTACTACGAGCGGAAGCGGAACCACTACAAGAACCTGGGGAAGCCGCGCACCCAGATCGTCGAGGTCCTCGAACTGGCCCAGGCCGTGGGGGCGATCCTGCTCCAGCAGCCGCACATCGCCCGGGGCGCGCCGTCGTCCCTCGTCCGCGGGAAGTACGAGCGGGTCTTCAAGAACTCGACTCCGCTGGAGGCGTACCTGCGCAGCGTCCTCGTGATGCGCTCCATCGACGACTTCCTCCCCTCGGTGGCCGGACTGGGCGGCGCTTACGACCGGTCGAACGTCCGCTTCCACCTGGCGAGGGCGGCCACCGCGTTCGCGCTCAGGTCGTCCCGCCCTCAGGGAAAGGCCGTGGCCGGCCTCGACATCTCCCTCTTCGACGCCGCGTTCCTGGAGCGCGTGTACGAGTGGGTGGTCGAGCGCAGGGACGCCGCCGCCAAGGCCACCGACGTGCACGACCTGGGCGTCCTCGCCAAGGGCGGAGAGTGGGCGACCGAGATCGACAAGCGGCTGAGCAAGTACACCGACAAGACGCGCTGGCCGGTGACGCTGACGCCTCCGCGTTCCGCGTGAGGTGTCGGCGGGCGACGCCTCCGCCTTCCTCGTGAGGTGTCGGCGGGCGGCGCCCCCGGGTGCCTCCGGCGCCCCCGTGTTCCTCGCGAGGGGTCAGCGGGTGGCGCCGAGGCCCGGCTGCTCGAAGGTCTCCGGGACCGGGAGGGTGGACCAGTGGGGGACGGGCCAGGCGACGACCACCGCGCGGCCCACCACGTCCGCCTGCGGGACCATGCCGCCGTGGGCGTCGTCCCGGTGGTAGCGGGAGTCCAGTGAGGCCTGGCGGTGGTCGCCCATCACCCAGAGGTGGCCGGCCGGGACGGTGACCTTGAACTGGCCGGCCGGGTCGGGGCTGCAGGCCGTGTTGCCGGGGTAGACGTACGGCTCGGTGAGCGGCTTGCCGTTCACCTTGAGGGGGCCGTCGCCCTTGCACTCGACGGTGTCGCCGGCGACGCCGATGACCCGCTTGATCAGGTGCTTCTCGCCGACCGCCGGCATCAGGCCGATGAAGCCCAGGAACCGCTGCGTCGCGTTGGGCTCCTCCGCCGGCAGGTTCGCCAGCCAGTCGGCGGGGTCGCGGAAGACCACGACCTCGCCCCTGGCGGGCTCCGAGCCGAACCACGGCGTGAGCTTGTCGACCAGCACCCGGTCGTTCTCCTGCAGGGCGTTCTGCATGGAGCCCGAGGGGATCAGGAACGCCTGGAGCAGGAAGGTCTTGATCAGGAAGGCGAGGACCAGCGCGATGACGACGAGGAACGGGAGCTCCACCCAGAACGGGCGGCGTCGCTTCGGCGCCGCACCACCGGAGTCCTCCGTGTTTCCGTCCTCCTTGCCGTCCGCACCCGATCGTGCGTCCACCACCATGTCGCCCACTGCCACCGCCGACCTCGTCACGTACGTGCTGTCCGCACGGAGCCTATGCCCGTCGGGGCGCCGCCCGGCCGTCACCGGCCGCCCCGCACCCCGTACGGGTGACCCCGGCGGGGGCCGCGGCGAAGGCCGGGGGGCCGGTCAGCGGAGTTCCTCCGGGCAGGTCGTGCCGCGCGGGAAGAGCTTGTAGGGCGCGGCGAGACGGTAGGTGCCGGCCTTCGGGGCGATGAGTTCGGTCCACTCGTCGCCCTCGGCGTCGGGCTCCGCCTTCAGGAGGCAGCCCTCCTCGTTCGCGAACACCTTCGGTATCTCGGTCTCCGAGGCCTCGCGGGCCTCCTTCGACGCCTCCGTCTCCTGCGGCGGCTCGATCTTGCCGCCGTTCTCGTCGACGAGCGCGAGCCACGGCGAGTAGGGCACGCGGATCTTGACGCGGGCGGGCCGGTCGAGCTGCAGGACGACCTCGTTGGCCTCGGCGCGCCGCACCCGCGCCGGCGGGTCGGCGAGCGGCGTGGGGTCGGTGACCTCGTACAGCCGCCAGTTGGCGTCCGACCACACCTGCTTGAGATAGGGCAGCCCGCCGTCGACCAGTTCGGCCTCGCCCTCGGCGCCCGAGTCGGGCGCGCCGGTCGGCAGGACCACGTAGCGCACGGCCCAGCGGCCGAGCCAGTCGTGGTAGTTCGCCGCGTTGAGGGTGTCGTCGTAGAAGAGCGGGTTGCGCTCGATGTCGGCCTGGCGGTTCCAGCCGCGTGCCAGGTTGATGTACGGGGCGAGGGCGGAGGACTCGCGGTGGCTGGAGGCCGGCACGACCTCCACCCTGGCCTGCTCGGCGCCGCGCTCCTGGAGCTGGTTGATCAGCGGCGCCACCTCGCGGGCCCAGGAGGCGTCCGGGGCGGTGCGGATGACGTCGTCGACGCCCTTGAAGCCGATCCACGCGTTGAGCCCGACGAAGGCCAGCACGACCGCGTACCAGCGGCGCGAGCGCGGCCGCGCGTACGGCAGGGCCGCGAGGAGCACCACACCGGCGAAGAGCATCACCAGCCGGGAGACGTTCGAGCCGATCTGGGAGTCGATCAGCCAGGTGAGCAGCGTGCCCGCCGCGTACACGGCCGCCGCCGTCCGCACCGTCCGCCAGTCCTTCGGGACGAGCAGGAGGACGAGGACGCCGAACAGGAACGGCAGGCTCGTCGAGGCCAGCGACATCGGCTGCGTACCGGAGAACGGGAAGAGCCACGCCGAGAGCGCCACGACCGCGACGGGCGCGAGGCCGACCGCGTACGCGCCCGGGCGCCGCTTGTTGAGGAAGAGCGCCGCCGCGACCACGCCGAGGAACAGCCCGGCGACCGGGCTGCACGCGGTCGCCAGCGCGGCGAGCGGCGCGGCCACGGCCGCCTTCGCCCAGCGGTGGAAGCGCCAGCGGTGCGGCCAGCAGAAGACCGCCGCGACCGAGCCGAGTGCGAACATCATGCCGAGGCCGAAGGTGACCCGCCCCGACAGCGCGTTGCACAGGAAGGCGAAGACACCGGCGAGCGCGCACGCCATCGGATTGCGCACCGCCCGCACCCGCACCAGGATCAGCGCGGTCAGGGCGGCCGAGAGCGTCCCGGCGATCATCATCGTCGTACGGACGCCGAGCACGGACATGACGTACGGGGACACCACGCTGTACGAGACCGGGTGCATCCCGCCGTACCAGGCGAGGTTGTACGCCGAGTCCGGGTGCCGGCCGACGAACTCGGCCCACGCGTCCTGCGCCGCCAGGTCCCCGCCGCTGTTGGCGAAGAAGAAGAACCACAGGACGTGGGTCAGCGCGGCCACGGCGGTCGCGACGAGGACGGGATAGCGGCGCTTGCGGCGGCGCGGGGCGTGGCCCGCGCCGTCGACGCCTCGGGGGGCGCCTTCGGCGGCAGCGCCGGTCCCGCCGGATGCCGGCCGCTGCCCCGGGAGTTCTATTCGCGAAGGTGAAGACACGTCGGGTTGGCCTCCGGCCTCACGGGTCCCCTCGGCGGTGCTCAATGCGGCCCTTTCCCGTGCTGCCCTTCTTCTCGTCCCCCGGGGGAACGCTAACAGGAGGGCGCCCGGGGAGCTCCCGGGCGCCCGTCCGATCAGCCCAGTCGGGTCAGCTTCTCGCCGACGCCGGGCTCCACCAGGTCGTCCTTCAGGGCCACCGGCGCGCTGACCTCACCGGTGCCGGTGCCGATCGACACCTGGCCGACGACGTCCCCGGCCTTGGCGGTGTGCGGCAGCTTCCTGCCGCCGTCGCCGAGCCGCAGGTCCACCTTCAGGCCCGGCCAGCCGACCGCCTTGAGGTCCTTGGTGGAGACGACCGGCGTCCGGCCGCCGAGCCCGTCGTCCACGTAGCCGACGATCTGGCCCTTCTTCACGACCGCGGCGGAGGTGACGTCCTTCTGCGCCTGCTGGATGAGCTTGAGGCTGTTCTGGATCGCGAGCTCCAGCTTCTGCCACAGCTGCGGGGCGTCCTTGGCTCCCATGACGATGCCGAGGATGCGGCGCTTCTGGCCGTCGACGACCGTGTACGCCGACCACAGCAGGTTGCCGCCGGCCGGGGTCGACGAACCGGTCTTGATGCCGGCCACACCCGGCTGGAGCAGGATGTTGTTGTTGTTCTCGATCTGGCCGGGGATGCCGTCGATCGTCACGTTCGGCATGTCCACGATCTCGCGGAACACGTCGTACTGCATGACCGCCTTCGCCAGCTTCAGCTGGTCGAGCGGCGTCGACACGGTGGTCGCCTGGAGACCGGACGGGTCCGTGTACGTCGAGCCGGTCATGCCGAGCTCCTTGGCCGCGGCGTTCATCTTCTCGACGAACGCGGCCTCGGAACCGGCGTCCCAGCGCGCGAGCAGCCGCGCCACGTTGTTGCCCGACGGGATCATGAGGAGCTGCAGCAGCTCCTTCTCCGAGTACGTCTGGCCCTCCTTGATGGGGGCCGTCGACTCGTCCTTCGCCTTCGCCTGCTCGCCCGCGGTCTTGTCGACCTCGATCTCGGGGCCGTCCCCGTTCCCCTTGATGGGGTGGTCGCGGAGGATCACGTACGCCGTCATGGTCTTGGCGACGCTCGCGATCGGCGCGGGCTTCTGCGGGCCGTAGGTGCCGAGCGAACCCACGCCCTCGACCTCGGCGGCGCCCTGGCCCTCGGACGGCCACGGCATCTGCAGCGGGCCGCCCCCGAAGGTGAACGTGGGGGACGCGGACAGCACCAGCTTGGTGTCCGGCAGCGGGCGCACGAACTGTACGACCGCAAACACGACGACGAGCAGGACCAGGAGCGGGGTCCAGATCTTCACCCGGCGGACGGTGGTGCGCAGCGGCGTCGGCGCGGGCGGCGGCGTGTTGGTCAGCTCCGCCAGGATCTCCAGCGGCGGACGGGGCGGCAGCGGCTGCAGCTTGGTCCGCTCCGCCTCGACGAGGGACGGCGGCACGGGAGCCGCCGCCTGCGCCGCGGCGGGCGCGGGGGCGTCGGCGGGGGCCGCGGGCGCCGGCTTGGGCTGCGGCTGCGGCTGCTCCTGGGTGATGTCGCCCTGGAGCGGCCGGAACAGGGACGGCGGCAGCTTGAGCGCGGTCGTCGGCTGGTCGACGGGCTGGGACTTCGGCGTCTCCACCGCCGCGGCCGCGGGCTCGGCTTCGGCCTGGGGCTCGGGCTCGGCCTTGGGCTCGTCGGCGGGCTTGAAGGCCTTGAAGACCGCGGTCGGCTGATCGACCTGCCGGGGGGCGGGCGCGGCCGCCTCGGGCTCCTCCGGCCGCTTCGGCTCCTCCTCGGACGGCTCCTCCGGCCGCTTCGGCTCCTCCGCGGCCGGCTGTTCCGCCGACGGCTCTTCGGGCTCCGGCTCCGCGTCGGACGCCGCCTCCGGCTTCTCCTCCGCCTGGGGCGCGGCCGTCTTGCGCGCGGCGAACCACGACTCGGCCGGAGCCGCGGGCTCGTCCGTCGCGTCGGCGTCGGCACCGTCGGCGTCGTCCGCCTCTGCCTCGTCCGTGCCGGCCTGCTCGGCCACGGCGGTCGGCTCGTCGTCCGACTCCGCCTCAGGCTCCGACTCCGCCTCAGGCTCCGACTCCGTCCCGGCCCGCGCCCCGGTCTCCTCCGCAACCGGCTCCGCCCCGGACGCGTCCTCCGTCACGGAAGACTCGGCCGACGGTGACTCCGTCTCCGCCGGCGCCGAGGACTCCGACTGCTCAGCAGCCCGTACGGGCGCCGGCTCCGGCGGCTCCCCGGGCTCGTCCTCCGGCGCCGTCCGCGGTGCCAGGGCCCGGAAGACGGCCGTCGGCTCGTCGACCCGGTCCCGGAGGACGGACAGTCGCGGGTCCTTGCCGTCGCCGCCGACCGCGCTCTCCCGCTGCTCCGCCTTGTCGGGGGACTCGCCCGCCACCGTGCCTCCTCCATCGCTCATGCGTACGTCCGAACCATCTACCAGTGTCCTGTGTGAACCCCTTGGCCCCCGTGCTAGACGAGAACGACATACCTGCCGGTTCCCGTACGAACCACCCAGGCACTCTCGACAGATGAATGTGAGAGGGGTCACCCTGTCATTCATCCACGCGGGGAGGCATGGATGGGCAGGAGCCGCAGAACTATTCCGGAGGAGCTTCTGCTGCTCGCTCTGGACCCGGCCACGGGTACCACAGCGCAGCCGCAGTCGCTCGACCTCGGCCTGGCCGGAGCACAGCTAGTGGAGCTGGCTCTGGCAGGACGGATAGCCCCTGACGGGGATCGTATCGCCGTGGTGATGCCACGGCCGACCGGAGATCCGACTCTGGACTCCGCACTGGAACTGCTGCGCAGGCGCGGCAGTCCGGTTCGGGCCGTCCACTGGATCGGCGGGCCCCGACTGGGGCTTCGCCAGACGTATCTCTCGCATCTGGAGCGCTGCGGCATGGTGCATGCCGTGGAGGGCCAGATGTGCGGGGTGCTGCCGACGACTCGCTACCAGGCGACGGACACGGCCATCAGCCGGGAGATCAGGGCCCGGCTGGACAGTGCGATCCGCACCGGCGTACCGCCGGACCCGCGGACCGCGGCGCTCGCCGCCCTGGCCCACGCGGTCGGTCTCGGCAAGCACCTGTACCCGGGCAACGAAGGACGGTCGTCGCGGTCCCGGCTGCGCGACCTGATCCGGCACGACCCGATGGGCGGTCTCGTGGCGCACGCCGTCATGGACGTCCAGAACGGCGTGGGCGCCCAGCCCCGCCGGAGCGCCACGGCAGGCGGGGTGCCGTCCCAGCCGCGCCGCGGCACCATGGCGCGCGCCGCCATGTGACCCGCTTACGTGTGCGGGCGGCCGTTCCCACGGCCGCCCGCACACGTCGCGTTGTGGTCATTTCCCAGCGCACACCACACCTTTGGTGGCAGTCTGCCAAGCGGTAGATACCCACAGCTACGCAGCAGACAGCCGGAGGTGCAGTTTCCGTGGCGTCCAGTGTCAATCCCACCGTCAGGCGACGCCGATTGGGCCAGGAGCTGCGACGGCTCCGGGAGGCGAAGGGCATGACGGCCGAGCAGGTCGCCGACCGTCTGCTCGTCTCCCAGTCCAAGATCAGCCGTCTCGAGAACGGCCGGCGGTCGATCAGCCAGCGTGACGTCCGTGACCTCTGCGGGGTGTACGAGGTCGAGGACGACCGGGTGGTCGACTCGCTCATGCAGATGGCCAAGGACTCGCGCCAGCAGGGCTGGTGGCACGCCTTCGGCGACATCCCGTACAGCGTCTACATCGGTCTGGAGACGGACGCGGAGAGCCTGCGCGTCTACGAGCCGCAGATCATCCCGGGGCTGCTGCAGACCCACGGCTACGCGGAGGCCGTGATCGCCGGCGCGCTGCCCGAGTCCACGCCGGCCGACATCGACAAGCGGGTCACGGTCCGCACCCGCCGCCAGGACCGCATCAAGGACGACGAGCGTCCGCTGCGGCTGTGGGCGGTCATCGACGAGGGCGCGCTGCGCCGGCTCGTCGGCAACCGGCAGCTGATGGTGGAGCAGTTGGAGCACCTGGTCGAGCAGTCGCACCTGCCGCACGTGACCGTGCAGGTGCTGCCGTTCCACATGGGTGCGCATCCGGGCATCAGCGGGCATTACGCGATTCTGGAATTCCCCGACACCTCCGACTCCTCCGTGGTCTACATCGAGGGCGTGACGAGCGACCTCTATCTGGAGAAGGCGCAGGATGTCGCGAAGTACAGCGTGATGTACGAACACCTGCGGGCACAGGCGCTGAATGTCGAGGACACCCGGGAGTTCGTGACGGAGATTGCGAAGCAGTACGCCGCCGGAAAATAGGGGCGTCGCGGGCTGAATGCCGACATTCGGCCGGGGCGCGGGGGAAGAGGCCGGTACGGTACACCCCCGACTCGCCCCGGCGGAAGCCCACTTGGAATATGCCATCCGGTCGGGTGAACGCCGGTCCCACACGACGGGGCCGGGCGCTAGCGTCGATCACGCCAGAGCAAGCAGCAACGTTGGCGTGACTCCTACTGGCAGCACCCAGCACCCGAAGAAACCGGAGTTGGAACAATGGCGATTATTCAGGGCGGCACGGACAGCTGGACGAAGTCCTCGTATTCCGGTGGCAACGGCGCCTGCGTCGAGGTCAAGTCGCCGGTCGTGAACGCGATCGCGGTGCGCGACTCGAAGGCGCCCGAGGGCCCTTCCCTCTCTTTCGGACCGGGCACGTGGAACGCGTTCGTGGGCGAGGTGAGCGCCGGGGCCCTGTGACCCCGCGCGCACGTCCCGACGCGTCAAGGAATGAGCCCTCTCGACCGGTCCGCCGTCCTGGCCGAGGGGGCTCGGCCTTGCCCGCGCACGGGCTCGTGAGCGGGCCTCAGCGCAGTTCGTCCACGTAGCGGTCCGTGCCGGGCACCGTCGGGATGAAGGGCGCCACCAGCTCGACCCGGCCGCCCCACTCCCCCGCCGCCGCCTCCAGGTCGGCGAAGTGCGCCTCCCAGCAGTCGCGCGGGTCGCGCTCGAGGAACCACAGCAGCGTCAGGCGGGTGTCGACGCCCTCGACCTGCTTCACGTAGGTCATCCGGTCGCCGGGCAGCGGGGTGGGCCGGAAGACCGTCACCATCGCCGTCGGCGAACCGGCGAGCCGCCCCGGCAGTTCGCGCGAGACCAGCCGCTCCACCAGCTCCGCCCGCGCCGCCCGGTCCGCCGCGTCGATCACCTGGAGCACCAGCCCCCGGTACGGGTGGTCGAGGGCGTGGAAGTCGCGCGGACCGGCGGCCCCGTCCCGGTACACGGTCGCCTCGTGGTCCTGGAAGGCCGTGAAGACGTGCGTACGGTCGCGGTAGACGCGGGCGTCGCGGTTGAGGCGCTTGTTGATGGCGACGGTCCACTTCATGTGCTCGTCGTAGCGGCCGTCGGTGATCCAGTAGGTGGAGAGGTAGCAGCCCGCCGTGACGGGCTGGGCGACCGCCGACTTCTCCGGGCGGCGCAGCTCCTGGAGGTCGCGGGTGGCGACCCAGCGGCGGCCGGCGTACATCCAGGGCATCGCCATCGCGCCCGCGTAGTAGTGGTCGTCCTCGTACCAGCGGTTGTACGCGTACTCGTGGCCCGGGTGCGGCTCGACCATCGTGATCAGCGCGTGGCCCGGGTGCACCCCGTACGGCCCGACCGCCGCCAGCTCCGCGTACGTCCCGCTCCGCGTCTCCTCGCTCATGCCCGTTCCCCTTCCCCTTCCCTTGCCTTCCGCAGACCCCTACTCTGACGGACCGTCAGATCCATGACCAGACGCGGGAGGTACCCGGATGCTGCTCCAGGGAAAGACCGTCGTCGTGTCCGGCGTCGGCGCCGGGCTCGGCCACCGGATCGCCGAGACGGTGGTACGGGACGGGGGCCGGGCCGTCCTCGGGGCGCGCACCGAGGCCAATCTGGCGAAGTCGGCCGCCGGGATCGACCCGGACGGGACGAGGACCGCCTTCCGGGCCACCGACATCACCGACGAGGCGCAGTGCGAGGCGCTCGCCGCGCTCGCGGTCGAGCGCTTCGGCGGGATCGACGCGGTGGTCCACGTGGCCGCCTGGGACTCGTACTTCGGCGGCCTGGAGGACGCGGACTTCGCGACCTGGCAGGGGGTGCTCGACGTCAATCTGCTCGGCACGCTGCGGATGACCCGGGCCTGCCTGCCGGCCCTGAAGGAGCGGGGCGGCTCGGTCGTGCTGATCGGCACCCAGTCGGCGGTCGCGGCGCCCTCGCAGGTGCGCCAGGCGGCGTACGCGGCGTCCAAAGGAGCGCTGACCTCGGCGATGTACTCGCTGGCGCGCGAGCTCGGCCCGTACCGGATCCGGGTCAACACCGTCCTGCCGGGCTGGATGTGGGGGCCGCCGGTGCAGGCGTACGTGCAGTTCACGGCGCACACCGAGCAGGTGGCGGAGACGGAGGTGCTGGCCCGGCTGACCGAGCGGATGGCGCTGCCCGAGCTCGCGACGGACGGCGACGTGGCGGAGGCGGCGGCCTTCCTCGCCTCGGACCGGGCGCGGGCGATCACGGGGCAGTCGCTGCTCGTCAACGCGGGCGAGCTGATGCGCTGAGCGTTGTTCCGGGAACGCCGTCCCTGCGCGCCCGGTGCTCGTCGGCGCGGACCAGCCCCTCGGCCGGCCGGCGCCAGGCACCCTGGCCGTCAGGTCCTCGGGTAGCGGCTCAGCCAGCCCGAGGCCAGGTCCGCGGGCCCGTGCAGCGCGGCCCCCTGGGTCATCTCCATCGCGAAGTCGTCCGCGAGCTCCAGGACCGTCGCGCGGCCCTCCAGTTCGGCCACCCAGGCCGGCGGGAGGGCCGTCTCTCCGTGCAGGGCGCCGAGCAGCGCCCCGGTGAGCGTGCCGGTCGCCGCCGAGGGACCGTCGTGGTTGACCGCGAGGCGCAGCCCGTGCCGGATGTCCTCGCCGACCAGGGCGCAGTACAGGGCGGCCGCCAGCTGTCCCTCGGCCCGGTCCTCGGCAGCCCCGAGCGCCGTCACCCGTTCCGCGTCCGGCACCCCCTGCCGTACGGCGGCGAGCGCGGCCCCCAGGGCCTCGGTGACCGGCTCGTGGCCCGGGCGCGGGGCGAGCTGCTCGACGGCGACGCGGACGGCGGCCTCGACGCCGCCGCCGCGGGCGAGGCCGTGCACCACGACCGCGAGCGCGCCGGCCGCGAGGTACGCGGCGGGATCACCGTGCGTCTGCGTCGCGCACTCGACCGCGAGCTGGCACACCAGCTGCGGCTCCCAGCCCACGAGCAGCCCGAAGGGCGCCGAGCGGACCAGGGCGCCGCTGTCGGCGGCCTGCGGGTTCTTGGGCCGGTCCAGGGTGCCCAGGATCTCGTCGCCGAGGCCGGTGAGGCAGGCCCGGGCCGGGTCCCGGCGCGCGTACAGCCACTCCTGGCGGGCCAGCCAGCCGAGGTCGGCCCGCCGCTCGTCGGGTCCCCAGTCCCGCTGGGTGACCGCCCAGCGCAGATGGGCCCGGTGGACGTCGGTGGGCGGGTGCCAGGACCCGGTGTCGCGGCGGACCTGGGCGCGGATCAGTCCGTCCACGGTGAACAGGGACATCTGGGTGGCCGCGGTGACGGCGCCCCTGCGGCCGTAGGCGGGCGCGAGGTCGGTCAGGCCGTCGGGGCCGTGGGCCTCGCGCAGTCCCGCGAGGGTGCGGCCGGCGGCCGCGGCGCCGAGGGCGTCGCCGACGGCGCCCCCGAGCAGACAGCCGCGGACGCGCGAGCGGAAGTCCTGCTGTTCGGTGCGGCCCCACACGGCCGCGGCTGTGGTGGTCACGACGTGCCTCCCCCGGTCAGCAGCTCCTGGTCCAGCACTGTAATAGACCGGATGCGCTCGTTCGGGGGCCGGAACGTTATGTGATCCGACGCCCTTCAGGCCGTTTTTGACCGCAGTTCGCCCGTGCTTCAGTCCTGGACGATCGGCAGCAGCTCCGGCAGGTGGCCGTCCGACGCGCGGGCCGCGCGCTGCCGCTCCTCCGGGACCTCGCCGTACAGCGTGGTGCGCGGCCGGGCCGGGCGGCCCGCCGCCTCGGCGATGGCCTCCAGGTCGCGGATCGAGCGGTACGAGCCGTAACCGGAGCCCGCCATCCGGGAGATGGTCTCCTCCATCAGCGTGCCGCCGAGGTCGTTGGCACCCGAGCGGAGCATCTCGGCGGCGCCCTCCGCGCCCAGCTTCACCCAGCTGGTCTGGATGTTGGGGACGTGCGGGTGGAGCAGGACCCGGGCCATCGCCGTCACGGCCCGGTTGTCGCGGACGGTCGGGCCCGGGCGGGCGATGCCCGCGAGGTAGACCGGTGCGTTGGTGTGGATGAACGGCAGCGTCACGAACTCCGTGAAGCCCCCGGTCTCCTGCTGGATCCGGGCCAGGGTGCGGAAGTGGCCGAGCCAGTGCCGGGGCTGGTCCACGTGCCCGTACATCATGGTCGACGAGGACCGGATGCCCAGCTCGTGCGCGGTGGTGATCACCTCGATCCAGGTGGCGGTGGGCAGCTTGCCCTTGGTGAGCACCCAGCGGACCTCGTCGTCGAGGATCTCGGCGGCGGTGCCGGGGATCGAGTCGAGCCCGGCCTCCCTGGCGGCGGTCAGCCACTCGCGGATCGAGAGGCCGGTGCGGGAGGCGCCGTTGACGACCTCCATCGGCGAGAAGGCGTGCACGTGCATGCCGGGAACGCGTTCCTTCACGGCCTTCGCGATGTCGAAGTAGGCCGTGCCCGGCAGGTCCGGGTGGATGCCGCCCTGCATGCAGACCTCGACGGCGCCGACGTCCCAGGCCTGCTGCGCGCGGTCGGCGACCTGCTCCAGGGACAGGGTGTACGCGTCGGCGTCGGTGCGGCGCTGGGCGAAGGCGCAGAAGCGGCAGCCGGTGTAGCAGACGTTGGTGAAGTTGATGTTCCGGGTGACGACGTACGTGACGTCGTCACCGTTCACCGTCCTGCGGATGTCGTCGGCGACCCGGCACAGGGCGTCGAGGGCCGGGCCGTCGGCGTGCAGCAGGGCGAGGGCCTGCGGGTCGGTGAGCTTCGTCGGGTCGTCGGCGGCCACCGCGAGGGCCTCGCGCACGTCGGCGTCGATCCGCTCCGGCGCCATTCCGGGCGCGGCGGCCTCGCGCAGCGCCTCCCAGTCCCCGTACACCTCGTCGAAGTCGGCACGGCGGTCGCCGGTGCGGCCGTCGGTGTCGATGGTGCGGTGCAGGTCGGTGCGGCCGGCGGCGGTGAACGCCTCGTCCGGCTCCTGCCAGGGCAGTCCGCGCACCGGCGCG
This sequence comes from Streptomyces sp. NPDC012637, assembly GCF_042954805.1. NCBI lineage: Bacteria > Bacillati > Actinomycetota > Actinomycetes > Kitasatosporales > Streptomycetaceae > Streptomyces > Streptomyces sp. NPDC012637. The sequence goes on from NZ_JBIBDS010000010.1 coordinate 243,239, forward strand.
TCCGGGTTCGCGAGACCCGTCTCGGGATCGGCGAGCGCCCGGACGTGCGGCAGCAGTCGCGGGTCCAGCCAGGGCTCGCCGCGCCGGACGAACTCGGGATAGACGCAGAGGCGTTCGCGCAGCTCGAAGCCGGCGGCACGGGACCGGGCGGCCAGTTCGTCGATCTGCGGCCAGGGCCGCTCGGGGTTGACGTGGTCGATGGTGAGCGGCGAGACGCCGCCCCAGTCGTCGATGCCGGCGGCGATCAGCCGCTCGTACTCGGAGTCGACGAGGTTCGGCGGGGCCTGGAGGCAGGCGCTCGGGCCCATGATGAGCCGGGCGACGGCGACGGTGGCGACCAGGTCGTCGAGCTCGGCGTCCGGCATGCCGCGCATGGCCGTGTCCGGCTTGGCGCGGAAGTTCTGGATGATCAGCTCCTGGATGCCGTGGTAGGCCCGGGCGGTCCGGCGCAGCGCGAACAGCGACTCGGCACGCTCCTCGGGCGTCTCGCCGATGCCGAGCAGCAGCCCGCTGGTGAACGGCACGGACGAGCGCCCGGCGTCCTCCAGGACCCGCAGGCGCACGGCGGGCTCCTTGTCCGGGGAGCCGTGGTGGGGGCCGCCGGGCTCGGACCACAGCCGGGTGGCCGTCGTCTCCAGCATCATGCCCATGCTCGGCGCGACGGGCTTGAGCCGCTGGAAGTCCGTCCAGGACATGACCCCGGGATTGAGGTGCGGGAGCAGCCCGGTCTCCTCCAGGATGCGGATCGCCATGGCCCGCACGTAGGCGAGGGTGTCGTCGTAGCCGTGCGCGTCCAGCCACTCGCGGGCCTCGGGCCAGCGGTCCTCGGGCTTGTCGCCGAGGGTGATCAGAGCTTCCTTGCAGCCGAGTTCGGCACCGCGGCGGGCGATGTCGAGGACCTCGTCCGGCGACATGAACATCCCGTGGCCCGCGCGGCGGAGCTTGCCGGGCACGGTCGCGAAGGTGCAGTAGTGGCACTTGTCCCGGCAGAGCCGGGTGAGCGGTATGAACACGCTCTTCGAGTACGTGATGACACCCGGCCGCCCGGCCGCCGCGAGCCCCGCGTCCCGCACCCGCCCGGCCGTCGCGACCAGGTCCGCCAGATCGGCCCCGCGCGCCCGCAGCAGCACGGCGGCCTCGCCGACGTCGAGCGCCACCCCGTCCCTCGCCCGCTTGAGCGCACGTCGCATGGCGTTCTCGGTGGGCGCGGAGACGCGGGGTGCCTGGTGATCCGTCATGGACCGAGCATACGAGCGGGCGCCGCCGCCCGGCCCCGTACCTCCGTCAGGGGGCTCACAGATATGCGGCGTACTCGTCGAGGACCCCCAGCACCTCGGCCTCCCGCCCCGGCGGCAGCTGGAGGACGACCTCCTCGCAGCCAAGCTCCTCGTAGTGCGCGAGCTTGCCCGGGCTCGGGAGGACGGCGTACGGGACGACGCGGAGCGCCTTCGGGTCGCGGCCGGCCCGCTCCCAGACCTCCCGCAGGACGGGGACGGTCTCCGTCAGGCCGCGGCCGCCGATGGGCATCCAGCCGTCGGCGTAGTCGGCGATGTGCGCGAAGAGCCGGGGGCCCGCCGCGCCGCCGACGAAGGTGCGGGGGGCGCCGCCGAGGGGCTTGGGCCAGGCGTGGGAGGCGCGCACGGAGTGGCCGAAGGCTCCCTCGTACGAGGTCGGTTCGGCGGCCCACAGGGCGCGCATCAGGTGCATGGCGTCGCGGGTGCGCTCACGGCGGGTGGGCCAGTCGACGCCGTGGTCGGCGGCCTCCTCCCGGTTCCAGCCGAAGCCGACGCCGAGGGTGAAGCGACCGCCGGAGAGGTGGTCGAGCGTCGCGATCTGCTTGGCGAGGGCGATCGGGTCGTGCTCGGCGACCAGCGTGATGCCCGTACCGAGGTGGAGCCGCTCGGTGACGGCGGCGGCCTGGCCGAGTGCCACGAAGGGGTCGAGGGTGCGGCCGTACTCGCGGGGCAGCTCACCGCGGCCGGCCGGGTCGGGCGTGTCACGGGAGACGGGGATGTGGGTGTGCTCGGGCAGGTAGAGCCCGGCGAAGCCGCGCTGTTCGAGTTCGCGGGCGAGGCGCACGGGGCCGATGGTCTCGTCGGTCAGGAAGATCGTGGTCGAGATCCGCATAGGCGGCACGGTAGGGGCTGCGGCGTGGATTTCCGAGGGGTGCGACGGAGACGGGGCGGATGTTGAACTGTCGTTCACGACCGGTGGGAAGAGTCGTGGACATGACCGACGCCATGAACCACGCCACCCGGCGCGCGCTGCTCGTGACCGGCGCCGCGACCGCGCTTACCTTGGGGACCGTGAGCTTCGCGCAGGCCGCCGGAGGACCCGGAGGACCGGCCGGACCCGGCGGGCCCGAGGGCCCCGGCGGGTCCGCGGGGACCGACGTCCTCACCCGCACGGTGAGCGGCACCCTGCCGCCCGGCTCCCCCGACTTCGTGTACCTGCCGGTGGAGCTGCCGCACGGCGTGCGCGAGCTGCACGTCGCGTACGGCTACGAGCGGCCCGCCGTCCCCGCCGGCACCCAGGGCAACGCCCTCGACATCGGGCTCTTCGACCAGCGCGGCACCGCCCTCGGCGGCCGGGGCTTCCGCGGCTGGTCGGGCGGCGCCCGCAAGGAGTTCTTCGTCCGCACCGACGACGCCACGCCCGGCTACGTCGCCGGGCCGCTGCACGCCGGGACCTGGTACGTGGCCCTCGGCCCGTACACCGTGGCGCCGCAGGGTCTGGCGTACACGGTGACGATCACCCTGCGGCTCGGCCCGTCCGCGCCGGCCGTCCGCCCGGCGTACCCGCCGGAGCGGGCGCGCGGCCGCGGCCGCGCCTGGTACCGGGGCGACTGCCATCTGCACACGGTGTACTCCGACGGCCGCCGCACGCCCGCCGAGGTCGCCGCGCTCGCCCGGGCCGCCGGGCTCGACTTCGTCACCGGCACCGAGCACAACACCCACGCCGGGCACGGCGCCTGGGCCGACAGCGCGGGCGACGACCTGCTGGTCCTGCTCGGCGAGGAGGTCACGACCCGCAACGGCCACGTCCTCGCCATCGGCACCGACCCGGGCACGTTCGTCGACTGGCGCTACCGGGCACGGGACAACCGCTTCGGGCACTTCGCCCGCGAGATCCGCCGCTCCGGCGGCCTGGTCGTGCCCGCCCACCCGCAGGCCACCTGCATCGGCTGCGCCTGGAAGTTCGGCTTCGGCGACGCGGACGCGGTCGAGGTCTGGAACGGCCCCTACACGCCCGACGACGAGGTCGCCCTCGCCGGATGGGACGCGGCGCTGGTCCGGGGGCGCTGGACGCCTGCCATGGGCAACAGCGACGCGCACCGGGATCCCGACCGCGTCGGCGGCCCGCAGACGGTGGTCCTCGCCGAGGAACTGAGCCGGGCGGCGATCCTGGACGGCCTGCGTGCCGGACGCTCGTACGTCGCCGAATCCTCCGCCGTGTCCGTGGAGTTCACGCTCGCCGACGGCCGTGGCCGCTCGGCCGGACTCGGCGAGCGCCTGCCCGTCCGCGCCGACGAGCCGATGACCGCCCGGCTCCGCGTCACGGGCGCCCCGCAGGGCGGCACCCTCCGCCTCGTCACGGACCAGGGCGTGCTGCACACGGTCCCGGCGACGGCGGACCCGGTGGAGTGGACGACGTCGGCCGCCCGTTCCGCCTACGTACGGGCGGAGGTCCGCCACCCGGCCGCCGCACCGCCCCTGCCCGGCGCCCTGGCCGCGTTCACCAACCCCGTTTTCCTGGACGCGCGTTAGGCCGGGATGCCTCCGGACGGCCCTCGGGCGGCGCCGCCCACGAACACCCGGCCGAGGAACGTGCCGACGGCCACGACCCCGGCGAAGAGCCCGAGGCAGCCGATGCCGTAGGCGGGCTCCTTCGGCGCGGGCGCGAGCGCCTCGGACAGCGCGGTGGTCACGCGGCGCGTCACCGTCCGCACGTCCCCGTCGGAGTCCCGCTCCCGGCTGGTGACGGCGTCCTGCCCGCCGACGTACACGGCGGGCACCGCCTGCACCGGGTCGTCCCGCCCGCAGCCCGGGCAGGCGTGGCTCGTCGTATTCATGTTTCCCCCATCATCGGTGCTGCGTACGGTAAGCCGCATGCTGACGCGCCTCGAGACCTACTACGATTCCGTGCCCCGATCCGCCGCCCGCACCGAGGAGTTCGGGTCCCTCACCCTCTTCGTACGGGAGGGCAGCGGCTGGCCGTACTACGCGCGGCCGACGCTCGGGCACACCGGCGAGGTGCCGCTCGCGGCCGTGGAGAAGGTCCGGGCGCGGCAGCGCGAACTGGGCGTGCCGGAGGCGTTCGAGTGGGTCGCCGAGACGACGCCCGGGCTGCGGGCGGCCGTCGAGGAGAGCGGGCTCGTGGTGCACGAGCACCCGCTGATGGTGCTGACGGCGCAGGCTGAGGCGCTGCCCGCGCCGCCGGACGACGTGACCGTGCGGATGGTCGGGGCCGCCGACCCGGCCCTGGAGAGCGCGGTCGCCGCGCCGTACGCCGCCTTCGGCGCCACGCCCGCGCCCGGCGCCGCCACCCAGGTCGCGGCCCGCATCGAGGCGGGCCTCACCCGTCTCGCCGCGGCCTTCGGCCCGGACGGCGACGCGCTCGCGGCGGGCCAGCACCAGCCGGTCGGTCCGGTGACCGAGGTCGTCGGCGTCGGCACCCGCCCGGGGTCCCGCCGCCGCGGCCTGGGCCTCGCGGTCACCGCCGCCCTGGTCGCGGACGCCCGCGCCCTGGGCGCCGGGACGGTCTTCCTGACCGCCACCGACGACACCGTCGCCCGCCTCTACGCCCGCCTCGGCTTCCGCACGATCGCCACGGCCCTGATCGCGGAGCCGGCGGAGGCGGAGGCATAGGCGCCGGTCCGGTCACACCGCGATGAGCCGGACCTGTGCGCCGCAGAGTTTCGTCATGTCGTCCACGTCGGACGTGAGCATCGCGACCGGCCGCTGCTGACGGAGGGCGATCGCCGCCACGGCCGCGTCGATCGCGTACTTGTGGCCGTGCAGCGACGCGCCGATCAGCAGCTCGGACGCCGCCTTGGCCTCCTCCTCGCCCACCGGGACGACGCGGAGTCCGGACAGCAGCCACGCGACGCGGGCGCGGTCCGTGCGGGCGTGCACGGCCTCGATCACGGTGAGGGCGCAGATCACGACGTCCATCCCCCGGCGTCTGGCCTCGGCGACCAGCGCGACCGCTCGGGGGGAGTCGTGGAGCAGCCCCGAGAACCCCTGACCGTCCAGGACGAGGGTGCCCTCGCGGGTCAGCTTGCGGCGGGCCACGAAGCGTCCTCCGCGAAGATCTCGTCGAAGGTCTGGCGGGCGCCCTGCTGGAGCTCGTCGGAGACGGGGCCGTTCCTGCGTTCGTAGTCGGCGAGGTACTCGTCGAGGATCTGCCCGCGCAGCTCGCGCTCGACCGCCGCCGTGACGAAGGCCGAGAACTCCCGCTTGCCGACGCGGGAGCGGATCGCCTCGGCCGTCCCCTCGGGCAGGGAAAGACTGACCCGCGTCGCGGGGCCTTCGCCGATGCCGTACTCGGAGGATGCGTCCATGACGCCACAGTATCAATCGAGTAGGAATCCGGCGGGCGGATCCCGGCCGGCCGCCCGGGAGCCCGCTCAGGAGGGCTGATCAGGAGGGGTGACGGCCCGCGGGGCCGGCTCCCGCACCATCCACACGTCCACCGCGTCCTCCGACTCGACCGTGAAGCCGGCCCGCTCGTAGAGACGGCGGGCCGCGCTGCCCTGGAGGACCTGGAGGCGGACCGGGGCCGACTCCGCGTCGGCCCGCTCCAGGAGGCTGCGCAGCACGGCGCCGCCGAGGCCCCGGCCCTGGAGGGCGGGGGCCAGGTAGAAGTGCTCCAGGCAGAGGCCTTCGGCGGTCTCGTGCGGGCGGAGGGTGACGCAGCCGGCGAAGGCGCCTGCGGCGGTCTCGATGATCCTGGTGTACGCGGTCGAGAAGCCGTCCCGCACCCGCCGGCGCACCCGTTGCTCGTCGTAGCGGCCGAGCCGTTCCAGGTCCGGGCGCATGACCTCGGCCCGCAGCTCGGCGACGAGCTCCACGTCCTCGGCCCGGCCGGGGCGCAGTGACCAGTCGTTCGCGGGAGCAGTCATGGGCGCATCGTAGGGACGCTTCGCGTAACCCCGGCGCCCGGGGCGGCGTTCACGCGGCATGAAGAAGATCCTCACCGCAGTCGCCCTGACCTCCTTCGCCGTGACCGGTGGCCTGGCCGCCGCCGGGACGGCCGCCGCCGACACCGCGGGCGCGAACCTGCCCTCGGTCGTGCCGCTGAGCGGCGTCCTCGCGCCGAAGCCGAAGCCCGCCTCCGCCGACCAGATGCCGGCCGCCAACAAGATGGTGGAGGGCCTGCTGCCCGGACAGCACTGAGCCCTGGCGCGCAAGGGCGAGGAAGGCGAAGAAGCAGCGGAAAAGACGAGGTGGCGGGACCCCCCACGGGCCCGCCACCTCGCCGCTGTCCGCCCCCAGACTTCGTCCGGGGGGACCCCCACGGTCGGTCGGTCAGTCCTCCACGACCAGCGACGGGGTCTCCTTGGTGAGCACCTCGCCGCGGAAGAACGCGGGGCTCTTGGCACGCATCACCAGCATGATCACCACGCCGAGCAGCAGCAGCCCGACGCCGATCACGAACACCGACCCGACGCCGAGGACCGCGGAGCCGGAGCCGTAGGCCGGGTCCCACATGTCGTAGAGCGTCTTGCCGAAGACGGCGGTCAGCATCAGGCCGCCGAGCAGCGGCATGAGGCCCTTGTAGGCCAGGTCGCGGCCGGAGCGGAAGAGCTCGCCGCGGAAGTACCAGACGCAGGCGAAGGCCGTCAGGGCGTAGTAGAAGCAGATCATCAGGCCGAGCGCGTAGATGGTGTCGACCAGGACGTTCTCGCTGACCAGGGTCATCACCGTGTAGAAGGCGCCCGTGGCGACACCGGCCACGACGGTGGCCTTGCCCGGGGTCTTGAAGACCGGGTGGACCTTGGTGAAGGACTTCGGCAGGGCCTCGTAGGTGGCCATGGCGAGGACCGTGCGGGCCACCGGGATGAAGGTGGTCTGCAGGCTCGCGGCGGCCGAGGCGAGGACGGCGACGAAGAGCAGGATGCCGAGGGCGGGGCCCATGACGGGGCCGGCGAGGGCGGCGAAGACGTTGTCGGAGGTCTCCGGGTTGGCGAGGCCGAGGCCCTTGTCGCCGGAGCCGACGGCCATCTGGGCGGCGATGCCGGTGGCCAGGTAGGAGCCGACCAGGACCACCATGGCGATCAGCGCCGCGCGGCCGGGGGTCTTCTGGCTGCCGGTGGTCTCCTCGTTGGTCGCCATGCAGGCGTCCCAGCCCCAGTACATGAAGATCGACAGCGAGAGGCCGGCGGTGAACGCGGCGAAGGACTGCACCGCGAAGGGGTTCATCCAGGACCAGGAGAAGTCGACCGAGGTCTCGAAGGAGCCGGCCTTGGAGAGGGCCATGGCGACGAAGACGGCGAGGACGACGAGCTGGAGGCCGACGAGGGCGTACTGCACGCCCTTGGTGGCGGTCATGCCGCGGTAGCTGATCGCGGTGGCGACGGCGATCAGGGTCAGGCAGGTGAGGATGTGGACGGCCTTGTTGTCGTCCAGGGCGGCGATCGACGAATCGCCGGTGATCTCTCCGGCGAGCAGCCAGAAGTACGAGGTGGCGACGCCCGCCAGGTTGGAGAGCACGATGATCGTGGCGATCACCAGGCCCCAGCCGCACATCCAGCCGAGCTTGGGGCCGAAGGCCTTCACCGTCCACGTGAAGGAGGTGCCGCAGTCCGGCATGGCCTTGTTGAGCTCGCGGTACGCGAACGCGACGAGCAGCATCGGCAGGAAGCCCGCGAGGAAGACGGCGGGCATCTGCAGGCCGACCTCGCCGGCGGTGGAGCCGAGCGTGGAGGTCAGGCAGTAGACGGGGGCGACAGTGGAGATGCCGATGACGGCACTGCCGAGCAGGCCCACGGAGTTTCCGCCGAGGCCCTTGGTACGTACACCGTGGCTGTCGCCCGCGGCGACGCCCCTTACCGTGTCTCCGGCCTGGGGCCGCACATCCACCTGAGTCATGAACAGGACGTTAAGTGCTGCGGTTTCCACATCCGGAAGATCGAACTCCGCCCACTGCGACGATCTTCACCTTGCATTGCGAGGTCAAAATCGGACGCCTGCCAATGATTGAAAGATCGACGACCAGGGCGGACCGACCAACCGGTAGGCCCGTCGCCGGGTGTCCGATATGCGGGAACCGCAGCTGCGCCCCAAATGTCCGTTTTCAAATTTTCCCGAGGAATTTTCGAGGCGCTCCTCACCCCGTCGCCCGGGCTCCGCTCATCCCGGCCAGACGACCGCCTGCAGCTCGCTGTACGCGTGCAGCGCGTACGAGCCCACGTCCCGGCCGACCCCGCTCTTCTTGAAGCCGCCGAACGGCGCCTCCATGTTCCGGCCGATGGTGTTGATCCCGACCCCGCCGGCCCGCAGCCGCCCCGCGACACGGAAAGCGCGGGCGACGTCCCCGGACCACACGTAGTCGATCAGTCCGTAGTCGCTGTCGTTCGCGAGCGCGACGCCCTCCTCCTCGTCGTCGAAGGGCACCACCACGACCACCGGGCCGAAGATCTCCTCGCGCACCACCCGCATCTCGTTGGTGCAGTCCGCGAGCAGGGTCGGCGCCACGTAGAAACCGCGCTCCAGCCCCGGTCCGGCCGGCCGCTCGCCGCCCGCGACCACCCGCGCGCCCTCCTTCCTGCCCAGCTCGACGTAGGACTCCACGCGGTCGCGGTGCGCCGCCGAGATCACCGGGCCGACGACCGTGCCCGGCGCCGCCGGGTCGCCGACCGTGAGGTGGCCGACGTAGCCGGTCAGCTTCTCGACCAGCCGCTCGTAGATCCCGCGCTGGGCGAGCACCCGGGTCGGGGCCGTGCAGATCTGCCCGCTGTAGAAGGAGAAGGTCGTCCCGATGCCCGTCATCGCGGCGTCCAGGTCGGCGTCGTCGAAGACCAGCGCCGCGCCCTTGCCGCCCAGCTCCATCAGCTGCCGCTTCAGCTGCCGCCCGCACACCGCGCCGATCGCCTGGCCCACGGCCGTGGAGCCGGTGAAGGAGACCATGTCGACCGCCGGGGAGTCCACGGCCGCCTCGCCCACCGCGGGCGCCGAACCGGTGACGACGTTGACCACCCCGGCCGGGACGCCCGCCTCCGCCAGGGCCCGGGTCATCGCGAACACCGACAGCGGGTCCTGCGGGGCCGGCTTCACCACGACCGTGTTGCCCATGGCGAGCGCCGGGGCGATCTTGCCGGCCGGATTGGCCCAGGGGTTGTTGTACGAGGTGATGCAGGTGACCACGCCCACCGGGCGCCGTACCGCCACCGCCCCGAAGACGCCCGCCCGGCCCATCGGCCCGGCCTCGTTGATCTGCGGCGGCAGTGCCTGCTCGACCGGCTCCAGGGCGCCGCGCGCGTACCGCCGGAAGCGGGCGGAGCCCACGGCCACCTGCATCCCGCGCGCGGTGGCGGTGGTGGCGCCGGTCTCGGCACGGGCGAGCAGCGTGTTCGCCTCGGCGTCCCGGGCCATGAGGTCCGCGGCCCGGTCCAGGACCGCCGCCCGCTCCTCCGGCTTCGTGCGCGACCAGGTCGCGAAGGCCTCGCGGGCCGCCTCGGCCGCTTCGTACACCTGGGCGCGTGAGGCCTCGGGGGCGTACCCGACGACCTCCTCGGTGGCGGGGTCGACCACCTCGTAACGGCCGCCGTCGGGCTCGACCCACTCTCCCCCTATGTAGAGGCGCTCGGTCCTCGGCTCCTGCGTCATCGCGTGCTCACCGTCCTCGTGTCACGGCCCGAGCGCAGGACGCGCCCCGGGATCGCGCCCGTCACCTCGTCGTCCCGTACCGTCTCCACGCCGTTGACCCGCACCGACACGATGCCGACCGCGCGGGAGTCCAGGCGCGGGCTGTCGCCCGGCAGGTCGTGGACGAGGGTCGCCGGGCCCGCGTCGATCCGCTCGGGGTCGAAGAGGACGAGGTCGGCGTGGTATCCCTCGGCGATCCGGCCCCGCTCGCGCAGCCCGAAGAGCCGGGCCGGGTCGTCGCTGAGCATCTTCACGGCCTGCTCCAGCGGCACCAGCTTCCGGCCGCGCAGGCAGTCCCCGAGGAAGCGGGTGGTGTACGGCGCCCCGCACATCCGGTCCAGGTGGGCTCCCGCGTCGGAGCCGCCGAGCAGCACGTCCTCGTGCTGCCAGGTCTCCGCGCGCAGCGCCCAGGAGGCCGGGTCGTTGTCGGTGGGCATCGGCCACAGGACGGTGCGCAGGTCGTCGTTGGCGCAGATCTCGACGAGGCACTGGAAGGGGTCCTGGCCGCGTTCGGCGGCGACGTCCTGCACGACGCGCCCGGTGAGGCCCTCGTTCTCCCGGGAGTACGTGTCCCCGATGACGTACCGGCCGAAGTTCGCGAGGCGCCGGAAGACGCCGGCCTCCTTGGAGTCGGCGCGGCGCAGCATCCCGGCGCGGACGTCCGGGTCGCGGAGCTTCGCGATCCGCTCGGGGACGGGGAGGGACAGCACCTCGCCCCAGCCCGGGATGAGGTTGAGGGCGCAGAAGGTGCCGAGCGACATGTTCATTGGCGTGAGGATCGGCATGGTGAGGGCGACGATCCTGCCGCCGGACTTGCGGGCCCGCTCGGAGGCGAGGAGCTGGCGCGGGACGCGCTCGGGCACGGTGGCGTCGATGGTGAGGACGTTCCAGTTGAGGGGCCGTCCCGCGGCGGCGCTCATCTCGACGAAGAGGCCGATCTCGGCATCCGAGAACTGGTCGAGGCAGCCGGCCACGATCGCCTCCAGCTGGGTGCCCTCGTGCTCGCCGACCGCCTTCGACAGGGCGATCAGCTCGGCGGGCTCCGCGTGGCGGGAGGCGACGGGGGCGCCGTCACCGTCGGAGTGGGTGGCGGACTGGGTGGTGGAGAGGCCCCAGGCGCCGGCCTCCATGGCCTGTCCGAGCAGCTCGACCATCTGCCGGAGCTGTTCGGCGGTGGGCTGCCCGCCGACGGCGTCGGCGCCCATGACGTACCGCCGCAGGGCGCAGTGCCCGACCATGAACCCGGCGTTGACGGCGATCCGTCCTTCGAGGGCGTCCAGGTACTCGGCGAAGGAGGACCAGCTCCAGTCGACGCCCTCTTCGAGCGCGGCGAGGGCCATGCCCTCGACCTTGGACATCATGCGGCGCGTGTAGTCGGCGTCGGCGGGCCGGCCGGGGTGGAGCGGGGCGAGGGTGAAGCCGCAGTTGCCGCCGGCGACGGTGGTGACGCCGTGGTTCATGGAGGGCGTGGCGTACGGGTCCCAGAAGAGCTGGGCGTCGTAGTGGGTGTGCGGGTCGACGAAGCCGGGCGCGAGGACGAGGCCGGAGGCGTCCTCCTCGGTACGGGCCTCCTCGCCGACCGTGCCCGCCTCGGCGACGACGGCGATCCGCCCGTCCCGTATCCCGACGTCGGCGGTGAAGGCGGGCGCGCCGGTGCCGTCCACGACGGTGGCGCCCCTGATGAGGTGATCGAGCATGGCGTTCCCTTTCTGCACGTGGACACGGGTGTGCCCCGGACCGGGGCCGCCGCGGAACGGCCTCCGGCCGGGGCCGGTACGGGGCGGCGGTCCGGGAAGACACCGCCCCGCGCTGGGTGGGGCCCGTCAGCTGCCGGCCGACTGCCGGAAGCGGGTGGTGCGGTGGACGGGGTCCGTGTCGATCTCCGGGATGACGTGCTCGCCGATCAGCTTGATCGTGTTCATCGTGTCCTCGTAGGAGATGCCGATCGGCAGGCCGAAGGACAGCTGGTCGGCGCCCGCCTGTTCCCAGCGCTTGCACTGGGCCAGGACCTCGCTCGGGTCGCCGCAGATCATCAGCTCCTCCTGGATGAGGAGTTCGATGATCTCGGCGGAGTACTCCGGCAGCAGCTCGGGCCACTCGGGGATGCCCTCGGGGCGCGGGAAGGTGTCGTGGTAGCGGAAGAGCAGCGACTGGAGGTAGTTGAGGCCGCCGCCGACGGCGATCTCGACGGCCTTGTCGTGGGTCTCGGCGCAGATCGCCGTGGAGGTCACCATGACGTTGTCGTTGACGAAGTCGCCGACCGCCCTGGCCTCCTTGACCGCGGTCTTGTACGACTCGACGACCCACTCCATGTCGGAGACCTTCTGCACGCTGAAGCCGAGGACGCCGAGGCCCTTCTTCCCCGCCATGGCGTACGAGGAAGGGGAGCCGGCCGCGTACCACATGGCCGGGTGGGACCTGCCGTACGGCTTGGGCAGGATCTTGCGCGGAGGGAGCGACCAGTGCTTGCCCTGGAACCCCTCGTACTCCTCCTGGAGCCACATCTTGGGGAACTCGGCGATCGTCTCCTCCCAGATCTCCTTGGTGTGGTTCATGTCCGTGATGCCCGGAAAGAACCCGAGGATCTCGTGGGAGCCGGCACCGCGGCCGGAGCCGAACTCGAAGCGCCCGCCGGAGAGGTGGTCGAGCATGGCGACCTTCTCGGCGACCTTCACCGGGTGGTTGACCTGGGCGAGCGGGTTGAAGATGCCGGAGCCGAGGTGGATGCGCTCGGTGGCGTGGGCGAGGTAGCCGAGGTAGACGTCGTTGGCGGAGAGGTGGGAGTACTCCTCCAGGAAGTGGTGCTCGGAGGCCCAGGCGTACTTGAACCCGGACCCGTCCGCCTGGATGACGTACTCGGTCTCCTCCATGAGGGCCTTGTGCTCGGCTTCGGGATCGGTCTCGGCGCGCTTGCCGACGTATCCCTGTACGAAGATCCCGAATTCCACGGAAGGTCACCGTCCTCGTGAGTTTCTGACGTGTCGTCAGATTCTTTGATGTGCCCGGGCCTGTCAATACCTGATTGACCGTCAGATCCTTTGCCGGATGGGTCAGAAGAGCTTCACACCCGCGAGCCAGCCCCCGTCGATCACGAACGGCTGACCGGTGATGTACGAGGAGTCCTCGGCGGTCAGGAAGAGCGCGAGGGCCGCCACCTCCTCCGGGCGGCCGATCCGCCCCAGCGGCACGAGGTTCCGGTAGAGCTCGGCGGTGGCCGCCGGGTCCACGCCCTCCGGGTTGCTCATCGCGGTGTCGATCGCGCCCGGGCAGACCGCGTTGACGCGGATGCCCTTCGCCGCCAGCTCCACGGCCGCGACCCGGGTGAGCCCGAGCACGGCGTGCTTGCTGGCGGCGTAGGCGCCGACCCCGGCCATCCCGGTCACGCCGGTGTACGAGGCGGTGTTGACGATCGTGCCGCCGCCGGCCGCCTCGATCTCGGGCGCGACCGTACGGATCCCCAGGAAGCAGCCGACCTGGTTGACCTGGACGATCGCCTGGAACTCCGCCAGGGGCGTGGAGACCAGCTCGTTGAAGCGCAGGATGCCCGCGTTGTTCACCAGGCCGTCGATCCGCCCGAAGCGGTCCTTCGCGACGGCCACGGCGCCCGACCAGTCGTCCTCGCTCGTCACGTCGAGGCGGACGTACGCCGCCCGCTCCTCCCCCAGCTCCTTGGCCAGCGCCTCGCCCTGGTCGTCGAGCACGTCCCCGAGGACGACCCTCGCCCCCTCGGCGGCGAAGAGCCGCGCCTCCTGCTCGCCCTGTCCGCGCGCCGCGCCCGTGATGACGACGACGCGCCCGTCCAGTTTGCCCATGACCGCCGGCTCCTCAGTTCAGGTGGGGGGCGACCTCGGCCGCGAACGCGGCCATCTGGTCGACGAGTTCGGTGCGGCTCCGGGAGCGGAACCGCACCTGGATCTGGTGCACGCCCATCTCTCCGTAGGCGCGCAGGGATTCGGCGAGCGCCTGCGGCTTGCCGCTCAGGGTGCGCCGGCCGGTGTCCCAGCCGGGCTCGCCCACGTACAGCGCCTCGGTGATCGCGCCGACGGTGAACGGCGCCTCGACACCGGCCTCCTCGCGCAGCCGCCGCAGCTTCGCGATCTGCTCGGCGAGCCGGCCGCGCGGGTCCCCCTGCGGCAGCCAGCCGTCGCCCTTGAGCGCGGCCCGGCGCACGGCGGCGGGCGATGAGCCGCCGACCCAGACGGGCACGCGCGCCTGCGCGGGCCGGGGTCGCTGGCCGAGGTCCCGGAAGGAGAAGCGCGGGCCGTCGTGCTCCGGGAACTCCTCGGGCCCGAGCGCCGCCCGCAGCGCGTCGACGGTCTCGTCGAGCACGCCGCCGCGCCCGGCGAAGTCCGCCCCGACCGCTTCGAACTCCTCCTGGACGTGCCCGGCCCCGACCCCGAGGACCAGCCGGCCCCCGGAGAGGTGGTCGAGCGTCGCGTACGCCTTGGCGGTGACGAGCGGGTGGCGCAGTCCCACGACGGCGACGTGCGAGAGCAGCCGGACCCGCTCGGTGGCGGCGGCGAGGTAGGCGAGCGTGGCCACCGGGTCGTACCAGACGGTGCTCATCGCCCCGGCGAGCCGGCGCGGGATGGCGACGTGGTCGCAGCACGCGACGTAGTCGAAGCCGTGCGCGTCGGCCGCGCGGGCGACGGCGAGCAGGTCGGCGGGCCCGGCGGCGGCCTCCCAGGACTCGGCGTAGAGCGTGCTCTGGGACTGGACGGGCAGTTGGATCCCGTAGACGACGGCCACGAGGACTCCCTATCTGACGTTCCGTCAGTTCTGGTCGAGGGCTCATGCTGTCCGCTGACGCGTCGTCAGGCAAGAGGTGCGGTGAAGGGGGCGGCAAATAACAATCGAATTGACAATTGGCTGCCATCATTCACTCCGTGAGCGAGCAGCCCGGCCCCGGCGAGGGCCCGACCCGACCCGTCTCCGTCTCCCTGCACGAGGGGATCGCCGCGCTCAAGGAGCGCACCGGCAGGCGCGGCATGTCCGCGTACATCGAGTCCCTCATCCAGCGCCAGCTGGAGCGGGAGCGGCTGCGTGAGCTGATCGAGGACGCCGAGGCGGAACTCGGCCCGGCCGACGCCGCCGCCGTCGAGGCGAAGCGCGCCATGCTCCGCGGCGAGACCACGGGGCCGGCGGACGCCGCGTGAGCGGGACACTCGTTCTGGACTGCGAGGGCCTGTCCCTGCTGGTACGGCGCTCCACGACCCTCCTTGAATGGCTCGTCGCGGCCGAGGCCGAGGACATCCGGGTCGTGACCAGTTCCGTCACCCTCGTCGAGGCCCGGGACGCCCGGGTCCCCCAGGCCCGCTTCGACTACGCCGTCTCGCGCGTGAACGTGATTCCCCCCAGCGAGACCATCGCCCGCCTGGCCTGCAAGCTCCTGGCGGGTGCCGCCCTGCACGGCCACAAGTACGCCCTCCACGCCCTCGTGGCCGCGACGGCGCTGTCCTCTCCGGCGCCGGTGACGGTCCTGACCTCGGCCCCTGAGGATCTGGCCGCTCTGTGCGGGCCCGGCATCCGCGTGATCAAGATCTGAGCGACGGTGGCCCGGATCGACATGGACGAGGAGCCGGAGCCGCTGGAGCGCGCGGCACGCATCGGCAGCCACTTCGAGCGCGCACGCCAGTGGCAAACGGTCGAGGACGCCGGGCTCCGGCATCGGACCGGGAAGCGGTCCGTCCGTGACGCCGTGGGGTGCGCGGCCCTCGCCGACTCCCAGGACGACGAGGACCGCGCCCACGCCGCCGCGCGGCGGCCGCGCGACAGGAGGCGTACCGGCCCGGCCGGGTGACTTCGAAGAACCGGGCCCGGCCGGTGGACGCAGCCCGTCACGGCCGCCAGAGGCCGTCCTCCGTCAGCCCGAGCAGGTCGATCGCGTTGCCACGCACGATCCGCTCGACGACGTCCGGCGCCAGGTGGCCCATCTGGGCCTCGCCGACCTCCCGCGACTTGGGCCACGTGGAGTCCGAGTGCGGGTAGTCCGTCTCGTACAGCACGTTGCCCACCCCGATCGCGTCGAGGTTGCGCAGCCCGAAGGCGTCGTCGAAGAAGCATCCGTAGACGTGCTCGGCGAACAGCTCCGACGGCGGTCGCAGCACCTTCTCCGCCACCCCGCCCCAGCCGCGGTTCTCCTCCCACACCACGTCGGCGCGCTCCAGGATGTACGGGATCCAGCCGATCTGGCCCTCGGCGTACATGATCCGGAGGTTCGGGAAGCGCTCGAACTTGCCGCTCATCAGCCAGTCGACCATCGAGAAGCAGCAGTTGGCGAAGGTGATGGTGGAGCCGACGGCGGGCGGCGCGTCGGCGGACGTGGACGGCATCCGGCTGGACGAGCCGATGTGCATCGCCACGACGGTGCCGGTCTCGTCGCAGGCCCGCAGGAACGGGTCCCAGTGGTCGGTGTGGACCGAGGGCAGCCCGAGGTGCGGCGGGATCTCGGAGAAGGCGACGGCGCGGACGCCGCGTGCGGCGTTGCGGCGCACCTCGGCGGCGGCGAGCTCCGGATCCCAGAGCGGGATCAGGGTCAGCGGGATCAGCCGGCCCCGCGCCTCGGGGCCGCACCACTCCTCGACCATCCAGTCGTTGTAGGCGCGGACGCCGAGGAGACCGAGTTCACGATCGGAAGCTTCGGTGAAGGTCTGTCCACAGAACCGGGGGAACGTGGGGAAGCAGAGCGCCGACTGGACGTGGTTGACGTCCATGTCGGCGAGCCGGTCGGGCACGGAGTAGGAGCCCGGCCGCATCTGCTCGTAGGTGATCACCTCGAGCCGTATCTCGTCGCGGTCGTAGCCGACGGCGGTGTCGAGCCGGGTGAGGGGCCGGTGCAGGTCCTCGTAGACCCACCAGTCGCCGACGGGGCCTTCGTCCCCTTTGGCACCCATCACGGGGGCGAACTTTCCGCCCAGAAAGGTCATTTCCTTCAGCGGGGCACGGACGATCCGGGGGCCGGTGTCGCGATACCGGGACGGGAGCCGGTCCTGCCAGACGTGCGGGGGCTCCACGGTGTGGTCGTCCACCGAGATGATCTTGGGGAAGCTCTCCATGCGTTTCACGGTAGCGCCGATCTGACGATCCGTCAGCAAACTGGTGCGGGCGGAGCACCCGGCGGCCGGTCCGCGCCCGCGGGGATCGGCCGACCCGATGCTGACGCGCGCCCTCCGGACAAGGCAGACTGTCTCGGGCGAAACCAGCTGTACGGGCAGGGGGACATATGGACCGTGAGAACGGGCCGCGCGTTCCGGAACAGCGGACTCCGGCACCGGGTTCCGCCAGGACCGGCACCAGGCCTGCCGACGACGCGCGCTCCGGCGTACCCGACGGGACCGGGGCGGGCGGGGTGAGCGGCGCGCTCGGCGACGGTGCCGACGCAAGTAGGGCCCCGGGCCCCGCCGCGGACTCCGGCGGTACGGCTCCGGCCTCCCGGACGGACTCCGGCGGTACGGCCCCGGGCCCCGCCGCGGACTCCGGCGGTACCGGGCTCAGCTTCGCCGTGCTCGGACCCGTGCGCGCCGCCCGGGGCGGCGAGCCGCTGCCCACCGGGTCGCCGCAGCAGCGCGCCCTGCTCGCCGCCCTGCTCCTGCGGGACGGACGCACCGCCACCGCCTCCGAGCTGATCGACGCCATCTGGGGCGAGGACCCGCCGTCCCAGGCGCTCGCCGCCGTCCGTACGTACGCCTCCCGGCTGCGCAAGGCGCTCGACCCGGGCGTCCTCGTCAGCGAGTCCGGCGGCTACGCCCTGCGCACCACCGCCCTCGACCTCACCCGGGCCCACGACCTCGCCGCCGAGGCGGAGAAGCTGCGCGCGGCCGGGCGCCGCGGCGCCGCCCGCGACCGGCTGAACGAGGCGCTCGCCCTGTGGGACGGCGAGGCTCTCGCCTCCGTCCCGGGCCCGTACGCCGAGACCCAGCGCACCCGCCTGGAGGAGTGGCGGCTCCAGCTCCTGGAGAGCCGGCTCGACCTCGACCTGGACGTCGGCGCGCACGCCGAGGCGGTCTCGGAGCTCACCGCGCTGACCGCCGCCCACCCGCTGCGCGAGCGCCTGCGCGAACTCCTCATGCTCGCCCTGTACCGGTCCGGCCGGCAGGCCGAGGCGCTCGCGGTCTACGCCGACACCCGGCGGCTGCTCGCCGACGAGCTGGGCGTCGACCCCAACCCCGAACTCTCCCGGCTCCAGCAGCGCATCCTGCAGGCCGACGCGGAACTCGCCCGGCCCGTGGAGGAGTCGGCGCCGGCCGCCGCGCCCGTCGCCCGGCCCGCCCAGCTGCCCGCCACGGTCCCGGACTTCACCGGCCGGGCCGCCTTCGTACGCGAACTGGGCGCCCGGCTCGCGACCGCGGAGGGCTCCGTCATGGCCGTGTCCGCGCTCGCCGGCATCGGCGGCGTCGGCAAGACGACGCTCGCCGTGCACGTCGCCCACGAGGCCCGGCCGCACTTCCCCGACGGCCAGCTGTACGTCGACCTCCAGGGCGCCGGGGCGCGGTCCGCGGCGCCGGAGGCCGTGCTCGGCGCGTTCCTGCGCGCCCTCGGCACGCCCGACTCGGCGATCCCCGACTCGCTCGACGAGCGGGCGGCGCTCTACCGCTCGACGCTCGACGGCCGCCGGGTCCTGGTGCTGCTCGACAACGCGCGGGACGCCGCGCAGATCCGTCCGCTGCTTCCCGGCACGGCGGGCTGCGCGGCCCTCGTGACCAGCCGGATCCGCATGGTCGACCTGGCGGGCGCGCATCTGGTGGACCTGGACGTCATGTCGCCCGAGGAGGCGCTGCAGCTCTTCACCCGGATCGTGGGCGAGGAGCGGGTGCGGGCGGAGCGGGAGGCGGCCCTCGACGTGGTCGCGGCCTGCGGTTTCCTCCCCCTCGCGATCCGCATCGCGGCGTCGCGCCTCGCGGCGCGGCGCACGTGGACGGTCTCCGTCCTGGCGGCGAAGCTCGCGGACGAGCGCCGCCGCCTCGACGAGCTGCAGGCCGGCGACCTGGCCGTCAAAGCCACCTTCGAGCTCGGCTACGGCCAGCTGGAGCCGGCCCAGGCCCGCGCCTTCCGTCTCCTGGGCCTCGCCGACGGCCCGGACATCTCGCTGGCGGCGGCCGCGGCGGTGCTCGACCTCCCGGAGTGGGAGACCGAGGACCTGCTGGAGGCCCTGGTCGACACCTCCCTCGTGGAATCCGCGGCCCCCGGCCGCTACCGCTACCACGACCTGGTCCGGCTCTACGCGCGTGCGTGCGCGGAACGCGACGAACACCCGCCGGTGGAACGGGAGCTGGCCCTGTCGCGGCTGCTCGACTTCTACCTGGCGACGGCGGCGCAGGTCTACGCGATCGAGCGGCCGGGCGACCGGACGGTGGACCACCTCGAGACCACCGGCCGTGCCGGGCTCTCGTTCGCCGACGCGGGGCAGGCACTGGACTGGCTGCACGCCGAGGCGGACTGCGTGCTCGCGTGCGCCCAGCAGTCGCTGGCCCGGCCGTTCGTGCGCCGCGCCGTCGACCTCCTGATGGCCGCCAAGGACCTCGCCGAGTCGGGGGCCAACGCACACCGCTACGAGACCGCGGCGAAGGCGGTCCGCGACGCCGCCCGCGCCTTCGGCGACGCCCACTCCGAAGGGCGGGCCCGCACGACCCTCAGCCAGCTGTACAGCACGGCGGGACGGTTCGAGGAGGCCGCGGAGGAAGCCGGCGCCGCCGACGCGCTGAGCCGGGTGTCCGGGGATCCCTGGACGCTGGCGAACGCGCCGAACGAGCGGGGCATCCTCGCGCTCTACGAGAACCGCCACGCCGACGCCGAGGCCCATCTGTCCAAGGCGCGCGAGGCGTTCCGCGCCGACGCGAACCGGCCGGGCGAGGCGAGCGCGCTCTGCAACCTGTCACGGGTGCACCTGGCGACGGGCCGGGTGGCCGGTGCGGTGGACCTGGCGAAGCAGGGCATCGCGATCTACGAGTCCGCGGACGCCGGCCTGGCGCTGCGGCTCGCGAACGGCAAGTACGCCCTGGGCCTGGCGCTCACGGCGGCCGGGCAGACCGCCCGCGCGGGCGAGGTGCTGACCGAGGCGCTGGCGGTGTTCCAGGAGAGCCGGCAGCAGCTCTGGCACGGGATGACCCTGTTCCGGATCGCCGAGGTCCACCTGGCCGACCGCAAGCACGCGTCCGCCGCGTCCAGCGCCGAGCAGGCCCTTTCCGTGCTCCACGGCATCGGCGGCGACTGGCGGCGGGCGAACGTCCTGACCGTCCTGGGCCGCAGCCTGGCCGGGCTCGGACAGATCGGCCGGGCGCAGGCCTGTTGGGGCGACGCCCTCGCGGTCTTCGAGCAGCTGGACTCCCCGGAGGCGGAGGCCGTCCGGGCCCTGCTCCACCCGGCCGCCGCGGCGTGACCTGCGCCCGGCCCGGGCCCCGGGGGTCCCGGCCCCCGGGGCCTGGACTGGGCGTTCATCGTTCGTTTATCGCCACGCGTCATTCTCGGAGTTGTCGATCCGTCGCGTCGGGGGGCAGGCGAATCGGCACGAGGCCCCACCGTTAAGGTGATCGGCTTTGGACGTCGTCCGCCCGGCGATTCACGGGGGAGTTGCCGGGCGGACGGCTCTACTATCCGCCTTTCGACGATTTCAGGAGTCGACTCCATGGCCGACAACCTCAAGCCCGCTGACTCGCACGCCACCGGCGAGGACATCACCACGCTGGACTCGCACGCCACCAGCGAGCCGATCAAGCCGCTCGACACGCAGGCCGGCGACATCACGACGCTGGACTCCCACGCCACCAGCGAGCCGATCAAGCCGCTGGACTCCCACGCGACCGGCGGGACGATCTGACGGTACGGCCACGAGCTGTTCCACCACGGGGGACGGTTCCGGCGGCGCCATCGGGGGAGTCGCCGGGGCCGAGCGGGAGCCGTACGGAGGGAGCGCGGGCTCGGGGGACGCCCGAGGGGACCGGGGGGAAGCCTGGGGCAGGGCCCGCACGACGCGTACGGAACCGATGAGGAGGGGCCGGGCAGCAGCCCGGCCCCTCCTTCGCGCGCCGGGCACGGATCTCCGCCGCACCCACGCCCGCGACCTGACGGATTCAGCCAACCTGGCTCGCACCCGCGTTCGATCCGTCCGATGATCGATCGTGTCCGGCACGGCAGGTGGTGGGGACCACCGACCGTGCGGGGCGAGGCACGCCACGCGCGCGCAAAGGGGGGAGGGCCCGGACCGGTGACACCGGTCCGGGCCCTTGGCGTGCTGCCGCCGTGCGCCGGGGCGTACGCCTCTTCCACTCCATCGGGCGACGTCCGTCCGCTTCCCGGCCGGCCGGCGCCGGCCCGCTTCTAGCCTCCGGACCATGGAGCAGGAGAGCAGGGGAGTCGTCGACCAGGCCGCGCTGTGGTCGGCCTCCCTCGCCGCGGTGATCACGCTGTCGCTGGGCGAGGGGCGCTACGACTGGCTGAGCTTCGCGCTCGGGGTGACGCTGGCGCTGCAGATCGCCACCTTCTACCGGCCCGCGCGGCACGAGCCGGGCAGCCGGGGCGCGCGGGGCGTCGCGGCGGCCGGGTTCGGGGCGGTCGGCGGGCTCGTGGGGACGATGGTGCTGGCGTGGCCGGTGCAGATCGCCGTGGGGACGCCGAGCCTGTGCCACCGCATGGACGCGGCCGGGGAGGCGGACCTGGCGGACTGCGCGGGGGACGCGGCCTATCCCTGGCTGGGCGTGGTGTGGCTGACGTCCGCGCTGGTGCTCGGCTGCTGGCACTGGTTCGGCGTGGTGGAACGGCAACCGTCCCCCGACCGCACCGGCCCCGAGCCCACCGGCCCGGAACCCGCGGCGACCTGAGCGCACCGACCCGGAAACCGCGGCGCCCTGAGCCCACCGGCCCGAACCCGCAACAGCTTGCGCCCACCGGGCCCCGCGCTCAGCGCGCCCGTTGCGCCCGCAGCTCCCCCTTCACCACCTTCCCGCTCGCGTTCCTCGGGAGCTCCGTGACGAACTCGACCTCCCGCGGCACCTTGTAGTTGGCCATCTCGCGGCGCGACCACGCGATCAGGTCGTCCGCCGTCACCCGCGCCCCCGGGCGCCGTACCGCGAAGGCCTTGCCCACCTCGCCGAGCCTCGGGTCCGGGATGCCGATGACGGCGACGTCGGCGATGTCGGGGTGGAGGCCCAGGAGCTGCTCGATCTCCGCCGGGTAGGCGTTGAAGCCGCCGACGATGAACATGTCCTTGATCCGGTCCGTGATGCGGAGGTTCCCCGCCCCGTCCAGGACGCCCACGTCACCCGTGTGCAGCCAGCCGTCCCCGTCGACCGCCGCCGCCGTCGCCTCGTCGTCCTCGAAGTAGCCGCGCATCACGTTGAAGCCGCGGACCAGCACCTCGCCCGTCGCCGAGAGGCGGACCTCCGTGCCGGGGATCGCCCGGCCCGAGGTCGTCGCGACCACCTCCGCCGGGTCGCCGCGCCGGCACATCGTCACGATGCCGCTCGCCTCGGAGAGGCCGTACGCCGTGAGGACCGTGGCGACGCCGAGTTCCGTGCGGAGGCGTTCGACGAGCCGGAGCGGGACGACCGCCGCGCCGGTGACGACCAGGCGGAGGGTGGACAGGTCGTGGGCGGCGCGGGACGGGTGGTCGAGGAGCGACTGGTGGAGGGTCGGCGGGCCGGGCAGGACCGAGATCCGCTCCGCCGCGATGTTCGCCAGGACCGTGTCCACGTTGAAGACGGGCTGCGGGACCATCACGGCCCCGCGCAGCAGACAGGCGATGATGCCGGCCTTGTAGCCGAAGGTGTGGAAGAAGGGGTTCACGATCAGGTAGCGGTCGCCCTCGCGGAGGCCCGCCAGCTCGCTCCACACCTCGTAGCAGCGCAGGGTCTGCCCGTGGGTGATGACGGCGCCCTTCGGGCGGCCCGTCGTGCCCGAGGTGTAGACGATGTCCGAGGGGGACGACGGCGCGACGGCGGCCGCCCGCGCCCGCACCTCCTCCGGCGCCACCGCGTCGCCCTCCGCGAGGAAGGACTTCCAGGTCGTGTAGGCCGGGTCGTCCGGCACCGTGTCGCTGAAGACCACCACCCGTCGCAGGTCAGGCAGTTCCGCCTCCGCGCGGCGCAGGGACGCCACGTACGAGGTGCCCAGGAAGGTGCCCGTGACGAACAGCAGCCGCGCCCGTGAGCGGGCCAGCACGTCCGCCGCCTCCGTGCCCTTGAAGCGGGTGTTCAGCGGGACCAGCACCGCGCCCGCCGTGACCGCGCCGAGCGCCGAGACGATCCAGTCGAGGGTGTTGGGCGCCCAGACCGCGACCCGGTCCCCCGCGCGTACGCCCGCCGCGAGGCACGCGGCCGCCGCCCGTTCGACGCGGGCGCCGAGTTCGGCGTACGAGACGCGGGTGCGGCCCTCGACGACCGCCTCGCCCGGCCCGTACCGCTCGGCCGCCCAGCGCACCAACTCCGGTATCGAGCCGTACTCCATCGCCGTCCACCTCCCGTAGCTGACTATCCGTCAGATTAGCTGTAGCCTGACGCGCTGTCAGCAATGAGGACACCGAGGGGGCCGCCGTGCTCAAGGACCGCACAGCCATCGTCGGGATAGGCCAGACGCCTTTCGCCAAACGCCTCCCCGAGTCCGAGAAGACCCTCGCCTGCCGGGCGGTCCTCGCCGCCCTCGACGACGCCGGCATCGCGCCCGCCGAGGTCGACGCCTTCGCCTCGTACACGATGGAGGAGACCGACGAGGTCGAGGTCGCCAAGGCGATCGGCGCCGGCGACGTCACCTTCTTCTCCAAGGTCGGGTACGGCGGCGGGGGCTCCTGCGCCACCGTCGCCCACCTCGCCGCCGCCGTCGCGACCGGGCAGGCGAGCGTCGGCGTCGCCTGGCGCTCGCGGAAGCGGGGCAGCGGGCCCCGGCCCTGGAAGAACACCGCCGTCCAGCTGCCCACGCCCGGGCAGTGGACCCGGCCCTTCGGGCTGCTCCGGCCCGCCGACGAGATCGGCATGCTCACCCGCCGCTACATGCACGAGTACGGCGCCACCCGCGACCACCTCTTCAACGTCGCCCTCGCCTGCCGCAACCGGGCCAACCAGAACCCGGACGCGATCATGTACGAGCGACCGCTGACCCGCGAGATGTACATGACCTCACGCTGGATCAGCGAACCCCTCTGCCTCTTCGACAACTGCCTGGAGACGGACGGGGCACTGGCGTGCGTGATCGTCTCCGCCGAGCGCGCCCGCGACTGCCGGCGGAAGCCCGTCTACGTCCACTCCGCCGCCCAGGGCCTGCCCGCCCAGCACCACGGCATGGTCAACTACTGGAACGACGACCCGCTCTCCGGCCCCGCCTGGACCGCCGCCCGCCACCTGTGGAAGACCGCCGACTTCGGCCCCGAGGACGTCGACGTCGCCCAGATCTACGACGCCTTCACCCCGCTCGTCCCGCTCTCCCTGGAGGGCTACGGCTTCTGCGGCCGGGGCGAGGGCGGCGCGTTCACCGAAGGCGGCGCGCTGGAGATCGGCGGCAGGCTGCCGCTCAACACCGGCGGCGGCGGGCTCTCCGAGGCGTACGTCCACGGCTTCAACCTCATCAACGAGGGCGTGAAGCAGCTCCGCGGCACCTCCACCGCCCAGGTCCCGAACGCGACCACCTGCCTCGTCACCGCCGGCGAGGGCGTCCCCACATCCGCGATCCTGCTCAGGAGTTGAGATGCTCACACCCGTCATCGACGAGGACGGCGCCCCCTTCTGGGAGTACGCAGCCCGCGGCGAGCTCCGGATCCAGGCCTGCGCGGCCGAGGGCTGCGGCGAACTCCGCTTCCCGCCCCGCCCCTGCTGCCCGCACTGCCAGTCCTTCGACAGCGAGTGGCGGCTCATGTCCGGACGGGGCCGGATCTGGTCCTTCGTCCTGCCCCATCCGCCGCTCCTGCCCGACTACGCCGACCAGGCCCCGTACAACGCCGTCCTCGTCGAACTCGCCGAAGCCCCCCGCATCCGCCTCGCCGGCAACGTGGTCAGCGCACCCGACGCGCCCCTGAACTCCGTCGATCCCACGCGGCTGCGCATCGGCGCCGCCGTGAAGGCCGTCTTCACCGAGATCGACGGCGTCACCGTGCCCCGCTGGATCCTGGAGCGCGGATGAGCACGCCCGGCATCGCGCTGGAACGCGACAAGGAGCGCGGGATCGCCGTCGTCACCCTCGACCGGGCCGGCAAGCACAACGCGATCACCCTCGACATGGCCCGCGAGCTCGGCGAGACCTGGCGGCGGCTGCGGTACGAGGACGAGGTCAGGGCGGTCGTCGTCACCGGCGCCGGCGGGCGCGCTTTCTGCACGGGCATCGACCGGGACGACGCCGGACGCGTGCCCCAGCCCTCCTCGCCCTACGCGATCGACGACCCGCTCGTCGCCATCGGACCCAAGGCCAACGACCTGTGGAAACCCGTGATCGCCGCGGTCGAGGGCATGGCCTGCGGCGGCGCGTTCTACCTGCTCGGCGAGGCCGAGTTCCTGGTCGCGGGCGAGAGCGCCGAGTTCTTCGACCCGCACACCACCTACGGCATGGTCAGCGCCTTCGAGACCATCCACATGGCGCAGAAGATGCCCTTCGGGGAGGTCGCCCGGATGGCCCTGATGGGCACCGCCGAGCGGATCTCGGCGCGGCGCGCGTACGAGACGGGCCTGGTCAGCGAACTGACCCCGGCGGGAGAGGCGCTGGCCGCCGCCGTCCGCGCCGCCGCCGTCGTCGCCGCGTACCCGACAGCGGCCGTGCAGGGCACGGTACGGGCCCTGTGGTCGGCCAAGGAGGCCGCCCGCGCCCAGGCCCTCGCCCACGCACCGCACCTGGTGACGCTCGGCAACCTGCCGGCGGACCGGCAGGCGGAGCTGTTCGGCGGGCGGGGCGGGGGCGGGAGCAAGGCCTACCACCTGCGCTGAGGCTGCGGCGCCCGGCTGCTGCCCGGCGCCGGACCGGAGCGGCGGTGCCGGGTTGTCGCGGCGCCCGGGCGGCGCCCCGGCGCCGGGCCGGAGCCGGTCGTCAGCCGATGGTGCGGTCGGCGAAGGAGACCTCGCAGCGGGTGTACTCGGAGCCGTTGCCGGAGCCGGTGTACGGGGTGCTGGCCTCGGCCGACTTCGACGCGCCGCCCTCCACCCGCAGGTCCGAGACCTGTGCGAGGGCGAGGTCGACGGTCTTCCCGGCGTCGCCCTTGAACTGCATGGTGACGTCGTAGAGGTACGCCGAGGAGTCGCTGTTGGTGATGGTCAGCTTGGCGACCAGGTTCTTGCCGTCCGCGCTCAGCGCGCACTCGTCGATCTTGACGTCACGCGAGGCGCGGTCCTTGGACGAGCCGCCGACGCCGCTGACGCTGCCCGAGGAGCTGCTCGAGTTGCTGTCGGAGCCGCTGCTGGAGCTGCCGGAGCTGCTGGATCCGTGGCTGCTGCCGCCGCCGCAGCTGGCCCCGTGGGAGCCGCGGGCGCCGGTGAGGGCGACCAGGGCGATTCCGAAGACGGCGATGGCACGGACATGACGAAGCTTCACGCTTCAACCCCCGTTGAGTGTGTGTGCGAGTGCACAGGCAGAGTGACGGTGCCCGTCCACGAAGAGCGTTGACAGGCGCACGACACCCTACTGGACTCGGGCACCCCCGAATCGCCACGCCTCAGGAGGCGCCTGCCGTGGGGCTCTGCGTGGAGGTGGGCGCAGGAGTGGCCGTGGGCGAGACCACGCGCACGTCGTACACGTAGCAGTCCTTCACCTGGCCGACGTTCTTCGGGTTCCGCATCGCAACGTCCACCGTCTTCGAGGCGTTGCCGTCCACGGAGAGCACGGTCTCGGTCCGGTCCACGGTCGAACCGCCCGCGCCCTTGAACTCCATGACCACCTTGAACGTCCGCGCGTACGAGGTCCGCGAGACGACCTTCAGGGTGGCGGTGGTGTCGGCCTTCCTGGCCGGCTTGCCCTTGCGCTTCTTCTGCGCCGGCTCGACGCAGTCGACGACGAAGGCCTCGACGTCCGAGGTCGGCGACGACGTGGCGGTCGGATCCGGCGTGTACGTGGAGCCGTTCGAGCCCGAGCCGTCGTAGTGGTCGTAGTCGTCGTTCTTCTTCTCGGAGCTGGAGCAGCCGCCGCCGCTGCTCTTGCTCTTCCCGCTCTTGCTCTTGCCACCGCCGTGGCCGCCGCTGCTGCTCGCCTGGAAGCCCGTGAGTGCGAGCACGACCACCGTGAGCGTCGCAGCCAGCTTCAGCCTGGTGCGGACCATCGCCGCTCCCCCTGTCCGTCGTTCCCGAGCTGTTTCGTCGTGTGCGCGTCACCCTAGCGCCGTCGCTCCGTCGCCTGGCGGGGCCCCCGCACCCGGCGTAGCGTCGACAGCGGGAGCCGGACCGAAGGAGGCCGATCGGTGATCCGCAACATCGTCGGTTCGGTCCTGGCGCTCGCCGGAGCGACGGCCGCCGTCTGGAGCCCCTTCCGTGCCTGGTACGACGGCCGTCACGGGCGCGACTACCCGATCGAGGACCTGTTCACGGGCATCACCGACGCCAAGGCCGACGTGATGACCTCGATCCTGCTGCCCTTCCTCTTCGCCGCCCTCCTCACGCTGGTCGGCGTCGTGTTCCGCAGCCGGTGGCTGGTCGCCCTCGCCGGTCTCGTCGTCCTCGGCTTCACGATCCTGTGGATGGTGCGGGTCGGGCAGGCCGAGGGCGGCCTGACCGTCGAGTCCGGCGACCGGGGTCTCGGCGACGGCGTCGCCAACGCGCTGGGCGGTGGCGTGCTGCTGCTCATCGGCGCGGTGGTGATGTCCGGGCGGCCGCGGCCGCACGCCACCCGCGTGGACCAGCCCCGCCCGCCGACCCGTCCGACGCTCGACGGGCCGCCGTCCGACCGCCGACCGTACCCGCCCGAGCGCCCGCCGTACGGGGCGCCGCCGGACGACCAGCCGACCCGGACGTACCCCGCCCAGCCGCCCGGCGCACCGCCGCCGGACGACCAGCCGACCCGGACGTACCCCGCCCGGCCGCCCGGGGCACCGCCGCCGGAGGCCGCGCCGCCGGACAGGACCGCCCCGCCGTCGTCCTCCGACGGGCCGTGGGGCCCCGGGCGCGACGAGGGGCCGCCGCCACCGGGGCACCGGGGGTGACCGCCTGAGGGCCTCCGCGCCCCGGGTGTCCCTCACGCGCCCCGGTTCGTCGCCGTCCCCTTCACCGCGTCGAGCGCGTACACGCAGCGGTCCTTGCTGCACGCGTACACGACACCGTTCCTGGCCACCGGCGAGCCGGTGATCTCGCCGCCGGTCGCCAGCTTCCAGCGCAGCTGGCCGCCGCTCGCGTCCAGCGTGTAGAGCACGTGGTCGGCGGACCCGAAGTGCACCCGGCCGTCGGCGACCACCGGGGAGCCGATGAGCTCGCCGCCCGCCGCGAACCGCCACTTCGGGGTGCCGGTGACCGCGTCGAGGGTGTACAGCGCGCTGCCGCTGCCGACGTGGACGTGGCCGGCGGCGATCAGGACCGGCTCGGTCGACTGCCGGGGCTCGGTCGCGATCCGCCAGCGGTCCTTGCCGGTCGTGGCGTCCAGCGCGTACACCGTGCCGAGGTGGTCGGCCAGGTACACCCCGCCGCCGGTGACCGCCGGTCCCGGGGCGAACGCGGGCGGCGACAGGAACACCGCGGGCGCCTCGAAGTGCCAGCGCACGTGGCCGCTCGCGACGTCCACGGACAGCACGCGGGTGCCGGCGGCGACGTACACGCAGCCGTCCTCGGCCGGGGCGACCCGCACCGGCACCTGGGCGCAGGAGGCGGCGTCGCCGATCGGGTACGACCAGCGCTCGGCACCCGTACGGGCGTCGAGCGCGAGCAGCCGGGCGTCGCGCCACACGTAGACGGTGTCGCCGTGCACGGCGGGCCCGCCCTCGACCGTCTCGAAGTCGGTCTGGGCGCCGGTGATCTCCCACAGCTTGGCGCCGTTGGAGGCCTCCCAGGCCTGGACGCCGCCGCCGCGGGTGCCGGTGACGACGGTGCCCCGGTCCACCTGGAGGGAGTACACCCAGGCGTCCGTGTGCAGCCGCCAGCGCTCGCTGCCGTCGAGCGCGTCGAGCGCGTACAGCGTCGGCCCGTCGGAGGCGTGGATACGGCCTCCGGCCACCGCCATCGACCAGGCCACGTCGCGGGTCTTGAACTGGCGCCGGCCGCTCGCCGTGTCCAGGGCGTGCACCTCGAAGGAGGTGACGTACAGCAGGTCGCCGTCGACGACGGGCGTGCCCCACACGTCGTTCGACATGCGGAAACGCCACGGACGCCAGTGACCGGGCGCCTCCGGGGCCGGGGTCCGCGCCTCGGCGGCCCGGGCCGGCCCCGGCAGCGGACGGGAGCCGGGCGGCGGGCCCGGCTCGGCGCCGTTCGGGCCGCCGCCGGGCGGGCGGATCCAGCCGGTGGCCGTACCGGCCGCGGCGCCCGGGGCGAGGGCGACGGCCGCACGGGTGTCGGCCACCCGGGGGCCGGGGCCGATGGGCACGGCGGCGCCGGGGAGCCGTACCGGACCGGCGTCGGACTCCGCGGGGCCGGCGTGCCGCCCGCCCGCCGGACGGTCGCCCGTCGGGCGCTCGGCCGCGGGCCGGTCGGCGGCGGGCCGGCCGGTGGAGCGCGGGTCGCTTCCCCAGTCCGCGGGCTCGCGCGGAGGACGCGGCGGCACCGGCGGGTTCGCCGGGGGCGGCGGGGCCACCGGGCGGCCGCCGCGGCGGGTCTCGATCATGGCGACGGCGCTCTGCGGCAGCCAGGCCGCGGCCGTACCGCTGTCGTCCTCGCCGGAGCCGAAGAGGTGCGGCGCGAGCATGGCCTGGAGATCGGCCGGGGTGGGCCGCTTGGCCACGTCCATCTGCATGCACGCGTCGATGAGCGGACGCAGCTCGTCCGGCAGCCCCTCCAGGTCGGGACCCTCGCGCAGCAGCATGAAGACGGTCTCCACCGGGTTGGCCCCGTGGAAGGGCGCGTGCCCGGTGGCGGCGAACACCAGCATCGAGCCGAGCGAGAAGACGTCGCTCGCGCCGGTGACACTGCGCGAGTCGCGGGCCTGCTCGGGCGACATGTACGCGGGCGTGCCCACGGCGACGTTGGTCATCGTCAGCCGTGTGTTGGAGACGCCGGACGCGATGCCGAAGTCGATCACCCGGGGGCCGTCCTCGACGACGAGGACGTTGGACGGCTTGAGGTCACGGTGGACGAGCCCGGCGCCGTGGATGGACTGCAGGGCCTCGGCGACACCGGCCGCGAGCCAGCGCACCGCCTGGGCCGGGAGCGGCCCGCACTCGTTCACTATCTCTTCGAGGGAGGGCGCCGGCACGTACGCCGTGGCCAGCCACGGCACGGCGGCGCGCGGATCGGCGTCGACGACGGCCGCCGTGTAGAAGCCGGAGACCGCGCGGGCGGCCTCCACCTCGCGGGTGAAGCGGACCCGGAACAGCTGGTCCTCGGCGAGCTCCGTCCGCACGGTCTTGATCGCCACCCGTCGCCCGGACGCCGAGCGCGCGAGATAGACGAGGCCCATTCCGCCCGCGCCGAGCCGGCCCAGCACCTCGAAGGGCCCGATCCTTCTCGGGTCGTGCTGCGTCAGCTGCTCCACTTGCCTGCCACCTCCCCGTAGGGCCATGACATTACGGCCCCGTGGCCCCTGATTGTTCCTGTCCGGGGCGGTGGTTGCGAACCCGGGGGCGGATCGGGGTGTCACGGTTCATTTCGGAAGGCCGGCTCAGCCCCGCCCGCTGTGCTTCTCAGGCGACTCCCGCTGCTCCGGCGACCGCTCCGGCCGCCCGTACGGCTCCGGTGGAGCGGGCTCGTCGGGCAGCTCGGCCAGGACGGCGAAGCGGGCGCCCTGGTTGTCGCGGAGGACGGCGATGCGGCCGTGGGGGGTGTCGAACGGGTCGGTGGTGACACGGCCGCCGAGGCGGACGGCGGTGGCGCAGGTCTCGTCGCAGTCGCGCACGGCGAAGTAGACGAGGACGTGGCCCGGCATCTCGACGGGGAAGACGTCGGTGATCACGGCGCGGCCGCCGAAGGCCGTGTCGTCGCCGGGACGGGAGCCCGGCGGGGACCAGACGCGGTAGTCGAAACCGCTGTCGCGGCCCTCCTCGGCAGGGTCGACATGGCGGCCGAGCCAGCCGAAGACGGTGGCGTAGAAGGTGTCGACCGCGTCCGGCTCCCGCGTGTAGACCTCCATCCAGCAGAAGGAGCCGGGTTCGTTCGTCACCTCGAAGCCGTCGTCGTCACCGGCCTGGCGCAGTCCGAAGACGGCGCCGCCGGGATCGGCGGCGAGGGCGAGGACGCCGAAGGGGCCGACGGGGTACGGCTCCATGACCATCTGCCCGCCGGCCGCCTTGACCCGCGCGGCGAGGGCGCCGGCGTCGTCGGCGGCCAGGTAGACGGTCCAGGTGGTGGGCATGCGGCCGTCCCGCTTGGGCACGAGCCCCGCGACCCGCCGCCCGAGGAGCAGCGCCTCGTCCCGGTCGGGGTCGAAGCTCCAGCCGAAGAGCTCACCGTAGAACCGCTTGCCCGCCTCGAGGTCGGGAAGCTGCGCGTCCACCCAGCACGGGGTGCCCTGTTCGAATACGGCCATGGCACCAGAATGGGTCCGCTTCTCCGGTATCGCACCCTTCCGCAAAGGAACGTTTGTCCCATTACGGGGTCTGGGGGCCTTGTCCCGCCTGGGTTGTCCACCGAAGTTATCCACAGACTGTTAATAAGCCTATCGAGGGCCGTCACCTCCGCGTCGGCCCCGGGTCCGAGCTCCGCACCGGCCGTCCGTGCCCCCGCGCGAGGGTCAGCGCGGACCCTCGCCCGACCCCCGCCCGACCCCCTGCCCGGCCCGTCGCCCGCCCCCTGCTGGAGGGCCCGCACCCATTTGCAGTCGGCCGAATCGCGCGTCGATCACCCCTCGGTAAGCTGACGGCATGACAGGACAAGTACGCACCGTCGACGGCCGCGTGGCCGGACGACGCGGCCAGGCGACGCGGCAGAAGCTGCTCGACTGCCTCGGCGAGATGCTCAGCTCCTCGCCCTACCGGGACGTCAAGGTCATCGACGTGGCCCGGAAGGCGGGTACTTCACCCGCGACGTTCTACCAGTACTTCCCTGACGTCGAGGGCGCCGTCCTCGAGATCGCGGAGGAAATGGCCAAGGAGGGCGCCGGGTTGACCGAACTGGTCAGCGGGCGCTCCTGGGTCGGCAAGGCCGGCTGGCAGACCTCCGAGGACCTGGTCGAGGGATTCCTGGACTTCTGGCGCAGGCACGACGCGATCCTGCGGGTGGTGGACCTCGGGGCCGCGGAGGGCGACAAGCGCTTCTACAAGATCCGCATGAAGATCCTGAACTCGGTCACCAACTCCCTGACGGACGCGGTGAAGGAGCTCCAGTCGAAGGGCAAGGTCGACAAGGACGTCAGCCCCGCGGCGATGGCGGGCTCGCTGGTGGCGATGCTGGCGGCCGTCGCCGGTCACCAGAAGGGCTTCCAGACCTGGGGCGTGAAGCAGGCCGAACTCAAGCCGAACCTCGCCCTGTTGGTGCATCTGGGGATCACGGGCAAGAAGCCGACGAAGTAATCCCCTCCCCTTCACCCGTCCTGTCGCGGCCGGCGGCGGTCCCGTATCCCTGCATCCTGCAGGAGGTGCGGGACCGCCGCCGGTCTGCTTTCACCCCTCCGGCTTCCGCCTTCCGGCTTCGGCCCTTGCGACTTCCGCCCCTCCGACTTCCACCCATCCGGCCTCGGCCCTTGCGACTTCCGCCCCTCCGACTTCCACCCTTCCGGCTTCGGCCCTTGCGCTTCCGCCCCTCCGGCTTCCACCTTTCCGGGTTCACCCTTCCGGCGTCGGTCCCTCCGGCCTTCACCCCTCCGACGCGACCCGCGTCAGGCGGAACAGCCGGATCTCCCGCTCGATCCGCGCCTGGTACGTGGCGTACGGCGGCCAGAAGGCGAGCGCCGCCCGCCACGCCTCGGCCCGCTCCTCGCCGGCCAGCAGCCGCGCCCGTACGGGGAAGCTCTCGCCGCGCCAGCTGATCTCCGCGTCCGGATGGGCGAGCAGGTTGCCGGTCCAGGCCGGGTGCCCGGGGCGGCCGAAGTTGGAGCCTATGAGGAGCCAGGTGCCCTCCGGTTCCGGCATGCAGGCGAGCGGCGTCACGCGCGGCCGCCCGGATCTGGCGCCCTTCGCGGTGAGCACCACGCCCGGCAGCATCCGGGCGCTGAGCAGCACCTTTCCGCCGGTGAGCCGGTGTACGGCGCGGTCCATGGCGGGGATGAAGTGGGGTGCGACCTTGGCGAAGGCGCGCGTGGCGGAGACCTTCTGGATCAGGCGCAGGCCGACGGGCATCTAGGCCACCTCCCCGGAGACCGGGCCGCCGAAGAGTCCGCCCAGCTCGGCGGCGCGGGCCCGCAGGCGCACGGCGGGGCCGAAGAGGAGTTCGTCCGCGGCGGCACGCTTGAAGTAGAGCTGGGCGTCGTGTTCCCAGGTGATGCCGATACCGCCGTGGAGCTGGACGGTCTCGGCCGCGGCGGCGCGCTGCGCGTCGAGGGCCTGGGCGAGCGCGAGCAGGGCCGGTTCGCCGTCCGGGTCGCCGGCGGCGCAGACCGTGAGCGAGCGGGCCGCCTCGATCTGGACGAGGAGGTCGGCGAGCCGGTGCCTGAGCGCCTGGAAGGAGCCGATGGGGCGGCCGAACTGTTCGCGGGTGGCGGCGTGTTCGACGGTCCGGTCGAGGGCTCCGCGGGCGGCACCGACGGCCTCGGCGGCGAGCGCGAGGGCCGCGGTGCGTCCGGTGGCGGCGAGTGCCCCGAGCGTGTCCGCCGGCTCCTCGCCGAGCAGTTCGGCCTCGACGTCGCGGAGCCGGACGGTGGCCTGGGAGCGGGTGAGGTCGAGGGTGGGTTCCCGGCGCCTGGCCAGTCCCCGCGCCCCGGCCCGTACGAGGAAGAGCAGGGTGCGGCTGCGCGGGAAGCCTCCGGTGTGCGCGGCGACCAGGAGGAGCCCGGCGCTGTGCCCGTCGAGGACGTGGCCGGCCTCGCCGTAGAGCGACCAGTGCTCGCCGTCGGGCCGGGTGGCCTGGATGCCGCCGGAGCGCCCGCCGCCGGACCAGGGTTCGGCGGCGTTGTCGGCGGTGAGTCCGAGGGCCGGCGGGAGCGAGCCGCCGGGAAGGGCGAGCGCGCAGGTCAGGGTGCCGTCGGCGATCCGCGGCAGGAGCTCGGCCCGCTGTCGCTCGGTGCCGAGTGCGGTGATCAGCGGGGCGGCGAGGACGCCGGTGGCGAGCAGCGGGGACGGGACGAGGACGCGGCCGGTCTCCTCGCAGACCACGGCGAGTTCCGCGGGTCCGCAGCCGGCTCCGCCGTACGCCTCGGGCAGCGCGAGTCCGGGCAGGCCGAGGGTGCCGGCCAGGGCGGCCCAGAGTCCGGTGTCGTATCCCTCGGGCGTGTCGACGGCGGCGCGGACGTCGGCCGGTCCGGCGCGTTTGGCGAGGAGTTCGCGCAGGGTGCGGCGGATCTCCCGCCGGATCTCCTGCTGTTCTTCGGTGACGGCGGCGGTACGCATGGGACTCGGCATGGGCCTCGGGTCTCCCCTCCGTATCTGACGGGGCGTCATGCTAGGACCGCCCGGAGCAGATGCACAGCCCGACGGGCCGCCGGATCCAGCAAATCTGATGTACCGTCAGATTTATGCCCACCACCACAACGGACCGCCGCCGTCGCGTCGCCGTCGTCGGCATAGCCCTCTCCGACTGCGGCCGGGTCGACGAGGCCACGCCCTACGCCCTGCACGCCCAGGCCGCCCGCCGCGCCCTCGCGGACAGCGGCCTGGACCGCTCCGTGATCGACGGCCTCGCCTCGGCGGGCCTCGGCACCCTCGCACCGGTGGAGGTCGCCGAGTACCTGGGGCTCCGCCCGCGCTGGGTGGACTCCACGTCGGTCGGCGGCGCCACCTGGGAGGTCATGGCGGCGCACGCCGCCGACGCCATCGCCGCCGGGCACGCGAACGCCGTCCTCCTCGTCTACGGTTCCACCGCCCGCGCCGACATCAGGGCCCGCCGGCGCACCGGCAACCTGTCCTTCGGGGCACGCGGGCCGCTGCAGTTCGAAGTGCCCTACGGACACAGCCTGATCGCCAAGTACGCGATGGCGGCGCGCCGGCACATGCACGAGTACGGCACGACCCTGGAGCAGCTCGCCGAGGTGGCGGTCCAGGCACGGGCGAACGCGGCGCTCAACCCGGAGGCGATGTTCCGCGAGCCGGTCACGGTCGACGAGGTGCTCGACGGCCCGATGATCGCGGACCCGTTCACCAAGCTGCACTGCTGCATCCGCAGCGACGGCGGCTGCGCGGTGCTGCTCGTGGCGGAGGAGTACGTGCCGGACACGGCGAAGGCGCCGGTGTGGGTGCTCGGCACCGGCGAGTACGTCTCGCACACCACGATGTCGGAGTGGGAGGACTTCACGGTCTCGCCGGCGGCGGTGAGCGGCCGGCTCGCCTTCGAACGGGCGGGGGTGCGCCCGGCCGACGTCGAACTGGCGGAGATCTACGACGCCTTCACCTACATGACCCTCGTGACCCTGGAGGACCTGGGCTTCTGCGCGAAGGGCGAGGGCGGGGCGTTCTTCGCGGAGAAGGACCGGCTGCCGGTGAACACGGACGGCGGCGGCCTGTCCGCCTGCCACCCGGGGATGCGGGGCCTGTTCCTGCTCGTGGAGGCGGTACGGCAGCTGCGCGGCGAGGCGCCGGGACTCCAGGTGCGACGGCCGGACGGCTCGCTGCCGGAGCTGGCGGTGGCCTCGGGGACCGGTGGCTGGTTCTGCTCGTCGGGAACGGTGGTGCTGGGCCGGGGGTGAGACCTCCGCGCACAGGACACCCAAGGATCTATACGTTCGTCATAGACAGGCGTGTAGGACGCTCGTATAGTCATGGATGCGGGGCCGGCGCGGCCCCGCACCACCGACGAGGAGTCCTGCCATGCGCGCGTCCCGCACCGTCCTGATCTCCGGCGCCTCCATCGCCGGCCCCGCCCTCGCCCTCTGGCTGCACCGCTACGGATTCGTCCCCACCGTCGTCGAGAAGGCGCCCGCGCTGCGCACCGGCGGCTACAAGGTGGACCTGCGCGGCGGCGCGATCGAGATCTGCGCGCGGATGGGCATCCTCGACGAGGTCCGCGCCCGCTCCACCGACATGGACGGCGGCTCGTACGTGGACTCCCAGGGCCGCACGGTCGGCGAGCTGCCGGCCGAGATCTTCGGCGGACGCGAGGAGCAGGACGACGAGATCATGCGCGGCGACCTCGCCCGCATCCTGTACGAGCGCACGCGCGACGACGTCGAGTACCTCTTCGGCGACTCCGTCGCCTCCCTGTCCGAGGACGAGGACGGCATGGACGTCGTCTTCGAGAGCGGCGCCCGCCGCCGCTTCGACCTGGTGGTCGGCGCGGACGGACTGCACTCGCACACCCGGCGCCTGGTCTTCGGCGACGAGCGGCGGTTCAAGCGCCACCTCGGCGCGTACGTCTCGATCTTCACGGGCCCCAACCGCCTGGGCCTGACCCGCCGGGAGACCCACCACGCCCGCCCGGGCAAGCTGGTCTCCGTCTACGCCACGGCCGGCGAGCACGCGGACCGCGCCAAGAACTGCTTCGTCTTCGCGTCGCCGGCCGAACTGCCCTACGACCACCGCGACATCGCCGCCCAGAAGCGACTCCTCTCCGAGGCCTTCGCGGGCGACGACTGGGAGATCCCACGGCTGGTCGCGGACGCGGCGGACGCCGACGACTTCTTCTTCGACTCGGTCGCCACCGTCCACATGGACCGCTGGTCCAAGGGCCGCGTCGTCCTGATCGGCGATGCCGCCCACTGCACCTCCCCCGCCTCCGGCCAGGGCACCGGCCTCGCCCTCACGGGCGCCTACGTCCTCGCCGGCGAACTGGCGGCGGCCGGCGGCGACCACGTGACGGCCTTCGCGACGTACGAGAAGGAAATGCGGCCGGGCGTGGAACTGAACCAGAGGTTCGCGGCGTCCTTCGCCAAGGAGATGACCGTCTCGTCCCGCTGGAAGATCGCGCTGCGGATGCTCATGGTGCGGACGCTGCCGAAGACGCCGTGGAAGAACCTGATCGCGCGGAAGATCCGCGAGGAGATCCGGAAGGCGGCGAACGCGGTGCCGCTGAAGGACTACGCGGACCACGCGGTCCGCGGATCCCATTGATCCCGAAACTCTTTGAACGAGTTCAAAACCCCTGTTACGATCGCGGATCCGGGCGGCGGAATGTCCGGAGGGGGCGGACCCCACACGGCCGCTGCGACACCCGACACCGCCCGTTCTCGACCTTTGGGAGGGGACACAACCCATGTCACGCCACACGCGCGCGCACATACGCGGCGCGGTCGCCACGACCACCGCGCTCGGCATCGCGATCGGCCTGTGCGCCGCCGTCACCAGCCCGGCGCTCGCCGCCGGATCCACGCAGAACGCCGCCACCGACGAGGTGGTCATCCCGAACCCGGGCCGCTTCCAGCCCCGCGGCGAGGACCTGGGCCAGGTCGGCGCCACCGGCTACGCCCACCAGCAGGAGGGGTCGTCCGGCTGGGTCTGGACGGACTTCGCGACCGGCGTCAGCAAGACGATCACGGAGGAGCAGGCCACGAAGGGCCACTCCGGCCTCTTCGCCGCGATCGAGCAGGACCCCGCCGTCTCGGTCGACCACGTCAAGGTCAGGGACGTCGCCACCGGCGAGCAGCACCTCGACGTGGTGCTGCCGCAGGGCCGGTACTGGACCGGCGCGTACGACGCCGACACGGTCGTGACGGCCTCGCGCGGCGAGTTCGGCTACAACGCCGTCCAGTTGCTCAGCATCGTGGACGGCAAGCAGACCGAGGTCGCCTCGTTCGAGCTCGGCGAGTCCTTCCAGGGCCGCATCGACGTGCTGGACCAGGACTCCCGCGGCGCACTGCTCACCTTCCACCGGGAAGGCGACCAGTTCCCCAAGACCTTCCTCGTCGACTACGCGGCGGGCACGCTCAAGAGCGCGTCCGGCAGCAGCGAGGGCCGCACCGTCCAGCTCGGCACCGAGCAGATCCTCACGGTCGACCACACCGGATCCACGAACTCCGTCTGGTTCACCCCCCGCACCGCGCCCACGGCCACACCCGTCGAGACGCCCGTCGAGCCGCCCCAGAGCAACGTCACCGGATTCGCCGCGACGGACCTCATCGGCGAGTGGGCGCTGCTCGTCCGGCCCCTCACGGACGGCGAGAAGAACAGCACCACCGGCGCCAGGCTCCAGGCCGTCCGCCGGGACACCGGCGAGGTCAAGGACCTCCTGCCGCACGCCGCCCCGGAGCTCTCCCCGGCCCCCGACGGCAGCATCCTCGCCGTCGGCGGCACCCGCGCCACCGACTGGGCCGTGCACCGCGTCACCCTCGGCGAGGACGGCAAGCCGACGCTCACCACGGTCAGGAAGATCCCGGCGGCCACCGGCCGCATCGACGGCCTCGCCCTGGGCGGCGGCCGGCTGAACTTCCTGAGCGACGACGTGTACGGCGTCGACGCGCTGGGCCTGCACGACGTCGACACCGACCTGACGACCGACCCGGCGACCGCCGGCGCGACCTCGCTGCGCGCCCGGATCCTCGCGCCGACCGCCCCCGGCGTGGTCTCGCTCGGCGACGGCGACGCGGCCCACACCCGCGGCAAGCGGATCTACGCCCGGATCGACAACAACAACTCCCGCACGGCGGACCTGCCCGTCGCCGACGCCACGGCGATCGACGCCGCGGGCAGCTACGTGCTGGCCCAGCAGGGCACGACCAAGTACGTCGCCGACCTGGACAACGACGGCACCACCGCGTCGGACGTGAAGCTCACGATCCCGGACTCGACCGCCGCCGCCCTGTGGGACGCCAAGGTCTGGAAGGCCGCCGCCACCCCGGGCCAGATCGACTCGTACAACCTGAGGACGGGCAGCGCCTCCGCCCCGATCGACATCAAGTCCGGCTGCAAGCCCACCGAGCTCCAGGCCGTCAACCGCTGGATCTACTGGGCCTGCGGCACCGACAAGGCCGGGGTCTACGACCTCGGCAACATGATGGGCTTCCCGGTCGCGACCGGTGACGCCCTGCTCGGCGACGGCTTCGTCGTCCATCACGTGGCGGACGAGCTCCAGGCGACGGAGGTGCTCACCGGCCGGACCTTCAAGGTCGCCGACCTCGCGGAGGGCACGGGCTCGGGCCGCCGGTCGACCTGGACGGTGGACAAGTTCGGCGGCGGCGTCGCCTTCGTCGACGGCCAGAAGAACATCCGCGTCAAGAAGGTCGGCGTGGTCACGGAGCCGCTGACGGCGCTCCAGCACACCGTCAAGCCGCTGGTGTTCACCGGGGGCGTCGTCGAGCCGAAGCCCGCCACCTGGTCCCCGGTCTTCCGCTTCTCCAAGCCGGTCGGCTCGTGGGAGCTGACCGTTCGCCGGGGCAACGGCGAGGCCGTCCGCACCATCACCGGGACCGGTGGCACCGGCGCCGCCGTGCGTCCGTCCTGGGACGGCAAGGACGACAAGGGCCGTGGTCTGGAGTCCGCCCAGTACCGCTGGGAGCTGATCGCCCGACCGCTCGACGGCCGCGGCACCGCGCAGGGGCTCTCCGGCATCTTCATGGTCACCGGCAGCAGCTACACCACGCTGCCCGGCACCTACACGCCCGTCGCCCCCGCCCGGCTGCTGGACACCCGTTCCGGGCTCGGCGCCGCGAAGGCGAAGGTCGGCCCGCTCGGCACCGTCGCGCTGAAGGTGGCCGGCCGGGGCGGGGTGCCCGCCGAGGGCGTCGGCTCGGTGGTCCTCAACGTGACCGCGACCAACGCGACGTCGGACAGCTTCGTCTCCGTCTGGCCGTACCAGATCCCGAGCTTCGCCTCCAGCCTCAACTTCAAGGCCGGGCAGACCGCCGCCAACCTCGTGACCGTCCCGGTCAAGGACGGCTACATCGAGCTGTTCAACCGGAACGGCTCGGTCGACCTGCTCGCGGACGTCGCCGGCTACTACGCCGAGGACACCGTCACGGGCTCCTCGTACGAGGCGGTCACGCCGTCCCGTCTGATGGACACCCGCACCGGGACCGGCGTGCCGAAGGCGAAGCTGGGTGCCGGGCAGACGGTGACGCTGTCGATCCCCGACCCGAACGTGACCGCCGTGGCCATGAACGTGACCGCGACGAACGCGACCGCGACGAGCTTCGTCGCCGCCTACCCGTACGGCGCCACCCGCCCCGACGTGTCGAACCTCAACTTCACCGCCGGGCAGACCGTGCCGAACCTGGTGATCGTCCCGGTCAAGGACGGCAAGGTCACCTTCTACAACCGGGCCGGCTCCGTGGACCTCATCGGTGACGTCGCCGGCTACTTCAAGCAGGGCACCGGCTCCGTCTTCACCGGCATGCAGCCCATGCGGCTGATGGACACCCGCAACGGCACCGGCGTGCCGAAGGCCAAGGTCGGCGCGGGGCAGACGGTGAGCCTGACCGTGGGTACGAAGTACAAGGCCGTCGTCCTCAACGTGACCGCGACGAACCCGACCGAGGCGAGCTTCGTCTCCGTCTACCCGTACGGCACCACCCGCACCTCGGCGTCGAACCTGAACTTCACCGCCGGGCAGACCGTGCCCAACGGGGTGATCGTCCCGGTCAAGGACGGAAAGATCACCTTCTACAACAAGAACGGCTCGGTCGACCTGATCGCCGACGTGACGGGCTACTACACCGACTGATCCGCTCACGCGGAACCGCAGGGCCTCATGATGGACGCCATGGACGACGAACGGCGTTTTCAGGAGGCCCTGCGGTCTCTTCGTGTCTGGGACACCGAACTGCCCGGCTTCGACCCGGCGGACGTGCCGGAGGAGCCGGTCGCGCTCTTCCACGCCTGGTTCGCGGCGGCGGCGGAGGCGAAGGCGGTCGAACCCCACACCATGTCCCTGGCCACCGTGGACCAGGACGGCCGCCCGGACGTGCGCACGGTCATGCTGCACGGCGCGGACGCCCGCGGCTGGCACTTCGCCTCGCACGCGGGCAGCGCCAAGGGACGGCAGCTGGCCGCCCGGCCCGAGGCGGCGCTCGGCTTCTACTGGCCCGTGCAGGGCCGTCAGGTACGGGTGCGGGGCCGGGTGGTCACCGGGACGCCCGAGGAGGCGTACGAGGACCTGCACGCCCGAACCGCCGGCGCGCTGGCCTCCGCGCTCGTGGGGCACCAGAGCGAGCCGCTCGGCTCGCTCGACGAGCTGGCCGGCGCGAGCGCGGCGGCCTGGGAGCGGGCGCAGCGGGAACCGGACGCGCACGCGCCGAGCTGGACGCTGTACGTGGTGGAGCCCGAGGATGTGGAGTTCTTCCAGGGCGACGAACGGCGCCGGCACGTACGGCTCCGGTACCGGCGTACGGAGACGGACGACGGCTGGACCCGCGAGCTGCTCTGGCCGTGAGGCCCGTCCGCTGCTAGCCGTACATCTCGTCGACGTCCCGGGCGAAGTCCCGCAGCACGGCCCGTCGCTTGAGCTTCAGGGAGGGCGTGAGGTGGCCGCTCGCCTCCGTCCACTCCGTGGTCAGGACGCGGAAGGCGCGGATCGACTCGGCCCGTGACACCAGGCGGTTGGCGTCGTCGACGGCCCGCTGGACGACGGCGAGGAGCTCGTCGTCCTTGGCGAGCTCCCACAGCGCGAGGTGGTCCTTGTGGCGCATCCGCCGCCAGTGCAGCAGGCCCTCGTGGTCCAGGGTGACGAGCGCCGTGACGTACGGGCGGCCGTCGCCGACGACCATGCACTGGGCGACCAGCGGGTGTGCGCGCAGCCACTCCTCCAGCGGGGCCGGGGCGACGTTCTTGCCGGCGGAGGTGACGATCATGTCCTTCTTGCGGCCGGTGATCCGCAGGTGGCCCTCGTCGTCGAGGGCGCCGAGGTCGCCGGTGGGGAACCAGCCCTCGTCGGTGTACGGGAGGGCGACGCCGCGCTGGGCGTCCCAGTAGCCGGCGAAGACGTGGCCGCCCTTGAGCCAGATCTCGCCGTCGTGGGCGATCCTGACGGCCGTCCCGGGCAGCGGGCGGCCGACGGTCCCGGGGCGCGGGCCGTGCAGCGGGGTGACGGTGGCGGCGGCCGTCGTCTCCGTCAGGCCGTAGCCCTCGTACACGTCGATGCCCGCGCCGGCGAAGAACTCGGCGAGCCGGGCGCCGAGCGGTGAGCCGCCGCTGATGACGTGCCGGACGCGGCCGCCGAGGGCGGCGCGGATCCGCTTGTAGACGAGCGGTTCGTAGAGGGCGTGGGCGGCGCGCAGGCCGAGGGAGGGCCGGGTGCCGACGGTGGCCGACTGCTGCCCGTAGCGTTCGGCGACCCGTGCGGCCCGGTCGAACGAGGCGGCGCGGCCCAGGCGTTCGGCGGTGGCGCGGGCGGTGTGGAAGACCTTCTCCAGGACGTAGGGGATGGCGAGCAGGAAGGTCGGCCGGAAGGAGGCCAGGTCGGCGAGGAGTTCGTCGCCCTCGACGGACGGCGCGTGGCCGACCCGGACCCGGGCGCGGACGCAGCCGATGGCGACCATGCGTCCGAAGACGTGGGAGAGCGGCAGGAAGAGGAGCGTGGAGGCGGGTTCCTTGCTGACCGAGCGGAAGACGGGGTGCAGGAGGGCGACGGCGTTGTCGACCTCGGCGAGGAAGTTGGCGTGGGTGAGGGCGCATCCCTTGGGCCGACCGGTGGTGCCGGAGGTGTAGATGAGGGTCGCGAGGGTCTGCGGGGTGAGCAGTCCGCGGCGGGCGGTGACGGCCTCGTCGGTGACCCGCGCGCCGGACCGGCGCAGTTGCTCGACGGCGCCGGTGTCGAGCACCCACAGGTGCCCGAGGGAGGGCAGTTGGCGGCGCTCGTTGGAGACCAGCCTGGCCTGGGCGACGTCCTCGACGACGCAGGCGGCGGCGCCGGAGTCCTGGAGGATCCAGCGGATCTGGTAGGCGGAGGCGGTCGGGTAGAGCGGCACGGTGATCAGCCCGGCGGCCCAGGCGGCGAAGTCGAGCAGGGTCCACTCGTACCGGGTGCGGGCCATGAGGGCGAGCCGGTCCCCGGGCCGCAGGCCCTGGGCGATGAGCCCCTTGGCGACGGAGTGCACCTCGGCGGCGAACGCGGCGGCGGTGACGTCGTCCCAGCCGCCGTCCGGCCGCTTGCGCGAGAAGAGCACCGCGCCCGGTTCGTCGCGCGCGTTCTCGTACGGCAGGTCGGCGAGGGACCCGCGCCGCGCGGGCGGCACGAGGGCGGGGACGGACACCTCGCGGACGGTCCCGTCGACGCGGACCATGGCGGGGCGGCCCGACTCGGGCATGGACTCGGGGACGGGCACGTGCGGCTCCTCGGGCGTCGAGAACCGGTCAGTAACCTACTTCCGAGTAAATCTAGGGCGCCGCACGCCGTTTGGACAGATCTCCGTCGCCCGCCGCGCGCGGCAAGCGCCCCGTCACCGCTCCACCCCGCAAACGGCGGCGCCCCGGACCGGCGGGTCCGGGGCGCGGTCGCGTCAGCGATCCGTACGGGCTCAGGCGGCGGCCGGGACCGTCACCTTCTGCTCGGCGTCGCGGGCGTCCACCAGGTCGTCGACCGGGGAGGCCGAGGCGGACTCGTAGGCGGCGACGTCCAGGATCTTCTCGCGGGCGGAGACGATGACCGGGACCAGGGCCTGGCCGGCCACGTTGGTGGCGGTGCGCATCATGTCGAGGATCGGGTCGATCGCCATGAGCAGGCCGACGCCCTCCAGCGGGAGGCCCAGGGTCGACAGGGTCAGCGTCAGCATGACCGTCGCGCCGGTGAGGCCGGCGGTGGCCGCCGAACCGATGACCGAGACGAAGGCGATGAGCAGGTACTCCTTGACGCCCAACTGCACGTCGAAGATCTGCGCGATGAAGATCGCGGCGAGCGCCGGGTAGATCGCGGCGCAGCCGTCCATCTTCGTGGTGGCGCCGAACGGCACGGAGAAGGAGGCGTACTCCTTCGGGACGCCGAGGCGCTCGGTGACGCGCTGGGTGACCGGCATGGTGCCGACCGAGGAGCGGGAGACGAAGGCCAGCTGGATGGCGGGCCAGGCACCCTTGAAGAACTGCAGCGGGTTGAGCTTGGCGACGGTCGCGAG
Organism: Streptomyces sp. NPDC012637; assembly: GCF_042954805.1. NCBI lineage: Bacteria > Bacillati > Actinomycetota > Actinomycetes > Kitasatosporales > Streptomycetaceae > Streptomyces > Streptomyces sp. NPDC012637. Next base: position 287,194 of record NZ_JBIBDS010000010.1, read on the forward strand.
CAGCAGCGGGTAGACGCCGAAGAGGACCAGCGCGCAGCCGATGTAGACGTCGGCGGTGAAGGTGGCGTACTTGCCGATCAGGTCCCAGCCGTAGTTCACGATGGCGCGGCCGATGAGGCCGGCGGTGCCGATCGGGGCGAGCCGGATGACCCACCACAGGGCCTTCTGCAGCAGCTCGAGGACGGACTCGGAGAGGGAGAGGATCGGCTGGGCCTTCTCGCCGAGCTTGAGCGCGGCGATGCCGGCGACGGCGGCCATGAAGACGATCTGGAGGACGTTCAGCTCGGTGAAGGGCGTGATGACGTCCGTCGGGACGATGCCCGTCAGGAAGTCGATCCAGCTGCCCTTGTGCTCGGGGAGCTTGCCGTCCTTCGGCGTGAGGCCGGTGCCGGAGCCGGGGTTGGTGATCAGGCCGATCGCGAGGCCGATGGCGACCGCGATCAGCGAGGTGATCATGAACCAGACGAGGGTCTGCGCGGCCAGGCGGGCCGCGTTGTTGACCTTGCGCAGGTTGGTGATGGAGACCAGGATCGCGAAGAAGACGAGCGGGGCGACGGCCAGCTTGAGCAGCTGGACGAAGATGCCGCCGACCTGGCTCAGGGCCTCCTGCAGCCAGCCGACGTCCTGGCTGCGGGCGATCCAGCCGAGCAGGACGCCGAGGACGAGACCGGCCACGATCTGGGCCCAGAACGGGATCTTGGGTATGCGGGACTTCGCCACGGGCGCGGACGAGGACGCGGACACGGACACACTCCACTGGTGCGTATCGGGAAATACGGGGACGGGGGTGCGGTACACACGCTCAACGCGCGGACCGCTGCATGATGCCGGGTCAGAGCTCGCGGCAACAGACCGCGGACATACAGCGGCACAGATCGACGTGCAGGCGCGCCACGAGCGGGGTGCTCGCGGCGTCGGAGAAGTGCACTGCGGTCGTCATGGCCGACACGTTAACACTTGAACTTTGAGAACCTCAAAGCCCTTCTTTGGGGTGATGGAACGCCCCGAACCCCTTCGAAACGCAGAACACCCCAGATGAGAGCCTTCGAAGCTCCACCTGGGGTGTCCCGGTGTGTCCTGGTGTGAGGTACCTTACGCAGCCTTTATGGCACTCAGGCGGCGTCCTCGGCCGAGCGGTTCGCCTCCAGGCGGCCCTTGGCGCGGTCGACCTTGTCCACGATCTGCGCGCTCATCTCGTCGCGCTGCCTGCGCAGCAGCACGTAGCTCAGCGGCGCGGAGACGACGACGGAGAGCAGGAGGACCCACAGCAGGTTGGAGTCACCGAGGCCGCGCGGCAGCACGCCGACGTAGACCAGGCCCCAGAGCGCGAGGAAGCTGCCGGCGAAGATGCCGAGGCGCATCAGGCTGTAGCGAAGCATGTGAGTCCCTCCCATACAGGACAAGCGTCCCTCCAGTGAAGCACGGCCCCCGGCGGGCCCCGCCGCCGACCCTTGAACCAAGGGTGAAGTAATAGATACTCTCGCCCTATGACCCTTACCTTCGAACTGGACCCCGCCGTCGACCGGTCCCTCCGCGACGGCGTGCTCGCGCTCTGGGCGGACGTCTCCAACGCCGGCGGCGCCGTCGGCTTCGTCCCGCCCGTGACGCCGGAGGAGATCCGGCCCGCACTGCTGCGGCACCTGGTCGGGATGGCCGAGGGCACCACGCGGCTGCTCGTCGGCCGCGACGAGCACGGCGGGATCGCCGCGACCGCCTTCTTCACGCACAACAGCCACCCCCTGATGACGCACTGGGTGTGGCTGTACACGGTGATGGTGCACCCCCGGCACCAGGGCAAGGGGTACGGACTGGATCTGATGGCCGCGGCCGAGGAGGCCGCCCGTACCGGAGAGGGCTTCGAGCACGTCGAGGCCATCCGGCTGACCTGCCGCGGCGGCACCGGCGTCGACGCCTTCTACGCGCGGGCCGGCTACAAGGAGGTCGGACGCGTCCCGGCCGCCATCCGGGTGGCCCCGGGCGACGACCGCGACGACATCATCATGCTGCTGCCGCTGGACTGACCGTCCGCGGACTCAGACCCGCATCGGCTGAGGCGACTCGCGGAGCCCGGCGTCCGGACCCGGGTACTCGCGGATCACCTCGTAGCGGGTGTTGCGCTCGACCGGACGGAAGCCGGCGTCCCGGATGAGCTCCAGGAGGTCCTCCCGGGTCAGCTTGTTCGGGGTGCCGTAGTTGTCGGCGTCGTGCGTGATCTTGTACTCGACGACCGAGCCGTCCATGTCGTCCGCGCCGTGCTGGAGCGCCAGCTGCGCGGTCTGGACGCCGTGCATCACCCAGAACACCTTGACGTGCGGGATGTTGTCGAAGAGCAGCCGGGAGACGGCGAAGGTCTTCAGCGCCTCGGCGCCGGTGGCCATCGTGGTGCGGGCCTGGAGCTTGTTGCGGACCTTGCCGTCCTGCATGTCGACGAAGTCGTGCTGGTAGCGCAGCGGGATGAAGACCTGGAAGCCGCCGGTCTCGTCCTGGAGCTCGCGCAGCCGGAGCACGTGGTCCACGCGGTGGCGCGGCTCCTCGATGTGCCCGTAGAGCATCGTGCACGGGGTCTTCAGACCCTTCTCGTGCGCGAGGCGGTGGATCCGGGACCAGTCCTCCCAGTGGGTGCGGTGGTCCACGATGTGCTGCCGGACCTCCCAGTCGAAGATCTCGGCGCCGCCGCCGGTCAGCGACTCCAGACCGGCCTCGATCAGCTCGTCGAGGATCTCGGAGGCCGACAGGCCCGAGATGGTCTCGAAGTGGTGGATCTCGGTGGCGGTGAAGGCCTTGAGCGAGACGTTCGGCAGCGCCTTCTTCAGCTCGGAGAGCGAGCGCGGGTAGTAGCGCCAGGGCAGGTTGGGGTGGAGCCCGTTGACGATGTGGAGCTCGGTGAGGTTCTCGTTCTCCATCGCCTTCGCGAGGCGCACGGCCTCCTCGATGCGCATGGTGTACGCGTCCTTCTCGCCCGGCTTGCGCTGGAAGGAGCAGTAGGCGCAGGAGGCGGTGCAGACGTTCGTCATGTTGAGGTGACGGTTGACGTTGAAGTGGACGACGTCGCCGTTCTTCCGCGTCCGCACCTCGTGGGCGAGGCCGCCGAGCCAGGCCAGGTCGTCGGACTCGTACAGCGCGATGCCGTCCTCACGGCTCAGCCGCTCTCCGGCGAGAACCTTCTGTTCCAGCTCCCGCTTGAGCCCAGCGTCCATCTCCGGCCGCCTCCCATGTCTCCGTGAATCAGGCTCCCCCACCGTACTCTCAGCCCTCTTCCGGCAGATCCCCGACCCGGTTCTCCCACTTGGTGGACAGCACGATCGTGGTGCGGGTGCGGGACACGCCCTTGGTGCCGGAGAGCCGGCGGATGGTCTTCTCCAGGCCGTCGACGTCGTTGGCGCGGACCTTGAGCATGAAGGAGTCGTCGCCGGCGATGAACCAGCAGTCCTCGATCTCGGCCAGGTCCTTCAGCCGGCGGGCCACGTCCTCGTGGTCGGCGGCGTCGGAGAGGGAGATGCCGATGAGCGCGGTGACGCCGAGGCCGAGCGAGGCGGCGTCGACGGTGGCGCGGTAACCGGTGATGACCCCGGCCGCCTCCAGGCGGTTGATGCGGTCGGTGACGGAGGGGCCGGAGAGCCCGACGAGCCGTCCGAGCTCGGCGTACGAGGCCCGGCCGTTCTCGCGCAGGGCCTGGATGAGCTGCCTGTCCACGGCGTCCATAGGTACGAAGCCTTCCATTGTCCAGCGATACCGCGAGTTTGGGTATAGAATCAAAGGTACACAGGGTCCGACGCCCTGTGAATCGTTCATTCAGATCAAAGACGATCTTCAGGAGTGGTGTTCACCGTGTACACGATCGAGATGGCCTACGCCCGTATGCGCGAGCTGCAGGAGATGGCCAACCGCTCGCGTGCCCACCAGCCGTCCGCCTCGAAGCGCGCCGCCACGAAGCGCGCCGCCAAGAAGCGCTAGTCAGGACGGGAAGCGGCTCCACCGAGCTCTCCCTTCCACCGGCGGTACAGCTCGTGCGGCACCCCTGCCGCGTCGAGCACCCGCCCCGCGACGAAGTCCACCAGATCCTGGATGTGCGTCGCACCCGCGTAGAACGCCGGAGAGGCGGGCAGCACCACGGCGCCCGCCTCGTCCAGCGCCACCATGTGCTTCAGCGTCTGCCCGTTCAGCGGGGTCTCCCGCACGGCGACGACCAGCGGCCGCCGCTCCTTGAGCGTCACGCTCGCCACCCGCTGGAGCAGGTCCTTCGAAAGCCCGAGCGCGACCCCGGCCACGGCGGCCGTCGACGCCGGCACGATCAGCATCCCCTTCACGGGGTACGACCCCGAGGACGGCCCCGCCGCCAGGTCCCCGGCCGGCCAGTACCGCACGTCGGCGGTGTCGTCGGCGGACACCCGGAAGGCGTCCGGCTTCCCGTCGGCGCCCCGCGCCAGCCACTCCGCCAGGTCCTCGCGCCAGTGCGCGTCCCGGAAGGCGATCCCCGTCTCGTCGAGCAGCGTCAGCCGCGAGGCCCGCGACACGACCAGATCGACGCTCTCCCCCGCCGCGAGCAACCCCCGCAGTACCGCGGCGGCATACGGCGTCCCCGACGCCCCGGACACCCCGACCACCCAGGGACGACGCTGCTGCTTGTTCACCGGCTCCACGCCGACGAGCCTATCCGGCCACTACGGCGTGAGCCCGCGCACCAGCAGGTCGAGCAGCGCGCACACGAACAGGGCGATCCCGATGAAGCCGTTGACCGTGAAGAACGCCCGGTTCAGGCGGGACAGGTCGTGCGGCCGCACGATCGAGTGCTCGTAGCAGAAGGCCACGACCACGATCACCAGGCCCACCCAGAAGAACGCGCCCGCCTGCGTGGCCAGCGCGTACCAGACCAGCAGACCGGTGGTCACGACCGCCGAGGCCCGCGCGCCCCACAGGGCGGCCGGGATCCCGAAGCGGGCCGGGACCGACATGACGCCCTCGGCCCGGTCCGCCTGGACGTCCTGGCAGGCGAAGATCAGGTCGAAGCCGCCGATCCAGATGCCGACCGCGAGGCCCAGGATCACCGCGTCCCAGGACCACTCGCCGGTCACCGCCAGCCAGGCCCCGATCGGACCGATCGACTGCGCGAGGCCGAGGATCGCGTGCGGGAAGTTCGTGAACCGCTTGCCGTACGGATAGACCACCATCGGGACGACGGCGAGCGGGGCGAGCGCCAGGCACAGCGGGTTCAGCAGGGCGGCGGCACCCAGGAAGACCACCACGGCCACCCCGGCGCCGGTCCACGCCGACCGCACCGACACCGCGCCCGTCACCAGCTCCCGGTTCGCGGTGCGCGGGTTACGGGCGTCGATCTCCCGGTCGATGATCCGGTTGCAGGCCATGGCGAAGGTCCGCAGCCCCACCATGCACACCGTCACCAGGAACAGCGTCCCCCAGTGGATCTTCCTGTCCAGCTGGTACATCGCGGTGAGCGAGGCGATGTACGCGAAGGGCAGCGCGAAGACCGAGTGCTCGATCATCACCAGCCGGAGGAAGGCTTTCGTCCGTCCCGGCCGGGCGCCGGGCACCGCGGCCGTGGTCACAGCCCGTACTCCTTCCAGCGGCGGTCCACCAGGGCCGCCGTCGCCGGGTCCGACTCGACCATGTCCGGCCAGCCGCCGTCCCGCGTGTAGCCCTCCTCGGGCAGCTTCTTCGTCGCGTCGATGCCCGCCTTGCCTCCCCAGAACTGCTGGTAGGAGGCATGGTCGAGGTGGTCGACCGGGCCCTCGACGACCGTGAGGTCGCGGGCGTAGTCGGTGTTGCCCAGCGCGCGCCAGGAGACCTCGTGGAGGTCGTGGACGTCGCAGTCCTTGTCCACCACGATGATCAGCTTGGTCAGCGACATCATGTGCGCGCCCCAGATGGCGTGCATGACCTTCTGCGCGTGCTTCGGGTACTTCTTGTCGATCGAGACGATCGCGCAGTTGTGGAAGCCGCCCGACTCCGGAAGGTGGTAGTCCACGATGTCCGGCACGATGATCTTGAGCAGGGGCAGGAAGAAGCGCTCCGTGGCGCGGCCCAGCGGGCCGTCCTCGGTCGGCGGGCGGCCGACCACGATCGACTGGAGCAGCGGACGCTTCCGCATCGTCACGCAGTCGATCCTCAGGGCGGGGAAGGGCTCCTGCGGGGTGTAGAAGCCCGTGTGGTCGCCGAACGGGCCCTCCGGCAGCATCTCGCCCGGCTCCAGCCAGCCCTCGATGACGACCTCGGCCTGCGCCGGGACCTGCAGCGGCACCGTCTTGCAGTCGACCATCTCGATCCGCTTGCCCTGCACGAAGCCGGCGAACAGGTACTCGTCGATGTCACCCGGCAGCGGCGCCGTCGAGGCGTACGTGACGGCCGGCGGGCAGCCGAAGGCGATCGCGACCGGCAGCCGCTCGCCGCGCTGGGCCGCGACCGCGTAGTGGTTGCGGCTGTCCTTGTGGATCTGCCAGTGCATGCCGATGGTGCGCTTGTCGTGCCGCTGGAGGCGGTAGAGCCCGAGGTTGCGGATCCCGGTCTCGGGGTGCTTGGTGTGGGTCAGCCCCAGGTTGAAGAAGGAGCCGCCGTCCTTCGGCCAGGTGAACAGGGCGGGCAGCTGGTCGAGGTCGACGTCGTCGCCGGTCAGGACCACCTCCTGCACGGGGGCGTCCTTCACCTTCTTCGGCGGCACGTGGACCATCGAGCCCAGCTTCCCGAAGGCCTCGCGGACCCCGACGAAACCGTGCGGCAGCTCCGGCTTGAGCAGCCCGCCGATCTTCTCGCTGATCTCCTCGTACGACTTCAGGCCCAGCGCCTTCAGCAGCCGGCGGTCCGTCCCGAAGACGTTCATCGCGAGCGGCATGGCGGAGCCCTTCACGTTCTCGAAGAGCAGCGCCGGGCCTCCCGCCTTGTTCACCCGGTCGACGATCTCCCCTACCTCCAGGTACGGGTCGACTTCGGCCTTGATGCGCTTGAGGTCGCCTTCGCGCTCCAGCGCCCGGAGCAGCGAGCGGAGATCGTCGTAAGCCATGGGGCCCAGTATCGGTCACCGGCTAGGCTTGACCTGTCACCGGGGCCGTCCCGATCGCGTCCCGTCACCGCTTCCAGGGGGCTGTCCCACATGCTCAGGGCACTGATGTTCATCCTGCCGCTGGCGCTGGTCATCTACTCGCTCATCGACTGCCTCAACACCCCCGAGGACGAGGTCAAGCACCTCCCGAAGGTCGTCTGGGTCATCATCATCCTGCTCTTCTGGATCGTCGGCCCGATCGTCTGGTTCGCGGCCGGCAAGCTGCGCCGCGGCCCGGCCGGCGGCTCCACGCCCAGCGAGTGGCACCGCAGCCACCGCCAGGAGTGGGTCGCTCCCGACGACAATCCCGAGTTCCTCAAGTCCCTGAAGGAAGAGAACAAGAAGGACGAGTCCCTCCTCAAGGACTGGGAGGCCGACCTGCGCCGCCGCGAGGAGGAGCTGAAGAAGCGCGAGCAGGGCGGCGAGACGCAGCGCGGCGAGGACGGCGAGAAGTCCTGACGTGGAACTGCGGCTGCTCGTGACCTTCGAGAAGGTCGCCACGGTGCTGTCCTTCACCAGGGCGGCCGCCGAACTCGCCTACGCCCAGTCCAGCGTCACCAGCCAGATCCGGGCCCTGGAGACCTCCCTCGGCACCGAGCTCTTCGAGCGGCTCGGCTCCCGCATCCGCCTCACCGAGGCCGGCGAACGCCTCCTGCCGTACGCCCGGCAGATCATCGCGCTCGCCGAGGAGGCCAGGACCGCCGTCACCTCCGGCGGCGAACCGGCCGGCACGATCGCCGTGGGCACCATGGAGTCCCTGACCTCCTACCGGCTCCCGCCGCTCCTCGAGCTCTTCCACCACCGGTACCCCGGCATCCGTCTCTCCCTGCGCCCCACGCTCGGCGACGCGACCCGGCAGGCGCTGCGCGAGGGGACGTACGACCTCGGTCTGCTGATGGAGCGGGAGACCGGGCACGAGGGCCTGGAGAGCGAGGTGCTGACGGAGGAGCCGCTGGCCCTGGTGGCCTCGCCGCGCCACCCGCTGGCCGGCCGGACCGGGCTGACCGCGGCCGACCTGGCGGCCGCCGCCCTGGTGGGCACGGAACCGGGCTGCGCCTACCGCGACCTGTTCGAGGCGGAACTCAAGCCGTTCGGGCCGGTGTTCACCGAGTACGGCACGATCGAGGCGAGCAAACGGGGCGTGGCCGCCGGGCTCGGGATCGCGCTGCTGCCCCGGATCGCCGTCGCGGAGGAACTGGCGTCCGGGGCACTGGTGGCGCTGGACTGGGCGCCGCCGTTCACGCTCTTCACGCAGATCGCGTGGCGGCGGGGGAAGCGGCTTCCGGAGCACGTCCGGCTGTTCGTGGAGCAGGCTCGGCGGCTCGTGCGGGAGGAGTCGCCGGAACCACCGGGGCCTTCGCGAGCGTGACCTTGAGGCTCGCGAGGACGATCAGCGGGACGCCGAGCGCCTGCACGAGGCCGATGTGGTGCCCGTACACCGCCCAGTCGGCGACCATCGCGACGGCCGGGTAGGTGAAGGCCAGGACCGCGATCCGGGCGGTGGGCAGCTTGGCGTAGGCCGCGTACATCAGCACGTACATCACCCCGGTGTGGATCAGCCCGAGTCCGGCGAGCCAGCCCCAGCCGGTGCCGAGCCGGGCCGCCTCGCCGAAGTCCGCGAACGGCAGGAGCAGCGGGATGCCGACGGTGACCTGGACGAGCGCGATCAGGTGCGGCCGGACGCCGGTGATCCGCTTGGTGACGATCGTCGACAGGGCGTAGAGGACGGCCGCGGCGAGCGCGAACCCGAGCCCCTTGAGGGAGGCGGTGTCGCCCGGCCGCACACCGGACACGAGCACGAGCCCGGCGAAGGCGACCACGAGCCACCCCACCTTGGCCGCCGAGATCCGCTCCCTCAGCACCAGCGCCCCGAAGAGCACCAGGAAGAACGGCTGGGTGTGGTAGACGACGGTGGCCAGGGAGATCGAGGTGGCCTCGTACGCCTCGAAGAGCAGCACCCAGTTGAAGACGATGAACGCCCCGCCGAGCGCGGCGAGCCCGAGCTTGCGGGGCGTGAGCCCGTGCCCGGTGAAGAACCCGCGGGCCAGGCTGTACGCCCCGAGCGCGACCGCGCCGAAGAGGCACCGGAAGAACACGACGGTGAACGGGGAGGCGCCGGACTCGACGACGAAGATGCCGAGGGTGCCGGACAGCACCATGGCGAGGGTCAGTTCGAGGGTTCCCCTGGTCTGGTTCGCGCTGGTCTCGTTTCTCATGCCGACGACGTTACGAACGGGCCGCCCGCCCGGTCCACGAGCCAGTGGGGCGTCATGCCGATGGGGCCATCGGGACCGCCGATCGGCCCCGGCCGGCCCGGCCGGCCACCAGGACCCGCCCGAGGTCGAGGACGCTGAGGCCGAACATCAGGACGCCGAGCGGCACGTGCAGCGAGGGGACGTGCGCGACGCCGAGGGCCACCTGCGCGGAGGCGAGGACGAGGAAGCCGGTCGCGTACAGGACCGGCCGGGCCGGCCCGCCGCCCGGCTTCCACGCGAGGACGGCGGCGAGCACGTACACCATGGTCGCGCCGTACATCACCTTCGATCCGTAGTCGTGCAGCGTGTAGCCGTAGGAGGTGGAGAGCAGGAGCCCGGCGGTGGTCGCCTGGAAGAAGAGGGTCAGGGTCTGCAGGCCGATCGCGACCCGGGTGAAGACGGAGGCCTTGCTTTCGGTCATGACGAAATCCTTTTCGCTCGGGCCCTCGGAAGGTGTCTCGTATCCCCGACGACACAGCACGACGAAATGTGAGGCGCGAACGTGGGCACTTCCTCTACGGCGTTGGACTCGCCGGGCGACGTCACCGGCGAGCGGCGCCATCTGACCGACCTGGCCTACCGGTTGCTGGGCTCGGTGGCGGAGGCCGAGGACGCGGTGCAGGAGACGTACGCCCGCTGGTACGCGCTGTCGCCCGGGCGGCGGGGCGCGGTCGTCAACCCGGCGGCCTGGCTGACCACCGTCGCCACCCGGGTCTGCCTCGACCAGCTCGGGTCGGCGCGGGCGCGGCGCGAGCGCTACGTCGGCGAATGGATACCGGAGCCGCTGCCCGACCGTACGGAGTGGATCGGCGGCCGGACGGCCGACGGCCCGTCGGATCCGGCGGACCGGATCACCCTGGACGAGTCGGTGAACATGGCCTTCCTGGTCGTCCTGGAAGCGATGACTCCCGCCGAACGGGTCGCCTTCGTCCTCCACGACGTCTTCCGCTACTCCTTCGCCGACATCGCCACGATGGCCGGCCGCACACCGGCGGCCTGCCGCCAGCTGGCGACCTCCGCCCGCCGGCGGCTGCGCGCCGCGCGGACCGCGCCGTCCCGGACACCCGGCCAGGCGGCCCTGATCCGCGACTTCAAGGAGGCCTGGGAGGCCAAGGACATCGACGCCCTGGTGGCCCTCCTGGCCCCCGACGCCACTCTGGTCGCCGACGGCGGCGGCCTGGTCGGCGCCGTCCTGCGCCCGGTGGAAGGCGCCGCGCGCATCGCGGAGTACCTCCTCTTCATCGCCACCAAGGCCCCCGCCCTCACGCTCCTGCAACGCACGGTCAACGGCACGCCGGGCCTGGTCGCCCAGAACGGGGGCCGGACGGTGACGGTGGCGGCCTTCGACCTGTCCGACGACCGGGTGACCCGCATCTGGGCGGTCCGCAACCCGGAGAAGCTGGGCGCGTGGCAGCCCGGGGGGCACGACGGGGCGTGAGTCCTGCGTGGGCTTCTGGTGCGGCCGCCCTCTTTCCGAGTGTGGCTCCCTCCACCACCGGGTCAAGGGCGCTCCCTTCGGTCGCGTCGCTTCGCGATTCCGCTTCGCTCCACCCTTGACCCGGTGGCTCCGGAAGCCTTTTCACACTCGGAGGGCGGCCGGGGGCCCGGCCACGCGACCCGGCCCGGGTAGTCCGCCGCGCCGTGGGCGGGAGGCGGGCCGGTGGTGGGTGGGGCCGGGTATCGCTCCGCACCGTGGGTGATGGGCTTCCCGGTGGGTGGGGGCTCGGTTTGTGGCCGGGCCGAGTGGGACTGCTTCTCTCGGCTCGGGGTGCGCGGACGTGGAATGGGGCGGCCCGGGCCGGCTCAGCGGCCAACTCCCGTCTTCCGATGGGGATTCATGCCCCGCTGGTCACTCCCGGTGAGTGGAGGGGGCCGGCCCGGTGGGTGGAGGGGCCGGCCCGGTGGGTGGAGGGGGTCGGGGCGCGAGCGAACTCGCAGATCCCGGACCGATATGTGACGGAAGAGAACGGATGTGACGAGGGAGACGACCTTGGCCCGTCTCCGTCCCGGTTTGCTCGCACCGACGACCCCAACCGCCATATCGAGCCCGTCCATTGGCCTTCACTGGGGCCAAGAGCGACTTGTGTGACTCCAGAGGCACCACCGATCCCTTCCCCGCCGGGCTGAGTCCGCCCCGGCGTGCAAAGTCGGATCCCCCGAGCCCTGCTTGTGACAGATGGGAACTCGTGTGACGCCAGAGGCGGTCCCGCCGCTGCCCCACCCCGGAAGCACGCACTTTGCTCGCACCTCTACCCACCGGGCCGGCTTCTCCACCCACCGGCCGCCACCAGCGGGGCATGAGTCCCGGCCATGTGACGGCGGCCGCCAGACGCCGAGCCGGGATTGGGCACCCCACTCCACGACCGCGCACCCCGAGCCGAGACAAGCAGTCCCACCCGGCCCGACCACAAACCCAGCCCCCACCCACCGGCCCGCGCCGCCGCAAGCCGACCGGAGCGATACCCGGACCCCACCCACCACCGGCCCGCCATCCGCCCACGGCGCGGCGGACTACCCGGGCCGGGTCGCGCGGCCCCGCCCCCGGCCGCCCTCCGAGTGTGAACAGGCTCCCGGAGCCGCCGGGTCAAGGGTGGCCGCAGGCCATCGCGAAGCGACGCGACCAAAGGGAGCGCCCTTGACCCGGTGGCGGAGGGAGCCACACTCGGAAAGAGGGCGGCCGCACCAGAAGCCCACGCAGGACTCACGCCCCCAGGGCCTAACCCCCCAGCCCTCGAGGGTGGCAGACGCACTCGCACACGAGGTACCGCACTCCCGGTGCGCCCGAGTCGTGCGGCACATGGTCCCGGCAGCGGTCGTGGAGGCCGACGACGCAGCGCGGCGACCGGTAGGCCGGTTCCTCCGCCGGTTCCAGGCGGCCGCCCGCGAGCGCGTGGGCGAAGAGGGAGACGCTCACCGCGTCGGCGATCTCCGGCGTCACCCACCAGGCGTCGCCCGCGCGGTCGCGGTGCGGTCCACCGTGCTCCACGGCGAGCACGCAGACCGACCCCGCGCACACCGGCCGCATCACCTCGACGACGGCGACCGAGGGGCGCCGGGCCCCGCAGCGGTTCATCGGGCGACGCCGGCGAGGGCGTGGATGTCGCGGTGGTCGATGTCGACCCCGACCGTGGCCAGCCACAGCGCGCGCCGGCGCCGGCGCTGGGCCGCCCGTGTGCGGTGCCGGCCGGTAGGCGGCAGGGTCAGAGTCAGCAGCCAGAGGAGGGCGGGGATCAGGATGCCGCCGAGGGTGTGCGCGATAAGGTTCCGCACGTCATCAACTCCGTTGACAGTTGGTGGCCATGCCCCGGGGCCGGTACCAGCGGCCGCCGGGGCCTTCGCTTTCCCCGCGCAGGATCGCGTGCGCCGCGTCCTCGACCCGGGTTCAATGCTCCGGTTTCGGGCCTGACGCCTCGTCGACGGCGACTCCCCTGTAGGTGAGGACCGCGCGCGTGCCCGGGCCCGCGCCCGGTACGGACTCGCAGTTCGGCGTCGCGCCTCAGGAACACTTCCCCAGCGTCGTCGCAGGTGTCCCGATAGACCTCGGGCACGTCGGTCACACACTCGTCCAGACGCCGCAGTGTCTCTTCGGGCGCAAGTACACGGGCCTTGAGTTCCGCTTCTATCGCGGGGGTGGTTCCCTTCCCTTGGATTCGCCCGCCAAGGATCCCGCCGAATCACCGGTCTCGGCAGCGATCCGGAGCGTCGCGCCCCAGAGCCGGCCCGATGTTGTCGGCCGACGTGGTCCAGGCGGCGCCGGTGGCGGACTCGAGGTGCGCGATGCGGAGGAGTCGGCCGTTGTGCCACTCGTGTACGACGGCCGTCAGGATCGCTTCGCGTCGGCTCGCGATGTCGCGGACGAGCTGGTGGAGAAGAGGGTGCGCCTCCCGGCCTTCCGCATCGGCCGGCTTCACCGGTCGGGCTCCTCACACGTGTCGGACCAGCGGTCGAGGAACTTCTGCCATCCGGCCTCGGCGCGAGCGACGAGTGCCGGGCTCAAGCCCGCAGGCGGTACAGGGGCACCATGCCTCGGTTCTTCAGCGTCCGTTGCTTCCATGAGGGCAACCTTAAGCACAGAAGACCATAAGCGGCAAGCACTTAAGGTTGCCGTCGTTTCTTCGGTCCCGCGGAGGCAAGGAAGTAGGGTCGCTGGCAACAGCGAGCTGGAGGTAGGAAGATGTCGGGCGATGCGTGGATCAGCGAGACCGCGCCATACCTGGCCCCGCGCGAACCCGGCCAGAGCGACGCATGGACCGACGAGGCCGCTCGCCGTGGGCGTCGCGGCAGCCAACGACTGCTGCACGTGGGCGAGGTGGATGCGCCGGAGTCCGTGCGCTCCGCCCTGCGACTGTCAGCCTCGGAGCGTGTGATCCTCAGGAGTCGGCTGATCCTGCTCGACGACCGCCCTGTGGAGCTGGCCGACTCCTATTACCCCCTCTCCATCGCCGGAGGCACACCTCTGGCGGAACCGCGCAAGGTGCCCGGCGGCGCCGTCACCCTGCTCGAACAGCTTGGCTACACCGGCGCCGAGGTCCTTGAGCACGTGAGCGCCGCCGTCGCCGGCGCGGAGGAGTGCGCACATCTGGGCCTGCCCGAAGGCAGCGCCGTACTCCACCTGCTCCGCCTGACGCTGACGGGCGAGGGAGCCCCTATGGAGGCGGCTCTGATGACCATGCCGGCAGGCAGGCACCTCACCTATCGGCTCGGAAAGCAGAGCGCGTGATGGCCAAGACGTTCAACGATCCGAGATCACCGCACCAGAAGATCGCGGCGGAGCTGCGACGCCGGATCACCCGTGGTGACCTTCCCCCGGGTAGCAAGCTGGGCTCGACCGCCGAGCTGATGGAGCAGTTCGGCGGCGTGGCCAACACGACCGTCCAGAAGGCCCTCCAGGCCCTGAAGGCCGAGGGCCTCCTCGAAGGCCTCCCGGGCAAGGGCGTGTACGTGCGGCAGCACTCCCAGGAGCCCGTCGAGCCGATCGCGTACATGAGGCCGGCCGCACCGGGCGAGCCCTACGCGTGGGTGAGCGAGGCCGCCAAGCGGCAGCGACTCGGAAAGTCCCAGCTCCTGGAAGTCGCAGTTGTCGTCCCGCCGAAAGAGGTGGCCGACGCCCTGCGCCTCGATGACGGTGAGCGAGCCGTGCTCCGTAAACAGATCCTCTTCCTGGACGAGGAGCCGACGGAGCTCACTCGTTCGTACTATCCGCTGAGCCTGGCAGACGGTACGCCCATCCTGGAGAAGAAACGGATCCGAGGAGGTACACCGGCACTGCTCGACTCGCTGGGCTTCCCTCCCCGCGAGTTCGTGGACGAGCTGTCCTCGGAGATCCCGACGGAGGAAGAGGTAGTCGCGCTGGAGCTCCCCAAGGACATGCCCGTTCTGCTCGCCTTCCGCGTGGTCTACTCGGACGACCGGCGACCGATCGAGGCCACCGTGATGACGAAGGCAGCGCACCGGTACCGCATGCGCTACAGCCTGCCCGTGGCATAGCAGACCTGCGTGTCGACCGGCCGGCCGGTCGACACGCCCCGTCCTGCGCGGCTCAAGACCTGCGGCGCACCAAGCGGTAGGCGACACCCACGGCCGCGCAGAGGGCGAGGCCGAGGCCGGCGTACACCTCCAGCCAGTGGGGCCCGGCCGATCCGCCCAGGCCGCCGCGCACTCCGAAGGACGGCGGAGCCGTCGGGGCGGTGGGCTGGGGCGCCATGGTCCGGGTAGGGACAGCCGTCGGCACAAGGGGCCGAGGGGTGGCACCCATGCGCCTGGGCAGCGCCTCACAGGCGATGCCGTCATCAGGGCCTTGGTCCTCGTCGAGTCGGTGCGGATCACTCCGGTCGCGGTTGAACTCGGCCTGCGCGTCTTCCTGGAAGGCGAAGTCGACACAGTCCAGGTCTTGTTGGGCGCTCGCCACGTTTGCTGCCGGAAGGACGGAAGCGGCAGCCAGAGCTATGCCCGCCACCGCGGTACGACGGTTCACGAATGCCTCCTGAGAGCCTGAAGCCCCTTCCTCGACGATACGAAGGGGCTATCGCGCGTGCCGTGCCTCGCTAGGCCGAACGATGCACGGGGTGAGCCTCGGCAGCGTCCGGGGAAGGCTCCCTCCATGGATCAGGAACAGGCCCGGCGGTGGCTGGGCACCGCGCTCGCCGAGGCTCGGGCCGGGCTCGCCGAGGGTGGGATTCCCATCGGGGCCGCGCTCTACGGCGCCGACGGCGCGCTGCGCGGGCGTGGGCGGAATCGGCGGGTGCAGGACGGTGACCCTTCGGCGCATGCCGAGACGGAGGCCTTTCGGGCGGCTGGGCGGCAGCGCTCGTACCGGGGGACGACGATGGTGACGACACTGTCGCCGTGCTGGTACTGCTCCGGGCTCGTGCGGCAGTTCGGGATCTCCCGGGTGGTGGTCGGCGAGGCCCGCACCTTCCACGGCGGGCACGACTGGCTCGCCGAGCACGGCGTCGAGGTGCTGGTGCTCGACGATCCCGAATGCACGGCTCTGATGCGGGAGTTCATCGAGAAGCACCCCGCCCTGTGGAACGAGGACATCGGAGACGGGGACATCGATGACGACTGAGGCGAGCCTCCCCACGATCGACCTCGGCCGGGACCCGGCCGGTCAGCTGCCCGCCGTGGACCGGGCGCTGCGGCAGGCCGGCTTCCTGCTGGTCACCGGGCACGGGGTGGAGCAGGAGCTGCGGACGGCCATCCGGGAGAGCGCCCGCGCCTTCTTCCACCTGCCGGGCGCCGTGAAGGAGCCGTACGCCGTGAAGGTCGGCGGGCGGGGCTGGCTGGGGCCCGGTGCGGAGGCCAACGGGTACGCGGAGGGCACCGCGACCCCGCCCGACCTGAAGGAGTCGCTGTCCTTCGCGGCGGAGGAGCCGACCGGCGACCCGGCCGTCGACGCGGAGTGGTTCCTGCCCAACACGTGGCCCGCCGAGGTGCCGGAGCTCAAGGGCCTCGTCGAGGAGTACCTGGCGCGGATGCGGACGCTGTCCGACCGCGTCCTCGACCTGCTCGGGCTCGCGCTCGGCGAGGAGGCCGACTTCTTCACCCGGCACACCCGCCACCCCACCTTCGGCTTCAACATCAACTGGTACCCGGGGAGGGACCGGACCGGCGAGCCCGAGCCCGGGCAGTTCCGGATCGGGCCGCACACCGACTTCGGCACGGTCACGATCCTCGACCGGCAGGCCGGCAAGGGCGGGCTGCAGCTGTACACGGAGGCCGACGGCTGGCTCGACGCCCCGTACGACCCCGCCGCCCTCACCGTCAACATCGGTGACCTGATGGCCGGCTGGACGGACGGGCGCTGGCGCTCCGGGCGGCACCGGGTGCTGCCGCCGCCCGCCGACGCGCCCGCCGAGGAGCTGATGTCCCTGGTCTACTTCTACGAGTGCACGCCCGGCACCACCATCAACGGGATCGAGTCGCACGCCTATCTGCGCGCCCAGCTCGACGCCATCACCACAGAGTGACAGCTCCGTGACCCAAAAGCCTGGCCGAAGCCCAACTCCCCGTCGATAATCACGACTTGAGGATGTGACGGGGCACGTCTGGTGGGATGCAGGGGGTAGCGGGTGGACAGGGTCCTTTACGGCCGCGAGGCGGTGCTCCACCGCACGGGACTCGCCGCGCGACTGATCGGGCTCGGCGGCGAGGGACTCGCCCGCGTCCCGTACGAACACGGCGACGACCCGCCCGTGGTGGTCCTCACCGGCGGGCGCGGGATGGGCAAGACCGCACTCCTCAAGCAGCTCCGCAACACCTACAGAGGCGCCACTCCGCTCGCTCTCGTCGACTGCGACCGGATCGAGCCGCCCGCCGACCACGGCCCCGGCTGGACCGAGCTGACCGGTGCGCTCGCCGAGCTCGCCGTCCAGCTGTCGCCGCGGGTGACCGGCGCGAAGCCGGTGCAGTTCCCGCGGCTCTCGCTCGGCCTGGTCGCGGTCGCCTCCACCGGCTGGACGCAGGAGGACGACGAACGGGCCCAGCGCGACCTCCAGCGGCTCGGCCCGGTGCTGTCCACCGTCGACGCCACCAAGGGCGCGGCGGCCAACTGGGTCACCAAGGTGCTCACCAAGCTGGCCGCCACCTTCGCCGACGCCGCCGCGCCGCTCGCCGGGCTGCTCGCCGAGGCCACCGTGGAAACGGTCCTCGAGGAGGTCTTCGGCAAGTTCCAGCAGAAGTCGGAAAGCTGGTACGGGAGTTACCGCAACGCGGGCGGGCGCGGCAAGGCCGGTCTCCAGCAGCTGGCCGTCGACTTCGCGCAGGGCGGCCGACGCCGCCAGGAGGCCGAGGGCTTCCTGGTCGGCGCGCTGGTCGAGGACCTGGGCCAGGCCTACCGGGGCCTCACCAGGATGGGCACCCGGCGCGGCCGGCCCGTCGTCCTGCTCGACAACGCCCACGGCGAGCTGGGCCGCCGGCTCGTCGAACCGATTCTGCGGGCCCGCCACGACGGGCTGCGCGACAAAGTCGTGGTGATCGCCGCCTCCCGGGTGCGCGAACACGAGGGCCTGCGCCACGCCCACCGGCTGCGGCTGCCGGAGACCGCGCACCGGGCGCCCGCACCGCGCGGCGGCGACGTCACGTCCGGCATCCTCGCCGTCGACCTCACCCCGCTCTCGCCCGCCCAGACCCAGGCGGCCTTCGACCGGCTCGACCCGTCCGGGCTCACCCCGGCCGACCTGGCCCGCGGCGTCCACCGGCTGACCGGCGGCCGGCCGCTGGGCGTGATGCTGCTCGGGCAGGCCGCCGCGGAGGCGCCGCGCGCCGCGCGGCCCGGGCTCACGCCCGGTGCGCTGCTCGACCTGACCGTGGAACTGCGCGAGGACGCCCACCCGGTGGCCGTCGCGCCCGCCCTGCTCGGCGCGCTCCTGCCGCAGCCGCGCCTGGAGCCGTTCACCGTGCTCGCCGCCGCCCACGACGAGGAGTCGGCGCGGCTGCTCGCCCGCACCCGGCTGCACACCGAGTCGCGCGACGGCGACATGGCCCTCCTCGTCCGCGACGAACTCCGCGCCGAGGACTGGCCCGAAGGGCCCGAGCACTTCGTCGCCGACCCGCTGCTGCGCGCCCTGCTGCTGCACCGGCTGCGCTTCGAGGACGCCGACCACCCCCGGCACGCGGTGTGGCGGGCGGTGCACGAGACGCTGCACCGGCACTACGGACGGGAGGGCGCGCCCGCCGCGCACCTGCCGTACCGGCTGCACCACGAGCTGGCGCTCGGGCGGGCCGAGGAGGCCGTGGCCCATCTGCGGGTCACGTTCCCCGAGCCCGACGTGGTGGGCTGGCTGGGCCGGCTGCGGTTCATCGCCTCCGCGCCGTACCCGCGCGAGCCGGGAGCCGGCGGGCCCGACCCGCGGCGGGCCGTCGCGCTCGGCCGGCAGGCGCCGGACCGGCTGCCCGGCGGTCTCGACGCCGAGGAGACCGCCCTGCACCTCTCCGTACGGCGGCTGCTGCACGCCGTGTGGCTGCTGACCGATCCGCTCGCCCTGCCGGACGGCGAGGTGACCGAGAAGCTGGCGCACGAGCTGCGGCAGCTCTCCGGCCGCCATCTGACGGGCAACAGCCCGCTGTGGGACGCGGCCACCCACTGGCCGAGGGACATGCTCGCCTGGCGGCGGCTCTCGCTGCCGCCGGGCCGCGAGGACGGAGTCTGAGGCGATGACCGACCGGCTGCGCAACCGTTATCTCTACACCCCGCGACAGAAGTTCTTCGCCGCCGTGATCGCCCTGCTCGTGGTCGGGCTGCCGCTGGGCTGGGCGGTGAAGACGTGGACCACTCCGGAAAACCGTTCCTGCGCGGCGGGTGTCGAGCGCCCGCAGGGCTCCGCGGAGTGCGTCGGCGTCAACGGCGACGGCTTCGACTTCCGCGTGCCCGAACTCGCCGAGGTCGCGGGCCTGATAGGACGCGAGAACGCCTCGCTCAAGCCCGGCCAGTACGCCACCGTCGCCGTCCTGCTGCCGCTCACCTCTCCCGACCCCGGGATGCGCGTCAAGGTCCTCCACGAGGTGCAGGGCGCCTACGCCCGCCAGTACCGGGCCAACCACGAGTCCAACAGCGAGACGCCCAAGATCCGCCTGGTCCTCGCCAACACCGGCAAGGGCAACGCCCACTGGCGGACCACCGTCGACCGGCTCACCGCCATGACCGATGCGCCGCACCGGCTGCGCGCGGTCACCGGCGTCGCCACCTCCTCCACCGAGGTGCGGCTCGCCGTCACCGCCCTCACCAAGGCGGGCGTCGCCGTCGTCGGCACCACCATCACCGCGGACGACATCGCCAACGGGCCGGGCCCCGGGCACAACCGCTTCCCCGGCCTCGCCCGCGTCTCGCCCACCAACGGCGACGAGGCCAAGGCCCTGGCCCACTTCGGCCGGGTGGACGCCGCCAAGGCCCTGCTCGTCCAGGACACCCGCACCGGCGACCACTACACCGACACCCTCAAGTCGGCCTTCGCCACCTCCCTCAAGGGCGCGCCCTACGAGCCGCAGCTGTTCACCTCGCCCGCCGACCCCACCGAGGAGGGCACCACCGCCAACACGTTCAAGCAGATCACCCATCTGATCTGCGACACCCGCGCGGAGACCGTGTTCTTCGCCGGGCGGCACACCCAGCTGCGCCAGTTCATCAACGCGCTGGGCGCCCGCGGCTGCGTGGAGCGCCCCTTCACGATCCTCACCGGCGACGAGGGCTCCTACCTGGGCGCCGACGCCAAGCTCAACCGCAAGGCCCTCAAGGCCAGGCTGACCGTCCGCTACGCGTCCCTCGCCCACCCCGACGCCTGGCGCGCCGCGCCCGGCCGGCCGGTCCCGGCGACGGGCGGCTCGACGGTCGCGTACGAGACCTTCGTGACGGACATCGCCCGCACCTCCGCGAAGCCGGTCGCGCTCGCTGACGGGCAGGCGATCGTCGCGTACGACGCGATGGCGACCGCCGTGCACGCGATCCGCCAGGCCACCCCGGACGGCGCCGCCCACCCGGAGCTCGCGGACGTCGCGACCCAGTGGCCGCAGGTCAAGGGCTCGCTGCGGGTGCAGGGCGCGAGCGGCTGGATCTGCCTGGACAACTTCGGCAACCCGTACAACAAGGCGGTGCCGATCGTGGAGCTCGCGGAGGACGGCTCGCAGCGCTTCGTCGCCATCGCCTGGCCGGAGGGCGCCCCGCCCGCGGCGAGCTGCCTGCCGCCGCGGCGGGGGTAGGCGGGGGCGGGGAGGCTCGGCGGGGGGCGAGGCGCGGCGGATGAGACGGGCCCGCGAGCGGAAGGGCGGCCTTACGACACGTCCCTACGACATGGACCATGCCCTCCGACGCCCACCGGGCCCTCCGGCACCCACCGGCCCTACGGCACCCACTTCGGCCAGGGCGCGTCGTCCAGCTCGTACAGCTCGCGCAGCTCGCGCCGGCGGTCCTCGGTCCAGTCGAGCCAGTTGGTGGGGTGGCCGTCCAGGGCCCTGGCGAGCCGCTCGAAGTGCTCGTGCCACCCCGCGAGCATGTTCAGCTTCTCGTCGCGCGTGCCGCGGAACTCGTGCGTGAAGCGCAGGACGGTCGCGGGCTCCAGGTGGAAGCGGATCCGCTGGTGCCCGGGGTCGACGGTGTACTCGGCGACGTTCTCCATGTCCCAGGCGGTGACCCGCCCCGAGAGGACGGTGTCGCTGTTGAACCAGCGCAGGGTGACGCGGCCACCCAGGCGCGGCTCCAGCGGGTCCGCCGCGCACAGCCACTGCGGCAGGCCTTCGGGCGTGGCGACAGCGGCCCAGACGCTCACCATGGGGTGCGGCAGCTCGATGACGTACCGCAGCTGCAGATTCCCGTCGTGGGTCTCGGCCCTGCCCCGGGGGATCTCGCTCATACCTCCAGCGTGGCCCCGGGGCCCTCGGTCCGCGAGCTCAGAGGCCCGCCCACGCGCTCAGGCGCCCGCGGTCACACTCCGGCGTAGGAGTGCTTGCTGCTCACGAAGATGTTGACGCCGTAGTAGTTGAAGAGGAAGCAGCCGAAGGCGATGAGCGCGATGTACGCGGCCTTGCGGCCCTTCCAGCCGGCCGTGGCGCGGGCGTGCAGGTACGCGGCGTAGCCGACCCACGTGATGAAGGACCAGACCTCCTTGGCGTCCCAGCCCCAGTAGCGGCCCCACGCGTCGCCGGCCCAGATCGCGCCGGCGATGATCGTGAAGGTCCACAGCGGGAAGACCGCCGCGTTGACCCGGTACGAGAACTTGTCGAGGGAGGCCGCGGCGGGCAGCCGCTCCAGGACGGAGCGGGCGAAGGCGCCCGGGTTGCCGCCGTTGGCGAGCTTGTTCTCGTACGAGTCGCGGAACAGGTACAGCAGGGTGGCGACGGCGCCCAGGTAGAAGACGGCGCCGCAGAAGATCGCGGTGGAGACGTGGATCCACAGCCAGTACGAGTCGAGCGCCGGGACCAGCTGGTCGCTGGGCGTCTTCAGCCAGGTGACGGCCATGCCCAGGTCGAGCAGGACCGTGGTGACCAGCGGGAGCCCGAGCCAGCGGACGTTCTTCTTGGCGACGAGGAAGCCGAGGTACGCGCCGACCGCCACCGTGGAGAAGGTGGTGGAGAACTCGTACATGTTGCCCCAGGGGGCCCGCTGCACGGAGAGAGCGCGGGTGACCACGCCCGCCGCCTCGACGAGGAAGGCGAGCGCGGTCAGCGAGACGGCGATCCGGCCGTAGAGGTCGCCCTTGACGGTGCCGCCGGCCGCGCCGGGGCCGTCGGGGACGTCCCGGGCGCCGGCCGCGGCGCGGGTGATCACCTTCGGCTTGTCGAGCACGGCGGTGCCGCCGTCGGCCGTCTTGACCTGCACGGTCACGGCCGGGGCGGCGGCCGCCTTCGACTGCTGCTGCGTGAGGGCGGCGGCGGTGCGGCCGACCTTGCTGCGGCTGCCGAACACCCACTCGGCGATGTGGGCGAAAAAGGCCAGCGTGTAGACGGCCATCGACGAGTAGACGAGCAGGTCGCTGATCTGCGCCAGGCTCTCGTTGGTCTCGGCGGCGAGGATCACTTCTCAGCCCCTTCGGACTTCGCGGCGGGTTCCGCGGCAGGGTCTTCTGCGGATTCGGGTTCCGGCGTCGGGTCCGGCGTCGGGTCGGGTTCCGGTGCGGTGGGCGCCTTCGCGTGGAGCGTGACCGCGAGCTCGGCGAGCTCCTCGGGGAGCCTGGCGGACTCGCTGCGGCCGAGGCCCGCCATCTCGACGACGGTGACGCCGTCCTCGCCCCGTACGGCCCGGACCCAGATCCGGCGCCGCTGGATGAACAGCGAGCCGGCGAGTCCGGCGATGGCGGCGATCGCGCCGCCGAGGGCGAGGCCGTTGCCCGGCTGCTGGGAGACCTGGAAGCTCGCCCACTCCTTGATCTCCTTCTCGAAGGTGATCGAGCCGGCGCCGTCGGGCAGCGTCATGGTCTCGCCGGGGAGCAGACGGTTGGCCTTGCCGGTGCCGCCGTCGACCGCGAACTGCTTCATCTTCGAGGTGTCCAGCTGGTACACGTTCTGCGGCAGGCCGGAGTTGACGCGCAGGTCGCCGTGGAAGCCGGTGAGCGCCATGACGGGGAAGCCGAGCGCCGGGAACTGGGAGAACATCGTCCCCTTGCCGGCGCCGGCGAAGGTCGGCACGAAGAAGGCCTGGAAGCCGAGCTGTTCCTTCTTGCCGTTCTTGTCGCGGTAGCCGTCCATCACCTTGATCGCGCCGGTCGAGGTGATGTTGTTGTCGATCGGCAGCAGCGGCACGGCGTCGCGCATGACGACCTTGCCGCGGCCGTCCCGGACGGTGACCACGGGCGCGTAGCCGTGGGCGATCAGGTAGACCTTCGCGCCGC
The DNA here is from genome assembly GCF_042954805.1 of Streptomyces sp. NPDC012637. NCBI lineage: Bacteria > Bacillati > Actinomycetota > Actinomycetes > Kitasatosporales > Streptomycetaceae > Streptomyces > Streptomyces sp. NPDC012637. Next base: position 310,317 of record NZ_JBIBDS010000010.1, read on the forward strand.
CGACCTCCAGCGGCTCGTTGACCCGGATGACGGCCTTCCTGTCGGAGCCGCCGTCCTCGGAGTACGTGACGTCGGCCTCGAAGGTGCGCGGGGTGCCGCGCTGCGGGCCGTCCTTCTCGTACGTGCCGGTGAACTTGTCGAGCGTGAAGCTGAACGCGGGCAGGTCGTCGACGCCGAACAGCGAGCCCGACTTGAAGTCGTCGTACTGGGTGAGCGTGTTGGAGAAGCCGTCGCCCTCGACGATCAGCTTGCCGCCCTCGGACTTCATCAGCTGGCCCCAGGCGAAGGCGACGAGCATGACGATGAGCGCGATGTGGAAGGCCAGGTTGCCGGCCTCGCGCAGGTAGCCCTTCTCGGCGGCGACGGCGTCACCCGTGGTGTGGGCGCGGAAGCGGCGGCCCTTGAGCATCGCGAGCGCGGCGGCCCGGACCTCCTCGGGCTCGGCGTCGGTGCGCCAGGTGGTGTACGCGGGCAGCCGGGTGAGCCGCTTGGGCGCGCCCGGCGGGCGGCCGCGCAGCTGGCCGGCGAACTGCCAGCTGCGGGGCACGATGCAGCCGATGAGCGAGACGAACAGCAGGATGTAGATCGCGGAGAACCACACCGAGCTGTAGACGTCGAAGAGCTGGAGCTTCTCGTAGATCGGCGTGAGGGTCTCGTGGGCGTCCTTGAAGGCCTGCACCTTCAGCTCGTCCGCGCTGGTCTGCGGGATGAGGGAGCCGGGGATCGCGCCGAGGGAGAGCAGGAAGAGGAGGATCAGGGCGACCCGCATGGAGGTCAGCTGCCGCCAGAACCAGCGGATCCATCCGATGACGCCGAGGGCGGGGCCGCCGACGGCCGTCTCCTCGGCGGGTGCCGTGGACAGCTGGGAGGCGGCCTCGCCGAGGCCGCCGTCCTGGGTGTCCCTGCCGTCCTGGGTGTCGTTCGTGTCTGTCGTGCTCATCTCGGAACTCTCAGATCCCCACCGTGAAACCGCTGGACCAGCCCTGCATCGTGGAGACCATGCTGTCCCACGCTCCTGTGAGCAGCAGGACGCCGGTCACGATCATCATGCCGCCGCCGATCCGCATCACCCAGGCGTAGTGCTTCTTCACCCAGGCGAACGTGCCGAGCGCCTTGCGGAAGGCGATGGCGGTGAGGATGAACGGCAGTCCGAGGCCGAGGCAGTACGCGAAGGCGAGCGCCGCCCCGCGGCCGGCGCTGGCCTGTTCCAGGGCGAGGGCGTTGATGGAGGCGAGGGTCGGGCCGATGCAGGGTGTCCAGCCGATGCCGAACAGCGCACCGAGCACCGGGGCTCCGACGAGGCCGGCGGCGGGCTTCTTGTGGAAGCGGAACTCGCGCTGGGTGATCCAGGGCAGCAGGCCCATGAACAGCACGCCCATGAGGATCATGAGGATGCCGAGGACGGTGGTGAGGGTGTCCCGGTACTTCTGCAGGGTCCAGCCGAAGCTGCCGAACAGCGCCCCGCCGGACACGAACACGGTGGAGAAGCCGAGGACGAAGAGGGCGGCGCCCGCCGTCAGCCGGCCTCGCCGGGCCTCGCCGAGGTCGGTGCCGGTGACCCCGGTCACGTAGCTGAGGTAGCCGGGGACGAGCGGCAGCACGCAGGGCGAGAAGAAGGAGACGAGTCCGCCGAGCACGGCGATGGGCAGGGCGAGCAGCAGCGCGCCGCTCAGGACCGTCTGGTTGGGATCCACGTCACATTCCCCGTCACTTTTCCGCGACGAGCGGTTCGATCATGGAGCGGAGCTTGGTCTCGTCGAGCGCCATCAGCGAACGCGCGGCGATCTTTCCGTCCTTGTCGAGAACGATCGTGGACGGAATGGCCTGCGGATTCATGGAGCCCTTGGGGAATCCGCCGAGAATGAGCCTTCCGGTCGGGTCGAAGAGGCTGGGATAGGGAACCCCGAACTCCTCCTCGAAGGCCAGTCCCTTGGAGGTGTCGGAGTCCCGGGTGTTGATCCCGACGAACTCGACGCCCTTCGCCTTCATGTCCTTCGCGACCTTGGCGAAATGCGGTGCCTCGGCGCGGCAGGGCGGGCACCAGGAGCCCCAGACGTTGAGGACGACGACCTTGCCCTTGAGGTCGGCGACGTCCAGCCGCTCGCCTTCGAGGGTCTCCCCGGCGATCTTGTTGACCGGCTTCCGCTCGCCCTTGGCCACGGTGGAGATACCGCCCGTGTTGGTCACGAAGTTGGTGTCACCGCCGCCGCCGGACTTGCCGTTGCCGTCCGAGCTGCAGGCCGAGAGCGCGAGTGCGGCGGCCAGGGCTCCGGCCGTCAGCAGGGTGCGGCGGGGCGCACGGCTAAGACTCATGTGAAAAGTTTCGCATGGGCGTTTCGAGGATCTTGGGCACCCCCCTACGTGCCCGTAAAGCCCCTTGTCAAGAAAGCCTAAGCGGCCGCTTCACACGGTCTTGAGGAATGCGTTCCAGCCGCCCGCCGGGGACTGGCCGACTTCCAGGGTACGCAGCTTGGCGAGGATCTTCGGGTCCTGGACGTCCAGCCAGTCGACGAACTGCCGGAAGGAGACCAGTCGCACGTCCTTCTTCCCGGCCATTCCCTTCAGGGCCTCCTCGACGGCGTCCATGTAGATGCCGCCGTTCCACTGCTCGAAGTGGTTGCCGACGAAGAAGGGGGCGCGGTTGGACTCGTACGCGCGCCTGAAGCCGGACAGGTAGGCCTCGGTGGCCTGCTTGCGCCAGCCGGGATAGCGCGAGGGCACGCCCTTGGTCGTGTTCTTCGACTGGTTGGCCAGCATGTTGTAGTCCATGGAGAGGACCTCGAAGGAGTGGCCGGGGAACGGCACCGCCTGCAGCGGCAGGTCCCAGAGGCCGCCCCGCTTGACCGGCCACATCTGCCGGCCGCCGGGCGAGCTGGCGTCGTAGCGCCAGCCGAGGCGCTTGGCGGTGGGGAGCAGGTTGTCCTGGCCGAGCAGGCACGGCGTGCGGCCGCCGACGAGCTCCTTGGTGTAGTCGAAGGGCAGCGGGTCGAGGTCGGTCCAGCCGCTGTGGGTCTTCCACTTGGTGACGAAGCCGACGGCCTGGTCGATCTCGTTCTGCCAGTCGGCCGGGGTCCAGTTGGCGACCGAGCCCGAGCCGCCGCAGAAGTGGCCGTTGAAGTGGGTGCCGATCTCGTGGCCCTCGAGCCAGGCCTGCCGGACGTACTTCAGGGTGTCCTTGATGTGGTCGTCGGTGAGGTACCCGATGTCGGAGGCGCCGACCCGGTTGTTCGGCGGGCGGTAGAGGTCCTTCTTCGACTCGGGCAGGAGGTAGAGCCCGGAGAGGAAGAAGGTCATCGCCGCGTCGTGGTTCCTGGCGAGTTCGAGGAAGCGCGGGAAGAGGCCGTTGCCGACCTCGCCGGCACCGTCCCAGGAGAAGATCACGAACTGCGGCGGGGTCTGGCCGGGTTCGAGCGGCACGGGGGCGTCGGGCTGGTGGGGCTGCTTGCCGGTGTCGGCGGTGGAACCGTCGCCGATGGGACGGGCGTCGTCCTTGCTGGGCGTGGCGGAGGCGTCCGGCGTACCGGTCGCGTCGCCACCCTTGCCTGGCCCGGAACGTCCGGGCTTGTCCTGATTGCCACCACTACAGGCGGCCAGACCCAGCGCCGCCGCGGCACCAACTCCCGCCCCGAGCAGACTCCTTCGATTGATCCCGCGCATGACATCCCCATTCGCGCTGACGTATGACCTGAACGTCATCCAAACCGACAATGGGTGAGATGCCGGGAGGAACACGGAGGTTCCGCTAATTAGCACAAAAATTTCAGGGCGGTCGAACGACGTGGTGTCGTCCGACCGCCCTGAGGGGTCTACTCCTCGGAAGGCCCGGCGTCTACGCCCCGAACGCCTTCGCCTTGCCCTTCACCGGCTTCGCGCCCGCGCGCAGGTGCACCGGCACCAGATCGAGGGCCGGCTCGCTGTACCCGACCGACACGATCCGGTCGCCGCGGTACGTGAACGTGGTCAGCGAGGCGAGCGTGCACTGCCGGCGCCGCGGGTCGTGCCACAGCCGGCGCTTCTCCACGAAGCTGCGCACGATCCAGATCGGCAGCTGGTGGCTCACGCACACCGCCTCGTGGCCGCGCGCCGCGTCCTTCGCCGCGTCGAGCGCGCCCATCATGCGCACGACCTGCTCGACGTACGGCTCGCCCCACGACGGCTTGAAGGGGTTGGTCAGGTGCTTCCAGTTGCCCGGCTTGCGCAGCGCGCCGTCGCCGACGCCGAAGGTCTTGCCCTCGAAGACGTTCGCCGCCTCGATGAGCCGCTCGTCCGTGGCCAGGTCCAGGCCGTGCGTCTTGGCGATCGGGTCGGCCGTCTCCTGCGCCCGCTCCAGCGGGGAGGCCACGACATGGGTGATGTCCCGGCCCGCGAGGTGCTCGGCGACCCGGTCCGCCATCTGCCGGCCCAGCTCGGAGAGGTGGTAGCCGCCCCGGCGGCCGTACAGCACGCCGTCCGGGTTGTGCACCTCGCCGTGCCGCATCAGGTGGACGACGGTGATGTCGTCGGCGCCCGGCGCGCCGTTCGCGGCGCTCACGCGGTCGCCTCCGCGGCGGCGCGGGCGGCGGCCGGCAGCGCGGCGGCGATCCGCTCGATCGCCCGCTCGTCGTGGGCGGTCGACACGAACCAGGACTCGAAGGCCGACGGCGGCAGGTAGACGCCGTCCGCGAGCATCGAGTGGAAGAACGCGTTGAAGCGGAAGGCCTCCTGCTTCTTGGCGTCCTCGTAGTTCCGCACCTCGGTGGAGGTGAAGAAGACCGAGAACATGTTGGACGCGGTCTGCAGCCGGTGCGCCACGCCCTCCTTCGTCAGGGCGTCCGTGACGAGCCCCTGGATCTCGGCCGAGACCGCGTTCACCTTGTCGTACGCGGCCTCGTCGAGCAGCCGCAGCTGCGCGAGGCCGGCGGCGGTGGCGATCGGGTTACCGGAGAGGGTGCCCGCCTGGTAGACCGGGCCCGCCGGGGCGAGGTGGCCCATGACGTCGGCGCGGCCGCCGAAGGCCGCGGCCGGGAAGCCGCCGCCCATGACCTTGCCGAAGGTCATCAGGTCCGGCTTGACGCCGTCCACGCCGTACCAGCCGGCCCGCGAGGTGCGGAAACCGGTCATGACCTCGTCGGAGATGTAGAGGGCGCCGTTCTTCGCGCAGGCGTCCTTCAGGCCCTGGTTGAAGCCGGGCAGCGGCGGCACGACGCCCATGTTGCCGGGAGAGGCCTCGGTGATCACGCAGGCGATCTCGCCCGGGTACCGGTGGAAGGCCTCCTGCACCGCCTCCAGGTCGTTGTACGGCAGCACGATGGTGTCCCCGGCCTGCGCGCCGGTCACACCGGGCGTGTCGGGCAGGCCGAAGGTGGCCACGCCCGAGCCGGCCGCGGCGAGCAGCGCGTCCACGTGGCCGTGGTAGCAGCCCGCGAACTTGATCACCTTGGCGCGGCCGGTGAACCCACGGGCGAGCCGGATGGCGGACATGGTCGCCTCGGTCCCGCTGGAGACCAGACGCACCTGCTCGACCGGCTCGATCCGCGCGACGATCTCCTCGGCGAGCGCGACCTCGCCCTCGCCGGGCGTGCCGAAGGAGGTCCCGCGCGCCACCGCCGTCTGCACCGCCGCGGTCACGTCGGGGTGCGCGTGGCCGAGGATCATCGGTCCCCACGAGCAGACCAGGTCGACGTACTCGCGGCCGTCGGCGTCGGTGAGGTACGGACCGGTACCGGACACCATGAACCGGGGCGTTCCGCCCACGGCCCGGAAGGCCCGCACCGGTGAGTTCACGCCGCCGGGCGTCACAAGGGAGGCGCGGTCGAAAAGCGTCTGTGAGACTGGGGCTTCGTATGAATACGGCACTGTGATCCTGACCTGATCCTGACCTGCGAGGACGACGTCGAGTACGTGGGGACGGTGTGGGCACCCTGTGAATTACGCCGGGGCGTGTCTCCGTCGCGTCTGCGAAACTGGGGCGTCATAAGGATGGCTCACGGAATCCATGGTGTCAGAGGCCACGGCGATCTTGCGGACAGGTGTTTCACCGTACGACCGTGGGGGAGGTCACTGTCACGATGATCGGGCCGCACGCGGAGACGGCGGCCGGAACAGCAGTCGGGTGGAGATATGCATCGCGGTGGCGGACCGGGCGAGGGGACTGACGACCTGGGTCCCGACCCTGTCCGGAGGGGGAGGCACCGGCGCCGGAGGACGGAAGAGCCGAGGGCCAACGACCCGAGGACGGGCGGCGAGCCGCGCGCGGACGCGCGCGGCGGTGACGCACGCGCTGACGCACGCGGCACCGACGCACGCTCCGAGCCGCGTGGCGAGTCCCGCGGCAGCGAGCCGCGCGCCGGCGAGCCCCGGAAGCCGGACGGCCCGGTCCCGGGCGCCACGGGCCCCGCGACGCACGGGCCCGTGCAGAGCGCTGCCCAGAACCCGGCCCAGGCATCCGGTCCCGCCCCGAGCCCGGCCCCCGGTCCTGCACCGAGCCCCGTCGCGGACGAGTCACGGCTCGGCCGGGCACGCGCCCGGCGCGCCGCCCGGGCACGCGAGTCCGGCCCGGTCGAGGGACCGGCGACGCCGGGGAACGGGGGCGGCCGCTTGGGCGTGACCTACAAGTACTTCGGCGCGCCCAACAGCGCGACGGCGGCCCAGGTCCCGATCTCGATGCGCCCCGAGGAGCTCGGCGGCGACGAGCTCGGCATGGGCGGCATGTTCACCAAGATCAAGCCGGAGACCATAGCCGCGATGGTCCTGACCGGCATCCAGGGCATGCCGCTCCACAAGGTCCCGCCGCTGGAGCTGGTGGTCCTGCACCCCGACTACGCCGTGGTGAAGCTGCCGATGACCGTCGTCGACCCGCTCCGCGGCATCGGCGAGGAGTCGGTCGGCGCCGCCGCCTTCATCTGGTCCACGGTCCCCGACCGCGGCGGCCCGCAGGACGCCTTCAACGTCTACCAGCTGCTGCACGAGTGGCAGGACTTCAGCCACCGGCTGCACGAGGCGGGGCACCAGCCGTACTGCCTGGTCTGGCCGTAGGCCGGCGCCCCTCGTCCTGCAACGCGACCGCGACGGCTAGGCGCCCCTGCCCGCGGCCTTGCCCGTCGCCTTCCGCGCGTCGTCGACGATTCCCTCGGCCAGCTCGGCGGCGAGCAGGAACGGCAGGAAGCGGTTGCTCGGCGTCTCGTGGTCGCGGTAGCGGGCGAACGGCAGCAGCGAGGCGAACAGCGCCCACCGGTACTCGAGGTCGGTGAACGCCCAGTTGGGCTGCTCACAGCCCTTGAGGACGGCCCGCAGCCGCTTCACACAGGTCAGGACCCGGCGTACCTCCGGGTCGGCCTTCTCGGGGATCTCCGGGTCCCACAGCGACTCCCCGCGCAGCGCGTCCGCGAACCAGGGCCGGATCTCGGCCAGCTGCTCCGGCGTCCACGCGAAGGTCCGGGACCACAGCGCGGATTCGAGCCGGGCGAAGTCCTTGCAGATGTGGCCGCGGTGGGTGGTCTCGAAGTCGATCAGGTAGAGGTCCGGCTCCTCCCGCCCGGTGCCGCCCACCAGGACGTTCTCGCAGTGCAGATCGCCGTGGGAGACACAGGTGAGGTACGAGCGGGTGGTCAGGCCCTCGTCGCGGTTGTAGAGCAGCCACTCGAGCAGCTCGGACGGGTCCTCCCCGGCCTCCTCGGCCTGCCCGGCCCCTCCCGCGTCGACGCCCGGCCTGGCCACCTCGGCGATGTGCGCCACCAGCCACAGCGGGTTGGTCAGCTCGGCGTCGCTGTCGGTGAACAGCGGGTCCGCCGCGAACGAGGACCCCTCGAACAGTGCCCCGAGGGTGCGGGGCCGCCAGGTGAGCCCGCCCTCGACCCCGAAGACCTCGGCGACCTCGGGCGCCTCGAAGTGGTCCAGCTCCGTGCCGGCGTCCTTGCCCGGGGCGTAGCCGGTCCGCTCGTAGTCGTCGGGCCGCAGCGCCGGGTACTCGCCCCGCAGGTCGCCCATGGCGCGGCTCGCGTTGCTCAGCCACGGCCCGAGGGCCTCAAGGAAGAGCTCCTTGACCACCTTGCGCAGCGCCTTGTCCTCCAGGCCCTCGGTCTTGACCAGCCAGGCGCGCAGGGTGGTGGGCTCGTCGCGGTTGCGGAACACGTACGAGGTGAGGATGCCCTGGTAGCGGCCGCCGTTGGTGCTGTTGATGACGGTCGCGGTGGACACGGTGCACTTGCTCGACCGGACGGCGGGGTGCAGCAGCTCGCCGTACGCGTCGAAGTTCCGCTTCTCCCGCTGCACCTTCGCGGCCTCGTCGATCTTGAGGACGCCGATGGGTCCGAAGACGTTCGAGGCGAGGAAGGTCGGCACGGGCCGGTCGGCGAACAGGGCGCCCTGCATCACGGCGCCGTTCGTCTTCGGCGCCAGCTCGACGGCCATGCCCTGGAGCAGCCGGCTCGGCAGCTGGACGACGGAGTCCCGTTCGGTCAGCGACATGGAGGTGGACGCCGCTCCCTGCGCCGATCCCGGCTCCCACGCGTTGCGGATGACGCGGACGCCACGGGCGGCGCCCAGCATGTCCAGGGCGCGCTCCCGCCAGAACTCCCGGACCTCGTCCTTGGTCTCCGGGCCGCTCGACGCCTCGTTCTGCTTGGAGTAGTACAGGGCGGCGAGCAGGCGTTCGAGCCCTTCCGCCTTCCAGTTGGAGAGCAGCAGCAGGATGAAGGCGATGCTGTTCCAACGCTCGGGCTCGCCCGCCCACTGCCGAAGCAACTCCCCCGCCCACGTTTCGGGATTGTCGTAGCCGCCGGGGAGCGCCGTGTTCTTGACCCGCCGGTGGGCCCTCATCCCGCCGGGCTCGACCGGTTCGGGACCGGCGACGAGCAGCTGGATGCCGACGGCGTGCCGCAGCCACCGACACACAAAGTCGATCTTGGACAGGTGGTACACCTGAAGTTCACCGACGGCGACGAGCGTGGTCGCCTCCGACACGGCGAGGAGCAGTTCGCGCCGGTCGTTGTTGTAGCGGTACTCCACCTGGAGGGTCTGCAGGTAGCCGAGGACGTCGGCGATGATCTGGTGGTCGTTCTCCGGCAGGTGCACCCGCAGGGAGAGATTGTGCAGCGCGGTCGCCAGCCACTGCAGCCGGATCCGCTGCCCGTCGTAGGCCGTCCCGCCGCGGGTGAAGCCGTAGAGGGTGCGGGAAGCGACCTGCCGGACCTCCTTCGCCCGCTCGTGCAGCGGCACGAAGACCTCGGTCGGTACGGAGGCGCCGGTGAGCTTCTCCCTGAGCAGGACCAGGTCCTTCTCGATGATCGGCTTGAGCTGTTTGAAGGCCATCGGCGCGTTCCGGCCGATCATCCCCGTCACGTGCTTGGCAAACGTGTCGAGCAGGTTCTCGACGGGCGTCTCGCCCTCTCCGCCTCCCCGCCACTCCTCCAGGAGCTGCTCCCAGGTGACGTTCCGCTGGCCCTGTCCGTCGCCGTCGCCGTCGTCGGCGAAGTCGAAGGACGAACGGCGCCAGGAGGACGGCTGGACCGCCCGGGGCGCCGAGACGGACGGCGGGGCGGAGGCCTGCTGCGGCAGCGGCGGAGCCTGCGAGGCGGGCGGCAGGGACGCGTCGGCCGGTGCGCCCTGCGGAGCCTGCGAGGCGGACTCCGCCGGCCCCGACGTCTGGACGGGCGCCGTCGCCGCGGGAGCCGTCGCGGCGGGCCGCAGGGCGTCCAACTGCGCCAGGTTCTCGTGGCACTGGGCGATCGACGCGGCGTACCTCTCCTGGTTGCGGAAGCCGTACAGGCGAACCGCTATGTAGAGCAGCTCACGCGCCCGCTCCTGGTCGGTCCTCATGTAGTAGGTCTCCGCCACGGTGAGCGCCGTATTGGCGATCTTGAAGGCCGGCCCGACCGGGTTGCCCCCGGAGAGCTCCTGCCCGGCCTCCGCCATGACAGCGCGCGACCTGGCGAAGCGCGCGGCCAACTGCGGTTCGGCGCGCAGGGCCTCGTCCATGGCCGCGTCGACCGTCGTTAAGTAGTTCTCGAAGTCGTCCGCCGAGATGTATGGCGTCATTGCCATGCCCCTTCGTGCCGCGTGCGCTGGTTCGTTGCGCAAGGATCTATCGCAGATCCCCCAGGCACGGGAGGCGCCATTGCGCCACGAGCCCGCCGGCGCCCCGGGGCTCTCACACCGGCCTCACATGCCCCTCAGGACACCGGCGTGAGGTCCTCCCGGAACCTCTTCTCACCCGCCAGGAAGGCCGACTGCGGCAGCACGACGTGCGCCTGAGCCCGTCCGCGGGCGATCTCGGCGCGGCTGGCGCCGATCACCGTCCCCGCCTCGGCGTCACCGGCGAGCGCGAGCAGCGCCTCGCGCAGCCGGGTCGCGTCCGGCTTGTCCAGGACCAAGTCGTAGACCTCGAAGAAACGGATCTGCCGGTACGTCTCGCCCGGGACCTTCAGCGGCCCGTCGATGACACGGCGAACTGTCCGGAAACCGACCTCCCGGGCCAATGGGATCAGCTCCTCGTGTCCCACCTCGCCCAGTTCCTCGACGAGTTCACGGCGCAGACAGTCGGCCGCGGTCTCCCGGTCGACCTCCTTGTACAGCCAGCGGGCGAAGCCCAGGACGCGCACCGCGCCCAGGAAGCCCCGCAGGTCGTGCCGCATCACCTCCCGGCTGCGGCCCTCCGGCTCGAAGCCGATCCGCTCCAGGAAGCGCTTGGCCGACTCCTGGTACTTCACGACGCCGCCGGGCGGGCCGAACGCGCCGGGCCGGTTGGCCGAGGAGAACAGGACGTAGTGGTCCTCCTCGTGGACCCGCAGCAGCACCGCCACGGAGACCCGCGCCCTGCCGAACGGCGTGAGCAGCAGCCGCAACAGGGTCAGATGCCTTCTGTTCTGCCACAGCAGCCGACCCACTCCGGTCAGCAGAGCCACGACGATGCCGCCAACGATCTTCTCGACCACGGGGTGCCCCCTCCGTCACACACCGCACCACGCCACGCCTCATCCCGAGCCCACCAATGTACGCGTGTCGGCCGACGCACCCGGGGCCTCTCGGACGGCCCGCAGGCGTTTCACCGCACTTCCCGCGCTCATAAGTGCTGAAGTTAGGACGAATCGGATGTACTGCACGGAGTGCGTGTCAGCAGCGTGTCAGCAGCGTGTCAGCAGAGAGAGGACCCGATGTGGCGAGCCCCGACGTCCTGAACAGCGTGCGCCCCCGCCCCATGAAGATCGGCGAGGTCGCGGCACGGACGGAACTGTCCCTGCGCACCATCCGCCAGTACGAGGACAGCGGCCTCGTCGTCCCGTCCGCGGCGTCCGAGGGCGGCTTCCCGCTCTACACGGACGCCGACGTCGCCCGGCTGATGGTGATCCGCCGGATGAAGCCGCTCGGCTTCACCCTCGACGAGACCCGCGAACTCCTCGACGCCGTCGACCGCCTCGCCGCCGACGCCCCCGGCACCCCCGCCGAACTCGACCCCGACACCCGCACCGCCCTCGTCGCACGCGTCCGCGGCTACGAGCAGGCCGCGGCCGAGCGCGTCGCCGAACTGCGCGCCCAGCTGGCCCGGGCCGAGGAGTTCGCGGACTCGCTGCGGGCGCGCGTGCCGTAGACGGCGCACGTACGGCGCTGACGACGGTGCCGGGTGGCGCCTTGGGTGCGCGCCCGCGCCCGATCCGCCGGACAAGCCCTACTGATGGTCCTCCAGCGCCGCCGTCAGGTCCTGGAAGAAGCGGGCGTACGCGGCCGGGCTCGGCGGCGTCTCCGGGTTCCAGGGCGCGAGCCGGGCACCCTGCGGAACCACCTGCGGCGGCACCGCGTTGGCCCGGCTGTCGAAGAGCACCAGGCCGGGCGCGAGCCCGAGGGCGTACTCCCAGTCGGTGGTCAGCCAGCTCGCGCCCGGCCCCGGACCCGGATCCACGAGCCGCACGCCCAGCTCCGCGAGCCGGGCCAGCTCCGGCCAGGCGTGCGGCCGCGCCAGGTGCACCTGCTCGGGGCCGGCACCGGACAGCGCGAGCACGCTGAGCCCGGTGCGCCCGGCGGCGGCGCGCAGCGCCGCCTCCGCGTCGCCCACCGGCCCGGCCGCCGCGCCGGTCGCCCCGAGGGCCCCGGCCAGCTCGCCGAACCGCCCCACGATCGCCGACAGCGCGAGCTCGCTGCCGACGGAGAGCGCGACGAGCGGCACCCCGAGCCGGTCGGCGAGCGCCTCGTCCAGCGCGTACGGGCTCTTGCCGTCGTACGTCACGTCCACCACGAGGTCGACGCCGCCCAGCTCCCGAACCCGCGCCTCGTCCAGGGCCCGCCCCGCCCCCAGGTACGGGACGCCCGATCCGGCGAGCCCGCCGGCCTTGACCGGATCCAGCAGGCCGCCGTCGTGCGCGGAGCCGTAGACCGCGACCGGCCGCACGCCCAGGTCGAGCAGGGCCGCCCCGGCCCGTACGTACGCCAGCACCCGCCCGGGCCGGCGCGCGGCGGCCGACGCCGCACCCCGGTCGTCCGTGAACTCCCACCCGCTCGCGCCGCCCGCCGCACCCGCGCCCGATATGTCCGTGTCCGTTGCGTCCGCCATCGCGGCTGCTCCCTCCCCGGCCGGAAATCTCCGTCCCCGCCACCTTGAAGCGGTTCCCGGGCCCGCACAAGAGGGCCTGCGGCGGGCACGGGACGTCCCCCAGGCGTGGGCACAGGAGGGGTCGCTTGGCGTCTGGACTTTGGTCCCGGGCCCCCTGCCGAAAGACCCCCAGGGTGGTGTTAACTGAACGAGTCGGGAGGAAGCAGTAGGAACAGTCAGCACCGTACGGGCGTGTGCCGCCGTCTGCCGTGGTGGGCCGCCGTCGCCGTACGGGCACGTGCCACGGAGTCAGTCATGACCTTGCCCGGCCAGTTCTCGGACCCCCGCGTGATCACCCTCTTCGGCCTGCTCGCCGTCTCCGCGGCCGCGTGGGTGACCCTCGGCCTGCGGGCCCGCGCCCGCCGCGACCGCGCGAACATCCCGCTGGAACGGGTCTGGCACCCGCAGGAGACGGTCGCGCTCACGCCGGCCGAGGAACGGACCTTCGGCCAGGTCGTCTCGCGCCTGTCGCCGAGCGCGGCGGGCCGGCTGCGCTAGGCGGGGAGCCCTCCGTTCCGTCCGCGCACACGGCGGGTGCGCCGCGCACGGCCAGCACGGGACGTAGGCATGTACGGCCTGCACGGCAGGTACGGCATGCACGGCCTGCACGGTGCACGGCCGGCAGGGCGGTCAGACCGCGGCCGCCCAGATCCTCGGGTCGCGTCCCGTCACCGCGAGCAGCCGCTCGAACGGGGAGGCGCCCTCGGGCAGCTCCACCTCGGCGCCGAAGACGCCCATCTCGCGGGCCATCGGCGCCATGCGGGCCACCTCGCCGGCGAGCACCGTCACGACCACAGGGTCCGGCTCGTAGGCCCGGCCGGTGGCCCGGGCCAGGTCCCAGACGTGCACGGTCAGGTCGAGCAGCACCATCGCGCCGACCGTCCGCGCCGGCATGTCCATCGCCCCGGTCGTCCCCTCCTCCGCGCCGGGCTCGGCCCAGGCGGCGACCAGCCGCCCGGTCTCCTCCTCGAAGCGCGTCCGCCACTCCGGATCGGCGAGCCGTTCGGGGTCGGCGCCGGAGAAGTCGGACGGCTGCTTGGCGGCGAGCAGCCGGAAGTTCTCGACGACCCGGAAGAGGTGGTCGAGCAGCCCGCGCACGTCGTAGTCGGCACAGGGCGTGGGCGCGCCGAGCTCCTCGTCCGTCGTGGCCCGCACCAGGGGCACGGCGAGGGCGGCGGCGGAGCCGAGCAGAGCGGCGATGCGGTGATCCTGCTGTTGCCGGTCGTCGTACGTCATGGGTCCGACGCTAGGCGGGGCGCCACCGCCCGTCTTGAAGAAACCCGCCACCGGCGCCCGGCTCGGCGGGGAGTCGGCCTGGCGGCGGGGAGTCGGCCTAGCATCGGAGCATGACCGACCCCGGTCCCGCACCGCGCCGTGACACCCGAGGCATCGTGGACCCGGCCGAACTGCTCGCCCGCGTCCGGTTCCGCCGGCACGTGCCCGCGCCCGGGCTCCGGCCGTACCTGGAGCACTACTGGCTGATCGACTGGGACCTCGCCGAGCCGTACGCGACCCATGTCGTCCCGCACCCGTCCGTGAACGTCGTCTTCGAGCGGTCGGCCGAGCCGCGCGGTCCGGCCGACGGGAACCCGGCCGCCGCGGAGTCGGCGGTCGGGGGGCCTGGGGACGGGGGGTCTGGGGACAGGGGGTGGGCGGTCGGGGGGTCTGCGGTCGCGGACTCGGCGGGCGCGGACTCGGCCGTCACGGACTCCGCGGTCACGGACTCGGCAGTCGTCTCGGGCATCGGCCTGGAGCTCTTCACGAAGAAGCTGACCGGCCGCGGCCGGGTCTGCGGTGTGCAGTTCCGGCCGGGCGGCTTCCGACCGTTCGCGCCCGCGTGGCCGGTCTCGCACTGGACGGGCAGGATCGTCCCGCTGGCCGCGGCCTTCGGCAGCGAGGCCGGCGACGGGGCTGAGGATGCGCACTCCGCCTCTCCGTCCGGCCTCCTCGCGCGCGTGCTGTCCCCGGACGAGGACCACGCGCGCGTGGCGGCGCTCGACGCGTTCCTGCTGGCCCACGGGCCAGCCGCCGATCCGGCCGCCGAGCAGGCGATGGCGCTGGTGGACCTGGTCCGCGCCGACCGCACCGTGCGCCGGGTGTCCGCGCTGGCCCGGGCCGCCGGGCTCTCGCCGCGCTCGCTCCAGCGCCTGTTCGCCTCCCACGTCGGCGTCGGCCCGAAGTGGGTCATCCTCCGCTACCGCATCCACGAGGCCCTGGAACGCGCCGAGTCGGGCCCCGCCGCCACGCCCCCGGACTGGGCCGCGCTCGCCGCCGACCTCGGGTACAGCGACCAGGCCCATCTCGTAAGGGACTTCACGGCGACGATCGGGGTGCCGCCGACCGCGTACGCACGGGCGTTGTCAGTGCCCTGACCTAGGGTGCGGCTCATGACGAGCGACACCGCCGGCAGGACCGGTGAGGGCACGGTCCGCCTGGAACCGTGGGCGGACGAGGACTTCGCGCTGCTCCAGGCGGTGAACGCGCCGGAGTTGACGGAGCATCTGGGCGGCCCGGAGAGCGAGGAGCAGCTCGTCGTCCGTCAGAGGCGGTACGTCGAGCTGGGCGCCGACCCCGACCGTCCTGGGTGCATGTTCCGGATCGAGGTGCTGCCGGAGGGCCGCCCGGCCGGCGCGATCGGCTTCTGGGAGACGTCCTGGGAGGGCGAGCAGGTGTACGAGACGGGCTGGACGATCCTGGCCGGTCTCCAGGGCCGGGGCGTGGCCACGGCGGCGACGCGCGCGCTGATCGGGAAGGCGCGGGCGGAGGGCCGGTTCCGGTCGCTGTTCGCCTTCCCGTCGACGGACAACGGGCCCTCGAACGCGGTGTGCCGCAAGGCCGGCTTCACCCTGCTCGGCGAGCGGGACTTCGAGTACCCGCCGGGCCGGCCGATGCGCTGCAACGCCTGGCGCCTCGACCTGGCTCCGGCCGGCCTCACTGCAGAGGCCTGAGCTCCCGGGTGAAGTGGAAGGCGACGATGTCGAAGCGCTCGCGCAGGTAGAAGCGGTGGGCCCCGGTGCGGTGGGTGCCGGAGTCCAGGTTGAGTTCGTAGCAGCCGGCCTCGCGGGCGTGCGCCTCCAGGTGCGCGACCATCGCGTTCCCGACGCCGCCGGAGCGGGCGTCCTCGCTGGTCACCAGGTCGTCCACGTAAAGCTTCTTGAGCGAACTGGTGTTGACGATGATCCGCCATCCGGCGGCCCCGACGCAGCGTCCGTCGTCGGCGTAGGCCGCGCTGAAGCGCAGGCCCTGGGCGTGCCCGGTCGCGTAGATGTCGCGGAAGAGTTCCGCCGTGAGATGCGGCCGCAGCTCGCGGAGCACCGGCAGCAGGTCGGTCTCCAGGCGCGGGTCACCGGGCTCGAGGTCAACGATCTTCATACGGCGACCGTACCGTGCGGCCCGCCCGGCGCCCGGTCCCGCCGGCGAGCGGGGGCACGACGACCGGGCGGGCCGGGCGGGCGGCAGCCCCGCGACCGCTGGACACCCCGCGCGGGCGGCGCCCCGCGACCGCCGAGTGGGCCGGGCGGGCGGCAGCCCCGCGACCGCTGGACACCCCGCGCGGGCGGCGCCCCGCGACCGCCGAGTGGGCCGGGCGGGCGGCGACCCCGCGACCGCCGGGCACGCCGTGTGGCGGCGGAATTGCCTGGCCGGGAAGTGACGCGCGGTGCCATCCTGGCTGCGTGAACGGACCGGAGATCCAGATCAGCTTCGCCCCCGCCCTGCGGCTCTTCGTCTCGGCGGAACGGCGCGCGGGGCACACCGCGGTCGCCACGGACGGCGCCTCCTCGCTCGGCCATGTCGTGGAGTCGCTCGGCGTCCCGCTGACCGAGACCGGGCGGCTGCTCGTGAACGGCCGGCCCGTCGCGCCCTCGCACGTCCCCGCGGCCGGCGAGACCGTCGACGTGGAGGGCGTCGAGCGGCCACAGTCCGTTCCGGGCGCCCCGCTCCGCTTCCTCCTGGACGTCCACCTCGGGACGCTGGCCCGGCGGCTCCGGCTGCTCGGCGTCGACGCCGCGTACGAGAGCGAGGACATCGGCGACCCGGCCCTGGCCGCGCTCTCCGCGAAGGAGCGGCGCGTGATGCTGTCCCGCGACCGCGGGCTGCTGCGCCGCCGCGAGCTGTGGGCCGGCGCCTACGTCTACAGCGACCGGCCCGACGACCAACTGCG
The DNA here is from genome assembly GCF_042954805.1 of Streptomyces sp. NPDC012637. Lineage (NCBI taxonomy): Bacteria > Bacillati > Actinomycetota > Actinomycetes > Kitasatosporales > Streptomycetaceae > Streptomyces > Streptomyces sp. NPDC012637. The sequence goes on from NZ_JBIBDS010000010.1 coordinate 327,038, forward strand.
CGACGTTCTGGAGCGGTTCGCGCCGCCGCTCGCGCCGTGGACCCGCTGCACGGCCTGCAACGGACCGCTCGCGGAGGCCGACAAGGACACGGTGCGGGAGCGGCTGGAGAAGGGCACGGAGAACACGTACGACGTCTTCGCCCAGTGCACCGAGTGCGAGCGGGTCTACTGGCGGGGCGCCCACCACGCGCGCCTGGAGGCGATCGTGACGGACGCGGTCCGGGAGTTCGGCGGCACGCCAGCCGCGCGCTGAGCGGCGGCGGGCCGACCGCTCCCCTCAGTCGGAGTCGAACTCCCCCGAGCGCAGCCGCTCGACCTGGGCCGCGCTCACGTCGACCGTGCGCCGCATGTAGTCGGTGAGCAGGGCGATCCCGGCGTCGTCGTACGCGTCGAAGAGCTCGGCCCAGGTGCGGTTGAGCCGCCGCCAGAACGCGCCGAGTTCGGCCGCCTTCTCGGGAACCGACGCCACCATGACCCGGCGCCGGTCCTCGGCGTCGCGCTCGCGCCGGACGTATCCGGCGCGTTCGAGCCGGTCCACGAGCCGGGTGGCGGAACCGGTGGTGAGCCCGGTGAGCTCGGCGACCCGCCCGATGGTGACCGGCTCCCCCTCCAGGCTCAGCAGGCTGAGGCACTGGACGTCGGTCGGGTGCAGGCGCAGATGATCGGCGACGGCCTGGTTGAACAGGGCGTACGAGGCCATGTAACGACGCGCCTCGCCCTGCATCTCGGCCATCAGCGCGTCCCTGCCGCCGCCGGCTTTCTTCTGCGTCATGCAGAAATCGTACGGGACAGGGAATGCGGCTGCGCGCCCGTGACCGCCGCCGGTTTCAGGGCCCCTCGGCGGTCAGATAGCGCTGCACGGTCGGCCCGAGCCAGGCCACCACGTCCTCGCGGCCCATCTCGACGAGCGGGCCGAGGCGCAGTACGTATCGGGCGAGCGCCATGCCGAGTATCTGGGAGGCGACGAGCCCGGCGCGGCGCGGCGCGTCCGCGGGGTCGGGGCAGACGCCGGCGACGACCGGACCGATCTGCTCCGCGAAGAGCCGCTGCATCCGCTCGGCCCCCGCCTCGTTGGTGACGCCGACCCTCAGCAGTCCGGTCAGGACGTCGTCGCGCTCCCAGCGGTCGAGGAAGTGGGTGACCAGGGCGGCACCGGCGTGCCGGGCGGGCAGCGAGCCGAGCTCGGGGAGTTCCAGCTCGATCGTGGAGGCGGCGGCGAACAGCCCCTCCTTGTTGCCGTAGTAGCGCATGACCATCGACGGGTCGATCCCGGCGTCGCGCGCGATGGAGCGGATCGTCGCGCGCTCGTACCCGTCCGCGGCGAAGCGCTCGCGGGCGGCGTCGAGGATCGCGGCGCGGGTGGCGTCGGAACGGCGTGCGGTCGTCATGCCAACAAGTGTAGGCCAACAGCCGTTGACAGTGCGTCGCGGACGGGTCTACATTTGCCAACAAGCGTTGACCAACACACGTTGGCCAACGGACGTAGGCACCCTGGAGGCAGCGATGAGCACCACGGGCACCCCCGGCACCCCCACCTCCCCGACCACCTCACCGGCCCCCTTCGACACCGACGTGCTCGTCGTCGGCGCGGGCCCCACCGGCCTGCTCCTCGCCGGGGACCTCGCCGCCGCCGGACTCAGGGTCACGGTCGCCGAACGCCGCCCCGAGGGCCGCTCGAACCTGACCCGCGCCTTCGGCGTCCACGCCCGCACCCTCGAACAGCTCGACGCCCGCGGCCTCGCGGACGAACTGGTCGCCACCGGCACGCCGATCACCGACCTGCGCCTCTTCGGCCGGCTGTCCCTCGACCTCTCCCGGCTGCCCTCCCGCTTCCCCTTCCTGCTCATCACCCCCCAGTACGAGGTCGAGCGCCTGCTCCAGCGCCGGGCACAGTCCGCGGGTGTGGAGTTCCGGTACGGCATGGAGCTCCGCGGCCTGCGCCAGGACACCGACGGGGTCACCGCGGAACTCACGGGACCCGACGGTCCGGCGACGCTCCGGGCCCGCCACCTCGTCGGCACCGACGGCGTCCGCAGCGCGGTCCGCTCCGCCCTCGGCCTGCCCTTCCCCGGCGCCTCCGTGATCCGCTCGATCGTGCTCGCGGACGTCCGGCTCACGAAGGAACCCGGCCGGCTCCTCACGGTCGCCGCCTCCCCCTCCGGGAACGCCTTCGCGTTCGTCGCCCCCTTCGGCGACGGCTGGTACCGGGTGATGGGCTGGGACCGCCGCCGGCAGGTCGCCGACGACGCGCCGGTCGACCTCGACGAGGTCAGGTCCATCGCCCGACAGGCCCTCGGCAGCGACTTCGGCATGCACGACGCCCGCTGGATCTCCCGGTTCCACAGCGACGAGCGTCAGGCACCCGCCTACCGCTCCGGCCGGGTCTTCCTCGCCGGCGACGCCGCCCACGTCCACTCCCCCGCCGGCGGCCAGGGCATGAACACCGGCCTCCAGGACGCCGCCAACCTCTCCTGGCGACTCACCGCGGTGCTGCGCGGCGAGGCACCCGACCCCGAGGCCCTGCTCGACGGCTACCAGGCGGAGCGGCACCCCGTCGGCAGGAAGGTGCTGCGCAGCAGCGGCACCATCGTCCGGCTCGCCATGGCCCGCACCCCACTCCAGCGGACCGCCCGCGACCTCGCCGCCCGACTCCTCGGCGGCATCCGGCCCGCGGCCGCCCGGGCGATGGGCCTGATCAGCGGAATCGGCATCACCTACGGCCCCGAGACGCGCCGGGTCCCCGACCTCGAGCTGCGCGAGGGCCGGCTGTACGAACTGCTGCGCGCGGGCGAGTTCGTCCTGATCACCCCCGACGGCACCACCCCGGCCCCGCCCCGAACGGCCCCCGTCGCCCGCGACCGCGTCATACACGCCACCTGGGCCGACCCCGCCCGCCGCGACACCCTCCTGGTCCGCCCCGACGGCTACACGACCCCGCTGTAGCCCGCCGGCATCCGAAAGCCAGGGGACCCGAGGCCCGGAAGCCCGGAAGCCCGGAAAGGCCAGGGAGACCGCCCCAAGGGCTGCGACGAGGCCGTTTCCTTCGGGTCAGGGCCGGACAGGCCGCCGCGGACCGGCCGGCGTCCGGAGGAGGCGGCCTAGTCCTCGAGGACGTGCCGCAGATAGCTCCGCGGGTCCGCCAGATAACGGCGCCAGTGGTCGACCACGCCCAACTCCGCCCAGGCCACCCGGCGCATCCCGTGCTCGCCGACCTCCACGATGTCGGCACCCGGCAGGGCCGTCAGCAGCGGCGAGTGCGTGGCGCACACGACCTGGCCGCCCCGCTTCACCAACTGGTCCACATGCCCCAGCAGCTCCAGGCACGAGGTGAAGGACAGCGCGGCCTCCGGCTCGTCCATCACGTACAGCCCGGGCAGCAGGAACTTCTCCCGGAACGCCGCCAGAAAGCCCTCGCCATGACTCACCGCATCGGGCGCGAAGCCCTCCCGGTCCAGCGCGTCGAGCGCCGTCTCGGCCCGCAGGAAGAAACCCTTGCGCGCCGCGCGGCTCCCCAGCATCCGGCGCCCGCGCGGCGCGGCGTCGAAGCGGATCCGCTCACCGAGCACCGACCTGCCGCGCGAGGTGGCATAGCGCCAGTCGTGCGAGCCGCCCCAGGAGTCGAGCCCGAAGCCCTCGGCGAGCGCCTCGACCAGGGTGGACTTGCCGGAGCCGTTCTCACCGACCAGGAAGGTGACGGGCGCGTCGAAGCGCAGCCCCTCGGCCATGAGCTGACGCACGCACGGCACCGACCAGGGCCACTCGCCCTCGTCATAGGAGGCGACATGGGCGTACGCGCGTTCGACGATCACGGATCGAGTCTCACACGACGGCCGCCACACGGCAGCCGACCAGGCCACCGCACCCGCCCCGCCACCGGCACGGCACCCGCCCCGTCACCAAACCCGGCGCCGGCCCCGGCACCCGCGCCGTCAGAAGACGTACGGGTCGCCGGTGGCGAGGACCAGGACGTGGTGCCGGTCGTTCCGCGGGTTCGCGTCGGCCACGCCGTCCCGCCAGACCGTGCGGATGTCCACGGTCAGCTCGTCCGGCCGCCCCACCGTCCGCAGGTCGAGCGCGAGCTCGTCGGCCACACCGGCCGCCCGCAGCTCGCCCGTACGGCAGGAGACCACCCGGTCACTGCTCCACAGACAGGACGGCGGCAGCTCCTGACCGCCCGCCATGGGCTCCGAGAAGGCGAGCCGGACGGTCGCCTGGGAGACGTCCGAGGGCCCGTGGTTCTCGCTCACCAGCCAGACACCCAGCCGCCCGTCCCACAGGGAGGCATGCCCGTGGTGGGCCAGGTCCGCCTCGGCCCCCACGCCCGCCGCCACACCCGTACCCGTACCCGTACCGCCCACCAGGGCAGCCGTCAGGGCCGCACCGAACAGGGCCTTGCGCATTGCACTCATGCCCCGAAGATACCGATTGATCCCCATATATTCTGACTACCTGTCAGTCGCGTGTCCCGGCCCCCGGGACACGCCCCGCCCCACAGCGCGCCCCATCGCGCGCCTCACCGCGCCCTCACCCACCGGCCCACCGGCCCCAAGGCCACCCCGCCTATCCTGACGACGCGATCGAACGATCGACACCACGACCACCCGCGCGAGGAGCCCGTCATGACCGCCCCCGGCAAGCCCATCGCCGTCGTCACCGGAGCGAGCAGCGGCATCGGCGCGGCCACCGCCCGACAGCTCGCCGCCGCCGGCTACCGCGTCGTCCTGACCGCCCGCCGCAAGGACCGCATCGAGGCCCTGGCCGCCGAGATCAACGAGGCCGGCCACCAGGCCACCGCCTACGCCCTCGACGTCACCGACCGCGCCGCCGTCGACGAGTTCGCGACCGCGTTCCCCACCCTCGGCGTCCTGGTCAACAACGCCGGCGGCGCACTCGGCGCCGACCCCGTCGCCACCGGCGACCCCGACGACTGGCGCCGGATGTACGAGGTCAACGTCATCGGCACCCTCAACCTCACCCAGGCCCTGCTCCCCGCCCTCACCGCCAGCGGCGACGGCACCGTGGTCGTCGTCTCCTCCACCGCCGGCCACGCCACCTACGAGGGCGGCGCGGGCTACGTCGCCGCCAAGAACGGCGCCCGCGTCCTCGCCGAGACCCTCCGCCTGGAGATCGTCGGCACCCCGGTCCGCGTCATCGAGGTCGCCCCGGGCATGGTCAGGACCGAGGAGTTCGCCACCACCCGCTTCCGCGGCGACACCGAGAAGGCCGCCAAGGTCTACGCGGGCGTGGCCGAACCGTTGTCCGCCGACGACGTCGCCGACACCATCACCTGGGCCTGCACCCGTCCGCCCCACGTCAACATCGACCTCTTGGTCGTCCGCCCCCGCGCCCAGGCCTCCAACACCAAGGTCCACCGCGAACTCTGACCCGCACGGCCGGCAGGGTGTCGCTGACGCGACACCCGCACCGGTTTCACCCTCAACCCTTCACGTTCACGACCTGCTTCAGCTTCGCGACGACCTCGACCAGGTCCTGCTGCTGCTCCATGACCTGCTCGATCGGCTTGTAGGCGCCGGGGATCTCGTCGAGTACACCGGCGTCCTTGCGGCACTCCACGCCCCGCGTCTGCTCCTCCAGGTCCCGGACGGTGAACCGCCGCTTCGCCGCGCTCCGGCTCATCCGGCGGCCCGCCCCGTGCGAAGCCGAGTTGAACGCGGCCTCGTTGCCGAGTCCCTTCACGATGTACGAGCTGGTGCCCATGGATCCCGGGATGATCCCGAACTCTCCGGATCCCGCGCGGATCGCACCCTTGCGGGTGACCAGCAGGTCCATGCCCTCGTACCGCTCCTCCGCCACGTAGTTGTGGTGGCAGGAGATCACGGGTTCGAAGGTGACCTTCGCCTTCCGGAACTCCCGTCGCATGACCTCCTGCAGGAGCGCCATCATGACGGCACGGTTGTACTTCGCGTACTCCTGGGCCCAGTAGAGATCGTTCCGGTAGGCCTCCATCTGCGGCGTGTCCGACAGGAACACCGCAAGGTCACGGTCCACCAGTCCCTGGTTGTGGGAGAGCCTCTGCGCCACGCCGATGTGGTACTCGGCGAGCTCCTTGCCGATGTTCCGAGAGCCGGAGTGAAGCATCAGCCAGACCGAACCTGCCTCATCAAGACAGACTTCGATCAGGTGATTCCCTCCACCGAGGGTTCCCATCTGCTTTTCAGCCCGCCCGCGAACGAACTTGACCGAGTCCGCGACCGTGTCGAACCGCGACCACAGGTCCCCGAAGCCCGCCGTAGGGAACCGGTACAGCCGCCCCGGGTCCACCATCTCCCGGTGCATCCCCCGCCCCACCGGAATCGCCTGCTCGATCTTCGACCGCAGCCGCGAAAGATCACCCGGCAGGTCGTTCACGGTCAGCGACGTCTTGACGGCGGACATGCCGCAGCCGATGTCCACGCCGACCGCCGCCGGGCACACCGCGCCCCGCATCGCGATCACCGAACCGACCGTCGCACCCTTGCCGTAATGCACATCCGGCATCACGGCCAGGCCCTTGATCCAGGGCAGCGTGGCGGTGTTCTGCAGCTGCCGCATCGCGCCGTCCTCGACCGACCCCGGATCCGTCCACATCCGGATGGGCACCTTCGCGCCCGGCACCTCTACGTACGACATACCTACCCACTTCCCCCGAAAAGTCTGATAACGCAAAAACCGGAGCCAAAGCCCGTACAGGTGACTACGGACCGGCATCGACGGCTGCGCTTGCGATAGACATTGTGTTCACTGCGCCATGCGGAGCAGCAAACAGTTTTCGGGGGGACTCCCCCGGAGAAGGGAGCCTGGGATCGTGCAGCGCAAGGCGTACGCACCGGGTCGCACGCCGGGGCGGTCCGGGTCCGCGGCGCTCTCCGCGGTCGCTCTCGCCCTCGGTCTCGGGATCGGCCTGTCGGGCTGTTCCTCCGGTGCCTCTCCGGACGCCGAGACGGTCGACTCCAAGGCGGGTCCCGCCGCGCCCACCGCGGCACCCGGACGCTACCGCACGTTGTTCGAGCCGTGCGGTGCCGTACCGCCGTCGACGCTCAAGGATCTTCTGCCGGGGGCCGCCGGGCTGCCGGAGCCCGAGCGTGACCGGACGTACCGCGGGACCGCGGCGCCCACCTTCGACACGGACCGCCGGGTGGGCTGCGGCTGGAAGTCGGATGCTCCGGACGCCACCCACCGGCTGACGCTCGACGTCGAGCGGGTGGTGTCGTACGACCCGACCGTGAGCGACGACGACCGGGCGCAGGAGGTGTACGGGCGGAAGCAGGCCGCCGCGGGCATCGCGGCGCCGCCGACGGCTCCGTCGACGCCCGCCACTCCGTCGGGTGGCGGCACGCCGCCCGCCAAGGCCGGCGGCGCCGGGACCGGTACCCCGGCCTCGCCGTCCGCCGGCGCGGGTGCGACTTCCCCGCTGGCCGGCCATCAGGCCCAGGGGCCGCTGGCACCGCCCCCGCCCCAGACGACTCCTTCGACCGGTGCCGGTTCCGGCACCGGCACGGCCACCGCCCCGACCACGCCCGGCTCGCCGACCACCGGTCTCGAGGACCGGGTCCTCGACGGTCTCGGCGAGGTGGCCTTCCTGAAGGACACGCTCGCCACTCCCGGCCCGTCCGGTGCCAAGCGGCTCGTGAGCGTGGTGTTCCGCACATCCAACGTCATCGTCACCGTCTCCTACGAGGAGCAGACGACCACCTCCGCCGAGGTCCCGGACAGCAGGGAACTGCAGGAAAAGGCCCGGAATCTGGCCCGTCTGCTCGCGGAGCGGCTGGAGGAGTAGCCGCCCGGCCCCGCTCCGTGAGCGGGGCCGGACCACGTAACGTGTCGGCGTATCCCGCCCGTCGGCAGCCGGCCGCCGACCGCCCGGACGCAGCCGGCCGCCCGGACCGTACGACAAGCGACTGAAGGAACCATGCAGCGATCAGCCCAGCGACTTTCCCGCATACTCGCCTGTGCCGCCGTTCCGGTGATGCTCGTCGCCGCCGGCTGCTCCTCCGGCTCCGACTCCGGCGACAAGGGCTCCGGCTCCGGTGAGCAGGCCTCGGCCTCCGCGACGCCGAAGGCGACGCAGTCGACGAAGGCGGTGGAGCCCGCGAAGTTCGCGAAGCTGCCGGAGATCTGCAAGTCGCTGTCGACGAAGACGGTCGAGGGCCTCGTGCCGAAGGTGAAGAACAAGAAGGGCACGGAGGCCGCTTCCAGCGACGCCGGCAGCCGCGGCGGCTGCTCGTGGAACGGCCTGGAGGACAAGGGCACGAAGGGTTCGCAGTACCGCTGGCTCGACGTCTCCTTCTACCGCTACGAGTCGGACGCCACGCTCGGCAGCGGGCAGGAGCGGGCGGCGGACAACTACGCCAAGGAGCTGGCGAAGGTCCAGGCCACCGCGGGTGCGAAGAAGCTGCGTACGACGCAGGCCTCGGGTGTCGGTGACCAGGCCGACACGGTCACGTACGAACTGCGCAAGACCGACGAGGACTTCCGTTACGCGTCGGTGGTGGCGCGTACGGGGAACGTCGTGATCCTGCTCTCCTACAACGGCGCCGGTTACGCGGGTGCCGACACCCCGTCCGAGAAGTCGATCCAGGACGGTGCGCTGAAGGCGGCCAAGGAGGCCGTCGCCTCGGTGGCGGCGGCCAACAAGTAGCCGAACTCGTCACCGTTTGTACGGATTCGCACGGAGCCCGGTCCTCCCCAGAGGGCCGGGCTTCGCGCGCATGTGCCACTCTGTGCCCGCGAGATGTCGATTGACGGGAGGGATCGCGGGTGGCCGCGATGCAGCTGACACGCACGCACCGGATACTCATCGGCCTGGTCGTCGCGGGCGCGGTGATCATCGCCGGTATCGGATTCGCCGGCTCGTACGCGGCGGTGCGCGAGCTCGCCGTCGACAAGGGCTTCGGCACCTTCTCGTACTTCTTCCCGATCGGCATCGACGCGGGCATCTGTGTGCTGCTCGCGCTGGACCTGCTGCTGACGTGGATCCGCATACCGTTCCCGCTGTTGCGGCAGACGGCCTGGCTGCTGACCGCGGCGACCATCGCCTTCAACGGCGCCGCGGCCTGGCCGGACCCGCTGGGCGTGGGCATGCACGCGGTCATCCCCGTGCTGTTCGTGGTCGCGGTCGAGGCGGCGCGGCACGCGGTGGGCCGGATCGCGGACATCACGGCCGACAAGCACATGGAGGGTGTGCGGCTGACGCGCTGGCTGCTGTCGCCGATCCCGACGTTCCGGCTGTGGCGGCGGATGAAGCTGTGGGAGCTGCGCTCGTACGAGCAGGTGATCAAGCTGGAGCAGGACCGGCTGATCTACCAGGCGCGTCTGCAGGCCCGGTTCGGGCGCGCGTGGCGCCGCAAGGCGCCGGTGGAGGCGTTGATGCCGCTGCGGCTCGCGCACCTGGGCGTTCCGCTGTCGGAGACGGCGCCGGCGGGGCTGGCGGCGGCGGGCATCGAGCCCGTGCTGCTGCCTCCGGCCCCGGTGACGGCCCAGGCCGGGGTCCAGGCCCCGGTCCAGGTCGCTGTGACGGCAGGCGCGACGCCGGAGCTGGAGCAGCCGCGCCCGCAGGGCCAGGTTCCGGTCCAGGCCCAGGTCCCGGGCCAGGTCCCGGCCCAGGTCCCTGGCCAGACGCAGCCGGCGCCGATGGCGATGCCGCAGCCGATGCCGCAGACGGCTGCGGAGGCCTCGCAGGACGGCAACCCGTGGTTCGTGGCCCAGCAGGTCTCGCCGGAGGCGTACCAGGGCACGTACGACCCGCAGATCGTGGAGGGCCTGGAGCCGATTCCGGTGCCGATCCCGCAGGGTCCGGACGATGTTCCGCCGCCGGGGCCGGAGCAGTTCGAGGAGTACCAGGAGTTCGTGGACGAGCAGCCGTCGCTGGACGAGTTCGCCGAGTCCGCGTACAAGGCGATGTGGAACTACGTCGAGGAGAAGCAGGAGTTCCCGAACTCCGAGCAGCTCGACATATGGCTCAGTGACACGTACGGGATCACGCACCCGCGCAGCGCGTCGATCCTGCGGGAGCTGACCCCGCAGCTGCGGCGCCGCATCGAGGAGGAGTGGGCGGAGACCCACACCCCGTAGCCGCGACGGGTACGACACCACCAAACGGCACCGCCCTCCTCCGATCGACTCGGAGGAGGGCGGTTTCCGTTGGGGATCAGGCGCCGAGCAGCTTGCGCACCCGGTCCGCGCCGGCCGCCGGCAGCAGCGTCGGCAGACGCGGGCCGGACCCCTCGCACCACCGCCCCCTCGCACCACTCGGCCCCAAGGGGCCTCACAGGCTTCGGGAGGCTGCGCCGGACTCCGACCGGCGGCGGTAGGGATCAGGCGCCGAGCAGCTTGCGCACCCGGTCCGCGCCGACCGCCAGCAGCAGCGTCGGCAGACGCGGGCCGGACCCCTCGCACCACCGCCCCCTCGCACCACTCGGCCCCAAGGGGCCTCACAGGCTTCGAGAGGCTGCGCCGGACTCCGACCGGCGGCGGTAGGGATCAGGCGCCGAGCAGCTTGCGCACCCGGTCCGCACCGACCGCCAGCAGCAGCGTCGGCAGACGCGGGCCGGTCTCGCGGCTGACGAGGAGCTTGTAGAGCAGGGCGAAGAAGGAGCGCTGGGCGAGCTTGAGCTCCGGGGTGGGCTTGGCCTCGGGGGTGAGGCCGGCCATGACCTTCGGGACGCCGTAGACGAGCGTGGTGAGGCCGTCGAGGGACCAGTGGCTGTCCAGGCCTTCCAGGAGCAGTCGGAGCGACTCGCGGCCCTCGTCGTCCAGGGAGCCGAGGAGCTCGGTGTCGGGCTCCTCGCGGACGATGGTGCGCTGGTCGGCCGGGACCTGGGTGGTGATCCAGTTCTCGGCGCGGTCCAGGCGCGGGCGGACCTCGTCGAGGGAGGTGACCGGGTTCTCCGGGTCGAGCTCGCCGAGGATGCGCAGGGTCTGCTCGTCGTGGCCCGCGGTGATGTCCGCGACCGAGGCGAGCGTCCGGTACGGCAGGGGGCGCGGCGTGCGCGGGAGTTCGCCGGCCGCGGTGCGGGCGGCGCGTGCGTACGCGGCGGCGTCGGCCGGGAGGACGGTGCCGTCGGCGACCTTGGCCTCCAGCTTGTCCCACTCGTCGTAGAGCCGCTGGATCTCCTGGTCGAAGGCGATCTTGAAGGACTGGTTGGGCTTGCGGCGGGCGTACAGCCAGCGCAGGAGCTGGGGCTCCATGATCTCCAGCGCGTCGGCCGCGGTGGGGACGCCGCCCTTGGAGGAGGACATCTTGGCCATGCCGCTGATGCCGACGAAGGCGTACATGGGGCCGATCGGCTGGACGCCGCCGAAGATCCCGACGATCTGTCCGCCGACCTGGAAGGAGGAGCCGGGCGAGGAGTGGTCGACGCCGGAGGGCTCGAAGATGACGCCCTCGTAGGCCCAGCGCATGGGCCAGTCGACCTTCCAGACCAGCTTGCCGCGGTTGAACTCGCTCAGCTTGACGGTCTCGGCGAAGCCGCAGGAGGAGCAGGTGTAGGCGAGCTCGGTGGTCTCGTCGTCGTACGAGCCGACGGTGGTCAGGTCCTTCTCGCAGCGGCCGCAGTACGGCTTGTACGGGAAGTAGCCGGCGCCGCCGCCGGAGCCGTCGTCCTCGGCGGCCGCGCCGGAGCCCTCGGCGGCTTCCAGCTCGGCCTCGTCGACGGGCTTCTGGGACTGCTTCTTCGGCGCCTTCTTCGTCCGGTACTGGTCGAGGATGGCGTCGATGTCGCCGCGGTGGCGCATGGCGTGCAGGATCTGCTCGCGGTAGACGCCGGAGGTGTACTGCTCGGTCTGGCTGATCGGGTCGTACTCGACGCCGAGCTCGGCGAGCGCCTCGACCATGGCCGCCTTGAAGTGCTCGGCCCAGTTCGGGTGCGGCGAGCCGGCCGGGGCCGGGACGGACGTCAGCGGCTTGCCGATGTGCTCGGCCCAGGACTCGTCGATGCCCGCGATGCCGTTCGGCACCTTGCGGTAGCGGTCGTAGTCGTCCCAGGAGATCAGGTGCCGGACCTCGTGGCCGCGGCGGCGGATCTCGTCGGCGACCAGGTGCGGGGTCATGACCTCGCGCAGGTTGCCCAGGTGGATCGGGCCGGACGGGGAGAGGCCGGAGGCGACGACGACCGGTTTGCCAGGCGCACGTCGCTCCGACTCGGCGATGACCTCGTCCGCGAAACGGGAGACCCAGTCGGTCTCGGTGCTGCTCTGAGCCACGATCGGTTCGTCCTTCTTCCTTGGTCCTTGCTGACCTTGTTTCCCTCGCACCAGCCATTCTCCCAGACGGAAGGCGGCACTCCGAGGTTGTCCACAGGGGAGAAAACACGTTGCCCACCCATGGGACACTTGACAAGCGAAATAGTCCGTAAGACTCCCATCACAGGAACGGAAGCTCATGGCCTCGGTCCCTTCCCTCGCTTCGACCGTGCAGCAGCGTCTCGCGGAAGGCCTCTCGGCAGCCCTGCCGGAGGCCGGTTCCGCCGATCCGCTGCTGCGACGAAGCGACCGGGCCGACTTCCAGGCCAACGGCATCCTGGCACTCGCCAAGCAGCTCAAGGGCAACCCGCGTGAGCTGGCGACGAAGGTCGTCGAGGCGATCCCGGCGAACGACGTCCTGAAGGACATCGAGGTGTCCGGCCCCGGCTTCCTCAACATCACCGTCTCGGACGCGGCCATCGTGAACACGCTGGCCGCCCGTGCGGCGGACGACCGCCTCGGTGTGCCGTTCAACGCGTCGGCCGGCACGACGGTGATCGACTACGCGCAGCCGAACGTCGCCAAGGAGATGCACGTCGGCCACCTCCGTTCGGCCGTGATCGGCGCGGCGATGGTCGGGATCCTGGAGTTCACGGGTGAGACGGTGGTCCGCCGCCACCACATCGGCGACTGGGGCACCCAGTTCGGCATGCTCATCCAGTACCTGATCGAGCACCCGCACGAGCTGGACCACAAGGCCGAGGGCACGGACGGGGAGGTCTCCGGCGAGGAGGCCATGTCCAACCTCAACCGGCTCTACAAGGCCTCTCGCGCGCTCTTCGACTCCGACGAGGAGTTCAAGACGCGGGCGCGCGCCCGGGTCGTCGACCTGCAGGCGGGCGACGAGGAGACGCTGGCCCTGTGGCAGCGGTTCGTCGACGAGTCGAAGATCTACTTCTACTCGGTCTTCGAGAAGCTCGACATGGACATCCGCGACCCCGACATCGTCGGCGAGTCCGGCTACAACGACATGCTCCAGGAGACGTGCCGCCTTCTCGAGGAGTCGGGCGTCGCGGTCCGCTCCGAGGGTGCGCTGTGCGTGTTCTTCGACGACGTGAAGGGCCCGGACGGCAACCCGGTGCCGCTGATCGTGCAGAAGTCCGACGGCGGCTTCGGTTACGCGGCGACGGACCTGTCCGCGATCCGTGACCGGGTGCAGAACCTGAAGGCGTCGACGCTGCTGTACGTGGTGGACGCCCGGCAGTCGCTGCACTTCAAGATGGTCTTCGAGACCGCCCGCCGGGCCGGCTGGCTGAACGACGAGGTGAAGGCGCACCAGCTGGCCTTCGGCACGGTCCTCGGCAAGGACGGCAAGCCGTTCAAGACCCGTGAGGGCGAGACGGTGCGTCTGGTGGACCTGCTGGACGAGGCGATCGAGCGGGCGTCCGCTGTGGTCCGAGAGAAGGCTCAGGACCTGTCGGAGGAGGAGATCGCCGAGCGTGGTGCCCAGGTGGGCATCGGCGCGGTGAAGTACGCGGACCTGTCGACCTCGGCGGCCCGTGACTACAAGTTCGACCTGGACCAGATGGTCTCGCTCAACGGTGACACCTCGGTGTACCTGCAGTACGCGTACGCGCGTATCCAGTCGATCCTGCGGAAGGCCGGCGACGCCAAGCCGGCGGCCCACCCGGAGCTGGTGCTCGCCGAGTCGGAGCGGGCCCTCGGCCTGCACCTGGACTCGTTCGGTGACCTGATCGAGGAGACCGCCGAGGAGTTCGCCCCGCACAAGCTGGCCGCGTACCTGTACCAGCTGGCGTCGCTCTACACGACGTTCTACTCGGAGTGCCCGGTGCTGAAGGCCGACACCGCGGAGCAGGTCGAGAACAGGCTCTTCCTGTGCGACCTCACCGCCCGGACCCTCCACCAGGGCATGGCCCTGCTGGGCATCCGGACGCCCGAGCGCCTCTGACGTCCACCGGTGCGTCCGGTCGGTGACGCGAGCTGACGGCCCTGCCCTCCGGCGGGGCCGTCACTGTTTCACTGCCTGACCCACTCGCCCTTGTCGGGCCAGTAGCCGTACGTCGGCCGGCCTTCCGTCGCGCTGGTACGGAACGGCTCCCCGCCGTCGTCGACCCGGATCCGGCCCTTCTCGTCGCCGCTGCTCCAGTCCAGCTCCAGGTACCAGGAGGCGGCGTGCTGCTCGGTGTGCACGTCCAGGTTGAGCACCTGGGGATCGCCGGTGGCGACCTTGTAGGGGAAGTCCTTCGCCGGCACCACGCGGTCCCCGTCCTGTCCGGCGACCGGCTTCACGTACGGGCGGGGTGCGTCGAGGTCGACGTCGAAGGTCTGCGGGGTGATCCCGCTGCCGCAGCCGTCGCCCATCGAGTACGCGGCACGGTCGAGGGGCTCGTGCCGTTCCACGACCCGCACGTGGAGCTTGCCGAGCACCACGGGCGCCTGGGTGCGGCCGGTGACGGTGAGCTGGAGCTGCATGTGCCCGCCGTCGATTCCGCCCATCGAGCGGCCCCAGCTCCGGGTGTCCTGGGGCGGGGGCGGCGGCGGGACGTGGCCGGGGTCCTGGTCGAGCAGGAAGTACTGGCCACAGGGCTCGGCCCAGTTGTACGAGCTGATGCCGACGCTCAGGGGCGCGGGTGCCGTGGTGGCGGGCGCGGCGCCTGCGCCGTCTTCCGGTGCGGCGTCACCGACGCGTCCCACGAGGTAGGCGCCGGGCACGGCGAGGACGACGACCGCGGCGGCGGCGACGGCGCCCTTGAGGCGGGTACGGGAGGGTCCGGAGGGCCCGCCTGATCCGGTGGGCCGGCCTGACCCGCCGGGCCTGTCGGTGACGAGCAGGCCGGGCTCGGGCTCGGCGGACGAGGGCTCAGAGGGCGCGGGCGCGGCGCCCCGCTGCTCCGGCGAGGCCGGCACGGCGGGCGCGGCCGTCACGGCGCGCCCACCCGGCGCGGCAGACCCACCCGGCTCGGCGGGCCGGGCCGGCCCGCCCTGCGCTGCCGGCCCGGCCTCCGCTGCCGGTCCGGCCGGCTCGGTCTTCCCTCTCTTCCGCGCGTCGTCGGCGACGATCCAGGCGCGGTGCAGCTCGATGAGCTCGTCGCGGGAGGCCCCGCAGAGCCGCCCGAGCCTCTCGACCGGCGCGAATTCGGCCGGAACGGCGTCGCCGTTGCAGTAGCGGTGGAGCGTGGAGGTGCTGACGTGCAGCCGCCTGGCCAGTGCCCCGTAACTGAGCCCGGATCGCTCCTTCAAGCCCCTCAGCAGTCCGGCGAGGCCGTTCGCCGCATCCATCGGATCCCCCGTTCCGCATCCCAGCCAAGCATTCCAGGGAACGGTCGTTTCCCCAGGTCACAGCAGGTGAAGGCGTTCCACCGTCCCCCATTGTCCCGTGTCGATTGCGGGTGGATCACCCCGGCCCGCAAGCTCTCAGCCATGCCGGACAGCCGCGTCACCGACGCAGTGGCCGCGATGGTGCTGATCGTCTGCACCGCGGTCGTGATCGCTCTGCTCAACCGCTGACGTTCCGATCAGCCACCACTGACCTCCAGCTCGACTAGCCCGACTCGCTCGACCAGCCCGACTAGCCCGACTAGCCCGACTCGCTCGACTTGCCCGACTCGCTCGACCAGCACTGACACCGACCGACACACACCACCACGGGGAACCCACCATGCGCATCGTCGCCCGCCGTCTCGCCCTGCCCGCCGCCGCCCTCGCGGCGGCCCTCGCCCTCACCGCCTGCCAGTCGGACGACACCCCGGCGGCGTCGCCGAAGGCACCGGACGCGTCGGCGTCGGCGACCCCGACGTCACCGACATCGCCGACGTCCCCCACGACCGGAGCGGCCCCGACGACCGAGGCCGCTGCCACGCCGACGAAGGCGCCCGCCCCCAGGCCCAGCTCCGGGAAGGCGACCGCCAGGCCCACCACGCCCGCCGGGCCCGTCACGCCCGCGAAGACCGTCACCTGCACGGCGGCGAACACGAAGATCGTGGCGAGCAAGGTGAGCCGCCCCGTCAACCACCTGCTGCTGACCGTCACCAACGTCGGCGGCCGCCCCTGCAACGCCCTGAACGCGCCGGTCGTCGGCTTCGACGACCCCCAGGCGCCGATCACGGTCGTGGAGGACAGCAAGCCGCAGGCCGTCGTCACCCTGGCCCCGGGCGAGTCCGGCTACGCGTCGGTGATCCTCACCGGAGAGCCCGGCCCGGACACCAACGGGCGCACCGTGAAGAAGATCCGGGTGTACCTGACCGGGGACAGCGGCACGACGGTGACGGCGCCGAGCGGCACGTTCGCCGACGACGGCGCCGCCGTGTCGTACTGGCAGCGATCCCTCGAGGACGCCCTCACGTACTGAGGGTCACCGGTGGATGGGGTGGGAGGTCCGCCCCGACGCCTCGTCGATCTCGACGTGCGCCTTCTGCAGCATCTGCGAGGCGATGTCCATCAGCGCGCGGGCGCCGGCGATCTCCTCGCCGACCCGCAGCTGCTCCGGGTCGGACGGGTGGCGATTGGCGTTGCCGTGGCCGCGCATCTCGGTGCCGTCCGTGAGCCGCACCATCGCCGCGGCCCGCGTCCGGTCGCCCTCTTCCTTGAATTCCATCTCGACGTGCCAGCCGACAAGTGTGTTCATCATGAGGACCACCTCCAGAGAGGTACCTGTCGGGTACCTCTCCAGGGTGCATCCCAGGGCGGCCAGTCCGCGCGCCCAGAGCCCGACCGGACCCGCTGAGAAGCCCGACCGGACCCGCCTGGGACCCGCCGGGACCCGCGGGGCCCGTCGGAGCGCGTCTCAGAGGCCGCGGGAGAGCTTCTGGGCGACCTCGGTGGCCCAGTAGGTGAGGATCAGCTGGCCGCCGGCCCGGCGGATGCCGGTGAGGGTCTCGAAGATCGCCTTGTCGCGGTCGATCCAGCCCTTCTCCGCCGCCGCCTCGACCATCGCGTACTCACCGCTGATCTGGTACGCGGCGACCGGCACGTCCACCGACTCCGCGACCTTGGCCAGGATGTCGAGGTAGGGCCCGGCGGGCTTCACCATGACCATGTCCGCGCCCTCCTCCAGGTCGAGGGCGAGCTCCCGCATCGACTCGCGCACGTTCGCGGGGTCCTGCTGGTACGTCTTGCGGTCGCCGGTGAGGGAGGAGCCGACCGCCTCACGGAAGGGCCCGTAGAAGGCGGAGGAGTACTTCGCGGTGTACGCGAGGATCGACACGTCCTCCTTGCCGATGGTGTCCAGGGCGTCGCGGATGACGCCGACCTGGCCGTCCATCATCCCGGAGGGGCCGACGACGTGGACGCCGGCGTCGGCCTGGACCTGGGCCATCTCGGCGTACCGCTCCAGGGTGGCGTCGTTGTCGACGCGGCCGTCGGCGTCCAGGACACCGCAGTGTCCGTGGTCGGTGTACTCGTCGAGGCACAGGTCGGACATGATCACGAGGTCGTCGCCCACCTCGGCCCTCACGTCCCGGATGGCGACCTGGAGGATGCCGTCCGGGTCGGTGCCCGCCGTGCCGGCGGCGTCCTTCTTCGCGTCCTCGGGCACGCCGAAGAGCATGATCCCGGAGACGCCGGCCTCCACCGCCTCCACGGCGGCCTTGCGCAGGGTGTCCCGCGAGTGCTGCACGACGCCGGGCATCGCGGTGATCGGCACGGGCTCGGTGACGCCCTCCCGCACGAACGCGGGCAGGATCAGATCGGCCGGATGCAGCCGCGTCTCCGCGACCATCCGCCGCATGGCAGGCGTCGTCCGCAGCCGCCGCGGCCGCGCCCCGGGAAAGCTTCCGTACGAGTTCATGCCCCGAGGCTACGCCCGCGCGGCCCCTGCCCTTACCGACGCCCTGTGGGCATGCGCGCGGGGCGCGGGCCCTCGGAAGGACCCGCGCCCCGCGCGTACGGCGGCTGCGGCCGCTACGTCGTCCGGCGCCTCCGGGCGCCCGGGCGCCGCTCGCTCGGACGCGTCACCGGGTCACCGGCCTCCAGGGCCGCGGCGCGGCGACGCAGGCCGAACTCGGCCAGGGCCTCGGCCAGCTTGTGCACGGACGGCTCCGGCGACAGGACGTCGACCCGCAGGCCGTGCTCCTCCGCGGTCTTCGCGGTCGCGGGGCCGATGCAGGCGATCACCGTCACGTTGTGCGGCTTGCCGGCGATGCCGACGAGGTTCCGCACGGTGGACGACGAGGTGAAGAGAACGGCGTCGAAGCCGCCGCCCTTGATCGCCTCGCGGGTGTCCGCCGGCGGCGGCGAGGCGCGCACGGTGCGGTAGGCGGTGACGTCGTCGACCTCCCAGCCGAGCTCGATGAGGCCCGCGACGAGCGTCTCGGTGGCGATGTCGGCGCGCGGCAGGAAGACGCGGTCGATCGGGTCGAAGACCGGGTCGTACGGCGGCCAGTCCTCCAGGAGGCCGGCCGCGGACTGCTCACCGCTCGGCACCAGGTCGGGCTTCACTCCGAAGTCGACGAGCGCGGCCGCGGTCTGCTCGCCCACCGCCGCGACCTTGATCCCGGCGAAGGCGCGGGCGTCGAGCCCGTACTCCTCGAACTTCTCGCGGACGGCCTTGACGGCGTTGACCGAGGTGAAGGCGATCCACTCGTAGCGGCCGGTGACCAGGCCCTTGACCGCCCGCTCCATCTGCTGCGGGGTGCGCGGCGGCTCGACGGCGATCGTCGGCACCTCGTGCGGCACCGCGCCGTACGAACGCAGCTGGTCGGAGAGCGACGCGGCCTGCTCCTTGGTGCGCGGCACGAGCACCCGCCAGCCGAACAGCGGCTTGGACTCGAACCACGCGAGCTGGTCGCGCTGCGCGGGGGCGCTGCGCTCGCCGACCACGGCTATCACCGGCCGGTGGCCCTCGGGCGAGGGGAGCACCTTGCCCTGCTTGAAGACCTGGGCGATCGTCCCGAGGGTGGCCGTCCAGGTGCGCTGCCGGGTGGTGGTTCCCGCGATGGTCACGGTGAGCGGGGTGTCCGGCTTACGGCCTGCCGCCACCAGCTCGCCGGCCGCGGCGGCGACCGAGTCCAGGGAGGTGGACACGACGACCGTGCCGTCGGACGCGCCGACCTCGGCCCAGCACCGGTCGTCGGCGGTGCGGGCGTCGACGAAGCGCACGTCGGTGCCCTGGGCGTCGCGCAGCGGCACACCGGCGTACGCGGGCACGCCGACGGCGGTGGCGACGCCGGGGACGACCTCGAAGGGGATGCCGGCGGAGGCGCAGGCGAGCATCTCCTGGCCCGCGTTGCCGTCGAGGCCGGGGTCGCCGGTCACCGCACGGACGACCCGCTTGCCGCCCCGCGCGGCCTCCATGACAAGATTGGTCGCATCCCTCAACACGGGGACACCGACGGTTGTTGACGCCTCGTCGACAACCGTCAGCTCAGGCGTGCTCACGCCCGCGCGCGCATGGCCGCGGACGACTTCGAGCACCTCCGGCTCGGCGATCAGGACGTCCGCGCCTGCCAGGGCTTCGACGGCCCGGAGCGTCAGCAGTCCGGGGTCGCCGGGGCCGGCTCCGAGGAAGGTGACGTGACCGTGGCCGGGGAAGGCGGCGGACGCGGGGCTGGTGGTCGGGCTGGTGGGGCTCAAAGTGCTCGCTCCCCCATAAGACCGGCCGCACCCTTGGCGAGCATCTCGTCCGCGAGTTCGCGTCCGAGTGCCACCGCCTCGTCGTAGGAGGTGGGTACGGGACCGGTGGTGGACAGCTGCACCAGCGTGGAACCGTCGGTGGTGCCGACGACGCCGCGCAGGCGCATCTCGGTGACAACCTGCCCGTGACCGGGGCCGTCGGCCAGAAGGTCGGCCAGCGCACCCACGGGTGCGGAGCAGCCGGCCTCCAGGGCGGCGAGCAGGGATCGCTCGGCGGTCACGGCGGCCCGCGTGAGCGGGTCGTCGAGCTCGGCGAGCGCGGAGACGAGGTCGGCGTTCGACGCCGGACACTCGACGGCCAGGGCCCCCTGGCCAGGGGCGGGAAGGACCGCGTCGACCGACAGGGGGTCGACCGACAGGGAGCCGGTCAGCTCCTCGGTCCCGCCGATGCGGTTGAGTCCGGCCGCGGCGAGGACCACCGCGTCGAGCTCTCCCTTGCGTACGTAGCCGACCCGGGTGTCGATGTTGCCTCGGATCGGTACGGTCTCGATGGTCAGGCCGTGGCTGCGCGCGTACGCGTTGAGCTGGGCCATGCGACGCGGGGAGCCGGTGCCGACGCGTGCGCCGGCCGGCAGCGCGTCCAGGGTGACGCCCTGCCGGGCGACGAGGACGTCGCGCGGGTCCTCGCGGCGGGGGATCGCGGCCAGCACCAGGTCGGGGTGCTGGGCGGTCGGCAGGTCCTTGAGGGAGTGCACGGCGAAGTCGACCTCGCCGGCGAGCAGCGCGTCGCGCAGCGCGGCGACGAACACGCCGGTGCCGCCGATCTGCGCGAGGTGCTCGCGCGAGGTGTCCCCGTACGTCGTGATCTCCACGAGCTCGACGGGCCGGCCGGTCACCTGCCGGACGGCGTCGGCCACATGTCCGGACTGGGCCATGGCGAGCTTGCTGCGCCTGGTCCCGAGCCTCAGTGCCCTCTCGGTCATACTCGCCCTCGGTTCTTGACGTCGCCGTCGTTTCGGTCGGCCCGGCTGACAGAGGCAACCGTCTCCGGGTCGAGGTCGAAGAGTGTCCGCAGTGCGTCCGCGTACCCGGCGCCGCCGGGCTCGCTGGCGAGCTGCTTGACGCGCACGGTGGGCGCGTGCAGGAGCTTGTCGACCACCCGGCGCACGGTCTGGGTGATCTCGGCGCGCTGCTTGTCGTCGAGGCCGGGCAGCCGGCCTTCCAGCCGGGCGACCTCGCCGGCGACCACGTCGGCGGCCATGGCGCGCAGGGCGACCACGGTCGGCGTGATGTGGGCGGCGCGCTGGGCTGCGCCGAAGGCGGCGACCTCGTCGGAGACGATGCCGCGCACCTGGTCGACGTCGGCGGCCATGGGCGCGTCGGCGGAGGCTTCGGCGAGCGATTCGATGTCGACGAGCCGGACGCCGGGCATCCGGTGGGCGGCGGCGTCGATGTCGCGGGGCATCGCGAGGTCGAGCAGGTAGAGGGGCCGGTCGCGGCCCTGCAGGGCGGTCTCGACGGCCTCGCCGGTGAGGACGAGGCCTGTGGCGCCGGTGCAGGAGACGACGACGTCGGCACGTGTCAGTTCGTCGCCGACGGCAACCATCTCGACCGCGCGTGCGGCCACGCCCGTGCCACCGGGCTCGGTGAGGATCTCGACGAGCCGGTCGGCGCGGGGCGCGGTGCGGTTGGCGACGACGATCTCGGCGACGCCGGCCCGGGCGAGGGTGGCGGCGGCGAGCGAGGACATGGAGCCGGCGCCGATGACGAGCGCGCGCTTGCCCTTTGCCCAGTCCGCGACGTCCGTGCCGTCGGCCAGCTGCTCGAGGCCGAAGGTGACGAGCGACTGGCCGGCCCGGTCGATGCCGGTCTCGCTGTGGGCGCGCTTGCCGACCCGCAGGGCCTGCTGGAACAGGTCGTTCAGGAGGCGTCCCGCGGTGTGCAGCTCCTGGCCGACCGCGAGGGCGTCCTTGATCTGGCCGAGGATCTGGCCCTCGCCGACGACCATGGAGTCCAGGCCGCAGGCCACCGAGAAGAGGTGGTGGACGGCCCGGTCCTCGTAGTGCACGTAGAGATAAGGGGTGAGCTCTTCGAGGCCGACGCCGCTGTGCTGGGCGAGCAGCGTGGACAGCTCGGCGACTCCGGCGTGGAACTTGTCCACGTCGGCGTAGAGCTCGATGCGGTTGCAGGTGGCCAGGACGGCGCCTTCGGCGGCCGGTTCGGCGGCGAGGGTGTCGTGGAGCAGCTTGGACCGGGCGTCCGGGGAGAGGGAGGCCCGCTCCAGGACGCTGACGGGGGCGCTGCGGTGGCTGAGGCCGACGACGAGGAGGCTCATGCCGGCATCACCGCGGGCATGTCCCCGTCAGGTCCCTTGCGGCTCGTGTCCTCGGCGGCACGGGCGGCCGGCGGTACGACGGCGGTCTCGGCGCCCTCGCCGGCTTCGGCGCCCGGCTCCTCGCCGGCCTTGCGCTGCTCGTGGAAGG
The DNA here is from genome assembly GCF_042954805.1 of Streptomyces sp. NPDC012637. NCBI lineage: Bacteria > Bacillati > Actinomycetota > Actinomycetes > Kitasatosporales > Streptomycetaceae > Streptomyces > Streptomyces sp. NPDC012637. The sequence goes on from NZ_JBIBDS010000010.1 coordinate 349,291, forward strand.
CGAGGATCTGCAGTTCGATGGAGAGGTCGACCTTGCGCACGTCCACGCCGTCGGGCACGGAGAGGACGGTCGGCGCGAAGTTGAGGATCGAGGTCACACCGGCGGCCACGAGCCGGTCGCAGACCTGCTGGGCGACGCCGGCCGGGGTCGCGATGACGCCGATGGAGACGCCGTCCTCGCTGATGATCTTCTCGAGGTCGTCGCTGTGCTGCACGGGGATGCCGGCGACCGGCTTGCCGGTCATGGCGGGGTCGGCGTCGATCAGCGCGGCGACACGGAAGCCACGGGAGGCGAAGCCGCCGTAGCCGGCGAGCGCGGCGCCGAGGTTACCGATGCCGACGATGACGACCGGCCAGTCCTGGGTCAGGCCGAGTTCGCGGGAGATCTGGTAGACGAGGTACTCGACGTCGTAGCCGACGCCGCGCGTCCCGTACGAGCCGAGGTAGCTGAAGTCCTTGCGCAGCTTGGCGGAGTTGACCCCCGCCGCGGACGCGAGCTCTTCCGAGGAGACCGTGGGTACGGAGCGCTCCGACAGTGCCGTGAGGGCACGCAGATACAGCGGAAGGCGGGCGACGGTGGCCTCGGGAATTCCTCGGCTACGGGTCGCCGGTCGGTGAGTTCGGCCAGTTGCCACGGTGCTCCTGCGGGATGAGCGGGGCTGCAGGCGGCCGTGTGTCCCAGGACCGCCCCGTCGAATGCAGGCTATGTCTTTGTGAACGCGTGCACAAAGATGGTGTCCGTTTTGTCTGCCCAAAGTGACCGGGGTCACGCGGCCGGATCGCGACGGTACGGAACCGCCGACGGCCTCAGAGCGTTGGGAACCCGAAGGGGGCAAAACCGCACACTCTCCTTACGACGCCGCCCCCGAAACCCAACAAAACGTCCACGATGGTAACCGCCTTTCGGTCAGGCACCCAGTTCACGCCGGAGCCGCCCGGCGTCCACACGCCAGAAGGTGTGCTGCTCCCCGTCGACCAGAACGACCGGGATCTGCTCCCAGTACGCGCGGTACAGCTCCTCGTCCTGGGTGATGTCCTTCTCCTCCCAGAGTGCTCCCGTCTCGGCGCAGACGGCCTCGATCACCGCCCTGGCGTCGTCGCACAGATGACACCCCGGCCTGCCGATCAGCGTCACCGTGCGCGGACCGCTCTCCCGCGGAGCGCTCTTCTTCCTCGTACGTCCGAACATGCCGTCCATTCTGCGGCCCGGACGGCGCGGCCCGGGTAACAAAGGAGTCCGCCACTGTTCACACCACGGCATCCTCACAAGTCGGGAAGTACCGAACAGACTGGCTATGCTCACCGCATGGCCCCTCCCGGATGGCTCACCCCCCGTAGGCGCTCCGCCACCGCGCGCAGCGTCCTGGCAGGCGAGGCCGCCGCGGAGGCGGCGCGCAAGACCTCCCAGCAGCTCGAACAGGAGCGGGAAGAGGCCTCCGCCGCCGAAACCGAGGCCGCGGAGCCGGAGTTCCCCGTCGTCGGCGACACCCGGGCCGCCGCCTTCTTCGACCTCGACAACACCGTCATGCAGGGCGCCGCGATCTTCCACTTCGGCCGCGGCCTGTACAAGCGGAAGTTCTTCCAGCGCCGCGAACTCGCCCGGTTCGCCTGGGCGCAGGTCTGGTTCCGGCTGGCCGGCGTCGAGGACCCCGAGCACATGCAGGAGGCCCGCGACAGCGCCCTGTCCATCGTCAAGGGCCACCGCGTCTCCGAACTGATGTCGATCGGCGAGGAGATCTACGACGAGTACATGGCCGACCGCATCTGGCCCGGCACCCGCGCCCTGGCCCAGGCGCACCTGGACGCCGGGCAGAAGGTCTGGCTGGTGACCGCCGCCCCGGTCGAGACCGCCACGATCATCGCCCGCCGCCTCGGCCTCACGGGCGCCCTCGGCACGGTCGCCGAGTCGGTCGACGGCGTCTACACGGGCAAGCTGGTCGGCGAGCTGCTGCACGGCCCCGCCAAGGCCGAGGCCGTGCGCGCGCTGGCCGCCGCCGAGGGCCTGGACCTCGCGCGCTGCGCCGCGTACAGCGACTCGCACAACGACATCCCGATGCTCTCGCTGGTGGGCCACCCGTACGCGGTCAATCCGGACACCAAGCTGCGCAGGCACGCCCGGGACCGCGACTGGCGGCTGCGCGACTACCGCACCGGCCGCAAGGCGGCCAAGGTCGGCATCCCCGCCGCCGCGGGCGTCGGAGCCCTCGCCGGGGGCACCGCCGCCGCGCTCGCGCTGCACCGCCGCCGCCGCTGAGCCGGCCCGGCGCGCCGACGGTCTCCGCGATTTCCGCGAACGGATTTACCGATCATGCCGATACGTTTCGGCTGCGATCGGCGGAGACAACCCGCGACCAGCGGCCCTCACCCGTCCGTGGTCGAACACCCCCCGCACACCGCGCGCCCCGGGCATTCCGCACTCCCTACCCGGCAGCGGCCCCGGTCACTCCCCTCTACCGCACTTGAGCACAAGCGGGCCCCCGGTTGATCACAGTCGGAAGCAATCCGATCAACAACCGGTCATCAAGTGCGAGTGATCACGACCACAAGCAGTAACAGATAAGACTGAATCGATGATTTGAGCAACTGGGTGTAGCGCTGCCTGTACTAAGCGTTATTCTCCTCAGACGCACGACGGACCCACACTTCGCCACCATGAGTGAACGGTCCCGCACTGCACGTGATGGAAGCTCTGCCTCTGGGAGTCCCGTGTACCCACACGTCGGGGTTGACGCCTCGGGCCTGGCTACGCTGCGCGCAACGGTCCTCGACCACTTGCGCGGCTTCGTCCCCACCGCGTACGCCGGTCCCGTCCCCGCTTTCGGCGGACCGGCCTTCGCCGGATCCGCCTTCGCCGGGCCGGCACCCGCCGGTCCTTGCTATGCCCTGGCCGAAAGCGGCGCCGCCGTCGGCAGACGCGGCACCCGGGGCGGCGCCGGCACCTCGACCACCGCCCGCCGGCCCACCGCGGACAGCGACAGCGCCCGGATGATGGACCTGGTCGAGCGCGCCCAGGCCGGCGAGGCCGAGGCCTTCGGCCGGCTCTACGACCAGTACAGCGACACGGTCTACCGCTACATCTACTACCGCGTCGGCGGCAAGGCGACGGCGGAGGACCTCACCAGTGAGACGTTCCTGCGCGCCCTGCGCCGGATCTCCACCTTCACCTGGCAGGGCCGCGACTTCGGCGCCTGGCTCGTCACCATCGCCCGCAACCTCGTCGCGGACCACTTCAAGTCGAGCCGTTTCCGCCTGGAGGTCACCACCGGCGAGATGCTCGACGCCAACGAGGTCGAGCGCAGCCCCGAGGACTCCGTCCTCGAGTCCCTCTCCAACGCCGCCCTCCTCGACGCCGTCCGTCGCCTGAACCCGCAGCAGCAGGAGTGCGTCACGCTCCGCTTCCTCCAGGGCCTGTCGGTCGCCGAGACCGCCCGGGTCATGGGCAAGAACGAGGGAGCGATCAAGACCCTCCAGTACCGGGCCGTGCGCACCCTGGCCCGCCTCCTCCCGGACGACGCCCGCTGAGCGCTGCGCGCCCCCCACACGCGCCGCCGCCACCCGCCCCGTCGTCGCCGGCACCGCAGTCCCCGCACGCCCTCTTCTCCCCCGTCCCCACCTTCCCCGCTCAACTCACAGTCGGTGACGCCTCGATGACGCACTGGTCCGATCATCTTTCGCGCGTAACCCAAGTGCCGCGCCGCTCGTTGTGCGAAATGCAGGCTCCCTGTGGTCACGCCATGTCCACTTCCACTCACTCTTTCGTGTGGATGCGTTCAAGGTGTGCAACCTTCCGAACCCCTCGGGGAGTCGACCGTCATGACGAGAGGAGGTGCCGCCAGTGATCGCGAACGTTTCGGCGCACCGGCGGGCGAACGCCTTCGCCCAGGCCCTGGAGGATCGGACGTCCGAGGGCGCGGCGGCCGAGCAGCCCGAGGCGTCGGCCGAACCGGCCGAGCACGGACGGCTGTTGGCCCTGGCGAACGGTCTCGGCGATCTGCCGAAGCCGGAGATGGACCCCGAGGTCAAGGTGGTGCAGCGAGCCCAGCTCGTCGCCGCCATGGAAGCGATGCTCGCGGAGGGAAGCGCGGCAGGTGGCCCTACGGTGCCGGAGCAGCGGACCGCAGGAGGCAAGGGAGCCCACCGGGCCTCCCCGCTCCGGAAGTTGCGGCCACGCTCCCGCTGGACGAAGGGCCTCGCCGCGGGCGGCCTCACCGTCGGTGTGGCCGCCGGAGCGTTCAGCGGCGTGGCCGCTGCCAGCTCCGACGCACTCCCAGGTGACTCGCTCTACGGCCTCAAGCGCGGGATGGAGGACATCAAGCTGGGGATGGCGGACGACGACGCCGACCGCGGCGGCCTCTACCTCGACCAGGCGTCCACACGCCTGAGCGAGGCCCGCCGGCTGATGGAGCGCGGCCGGGCCGGCGACCTCGACCACGAGTCGCTCGGCGAGATCCGCCGTGTCCTCGACGGCATGAAGCACGACGCCTCCGAGGGCCACCGCCTGCTCCGCCAGGCGTACGAGCGGGACGGCGAGATCGGTCCCATGGCCCGCCTCAACTCCTTCGCCCAGGCGCACCGCGCCACCTGGGACGGGCTTCGTGACCGCCTCCCGGTCCAGCTCACCGACGTGGGCAACGAGGTGAACGACGTCTTCGACGCCATAGACGAAGAGGTCGAGCCGCTCCAGTCCGTCCTCCCGCGCACCCCCGAGCGCGGTTCCATCGGTTCCGGCGGCCCGAGCACGCCGAGAAACACCTCACCGACCACACCTCAGAGCCCCCACAGCTCGTCCGCCACGCCGTCCCACGGCGGCACGCCCACACAGCCGAAGCCCTCGGGCTCGGGCACGGGCGCGCCCCAGGACGAGGGCCTGCTCGGCGGCACCGGCGACCTGCTCAACCCGCCGCAAACGGGCCCGAGCACCGACCCGTCCGGCTCCGAGTCGACCACGCCGGTCCCGGACGTGACGATCCCGCCGATCCTCCCGGGCCTGCTCCCGGGCCTCGGCATCGACAGCAGCGACGCGAGCTAGCGACGCGGGTACGGGGAAGGGGCGCCACCCACCAGGGCGGCGCCCCTTCCCCGTACGGTCAGAAGAACACCGACCTCCGCTGCACCAGCAGCTTGTAGAGGGTGTGCTGGATCTGCTCGCGGACCTGGTCCGTCAGGTTGAACATCAGCATCGGGTCCTCCGCCGCCTCCAGCGGATAGCCGTCCGTCGGGATCGGCTCGCCGAACTGGATCGTCCACTTCGTCGGCAGCGGCAGCGCGCCCAGCGGCCCGAGCCACGGGAAGGTCGGGGTCAGCGGGAAGTACGGCAGACCGAGCACCCGCGCCAGGGTCTTGGCGTTGCCCAGCATCGGGTAGATCTCCTCCGCGCCCACGATCGAGCACGGCACGATCGGCACCCCGGCCCGCAGCGCCGTCGACACGAAGCCGCCGCGCCCGAAGCGCTGCAGCTTGTACCGCTCGGCGAACGGCTTCCCGATGCCCTTGAAGCCCTCCGGCATCACACCGACGATCTCCCCGGCCCGCAGCAGCCTTTCCGCGTCCTCCGCGCACGCCAGGGTGTGCCCCGCCTTGCGGGCCAGCTCGTTCACCACCGGCATCATGAAGACCAGGTCGGCGGCGAGCAGCCGCAGATGACGACCCGCCGGGTGGTGGTCGTGGACGGCGACCTGCATCATCAGGCCGTCGAGCGGCAGCGTTCCCGAGTGGTTGGCCACCACCAGGGCGCCGCCCTCCTTCGGGATGTTGTCGACGCCCTTCACCTCCACCCGGAAGTACTTGTCGTACAGCGGACGGAGCAGCGACATCAGGACCTGGTCGGTGAGCTCCTTGTCGTAGCCGAACTCGTCGACCTCGTAGTCGCCCGTGACCCGCCGCCGCAGGAACGCCAGCCCGCCGGCCAGCCGCCGCTCCCAGCCGCCGGCCGCCGGGGGCGCCGGAGGCGGCGCGGAGGTCGTCTCCTCGACCGGCTGCGGGTCGACCGGCTGCTGCGCCGGCAGCGCCCGTACGGAGGCCTCACCGTCGCTCCTGGTGGGCCTCCGGCGCGCCCGGGACCGGTCGTCGTCGAAGGGGATGACCTTGGCGTCCGCCATCGCGATCTGGGCTCCTATTCCGCGGTCGTGGAGGTCGGTTCGGGCGCGAGCCGCTCGGCGAGCCGGTCCACGGCCCCCGCGAGCAGCTCCGGCGGCAGCAGCCCCGGCCCGCGGCTGTCCGCGAAGGCCGCGAAGGCCTCGGCGGTGGTGTGGCGCGGCGAGAAGCCGAGGGTCTCGCGCATCTGGACGGTCGACACCACCCGGCCGTGGGTGAGGAGCCGGATCTGCTCCGGCGAGAAGTCGGTGACGCCGACCGTACGCAGCGCCTGACCCACCCAGGTGACCGCGGGCAGCAGCACCGGCACCGTCGGCCGCCCGAGCCGCCGGGCGCACTGGGACAGCAGCAGCACGCCGTCGCCGGCGATGTTGAAGGTGCCGCTGTTGAGGGTGGCCCGTCGCGGCTCGCGCGACGCGAGCTCCAGGACGTCGATGACGTCGTCCTCGTGGACGAACTGCAGCCGCGGGTCGTAGCCGAAGACCGTGGGGAGCACCGGCAGATCGAGGTACTCGGCGAGCGGGGAGTCCACCCGCGGCCCGAGGATGTTCGCGAACCGCAGCACGCACACCGCCACGTCCGGACGGCGCCGGGCGAAGCCCCGTACGTACCCCTCGACCTCCACGGCGTCCTTCGCGAAGCCGCCGCTCGGCAGCGACTTCGCCGGCGTCGTCTCGGTGAAGACCGCCGGGTCGCGGGGCGCGGAGCCGTACACGCTCGTGCTGGACTTCACCACGAGCCGCTGGATCCGGGGCGCCTTCTGGCACGCGCCGAGCAGCTGCATGGTGCCGATGACGTTGGTCTCCTTGACCGACGTACGGCCGCCGGAGCCCAGCGCCGTCCCGGTGACGTCCATGTGCACGACGGTGTCCACGTCGTACTGGGCCAGCACCTTGGCGACGGTCGGCTGCCGGATGTCCGCCCGGACGAACTCGGCCGCGCCGAGCGGGTGTGGTGAGGGCACCGCGTCCAGGGCGATCACGCGCTCCACGTCGGGATCCCGCTGGACGCGCCGGACGAATCGCGCACCGAGGTGCCGGGCCGCACCGGTGACGAGCACGACCTTGCCCAAGAGAAGCGCCTTCCGTCGGTCTTCCATCGGTGTTCCGCTGACCGCCACCGTAGCGCCTCCACATTTCGGCGCAATAAAAGCGTGGCCCCTCACCGGAAAACGGTGAAGGGCCACACCTGACGCTGTACGCGGTCGTCGCCGCGTCGCTTACTTCTTGTTGCGACGCTGAACGCGCGTGCGCTTGAGCAGCTTGCGGTGCTTCTTCTTCGCCATCCGCTTACGCCGCTTCTTGATAACAGAGCCCACGACTACCCTCGCTCACTACTCGGAACATCCCCGCGCCAGCGGGGATCGGTGCGGGGCGTCTGGGCCCACACGACCTACGAGGGGCTAGCCTACCGCCCCGAGCGACCGGCTCGTAATCCGAGGGCGGCATTGGGCTTCCGGCCCGTTTCCGGCCGCGCGCCCGCTACGCGGTCGCCACCCCCACGAACGACTCCCTGAGGTATTCGTGCACCGCCTGTTCCGGCACCCGGAAGGACCTGCCCACCCGGATCGCCGGCAGATGACCGCTGTGCACCAAGCGGTACACGGTCATCTTCGAGACGCGCATCACCGAGGCGACCTCCGCCACGGTCAGAAACTTCACCTCGTTGAGAGGCCTGTCGCCAGCAGCCATGACCCACCTGTACCTTCCGCCGCGACGCCCACCGGCTTCCCCTCCGGTGACTCTTCGTCGCCGAGCGCTCACGCCCAGAGTAGGGGCGGGTGGTACGAGTGGGGAAGAGGAGCAGCCATCGGCCGTTTACCGTGACAGACACGCTCGATTGAGTACATAGCGAGTGAGTGGACGGTAGTAGTCCGAGCGCACCCCGTCATCAAGCGGAACGGCGACCGACACCTGCCCCTCCGCCTCTCCCACGAACAACGCGGGATCGTCCGTGTCGGCGAGCCCGATGGCCTCGATACCCAGCTGACCTGCCCCGCAGACCCAGCCGTGGTCCCCGACCACCAGCTCCGGGAGCGGTCCGCCGGCCACGGCCGCGCTCTCCAGGGCCGCCCTAACCGGCAGTGGCGAGTGCGTGTGCGCCCCTGGCTCGCGCCCTGCGGGCGGCAGGTCCGCATCTCGCACCAGCGCGACGCCCCGTACGTAGTCCAGGAGGTGCGTGCGTACGCCGAACCGGGTCGTTATGTCGACACATCTCCCCTGCGCTGGGGTGAGAACAAGACATCCCGCCGCCGACAAAGCGTCTGCGAGCGCGGCGTAGAAACCGAGCAGCCGGTGTGGATGCCCCGTCCCGAAGAGCACCGGAGCCCGCCGCCGCGCCGCCGCCGCGAGCCGCTCCGCGAACGCCGCGAGCGCGCCGAGGGTCCGCTCCGGATCGATCACGTCCGGCCCCGAGCGGTGCGCCGGATCGTCCGACACCCCGCACTTGTCCGCCATCAGCCGCAGCAGTTCACCCTCGTCCCAGCCCCACGCCGGATCGAGCCCGAGCGTCACCCGCGGATCACGAGCGGCGAAGAGCCGATAGCTCCGCAGGCTCACCTCCCGCGAGGTCGCCACGGTCCCGGCCAACCCGGCCGCCAACAGATGCGCCCGCAGCGCCCCGGTACTCAGCACCCTGACGATGCTGCCGGAACGACCCTGCACCGGGGTCGAAACCCGGTTGATGACGCACAGTCGGCGTAACGGCCGCCCCGCCCGTACGAACGGATCGAGCCAGCACCGGATCAGGCCGCGCCGGATCAGGCCGGCAAGCGGGTCGGGCCGGCAAGCGGGTCGGGCCGGCGACCGGGTTGGGACGCCATCAGGTCGGGACGGCCGTCGGGCCGGGACGGCGAGCGGGTCAGGATGGCGAACGGGTCAGCACGACCACGGAGTGCAAGACGGCGAGCAGTCCGGCCAGGCTCCAAGCCAGGCGCCAAGCCAGGCGAGCAGGCCGGCCAGGCGGCCAGTCAGGCGAGCAGTCCACGCAGCGGGAACACCGAACGCCGCGTCGCGAGCACCGCCTGGTCCAGCCGGTCCGCCGGGTCGTAGCCCTCCTCCCAGCCCCGCCAGCCGACCGGCCACCGCCCGTCGGTCATCCGCAGGGGACCCGGCTGCCGCGTCCGCGCGTACACCTCGTCCCGCCACGAGGACGGGATCACCGACTCCGGATCGATCGGGGCGTGCGCCGCGATCCCCACCAGATGCGTCCACGACCGCGGAACGACGTCCACCACCGCGTACCCGCCGCCGCCGAGCGCCACCCAGCGCCCCTCCGCGTACTCGTGCGCCAGCTCGTGACACGCCTCCTGCACCGCCCGCTGCGCGTCCAGCGACACCGCCAGATGCGCCAGCGGATCCTCGAAGTGCGTGTCCGCGCCGTGCTGCGTCACCAGCACCTGCGGCCGGAAGTCGGCGAGCAGTTCCGGCACCACCGAGTGGAACGCCCGCAACCACCCCGCGTCACCGGTCCCCGCCGGCAGCGCCACGTTCACCGCGCTGCCCTCGCCCGGGCCGGCCGCGCCCGTCTCCTCCGGCCAGCCCGTCTGCGGGAACAGCGTCCGGGGATGTTCGTGCAGCGAGATCGTCAGCACCCGCGGATCGTCCCAGAACGCCGCCTGCACCCCGTCCCCGTGATGCACGTCCACGTCCACGTACGCGACCCGCTCCGCGCCCAGCTCGAGCAGCCGCGCTATCGCCAGCGACGCGTCGTTGTAGATGCAGAACCCGGACGCGGCACCCGGCATCGCGTGGTGCAGCCCGCCCGCGAAGTTCACCGCGTGCGCCGCGTCCCCGCGCCACACCGCCTCCGCCGCGCCGACCGACTGGCCGGCGATCAGCGACGACACCTCGTGCATCCCCGCGAAGGCCGGATCGTCCATCGTCCCGAGGCCGTACGCCTGGTCGGCCGACCTCGGGTCCGCCGAGGCCGCCCGCACCGCCGCCACGTAGTCCTCGCGGTGCACGAGCCGCAGCGTCGACTCCCCCGCCGGCTTCGCGGCCACCACGTCCACCGCCCGGTCGAGCCCGTACGCCCGCACCAGACCCATGGTCAGTGCGAGCCGCACCGGATCCATCGGGTGCTCGGGCCCGAAGTCGTACCCGGTGACAGCTTCATCCCACATCAACAGTGCGCGGCCGCTCATGCCCGCCACCGTATCGGGCCTTCGGAGCGCCGAACGACGTGGCATACACCACCGTCACCAGGACCAGCACCATCGGGACGAGCATCGCCCCGCGATAGCTCCACGCGTCGCCCAGCGCACCCACGAGCGGCGATCCGACCAGGAAACCCACGTAGTTGAAGACGTTGAGCCGGGCCACCGCGGCGTCGCTCGCCCCGGGGAAGAGCCGTCCCGCGGCGGCGAAGGTCTGCGGCACGATCACGCTCAGCCCGAGCCCGAGCACCGTGAACCCGGCCATGCCGACCCAGGCCCCCGGAGCCACCGCCACCACCGCGAACCCGAACGCCGAGAGCACCGCACCGGCCCGCACCACCAGCACAGCCCCGAACCGCCGCACCCCGAAGTCCCCGACCGCCCGCCCCAGCAGCGTCGTCACCATGTACGCGTTGTACGGCACGGTCGCCAGCTCCTCCGAGCCGTGCAGCACGTCCTGGAGGTACTTCGCCGACCAGTTGGAGACGGTCGAGTCCCCTATGTACGCGAAGGTCATCACCATGCACAGCGGCAGCAGCACCCGGAAGCCGACCCCGCTCGCCCCGCCCTTGTCCCCTTCCTTCTCCGCCACGCCGACGGGGCCCGGCTCCGCCGCCTCCCCGTCCACGTACCAGCGGCTCCCGACGAACGCGGCCGGCAGCAGCACGGCCACCACGGGGAGGTACGAGGCGAAGAGCGACAGGTGCCAGTGCGCCCCGACCCAGGCGAGCGAGGCACCGGCGATGCCGCCGAGGCTGTACGCGGCGTGGAAGCCGAGCATGATGCTCCGGCCGTACGCCCGCTGGAGGCTCACGCCCAGCATGTTCATGGACGCGTCCAGCGCACCGACGGCCAGCCCGAACACGCCCAGCGCGACGGCCGCCGTCCACAGCTCCGAGCCGGCACCGACGGCGAGCAGCGCCAGGAGGACGACGGACTGGGCCCAGCGCAGCACCACGGAGGGCCCGACCCGTGCCACGAGCCTCTCGGTCCCGACGCTGGACACCCCTGCCAGCACGGGAACCGCGGCGAGGAAGACGGGCAGCAGCCCGTCGGATATCCCGTACCGGTCCTGGATCGCCGGTATTCGGGTCACGAGCAGGGCGAAGGTGACCCCCTGCACGAAGAAACCGACCGCCAGGGATCCCCGCCCACGCCGCAACCGCGCATCCGTCATGGCGGCACAGCGTAGGGCCGGGACCTACTGCTGGGTAGATGGATCACAGACCCAAAAGCCGCAGGATCACAGGCCGAGGACGGAGGGGAGCTCGGTCATGGTCCCGAAGTACCCGGCGGCGCCCGCCAGCTTCGCCTCGGGCGTCATCGCGGTGAACCCGTACACGTCCATCCCGGCCGCGAGCGCGGCCTGCACGCCGAGCCCGCTGTCCTCGACCACCACACAGCGCTCGGGGGCCACGCCCATCCGCTCGGCGGCGTGGAGGAAGAGGTCGGGCGCCGGCTTCCCGCGGCCGACGTCCTCGGCACTGAACACGACCCCCTCCGGGAAGTGGACGTCGAGCCCGGTCTTCCGGTGCCCGACGCGGATCCGCTCATGGCTCCCGGACGACGCCACGCAGTACGGAACGCCTTGCGCGGCAAGCATCTTCAGCACGTCGGCGGCCCCCGCCACGGCCTCCAGCTCCCGCTCGAACGCGGCGAACACCCGCCCGTGGAAGGTCTCGTCGAACTCGGCCGGCAGTCGCTGCCCGCTCCGCTGCTCGACGATCTCGTGGATCCGGTGCATGGCGGACCCCATGTAGTCCCGTACGGACTCCTCGTAGGTGGTGGGATGCCCGAGCTCGGTGAGGTAACCGGCGAGCAGACGGTTCGAGATCGGCTCGCTGTCGACCAGCACGCCGTCGTTGTCGAAGATGACCAGGTCGTATCTCATGAGCCGAGCCTAAACGCAGAAAAGCCCCGCACCATAAGGTGCGGGGCTTTCCCACAATGATTGTTCGGCGGCGTCCTACTCTCCCACAGGGTCCCCCCTGCAGTACC
>NZ_JBIBDS010000011.1:0-173311 GCF_042954805.1 Streptomyces sp. NPDC012637
AGATCCGCCGCCATGGCCAGCACTGACACGACCGCCACCACCACCGCCACCGCCGGCACACCCGGCACCGCCACCGCGGGCAAGGCCGACGACCTCGCGGGCCTGGAGGCCGGGCTCGACGCGCTGGACAGCGTGCAGGTGCGCCGGGCCCCGGTGCGCGAGGTGCTCCTGAAGAAGGTCCTGCCCCCGGTCCTGGCGGTCGTCCTGGTCGTCGCGGTGTGGCAGCTCCTGGTGACGCTGGAGGTCGCCGACGAGGGCAAGCTGCCGTCGCCCGGTGCCGTGTGGGACAGCCTGGCCACCATGTGGCTGGAGGGAACCCTCTTCGGCATCCTGTGGACGAGCGTGTCCCGGGCGCTGCTCGGTTTCCTGCTCGCCCTCGCCATCGGTACCCCGCTCGGCCTGCTCGTCGCCCGCGTGGGCGTCGTACGCACCGCGATCGGACCCATCCTCTCCGGCCTGCAGTCCCTGCCCTCCGTCGCCTGGGTCGCCCCCGCCGTCCTGTGGCTGGGCCTGAACGACTCGATGATGTACGCCGTCATCCTCCTCGGAGCCGTCCCCTCCATCGCCAACGGCCTGGTCGCCGGCGTCGACCAGGTCCCGCCCCTGTTCCTGCGCGCCGGACGCACCCTCGGCGCCACCGGCCTCAAAGGCGCCTGGCACATCGTCATGCCCGCCGCACTCCCCGGCTACCTCGCCGGCCTCAAGCAGGGCTGGGCCTTCTCCTGGCGCTCCCTCATGGCCGCCGAGATCATCGCCTCCTCCCCCGACCTCGGCCTCGGCCTCGGCCAGCTCCTCGAAAACGGCCGCAACAACTTCGACATGCCCGGCATCTTCCTCGCGATCATCCTCATCCTCCTCGTCGGCGTCGCCATCGACCTGCTCCTCTTCAGCCCCCTCGAACGCGCCGTCCTGCGCCGCCGCGGCCTGCTGGTGAAGGGCTGATCCGCCGTGAGCGCCCCCGTCCTGCTCGTCATCGCCCACGGCAGCCGTGACCCGCGGCACGCGGCGACCGTCCAGGCCCTGGTGGCCCGGGCCGCCGCGCAGCGGCCGGGGCTGCGGGTGGAGACGGCGTTCCTGGACTTCAACCTGCCGTCCGTGACGGGGGTGCTCGACCGGCTCGCCGCCGAAGGGGTGCGCGAGGTGGTGGCCCTGCCGCTCCTCCTCACCCGCGCCTTCCACGCGAAGGCCGACATCCCCGCCGTACTGCGCCAGGCCCCGGCCTCGCTGCGGATCCGGCAGGCGGAGGTCCTGGGCCCGTCCCCGCTGCTGGTCGCGGCGGTGGAACGGCGCCTGTACGAGGCCGGGCTGCGGCCCGGCGACAAGAGCACGACCGGGGTCGTCCTGGCCTCGGCGGGCTCCACCGACCCGGAGGCGATCGCAGTGATCGCAGAAACGGCGCGGGAGCTGCGGAACACCGGTTGGTGCTCCGTGCGGCCTGCGTTCGCCTCCGCATCTCTTCCCCGCACGGACGAGGCCGTACGGGCGCTCCGCGCCGAGCCGGGCGTCCGCCGGGTGGCCGTGGCCCCGTACGTCATCGCCCCGGGCCGCCTCCCCGACCGCATCGCCGCCGGCGGGGCGGACGCCGACGTCCTCGCGGACGTCCTGGGCCCGGCACCGGAACTGGCCTGGCTGCTGGTCGAACGCTACGAGGAAGCCGTGCGTGCCCCGGAGCGGGTGGCGGTCGCCGGTTAGGGCGTGCGGCCGCTGGCCGCGAGGGCCCGGGTGAAGGCCGCGGCCCCGGCGGGGACGACGACCGGGGCGGCGAAGCCCTCGTACTCACGGTAGACGTCCGCGTACCGCTCGACGACGTCGAGCAGGTAGCCCCCGGTCCCGTCGGGGACGGTGAAGTCCTGTCCCGTGGCGCGGGCCAGGTCCCAGCCGTGGAGGGCGAGTTCGGCGACGAGCATGCCGGCGATCTCGGGGGCGGGCAGTGCGCTGCCGCCGAGGTCGACGTCGCCCTCCCACGCCTCGGGCCCGGCCCAGGCGGCGAGGGCGCGGTCGAGCTGGGCCGCGTACCGCCCGGCCCAGTCGGCGTCGGCGGTGAAGTCGCGCTGGACGGTCTCGGTGGGGAGCTCGGTGCGCAGGGCGCGGTGTTCGAGGCCGTGGGCGGTGTAGAGGACGATGTGGTTGACGAGCTCGCGGACGGTCCAGTCCGTGCAGCCGGTGGGTCCGGCGAGCTGCTCGGGAGTGATCCCGCGGGTGACGCGGGAGGCTTCGGCGGCGCAGGCGGTGAGGTGTGCGTGGATCTCGTTCATGGGGGCCACGCTAGGGATCGCCGTGGAACCGGTCTTGACGTTTCGCGACACGGGGCCGGCGCTGCGGGCGCCGGGCGGTCGGCCGTCGGTCAGCCGAAGTCGAGGGCTCCCGTGCGGGTGCGCTTGATCTCGAAGAGGTCGGGGTGGGCGGCCAGGACGCGGAAGCTGTCGAAGAGTTCGGCGGCGCGTTCGCCGCGCGGGATGGCGCGAAGTACCGGGCCGAACCAGGCGGTGCCGTCGACGTGGATCGTGGGCGTGCCGACGTACGCCTCGGCGTCGGGGTCCTTGCCGGCGTCGTGGCTGCGGCGGACGGTCTCGTCGTACGCGGGGTCCTGGGCCGCCCGGGCGAGTTCGGCGGGGAGGCCGAGTTCGGCGAGGGACTCGGCGATCACGGCGTCGAAGTCCTTGTTCTTCTGCTCGTGGATGCGGGTGCCGTAGGCGGTGTAGAGCGGGCGCAGGATCTCCTCGCCGTGCTTCTCGGCGGCCGCGGCGGCGACCCGGACCGGGCCGATGGAGTCGTCGACGAGGGTCCGGTACCAGTCGGGCAGTTCGTTGCCCTCGTTGTGGAAGTACAGGCTCATCACCCGGAAGCGCAGGTCGATCTCGCGGTGCCGTTCGACCTCCAGCATCCAGCGGGAGGTGATCCAGGCGAAGGGGCAGGCGGGGTCGAAGTAGAAGTCCACGGTGGTCACGGGTGTCGTCTCGGTCGTCATGACAGGAACTCTAGGCCCGGGATGGCCCGTCGGGGCGGGCCATTCACCTCTTGTCGGACTGGGCCACTTCGGTGAGCTCGACGAGCTTGCGGACGGTGTTCCAGTTGCGGGCGGTGACGGTGACGCCCTTGAAGAGGGCGGGCCGGGACAGGGCCTCGCCGAGCTTGGAGCGGCCGAGGCCGTCGGGCGCGTAGAGGTAGAGGACCCGGTCGCCGAGCGCGAAGGCCTCGGGGCGGAACGCCTCCCGGTCGAGCCCGGCGAAGCGCTCCTCGTCGACGGGGCCGGAGAGGTAGAAGGCGTGGAGCTGCTTGCCCTCGAGCTCCGCGGCGGGGAAGGGGCAGTCCCGCTCGACCGCGGCGAGGTAGTCGTGGTCGCGGACGAGGCAGTCGACGGTGAAGCCGAAGTGCTTCTCGATCGCCGCTTCGACGGCCTGCCGGACGGCCTCGTCGGAGTGTGCGGCGCCGGTGACGGTGAAGGCGGCGTTGCCGCTCTGGAGGTAGGTCTTCACGTCCCGGTGTCCGAGGCCTTCGAGGACGGCGCGGAGTTCCGCCATGGGGACCTTGCGGTGTCCCCCGACGTTGATGCCGCGGAGCAGCAGGGCGTAGGTCGTCGTCATGGGCACACCATAAGGCGGCCGCCGTGCCCCGTGGGGGAGGGCACGGCGGCCGCCGTTCAGGGGTTCCGCGTCGTTACTCGACGATCTTCAGGAGCTTGTTGGCGGTGCCCTCCGACGGGTTGGAGATCTTGTCGGGGGTGGCTCCGTCGACCAGCGCCTGGGCCACCTGGGCCGGCGTGGCGTCGGTGTGGCCCGCGAGGTAGACGGCGGCGGCGCCGACCACGTGCGGGGTGGCCATCGACGTGCCGGAGATGGTCTTCGTGCCGGTGTCGCTGTCGTTCCAGGCGGAGGTGATCTCCGAGCCCGGGGCGTAGAGGTCCACGACCGAGCCGAAGTTGGAGAAGCTGGACTGCTCGTCGTCCTTGGTCGAGGAGGCGACGGTGATCGCCTCGGTGACCCGGGAAGGCGAGCCCTGGCCTGCGTCGGAGGACTCGTTTCCGGCCGCGACGCCGAAGGTCACGCCGGACGCGATGGCCTTCTTGACCGCGTCGTCGAGGGCCGGGTCGGCGCCTCCGCCGAGGCTCATGTTGGCGACGGACGGGCCCTGGTGGTTCTGGGTGACCCAGTCGATGCCGGCGACGACCTGCTCGGTGGTTCCCGAGCCGTTGTCGTCGAGGACGCGGACGGCGACGATCTTCGCCTTCTTGGCGACGCCGTGCTCCGTTCCGGCGATGGTGCCGGCCACGTGGGTGCCGTGGCCGTTGCCGTCCTGGGCGGTGTCGTCGTTGTCGACGGCGTCGAAGCCGTTCGAGGCACGCCCGCCGAAGTCCTTGTGGGTGATGCGGACTCCGGTGTCGATGACGTACGCGGTGACGCCCTCGCCGCCGCTGTCGGGGTAGGTGTACTTGGAGTCGCCGGCCGTGTCGGTCTGGTCGACCCGGTCGAGGCCCCACGAAGGCGGGTTCTCCTGGGTGGCGTTGATGGTGAAGCGGCGGTTCTGGACCACCTTGGCGACGGCCGGGTCGGCGGCGAGGCGCTTGGCCTCGGTCTCGGTGAGGTTGTTGACCGAGAAGCCGTTGACGGCGGAGTCGTAGCTGCGGCGCAGGGTGCCGCCGTACTCCTTCGCCAGGTCGGCCTTGTTCGCCTGCTCGTCGAGCAGCACGACGTAGCTGCCGGCGACGGCGCCTTCGACACCGAGTCCGTAGACCGTGCCTTCGGCGGGCGCGGGTGCCGCGCCGGCGAACTGGCCGGTAAGGACGGTGACTCCGGCAGCCGCGGCGATCGCGGTCGTGACGGCGATGTAACGGGTCCGGCGGACACGCTTGTGTATGGCCATGAAGAGGGGTCTCCTCGTCAGGATTTGTGGGGGGTTGGGCCACCGGACGCAAACTTTCCGGTCGCTCGTTCGAAACCCTGACTCATTGACGAGTGCAAATCAAGGCCTTCACACACCTGTGACTTTTTCAACAAGCTTTCTTAAAGAGAAAAGGGGCGAGTCTCCCCAACTCGCCCCTTGCGCTGGGTGACTTACGCGTGCGGTAGCTCCGCCTCGATCAGGTCCGCGGCGCGCGTCGTACCGCCCTCCTTCGCCATCTGCTCCTGGATCTCCCGTGCCCTGCGGGCGACTTCGGGGTCGCCGGCGAGTGCGAGCACGGCCTCGCGCAGCCGCTCGGGGGTGACCTGATCCATCGGCAGATGGCGGGCGACGCCGAGCGACCGGAGCATGTCGGCGTTGCCGAACTGGTCGGTGGCCTGCGGCACGGCGACCATCGGCGTCGCGGTGGCGAGACCCTCCTGGCTGCCGCCCGCGCCCGCGTGGGTGACGAAGGCGTCGGCCTCGCGGAGGATCGCCTGCTGCGGCACCCACGAGTGCACCTCGATGTTGTCCGGGAGCTCGCCCAGCTCGGCGGGGTCGACGAACTTCCCGATCTGCAGCACGACATGCCAGCCGTCGAGCCCGCCGAAGGCCTCGACGCAGTCCCGGTAGAAGGCCGGCTGCTTGGTGTAGGCCGAGCCGAGCGAGACCAGGAGCACCTTGTCGGCCGTCGCGGGCCGCCGCCACTCCCCCGGGTCGGTCCGCTCGCTCCGGCACGAGCCGACGAAGGTGAAGACGGACTCGTCGACGCGGTCGGCGTGCGGCTGGAGCGCGCGCGGGATGAGCACGATGCCGCGGCGCGGTCGCCCGACGAACGGGTCGGGGTGGGTGTCGATGCCGTGGGCGCCGAGCCACTCCTCGAAGCGCGCGTAGTACGCCTTGCCGCGGGGCGAGGCCTTGAGCTCCTCGTACATCGGCTCGGCGACCTCCTCCTCGTAGCCCTCCCAGGGAACGAGGTTCGGCCAGAGCGAGACGGCGGGGACGCCCCAGGTGTGGGCGAGGACGCGGGCCGGGTACGAGGTGATGTCGTGCAGGACGAGGTCGGGACGGTCGCCGTCGAAGGCAGCGGCGAGCTGCGGCAGCGCCTGGACGGCGTCCGCCAGGAACGGCTCGAGGTTGTCGATGAGCTCGGTGCCCCAGGCGTCGGGGTCGTCGTCCGTCGGCAGGGTGGAGGTGTAGACGACGGGAGTGGCGCCGGTGGTGGCGACCTTGTCGGCGAGGGCGGCCGGGATCGCGTAGCTCACGCGGTGTCCCCGGTCCACGAGTTCGCGGATGACGTCCAGGCTGGGGTTCACATGGCCGTGGGCGGCGATGGAGAACATGGCGATGTGGCGTGGGGTGGCGTTCATGAGCACCACCGTACGTAAGACGAAACGTCTCGTCTACTTGATTTCAGTCGCGCTGGTAGCGGGCGAGCACCCGGTTGCCGTCCTCCACCAGGCGCCGTCTCAGCTCGGCGGCGCCGATCGCGCCGCTGTAGTACTCCTGGAAGGCGGGCGTGGCGACCTTGTCCTTCCACTCGGGGTAGCCGCGCACCGACTGCGCGGGCGCCGGCCGCAGCTCCCGCGCGACCGCGGCGCCGGTGGCCCAGCCGAACTCCGCGGTGTGCAGGGCGGGATCGGCGAGCGCGGCGGTGGAGGTGGGCAGCATCCAGTCGCCGAGGGCGAGCCGGACCTGGTTGCGGGGCGCGAGGAAGAAGTCCAGGAAGGCGACGGCCTCCTCCTTGTGCGGGCTGTCCTCGGCGATGGAGAGCGTCTGCGGGCTGACGCCCTGTGCCAGCCCGCCCGACCCGGCGGGCGCCGGCAGCACGATCCAGTCGAAGCCCTCGGGCGCCTGCTGGACGATCTGCTGCCGGTACGAGAAGCCCAGCGGGACCATCGCGTACTTCCCGCCGAAGAAGCCGGGCAGCGTGTCCGAACCGCCGCTGCCGAGAGTGGCCCGGGAGGCGGTCCGGTCGGTGTCGGTCATGGCCCGGACGGTGTCGGGCACGACGGCGTCTCCGTCCTCGAAGCGCAGGGCGACCTTGCCGTCGGGCGCGCGGTGGAAGAGCCGGCCGCCGGCCGACAGGCCGAGGTTGAGCGAGACGGAGACCGGTTCCTTGAGCGGCCAGGCGACCGCGTACCCGCCCTCGCCCATCGTCGCCGTCAGGTCCCGGGCCACGGCCCGGAACTCTTCCCAGGTCCAGGGCCGTTCGGCGGTCGGGACGCGGACACCCGCCTCGGCGAGCAGCTTCCGGTTCGCCATGATCATGCGCGGTTCCTGGAGGAAGGGCACCCCGTAGACACCGTCGCCGAAGGTGGTGCTGCGCCAGCTGTGCTCGGGGATGCCGGCCCGCAGCCGCTCGGGCAGCAGGCTGCGCAGATCGGCCAGATAGCCACCGTAGGCGAAGTCCGCGAGGTCGTCGGAGGCGTCGTGGACGATGTCGGGCGCCTCGCCGCCCTCGAAGGAGGTCAGCAGCTGGTCGTGGACGGAGTCCCAGCTGCCCTGGACGTAGTCGACCTGGATGCCTGGGTGGGCGGCGTTCCACTCGCGCACCAGTTCCCTGTTGGCGTCGACGGACTCCTTCTGCCAGGCCAGCGACTGGAAGCGGAGGCGTACCACCCCGTCGTCGCGGCCGTCGTCCGCGGTGCAGGCCGCGCCGCTGAGGAGCAGGGCGAGGGCGGCGAGCGAGGCCACGAACCGCCGTGCCCGGCTCATGACTTCACCGCCCCGGCCAGCATGCCGCCGGTGATCCGACGCTGGATGACGGCGAAGACCAGGAGGGAGGGCAGGGTGGCGAGGAAGGCCGCGGCGGCGAGCGGTCCGAGGTCGGCCACGCCCTCCGCGCCGAGGAAGTGGGTGAGGACCACGGGCAGGGTCTGTTTCTCGGGAGTCTTGAGCAGGACGAGGGCGAAGAAGAACTCGTTCCACGCCGTGATGAAGGCGAACAGCGCGGTGGCGACGAGGCCCGGCGCGAGCAGCGGGGCGGTGACCGAGACGAGGGTCCGCAGCCGTCCGGCGCCGTCGACGGCTGCGGCCTCCTCCAGCTCGACGGGCACGGCCCGTACGTATCCGGTGAGCATCCACAGCGCGAAGGGCAGCGACCACACCACGTACACCAGGACCAGACCCGGAAGGCTGTTGACCAGGTGGAGGTTCTTGAGGACCAGGAACAGCGGGATGATCAGGAGCACGAACGGGAAGGCCTGGCTGACCACGACCCAGCCGGTGGCGGCGGCGGTGAGCCGGGACCGGTGCCGGGCCAGGACGTAGGCCATGGGAGTGGCCACGGCGACCGCGACGAGGGCGGCGGCGAGCGCGGCGAGCAGGCTGTTCCCGGCGGCCCTGAGCAGCGGCTGTTCGTCGAAGGCCTGCCGGAAGTTGTCGAGGGTGGGGTCCCGGGGGATCCAGGTGGGGTGCAGGGAGCCCAGTTCCGTGGCCGGTTTGAAGGCGGTGGAGACCAGCCAGAGGAACGGGAAGGCGAGGAAGACCAGATACGCGAGGAGCGCGGCGTACTGGGCTGCGCGGGCGGGCCCGCGGCTGCGGAAGGCGCTCACCGGTCTCTCCCTCAACGTTCCTCCTTCAGCCGTCCGACGAGATACAGGGCGAGGAGTACCGAGACGACGGCGACGAGCACGCAGCCCATGGCGGCGGCGTAGCCGAACTGCCCGTAGCGGAATGCCTCCTCGTACGCGAAGAGCATGGGCAGCCGGGTACGGCCGCCGGGTCCGCCGTTGGTCAGCACGTAGACCAGGGCGAAGGAGTTGAGGTTCCAGATGAAGTTGAGCGCGGTGATGGCGAGGGCGACGGGTCGGAGGGCCGGCCAGGTGACGGTGCGGAAGCGGCGCCACGCGCCTGCGCCGTCGAGTGCGGCGGCCTCGTGGAGTTCGCGCGGCGTGTTCTGGACGCCGGCGAGCAGCGCGACCGTGGTCTGCGGCATCCCGGCCCACACGCCGACCACGATCACGGCCGGCAGCGCGGTGCCGAGGCCGCTGAGCCAGGCCCGCCCGTCGCCGAGGCCGAGGTCGCTCAGGGTCTCGTTGAGGATGCCCGCGTCCGGGTTGTAGACGAGCCGCCACATGATGCCGACGACGACCTCGGGCATCGCCCAGGGCACGATCGCCAGCGCGCGGGCGAGCCAGCGCAGCCGCAGGTCCTGGTTCAGCAGCAGCGCGAGGCCGAGGGCGAGCAGGAACTGCGGGACGGTGACGCCGACCGCCCACAGCAGGCCGATGCGGAAGGAGTCCCAGAAGAGGGTGTCGTGGAGGAGGTCCTGGAAGTTGAGGGTGCCGATCCAGCCGGTGGCCTGGGTGCGGCCGGACTGGGCGTCGGTGAAGGCGAGCGCGATGCCGTAGAGCAGCGGGCCGACGCTGAGCAGCAGGATCGGGAGCAGGGCGGGCAGGACCAGGAACCAGGCGCCGTGGTCGCGGCCCGGACCGCCGCAGGGCCGGCCGGGGGCGGTGCGGCCCGCGGACCGCTTCGGCGCCGTCACCACACTCGCCAATGCTCCCCCTTTGCCCGGTTTGCCACCTTGCCTGGGACTCGGTCATCGTCCTGACGTGCCGTCGGTTCGTCAAGGTGACCAGCACGGATGCGAGACTTTGGCGAAATCGCACTGCCGTGGGGAGAGAACGATGGACGAGGCGCGGGCACGGGAGATCCTGGCCGCGGCGGGACTGCGGGGCGGGGACGCGACGCTGCTCGCGTTCGGCGAGAACGCGGTCTTCGCCCTCGGCGACCTGGTCGTCAAGGTCGGCCGCGACCCGGAGCTGCTGCCTCGCGCCGAGCGGGAGCTGGCCCTGGCCGGCTGGCTCGAGGCGAGCGGCGTCCCGGCCGTACGGGCCGCGGAGGCGAAGCCACTGGTGGCCGAGGGCCACCCGGTCACCGTGTGGCACCGGCTGCCCGAGGCCGTCCGGCCCGCCGAACCGCGCGACCTGGCCCCGCTCCTGAAGGCCGTGCACGCCCTGCCGGAGCCGGAGGGCTTCACCCTTCCACGGCGGGAACTGCTCGGCGGGGTCGAGCGCTGGCTGCGGCTCGCGGGAGACGCGATCGACCCGGCCGACGCCGCGTTCCTGCGCGAGCGGCGCGACTCCTTCGCGCCGGCGGCCGCCGCGCTCACACCGCACCTCACGCCCGGACCGATCCACGGCGACGCGCTCCCGCGCAACGTCCACGTCGGCCCCGACGGGCCGGTCCTGGTGGACCTGGAGACCTTCTCCTCCGACCTGCGCGAGCACGACCTGGTGGTGCTCGCCCTCTCCCGGGACCGCTACGGCCTCGACCCGGCCGCCTACGACGCCTTCACCGCCGCGTACGGCTGGGACGTGCGCGCGTGGGAGGGCTGTGCGGTGCTGCGCGGGGCACGGGAGACCGCGAGCTGCGCCTGGGTGGCCCAGCACGCGCCGTCGAACCCGAAGGCACGGGCCGAGTTCGAGCGGCGGGTGGCGTCGCTGCGGGACGGCGATCCCGAGACGCGCTGGTATCCCTTCTGACGGCCGGCCTCCCCACAAGCCGGCCGGCCTGCCTGCAGCCGGCCCCCAGGCAGATGGCCTCCGGGCAGTCGCCCTACAGGCGGCCGGCCCACGGGCAGTCGGCCTTACAGCAGCCGGTCTGCCTGCAGCAGCGTTTGCGCCAGGCGCCTTTCACACAGCCGTCCGTCCACCGGGACCTGACATCATGAGCTCGTCGAACCGACCGGTGACGAACGGGGTGTTGGGATGCGCATGGAACTGTCGGACGTGACGCTGGACGTCGAGGTCAGCGGTGAGGGCCCGGCCGTGCTGCTCGTGCACGGCTTCCCGGACTCGCACGACCTGTGGCGCCACCAGGTCCCGGCCCTGAACGCGGCCGGGTACCGCACGATCGCGCCGACCCTGCGCGGCTTCGGCGGCTCGGACCGGCCGGAGGGCGGACCGGAGGCGTACCACCCGGCGAAGCACGTGGGCGACCTGGTGCAGGTGCTCGACCGGCTGGAGATCGAGCAGGCCCATCTCGTCGGCCACGACTGGGGCTCCGGCATCGTCCAGGGCTTCGCCCACGCGCTGCCGGACCGGGTGCGCAGCCTGAGCATCCTGTCGGTCGGGCACATCGGCGCGGTCCGCGACGCGGGCTGGGAGCAGAAGCAGCGGTCCTGGTACATGCTGCTGTTCCAGCTGCCGGAGGTGGCCGAGAACTGGCTGTCGCACGACGACCACGCCAACCTCCACGAGATGCTCGCCGAGCACCCCGACCGGGAGGCGGTCCTCAAGCCGCTGAAGGAGCCGGGCGGGCTGACGGCGGCGCTCAACATCTACCGCGCCGGCCTGCCGGCGGAGGTGCAGTTCGCCCCGGTGCTTCCGGTGCCGCCGCTGCCCGCGCCGGTACCGGTGCTGGGCGTCTGGTCCACCGGCGACCGCTTCCTCACCGAGCAGTCGATGGCGGACACCGGCAAGCACGTGGCCGGATCCTGGCGCTACGAGCGCGTCGAGGACGCGGGCCACTGGCTCCAGCTGGACCAGCCGGAGAAGGTCAACGGGCTGCTGCTCGACTTCCTCGCGGCGAACCGCTAGGTCCTGTCGTCAAACTCCCGTCGTCGCCCGGAGGGCGGCCCTGCGGCGTCAGGTGCGTGCTCTCGGCGTGCCGGGCGCAAGGCCTCGTACGGGACGTACTCGGGCTTGTGCCCGGTGCGGCGAGAGCGCGTGCATGGCGTCGCGGGGCAGGCGGGAGTTTGACGACAGGGCCTAGGGGACCACGGGCCCGGGCGATCCCTCAGCCGACGACCGGGGCCGGCTCGCGCAGCGGCCACGTCGGGTCGACGACCGCGTCCTCCTCGCCCTTGCGGCGCAGGAAGGACTGGAAGTCCTCGGCCCACGCCCGGTACCAGACGATCTGACGCTCGTGCAGCTCGGCCGGGTCGAGCGCGGCGACGGCGGCGTGCCGCTCGGCTATCGCGACGGCGACCCGGACCGCGGCCAGCGCGTCGGCGGACGCCTGGTGGGCACGGGTGAGCACGACCCCGTACTCGGCGCAGACCGCTTCCAGGGTGCGCTTGCCACGCCGGTAGCGGTCGACGGCGCGGTCGATGGTGTACGGGTCGACGACCGGGCCGGTCGGCGCGCCGCCGAGCCGCTCGCCGAGCGAGGGCAGTCCGTGCCGCCGCAGTTCGGCCGAGAGCAGGCTGAGGTCGAAGGAGGCGTTGTACGCGACGACCGGGACGCCGCGCGACCAGTAGCCGGTCAGGGTGTCGGCGATCTCGTCGGCGACCTCGCGCACCGGGCGTCCCTCGGCGGCGGCGCGCTCGCTGCTGATGCCGTGGATCGCGGACGCCTGTGCCGGGATGCGGATGCCCGGGTCGGCGAGCCAGTCCTGTTGGCGCACCACCTCGCCGCCGCGGACGCCGACGACGGAGGCGGTGACGATGCGGGCCTCCAGCGGGTCCGTACCGGTCGTCTCCAGGTCGAAGCCGGCCAGCTCTTCCCCGTACCAAGCCATCGGGTCCTCCTTACGTGATCTCCCCCGTTGGTGTGCACACCCTCGCACGCCGCACTGACAATCCGGTCGCGAGGGCGTCGGACAGGCGTCTGACGGACGGCGGACGGACGGCGGCGGAGTGCCGGAAGGGCTCCGGAAGGGCTTCGGAAAGGCGTCAGGAGACCGGGCGGGAGTCGAGCCAGACCGACTCGAACTCCTCCCGGTATGTCGCGAAAAGTCCGTGTTCGCCGGTGCTGTCGTACCCCTGCCCGGCCCGGACCACGTTCCGCCCGCCGCCCCGCAGCACGAGCACCGGTGCCTCCATGCCACGGGCCTTGCGCAGGTACGACTGGACGACGGCGACCCCGTCGGGGCCGTCGCCGTCGACGAGATAGGCGGTGAAGCGCGGCGTCTCGTCGAAGACGTGGATCTGGAAGGCGCCGGGGTCGCGCAGCTTGGAGCGGACCCGGCGCATGTGCAGGATGTTCATCTCGACCGAGCGGCTCAGCTCGCCCTTCTTCAGGCCGAGCTCCCGTTCGCGCCGCTTGACGGCGCTGCTCGCCGGGTTGAGGAAGAGGAGTCGTATCCGGCAGCCCGACTCGGCGAGCCGCACCATGCGCCGCCCGGAGAAGTTCTGCACCAGCAGGTTCAGGCCTATGCCGGTGGCGTCGAGCCGGCGGGCGCCGCCGAACAGGTCCTCGGCGGGCAGCTGCCGCTGGAGCCTGACCCGGTCGGGGTGGACGGAGACCACGTCCGCGTACCGGTCGCCGACCAGGTCCTCGACGGCGTCGACCGGCAGCCGGTCGGCCGAGGGCACCCCGGCCCCGCTCCCGAGGATCTCCAGGAGCCGGGCGGAGGCCCGCTCGGACTGGGCGAGCACGGTCAGCGAGAGGGCCCTGTTGCGGGAGACGACGTTGCGGGTCACCTCCAGCTCGTCCAGTGCGAGTTCGACCTCGCGCCGGTCGTCGAAGTACGGCTCGAAGCACGGCCAGTGCTGCACCATCAGCTCCCGCAGCTGCGGGAGGGTGAGGAAGCTGAGCACGTTGTCGTCGGCCGGGTCGAGCAGATAGCCCTTGCGGCGCGAGACCTCACGGACGGCCACCGCCCGCTGGACCCACTCCTGTCCGGCGGGCCCGGCCGCGGCCACCACCCACTCCTCGCCGTGCACCGGCTCGTACACCGGGCGCAGCACGGCGGCGACGACGGCCCGCAGCCGCTGTTCGACGAGGTTCAGCCAGATGTAGGCGCGGCCGGCCCGCTGGGCCCGGGTGCGCACCTCGCTCCACGCCTCCGCACCCCAGTCCAGCTCGGCGCCGATCTCGACGGGCCGGGCGACGGAGACCGCACCGGGCGGCGCCTCCGCGGGCTCGGCCGGTCCCCCGTCGTGACCCGCCTCGCCTGGGGGCAGCTCCAGACCTCCCGAGCTCACCCGCGCACCGCCTTCTGCTCCCGGACACCCGTTCCGGCCGACTGGGACACCGGCAGGAACACCATCTGACAATGATCGGCAACGATCAAGGAAGGGTACTCCGGTAGCGGGAGGCGGTGCAGCAGGATCGTCCGGCCCGTTGCTCAACTGCCCAGATTGGGCGCCCCGTTCTGGCCGGCGAGATCGGCCGGAGTGAGCGGATTCATAGCGGTTACGTCCCTGGGCGCGAGCTGGAATCCCTGCCAGTGGACCGGCATCGGCTGCTGGTCCTCGTCACGGGCGACGTGGTGGAACCCGATGTTGACCCAGACCGCCGGATTCTTCAGGGTCTCGCCGTTCACCCACTTGTCCACGCTGGTGGGCGCGTTGCGCCCGCAGTCCAGGATGTTGTTGCTGGCGAACTGCTCGCAGGCGCGGGCCTGGGTGAAGTAGACGTCGTGCTTGGTGTAGGGACGTCCGGCGTACGTGTTGGTGTGACCCGGCACGATCTCGTACGAGCGCGCGTGGCCGTCCTTGTTCTTGCCGGTCTCGCTGACCACCCGCCACCAGCGCATGTTCCTGGCGTCCCCGGCGAGTTCCTTGGTGACGACGGTCCGGGTGGTCTTCACCGTCGGGCTGCCGTCCCGGGCGGGCGGCGTGACCTTGGAGTCGAACTGCTCGATGCGGCCCTTGTTGCTGCCGTCGAGCCCGAAGTCCAGCTTCCAGAAGACGTTGTGGGCGTGGCTGGTGGCGTAGTCGCGGGCGCCCTTGCCGATGGGCCAGCCGCGGCCGTCGGTGGCGTTGTAGTCCACGGGCGAGAGGCTGCCGGTGGCACCGACGTTCATGCCGATGGTGCCGTCGGAGGAGAACCGCCACTCGCTGATGTACTCGTACCAGCCGACCTTGTTGACGGTGTAGACGAGCAGGTCCTTGCCCTGGGCCTGCCACACCTTGCTGCCGGTGTCGGCGGCCATCCGGTAGGCGTGGCCGCGGGCCCGGGTGGTGGTGCACAGGCCGTTGATCCTGCCGACGTCGGGGACCTTCACGGAGGTGATGGTGCCGCCGGGGCACTCGCCGGGCTTGAGGTTCTGCAGGCCCATGCCGAAGCCGGCGCCGGTGAGGTCGTCGTACTCGGCGTTGCCGTCGTCGTACGGCACGTGGATCTGGGCGAGCTTGGCGCTGTTCAGGACCCGGATCGGGGCCGGCTCGCCGGGCGGCTGGTAGGTGACCTTGTCCAGGATCAGCCCGGAGTCGGTCGAGTAGCGCCAGCACATGCGCCAGACGGTGCCGCCGTCGAGCTTCTGTTCGACGCGGTAGGCGGCGGAGCAGTCGGCGGGCGCCGGTGCGGAAGGCGCGGCGGGCGCGGCGGCGGCCGCGGTGGCGCCGGTGGTGGTGGCGACGGTGCCGAGCAGGGCACCGGCGGCGAGGACGGCACCCGCGTTGCGGGCGTGCCGAAGTCGCGAAGAGGACATGGATGCGTACTCCCTCGGTACGGGTGGAGCGCGTCGGTGGTCAGCCGACGCGGGTGACGGTCCTGGCGCTGAGGTCGACGATCAGGCCGCGGGTGTCGATCCAGGCACCGTTCAGCACCTTGGTGACGAGCCGGACGCACCGGTGCTCGCCGCACTTCTTCAGCTGCTGCGGCACGTCCTTCTCGCGGTAGGTGCGGTAGACGTCGCCGTTGAACCAGAGCTGGTCGGTGGAGGTGAGCTCCTTGCCGGTGGCGTCCTTGTAGTCCTCCTTGACGCCCTTGCCGAGCGGGCTGTCCAGGATCAGGCGCAGGGCGGCGCGGAGCTCCTCGGGATGGGCCGAGGGCTGTACGCCGCGCTGGGCGCCGGACTGCTCGACCTTGCCGGTGTCGAGGTTGACGGTGCGGGTGACGAGCTCGTCGCGGCCGTAGTCGTAGAAGCGGACCAGGGCGCGGCGCGGGCCGCCGGTCTCCTCGCCGGGCGCCGGGTCGGCGAGTTCGGTCGCCAGGTGCTGCGGTCCTCGGCCGCCCCCGGCGTTCCTCCCCCAGCCTCCGGCCGGGGGCACCCCCGGCGCGTCGGTCCGGGGGGCGGCGGCCGGCGGGGTCAGCGCCAGGGCCTCGGCCCGCTTCAGCTCGTCGTCGGTGAGCGGATCGGTGCCCACGCCCTTCGCGCCCTCGGGCGGCGGAGAGGCCAGGGTCGCGGGCCCCGGCGCCGGGCCGTCGCCCTCCCGCGCGTCCGGCGTGCCGGACGCGGTCGAGCCCGGGGCGGCCGAGCCGCCGGACGGGGCTTCGTCGGCTCCGGCGCTGCCCGGCAGGGCGACGGCGACGGCGACCGCGGTCCCGGTCACCGCCATGGCGGTGCCGGCCACCACCTTGCCCAGGTGGCGGCGCACTATTTCGTACACACTTCCCCCCAATTCCTCAATTTTTCCCCCTATGAGGTGTGGTCACCCGGTAGGACGGGTCGAAGTCCTAGGAGGTTGCCCCTCTTTCGGGCAGGATCTGGCCGAGTCACCACCCTTGCCCCCGGATCAGAAGTGGAAGAGTTTCGCCTATGCAGGTCTGGCCGGGACAGGCGTACCCCCTGGGCGCCACCTACGACGGTGCCGGTACCAATTTCGCGGTCTTCTCGGAGGCCGCCCACCGGATCGAGCTGTGTCTGCTCGACGACGACGGCACGGAGACGGCCGTCGAGCTGCGCGAGACCGACGCGTTCGTGCGGCATGCCTATCTGCCGGGCGTGATGCCCGGCCAGCGGTACGGATTCCGGGTGCACGGACCGTACGCGCCCGAGCACGGGCAGCGCTGCAACCCCGCGAAGCTGCTGCTCGATCCGTACGCGCGTGCGATCTCGGGCGAGGTGTCGTGGGGAGAGGCGGTGTACGGATATCCGTTCGGACGGCCCGACGCCCGCAACGACCTCGACTCCGGCCCGCACACCATGACCTCGGTCGTGGTCAACCCGTACTTCGACTGGGGCGACGACCGGCGTCCGCGCACCGAGTACCACCACACGGTGATCTACGAGGCCCACGTGAAGGGCCTGACGATGCTGCACCCGGACCTGCCGGAGGAGCTGCGCGGCACCTACGCGGGGCTCGCGCACCCGGCGGTCATCGGACACCTGAAGGAACTGGGCGTCACGGCACTGGAGTTGATGCCGGTCCACCAGTTCGTCAACGACCACCGGCTGGTCGACGCGGGCCTGTCGAACTACTGGGGCTACAACACCATCGGCTTCTTCGCCCCGCACAACGCCTACGCCTCGTGGGGTGACCGGGGCCAGCAGGTCCTGGAGTTCAAGTCGGCGGTGCGGGCACTGCACCAGGCCGGCATCGAGGTGATCCTCGACGTGGTCTACAACCACACCGCCGAGGGCAACCACCTGGGCCCCACGCTGTCCTTCCGGGGCCTGGACAACCCCTCGTACTACCGGCTCGGCAACGACCCGCGGTACTACACGGACACCACCGGTACCGGGAACTCGCTGCTCATGCGGTCCCCGCACGTGCTCCAGTTGATCATGGACAGTCTGCGGTACTGGGTGACCGAGATGCACGTGGACGGCTTCCGCTTCGACCTGGCGGCCACCCTGGCCCGCCAGTTCCACGAGGTGGACCGGCTGTCCTCGTTCTTCGACCTGGTGCAGCAGGACCCGGTGGTCAGCCAGGTGAAGCTGATCGCCGAGCCGTGGGACCTGGGCGAGGGCGGTTACCAGGTGGGCAACTTCCCACCGCAGTGGGCCGAGTGGAACGGCAAGTACCGGGACTGCGTGCGCGACCTGTGGCGCGGCGAGCCGCGCACGCTCGCCGAGTTCGCCTCCCGGCTCACCGGTTCCTCCGACCTGTACCAGGACGACGGGCGGCGCCCGCTCGCCTCGGTCAACTTCGTGACCTGCCACGACGGCTTCACACTGCACGACCTCGTCTCGTACAACGAGAAGCACAACGAGGCCAACGGCGAGGGCAACCGGGACGGCGAGAGCCACAACCGCTCCTGGAACTGCGGCGCCGAGGGCGACACCGACGACATCGGCATCCGCGAGCTGCGCGCCCGCCAGACGCGCAACTTCCTGGCCACGCTGATGCTGTCGCAGGGCGTGCCGATGCTCAGCCACGGCGACGAGTTCGGCCGCAGCCAGGGCGGCAACAACAACGCGTACTGCCAGGACAGCGAGATCTCCTGGGTGCGCTGGCCGAAGCCGGGGAGCGAACCGGAGGCCACGCTCCTGGAGTTCACCCGGGCGATGGTGCGGCTGCGCCGCGACCACCCGGTCTTCCGGCGCCGCCGCTTCTTCCACGGCCGTCCCGTGGAAGGCACTCACGACGAGCTGACCGACATCGCCTGGTTCACGCCGCAGGGCGAGGAGATGACGGCCCGGGACTGGCAGGCGGCGCACGCCCGGGCGCTGACCGTCTTCCTCAACGGCAACGCGATCTCCGAGCCGGGCCCGCAGGGCGAGCGGATCTCCGACGACTCCTTCCTGCTGATGTTCAACGCCTCTTCGCAGGAGCTGGAGTTCGAGGTGCCGGACAGCCACGGCGAGTGCTGGAAGGTCGTCGTGGACACCTCCCACCCGGAGGGCATGCCGCCCGAGGAGGGCCCGCGGATGGCGGCCGGCGAGCGGGTGACGCTCGCCCCGCTCACACTGACGGTGCTGCGGCGGCCGGCCTGACCCCGGCCGGCTCCGCGCCCTGGGTACGGGGGAAGCGCACGACCCAGGAGAGCACCGCGCACGCCACGGCCGCCCCGGCCGCCACTCCGAAGGCGGCCGGGGCGCCGTGCGTCTCGGCGAGCCGGCCCGAGACGGCGAGCGCGAGGGCCTGGCCGCCGACGATGCCGCTGGTGAGGAAGGCCATGCACTCGGCGAGCCGGCCGGGCGGCGCGGTCCGCTCGGTGAGACCGAACACGGTGATGAGGTGTGGGGCGTAGGCGACGCCGAGGACGACGACGCCCGCGTACAGCCACCCCAGCGTGTCGACGAGGACCAGCGGGGCGGCGAGCACCACGAGCACGGCGGTCGCCGCCCGCCAGCGGGTGGTGAGCCCGATCCGGGCCGGCACGGCGGCCGTCGCGAAGCCCGCGGCGGCGCTCGTCACACCCATCGCCGCGTACACGAGACCGGCCTGGTCGGGCACGCCGAGGCGTCCGGTGAGGGCCGTGATCCCGGCCTGCGAGGCACCGAACATGGCGCCCTGGAGCACCATCGTGCCGCGCAGGGCGTACGTCGCCGCGGGCAGGCGCGTCCGTTCGGCGGCACTCGAACGGGTGGGCTTGGGCACCGCCGCCGACCGTGCGGTCGGGTGCAGGGCGAACGCGGTGCCGCAGCTCGCCAGCAGCGCGGCGGCGGCCAGCAGGGCCGCGGCCGGGTGGGCGGCGGAGGCCGCGAGGCCGACCAGGGCGGGGCCGAGGACGAAGGAGACCTCGTCGAGGGTGCCCTCGAAGGAGAGCACGGTCGCCACCGTCCGGTCGTCGGCACCCGCCCGCCGGGCCAGGGTCACCGAGCGGGTCCTGGACAGCGGGCCGACCTGCGGGACGGTCGCGCCGGCGAGCGCGCCGAGCGGCATCAGCAGGGCCGTGGCGGCGTCGCCCAGCGCGGCGAGCACCAGGGCGGTGACGGCGCCGGCGTTGGCGAGCGAGGCCGCGAGGACGACCGGCCGCTGGCCGTGCCGGTCCGCGAGCCGCCCGACGAGCGGCCCGGCGACCGTCTGCCCCGCGGCGAGCGCCCCCGCGACCAGGCCCGCGGTGGCGAGCGAGCCGCTGGTCCGGGCGACCAGGAGGAGGCTGCCGAGCTGGCACATGGCCGTCGGCAGCCGGCCGAGGAAGGAGACGGCCGGCAGGACCGCGCCGAGCAGCGACAGCGTGTCGCGATACATCCGGAGCATCACGCGAACGTAACGCGATGCACACGAACGGGCGCATGGGGCGATGACACAGAAGCCTCCGCGCGGGGTACGTACGTTCGCATGACGTCCTTCTCACCGGGCTCGTCCTCGGAACGCGCGCTGCCCTCCGCGACCTACCGGCTCCAGCTCCAGCCGGAGTTCCCGTTCGCCGCCGCCGAGCGGGCCGTGCCGCACCTGGCCGCTCTCGGCGTCTCGCACCTCCATCTGTCGCCGGTCCTCGAAGCGGTGCCCGGCTCGACCCACGGCTACGACGTGACCGACCACCGTTCCGTACGCACGGAACTCGGCGGCGAGGAAGGGCTGCGGGCCCTCGCCGCGACGGCCCGGGCCCACGGGCTCGGCATCGTCCTCGACCTCGTGCCCAACCACATGGCCGCCTCGCCCCGGCACAACCACGCACTGCGGGAGGTGCTGCGCGAGGGCCCGGACTCGCCGTACGCCCGCTGGTTCGACGTCGACTGGGCTGCGGGCGACGGGCGGATGCTGCTGCCGGTGCTGCCCGCCCGCCTCTCCGAGGTCCGGGACCGGATGCGGGTCACGGACGGCGTGCTCACCCTCGACGGCCAGGAGTTCCCGCTGCGCCCGGGCACCGAGGGCCTGCCGCTGGACGAGCTCCTGGACGCCCAGTGGTACCGCCTCGCGTGGTGGCGGCTGGCCCGCACCGATCTCAACTACCGGCGGTTCTTCACCATCTCGGACCTGATCGGGGTCCGGGTCGAGGACCCCGAGGTGTTCGACGCGACCCACGCGAAGATCGTCGAGCTGGTGGCGGACGGCGTCGTCGACGGACTGCGGATCGACCACCCCGACGGGCTCGCCGACCCGGAGGGCTACCTGGAGCGGCTCGCCGAGGCGACCGGCGGGCGGTGCTGGACGGTCGTGGAGAAGATCCTCACCGGCACCGAACCGCTGCCCGCCTCCTGGCCCGTGGCCGGCACCACCGGCTACGACGCGCTCCGCTACGTGGACGGACTCTTCACCGACCCGGTGGGCGCCGACGAACTGGCCGACGTCTACCGGGAGTTCGCGGGACGAGCCGGGGACAGGGGCGGCTACTGGGAGGCGACCGCGCGCCGCGCCGCGTACAAGGTGGTGACGCACGAACTGGCCGCGGAGACCGCCGCGCTGACCCGGCTCGCGGACCGGATCTGCGCCACCGACCCACGGCTGCGCGACCACGCGCCCTGGGCACTGCACACCGCGATCCTCGAACTCCTCGTCCGGGTACCGGTCTACCGGACCTACCGCACCGGCGGCGAACAGGTCCTCACCCCCGAGGCCGCGCGCGGCGCCAAGGCGGCGTTCGCCGTGCCGGAGGAGGCGACGGCGGTCGACGTGGTCCGCGACCTGGCACTCGGCGCACTCGGCGACGGGCCCGGACACCGGGCGTTCCGCGCCCGGTTCGCCCAGACCTCGTCCGCACTGCGTGCCAAGTCCGTCGAGGACACCGCCTTCTACCGCTACACCCCGCTGCTCTCGGCCAACGAGGTCGGCGGCGACCCGGGCCGGCCCGCGGTCACGCCGGACGAGTTCCACGCCTTCTGCGCCCGGCTCGCCCGCGACTGGCCCGCCACCGGCACCGTCCTCACCACCCATGACACCAAGCGCAGCGCGGACGTACGGGCCGGGATCGCCGTCCTGTCCCAGTGCCCGCGGCGCTGGGCGGAGCTCCTGGAGGAGGTCGCCGGAGTCCCGGCTCCCGATCCGCACCTGGCGTGGACCGCCTGGCAGACCGCCTTCGGCTTCGGCACGCCGGACCCGGACCGGCTCGGGCCCGCCGTCCTCAAGTCCGTGCGCGAGGCGGGGCTGCACACCTGCTGGACCGAGCCGGACCCGGCGTACGAGCGGGCGGTGACCGAGTTCGTGGCGGCGGGCCCGGGCCGGATCCCGCTGCGCACCGCCTCCGAGTCGGCCTTCGCCCTGGAGCCGCACATCCGCGCCCATGTCCTCGGCGCCGCCCTCGTCCAGTTGACCATGCCGGGCGTGCCCGAGCTGTACCAGAACACCGAGCGGGAGTACCGCGCTCTCGTCGACCCGGACAACCGTGCGCCCTTCGCGCCCGGCCCGGACGACGACAAGACGGCGCTGGTACGGGCGGCCCTGCGGCTGCGCCGCGAACATCCGGACGCGTTCGGCCCCGGCGGCGGCTACCACCCGCTGGCGGCGACCGGCCCGGCCGCCCCGCACTGCCTGGCCTTCCGCCGCGCGGACCGGGTCCTGACGGCGGTGACCCGGCTGCCGCTGCGCCTCGCGGAGGCGGGCGGCTGGCAGGACACGGCGCTCTCGCTGCCGGACGGCCGCTGGCTCGATGTCCTGGACGGGGTAAGGGAGTTCACCGGCGGCACGGACACGCCGGTGAAGCTGGCCGAGCTGTTCGAGGCGCGGCCGGTGGCCCTGCTGGTGAGGGCCTGACGACGCCGTGAGGCGCCCGAGGCACCGACGGCGCGAGGCCTCCCGAAGGGGAAGGAGAAGAGTGGGTGGGGCGAGGAGAGCGAACGGACTACAGACGATGTGGATTCGTTGTGAGAAGGAAGCCCGTTCATGGCCTCGCCCCGGGAAGAACCTAACACTCAGGCCGGGACCAGGTCGCGCAGGTTTTCCGGCGTGATCACCCGCGAGCCCGCGGGCAGGCCCTCCGGCCGCTCCAGACCGATGAAGGTGACCGGCTTCTCCGGCAGGCTCCGGCCGTCCCACGCCTCGGTCCGCGCACCCGCCCGCGTCATCAGCTCCGTCAGGTGCCGGACGGTCAGCGGGGTGCGCTCGACCAGGCCACGGACCAGGACCGCGAAGGTCACCAGGTTCTCCTCGACCCGGTTCTCCGCCGGCTCGCCCCTGAGGTACAGGTGCAGCCAACGGGCGTGCCAGCGGCCCTCGTCGTCGCGCTGGAACGCGAGCGGCAGGGCGATCCGTCCCGGCCCGCGCAGGTCCGACTTCATGCGCACGGTGCGCGGTTCGAAGGGCCGGCCGCCCTGGTCGGCCTCGCGCAGCATGAAGCCGAAGAACGACTCCTCGACGGACTCGAAGTCCTCACCGCTGTAGACGTGCACCTGCGGCACGATGAAGTCGCCGCGGACCAAGCCGAGCCGCAGGTCGATGAACTCGGTGGCGCCGTCGGGAGCTTGGACGAGGTCGCCGGAGTGGCTGCCTTCGACGTCGGTCAGCGACGTGTACGACAGCCAGGTGACGGCGTCGTAGTCGGCGTCCAGGACGAGCGCGGACAGGTCGTGGTCGGTGGTCCGGCTCCGCTCCTTCCAGTACGTGAAGAAGCGCAGCAGATCGCCCTCGACCGGCGAGACGGAGCCGCGCGGCAGGACGCCGAGACCGGCCGAGGCGGTCCGGCCGCTCAGCGGCAGCGCCACGTCCAGGACGGCCGGGTCGACGAGCAGCCGCTCCGGCACGTCGAGCCGGCGCCGGGTCTCCGTGTCGAGCAGCGCGACGAGCCGCTCGCGGACGGCGGGCGGCAGCGGCCGACGGCGGTCCTCGGTGACCCACGCACCGCCGCGCCGGTTCACGAACACCCGGCGCGGCCCGCCCCGCCCCGTACGGTTCTGGACGTGCTCGCGCACGGAGAGCACGACACGGCCCGACACGCGCGGCGCCGCCCGCTCGGCGGCGGTGAGGACGGCCTCGCGCTGCTCGCCCTCCGCGGCCGTCCTCAGCAGCCGGTCCAGGGAACGGAACAGAGCGCCGGGCGCGACGCCGGCCAGCAGCTCGGCCGCCCCGGGGACGTCGTCCTCGCCGAGGAGCTCCTCCACGCGCCGGGCGAGCGAGGGTGCCTTGCGCTCGCCGCGGGCGACGGCGAACACGTCGGCCGCGTGCGGCCACTGCGGGTACTCGTGCGGGTGCAGCCGTTCCCCGAGCCGCTTCCACGCCTCCCGGTGCGGGGGCACGTCGGCGAGCTTGGCCGGGTTCGCGGCCACGACCGCGTCGAGGGCCGCGAGCAGGGCACGGCGGTCCGGCCGGGACGGCGCGCGGAACCGCGTCGGCTCACGCAGCCCGACGTCGCCGCCCGAGAGGGCGCAGGCGAGGCGCAGGACGTCGGTGACGGTGTCGACGAGCAGTCCGGCACCGGCCCGGAGGCGGGCCCGGTTGATCACCGCACGGTTCTCCCGGACCGGGATCCGCTCGGGCTGCGGGCCGTGGGCACGATGCCGGGCGAGCACGGCGAGGTCGGCGAGGTGCTCCTCGCCGAGCGGGGTGCGGCTGCCGGCGAGCGCCAGGTAGAGGGCGGTGACCTCGTCGGCCAGGGTGCCGCCGAGGTGCAGCAGCGTGACGCGGTCGCCGACCGAGGCGACCAGCTCGTCGTGGGCGGCGAGCAGCTCCTCGTAGGAGTGCTGGTAGCGGCCGTACGTCGGCAGGGTCAGCAGGTCGAGGACGCCGTCCCCGAGCCGGGCGAGCACGGTGGGGCGCGCCGCGTCGTCCGACAGTGCCTTGACGAGGCACTCGGCCCAGAAGGCGGCGGTGTCGGGCACGTTGGCGGGGAAGTCGACGAAGTACGTGTTGTGGCGGACGTGGTCGCCGACGAGCTCGCGGACGGAGAGCAGGGTGCGGGCGGCGAGTGCGGCGACCGTCTTCTCGTCGTACGACGAGAGCGCGGCGAACAGTTCGGCCGAGAGCTTGAACCCGACGGACATCAGGGCCACGTCGAACTGCCGTGCCGCGGCGGCCCCGTCACCGGCGGGTCCGGCGGGGGCGGGAAGACGGAGGGCATGCCGGACGACCAGGCGTTCGAGAGTGTGGACCATCCGCGCATGTTCCCAGGGCCGCGCGCTGCGGCGCACACGGATTTCGCCGGATACACGTCCGGCACGCATGGGTCGGCCGACAGCGGTCAGACGCAGAGAAGGCAGACGTGCAGAAGACAGCCGGACAGCCGGACAGTCAGACCAGAGACGGCACAGGCAAGAGGCAGACGGCAGTTCGCAGACGCCAGACGGCTCACAGCAGACACACGGACACACGGACAGACAGACACGCGGCCTCCGCAGGCGCAGAGAGGAGAGCGACATGTCCGAACCCCGCCGGAGCGACGGGAGGACCGGGCACGCGGCCGGACCCGGGGCGGACCCGAGGGCCGACGCGACGGCCGACGCGTGGGTCGAACCCTGGGTCGAACCCTGGCGGACGGTCGGTCGCAGGGTGCACGCCGACCTGGAGTTCCCGATCGAGGTGGCGTTCTCCTACGATCCCGACGACCCGTGGGCGGTCCTGGTCACCTTCGGCCGGTCCGACCACGCGGTCGACTGGACCCTCTCCCGCGAGCTGCTGCACCGCGGCACCCGCACGCCGTGCGGCGAGGGCGACGTCCAGCTGTGGCCACTGCGGCAGGGCGGCCGGAAGGGCCGGCTGCGGATCCGGCTCGGCGGCACGGGAGTTCCGGTGCTCGTCGACGTCGACCGCTCCGCGCTCCGCGCCTGGCTGACGACCACCTTCGATGCGGTCCCGGCCGGGACGGAGGCGACGCGCATCGACTGGACGGCGGAGGCGGCGCACATAGGCCCGGGCGTCAGGCCGGGCCGGGAGCCCGGCGCCTAGGTGTGTTGTCCGTCTCGGGCCGCGACGCCGGCAGGATCCGGAGGGCACGCCCTAGCCTCCGGGCAGGACGATCAGGGTGCGCGGGGCGCGGGTGACGACGCCCGAGCGCTCCGGCCGGAAGCCGTCGGCGAGGCGGAGGCGCGGCATGGCCTGGAAGAGGGCGCGCAGGGCGTACTCGGCCTCCAGGGCGGCGAGGGTGACGGCGGGGCACGGACCGGGACCGTAGGTGAGCTGGCCGGGGTCGTCGCGCAGGAGGTCGAAGCGGTCCGGGTCGCGGAACCGGTCCGGGTCGCGGCCCGCGGCGCCGACGAGCAGGGCGACCGGGGCCCCGGCCGGGAGGACGCCGCCGCTGACGTGGATCTCGCCGCGGGTGCGGCGCACCATGATCTGGACCGGCGGCTCGCGGCGCAGCGACTCGGCCCAGGCGCGGGCGACGAGCCCGGCGGGGGCGTCGCGCAGGGCCTCGACCAGGTCGGCGTCGCCCAGCACGTCAGCGAGGAAGCCGGCCAGGGCCTTCTCGCGCACCGAGATCTGGGCCGTGCACTGCCCGGCGAGCGCGGAGGCGGCCCGGCCGCGCACGAGCCGCATCATGTCCCGGTACGGCACGCCCACGGCGGCGGCGACGGTGCCGGCGGGCAGCCAGTGGCAGAAGTCGGCGACCAGGTCGGCGCGCGGCCGGTCGGCGATCCGGCGCGCGAGGACGAACGCGGTGCGTTCGGCCACGGCCCGCAGCTCGGCCTCGTCGACGTCCGTGTGGGTCTCGGCGCACGGCGGGTCGCCGGGCCGGTGGCCGTGGGTGAAGCGCGCGTCGGTGAGGGCGCTCGCCACGTCGGCGTACCGGCTGAGCACCCAGGCCCGCAGCAGCGGGTCATGGGTGAGCGGGAACTCCTCGCGCAGCACCCGGTAGGTGCGGTACGGGTCCCGGGTGGAGCCGGGCTCCAGCGGGCTGGGAGCGACCCGGCGGGCGGGGCGCTCGTTGGCGGCGGTGGCGGCCGCCGACCCGGCGCGCGCCATCGCGGGCAGCGCGTTCCAGTGGTCCCGCCAGGACGTCCGCCCGGCGGTCACGTACTTCGGCTCCTCGCCCTTCGGCTCACTGCTCTTCGGCTCGCTTCCCTTGGGCTCGCTTCCCTTGGGCTCGCTGCTCTTCGGCTCGCTGCCCTCGGGCTCGCTGCTCGTCGGCTCGTCGCTCATCTGGCCCCCTACGTCGGTCAGCGGCGCGCATCACCTCAGCCCACCACCGGGGGGGCCGGGTCGCAGCAGGTACACCGCCGAACGGGTGAATCGGGATGCGAGGGGGCGGGGAGGGGATGGGGAGTACGGGTCCCGATCCGCCGCTCAGCGGGGTTCCGGTCCGCCGCTCAGTTCAGCGACAGCCGGAAGGACATCTGGCCGAAGCCCACCGCGTCCCCGGCCCGGACCACCACCGCGCCCGTGACACGGCGGCCGTTGACCGTGGTGCCGTTCGTGGAGCCGAGGTCGCGCAGGATCCAGGTGCCGTCCTGCGAGGACAGCTCTGCGTGCAGCCGTGAGACCGTCTCGTGGCTGAGCCGCAGCCCGTTCACCGGGTCGCGGCCGATCCGCAGCGGGTACGGTCCGGGGTGCGGCAGCAGCAGCTTCGGCAGGCGTTCGGCCTGCCAGGCCCGGCCGATCCTGGCCGTGAACGCCGACATCTTCTCGACCACGCCGACCACCCGCCGGGTCCAGGTCGACTCGGTCGCGAGATCGGCGGTGAGCAGGGCGAGTTCGTCGGAGCGCCGGGCGACCAGCGCCCGCTCCATGCGGAAGAGGAACGTGTCGTGCGACAGACGTCCCTGCGCCGCGCCCTCGCGGAGCACCGCGAGCGCGCGCTCCCGCTCGGCGTCGGTGAGCCGAGGGGTGTCCGGCGGTCCGGCCGGCAGCTCGTAAGGGGTCGTCACATCCGTGATTGTCCGCCGCGAGGCCCCGGGGTGTCCAGAAGGGTCCCGCGCCCCGCAGGCACCCGTACCCCGGGCTCCTGTTCCGGGCCGGGTCCGGCCCCGGCCACGCGGAACCGGAGGCGGGGTGCCGGCCGGGAACTCGCATGCCTCACGGCCCGATTGTTGCTAGGGTCGGCCGCCGCATCGCACACGTCGGTCGAACCTCCGTGATCAACGACCTTGATCGGCCAGCGTCGGCCCACCCTCGTTCGACCACCGTCGGCCCACTACCTCGTTCGACACACCGTCGGCCGACCACTCCGATCGACCACCGCCGGCCGGCCACCCCGATCGACCACCGTCGGCCGGCCACCCCGATCGACCACATCTGATCGACACCCTTGATCGACAACCCCTGGGGGACCCCTTACATGACGCCTGACCCTGCGCTCGTCGTCCGGCCGCTCTCCGGACCGCAGGAGCTCGACCTCTTCGACCGCCTCGACTACGTGCTCGACCACGAGCTCGCCGACGACCTCGCCACCGGCCGCCGCCGCCCCGAGTGGATGTGGGTCGCCCTGCGCGGCGACCGGCTCGTCGGCCGGATCAGCTGGTGGACCGGACGGCCCGGCACCGAGCCGCAGGCCCTGGACTTCTTCGACCTCGCCCCGGACCTGTCGCCCGAGGAGGCCGCGACGACCGGGCTGCGCCTGCTGCGGACGGCGAGCGCCGCCGTGCTCCGGGGCGGGCCGCGACCCGAGTACGGGCGGTTCATGCCGGCCGACTGGCGCGAGGTGCCGGAGACCCGGGCGTACCTGGAGACGCTCTTCGGCATCCTCGAGTCGACCGGCGCGCGCCCGCTCGTCGAACGGCTGCGCCTGGAGTGGCGGCCGGGCACGCCCGTACCGGAGCCGACCGGCCGCCTGGCCTTCCGGCCGGTCCGCGACCGCGAGGACCTGCTGGCGCTGATGACGCCGGTGATGGAGGGCACGCTCGACGCCCACGGCCAGGCGGACCTCGCCTCGGGGCTCTCGTCGCGAGAGGCGGCCGAACTGCACTACGACGAGGAACTCGCGCACTTCACGACGCCCCGCGAGTGGTGGCGGATCGCCGAGCTGCCCGGGACGGGTGAGCCGGTCGGCTTCGTCGTCCCCGCGCGCAACAACTACCACCCGATCATCGCGTACATCGGCGTGCTGCCCGCCCACCGTGGCCGCGGCCACGTCGACGAGATCCTCGCCGAGGGCACCCAGGTGCTGGCCGCACAGGACGGCGTGGAGCGGATCAGGGCGGCCACGGACCTCGGCAACGTGCCGATGGCGAAGTCCTTCGCCCGGGCGGGGTACGTGAACTTCGAGCGCTCGGTCAACTTCGTGTGGGACGCGCCGGGCACGCAGGGCGACTGACTGCCAGGATGGTCCTGTAGCTGTACGTCCGTGGCCGTACGTCCGTGACCGTACGCCGGTGGCCGTACGACCGGCCGTACGTCCGTCGTCGACGAGGGGACCGTCGAGTGCTGTTCGAGGTGTGGGCGCCCCGCGCCCGTGACCGGGTGACGCTGGAGCTGAACGGCGTCCGGCATCCGCTGGAGCGGGACGCCGAGCGGCCCGGCTGGTGGACCGGGGTGGTCCCGGCCGCCGACGGCGACCGCTACGGCTTCGCCCTCGACGACGGACCCCTTCTGCCCGATCCCCGGGCCCGGCGCCTCCCGGACGGCCCGGACGGTCTCGCGGCGGTCGTCGACCACGACGCGTACGCCTGGCGCCACGACACGCCGAGACTGCGGATGCGCAGCGGCGTCCTGTACGAGCTGCACGTCGGCACCTTCACGCCCGAGGGCACCCTCGACGCGGCGGCCGAGCGCCTCGGGGAGCTCGCGGGCCTCGGCATCACCCATGTGGAGCTGATGCCGCTGTGCCCGTTCCCCGGCGTGAACGGCTGGGGCTACGACGGGGTCGCGCCGTGGGCGGTGCACGAGCCGTACGGTGGGCCCGAGGCGCTGAAGCGCTTCGTGGACACCGCGCACGGCCTCGGCCTCGGCGTGGTCCTGGACGTGGTGCACAACCATCTGGGGCCGTCCGGGAACCATCTGCCGTCGTTCGGACCGTACTTCACCGAGACCCACCACACGCCGTGGGGCGCGGCGGTCAACCTGGACGCGCCGGGCTCGGACGAGGTCCGGGCGTACTTCCTGGGCAGCGCGCTGGCCTGGCTGCAGGACTACCGGATCGACGGCCTGCGGCTCGACGCGGTGCACGCGCTCGCCGACACCCGGGCGCTGACGTTCCTGGAGGAGCTGTCGGCGGCGGTGGACGAACTGGCCAAGGAGCAGGGCCGGCAGCACTTCCTGATCGCCGAGTCCGACCTCGCCGACCCACGCACGACCGCACCGCGCACGGTCGGCGGGATCGGCGTCCACGCCCAGTGGAACGACGACTTCCACCACGCCCTGCACACGGCGCTGACCGGCGAGTCCCAGGGCTACTACGAGGACTTCGCGCGCGCTCCGATGGCCGCGCTCGCCAAGACCCTGACCCGGGTCTTCTTCCACGACGGCACGTACTCCTCCTTCCGCGGCCGGCACCACGGCCGCCCGGTCGACCGGGAGCGCACGCCGGCGCACCGCTTCCTCGGCTACGCGCAGACCCACGACCAGATCGGCAACCGGGCGACGGGCGACCGCCTTTCGGCCTCCTGCTCCCCCGGCCTCCTCGCCTGCGCGGCGGCGCTCGTGCTGACCGGACCGTCGGTGCCGATGCTGTTCATGGGCGAGGAGTGGGGCGCGACGACGCCGTGGATGTACTTCACCGACCACACGGATCCGGAGCTCGCGGAGGCGGTACGGCGCGGCCGGCGGCGTGAGTTCGCGACGCACGGCTGGGCCGAGGAGGACGTGCCCGACCCGCAGGAACAGGCCACCCGAGACCGCTCGGTCCTGGACCGCGCCGAACGCGAACGCGAACCCCACAAGCGCCTGCTCGCCTGGCACCGCGAACTGATCGCCCTGCGCCGCACCCTCCCCGATCTCACCGACCCGGACCTGGCCGGCGTGAAGGTGGCGTACGACGAGGAGGCCCGCTGGCTCGTGTTCCGCCGCGGGGACATCAGGGTCGCGGTCAACCTGGGCAAGCAGCCGGCGGACATCGCCCTCGGCTCCAACGGCCGCGACCGCGTGCTGGCCGCCTGGGACAGTACGGAACCCCCCGGCCGGGACGGCCTGCTGAGCCTGCCGGCGGAATCGGCGGTGGTACTGACGGACGGCTGAGGCTGCCGGTACGCGGAGCGCTGCCCTCACGAAGCGTCAGGTCATGGCCGGATCGCTCCCTTGTGTCCCGTTCGTGTACGTGTCACACAGTTGAAGGGCGAGTGATCGGGCGGAGGGGGCGCTGCATGTCCGTGTTGGGTCGCGAACCGTCGGCACCGTCGGACTGGG
Organism: Streptomyces sp. NPDC012637; assembly: GCF_042954805.1. Classification (NCBI taxonomy): domain Bacteria; kingdom Bacillati; phylum Actinomycetota; class Actinomycetes; order Kitasatosporales; family Streptomycetaceae; genus Streptomyces; species Streptomyces sp. NPDC012637. The sequence goes on from NZ_JBIBDS010000011.1 coordinate 30,473, forward strand.
CCGTCAAGCGGTTCGGTCGGCATGCCGGCGCGATCGCCGCTGCGGTTCCGCTGCAACTGGCCAAGGCGCACGCCAAGGCTCATGCGGCGCACACGGCGGCGGGGCTGAAGAAGTGGAGCCCCTACGGTGTCGCTCTCGCAGGAGCTGTGCGCGAGGGGCTGGCAGATGCGGCGCGGGAGCTGGGGGAGTCCGTGCGGGACGTACGGGGATACGAGTACGCCGTGATCAACGAGCACGCGCTCTTCCCCTTCAGGTACGCGGACAAGCCGCGCCCCCTCGACCGCGCGCGGCTGCCTGCCAACGCGTCGCCCACCCGCCGGCGGCTGATCCGAGCACACGGGCCGCAGCCGCCCGAGGCACTCTTCGAGGTCGACGCCGACCTGGCGACGGATGAGTACCTGGGGCTGCACGAGACGTTCGAGGAGCTGGGGGCCTCCACAAGGCTCGTCTGCGTGTTCTTCACGGCCGATCCGGAGAACGGCGTCCACGTCATTCACTGGGGAGAGGCCCACCTGGAACCGGATCGCACGTTCACCTGGCCTGCTCGGGAGCAGCTCCCCGTCGCCGCGTTGCCGATCGAGTGACACGGCCGCTCCGACACCAGCCGGCCCAGCGGTCGAGGTGACCGGGCAGGCGTCACTCCACGATCGCCAGCTCGCGCGGGGTGTTGTTGAAGCGGTGGCCCGTGCCGGCCTCCGTCAGGGTCACGATGTCCTCGATGCGGACGCCGAAGCGGCCCGGGAGGTACACGCCCGGCTCGATCGAGAAGCACATGCCCGGGACGATCGGGCGGGCCTCGCCCTCGATCATGTACGGGGGTTCGTGGGTGGTGACGCCGATGCCGTGGCCGGTGCGGTGGATGAAGTACTCGCCGTAGCCCGCGTCCGTGATGACCTTGCGGGCCGCGCGGTCCACGTCCTGGCAGGCGGCCCCGGTGCGTACGGCCTCGAAGCCGGCCTGCTGGGCCTCGCGGACGAGGTCGTGGACGCGGCGCTCCTCGTCCGTCGGCTCGCCCACGTGGACGGTGCGGGTGGTGTCGGAGCCGTAGCCGTGCTTGAGGCCGCCGAAGTCGAGGACGACCATGTCGCCGTGCTCGATGGTGCGGTCACCGGCCTCGTGGTGCGGGTTGGCGCCGTTGGGGCCCGAGCCGACGACCGTGAAGTCGACCTGGGAGTGGCCGAAGTCCATGAGCAGTGCGGCCAGGTCGGCGGCCACCTCGGTCTCCTTGCGGCCGGCGAAGCGGACCTTCAGGATCTCGCCGTACGCCTGGTCGGCGGCGGCTCCGGCTGCGGCGATCCGGGCCAGTTCGTGCTCGTCCTTGACGGCGCGGAGCATCGGCAGTGCCTCGGTGAGGGAGACGTACGAGGTGCCGGGCAGCGTCTGCTGGAGGCCGAGCAGGTGCATGGCCCAGGCGTTGTCGCTGACGCCGAAGCGGCCGTCGATGTCGAGCAGCGGAGCCGTGACGGCGTACGGGTCCTTGCCGTCGGTCCAGTCGCGCAGGGTGAGCGCTGCGGCGCCCGGGGCCTTCTCCGCGTCCGGCGCCTCCAAGGTGGGGACGACGAGGACCGGGTCCTGGCCCGGGGCGATCACCAGCACGGTGAGCCGTTCGGTGATCGCGGTGGGCTGGTAGCCAGTGAGGTAGACCAGGTCGGGGCCCGGCGCGACCAGGACGCCGGCCAGCCCCGCCTCCGCGGCGGAGTCGGCCGCGCGGGCCATCCGGGCCCGGTAGTCGTCGGCGGTGAAGGCTGCGGGCGCGGTGCTCTCGGACATGGTGGTCTCCTCGTCGACGTACAGCATCCTGATCCTGCCGGGCGCGGGCGGGTGCCGCGACCGGGCGGAGAGGGTCTCGGCCCGGGTCTCGGATCCGGTCTCCGATCGGGTCTCGGACCGCGGCTCGGCTCGGGTCCGGGTTCGGGTCTGGGCGCGCGTCTCGGCTCTGGTCGGGGTCCGGGTCTGGGCGCGCGTCTCGGCTCGGGTCTCGGCCAGCGGCTCGGCCCGTGCCCCGGCTCGGGTCTCGGACCGCGGCTCGGCTCACGGCCCGGCTCGGGTCTCGGGCCGCGTCTCGGCCCCCGGCTCGGCTCGGCTCTGGTTTCAGCCCTGGTCCGGGTTCCGGACGATCAGGCGTTCGAGGAGGGCCTGGAACTCGTCGCCGACGACGATCCGCAGCTGGCCGTCCTCCTCGGCGTGCTCGCTAAGCTGGGTGAGCGTCCCGGCCCGCCACCAGAAGACGTACGGGCTGATCGCTCCGGGCGTGTCCTCGTAGCCGGAGGCGGCGAATGAGGCCATGGCACCGAGCGCCGGCACGATCGTGGTGTCCCTGATGGCGTGGAAGGCGAGCTGGTGCCGGAAGGGCATGGCGACCAGGGCGCCGTCCTCGCCGAGTGGGCGTCCGGTCACGCGGCGGACGACGGCGTCGAGGTCGAGGACCCGGCTCGCGGTGTAGAAGGAGTCGCCGAGGATGACCTCGAAGCGCATCCCGTCGGCGTCCTTGACGGTCTCGTGGCCCTCGACGGGCAGTCCGCGCAGGTTGTCGATGGCCCGCTCGCGCAGCCGTACGGGGTCGCCGAGGCGTTCCAGTGCCTCGTCGGTGAGTGTCATGACGCTTTCCGGCAGGTCGAGCGCGAGGACCTCGTAGAGGCCGGGCGCGACGGTCCGCGCGTACCCGAACGTGCCGGGGTCGATGCCCTCGCCACTGACGACCCGCGGGTAGAGCTGGGCGCGGATCTGTTCGGGCGGCAGCGTGTCGAGAGCGGAGGGCCCCTCCAGGGCGCGGACCACCAGCCGTACGTGACGGTCGATCAGCCGGGGCCAGATGCGGGTGCCGCGCGGGTCCTGGTGACAGACGGCGGCGAGGTTGCCGAGGCCGAAGCGCCGGCCGGCGTCGTCGGTCACGGATTCGGCGTAGACGGTGACCTCGAGCCCCAGCTCGGCGAAGGCCTCGCGGACCTGCCTCCGGAAGAGCGCGGCCTCGCGCTCGGAGAAGTACGTGAACTCGGGGTCCCGCGGCGCGTCCTCGTGGTCACGCCTGGGCCCTCGCCGGAACCACCCCACGTCGTCCCGCCTTTCGTCGCCGTTCCCGCCGTTTCGGTCCCTGCGTGGCCAGATTAGCGACCGGCCGCCGTACGGGTGCCGAGTCTCCTGGTCAACTCGGCTGCGGGCCCGCTCGGTTCGCGTCCGCCGTGCAGCAGCTCGGTGCGGTGGACCAGGCGTGGCGCGGCGAGCGGGACGAAGGCGGCACCGGGGACCCCGAGGCCCGCGGCGGAGGCGGGCAGGAGGGCGAGGCCGTGTCCCGCGGCGGCCAGCGCGGTGAGGGTGCGGGCGTCGGTGCCCTCGTAGCGCAGGGCGGTGCGGAAGCCGCGCCCGGCGGGGCCGCCGTGGGCGGCGCGCAGCCGGTCGAGCGGGAAGCCGGCGTCGGGGGCGTCGAGCCAGCGGGCGTCGGCCAGGTCGGCGAGGTCGAGGCCGGGGTGGGTGGGGTGGGTGGGGTGGGTGGGATGGAAGGGAGGTTCGGGAACTCCCGGGACTCCGAGGACTCCTGGTACTCCCGCTGCTCCTGGTACTCCCGCTGCTCCTGGTACTCCTGGTACTCCGAAGGCTCCTGGTATTCCGGGGGCTCCAGCGCCTCCGGTTGCTCCCGGGGCTCCTGAACTGCCTGGTCGGTCTGCCAGCGGATGGCCGGCGGGCAGGACCACGACCAGGTGTTCCTCTGCGACCGGCCGGGCGGTGAGCGGGGCGACATCAGGGAGCCGCAGTGGGTCGCTGGGTGCCGCGAGGCCGTCGACCAGGCCGAGGTCTGCGGCACCGGTGGCGACGGCGGCCGGCACCTCGTCGCGCGGCAGGGTGCGCAAGGTGACCCCGGTGGCCGGCAGGGCGGCGAGCACGCGCGGGTGGAGCGCGAGCGGCGCCGCGGCGAGCGTGAGCGTCTCGCGCGGCGGGGCGGCGAACCGGGCGAGGTCGGTGCGGGCCGCGTCGAGCCGCAGCAGCAGCGAACCGGCGTGTTCGAGCAGCCGCTCGCCGGCCGGCGTGGGTGCGACGGGCCGGCGGCTGAGCAGCGGCATGCCGAGGTCGGCCTCGAGCGCGGCGACGTGCTGGGAGACGGCCGACTGGGTGTAGCCGAGTTCCCGGGCCGCCGCGGAGAAGGAGGCGAGCCGGGCCACGGAGACGTACGTACGGAGCAGGTGCGGGTCCACCGGTGGAGCCGGCCCTCTCAGGAGCCCTGCCGCGTCTTCAGCAGGTCCTTGGCGTAGTGGGCGAGGGACCGGTTGTAGCGGGGCAGCAGCGGGGCGAGGGCGCCGAGCGCGAGGGACGCGGCCTCGCGCTCGCGGCCGGTGTCGGCGAGGGCGAGGGCGAGGAACGCGTCGACGGCGGCGGTCAGGGCGGTCTCGTCCGCGTCGAGCCGGTCGGCGGGGATCGCCCGTTCCTCGGTGAGGAGTTCGACGCTGACGTCGGGGCGGCCCAGGTTGCGCAGGCTGCTGGCGAGCTGGATGACGGCGCGGCGGCGGCGCAGCCCCGTGAGGCCGCCGTCGAGGGCCCGCCGGTAAAGGCGCACGGCCTGTTCCGGCTCTCCGGTGGAGTCGTGGGCGGCGCCCTGCTCGAAGAGGGCGACGGGGTCGTTCTCGGGCCGCTCGGCGGCGAGTTCGGCGATCCGCGCGCGGAAGCCGGCCGGGTCGGTCTCGTACGCGTCCGGCTCGGCCCAGAGGGCGGCGAGGCGCTGCTCCCAGCCGTTGGTGTCGTTGGCGTCGTTGGTGCCGCCGTTGCCGCCGGTGCTGCTGGCGCTGCCGTTGTCGCCGCTGTCGGTGGAGGTCATGCCCCACAGCCTATCGAGGTCGAGATAAGTGATCGTGATGGACGATGCAGTGTTCATCGTTGGACGTGAACGGCCGGAGCCGCCCAGGATGGTCGCCATGAACGAGCACACCACTCACCGTTCCCCCGTCACCTCCCCAGTCACCCACGTCCCGCGGATCGCCCTGGTCGGCGACCGTTCCCCGCACGTGAAGTCCCACGTCCGCATCCCGATGCTGCTCGACGCGCTGGCGGAGCGGGACGGGCTGGTCCTCGACGCGTACTGGATCCGCAGCGGCGACGCGGAGGCGCCGGGCGCGGTCGAGGGCTTCGACGCCGTGTGGCTGCTGCCGGGCAGCCCGTACGCGAGCGAGGCGGGCGCGCTGGCCGCGATCCGCACGGCGCGCGAGGGCGGGATCCCGTTCCTCGGGACCTGCGCGGGCTTCCAGCACGCGCTGCTCGAGTTCGCGCGGAACGTCTGCGGTCTGGAGCGTGCGGCGCACGCCGAGAACGACCCGGCTGCGGACGAGGCGGACCTGCTGCTCGCACCGCTCGCCTGCTCGCTGGTGGGTCACGAGGGCGGGGTACGGGTGACGACCGGCTCCCTCGCGGAGTCGGTCCTGGGCGCCGAGCTGACGACCGAGCGCTACCACTGCAACTACGGCCCCGACAGCCGCCATCTGGACACGCTGGAGGCGCACGGCCTGCGGTTCACGGGCGCGGACGAGGACGGCCAGGTGCGGATCGCGGAACTGCCCGGCCACCCGTTCTTCCTGGCGACCCTCTTCCAGCCGGAACTGGCGGGCGACGGCACCCGGCCGCACCCGGTCGTCCGGGCCCTGGCGCGTGCGGCGGTCACGCGGGCGGACGTCGCGCGAGCCGGTGTCACGCGGGCCGGTGTCACGCGGGCGGACGTCGCGCCCTCGGCGGCCTGAAGTCCACGTCGGCGCCCGGCAGTACGCGGATGCTGCGGCCGGGGAAGTCCAGGTTGCGGAAGATCTCGTTGTGGTGGGCGACGGACGCGTCGGGCTCGGCGTAGGGGCCACCGCCCGCCTCCCGTACGGACGTGGTGTGGCCGTCGGCGACGAGGACGAGGTCGTAGCGGCGGCTGAGGGCCTGGCGGGCGGTGGTGTCGACGCAGATCTCGGTGGCGAAGCCGGTGACCAGGAGCTCGGTGGTGCCGAGCGCCGTGAGCGTGGCGTCGAGGCCGGTGTCGAGGAAGCTGTCGGCGCTGGTCTTGGAGATGACCGACTCGCCGTCGTCGGGGGCGAGTTCGGGCACGACGCGCCAGCCGTCGGTGCCGGGTTCGAGGCCGTTGCCGTGGTGCTGGACGGTGATGACGGGAACGCCGGCGGCGCGGGCGCGGGCCTGGAGCCCGGCGATGACGGCGACGGTCTCGCGGGCCCGGTGGGCGATCGCGGCGAGGGCGTTCTGCATGTCGATGACGAGGAGCGCCGGCGCGTGCTTCATGGCGCACACGCTAGCCGCCCCGCGGCCGGCGGCGCCTCTCAGTCCATCCGTACGACGAGATGGGCGCGGTCCCGGCCGGGCGCCACGAGGCGGGCGTTGCTCTCGTCGGACCCGGCGACCCAGCGCTCGGCGTGGGCCTGCTCCTTGCCGAAGCGGACGTGCCGCGCGACCAGCCGGGGCACGCGGCGCCGGTCGTCCAGGTCCAGGTACCAGGCCTCGTCGAGGAGGGGACGGACGGCGGCCCACTGGCCCTCGTCGTGGAGCAGGTAGTTCCCCTCCGTGATCACGAGCGGGACCTCGGGCGGCACGGGTATCGCCCCGGCGACCGGCTCTTCGAGGCCGCGGTCGAAGGCGGGCGCGTAGACGGTGACGCCGGGTTCGGCGGCGCGCAGCCGCGCGAGCAGGGCGGTGTAGCCGGCGGCGTCGAAGGTGTCGGGCGCGCCTTTCCGCCCGGCGCGCCCGAGGCGTTCCAGCTCGGCCTGGGCGAGGTGGAAGCCGTCCATGGGCACGAGCGCGGCGAGCCCGTCGAGCCGCGCGACGAGCCGCGCGGCCAGCGTCGACTTCCCGGCGCCGGGAGGCCCGGCGATCCCGAGCACCCGCCGCCGCCCGTCCGCCACGAGCCCCCGCGCCCGCCCGACGAGCCGCTCCACTTCCCGCGCGTCCATGCGGGGCATTCTCCCACCGGGAGGGCGGGCCCGGCAGGTCGCCGCGCGTCCGTTGGCGCCGCTTCGTCATACGTATTACCTTGATCTCATGTCCACCACTCCCCCGCCCCGGCCCACCGAGCCCGCGCCTCCGGCGCTCCCCGCGCTCGCGCTCGTCACCCTCGTCGTCCGCGACTACGACGAGGCCGTCGACTTCTACACCCGCGCCCTCGGCTTCGAGCTCGTCGAGGACACCGACCGGGGCGACGGCAGTCGCTGGGTGGTCGTGCGGCCGCGGGGCGGGCACGGGACGGGGCTGCTGCTGGCGCGGGCCAAGGGCGACGCCCAGGCGGCGGCTGTCGGGGCGCAGACCGGGGGGCGGGTCGGGTTCTTCCTGCACACCGACGACTTCGGCCGCGACCACGCCCGGATGACCGCCGCCGGCGTGCGCTTCCTGGAGGAGCCGCGCCACGAGCCGTACGGCTCGGTCGCCGTCTTCGAGGATCTCTACGGCAACCGCTGGGACCTGCTCCAGCCCGCCTGACCCGCCTGAAATCCCGTGGCCCCGGCCCCGGGGCCACGGATACGGTCACGGCTCCACCCTCCGTACTCACGGCAAGAGAGCGAAGCCATGACCAGCCGCCGCGCGACCACCACCCTCTGGCGACCCACGGGTCCCCAGGAGCTGGAGCTCGTGCGCGCGTCGGCGTGGCGGGCCTGGCCACCGCGGCTGCCGGAGCAGCCGATCTTCTACCCGGTCCTCAACGAGGACTACGCGATCCGGATCGCCCGGGACTGGAACGTGAAGCACAGCGGCGTCGGCTACGTGACCCGCTTCGAGGTCGACACCGCCTTCCTGGCCCGCTATCCGGTCCGGCAGGCCGGCGGCAGGACGATCCTGGAGCTGTGGGTGCCCGCGGAGGAGCTGGACGAGTTCAACGCGCACATCGTCGGCACGATCGACGTCGTCCACGAGTTCCGCTAGGCGGACACCACGCGGCGCCGCGACCCCGGCGCCGCGCCCCGTGGACACCACCGGCGACACACCAGACGGTCGCCAATCCGCGGACAGCACCCGGCGTACGCGGTGGCGGCGCCCACCGCAGGGCAACCGTGTCACGGCAGCCGGTCGGCGAAGGCCGGCCCGGGCGTCGCCGCGCCCGGACGGCTCATGGGCCGTTCAGTGACGGCTCATGATCCGTTCAGTGCCTGCCTCACCTCGTCCTGGGTTCTCGCGAACCGGCCTCCGTACGCCTGCGCCTCCTCGCTCCGCCAGTTCGGGCCGCCGTTGTAGCGGGCCGCCAGTTCCCGGTACTGCTCGGGCGTCATCTGTTCCGGCGGCACCAGGGCGAACTCGCTCTCCGCCTTCAACTGCGCCAGGTACTCGGCCGCGATGTAGATGTTGGTGCCCGGGTTCTGGGTGGCGCGCTCGATCTCCGCCCGCTGGGTCTCCGTCAGGTTCTGCGGGTCGTAGCCGAGGACCTCGGCCGAACGCCGGATCTGGATGGCGATCGGCCCCATCGAGGTGGTGTCCGCGTCCCCGCTCCTCCCCATCTGCTCCGCCGCCCACTGGATCCAGGGACTGAAGTGCTCCTGGTACTGCCGGTAGGTGTCGACGAGGTCGTCCACGATCTTCGGAGCGCCCTCGACCTCCTGCCAGGCGATGCCGGCCAGCACGTCCGGCGGGATGCCGGTGAAGGCGGCGGCGTCCAGCAGATAGCCCCGGTTGGCTTCGATCCACTCGCGGCGCGCGGCGTCGGAGTCGGACGGCAACCACTTGTTGTGGTCCTTGGCCGACGGCAGCCCCAGCCCCTCGATCCGGGCCCGGATCTCCGCCAGCTTCGGGGACACCTTGTCGGTGCCCGGGAGCGAGGAGATGTCCTCCGCCTTCGGCCCGGTGCCCGCCAGCTGGACGCGGGGGTCCAGCCGGGCCTGCGCGGCCTCGGCGGCGAAGGAGGGCATCCCCGCGAGCAGGGTCGCCGGGTCGGGGACCGCGCCCCGGTAGACGGGAACGGACGTCCGCGCCTGTCCCAGGTCGGCGACGCAGACCGCCCGCGCCTCCCGCTCGATCCGCTCGGCGTCGCCGTACGCCTGCCGGGTCTGCGCGTAGTAGCTCTCCGCCTCGTCCCGTATGGAGTCCACGTCGGCGGTGAACTCGGCGATCGTGTCGAGGATTCCGGTCCGTTTCCGCAGGTCCTCCCACTGCCGCAGCGGCTCCGCCCGGCGCGCCCGGTCGGTGGCGGCCTCGGCGACCCGGGCCATCGTCTGCGAGAGCAGCCCCTCGGTGTGCCGGCCGTCCTCGTACCGCCGCTTCGCCGCGGCCACGCCGTCGGAGTACGTCACCAGCGCCTGCCAGGCCGTCTTGTACGCGCTCAGGAGCGAGACGAGCAGGTCGTGGGCCTCGTCGAGCCGTTGCCCGTAGCGCTCCGCCGCCTTGCTGTCCCAGCCGCTGCCGGACGCCTCGAACATCCCGCCGTCCACGGAGGCGATCAGCAGGTGCATCCGGCGGAACTCCTCCCCGTTCTGCTCGATCAGGGCCGGATTGCACAGCTCCAGGAACTCCACGTCCTCCCGGTACGTCACTGGGCCGGCCTCCATCTCTCGGGGGCGGGAACGTACGTGCCGAAGTCCAGGAGCGCGTCCAGCGCGGCCCTGGTCTGGAGGTCGACCTCGACGTAGGCGCCCTTGGCGACCCGGAGTTTGGTGGAGAGGGCGGCGATCAGCGAGACCGCCCTGAGGAACTGCTCGCGGCTGTCGCGCGCGAAGAACTCCACGGCGTGCCCGACCTCGTAGTGGGCCCTCGGCTTGCGGGCCAGGACCGAGAGTTCTCCGTCGGGCCTGCCTTCGTGGAGCAGGACTGCGATCTCGAAGAGGAGGTGCGAACTTCTGTCGAGCGAGGCGGGCTGAACCCCGTATCCCTCACCGTCGATTGTCATGTTTCCCCCAAGCAGACAGTCCCCCGAGCATAGGGCCGCGACCCACGCCCGCATCAGGGTGCGAACGGCGCACGAAGGCCGGGGGCCGGGCGTCCCTCTGCACGCCGACCCCCGTGCCGAACGGCGCCCGGCAGAGCCGGGGAGCGGTCAGGGAGTCGAGCGCGTCGCCAGGAAGTCCTCGAACGAGCCCCGTCCCACCGCCCGGCCGGGCGTCAGGTGGCCGCCCTCACGGAAGCCCGCGAAGGCCTTGCCCGGCAGGCGGACGGGCAGGAGGAGTCGGCGGCGGCCGGTCGTGGTCAGGTAGGTGCGGGCCAGGTCGGTGAAGGTGCGGACCTCGGGGCCGCCCATGTCCGGGACGCGGCCCGCGGGCTCGCCGGCGGCCAGCTCGCACAGCCGGTCGGCGACCTCCGCCACCTCGATCGGCTGGTCGGACATCCCGGACGGCACCGGCATCACCGGCATCTTCGCCAGGGTCTCCAGGATCCGGAGGACCAGGTCGTGGAACTGGGTGGTGCGCAGGACCGTCCAGCCGAGACCCGACTCCTCGACGATCCGCTCGACGCCGAGCTTCGCCCGGTAGTACGGGAGCGGCACCCGGTCGACGCCGACGATCGAGATGTACACCAGGTGCCGCACCCCGGCCCTGCGGGCCGCCTCGACGAGCACGTGCGCCGCCTTCTCGTCCCCGCCGCCCGGCGTGGACGCGCAGTGCACGACGGTGTCCACGCCGTCCAGGGCTGCGTCGAGCACCCGCCCGCCCTTGCGCAGGTCGACGGCGTACGGCTGGGTGCGCCGGCTCAGCACCCGCACCTGGTGCCCGTCCGCGCGCAGTCGCTCGCTGACGAGCCGGCCGAGGGTGCCGGTGCCGCCGGTCACCAGGATCGTGGTCGGGGTCGTGGTCATCGTGTGATCGCCTCTTCTCTCTCGCACCGTCGCGCAGTTCACGTCCTTGCGCAGTACGCGTCCTTGCGCAGTACGCGTCGTCGCGCAGTACGCGTCGTCGCGTCCTCGCGCAGTTCGCGTCCTCGTGCAGTTCGTGTCCTCGCGCCGTCATGCAGTCCGCGTCGTGGACTCGCCTCGTCGTGAAAGGGGACGGGTGCGACAGCCCGAACTGTGACATCGCCACGAGCGTGCCCCGGATCTTCGTGCCTTCTGCCAGTACGGGCGTCCCCCGCGCCACGTAGAGACTGCCGACACGAGTCGGACACGGCACGACGACCGAACACGGGGAGGCGGCACCATGAGCGTGCAGCAGTACGACGAGATCGGTGAGGCGTTCGAGGGCTTCAACTCCCTGCCACTGACACAGTACGGAGAGGTGCCGAGCTTCCTCGCGATGGTCGGGAACGTGCGCGGCAAGTCGGTGCTCGACCTGGCGTCCGGCACCGGCTTCTACAGCCGGGAGTTCAAGAGGCGCGGCGCCACGGAGGTGTTCGGCGTCGACATCTCCGGCGAAATGGTGGCCGCGGCACGGGCGTTCGAGCAGGAGGTGCCGCTCGGCATCACCTACGCGGTGGGCGACGTCGCCGAACTTCCGACGCTCGACCGGGCGTTCGACATCGCCCTCGCCGTCCAGTGTCTCAACTACGCGCCTGACGTCGCCGCCATGGAGCGGATGTGCCGCAACGTGCACGAGAACCTGAAGCCCGGCGGCGAGTTCTTCGTCTTCGCCCAGTCGCCCGACTTCCGTTTCGACGGGCCGCCGTTGGACAAGTACGGCTTCCGCTGCGAGCCGACCGGCGAGGCGATCGAGACCGGACCGCGCGTGCGGATCACGGCCCTCCTCGACCCGCCGATCTCGTTCGTCGGCGCCGCGCCGCGCCGCGAGGTGTACGAACACAGCCTGCGCACGGCCGGGTTCACGGATCTGACCTGGGTCCCGCTGACCATCTCCGAGGCCGGCGTGCGCGCGTTCGGCGAGGAATTCTGGGCGGACTTCCACGGCAACCCGCCCCTGGAGATGCTGCGCTGCCGCCGCGCCGCCGCCTGACGGCCCGACCTTGCGGACCCTGCGGTCGCGGGCCGGCGGAGCGGCCCGCCCCGTAGGCCGGGCGGCTCGCGGTCGGCCACCCGGTACTCGGGGGCGGGGGCCATGTCGGACCGTACCGGTAGCGTGCCCGCATGGCTGACGACGATCTGACCGCCCGCATGGCGGAGCCTGACTTCTGGCCCCTGTACCTCTTCGACGACCAGGCGTTGGAGGCGTACGAGGAGGAACGGCAGGGCGAGGAGGAGGACGAGGAAGGAGAGGGAGGAGAGGGCGAGGAGGCGGAGGACGAGGTCTTCCGGGCGGAGTTCCTGCTGGACCACGGCCTCGGGCTGCGGCTCGAGTTCGAACCGGGCGTGAGCTACGTCGACCTGGCCGTCGTGTCGCCGGAGTCCGCGGAGCCCGAGACCGTGGGCTGGGACGACATGGCGCACTTCCACCCCCACGTCATGACCTGGCCGGAACTCGACCTGCTGTGCCGCGCGGCGGCCCTGCACGACCCGGGGCTGCGGCATCCGGGCCCGATGCTGGCGTTGCTGCTGCGCTTCGCCTTCCTCTCCGAGGACGAGGACCTGGATGCGATCACCCCGCTGACGGACGCCGCCTTCGCCGCGGTGCGGCCCACGGGGGCGAGCGGCGGTGCGGTCTCCGGAACGGTGGGCGTGCGGGAGGAAACGCGGGACTGGTTCGACCTGCGGGATCTTCGCGGCGCGGGCGTCGAGTGGTCGGTCCGCCCCGACGGCTGCCGGGCGGTGACGCAGCACGACCGGGACGAGGTGCCGCTGTACTCCCTGCGGGAGCCCGCATCGGACGACTTCCCCTTCACGACGTGGTCCAGGCTGCTGGTTCGCGCGGCGGAGCTGCTGGACGCCGTACGGTCGGACCCCGCCGTCCACACCGCCGAGGTCCAGGAAGCACTCGACCGCTGCGCCGGACCGGACGGCCACCGGCATCTCGGCCCGCTCTCCGATGCGCTGTCCGAAGCGGGCTTCACCGGGAGCGTCCTGATGCGCGCGGTGTCCGAGCCGGTCGCGCCGGCGGAAGCGGCTTGGGCCGTGGAGGCCCTGGCGGGGCTGGAGCAGGGCGAGCTGACGGCCGCCTGGTTCGGCCGCAGCCCGCTGGCCGGCAGTCGTTCATGGCAGCTGTCCCTCACCCTGCCTGCCGCTGGGCGTCCGTGGCGCTTCGCTCAGGAGGTCGCCGAGGAACTCTCCACCGCGCTCCGGGAAGCCGGTCTGGGCCGCGCGGAGATCGACGGCAGCACATCCGTACAGGGCGAGCATGGCGAGTACGTCCGTCACGCCGACCACCTCGACGTGCTGGTCCGTGACGACCTGCCGCGCGGTGTGCGCGTCGTCTCGCAGGTGCTGCACCGCCATCAGGCGGCGGCGACAGCCGTACTCAAACACGCCGAGAAGCCGTACGCGGACATCCCTCTCGTTGTTCCGTCGACCTGACGGGCGGGCACCACCTCGAAAGGAAAGGTGACGCGAAGGCGGCTCGCCGAGCGGCGCGAAGCCGGGCGCCTTGTGCCGGGCGGAGGCCGGCGCCGCGTTGCCCGCCCGGCCCGGTCAGCCCGGCCGGCTCCCCCGCCACCGCCTCCGCCCCGCCTCCGGGGCCGTCCCCGCCACCAGGGCCGCCCCCGGCACCGGGCCGCCCGGCCGCCCGGGTCGGAGTCCCGTCCTCACCCGGTGAAGGACTCCGGCCCGAAGCGGCCCCACGCCACGAAGAGCAGCAGGACCAGGTACGCCAGGTCCACGACCACCAGCGTGAACTCCCGTCGGCGCAGCCGTACGACCGCCGCTCCGACCATGACCAGCGCGAGCCCGGTCGCGGCCACCGGTACGAGGCCCGGTGCGACGTCCAGCACGGCGGGGAGGATCAGGCCAAGCGCGCCCAGCACCTCCAGGGCGCCGATGCCCTTGATGCTCGCCGCGGTGAAATCCTCCACCCACGCCGAGGCGGCGCCGTGGGAGGCTATCTTCTCCTTCGTCATGATCAGCTTCAGAGCGCCGCCGGCGGCGAAGGCGGTGGCGAGCAGTCCGGTCACGATCCACAGCGCGATGTTCATGGGAGTTCACTCTCTTCCGGAGCCGTTGTCGCCCTTACAGACAGAGCGGCCCCGCGCGCTGTGACAGATCGGGCCCCGAGGTGAGGAAAAAGTGGTGGAGACGCAGGACGACACTGCCGTGGTGGCGGTGGCCGCGGGATACCGGCCGCTGCTGTTCTCCCTCGCGTACGGCATGACCGGCTCGGTCGGCGACGCCGAGGACATCGTCCAGGACGCCTTCCTCGGCATGACCCGCGCCCACAACGCGGGCACGGCCATCGCCGCGCCCAAGGCGTATCTGACGACGGCCGTGACCCGCCTCGGCATCAACCACCTCGGCTCGGCCCGTGTCCGTCGCGAGACGTACGTGGGCGACTGGCTGCCCGAGCCGGTCGTCGTGCCCGCCGACGGGCCGGACGGCCCGGGACCGGCCGAGCACGCCGAGCTGGCCGACACGCTCTCGATGGCGTTCCTCGTGCTCCTCGAAGCGCTGTCACCCGTCGAACGTGCCGTGTTCGTGCTGCGCGAGGTCTTCGGCCACGACTACGCGGACATCGCCCGCATCACCGACAAGAGCGAGGCGAACTGCCGCCAGATCTTCGCCCGCGCCCGCCGTCGCATCCCGGCTGACGCCGAGGCCCGCGCCCGGACCGGGGCCGGGGCCCACGAGGGCTCGGCGCTCTCCCGTGAACGACGTGCCGAGGGTGCCGAGCTCGCCCGCCGTTTCTTCACCGCCGCCCAGGGCGGCGACCTCGACGCGCTGCTCGGCATGCTCGCGCCCGACGTCGTCTTCCACGGCGACGGCGGCGGCAAGGCCCAGGCCATCAGCCGTACGGTGCGCGAGGCCGGGCAGGCCGCCCGGATGCTGCTCGGCGGCTTCCGCCGCATCCGCTCGCTCGGCGCGACCCTCCGGGCCGCCTGGATCAACGGCAACCCGGGCGCGGTCCTCTACGACGCCGAGGACCGCGTCCTCAGCGTCATCGAACTCCACCTCGTCGACGGCGAGATCCGGACGATCCACTCCCTCACCAACCCCGACAAGCTCACGCACCTGGGGCCGGTCTCCGACCAGGGCCTCCTGCCCGGCCGCACCACGTGATCCCAGGAGCGCCGCGCGCCGCCTACGAGGACAGCACGCCGAACCACTGCTCGGCGCCGTACTCCTCGAACCTCTCCGCCTCCGCGAACCCCAGCTTCGCCGCGAGCCGCATCGCGCGGTCGTTGGCGAGCCGGGTGGAGAGCACCAGCGGCTCGCCGGGACGCGCGGCGGCGAACCAGTCGAGCACCGCCGCGCACGCCTCGGCGGCGTACCCGTGTCCCCACGCCACCGGCAGGAACATGTAGCCGAGTTCGAACTCCCCGCCCTCCGGGCGGACGTGCCCGGGACGCCCGGGGTCGCGCCGGTCGAGCGTGATCATGCCGATCATCGCTCCGTCGAGCTCGACCACGAAGAGGCCTGGGCGCCGCCCGGGGACCTCGGGCATCGCCTGCTGGAGCTCGTCACGCGGTCGGGCGCCGCCTATGTGGGTGCCGACCTCCGGCGAGGCGAACAGCTCGACGAACGCCGCGCGGTCCCGGGCCTCGGACTCGCGGAGCACGAGCCGTTCGGTCTTCAGCGGGGCGGGCGGCCAGGCGGTGAGGGGTCCGGGTTCGGTCATGGCGGGCAACCTATCCCGTCACTTGGACATGATGAAGTCCAGGGCGGCGCCCTCGGCAGTCGTCCAGTACGTGACGAGCTGGCCGTCGTCCGCGTACAGCGTCGGGACGGGCATGGGCACGTCGACCGGCTTGCCCGCCTTGGTGCCGGGCTTGCGGCCCTGGAGGGTCAGGGTGATGCTGCGCGCCTCGTACTCGTCCCTCTTGCCGCCGGCGACGAGGAGAGCGGCATAGGCCTCCTCGCCCGGAGCGATCGTGACGGGCCTGCCCGGGTCCGGGTCGCTGTCCTTGATCACGGGGACCGTGGTCCGGGCGTCCGCGCCGAGCCGCACGTACGGGTAGGCGTGGAGGTTGCAGGACGCGTCGCCGGCGTTCTGGACGGTGATGAGGAGGTGCCTGGACTCCTTGCTGTCCGCGGGCTCCTTGACGGCGGAGACCCCGAGGTCCGCCACGGCGCAGTCGGCGACGGCGCCGCTCCCGCCACCGCTGCCGGTCGGCTTCGCCGAGGCCGTCGCGCTCGGCCCGGCCGAACCGGTCGCGCTCGGCGGCGCGCTCGTGGGGCCCGTCGGGCTCGTCGCGCTCGGCCGGTCCGAGGGCTTCCCCTCGCCCGCGCCCTCCGACCCGCCCGATCCGTTCGGTCCGCACGCCGTGGCCGTGAGCAGCCCGGCGACCACCGCGGCGCCGACTGCGTAGGACTTCCAGCCAGTGTTCATGTCCACTTCCCCCGTGGTCGAACTGCTTGTCGAGCAGAGTGTGCACGCGGAAGCGCCAGGACATGCCCGTCGTACGGGGCTGTTACCAAGGACGTACAAGGACGCGGCGGTTCCGGGGTCCATGGCCCGGAAAGGCGCTAGGTGACCGCGTGGCCGGCGCGGCCCGCCGCGCGGACCACCGCCGTCAGGGGGCCGTCCGGGCGCAGTGTGGCGGCGAAGACCGGGGCGGGAGCGGGGACGAGCAACTCCGGTACGTAGGAGGGGAGTACCGCCTCCAGCAGGGTCTCCATCTCCAGCAGGGAGAACTGGCGTCCCAGGCAGACCCGGGGACCGAGCCCGAAGGGCAGGTGCGTGTCGTGCGCCGGGCGGTCGCCGCCGAGGAACCGGGTCGGGTCGAAGGTGTCGGGGTCGGGGACGCGCTCCGGGTCGCGCTGGGTGAGGTACGGGCAGGCCAGGACGCGTGTTCCGGACTCGATGTCCACGGTGCCGAGCGGGCCGTCGGTCGCGGCGTGGCGGGGCAGGAGCCAGACGGGCGGGTAGAGCCGCAGGGTCTCGGAGACGAGGGCCTGGAGGGCCCGGCCGCGTTCCCGGGAGCCCGCCGGGCCGCTGTCGAGTGCCCAGGCGCGCCACCGCGGGTGCCGGTCGAGCAGGAGGTGGAGCCAGGTGAGGGCGGTGGCCGTGGTCTCGTACCCGGCCACGACCAGGGTGACGAGTTCGTCGCGGACCAGTCCGTCGGGGTAGGGGCCGCTCTCGTCGGCGAGGGCCGGGTCGAGCAGGTCGTGCAGGATGCCCCGGGGTGCGCCTGGTCCCGAGCCGAGTTCCCGTCGTGCCGCCGCGATCACCTCGCGGGCTACCTCCTCGATGTCGGCGAGCCGGTCCGCGAGGACGGAGTCCGTGGCGGGGTCGGTCCCCATCGTCGGGAGGGCGGCCACGACGTCGTCGATCGTGGCCAGCCTGCGCGCCGTCGTCCCGTCGAGCTCCCGGCCGGTCAGCACGCGCCAGATCGCGTCCAGGGCGAAGGAGCGCATGTCCTCGCCGATGTCCGTGGTCGCGCCGTCCTCGGCCGCGAGCGCGGCCCACCGGTCGGCGGTCCGGCGGGCGGCCGCGGTGAGGTGCGGGAGGCTGTCCCGGAGTCCGGCTCCACTGAAGTAGCCCTGGAGTCGGCGGCGTTGGCGCTTCCACCGGTCCCCCGAGACCGAGATGAGACCGTCGCCGAGGAGCACGCGGGCACGGTGCGAGTGCTTGGTGAAGCGTGCGGAGCCGTCGACGAGCAGGGCGCGGACCATCTCGGCCCCGGTGACCAGCACGACGCTCTGCCCGTCGAGTTCGAGGCGGGCGACCGGCCCGAGGCGCTGCGCCGACCCGAGCCGTTCGACGAAGGTGGGGGCTGGTTCGGGGGCCGGGCCGTCGGGTCGGGGTGGTACCCGGGTTGCGCGCAACGGAGCTCCGCGAGGCAGGGGCGGCGAGGTCGACCCCACCGCCTTTGACATTACGTTACGTATCGTATTCGATACCGAGCGTGATGAATCCGCCTGCCGGGACGGCATCGGGTGAGCTTGTGGATCATGTGGACCGGGCCGACCGTCCGGTGTCCACGGGTCTCCGTGGTCTCGCACCGGCGGGCGGACTGCTGCACCGGATCACGGCGACGGTCGTGCACGACGGGCACGGTCGCGTCCTCGTCTACCGGCGCCCCGCGTCGGCCCGCGTGCTGCCCGGCCACCACGACGTGCTGGTGGGCGGCTCCGTTCGGTCCGGTGAGACCTACCGCGACGCCGCCGTACGGGAGTTGGCCGAGGAGTTCGCCCTCACGGCCCTGCCGTACGAGGCGTGGCGGGAGCGGCGTTCCTCGCCCGACGGGCCGTGCTGGCTGGCCGTGCACCACTGGCGGCTTCCCGCCGGTGCCCGGCTGGTCGCCCTGGAGGCCGAGGTGGCGTGGCACGCGCTGGTGCCGCTCGACGACCTGCTCGGCCGTCCCCCGCAGCCGTTCAACCCGACGGGCGGGGAGGCCCTGGAGCGCCTCGCCGGCCTCATCGCCGCCGGTGATCCCGAACGACCGTGACCGACCGATAGGAACGCATGATCACCGCCGGGTTCCCTCCCGCCCTCTCCCCCTTGACCGCCTCCCCGGAGCAGCGCCGCTGCCGCGACCGGCTGAGCCGCCGGGTGACAGGGCTCTTCGGGAGCGACGGGCTGGTGCGGGCGCCGGTCGAGAGCCGGGTGCTCGAATCGTCCCTGCTGCTGGTCCTCGTCGACGACCTGGTGCCGGCCCATCGCGCCCGCGACCGGCTGGCCCGCTATCTGAAGCACACCCTGGACACCGCGCCGCCCGACGGCGTGCAGGTCGCCGTCGCGCGGGCCGCGCTGGACGGTGGTGCCGCCGGCGCGGCCGGGGTGGACGCCGAGCTCGACCGGTTCGGCCACTTCACCGCCGCACGCAAGCGCCTCATGTTCCGGACCCTGCTGGCCGCGCTCGGCGCCGTGCCCTGGCCCCGTGTGTCGTGGGATTCGTACGCGGCCCGTGGTGAACAGTCCTGGCTGCAGGTGGAGATGACGGCGCTGAAGGCGGTCGCGGCCCACGGCCGGGGGTGCCCCGAGCGCATCACCGACGCCGAGTGGTCGACGCTGGAGACGGTCGCGTGCGGTGAGCGGATCTGGGAGGGCAACCATCTGGCGCGGCTTATGGCCCTGCTGGCCCTGCGGCACCACCCGGTGCTGCGGGCGGCGGCCGTGCGCGGGACGGAGCACACGGTGCGGCATCTGCGGGCCGACGGCGGACTGCCCTTCATCACCGGCATGGACGTGTTCACCACCGCCCTCGCGGGCCTGGCCCTCACCGCCACCGGGCAGACGGAGCACCCCGTGCTCGATGCCGCCGCACGGGCGCTCGCCGCGCTGCAGCACGACGACGGCGGGTTCGGCTTCACGCGCGGCGTGCTGCAGAGCGACACCGACGACACCGCCTACTGCCTGGAGTTCCTGCGGGCCTGCGCACCCGGCCGGTACGCGGAGACCGTGCGCCGGGCCGAGGACTTCCTGCTCGCGCAGCAGAACGACGACGGCGGGTTCCCCACCTTCGCCCACGGCGTGGCCTCCGAGCGGACCATGACCGCGGCCGCGGTCAACGCACTGGCGCCGAGCCTGCGTTGCCGACCGGCCCTCACCTACGCGCTGCGCCACCTCACCGACCCCGACCGGCTCGCCCTGCCTCCGGAGAGCAGCTGGAGCCGGAACACCACCAACGCGGTGTTCCGGACGGTGCTCGCCTGCCGGGCCGTGGGTTCTCCGCCCGGAGCGACCGCCCCGCTGCGCGAGCGGATGCTCGGCCACCTGACCGCCGGGAGGCGTGGCGACGGCGGTTACGGGCACGGCGGCGCGGAGCCGAGCGATCCCATCAGCACCGCGTACGCGGCCGTCGCGCTCGCCCACATGCCCCACGGGGCACCGGGCGCGGCGACCGCCCTGCGCGGGGCCGTCGACTTCCTGGTCGCCCACCAGCGTCCGGACGGCGGCTTCACCTCGGTGCCCGACCAGGCCGGTCCCCGTCCGCTGCTGTACGACGCCCCCGCCCTCGCGGACGTGTGCGTGCTGCTCGGACTCGCTCACGCCCTCGACTGCGTGCCGTCCGAGCCGGGCGGGACGCCGGTGCCCGGCGGCGCGGGTCGGACGCCCGGGCCCGGCGGCACGGGCCGGACGCCCGGCGCGGCGGAGTGACCGAGAAGCCCGCGAGACCAAGGAACCACACCCGTATGGACGTCCTCCCTCCGGTCGCCCCCGGCGGCCTTCCCCTCATCGGCCACGCGGCACGGCTGACGCGCGACCGCCTCGGCTTCCTCGAAGAACTCCGTGCATCGGGACCGGCGGTGCGGATCCGGCTCGGCCGGCAGCAGGTGCTCGTGCTCAACGACCACCGGCCGATCCGTGAGCTCCTGACCCGGCGAGCAGGCGACTTCGGGCTCAGCCCGCACTTCCGGGTCATGAAGAGGATCATCGGCAACGGTCTCCTCGCCACGGACGGCCCCTTCCACCGCCGGCAGCGCCGGATCATGATGCCGGTCCTCGCCCAGTCGCGCATGCCGCACCACGCGCGGACCATGACCGCCCTGACCGAGCGGCGTCTCGCGCGCTGGCGTCCGGGTCAGGAGCTCGACCTGGACCGGGAGTTCACGCACCTGGCGACGGAGACCGTCGTCCGCTGCCTCTTCGGCGCCGACGTCACCGAGCGGGAGCTCGACTCGGTCGTCGACGCCCTCCCCGACCTGATGGCCTGGGCCGGCACCCACGGCATGGACCCGACCGGACTGCTGTCCCGGCTGCCCACGCCGCTCAACCGGCGCTTCCGCCGCGGCATGTCGGACCTGACCCGCCTCGTCGGCTCGCTCGTGTCACGCCGACTGGCGTGCCCGGCACCAGGGGCGGCGACGGGGACGGGGACAGCAGCGGCGTCCCAGTGGCCGTACGAGGGCGACCTGCTCACCGCCCTGCTGGAGGCCAGGGACCCGGAGAGCGGAGCACCGCTGGCGTACCAGCAGGTCCACGACGAGATCATGACCTTCCTCATCGCGGCCGTCGAGTCGGTCTCCCGCACCCTGGCCTGGACGGTCCACCGGCTCTCCGCGGACCCGGAGGTCCGGGAGGCGCTGCACCGGGAGGTGGACGACCGGCTGGCCGGCCGGTGCGCCACCGCGGAGGACCTGCCCCACCTGCCCCTCACCCGGCGGATCCTCACGGAGGTGCTGCGCCTGTACCCGCCGGGTTACCTGATCTCCCGGACCGCGCGGCGCGACACCCGGCTCGACATCCGGCTCGACGGCCGGCTCGACGGCGAGCGGAACGGCGACCGGATCGCCGTCCCCGCCGGGACGATGGTGATGTTCTCGTACTACGCCCTGCAGCGGGATCCCCGGCTGTTCCCCGAGCCCGAGGAGTTCCGCCCCGACCGCTGGGCGGGGACGCCCGAGGGACCGGCCTGCGAGGCGTACCTGCCCTTCGGTCTCGGAGCGCACGGCTGCCTGGGCGAGTCCTTCGCCTGGACGGAGATGGCCATCGTGCTGGCCTCGATCGCGGCGCGGTGGGAGCTGCGTGCCCTGACTCCCGGACCCCCGGTGCCCGTTCCCGCGTTCTCCCTGACCCTCACGGACACCCGGGTGACCGTCCGGGCCCGCTCCCGGTCCGTCGAGCGCACACCGGACACACCGGACGCTCCCCCGACCGCCGCCCCGGCCTCCGCCCCCTCCCCCGCCCTGACCACCGCGCAGAAAGCCGTGTGACCCCATGACCGTCGACGAACTGAAGGCCGTGCTCGCCACCTTGGGCACGGACGGTGACCTCCACGAGGACACCCTGCGCGAGGAGGTGGGACTCGACTCCCTGGGCCTCGCCGAACTGGCCGAGGTCCTGCGCGAGCGGCACGGCATCACCGTCTCCGACGCGGCCCTGGGCGAGGCCGTCACCCTCGGCGACCTCGCGGCGCTCGCCACGGCGGCCGGGGCAGCCCGTTGACGCCGGTACCGGGCCCCGTCGCCGTCACCGGCCTGGGGCTGTTCACCCCGGCGGGAGACGGTGCGGCCGCCACCTGGGACCGGGTGCTCAAGGCGGTGCCCACCGCCGTGGTCACCCCGGTCCCCGTCCCGCGCGACCCCGTCCCGTACGACCCCGCCCGTCCGGCGCCGACGGCGGCGGTGACGCGGGCCGCCCCGGCAGCGGAAGCCTCCCCGGCGACGGGGGCACACGAGCGGGCCTACCTCACCTGCCCGGCGCCGCCCTTCGCCCCGGAACGGCTCGGCACCGCCCGATACCGCCGCCCCGACCTCAGCGGACAGTTCGCCCTGCTCGCCGCCGTCGAGGCCGTGCGGGACGCCGGGTTCGCCGTCGACCCGGCCACCCTGTCGGCCGGGTGGGACGAGGAGCGCGCCGCCGTGCTCGTCGGGAGCGGCGCCGGCTGCGTCACCGCGTACGACACGCACCACCGGAAGCTCCGCGCGGGCGGACCGGACGCGGTGTCGCCGTACGCCGTCCCCACGACGCTGCCGAACTCCCTCGCCGCCCAGCTGTCCATCGCCCTGCGGGCCGGCGGGCCGAGCGCCATGGTCGGCACCGCCTGCGCCGCGGGCGCCACCGCCCTGTGCGTGGCCGCCGACATGATCCGCCTCGGCCGCTGCGACACCGCCGTGGTCGTCGGCACCGAGGCGCCCCTGAACGCCTTCCACCTCGCGGGCTTCGACCGCATCGGCGCGCTCTCGCACCGCCTGGACGATCCCTCCGGCGCGTCCAGGCCCTTCGACAGCGGCCGGGACGGTTTCGTCGCGGCCGAAGGAGCGGGTGCCCTGGTCCTCGAACGGGTCGAGCACGCCGCGGCCCGCGGGGCCCGCGCGCACGCGCTGCTCCTCGGCCACGGCTCCTCCAGCGACGCGTACAACGCGGTGCGCCCACGGGACGACGGACACGGCGTCGCCGCCGCGGTGCGCGCCGCCCTCGCCGACTCGGGACTCGCCGCGGCCGACATCGGGTACGTCAACGCGCACGCCACCGGGACGCCGCTGGGAGACGCGGCGGAGGCCCGGGTCCTGGCCCGGCTGCTGCCGCACCGGCCGCCGGTCTCCTCGACCAAGGGCGTCACCGGCCACCTGTTCGGAGCGGCCGGGACGGTCGAGGCGGCGCTCACCGCGCTCGCGGTCGCGCATCGCGTCGCCCCGCCGACCGCGAACCTCACGCACCCGTCCCCCGACATCGACCTCGACCTGCCGACCGCCCCGCGGGCGCTGCCGACCGGACCGGGGCAGGCGGCGCTCTCCGTCTCCGTCGGCTTCGGCGGGCACAACACCGTCCTCGTCCTCGCCCCCGCCCAGGACTCCCCTTCATGGCTCTGACGTACACCGCCGGCCCTCCCGCCGCACAGCCCTTCTCGTCACGCGACCGGCTGATCACGGAGATCGCGGGCCTCGGCCCCGACCCGCTGCTCCACCTCGGCTGCGTTCTCGTCTTCGACGGCGGCCCGCCCGCCCCGGAGCTGCTCGCGGACCACGTCCGGACCCGGCTGCCCGCCCTGCGGGAGCTGACGCTCCGGCCGGACCCCGGGCAGCGGCGGTGGGTCCCCGTGGACCGCCCCGACATCGACGCCCACGTGCACACCCTCACCGTGTCCGGGGACCTCCTCCGCGACCCCTCCCTCGCCGTCGACGCCGTCCTCGACCAGCCGCTCGACCACTCCCGGCCGTTGTGGGGCCTGTGGATCGTCGCCTCCGCCACGGGCGACGGCTTCGCCCTTGCCTACCGCGCCCACCACGCCTTCCAGGACGGGCGCGCCGCGGCCGAGACCGTCGACCGGCTCTTCGGGCCCGCCGGCACCGGTGCGGACGGACGCGGCACCGGCGCGCTCACCGCACGCGGCGGTGCCGCCGCGTCGCTCTCCGCCGCGCTCCTCCGGGACCTGCTGCCCACCGCCCGCCCTCGTGCGGTCGACTGGCCGCCCGCCCGGCACCCGGCGGCGGGCACACGCCACGCCGCCGTCGGCTCGTACGAGCTGCGCCGCCTCCACGGCCTCATCCGCGGCACCGGTGCCGGCATCAGCCACATCGCGCTGGCCGCCCTCACCGGCGCCCTGCGCGCCTGGCACCCGGACACCTGGCGCGACGCGGCCTCCCCGCTGCCCGCGACCTTCGCCCTGAGCGTCCGTACCGCCGACGACCCGTACCGGCTGCTGGGCAACCGCGGCGCGGTCGCCGTGCTTCCGCTGCCCTGTCACGACCCGTCACCGGCCGCACGTCTCGAAACGCTGCGCGCCGAGGCCTCCCCGGCCCGGCTCGCGGACCTGGCCGGGCGGCACACCGCGCTCTTCGACCGCATGCCGTACTGGTGCGCCAGGAAAGGGCTACGCCGCACCATCGACGCGCGCCGGGTCCCGCTCGCCCTCGCCGACGTACGGTTCCGCGCCGACCTGTCGTGGCAGGGACGGCGCCCCGAAGCCGTCCACCTCCTGCCGCCGTCGGTACCCGGGCAGCCGCTCTTCGCCGCGTGGACGACGCACGGGGGGCGGCTCCGGATCACCTTCGTCGCCGACACCGGCGTGCCCGGGCTGGACGCGCTGCCCGGCCACTTCGACGACGCGCTCGACCGGTTGACCGGTTGACCGGGCGTCCGGCACCGGCACCCGCGCCGTGCCCGGCCCCCTGAGCGACTTCCCTCCTCACGACCCGTTCTCCGAGGACCTCCCCGTGCCCCACTCCCTGGCGCCCCTCGCCCCGGGCGCCGTGCCGTTCGCCGGCCACGCCCTCACGCTGCTGCGCGACCCCGCCGACTGGCTGCGGCGCTGCACCGAGGCCGGGCATCCCGTGCAGCAGTTCCGGATCTGGAACCGGCCCGGCGTCCTCGTCACCGCCCCGGAACTCGCCCACGAGGTCCTCGTGACCGAGGCGGACACGTACGACAAGACCGGGCGCGTCTACGACAACACCCGCGCGATCCTCGGAGACATCTTCGGCGTCGCGGACGGCAGGCGGAACGCCGTGCTGCGCCGTCGCATCCAGCCGGCGTTCCGCCGGGCCCGGATCGTCGAGGCGGTCCCCACCATGAGCCTGGAGGCCAGGCGCCTGTCGGGGCGGTGGCGGTCCGGGACCGAGATCGACGTCGCACGGGCGACGGCCCCGTACGTCCACAGGAGCGCGGTGCGGACGATGCTGCCCGTGGTGCCGGCCGCCGAGATCGACCGGCTCGCCGCGGCCTCCAGCCGCCTGTTCTCCGGTCTCTACCTGTGCGCCCTCCTGCCCACGGCCGCCATGCCGCTGCTCGCGCGGCGGCTCAGGCCCGCCCTCGACACCCTGCGCCGGGCCCAGGCGGACGCCCTTCCCAAGTACCGTGAGGATCCCGGGTGTTCCGGGCTGCTGGCCGCTCTGACGGAGACCAGCGGCGAGGACTCCCCCGGCCCCGCCTCCGAGGGCGAGGTCGGCGACTACTTCGTCTCCCTCCTCCTGGCGAGCGGCGACAACACGCACAGCGCCGTCGCCTGGCTCCTGCACCACCTGGCCCAGGACCAGGAGATGCAGCAGCGGCTCGCCGACGAGGTCGCGGCCGTGGCCCCCGAGGGGCCTGCCACCCACGCCGAACTCGCCCGCATGCCCCTGCTCAGGAACACGATCGCGGAGACGCTGCGCGTGAGGCCACCCACGTGGATGGTCGTGCGCTCCGCGGTCCGGGCGGCGGAACTCGGCGGCCACCGCCTCCCCGCCGGCACGGACGTCTACGTCAGCCCGCACCTGTTGCACCACGACCCCGCGGCGTTCCCGGACTCCGGCGACTTCGCTCCCGGACGCTGGCCCGAGGGCGGACCGGCGGCCCGCGACCACACGTACCTGCCCTTCGGGGCGGGCCCGCGCAAGTGCCCGGGCGACCACTTCGGCATGACCTCGGTCGCCGTGGTCACCGCCACGCTCCTGGCGACATGGCGGCTCCTCCCCGCGGGCCCCGCCCCACGGACCCGCTTCCGGACGGTCCAGATGCCCGTACGGTGCCGGCTGACGGTCCTGGCACGCCGCCCGGGGAAGCCGCCCCGCTAGAGGTCGAGTTCGGCACGGACCGTCTTGCCGACGGGCAGCCGGTCCAGGACCTCCCAGCGGCTCGCGAGCGCGGCAACGAGGAGCAGACCGCGCCCGGAGTCCGGGAGCGGGACGCCCGGCGGTACGAGGGCGGGCAGGCGTTCCGTACGCGTGTCGGCGACGTCGATGCGGAGCCGGACGTCCGGGTCGCACGAGAGCGTCAGCTCGAAGTCCCGGCCGGGCACGCGGCCGTGGGTGACGGCGTTCGCGGCGAGCTCGGCGACGATCTGGCCGACCGCGTCGGAGAGCGCGCCACCGTGCCCGAATCCCCAGCGGTCGAGCTGTTACAGCGCGAACCGGCGGGCGAGGCGGGCGCCCCGCGGCGTCGAGCTGAAGCGCTGGGTGAACGCACGTACGGTCACGGTCTGTTGGCGGGTCTGCTGGGTGCTCATGGGACCAATGTGGCGGTGGTCGGGGCGGGTTCCCAGGTCAGCAACTCGTACGCTCCGTAAGCGTACGAGCTCGGAGGGTGGACAGTGATGACAGATGGTGATGCGGAACCGGAGACCTCGGACAGCCTGAAGGCCTTCGGGGAAGTGCTCAAGGCGTTCCGCAGGCGGGCTCGGCTCACACAGGAGGAGTTCGCGCCGGCGGTGGACTACTCGGTGGAGACGGGGGCGACGCGGAGATCGAGGAGAACCTGGTCGCCCGCATGAAGCGGAAGAAGTTGCTCACCGAGCGGCCCACCACCGCGTACAGCTTCATCATCGAGGAGCACGTGCTGGAGAGGGGAACGGGCGGTCCCGATACCCACCGGGCGCAGATCGAGCACATCCTGCGGATGTCCGAGCGGCGCAACATCGAGATCCAGGTGATGGGGCAGAGTCGGCGCCATCACGCGGGACTCGGCGGGCCCATGCAGTTACTGGAGACGCCCGAGAACCGCTGGTACGGCTACTGCGAAGCCCAGCGCGGTGCGCTGCTCATCAGCGACGCGAAAGAGGTCGGCATCCTCCAGATGCGGTATGCCAGGATGCGGTCACAGGCTCTTACCCTGGAAGACTCCCCGAGCCTGTTGCGGCAGATGCGAGGAGCTATATGAGCACCACAGACCTGGCCTGGTTCAAGAGCAGCTACAGCAGCAGCGGTGACGGTGACTGCGTCGAGGTCGCCCTCTCCTGGCACAAGTCCACCTACAGCAGCGGCGGCAGTGGCGACTGCGTCGAAGTCGCCGCCTGCCCCACCACCGTCCACGTCCGGGACTCCAAGCGCCCCGAGGACGCGCGGCTCGCCCTCGCGCCCGCCGCCTGGGGTGCGTTCGTCGCCGGCTGCGAGCAGCTGTAATGGCCTACCTGGACGACCTGTTCTCCCTCTCCGGGCGCACCGCCCTCGTCACCGGCGGCAGTTCCGGGATCGGAAGAGCCGTCGCCCGGGCGCTCGCCCGGGCCGGTGCGTCCGTCGTCGTCCTCGCGCGGCGCGAGGCGGAGCTGAAGGAGACGGTCGACGAGCTGACCGGGCTCGGTGCCACGGCGGCCTGGGTGAGCGGGGACCTCTCCACCCGGGACGGCGTACGGGCGGCCGCCGAGGGAGCCGTTCAGGAGCTCGGCGGCGAGCCGGACATCGTCGTCAACTCGGCCGGGATCAACCTGCGTCCGCCGATGTCCGAGCTCGCGGACGAGGTGTGGGACCGGACGATGGCCGTGAACCTGGAGGCGCCGTTCCTGCTCGGGCAGCGCTTCGGGCCCGGGATGGCCGAGCGGGGCTTCGGGCGGATCATCCACGTGACCTCCCAGCAGGCGCACCGCGCGTTCGTGCGGTCCGGGGCGTACGGGGTGTCGAAGGGCGGCCTGGAGTCCCTGGCGCGTTCGCAGGCCGAGGCCTGGTCGCCGTACGGCGTCACCGTGAACACCCTCGTGCCCGGCTTCGTTGTGACTCCGCTCAACGAGCAGCTGTCCTCCGACCCGGCCAAGGTCGCCGAGCTGGCCGCCCGCACGATGGTCGGGCGGAACGGGCTCGCCGGGGACTTCGAGGGCGCGGCCGTCTTCCTGGCGAGCCGCGCCTCGGCGTACGTCACGGGGCAGGCGGTCTTCGTGGACGGCGGGCTGTCCGTCCACTGACGGCGCCCCGCCCCGGGACCGCCGGGGGCCGGTGGCGCTACTGCTCCGGCTCTCCCGGCGTCGGCCCGCCCGAGAACCACTGCTCGCCGGCGGGGTCGACGTCCTGCGCGGCGGGGGCCGCCTCGACCGGCATCTCCTGGGGCGGTACGGCCGCCGCCGGCACCGGGGCCGGCACCGGGGCCGCCAGGCGTGCCTTGAGGTCGGCGTTCTCGGCCTCCAGGGCCACGATGCGCTTGCGCGCGAAGTAGAGCTCGACGACCGCGTCCTGGAACTCGGCTATCAGCTGGTCAGGGGTGAGCTGCACCATCGGTTGTTCTTCCTCTTCCTATGCGGGTGCGATGCGCGTGGGGGTGCCGGCGGGGCCGCGCCACCACAGTTCGCCGTTCTGCGCGTACAGGACGCCGCCGCCGGCCGCCGAGACGGTGCCGGTGGGCGGTGTGGTGGTGTTGCCGATCTCGACGGTGCCGTCGACGAGGAGCCCCGGCTTCTCCGTACGTTGCACGATGTGGACCTGGGCACGCGGGGTTGCGCCACGGTCGATGCCGATGCCGATGAGTCCGGTGCCCTTGACGGTGAGGTCCTCCAGGCCGGGGTTGTTGCGCAGGACGATCAGGGCGCCGGTGGTGGGTCCGTTGGTCGCGGTGACGTAGATGCCCTGGGAGGCGGTGCCCTGCGTCTGGAGGTCGATGGACAGGGCGGAGGCGCCGGTGTCGGACCCGTCGGCGTATCCGACGTGCGCGATCTTCAGCGTGCCGCGGCTGGTCCGCTCCGTGCCCTTGAGATACATGGCCGAGCTGTTCGGGTTGTTCGAGCGGACGTTGAGCGCGGAGCCGTCGCCCTGGGTGGCGTCCAGGAAGACGGTCGCCGCATGGTCGACGGTGTTCGTGGACTTCACGTACAAGCCCTCGCCGGTCGTCGTCGCGTAGAACCTCGGCGCGGTCACCTGGCCCTGGGCGACGACCGGGCCGGTGAACGTGGTGGTCTCCCCCGCCGCCTCGGCCTCCGGCGCCGTCGCCCCGACGGCCACGGTCACGGCCCCCGCCGTGAAGCCGCCCACGAACAGTCTTCTGCTGACGCTCATGCGTCGTCCCTCCCCGATCGACGATCTCTGGACGTCATTCAACCTGATCCGGAGATCCTCGATGGCGCGGGTCACTCCGGGCCCGTGGCACCGTTCAGGCAGTGGTCGAGGAGTGCGTGCATGCGAGGGAGGGGGAGGGACGGGTTGGCTGCGGCGCCTTCTGCGGTGCGAGGGTCGTCGAGGAGGGTTTCCAGGGTCTCCGGTGTCAGGTTCGGGTTGGCGACGGCTGCCCGGCGTACCGCGTCGTCGGGGTCTGCCACCGGAGGTTCGGGCAGGGCGGGGTCGGCCGCGGCCAGGGCGCGAACGTCGGGGTCCGGGTGGCCGACGAGGTGGGTGAGGCCGGTGCGGGGAAACGCGGGCAGGCTCAGCAGGTGCGGACGGTGGACCGGGCGGGTGACGAAGACGTCCACGAGGAGGTGTGGCGGAGCCAGCGGGTGGTGACAGGCCAGCCGGATCCGCACCTCCTCGTCGTCGTCCTGTGCGAGGGTCGCGACGAGTTCCGCGGGCAGGCCGGGCCAACTCGCCGCCACCCTGCGGAGCACCGGCTCCTCGGACACCGCGCAGGCGGCGAACCAGTCCGGGGCAGGCTGGGTGGCCGGCTCGGTGATCGGACACACGCAGTCCGGGCCGTGCCCTACGACCGCGTGGATCGCCCAGTACTCGGCCCAGGTACGGGGGAAGGGATGGAGGCGTGCGCGCATCCGCACGCCCTCGTCCGGGTCCTCCCTCAGCTCCGCGACCAGGTCCGGTCCCGGGTCAGGCCGGGCGGCGACCATCTCGCGGACCTTCGGCTCGGCGTGGCGGGCGAGCCGGGTGACGGCGTCGGCCGGGGTGTGGCGGTTCCAGGTCAGGGGATGCACCGTGCCGTCCGCGAAGCACTGCTCGACCAGCCCGGGCGACAGGGCGCACGTGCCGAGTACGTGCGGCTTGCCGTGCGAGCCGATGGACGGCAGCTTGGCCTCCACCGCTTCCGGGTCCAGCTCCCAGCTGCTCTTCTGTGCCGCTTCCCGTACCGCGGGGTCGGGGTCGTCGAGCAGTGCCTCCCGCTGCGCGGGGGTGAGCGACTGCCACCGATAGGTGGCGATCACGCGGAGTCCGGGGCGTTCGTGACCTGCCAGGGAGCGGTGGAAGGACAGCGGGATCTGCCGGGAGCAGCCGAGTTCCTGGACGATCTCGTGTTCGGTCAGCATGCCGTCCTCACCCCCGTCCCGGGCGGTCATGAGTGTGACGAGGATGTCGTCCGGCAGCGGTCGGACCGAGCGTGGGTGGGGCCGGGGGCCGCCGGCGAGCGCCCCGCGGACGATCCCCGACGGGTCCGCCGCCAAGGGGGCGAGCCGCGCGGGGTCGACGTACCCGTTACGGGCGAGCGCGCGGCGGATCCCCCTGGCCGGATGGTGGAGGGCCGCGTCGATGACGGCGTCGGGCAGGTCACGGCCCGCGCACATCAGCAGGCCGGCCTCACCGGCCGCTTCGTCCACCAGGCGTACCAGTACGTCGGAGGGCGCCGCCGGATTGAAGGCGATGCCGCGCAGCCACGGATCGTGCAGGGAGTCGGACACCGCGTCATCCTGCCACCTCGCCTCCTGCGCCGGGCCGCCTGCCGGCTCCGCGCCCGCCCCCGCCACCGCCGGTGGGCGCGGGGAGCCGCAGCCGTCAGCTGTCAGCGGTCTCTCGTCAGGATCCAGTGGGGCGTTCAAGCCCGTTCACGCAGGAGGCAGCACGGACGGGGAGTTGGCCCCGGGGACCAGCATCCTCGGGCGGCCGGTGCCGTCCGCCGCGGCGGTCCAGACGTCGTTGGTGCCGTCGCCGCGCTGGAGGGCGTAGGCGACCGTGCGGTCGTCGAGCCAGGCCGCCTGGTCGTCGACGTTCCGGGTCTCGGACAGTTCCGTACGGCGGAGGGTGGCCAGGTCCAGGACGGCGAGGCGCCAGCCCTTGGCGGGGTCGGCGTCGACGGCCTGCTTGAACGCGATCCGCCTGCCGTCGGGCGACAGTGAGGGGCACTCGACGTTGTCCGCGAGCGTCCGCAGTGTCCCGGCGGCGAAGTCGCCTTCCACCAGGGAGCGGACGCCGGCGCTGGAGACGGTCGCGTAGAAGCGGTTGTCGTCGGCGGCGAAGGTGACGCCCCAGACGTTGATGTCCGCGGCCCGGTAGCGGCGGCCCTGCTTGTAGACGGCGAACTCCTCCAGGGAGGTGACCAGTCGGCCGGTGCGCGTGTCGAGGATGCCGGTCCGGGTGGAGAAGCCGCCGCCGGCGTACGAGTCGCCGCCCACGAACAGCGTCCACGCGATCATGCGGCCGTCGGCCGAGACCCGGGTCCGGTTGGGCAGGCCGGTGAGCGGGACGGTGCGGCGGGTGCGGTGGTTCTCGTCGAGGACGAGGAGGCGGGGGCCGCTGAGCGCTCCGGTGGGCGTCAGGCAGGCGGTGGTGCCGCCCGCCGTGTAGGCGCGGTCGCAGCGCTGCTCGGTGACGGTGCGGGGGCCGGTGGGGTCGGCGAGGGACAGCGTGGACAGCAGGCCGTTGCTGAGCACCCGCAGGCGCGGCCCGGCGGCGGGCTTCCGGCCGTCAAACTCCGCCGGATCGGCGGCGGCCGTGGGTGCGCCGGTGCCGGTGTCGCCGGAGGCGGCGCGGGCCCTGACGACGGCGGTCGTCGCCAGGGCCGCGAGCAGGACGGCGGCGATCGCGGTGACGAGGATCCTGGTGCGCCGGGAGGTACCGCTGGTTTCGTTCGAACCGTTCACGAGGACGTACCGGTTCCTTCCTTGTCGAGGCCGAGCAGGAGCACCGTCGCCAGGGCCGCCGCCACCGCTATGGCCGCGGCGACCAGGACCGCCGTCCCGGAGCCCCAGAGCTGCCAGGCGACGCCGAAGAGGGCGGAGGAGCCGAGGTAGGCGAGCGCCTGGCCGCTCTGGACGAGGGCGATCCCGGTGGTGCGGAGCCGCTCGGGCAGGACGGGGCCCGCGAGGGCCATGAGGACGCCTTCGGTAGCGGCGTAGAACAGCCCGTAGAGGCCGAGGACGGCGACGAGCAGGGGCGTCCCGTGCAGCGGGCCGTCGAGGAGCACGTAGACCAGGACCAGGGCCGCGTAGCCGCCGAGCATGACGGGCACTCTGCCGATCCGGTCGGCCAGCGCGCCCAGCGGCGCCGCCAGGACGAGGTAGGCGAGGCTGGTGCCGACGGCGAGCAGCGGGAACCAGCCGACGGACAGGTCCTCGCGCCGCTGGAGCAGCAGGTAGACGAAGCCGTCGCCGATGGTGGCGAAGCCCAGGAGGCAGGCGGCGCCCACGAGCCGGCGGACGGGCGCGGTCCGCAGCAGGCCGCCGACGGCCTTCACCGAGACGCTTCCGGCGGGTGGCCGCGGGGCGCGGTGGTCGCGGACGAAGAGGAGCAGGATCACGACGCCGAGCGCCGCGACCGAGAAGCTGGTGACGAAGACGGCGTCGAAGGACTGGCCGGCGAGCGCGAGCACGGCGAGCGCCGCGAGCGGGCCCGCGAAGGCGCCGACGCTGTCCATGGCGCGGTGCACGCCGAAGGCGCGGCCGAGGGCGTGGGGGGGCGCGGACAGGGTGATCAGGGCGTCGCGGGGCGCGGTCCGCAGGCCCTTGCCGGCCCGGTCGGCGGCGAGGACCAGTGCGATCGGGGTGGCGGAGCCGCCGGCCGCGGGCAGGGCGAGCTTGGTGAGGGCCGAGAGGCCGTAGCCGACCGCGGCGACCGCCTTGCGCCGGCTGATCCGGTCCGCGACGTATCCGCCGACGATCCTGAGCAGGGCCGTGGCGCCGGTGTTGAGGCCGTCGAGGAGGCCGTAGGCCGCCGGCGACAGGCCGAGGCCGACGACGAGGTAGAGCGGGAGGACGGCGGTGACCATCTCCGCGGAGACGTCGGTGACGAGGCTGACGGTGCCGAGCGCGAGGACGTTGCCGCCCACCGCCTTCCACCGGCCCCGGCGGCCCGGCCCTTCGGGGCCGGCCGCCGAGGAGGCCTGCCTGCCGATGGTGGAGAGATACACGGGGGAACGACCTCCGGACCGAGGGGCGGGGACCGGCCCCGTACGGGCGGGTGCGCGTACGGGTACGGGGCCGGTCGGACGGGCGTGGCTCAGTGGCAGGTGCCGGTGCCGCTGTCGTTGTAGGTCTTGCCCGACTGCGGGACGAACTGCCAGTCGTAGCTGCCCGCGTGGAGGGTGAGCTTCAGGACGCCGAAGGTGTCGTTGTTGCGGGCCTCGCTGTTCGGCTGGATGGTGCCGAAGCCGTAGAGGCTCGCGCCGCCCATGCCGGCGACGAACTGCCGCAGGCCGCGCGCGGTGTCGAGCTGTCCGCTCGGGTTCTGCGGGGCGAAGCGCTCGTACTGGTGGTTGTGGCCGGTGAGGATGACCTCGGCGTTGTTGTCGTACAGCGCCTGCACCAGCGGCCCGGTGGAGCTGTCGGGGCCGTGGGCGGAGCTGGAGGTCCAGCGCGGCCGGTGCCAGTAGGCGAGGGTGCAGGACTTGCCGCTGGCGGCGAGGTCGGCGCGCAGCCACTGCTCCTGGGCCGATCCGGCGGCCATGCTGATCTCGGAGTTGAGCGCGACGACGTGCCAGGCGCCGAGGTCGTACGAGTAGTAGCCCTTGCCGGCCGTGCCGGCGTTGGCCCCGAAGTAGTTGTAGTAGGCCGAGGCGCCCGAGGTGAGGTAGTCGTGGTTGCCCGGGGCCGGCTTGGTGCGGGCCTTGTGGCGGCCCCAGGTCGGCTCGTAGTACGTGCTGAAGTCGGAGGCGCTGCCGTTCGGGTAGGCGTTGTCGCCGAGGGTGAACACGGTGCCGGGGATGCCGTCGAGCAGGTTGGCGGTGGCGCTGTCGCCGGAGCCGGAGGTGGCGACGTCGCCGGCGCCGACGAGGACCGGGTCGCCGGTCGGCGGCGGCGTGGTGGTCGTCGGGGTGGGCGTGGGCCCGGTGCCGGTCTCGAGGACGAGCTGGGGCCCGGTGGCACCGGTCTCGCGGGAGTCGTAGTCGGCGCCGTTGCTGCTGGTGGACGTGACGCCGATGGCGAACGTGCCGTTGCCCTTGACGTACGAGGTGACGTCGACCTCGTACCAGGCGTTGCGGGCGACCGAGCCGAGCGAGCCGAGGACGGCCCCGTCGATGGCCGGCTTGTTGTTGTACGTGACGGCGGTCTCGGACCAGCTGGTGTCGGACATGGCCCGGAAGGTGCCGCCGTTGCTGCTCTCCGCGCCGAGCACGTCGTCGGTGTGGAGGCGGAGCGTCGCGCGGGTCACCGGCTGGGTGACGCCGGAGACGTCGAACTTCAGCATCGTCTGCTTGACGGGGCTGTTGTCGACGCCGAGCTGCTGGGACGCGCCGTGGTTCGTCGAGGTCAGGCTGCTGTCGACGTAGGTGTCGGCGGTGGCCGTGAAGGTGGTGCTCGCGGCCGCGGCCGTGGGCGCCACGTCGGTCAGTGCCGTGGCGAGCACGGCGGCCGAGGTGAGCACACCGAGCAGGGCCACCGTGGTGGTGGCCTTCCGAGTGGGCATGAGATCCCCTTCTCATGAGGGACGAGGGCGCCACGCAAGGTAAGGGTGCCGGGGTGCCGTCGCGTGTTGCCCCGACGTGGTGGGGGTTGCGCGCCGGTGAACGTCTGGCCATGAGCACATCAAACACATGAGCGGGGACACGACGACGACATGACGAGGGCGCGACACGGGCATGGCTAAGGCATGAACACGTCAAGACGGTACCGGCCACCGCATCCTGACGATCCGTCACGCCGTCCGGAAGGCGAAATCGCGCCAGCCCCCCGGCGGAATCCCGGCGGGGGGCTGGCAGAGGGCAACTCCTGCCGGTCGGCGCGGGCGCCGACCGGGCGCATCAGCGCAGGTCGAACCGGTCCAGGTCCATGACCTTGGCCCAGGCCGCGACGAAGTCCGTCACGAACTTCTCCTTCGCGTCGTCCGAGGCGTACACCTCGGCCACGGCGCGCAGCTCGGAGTTCGAGCCGAAGACCAGGTCGGCACGGGTACCGGTCCACTTGACCGCACCGGTGGCCAGGTCGCGGCCCTCGAAGGTGGTCTGGTCCTCGGAGGTGGACGACCAGGCCGTGCCGAGGTCGAGCAGGTTGACGAAGAAGTCGTTCGTCAGCTTGCCCGGGGTCTCGGTGAACACGCCCAGCGAGGTCTGCGGCTGGGTCACGCCCAGGGCGCGCAGACCGCCGACGAGGACCGTCGTCTCGGGCGCGGAGAGGGTGAGCAGGTTCGCCTTGTCGAGCAGCAGGTACTCGGCGGGGAGGCGGTGCCCCTTGCCGAGGTGGTTGCGGAAGCCGTCGGCGGTGGGCTCCAGGGCGGCGAAGGACTCGACGTCCGTCTGCTCGGCCGTGGCGTCCACTCGGCCGGCCGAGAACGGCACCTCGACGGCGATTCCGGCGTCCTTGGCCGCCTTCTCGACGGCCGCGCTGCCCGCGAGGACGACGAGGTCGGCGAGGGAGACCTGCTTGCCGTCGGTGCGGCCCGCGTTGAAGGACTCCTGCACGCCCTCCAGGACACGGAGCACCTGGGCGAGCTCGTCCGGGTTGTTGACCTCCCAGTTGCGCTGCGGCTCCAGGCGGATGCGGCCGCCGTTGGCGCCGCCGCGCTTGTCGCTGCCGCGGAAGGAGGAGGCGGCGGCCCAGGCGGCGGAGACCAGCTGGGTGACGGTGAGGTCCGAGCCGAGGATCTGCTCCTTGAGGGAGGCGATGTCGGCGGCGTCGACCAGCTCGTACGTGCGGGCCGGCAGCGGGTCCTGCCAGATGAGCTCCTCGGAGGGGACCTCGGGACCCAGGTAGCGCACGACCGGACCGAGGTCACGGTGCGTCAGCTTGAACCAGGCGCGGGCGAAGGCGTCCGCGAACTGGTCGGGGTTCTCGTGGAAGCGGCGCGAGATCTGCTCGTAGACCGGGTCGAAGCGCAGCGCCAGGTCGGTGGTGAGCATCGTCGGGCGGTGCTTCTTCGACGCGTCGTGGGCGTCGGGGATGATCTCCTCGGAGTCCTTGGCGACCCACTGGTGGGCGCCGGCCGGGCTCTTGGTGAGCTCGTAGTCGTACTCGAAGAGGTGCTTGAAGAAGTCGTGGCTCCACCGGGCCGGCGTGGTGGTCCAGGTGACCTCGAGGCCGGAGGTGATCGTGTCGCCGCCCTTGCCGGTGCCGTACGCGTTCTTCCAGCCGAGGCCCTGCTGCTCCAGCGGGGCGGCCTCGGGGTCGGCGCCGACGTTGTCCGCCGGGCCGGCGCCGTGGGCCTTGCCGAAGGTGTGGCCACCGGCGATGAGCGCGACGGTCTCCTCGTCGTTCATCGCCATGCGGCGGAAGGTCTCGCGGATGTCGCGGGCCGCGGCGATCGGGTCCGGGTTGCCGTTGGGGCCCTCCGGGTTGACGTAGATGAGGCCCATCTGCACGGCGCCGAGCGGGTTCTCGAGCTCGCGGTCGCCGGTGTAGCGCTCGTCGCCGAGCCAGGTGGTCTCGGGGCCCCAGTAGACGTCCTCGTCCGGCTCCCACACGTCGGCACGGCCGCCGGCGAAGCCGAAGGTCTCGAAGCCCATGGTCTCCAGGGCGACGTTGCCGGTGAGGATCATGAGGTCGGCCCAGGAGATGCTCTGGCCGTACTTCTTCTTGACCGGCCACAGCAGACGGCGGGCCTTGTCGAGGTTGCCGTTGTCCGGCCAGCTGTTCAGCGGGGCGAAGCGCTGCTGACCGGCGCCGGCGCCGCCGCGGCCGTCGCTGATGCGGTAGGTGCCGGCGCTGTGCCAGGCCATGCGGACCATGAGCGGGCCGTAGTGGCCGAAGTCGGCGGGCCACCATTCCT
The DNA here is from genome assembly GCF_042954805.1 of Streptomyces sp. NPDC012637. Classification (NCBI taxonomy): domain Bacteria; kingdom Bacillati; phylum Actinomycetota; class Actinomycetes; order Kitasatosporales; family Streptomycetaceae; genus Streptomyces; species Streptomyces sp. NPDC012637. The sequence goes on from NZ_JBIBDS010000011.1 coordinate 67,230, forward strand.
GCGAGGTGGTGAGCACCTCGGCGATGTCCCGCTTCACGGCGGCCAGGTCGAGGGCCTCGAAGGCCGCGGCGTAGTCGAACTCCTCGCCGAGCGGGTTGGCCACGGCGGGGTTCTTGGCGAGGATCTTCAGGTTGAGCCGCTCCGGCCACCACTGGCGGTTGCCGCCGCCCTGCGTCGGGTGCGCGGCCCGGCCGTGCGCGACCGGGCAGCCGCCCTTCGCCGCCTCGTCCTCGGTGACCAGGGGATCGTGCTTCTGCTCAGACATCGGTCTTTCCTTCCGGGCCCACCCTCTTGGCTACTACTGGAGTCGATCCTATAGTGGACTCAGTCCAAGTCAATACGACAGCCGGACTCGTACGGATTACTCGCGCGGGGTACTCGCAGGACTACCCGCACAGCAAGGCTGGTGACCATGAGCGATCTGCTGGAACGGCTGCGCCGACGCGGCTGGCGGATGACCGCACAGCGGCGGGTGGTCGCCGAGGTGCTCGACGGCGAGCACATCCACCTCACGGCGGACGAGGTGCTGGCCCGGGCCACCGCGAGGCTGCCCGAGATCTCGCGGGCGACGGTCTACAACACGCTGGGCGAGCTGGTCTCGCTCGGCGAGGTGATCGAGGTGTCCAGCGTGGGCCGGGCCAAGCGCTACGACCCGAACGCCCACCGGGCCCACCAGCACCTGGTCTGCGCGGGTTGCGGCACGGTCCGTGACGTCCACCCGGAGGGCGACCCGCTGGCGGGCCTGCCGGAGGCGGAACGCTTCGGCTTCACGGTGACGGCGGTGGAGGTCACGTACCGGGGGCTTTGTCCGGTGTGCGGCGCCGAGGCGGTGGCCGGAAACGACTGAGCCGACCGGCGCTTCGGGCGCCGGTCGGCTCGGGTCGTGCGGGGTCGTGCTCAGCTCTCGTCCGGCTCCAGCCGCAGCGAGATCGAGTTGATGCAGTACCGCTGGTCGGTCGGGGTCGGGTAGCCCTCGCCCTCGAAGACATGTCCGAGGTGGGAACCGCAGCGTGCGCAGCGGACCTCGGTGCGGATCATGCCGTGGGAGGTGTCGGCGACCAGCTCGACGGCGGAGCTGTCCTTCGGGTCGTAGAAGGACGGCCAGCCGCAGTGCGACTCGAACTTCTCGCGCGACGTGAAGAGCTCGGCGCCGCACGCCCGGCACGAGTAGACACCCTTGGTCGTGGTGTCCGTGTACTCACCGCGGAAGGCGGGCTCGGTGCCGGCCAGCCGGAGCACCTGGTACTCCGAAGGCTTCAGCTCCGCCTGCCATTCCTCGTCGGTCTTCTCGACCTCGTACGCCATCGCTCGCTCCTCAGCTCGACAGGCGGGCCAGGATCTCCGGACCCAGGTCCGTGACGTCGCCCGCACCCATGGTGAGAACCAGATCGCCGGGCTTCGCCATTCCCGCGATCACGTCCGGCACCTCGGACTTGTCGTGGACGGCGGTGACGTCGGCGCCGGCCGCGCGGGCGGCGTCGATGATCAGCTCGCTGGTGACGCCCGGGACCGGGTCCTCGCGGGCCGGGTAGATGTCCAGGACCACGGAACCGTCGGCGAGCGTCAGCGCCTCGCCCATCTCGCGGCCCAGCTCCTGGGTGCGGGAGAACAGGTGCGGCTGGAAGACGACCAGGAGGCGGGAGGCCCCGGCGGCGCCGCGCATGGCCTCCAGGTCGGCCGTCATCTCGGTCGGGTGGTGCGCGTACGAGTCGATGACCTGGACGCCCGCGGCCTCGCCCTTGAGCTGGAGGCGGCGGCCGACGCCGGTGTACGCGGTGAGGGCCTGGGCCAGCTCGGCCGGGTCGACGCCCGCGCGGGAGCCGGCGGCGAGCGCGGCGGCGGCGTTGTGGGCGTAGTGGCGGCCGGGCACGGAGACGGTGAAGACGTGCTCGGCGCCGTCCATCACCACGGCGACCTCGCTGGTCATGCCCTTCGGCGTGATCCGGCGGATCCACACGTCGGCGGTCTCGTCCTCGCCGACGGTCAGCACGTGCAGGTCCTTGTTGCCCGAGACCCGCCCGGCCAGCTCGCGGGCGCCCGCGTGCTCGCCGACGACGAGGGTGCCGCCGGGGCGGATCTTGGCGGCGAAGGCCTCGAAGGACTCGTAGATCTCGTCCATGGAGGCATAGTTGGCGTGGTGGTCCAGCTCGACGTTGAGGACGATCGCCACGGCCGGGTCGTACTTCTGGAAGCTGCGGTCGCTCTCGTCGGCCTCGGCGACGAAGATCGCGCCCTCGCCGTGCCGGGCGTTGGTGCCGGGGCCCGCGAGGTCGCCGCCGATGGCGTACGAGGGGTCGAGGCCGAGCTCGGTGAGCGCGACGGCCAGCATCGAGGTCGTCGTGGTCTTGCCGTGCGTGCCGGCGACCGCGACGGCGCTCAGGCCGTCCATGAGCGAGGCGAGCGCGTCGGAGCGGTGCACGACCGGGACGCCCAGCTCGGCCGCGCGGGCCAGCTCGGGGTTGTCGGCGCGGATGGCGCTGGAGACGACGACGGCGGAGGCGTCGTCGGCGAGGTGCTCGGCGGCGTGGCCGATGTGCACGGTGACGCCCAGGGCGCGCAGGGACTCGGCGGTCGCCGACTCCTTGGCGTCGCTGCCGGCGACCTTGGCGCCGCGCTGGGCGAGGATCTTCGCGATGCCCGACATTCCGGCACCGCCGATGCCGATGAAGTGCGGCCGTTCCATGGCGGCAGGGATGGCGGGTGCCATGCGGTTCTCTCCCCTGGTACGTGACGGTGGTGAGGCTCCAGCCTAGTGGTTCGGGCCGGCCGGACCGGGCACGGCGCCCGGCCCGGCCTCGCCGCCGCCCGTCACTCGCCGTGTCCGGCGCGGGTCACCCGCCACGGGTGGCCCGCCGCGGGCGGACCCACCGCGGGCGGACCCGTGGCGGGCGGACCGACTGCGGGCGGACCCGTCGTGGGTGGACCCCCTGCGGGCGGACCCGTCGTGGGTGGACCCGTCGTGGGTGGACCCGCTGCGGGCTGCCCGTCGTGAGTGGACCACCGCGGGCGGACCCACCGCGCGTGGCCCGTCGTGGGCGGACCCACCGCGGGTCGACCCGTGGCGGGCGGACCCACCGCGCGTGGCCCGTCACGTCACTCGCTGTGAGCGAAGAGCTTCAGGACGGGCACGCCGACCTTGTGGCGGGCCCGGGACGCCCAGTCGCGGTGGAAGAACTCCTCCACGTAGTGCGGCGCGGTCAGCACGATCACCTCGTCGGCCTCCGACTCCTCGACCACGGTCTTCATCTTGTTCAGCGGATGGTCCTCGACCACCTGTCCGACGGCCTCGCAGCCGGCGTTTCTCAGCGCCTGCAGGGAGACCTCCAGGGCCTGCTCGGCGAGCGGCCTCGCCTCCTTGCCCTCGGGTTCGTCGCCCTCGTGCGCCGCTTCCTTCAGCTCGCCCATGGCGACGTCGTCGATGGCACGCAGCAGTACATCGGCCTGGTCACCGCGCGGCTGCATCAACACGATGAACGCGACCCGCTCGTCACCGTGCAGGGTGGTGACGAAATCCACGTCGACGGACGTGAGGGGCTTCTCGATCATCAGAACGCTTGTGAACACCTCAGGAGCCCTTCTGCGGAAACCATCCTTCCCCGTGGCCCCACGGGGACTGCGAGAGTAAGTGTGCCCAGCGGACGCTAAGCGGAACGACAAATTCCGCCGATTGTCAGATCCGACGGTAGCGGGTGAAGAGGAAGCCGTCCTGCTCCAGCACGGATGCCACGGCGAAGCGCTTCGGAACCCCCACCGAGGGGCCTCCGGCGATCCGCTGCGCGGTGCCCGCCGTCATGGTCGGGGAGACCGTCAGACACAACTCGTCGAGCACCCCCGCGGCCACGAACTGGCCGAGCAGCCGGGGCCCGCCCTCGGTCAGCAGGCGCCGCAGCCCCCGCTCCGCGAGCGCCGCCACCGCGCGGTCCGGGTCCACGCCCGGGCCGTCACCCGCGATCACCACCTCCGCGCCCGCCCGCTCGGCCTCGGCCCGGCGTTCCGGGGAGGACGCGGCGCCGGTGAGGACCAGGGTCGGGACGAGCGGTTCGGTGAAGAGCGGAAGCGAGAAATCCAGGTCCAGCGAGGCGGTCACGACCGCGATCACCGGAGCCGGGCCCTGCCCCGCCGCCGCCCGGCGGGCCGCGAAGACCTCCCGCGCCCGGGCCGGGCGGTAGCCCTCGAGCCGCACCGTCTCGGCGCCGACGACGACCACGTCCGCCAGCGCCCGCAGCGTCCCGAAGATCCGCATGTCGGCTTCGGAGGACAGCGGCTGCGAGCGGCCGTCGTGCTGGCCCGCCCCGTCGAGCGAGGACACCATGTTGGCCCGCAGCCAGGGCCCGGACTCGGCCTCCGACGGGTAGGCGTAGGCGTCGGCGAGCTCGTCGAGGGACCACTCCCGGTCCGGGGCGTCCGGGGCCGTGCCGGTGGTCCCGTCCGTGTTCGTGTCCGCATCCGTCTCCGTCATGCCGTGGGCACGGCCGGCAGCTGTCATGTCCGTCACAGGGAACAGGCGTCGCATCCCGGCAGTCTGACACGGCGCTTAGAGTGGATAACTGTGTCGACCCGTGCCATGACCGAAGCGGCTTACACCGAAGCCGCCCCGCTCTCGCTCTGCTCCCGAGAGCCCCACGTCCCCGCCGACCGCCTGGTGGCGGAGATGGTGCCGCCCCCGCGGTTCGACTCCGTGCGCTTCGACACGTACATACCGGACCCGAACCAGCCCAGCCAGATCGACGCCGTCAAGGTGCTCGGCGGCTTCGCCGAGACCCTGGGCGGCGCCCACGCCACCGGCGCGGGCAAGCGCCGCTGGTTCTCCAAGGCCCCGAAGAAGACCGTGCCGGCGGGCCCGCGCGGCGTCTACCTCGACGGCGGCTACGGCGTCGGCAAGACCCACCTCCTCGCCTCCCTCTGGCACGCCACTCCGGCCGAGCCCGCGCTCAAGGCCTTCGGCACCTTCGTGGAGCTGACGAACCTGGTGGGCGCCCTCGGCTTCCAGCAGACCGTGCAGACCCTGAGCGGGCACCGGCTCCTCTGCATCGACGAGTTCGAGCTGGACGACCCGGGCGACACCGTCCTGGTGTCCTCGCTGCTCAGCCGCCTGGTCGAGAACGGCGTCGCGCTCGCCGCGACCTCCAACACGCTGCCCGGCAAGCTCGGCGAGGGCCGGTTCGCCGCCGCCGACTTCCTGCGCGAGATCCAGGGCCTGTCGGCCCACTTCCGGCCGCTGCGCATCGACGGCGAGGACTACCGCCACCGCGGCCTCCCGGAGGCCCCCGCCCCGTACGACGACGAGACCGTCGCCAAGACGGCGTACGCGACGCCCGGTGCCTCCCTCGACGACTTCCCGCACCTGCTCGAACACCTGGCCAGGGTGCACCCGAGCCGGTACGGCGCGCTGACCGACGAGCTGACCGCGGTCTGCCTGACCGACGTCCAGCCGGTGCCCGACCAGTCGACGGCGCTGCGGCTCGTCGTGCTCGCCGACCGGCTCTACGACCGCGAGATACCCGTGCTCGCCTCCGGGCTGCCCTTCGACAGGCTGTTCAGCGACGAGATGCTGAACGGCGGGTACAAGAAGAAGTACTTCCGGGCGATCTCCCGGCTCACCGCCCTGGCGCGGGACGCGAAGGGACTCGTGGCGCAGTAGCTTGGGGGCCATACCCGATCGAAAGGGATGCACCATGGCCGCAACGCGTACCGCCCACAACGTCTGGCAGGGCGATCTGCTCAAGGGCTCGGGCGTCGTGTCGCTCGACTCCTCCGGCATCGGCTCGTACCCGGTCTCCTGGCCGGCCCGCACCGAGGAGCCGAACGGCGTGACCAGCCCCGAGGAGCTGATCGCCGCCGCGCACTCCTCCTGCTACAACATGGCGTTCTCGAACATCCTCGCCAAGAACGACACCCCGCCGACCCGCCTGGAGACCAAGGCGGAGGTCACCTTCGTGCCGGGCAAGGGCATCACGGGCAGCCACCTCACCGTGCGCGGCGAGGTGCCCGGCGTGGACGCGGAGCAGTTCCAGGCGCTCGCCGAGGACGCCAAGAAGAACTGCCCGGTGAGCCAGGCGCTGACGGGCACGACGATCACGCTGACGGCCGAGCTGGCTTCCTGAGCCGCTCCGCCTCATGAGGCGACGTGGACCCGCATGGTTCACGTGTCACCACTGTGCGTGGTACACACATGCGGGTCACACGTCACACCACACATGCAGTCCTGGAACGTCCGGTCCTGACACATGCACAGTCCTGTCCGCCAGCAGGAAGTGGGTTGCCTCATGTCCGCAACACGACGTCAGATCCTCGCCGCCACCGCCGGCATCGCCTTCACCGGCGCGATTTCCGAGCTCTTCACGGGAAGCGCCGCCGCGTCGGCCGCGCTCGGCCGCCACGCCGGGTACGGTCCGCTGGTCCCCGACCCGCACGGGATGCTCGACCTCCCGGCCGGCTTCACCTACAAGGTCCTGTCCCGGCAGGGCGAGCCGCTCCGCTCCGGAGAGGGCCTCGTCCCCGGCAACCACGACGGCATGGGCGCCTTCGCCGGCCGCCGTGGCCAGGTGCACCTCGTGCGGAACCACGAGAACCGCGTCACCGGGAAGATCGGCGTCCCCGTCGTCGACGGACTGACCTACGACCCGGCGGCCAAGGGCGGCTGCACCGCCCTCACGCTCGACCGCCGCGGCGACGTCCTCGACGAGCGCGTCGCCGTCGCGGGCACGGCCGTCAACTGCGCGGGCGGGCCCACCCCGTGGCGCACCTGGCTGACCTGCGAGGAGACCGAGGACAAGGCCGGCACCAACGGCTACACCAAGGACCACGGCTTCGTCTTCGAGGTCGACGGCGCCGACCCGCGCCGCACCGGCGCCGTGCCGCTCACCGCGATGGGCCGCTTCCAGCACGAGGCCGTCGCGGTCGACCCGTACAGCGGGATCGTGTACGAGACCGAGGACGCCTTCCAGCATCCCTTCGGCCTCTTCTACCGCTTCCTGCCCGAGAAGCCGCTCGGCGGCACCGGTTCGCTGCGCGCGGGCGGCGCCCTGGAGGCGATGCGGGTGCCGGGCGTGCCCGACCTGTCGGTGGTGCAGGAGACGGGCACGCGCTTCGAGGGCGTCGAGTGGGTGCCCGTGCCGGACCCGTCGGCGGCCGTGACCCCGATCAGGCTCCAGGACTTCGGCCCGAAGGGCATCACGCACGCGCAGAAGCTGGAGGGCTGTTACTGGGGCGGCTGTTCGGTGTACTTCGTGTCGTCCTTCGCCCGCGTGAAGGACGGTTCGGGCGCCACGCACTTCGGCCAGGTGTGGAAGTACGAGCCGGACCGGCGCCGCCTCACGCTCGTCGTCGTCTTCGGCCCCGGCACCGACCTCCAGCTCCCCGGCGAGTCCCCGGACAACATCTGCCTGACGCCGACCGGCGGCCTGATGGTCAGCGAGGACGGCGACGGCGCGCAGCACGTCTTCGGCGTGAGCCGGAAGGGCGAGGTGTACCCGGTCGCTCGCGGAGCACAGAACATCGGTACTCCCGAGGCGCCGGAATGGGGCGAGTTCGCGGGCGTCACCTTCTCGCCGGACGGCACGACGATGTACGTGAACTGCTACACGCCGGGCACGACGTTCGCGGTGCGGGGCCCGTGGCGCTGAGCAGGTGACCGGACGTGAGGAGAGACAGCCGGAGGCGGCCGGCGGTGGCGCACCGAGCAGCACGCCGGCCCCGCGGCCCGCGCGCCGCGGGTGGTCGAGCTGATTCTCCGTACGCCCGCCCTGCTCGCCCGCCTCCTGGAGGGCAGGCCGAGTGGCGCGAGGCCCTGGCGGCGGAGCCGGCCCGCCGGCGCGGCCTCGATCCCGCGGCCGGCCTGTATCCGCGGCGCGCGGCGGGGACGGCACCGGTCGCCTTCCACACGGCGCTGCAGCGCCGGAGCGACAGCGACGCGGCGGAGGAACCGCTCGAGCTGCTCGACCGGGCGTCCGCGGTGGTGGCACCGGCGCTGGACGCGCACGATCGTAGAGCGAGCGACACGGTCCGACGGACGGAAGGGTGGCGGGGCGGATGCCGAAGAAGATGGCCGGCCGAGGAGAGCAGTCGCTGCGCGAGCTGCTGCGGCTCCCCGTCGGAGAGCCGGTCGACCTCTCCGCGTACGAGGCCGGCGGCACGCCCGGCGGCCCGCCCGACAAGAGGACCGGCCTCGCCGCCACCGCCGCACTCGCCCCGCGCCTGGCGGACCTCCAGGAGCGGCTGTACGCGGCGAGCACGGCGGGCGACCGGCGCCGGCTGCTCCTCGTCCTCCAGGGCATGGACACCAGCGGCAAGGGCGGCACGGTCAAGCACGTCATCGGCCACTTCAACCCGTCCGGCTGCCGCATCCGCGCCTTCAAGGCGCCCACGGAGGAGGAGTCGGGCCACCCGTTCCTGTGGCGCGTCGCCCGGGCGCTCCCCGAGGCGGGCGAGATCGGCATCTTCGACCGCTCCCACTACGAGGACGTCCTGATCGCCCGGGTCCGCGAGCTGGCCCCGCGCACTGAGATCGAGACCCGCTACGGCGAGATCGCCGGCTTCGAGAAGTCCCTCGCGGACCGCGGCGTCACCCTGGTGAAGGTCTTCCTCCACATCTCCTACGAGGAGCAGCGCGCGCGGCTCCTCGAACGCCTCGACAACCCGGAGAAGCACTGGAAGTTCAACTCCGGCGACATCGAGGAGCGGGCCCTGTGGCCCGCGTACCAGCAGGCGTACGAGATCGCCCTGGAACGGTGCGCGACGGACCGGACGCCGTGGTACCTCGTCCCGGCGGACCGGAAGTGGTACCGCAACTGGGCGATCAGCCGGCTGCTGCTGGAACACCTGGAGGAGCTGGCTCCGGAGTACCCGAAGGGCAACTTCGACGTGGCGGAGTGCAGGGCGAGGCTACTCGCCTCGTGAGCGGCGCCATGTCTCGAGGGCGACCGCCAGCTTCTCGTACCCGCGCTCGGCATGAACGTCGAGGCTGTCCAGCACGCCATGGCCCTCCAGTGCCACGAACAGTCGGTCGAGCAGCGCCGGCTGGCGGGCGGCGGCCAGCTGGGCGGCGAAGCGCGTCATGACGGCGGTGTCGTCGAGGCGCGCCACCAGGCCGAAGAGGGCATCGGTCCCGTCATCGTCGAGGCGCTTGATGCCGAACCCGACGTCGGCGCAGGACGTTGCGGTGGGCGCGTTCCGTGTCGCGCCGCGAGCGGGCCAGCTCGCCCGCAGCTGCTCCAGGCGGAACTCGTCGGGGACCGCGCCGCGCACGCCCAGGCCATGGTGCGCCAGCTCACCGCGTGGACTCGGGCGCTGCTGCAGTCGAGCCGCGAACGATAGGCCTATCTGATCGGATATTTTCCGTGGGTGACCATTCCTGCACGAAAGCTGTCGGCGCTCGCCCTGCTGGGCGCCGTACTCGTCGGCTGCGGAGGGGGCGCGGCCGAGCCCCCGCCGGCGCCCGCCTCGCCCGCCTCGTCGACGAAGCCCTCCCCGGCCGCGTCCGGCGCGAAGGCCGCCCCGCCCGCCCCCGGCCACCAGGCCGCGCCCGCCCGGCCCGCCCGCAAGGCCCCGCCGACGCTCGCCCCGGCCGCCGGCGGGCTCACGGCCGTCTACAGCCACCGGGCGAAGAGCGCAGAGAAGGTCGTCGCGCTCACCTTCGACGCCGACATGACCGCCGACCAGGGCCCGCGCGCGGCCCGCGGCGAGCGCTTCGACAACCCGCAGCTCATCGCGACGCTGCGCCGGCTGAAGGTGGACGCGACCGTCTTCATGACGGGACGGTGGGCGGAGGAGTACCCGGACCAGGCGCGGTCCATCGGCAACGACCCGCGCTTCGAGATCGCCAACCACTCCTACAGCCACTACGCCTTCGCCGAGCCCTGCTACGGGCTGCCGACCGTCGCCCGGCCCGACATGGCTGCCGACGTCCAGCGGGCCTTCGACGCCTTCCGCGACGCCGGCGCCACCAACGTCGTGCCGTACTTCCGGTTCCCCGGCGGCTGCTACGACGACGACGCCCGCCGCGCCCTCGCCCCGGCCGGCGTCACGGCCGTCCAGTGGGACGTCGTCAGCGGCGACGCCTTCGCGAAGGACGCGGACGCGGTCGCCGACCAGGTCGTCGACGGCGTCAGGCCCGGCTCCCTGGTCGTCATGCACTGCACCCGCAGCGCCGCTCCGGTGACCGAACAGGCGATCCGCCGCATCGTCCCGGAGCTCCGGGCGAAGGGCTACCGCTTCGTGAAGGTCTCGGAGCTGATGTCCTGACACGCGTCGCACGTGTGATCGAAACCCGCTGTACAACGCCCGCCGCCCGGTGTGAGGGTGTGGCCTTGTCGACTTCCGAAGAACCGAGAGTTCGAAAGGCGGACCTTCACGTGCGTCGCTCCACCCGGCCCCTCTTCACGAGGGGCCTTCTGGCGACCGGGGGCGGGGTGGCGCTCCTCGCGTCACTGCTCGTCCCCTCCTCCCAGGCCGCGGTCCCCGGCGAGACCGCTCCCCCGCCGGCCGCGGTCACCGCCGCCGAGACCACCCCGGGGGTCTCGCCCATGGCGCAGACCGGTCCGCGCAACATCATCAAGCGGCTGTCGGACACGTACATCAAGAGCACGGACACGGCCGACCACTCGCAGGAACACCTCCTGCACGTCGGCACGCCCGACAACGGCGCCACGAAGTACCGCAGCTTCATGCGCTTCGACGTGGCCAAGCTCCGCGGCGCACCGATCAAGAGCGCCTCGCTGCGCGTCTACAACTCCTTCGTCTCCGACTGCGCCGCCAAGGCCGGGATGAGCGTCGAGCCGGTCAGCCAGGCGTGGGACCAGTCCACGATCACCTGGGCCAACCAGCCGGCCGTCGTCGCGGGCAGGACCTACGAGTTCGGCCTCGGCCACCCGGCCTGCCCGGACGTGCCGAACAAGACCAACCCGGCCGCGTCCAACGGCATCTACCGCATCGACGTCACCGACTGGGTCACGGGCTGGGCCGACGGCACCCTCCCCAACCACGGCGTCCGCTTCAGCGCGCAGGAGACGGGCTCGTCCGGCTACAAGGACTTCTGCTCGATGAACCCGGTGTCGACGGACTACGCGTGCCACGCCGCGTACAACGCGCCGACGCTCGAGGTCGAGTTCAACGAGGGCCACACGCCGATCGTCACCGGCAACTCCTACGGCCCCACGTACCCGAACAACTACCCCACCGCCCACGCCGCCCTGGAGTTCTTCGACTCCACCAAGCCGTCCGTCTGGCCGGGGTCCGGGCCGTACCAGCGGTGGATCCCCGACGCGTACCACTCGGTCCTCGACACGACCCTGAAGGGCGACACCTGGGCCGGCGGCACCTCCCACAAACTGCGCCCCGGCGGCGTCCACGGCGAGGGCGACGTCCTGGTCACGGGCGACGGGACCAGCGGCTTCGTCGGCGTGATCCCCTACCCGTCCCTCGCCGGCTACCACTGGGCGATCAACGTGGGCGCGGGCGACCTCCACGGCGTCGAGCTGCTGGACGACGGAAACGTCCTCGTCGCCTTCGCCTCGCGCAAGCTCAACGGATCCACCACCGTCAACGGCGGCCTGGCGCTCTACTCCAAGGCCCAGGGCACGCCCGGCTCCTGGAACGCCACGCCCGCCCAGCAGGTCTCGCTCGGCGAGGCCCACGAGGTCGTCTACGACGCGGCGGCCAAGGCCGTGTGGGCCATCGGCGGCAAGGAGCTGGTGAGGTACCCGTACGTCGCCGGCAGGCTGGACACGGCCAACGCCACGGCCTTCCCGCTGCCCAAGCAGTGGGTGAAGAACGCGGACGGGACGTACCGGGACGCGGAGGCCTGGGGTCACGACCTCACGCCGGTGTACGGGAACCCCGACCGCCTCTGGGTGGGGACGAACGGCGGCATCATCCAGTTCTCGAAGAGCGCCGCCGCCCCGTGCTACACGGACAAGGCCCGCTGGCCGCTCGGAAAGTACGTCACCGGCACGGCGGTCTCCCAGTGGTGCAACGACTTCACCAACGAGCCGACGATCAACAGCCGCCCCATGATCAAGAGCATCGGAAACGACCCGCGCACCGGAACCGCGGCCTCCATCTGCGCCCAGAGCTGCAGCGAGCAGCCCGACATCAACAACTACACGTCTCCGTACATCCGGTTCATCACCACCGCCACGGAGAACGCCGAGTCCCTGGGCAGCGCGTCCTCGGCCGACCGGCACTACCGCGCCACCTGGGCCGTACCCGCCTACCAGTAGGACGGACTCATCCGCGCCAGGCCGTGGCCCTGCACCCCAGGGCCACGGCCGCCGACGTGAGGGCCACGGCGCCCGCCAGGGCCGGCCAGGGGTACGGGACCGCCGCCGAGCCCGGGGCGGTGACCAGGGACGAGACCGCCGAGGCGGCCGGGGAGCCCGTCGTCACCAGGCTGAGCAGCGAGGCGAGGAGCAGGGCCGTCAGGGACCAGCCGCGGGCCCGGATCAGGGGACGGGTGGTCAGGGCGCCGATCGCCGTGCCCGTCAGGACGCACACGACCGCACCCAGGACGCCCGCCGCGGCGGCCGGGAGCGGCGCGACCATACGGTGGTCATCCATCCCCGTGACCACGAGGACGGCGGCGGCACCGACGAGCAGGACCGCACCGGTCGCGGTCAGGACCGCCGCCAGATGGGCCCGCGCCCGGCCGGCCGCCGCCGCGGTCACCGTACGGGCCGCCGGCGGCTCCGGGTTCAGGCAGATGTGGACCGCCCAGGCGGTCACCGGGACCAGGCCCGCCACCGCGTAACCGAGGGCACCGAGCACCGGCTCGCCCGCCTGGACGCCGATGCCGACGAAGACGGCGTAGAGGAGGAAGGGCGCGAGCCAGCGCTGGGAGCGCATCAGCAGCGCGGCCTGGTAGCGGAGCAACGCGGTCATCGCCGGACGCCTTCCGTGACGCGGGCCGTGCCGTCGGCACGGCCGGCGCTCTCGGCCCGCAGGTCCTCGACGTGCCAGCCCGCGTCGAGCAGCGACCGCAGCACCGCGTCGGAGCGGGCGGCGTCGACGGTCACGGTCACCCGGCCCTCCACCACGCGGACCGCGAGGTCAGCTGTCCCCGGAGGCGGCTCGCTGCCGCCGGACGCGGTGATGCGGACCCTGGGGCCGGGAGGTCGCGCCACCGCTCCCACCGCCTCCAACGCCGCCGGTTCGGCCCGCCGCACGCGGCCCGCCGCGACGGCGTACTCCGCGTGCGCCTCGCCCGCGAGCCGTCGCGGGTCGTGGTCGACGAAGACCACCCGGCCGCCCGCCGCGACCCGCTCGCGCACCGCGCGGTCGAGTTCGGCGCGAGCTGCGGCGTCGAGCCCGGTCCAGGCCTCGTCGAGGACGAGCAGCCCCGGCTCGGCGAGCAGCGCCTGGGCGACGGCCACCTTCTGGCTGGTGCCCTTGGACAGTTCGGCGAGCGGGGTGTCGCGGTACGCGGCGGCACCGAAGCGCTCCAGCCACTCCACCGCCCGCGCCCGGGCCTCCCGCCCGCCGAGCCCCTGGATCCGGCCGAGGTGGACGAGGTAGCCGGCCGCGGTGAGCGGCAGCGCGGCGGGGAAGCGCTCGGGGACGTACGCGGTACGGGCGGGGCGGCCGGTGATACGGCCCGCGCTGGGCGCGTCGACGCCCGCGACGAGGCGCAGCAGGGTCGACTTGCCGGTGCCGTTGCCGCCGGTGCAGCGGGCCAGGGTGCCCGCGGGCAGGGTGAACCCCACCTCGCGCAGCACCCACGGCCCGCGCGGGCCGTAGCGCCGGCCGACGCCTTCGAGGATCACGACGTGTTCCGGTGCGGGACCCGGGTCAGTTGGAGACCTTCTGCGGGACCGCCTCGCTCGGGCGGACGATGACGAAGCCCTGGCCGTCCAGGCGCAGCTGGACCGCCTCGCCCGAACCGCCCCGCATCATCGAGCCGAAGGACTGGGAGCGGTGCAGCGAGGTCTGGAGCTGGGCGCTCCAGCCGACGACGGCGTCGGTGTCGACGCACACCGGGGCCTGCGGGCTGACCGGTATGACGATCGGGCTGCCCTCGCACATCAGGGCGAGCTTGCCGTACCCGGTGAAGACGCTGTTGAACAGGCCGCCGCCGGTCATGCCGGCGCCCTTCACCGTCTTGATCTCGTAGTGCAGGGTCGGGTCGAAGCAGAGCACGTTCCGGCCGTTCACGGTCAGCGCGTCGCCCTGCTCGATCTCCACGATGAAGCAGTTCTGCGCCTCGTGCGCGAACCACGCCTCGCCCTGCCCGCGGACGGCCATCAGGGCCAGGCCCTCGCCGGTCACCGCACGCTTGAGCAGGCCGCCGAGGCCCTGGCTCTTGTGCTCGAACTGCAGGTTCCCCCGGAAGGCGATCATCGAGCCCTGTCGGGCGTGCATCTCCCCGTTCACGGTGTACTTGACCGACTTGGCGTTCTGGAGGGTCATCCCCGGTACCGGCGCCGCCTCGGCGAGGTGTTCCTTGTTGAAAAGATCGCTCTTCATGGCAGGCATCCTGGCCCGGAACCGGTGGTTCCTACAAGAAACGGGCGCGAGGGCGCCCGACGGGCGGTGGCAGACTTGCCGGGTGAGCAGCAACGACACCGACACACCGGCCGGCACCGACGTCACCAGCGCCCCCGGCAACCCCCGTGACGAGAAGCCGCAGTACGTCCTTCCGCTCGTGGTCCGCATCGAGCGGGCCGCGCCCCCGGCCCGTACCGACGCCCTGGAGACCGCCGCCCGCGCGGTCCTGGAGATCCTGGCCGACGAGCGGTCCCTCGGCGAGGGCGAGTGGGCCCGGGCCATGACGGACTGGCAGGACGCCCGCATCCGCAAGGTGGTGCGCCGGGCGCGCGGCGCGGAGTGGCGCAAGGCCTCGGCGCTCCCCGGCATCACGGTGACGAGCTCCCAGGACACGGAGGTGCGCGTCTTCCCGCCCGTCCCGCTGGACGGCTGGCCCAAGGACCTCGTCAAGCTCCAGGTGTCGGGCACCGACCTGGACGACCCGGTCGAGCCCGGACCGGTTCCGCAGGGCACGGTCGTGCTGTGGCTCAACCCGGAGCTCGACATGTCCGCGGGCAAGACGATGGCGCAGGCCGGGCACGGCGCCCAGCTGCTGTGGTGGGAGCTGTCGGACGGCGACCGCAAGACCTGGCAGGCGGCCGGCTTCCCGCTCGCGGTCCGCACGGCGGAGCCGGAGCGCTGGGCACGGCTCACGACGAGCGGGCTTCCGGTCGTACGGGACGCGGGCTTCACCGAGATCGCGCCGGGCTCGTGCACGGTCGTGGCCGAGGGGAGCGAGCGGATCGGCTCGCAGCTGCGGCTGGGGTGACCACGTCCGCGGCCGCGGCGGCGACGCCTGCGGATGCGGCGGCGTCCGCCGCTGCGACCTCGCAGCTGCGGCTGGGGTGACCACGTCCGCGGCCGCGGAAGCCACCTCTACCGCTGCGGCGGCCGCGGACGACGGAGCCGCTCGGGCCTCCTCGTCCGCCCCGATTCCCCCTCCCCTTACGGGAGTCGACCGCCCCGCCTACCGTGTCGTGCATGCGCAGACACGCGTGGTGGATCGGGCTGCTCGCCGTCCTGGCGATCGCCGTCGTGTGGAACGTGCGCTCCGACCTTCAGGAGCGCGCCGACCGGCGCCGCGAGGCCGCGCGGGCCGCGAGCCCCGGCAACCAGGACCGGTGGATGGGCCGCTTCGGGTACCGGCGCGCGCCGGTACCCACGGGTCTGCGGCCGCTGCTCCCGTCCGAGAGCTACTACGTCTACTGTCCTGACGACGGCGCCTGCCCCGCACCCGCCGCCCGGCCCGCGCACCCTCCGGTCAGCGTGTGGTCGTGGGCCGTGACGATGGTGCACGTCTGGCTGCCGGCGTCCCCGAACCGGCTCACCGTGTGCCTGCCGGGCTCCACGCTCGGACAGCTCGGCATCATGGACGAGGGCTGGGCCGAGACGGTCGGCGCGGTGGCCGAGGACGCGCGACGCCTCGCCGTGGGCACGCCCGGCCGGCCGTACGTGCCCGGTTCGATGCCGTACGGCACGTCGGCGGCGCCCGGTCCGGGGCAGGGGCTCATTCCTGTGCGCGACTGGCAGTGCGTCGTGCCTCGGACGAGCCTTCCGACGCCGGGTCAGACCTCGACGACGCCGGGTCGGACCCGTCCGACGCCGGGTCCGACCGCTCCGACGCCGGACCCGACCCGTCCGGCACCGGGCCCGACGGCCCGGCCATGACGTCCTTCGCCGTCGCCCTCGCCACCGACACCGCCCGCGTCATCGCTCCCGCCGCCGGCACGCCCACCAGGACGACCGCACAGGCCACGGCCCAGCCGCCCGACGGCCACACCCCGGCGACGTACTTCGCCATCGTCGCGGACGGCCCGCCCGCCTCGAAGTCCGGCTGCCAGCGCAGGCCGTAGGTCAGCGGAAGCCAGCCCGTCAGCAGCGCCGCACCCGCCGCCGCGCCCACGTACGGGCCCGCGGCGAGCCGCGGCGGCCAGAGCCGGGCGGACACCATCAGCCACAGGGTCAGCAGGGCGAAGCCGGCGAACAGCGCGCCCGCGTAAGCGAGGCGCACCCCGGCGGGCAGCGGGGACAGCACGGGGCCCTGGGGCGAGCCCTCGGACACGAGCAGTTCGGCCGCCGCAACTCCCCCGCCGCAGGCCAGGCCCGCCCCCGCGCAGCGCAGCCAGGCGAGCGGGCGATCGGCCGCGGCCGCCATGTGCCACAGCGTGAGGGCGAGGGCGCCGCCGAGGGGCACGGTCGCGGGGGACAGCAGCGGGACCGCCAGGGCCGGTCCGGAGGCCAGGTTGTCCCTCAGGCCCACGGCCGTCAGGGCGTCGGACACCAGGAAGGCCACCGGGACGGCGGTCAGGCCGAGGATGAGACCGGTGCCCAGCTGCCCTGACCACCTCCCGTGCGGCAGCGCGGACGGGTCGGCGAGCGCACGGGCCCGCCGGGCCGGGTGGGGGTGGAGGGCCGCGAGGTGCCGCAGCCGGTCCTTCGGACGGGTCCCGAGGGGCTGGGCTCGGGCGGCGTTGCCGGTGAGCACCCGTGCCAGGTCGTCTCCCGCTCCCCACCGGGCGACCCGCGCGTCGGCGGACAGCTCCCGCTCGCGCACGATCCCGTTGTGGCCCAGCAGCACCGCCACGGCGAGCACGGCCAGTTGGAGCCAGAAGCTCAGCTTCGCGTACGGGGTGGGGATCGCGGTCCCCAGCTGATCGAAGGCGAAGAACACGGCCGGGAGGAGGAACAGGGCGACGTACGCCCGCCACAGCAGCACCGTCAGATGGGCCACGTCGACGTCACGGTTGCGCACGTGTGCCAACTCGTGCAGCACGATGGCCCGGAACGCCGGGCGGTCGGTGTGGAAGAGCCGCACCAGACCGCGGTCGAGGAGGACGTGGCGACGGCCCGCGTGCCCGAAGGCCACCCCGCTCACCCGCGGGTTCCGGGCGTCCACCAGGAACCGGACGCGGACGCCCGCGAGCCCGGCGAGCCCGGTCAGCTCCGCGCCGATCTCCGGCAGCCCTTCGGCCCTGACGAGCCGGCGCCACCGGATCCGTACGTACGGACCGGCCAGGTAGCCGGCCAGGCAGACCGTCAGGAGCAGGAGCACGGCGAAGGTTCCCGGCGGCAGCGGGAGGGGGTTGTCGGCCTGGAAGCAGCCCGGATACCGCTCGCGCGCCGCGAGGAGGTCGGTCGGCCACGAGGGGCGGCCCGCGGCGCGGAAGACGTCCTGCAGGACCTCCCAGCACTCCGTGCCCGGCGCCGGGAACTCGGGCGGGGTCGACCTGTACCAGTGGTCGGCGAGCAGCCGCACGCTCGCGGTGACGGCGAGGAAGGTCACGAGGAAGCGCAGCAGCAGCGTCGAGGACAGGAGCGGCAGGGGCGAGACGGCCGGCCGCGGCCGGGGGCGGCCCCCGGGCTGGGATAGCCGCCCCGGCTCCGGTCGCCACGCCGGCCCCGGTCGCCGCCCCACTCCTGGTCGCCGCCCTTGCGGCTTCGCCGTCACAGCACGAGGCCGCCGACGATCGCGTCCGCGATGAGGTCGGCCGTGTCGCCGTCCACGCCCGCGGCGCGGGCCTTCTCCCTGGCCACGCGGCGGAGTCGGGTCAGCTGCTCCGGGGACAGGGCCAGGGCGGTGGCCGGTCCGTCCCCGGCGGCCTCGCCCGCGCCCCGGCCCGGGCTCTCCCCCGCGGCCCGGCCCGATGCCTCGCCCGACGCCTCGCCCGCCGCGCCGTCCGGCCGCCGCGCTGCCTCCCCGCGGGCGGCGGAAACCGTCTCCCCGCCGTCATCCGCTCCCTCGCCCTCGCCCGCGCTCTCACCCTCGCCCTCGCTCTCGCCCGCCGCGCCTCCCGAACGGGCTCCGCGGCGCCGCAGCAACCGGTCGAGCCACGTCCGCATGGCGTTCGAGGTCTCCTCGCGGGCGACGTCCGCCGCGGCGGAGCCGAGCAACGCCACGACGGCCTGTGCGGCGCCGACCGCCGCCACGGAGGCCACCGCCACCGTGCCGTCGAAGCCGAATCCGAGCAGCTCCTCCTCGCTCCGGCCGCCCGCGCGGCGCGGCCGGGCCGCCACGGTCGCCTCCAGCAGCGGCAACTCCTCCGGCGCCACGACCTCGACGGCCCGCCGGGCGAGTGTCACCACCGCCTCCTGCCGTCGCCGGCGATCTCCCATGAGCCCCCCCCTCGTCTCGGTTTCCCCACCGTAGTGTCCCCAGGACGGCCGCCGCGCGCCGTCGCGAACCTCAAATCAACCTCTGAACGTCTCCCTGTCCGGATTCGAACGACTGCTTCCGGGCCATCAGGTGAGGGACCGAAGGAGGGGGACATGGGGGACATGAAAGAGCTCGGCGTCGGCATCGGCTGGCGGCCGGAGATCGCGGACGCGGTCGAGGCGCTGCCGGGGGTCGACTGGGTCGAGGTCGTCGCGGAGAACATCTGCGCCGACCACCTGCCCGACTCCCTGGCACGGCTGCGGGCGCGCGGGGTGACCGTCGTGCCGCACGGGGTCTCGCTGGGGCTCGGCGGCGCCGACCGGCCCGACGCCGGACGGCTCGCCGCGCTCGCGGCGAAGGCGGAGATGCTCGGCGCGCCGCTGGTGACGGAGCACATCGCGTTCGTACGGGCCGGCGGGCCGCTCACCGCGACGCCGCTGCTGGAGGCCGGACACCTGCTGCCGGTGCCCCGCACGTGGGACGCCCTCGACGTGCTCTGCGAGAACGTCCGCATCGCGCAGGACGCGCTGCCGGTGCCGCTGGCCCTGGAGAACATCGCCGCCCTGGTCTCCTGGCCGGGCGAGGAGCTGACGGAGGGCCGGTTCCTTGCGGAGCTGGTGGAGCGCACGGGGGTGCGGCTCCTCATCGACGTGGCGAACCTCCACACCAACCGGGTCAACCGCGGCGAGGACCCGGCGGAGGCGCTGTCCGCGCTGCCCGTCGAGGCCCTCGCGTACGTGCACGTGGCGGGCGGCCTGGAGCGCGACGGGGTCTGGCACGACACCCACGCCCACCCGGTGCCGCGGCCGGTCCTCGACATCCTGGCGGACCTGGCCTCCCGGGTCTCGCCGCCGGGCGTGCTCCTGGAGCGGGACGACCGCTTCCCGGCTCCGGAGGAGCTGGCGGCCGAGCTCGACGCGATCCGTACGACGCTGGGCGCCGCCACGGTCGCCGCCGCGACCGACGAGCCGTCCGCCGGACCGCGGCCGCTGCTCATCGGCGCGGGCGCCCGGGTGTCGGGCGGCGCGATGCCGCTACGGACGCCGGAGCGGGTCCCCGCGCAGGCACCCGCACCCGTGTCGGCACCGGCACCCGTGTCGGCACCGGCATCGGCATCGGCCTCGGTCACGGCCTCGGCCACGCCGACCGTTCAGGCCACCCTGGTCACACCCTCGGCCGCACCCACCCCGCGCCCCTCTCCGGACGCCGCCCGCCAGCGGGTCGGCGTCGCCGAGGTGGCTCTGCTCTCCGCGCTGGTCGCCGGGACACCCGCACCGGAGGGCTTCGACGTGCGGCGGCTCGGCGTGCAGAGGCGGGCGCTCGCCGCCAAGCGGGCCGACGTGGTGGCGAAGGTGGCGCCCGAGCTGCCGGAGATCCTGGGCGAGGGCTACCGGCCCGCGTTCCTCTCGTACGCCAGGAACCGGCCCATGACGGACGGCTACCGGCACGACGCCCTCGACTTCGCCGAGGGACTGCTGATCGCCGGGCGGCCCGAGGACCCGGTGGCGCGCGGGCGGCTCACCGCCTGGTGGCGGGAGCGGGCGGGCGTCCGGCCCCCCGGCCCAGCGGCCCGGCTCGGGCACCGGATCCGCACGGCCCTCGGAAGGGGATGAGGCGGCGATGACCACCCTCGTGCTCTTCTACTACCTGATCGGCGTGCCGGCCGCGGCCGTGCTCTTCGTCAAGCTGAACCGGCTGGGGCGCGGTCCGGGCGGCCACGTCCACGACCGCTACGAAGCCGCGTTCCTGAACGGCGGCCCGGCCCGGGTCGTCGACACCGCGATCGCCTCGCTCCACGGCGACGGACGCGTGGCGGTCGGCGGCCCCGGCATCGTGCAGGTGCTGCGGCCGACCGCGCACGACCCGGTCGAGCGGGCCGTGCTCCAGGAGCTGGCGGGCGCCCCGAGCGGGGCGCTGGGCCCGCTGCGGTTCGCCGTGATGCGGCACCCGGCCGTGCAGGAGATCGGCGACGCGCTCGCGGCGCGCGGGCTGCTCGTGGAGCCCCGGCCGCGCCGCTCGGCGCTGACGTGGAGCTCGTTCCTCCTGATGGGCGGGGCCATGGCGACGCTGTTCGCCCTGATGTTCACGCTGCCGGACGTCATCGACCCGGGCCGGAACGTGCCCTTCTTCCTGCTGGTGCTGCCGGTGCTCGCCGCCTGGCTGACCGGCGCGATCATGTGCGGGGTCCGGGCGCGGCGGCGGATCACACCCGGCGCGTACGCCGCGGTGGCGGCGTACGGGCAGGCCCGGGCCCACGTGGACCCGGGGCTGCTCGTCGCCCTGCAGGGGCTGGCCTCGCTGCCGGACCCGGTGCTGCGCGAGCAACTGGCCACGGCGGCCCGGACCTACCGGCCGGCGCGGCCGGTGACCCGCTCCTCCTCGGCCCGCTCGTCGTCCTCGTCCGACTCACAGGACGCGGCCCTGCTGCCCGTCATGTGGTGCGCGGCGGCGGCCGGCGGCGAGGGCGGCGGAGGCGGCTGCGGCGGCGGCAGCTCGTGTTCCGGGAGCAGCTCGTGCTCCGGAGGCGGGGTGTCGTGCTCCTCGTCGTCGAGCTCCTGCTCCTCGTCGTCGGGCTCGTGGTCCTCGTCCAGCTCCTGTTCCTCGTCCAGCAGCAGCTCCTGCTCCTCCAGCAGCAGTTCCTGAGCCCGCCGTTCCGGTGGCGGGCGGGTTCGCCCTCCCGTACAACCGGATCATGGTGTGGGTTCCCTTGCTCCTGGTCTCGCTGGTGGTCACCGGCGTCGCCTGCGCGCGGGTGTGCCGGGCCGCGGTCCTGATCGACGCGCAGGGGCTGCGGGAGGGCGGGGAGGAGCTGACCGTCGTCGAGGCCGCGTACCTCGCGGGCGGGCCGCTGCGGGTCGCCGACCTCGCCCTGGTGAGCCTGCACCAGGCCCGCCTGGTGCTGCTCGCACACACCGGCTGGGCGACCGTCGTGGACGGGACGGGCGGCCGGGACGAGCTGGAGCGGGCGGTGCTCGGGGCGATCGGGCCCGGCGGCCAGTCCCCGATCCCGGAGGTACGGCCGCTGGTCGCCGGCACCGCGTGCGTACGGGCACTCGCGGATGGCCTGGTGGCGCGCGGGCTCGCGCTGCCGGAGGCCGAGCGGCGCACCACGGCGGCGGGCGGCCGCGCGCTGCTCGGCGCGTTCCTGCTGACCCTGGGCCTGGGTGCGGCGGCGGTGCTGCTCGTGCCGGAAGGCGTGCGCGTGCCGGTGGCGGCCTGGTTCGCGATGCCGCTGCTGGCGGGCGGGCTGTGTCTGCTCGTCGCGCGGGCCGGCGGAACGGGCTGCTGGGCCTCGCCCGCCGGACGGCGGCTGCTCGCCGGGCTCTCGCCGACCGACCCGATGACGGCGCTGGCGCGGCGGGGCACGGACGTCCTGGAACCCGGGCTTCGTGCCGCCTTTCGGGGACATGACAGCCGACACCCCTCGTAGTTCCTTTACTTGGCCGCGCCGGCCGCCAACGATCCCCTTTGTCGCCCGCCCCCGTGGCCTCGAAGGGACACGCCGATGAAGTCCGTCGCGCTGCTGCTGTCCGCCCTCGTCACCCCCACCGCCCTGCTCGGCCCCGCTTCCGCAGCCGCTCCCGCGGCCGTGGCCCCCACGGCCGACGCGCCACCAGCCGAGAGCCGGGGCGTCGCCCCCGCGGCCAGGGCCGCCGCCGCCGAGGGCATCCGCTTCGGGCCGTGCCCGGCGGTCGAGCGGCTGCCCGCGCCGGTGGAGTGCGGCACCGTGCGCGTCCCGCTGGACTACGCGCACCCCGAGGGCACCCGCATCCCGCTCACCGTGAGCCGGGTGAGGGCCTCGGGGCCGGCGGCCGGCCGGCAGGGCGCGCTGGTGCACAACCCGGGCGGCCCCGGCGCTTCCTCCACCTGGTTCCCGCTCGCGGCCGACCTGCCCGCCTGGCGGCGCGTCGCCGCCGCCTACGACCTCGTCGGCTACGCGCCGCGCGGGGTGGGCCGTTCGGCGCCGGTCTCCTGCCAGGACCCGGCCGACCGCGCCAAGGGCCCGACGCTCGCGCCGACGGTGCCGTCCGAGGTCTTCAAGCAGGAGCGGGTCGCCCGCGCCAGGACGTACGCGCAGGGCTGCGCCCGTCGCACCGGCGCGGCCCTGCGGCACTACCACTCGCTCAACAACGCCCGCGACCTGGAGGTGCTGCGGGCCGCGCTCGGCGAGCCGCGGCTCACGTACATGGGCGCCTCGTACGGCACGTACTTCGGCGCGCTGTACGCGACGCTGTTCCCGCACCGGGTGCGCCGGATGGTCTTCGACGCGCCCGTGAACCCGGCGCCGCGGCAGATCTGGTACGTCAACAACCTCGACCAGTCGCTCGCCTTCGAACGCCGCTGGACGGACTTCCGCACCTGGGCGGCCAAGCACGACAAGGTGTACGGCCTGGGCGCGACGCCCGCCGAGGTGGGCGAGAACTACGAGAAGGTGCGGGCCGAGCTGGCCGCCACGCCGGCGGGCGGGAAGGTCGGCCCCGGACAGCTGCACGGGGCGATGCTCCAGGCGCTGTACGACGACCGGTTCTGGGCCGCGCGGGCGGGCGCCCTCGGGGCGTACCTGGAGGGCGACCCGAAGCCGTTGGTCGCGCAGGCGGCGCCGGTCTCGCGGACGGACGGCGCCGCCGCGGCCGGGAACGGCGACCCGGGCAACGCGACGGCGGTCTACACGGCGGTGGAGTGCAACGACGCGCCCTGGCCCGAGGACTTCGCGCTGTGGGACCGGGACAACACCCGGCTCGCGAAGCTCGCCCCGTTCGAGACGTGGGACAACGTGTGGGCGAACCTGCCCTGCGCCTACTGGAAGGCGCCCCGGCAGAAGCCGCTTGACGTGCGGACCGGGCCGGGAGTGCTGCCGCCGGTGCTGATCCTGGCGGCCGAGCGGGACGCGGCGGCGCCGTACGAAGGGGCCCGGGAGCTGCAGCGCAGGCTGGCGGGCGCGGCGCTCGTGACCGAGCGTGACGCCGGGACGCACGGCATCGGGGGCGGGACGAACGCCTGTGTGAACGGCTACCTGGAGCGCTATCTGCTCACGGGTGCCGTGCCGCCGGCCGGGAGGGCGGGCGAGGAGGAAGGGACGCCGGTGCGGCGCGCGTCGTGCGCGCCGCACCCGGAGCCGGACCCGGTGTCGCTGGAGCGGCAGGCGGAGCTCCGCCGGCCGTCTGATCTTCCGGGTCGAGGGATCACCGCCCGGCTGGGCGCCGGACGGTGACCGGGTCGGGGGTGCCGGGCCGTCAGGCCAGGCCCGCCACCAGGTCCGCCACGCTCTTGCGGCGGCCGGTGTAGAACGGGATCTCCTCGCGGACGTGCATCCGCGCCTCGGAGGCCCGCAGGTGGCGCATGAGGTCGACGATCCGGTAGAGCTCGTCGGCCTCGAAGGCCAGGATCCACTCGTAGTCGCCGAGCGAGAAGGAGGCGACCGTGTTCGCGCGCACGTCCGGGAAGCCGCGGGCCATCTTGCCGTGGTCGGCGAGCATCCGGCGGCGGTCCTCGTCGGGCAGCAGGTACCAGTCGTAGGAGCGCACGAACGGGTAGACCGAGACGTAGTCGCGCGGGGTCTCGTCGGCCAGGAAGGCCGGGATGTGCGACTTGTTGAACTCGGCGGGGCGGTGCAGCGCCATGTTCGACCAGACCGGCTCCAGGGCGCGGCCCAGCTTCGTGCGGCGGAAGAGGTTGTACGCCTCCTGGAGCTGGTCGCTCGTCTCGGCGTGCCACCAGATCATGACGTCGGCGTCGGCGCGCAGACCGGACAGGTCGTACGTGCCGCGGATCGTGATGTCCTTGGCGGCGAGCTGGTCGAACAGCTCCTGGACCTCGTCGGCGTAGCCGGCACGGTCCTCGGGCAGGTTGTCGCGCAGCTTGAACACAGACCACAGGGTGTAGCGGATGACCTCGTTGAGGTCCTTCGCCTTCTTACCGGCGTTCGGGATCTTTTCGGGCGCACTCATACGCCTATTCTCGCCCGTCACGGACAGTGCCCCGCACCAGGGTCGGCCTTTTCCGACGTGGCGATGATCTCGTCCAGGATCTCGTCGGCCGCGCGGTGCGCGGAGGCGATGCAGGCGGGGATGCCGACGCCCTCGTAGACGGCGCCCGCGAGGGCGAGGCCGGGCAGTGCGGAGACGGCGGCGCGGATGCGCTCGACCCTGGTCAGGTGGCCGACCGGGTACTGGGGCAGGCCGCCGATCCAGCGGGTCACGGTGGTGGCGACGGGCCTGGCGGCGAGGCCGGTGGCGGCGCCCAGGTCCTTCAGCGAGACGTCGACGAGGTCGGCGTCGTCGCGGTGCACCTGCTCCTCCTCGCCGTACCGCCCGACGGACGTGCGGAGCACGAACAGGTCGGGCGCGGCGTCGGCGATCCACCGCCACTTCTGGCTCGCGAAGGTGGAGGCCTTGATGGTGTGGCCGTCGACGGGTGGCACGAGGAAGCCGGATCCGGGCAGCCCGGGCAGGTCGGCGCGCCGGAAGGCGAGGGTGATCAGGGCCATCGAGGCGTACTCGACGGCGCCGAGTCCGGCGGAGGCGGCGGGCGCGTGGCCGGCGAGGAGCGCGGCGGCGGGTCCGGCGGGCGTGGCGAGGACGACGGCGTCGGCGGCGTGGGTCCGCTGCGGCGTCACGACCTGCCAGCCGTGCGCGCCGGTGCGGTGCAGGGCGGTCACCGGGGCGCCGGTGCGGATCTCGCCGCCGGCGGCGCGGACGGCGTCGGCCACGGCGAGCGGCAGGGTGCCGACGCCGCCGCGGAGGCCGGCGAAGGCGGCACCGCCGAGGCCGGTGCCGGCGATCCCGGTGCCGGCGCCCGCGGCGTCCGCCGGGGAGGCGGCACCGGCCCGCTGGACGGCGCGGACGGCCTCGCCGAGCGTGGCGTGGGAACGGGCGGCCCGGAAGAGGGCGGGCACGGCGGCCTTCATGGAGATGCGGTACGCGTCGCCCGCGTAGACGCCGCCGAGGAGGGGCTCGACGAGCCGGTCGACGACCTCGTGGCCCATGCGCTCGGCGACGTACGCGCCGATGGCGATGTCCTCGCCGATCTCGGTGGGCGGCAGCTCGCGGTCGCGGTCGATCCGCGCGACGGCCTCGGCGGAGAGCAGCCGCTCGACGGCCCGGCCGTCGCCCGGGACGCCCATGACGTGGCCCTTCGGCATGGGCACGAGCTCGCCGCGGGACCAGACGGAGGCGGTGGTGGTGGCGGGTGCCTGGATCCGGTCGGCGAGGCCGACCCGTTCGGCGAGCGCGACGGCCTCGGGGCGGCGGGCGAGCAGGGACTCGGCGCCGAGGTCGACGGGAGCGCCGGCGATCTCCCCGGCGAGCAGCTTGCCGCCGAGCCGGTCGCCGCCTTCGAGGAGGGTGACCCGGGCGCCGGCGGTGACGAGCCGGTGGGCCGCGGCGAGGCCGGAGATGCCGCCTCCCACGACGACGACGTGCCGCGCGGTCACGTCCCGTCCGTCCGTGGTCCGGCTGTCCGTGCTCTGCGCGTTCGCGTTCATGGGGCCGCTCATGGGACCACTCTCTCAAATCGCCCGCGCGCTCCCGTTCCGAGGCCGGACCGTGACCGCTTCGCTACCGCCGGACCGAAACCCGCTCCCCCACGCTGACGTCCAACGGGCACCACGACACCGAGAACCTTGGGGGGTTACGGATGCGAAGAAGGCGCACGGCCGCCGCCACGGCGCTGCTGACGGTCTCGCTCGTCCTGACGGGCTGCGGGGCGAACGACACCGACGCGGGCGCGAGCGCGGACGGCAAGGGGGGCATGAGCGCGCAGAAGCCGGCGTACGCGGGGCCCGAGTCCGCGGCGGACGGGGCCGCCGACACCGGTTCCGCACCCGGGGACAAGGCTTCGCCCGCCTCCACCACGCCGCCGGGGAACTCCGCCCGGGCCGCGGCCCGGCAGCATGTGATCCGCACCGCCGAGCTGTACGTCGAGGTGAAGGACGCGACGAAGGGGGCGGCGGCGGCCCGGCGGGTGGTGGCCGGCGCGGGCGGCCACGTCGGGAACGAGACGACCGAGCGGATCGACGACACCCATGTCGTCTCCCGGCTGGTGCTCCGCGTGCCGCAGGAGCGGTACGACTCCGTCCTCGCCGAACTGGCGGGCGCGGGCAGGCTGCTGTCGCGCAAGGCGGACGCCAAGGACGTCACCGAGCAGGTGGTGGACGTCGAGAGCCGGATCGCGACCCAGCGGGCGAGCGTGGCGCGGGTGCGGGCGCTGATGGACCGGGCCACGCGGCTGAGCGACGTGGTGACCCTGGAGGGCGAACTGAGCCGCCGTCAGGCGGAACTGGAGTCGCTGCTCGCGCAGCAGGCCTCCCTGAAGGACCGTACGACGCTGGCGACCATCACCCTCGAGCTGTCCGAGCCCGAGGGCCCGCACGCCGTCGAGGAGGACGGGCGGCCGGGCCTCGGCGACGCCCTGCGCGGCGGCTGGGACGCGCTGGTGGCTGCCGTCGCCTGGATCCTGGTCGTCCTCGCCGCGCTCGCCCCGTGGCTCGCGGTCGCGGCGGTGCTGTACGCGGTGTGGCGGTGGGCGCTCCGCCCGCGCCTGCGGCGCCGTCCGAAGGCACGGCCGGCCCCGGACGCCCGCCCCTGGGCGCCGGGCGCCGAGCGCGTGACGAACGCGGCGGGCGTCCCCGCGGCGCGGGAAGGGGAGGAGCAGGACACGGAGAACAGCGAGGACACCGACCGAACGGCCCCGTCGTCGTAGCGTGTTCGTATGACAGAGCGACTGGTGGTCATCGGCGGCGACGCGGCGGGCATGTCCGCCGCGTCGCAGGCCCGCAGGCTCAAGGGGTCCGGGGAACTGGAGATCGTCGCCTTCGAGCGCGGGCACTTCAGCTCGTACTCGGCCTGCGGCATCCCGTACTGGGTCGGCGGCGACGTCCCGTCCCGCGACGGGCTGATCGCCCGCAGCCCGGAGGAGCACCGGGCCCGGGACATCGACCTGCGGATGCGGACCGAGGTGACCGAGCTCGACCTGGACCGGCAGCGGGTGCGGACCCGGGACCTGGAGTCCGGCGCCGAGGACTGGACGGGCTTCGACAAGCTGGTGATCGCGACGGGCGCACGGCCGCTGCGGCCGCCGCTGCCCGGGATCGACGCGCCGGGCGTGCACGGCGTGCAGACCCTGGACGACGGGCAGGCGCTGATCGACTCGCTGGACCGGGCGAAGGGCCGGCGGGCGGTGGTGGTCGGCGCCGGCTACATCGGCGTCGAGATGGCGGAGGCGCTGCTCGGGCACGGCTTCGAGGTGACCGTCCTGAACCGGGGCGAGCAGCCGATGGCGACCCTGGATCCGGACATGGGCCGGCTCGTGCACGAGGCGATGGACGGCCTGGGCATCACGACGGTCGGCTCCGCGCCGGTGACGAAGATCCTCACGGGTGAGGACGGCCGTGTGCGGGCGGTGGCGACGGACGGGGGCGAATACCCGGCGGACGTCGTGGTGCTGGGCATGGGCGTGGTGCCGGAGACCTCGCTGGCGCGGGCGGCGGGGCTGCCGCTCGGCACGTCCGACGGGCTGCTCACGGACCTGTCGATGCGGGTGCGCGGACAGGAGAACGTGTGGGCGGGCGGCGACTGCGTGGAGGTCCTGGACCTGGTGTCGGGACGGGAGCGGCACGTTCCGCTGGGCACGCACGCCAACAAGCACGGACAGGTGATCGGTTCGAACGTGGGCGGCGACTACGCCACCTTCCCCGGTGTGGTGGGGACGGCGGTGTCGAAGGTGTGCGACCTGGAGATCGCCAGGACCGGGCTGCGCGAGAAGGACGCCCGTGAGGTGGGGCTGCGCTACGTGTCGGTACGGGTGGAGTCGACGAGCCGCGCGGGCTACTACCCGGGGGCGGCGCCGATGACGGTGAAGATGCTGGCGGAGCGGCGGACGGGGCGGCTGCTCGGGGTGCAGATCGTGGGCCGTGAGGGCGCGGGCAAGCGGGTCGACGTCGCGGCGGTGGCGCTGACGGCGGGGATGACGGTGGAGCGGATGACGGCCCTCGACCTGGGGTACGCGCCGCCGTTCTCGCCGGTGTGGGATCCGGTCCTGGTGGCGGCCCGTAAGGCGCTGGCCGCCGTCCGGGCGGCGGGATGACCCGGGCGGCGCAGTGACGGGTGGTGACGGATTGCGCCCCGCGCGTCACCGTGGGTGACTGGGGGCATGATCAGACACACACTGCGCGCGCTCTGCGCCGCCACGCTCGTCATAGCCCCGCTCGCCCTCACCGCGACGCCCGCGCACGCGGAGACGAGCTGCCGGGTCAACGGCGTCCCCGTCACCGGTCAGAGCATCATCGGCACGCCGGGCGCCGACTACATCACGTGCGGCTCGGTCGCCTCCGGCGACCTGGTCCGCGGTGAGGGCGGCGCCGACTACATCGTCGTCACCGGGACCGTGACCGGCGCCGTCCGCGGCAACACCGGCGGCGACCACATCCGGGTCGACGGCGCGGTCGCACTGGGCGGCGAGGTCCACGGCGGCGACGGGAACGACTTCCTCCTCGTCGGCACGAACGCGGGCTCCGTCGACGGCGGCACCGGCGTCAACTACTGCCGGGTGGGCTCGGGCAAGCCGCCCGTCAACTGCGGGCCCTGAGCCCCGCCCGCACGCGGACGGCCGTCAGACGGCCGTCCGCGTGTGCACGTACTCCACCAGGCGGGTCAGCGCGTCCGGGTCGGTCGTCGGCAGCACCCCGTGACCGAGGTTGAACACGTGGCCCTCCAGGCCCGCCGCGGCGGCCAGGACCTCGTCCGTCTTGGCCTCCACGGCCTCCCGCGAGGAGAACAGCACGGCCGGGTCGAGGTTGCCCTGGAGCGCCTTGCCGGGGCCGACCCGGCGGGCCGCCTCGTCGAGCGGGACGCGCCAGTCGACGCCCACGACGTCCGCACCGGCCTCGCCCATGAGGCCGAGCAGCTCACCCGTGCCCACGCCGAAGTGGATGCGCGGGACGCCGTAGTGGGCGACCGCGTCGAAGACCTTCACCGAGGCCGGCATGACCGAGCGGCGGTAGTCGGCGGGGGCGAGGGCGCCGACCCAGGAGTCGAAGAGCTGGACGGCGGAGGCACCCGCCTCGATCTGCACCTTGAGGAAGGCCGAGGTGATCTCGGCGAGGCGGTCGAGCAGATCGGCCCACAGCTGCGGGTCGCCGTACATGAGCGCCTTGGTGTGCTCGTGGTTGCGCGACGGACCGCCCTCGACGAGGTAGCTCGCGAGGGTGAACGGCGCGCCGGCGAAGCCGATCAGCGGGGTCCCGCCGAGCTCGGCGGTGAGCATGCCGATGGCCTCGGTGACGTACCGGACGTCCTCCGGGGTCAGGTCGCGCAGCCGGTCCAGGTCGGCACGGGTGCGGATCGGCTCGGCGACGACCGGGCCGACTCCGGGCTTGATGTCGAGGTCGATGCCGATGGCCTTGAGCGGGACGACGATGTCGCTGAAGTAGATCGCCGCGTCGACCTTGTGGCGGCGCACCGGCTGCAGGGTGATCTCGGTGACCAGCTCGGGCCGCATGCACGACTCGAGCATGGGGATGCCCTCGCGGACCTTGAGGTACTCGGGCAGGGACCGCCCGGCCTGCCGCATGAACCAGACCGGCGCGTGGGGCACGGGCTCGCGCCGGCACGCCTTGAGGAAGGCGGAGTCGTACGTCTGCGGCTGGTGCTTCGTCTGCTGCCCCTCGGGGCCGTGGTTGGCGCTCACGCCCAGAATCTTCGCATGTGGCGAGAAGCCGCTCGCCCGGCCCGGGTGTCCCTCCCTGCGCACGGGCCCCGTTCCGCCTACTCTTCCCCGCATGGCTGCGGCTCAGGGACATTCTTCCGATCATTCCGACGGCATTCGAGGGACGAGGCAGACGGCGGGCGACAGGGTGGAACCCACGGAGAAGAACCCGGTACCGGCCGCGTTCCGGCGGGCGGTCGAGGAGCTGCGCGCGACCCGGCTGCGGCCGGAGGTCGAGGTGGACCCGACCCGGCCGCCGCAGCGGCTCGCCCCGTACGCGTACGCCCTGGAGGCGGCGGTCGTGGAGGGCGAGCAGGACCTGGCGGACGGGCGGCTCGTGCTGCTGCACGACCCGGCCGGGCACGACGCCTGGAAGGGCACCTTCCGGATGGTGACGCTGGTCCGGGCGGAGCTGGAGCCGGAGATGGCGGCGGACCCGCTGCTCCCGGAGGTCTGCTGGTCCTGGCTGACCGGGGCGTTCGAGGCGCGTGGGCTGTCGTACGGGGAGGCGAGCGGCACCGTCACCATGGCGGGCTCGCACTACTTCGGCGGGCTCGCGGAGCGCCGCCCGGCGACGCAGATCGAGATCCGGGCCTCGTGGACGCCGCAGGAGGGCCCGGCCGGGGTGCCGGACGCCGGGGCGCACCTGGCGGCCTGGTGCGACCTGCTGTGCCAGGTGGCGGGGCTGCCGCCGGCGCCGGTCGAGCCGGGCGAGGGCGGTACGGGTCCGGGCGCGGGGACGACGTCGGGCGCCGGGGTCGTCTCGCTGCCCCAGCGGCGGGGACCGCAGCAGCCTTAGGGCGCGTCTTCCGGATCCCGTCGGCGCCCCGGCGCCCGGCACGCGCGTCCGCCGCGTCGTCGTCGGTCGGCCTCGGCGGGCGGCGGGTGTCTCACAGCGTCGTTTTTCGGACACTTTCGGGTGCGGAACGCGTGAGGCTCGTACGATGATCGATCACGCGTCCGAATTGCCCCAATTGTTACTCACCAAATCGTGATCTTTCTCTAAAGGCGGGCGGCCCAGCTGCCGAAGGAGTCAGTGACCCCTTCACAGCACGGGTTCGCCCCCGGCTTCTTCCCCGAGCCGGCTCCGTCCCCCACCTTCCCCAGGAGGCCTGGTGTCCGTTCTCCTCGAGCAGCCCGCAAGCCTGGTCGCCTACCGCCCGAACAAGCCGACGGCCATGGTCGTCGTGGCCGACCCACGCGTCCGCTCCACCGTCACCCGCCACCTGTGGGCGCTCGGGGTGCGCGACGTCATCGAGGCGTCGTCCATCGCGGAGGCCCGTCCCCGCGTCGGCAACCCGCGCGACATCTGCGTGGCCGACGTCCACCTGCCCGACGGCAGCGGCCTGACCCTGCTGTCCGAGACCCGCGCGGCGGGCTGGCCCAACGGCCTCGCCCTCTCCGCCGCCGACGACATCGGCGCCGTGCGCAACGCCCTCGCCGGGGGCGTCAAGGGCTACGTCGTCACCGGAACCCGCACCAACATCGGGCACCCCACCCGGCCCGGTGCGGCCCCCATCGGTTCCGCCGCCGCCCGCCTCGGCCACCGCCGCCCCCCGGGTGCCCCGAGCCACCCGGGCGGCTACCGCGAGCTCTCCGGCCGCGAGGTCGAGGTCCTCAGGCTCGTCGCCGAAGGCCAGTCCAACAAGGCGATCGGCGTCTCCATGGGCCTCTCGGCCCTCACCGTGAAGAGCCACCTGGCCCGCATCGCCCGCAAGCTGGGCACCGGCGACCGCGCCGGCATGGTCGCCGTGGCCCTGCGCACCGGGATCATCCACTGAGCACTGGGGCCCCGCACACGGGGTGAAAGGCAGCGGACGGCTGTCGACGGAACGTTCCCTCTACATCCGGGCCGGTCTCCGACCTGTCCGGATGTTCCGTCGTTGGGCGCTTGCCATTCACAGATACCCTTGACAGGTGACCGACGCCCAAGACACCGCGAGTGACACCGCACTGCGAACCACCGGGGGCGCCCCCTCGGACGACGACGTCCCTGCGCATGGGCTGCCGATCCCGCTGCTCGAACCCCGCGAGGGCATTCCGCCCGTCGTCGAGACCGAGGACGCCCTCGCCGAGGTGACCGCCGCCTTCGCGGCCGGCCGCGGCCCCGTCGCCGTCGACGCCGAGCGCGCCTCCGGCTACCGGTACGGGCAGCGCGCCTACCTCGTCCAGCTGCGCCGCGAGGGCGCGGGCACCGCGCTGATCGACCCGGTGGGCTGTCCCGATCTGTCCGGGCTCGGCGAGGCCCTGGCCGGCACCGAGTGGATCCTGCACGCCGCGACCCAGGACCTGCCGTGCCTGCGCGACATAGGCATGGTGCCGACGCGGCTCTTCGACACCGAGCTGGCCGGGCGGCTGGCCGGCTTCCCGCGGGTCGGTCTCGGCGCGATGGTCGAGTCGGTCCTCGGCTACGCCCTGGAGAAGGGTCACTCCGCGGTCGACTGGTCCACCCGCCCGCTGCCCGAGCCCTGGCTGCGTTACGCGGCGCTGGACGTGGAACTCCTCGTCGACCTGCGCGACGAGCTGGAGAAGGAGCTCGACCGGCAGGGCAAGCTGGAGTGGGCGCTCCAGGAGTTCGACGCCATCGCCTCCGCGCCGCCCGCCCCGCCGCGCAAGGACCCCTGGCGCCGCACGTCGGGCATGCACAAGGTCCGCCGGCGCCGTCAGATGGCGGTGGTGCGGGAGCTGTGGACGGCCCGTGACCGGGTCGCCCAGCGACGCGACGTCTCGCCCGGCAAGGTGCTGAGCGACGCGGCGATCGTGGAGGCCGCGCTCGCGCTGCCGCCGAACGCGAACGCCCTGTCCGCCCTGCCCGGCTTCGGCCAGCGGATGGGCCGGCGCCAGCTGGAGCAGTGGCAGGCTGCCGTGGACCGGGCGAAGGCCCTGCCGGACGCCGAGCTGCCCCAGCCGGGCCAGCCGGTGGCGGGCCCGCCGCCGCCGCGCGCCTGGGCGGACAAGGACCCGGCCGCCGCGGCCCGCCTCGCGGCGGCGCGCACCGCGGTGTCGGCGCTCGCGGAGGAGCTGAACCTGCCGCAGGAGAACCTCATCACGCCCGACACGGTCCGCCGGGTGTGCTGGGAGCCGCCGGCGGCGACCCCGGACGCGGTCGCGGCGGCCCTCGCCGGCTACGGCGCCCGTCCGTGGCAGGTCGAGCTGGTCACGCCGCTGCTCGCGGCGGCGCTGGCGGCCCAGGCCTGAGCGGCTGCCGTACGCGTTGCGGAGCCCCCGGTGCCGGCGCACCGGGGGCTTTGTCGTGCGGTCTCCCTCACGGGGCCGGGCTGAGGTCGCCGTTCGTGCTCATGTCGAAGACGCCCTGGGTCTTGCCGTCGACCTTGAGGTGCTTGAGCCAGTGCTTCGAGAGGTTGTGCACGTTCTTGTGCTGCTGCTCCCAGACCACCGTGTGACCCGCGCAGTCGAGCTTGACCATGAGCTTGTGGGCGCCGGTGACGGCCTCGTAGAGCGCGGGGACGGAGAAGTTGAGTTCCGGGTTGGAGCTGGGCGGTGACGTGTTCACCGTGGCGTCGTGCTCTCCGTACACGATCAGCACGGGCACGGCTCCGCCGAGGACACCGTCCTGTGCCGCGGTCGTCTTGTTCCAGCCCCACCGGACGAAGTTCCGGATCCGGTTGAGGCCCTCCGGCGGTCCCCACGTGCTGCCCACGGGGTCGTTCGCCATCATCGCGGCCCAGGCCTTCTCGACGATGCCGAGTTCACGCTGGCCGTCGCAGCCCAGTTCGCTGTTCCACGCCGACTCGAGACCCCACCGCGTGCCCAGGAACATCGGGAAGCCCGGCTGCGGGAGCGTGCTCGGCGGGTTCGACGTGCCGTCGGGCGGGAAGACCGGCGCCAGCAGGAAGAGGCTCTCCACCTTGGTGGGGTTGTTCACGGCGTACGGCCCCATGGTGATCGCCCCGGCGGAGTAGGCGATGAACGCGATCTTGTCCACCTGGCGCTCTTTGCGGATGTACTCCACGACGGTGTGCAGCTCGTCCCGGTCGCTGTACGAGTTGTTCAGCTGGAACGCGTAGTGCGGCGGGCCGGCGACGAATCCCGGGGGTCGCGGCTTCAGAAGGTTCTGGTTGGCCGGGTTGGCATTGCGCGGGTCGTCCATCATGGGGCGCGGCGACCGTCCGGAGCCCTGGAGGTCCATCATGAAGACGTCGTAGCCGGCCTGGGCCAGCTGCTCCCCCCAGCTGTAGGAGCCGTGCTGGAGGTCGAAGGCCGCCAGCGCCGGGACGCTCCGGCCGTGCAGCATGAGAACGGCCTTGCGCTCCGGGAGGTGTCCCAGGGGCGTGCCGTCCCGCTCCCGCACGAAGAGCTTGACCATGTCGTCCAGGTTCGCGGGGACGGTGGACTTGTGGGGGACCTCGTGGTCCGTCGTGATGATCGCTGCCATGGGAATCCTTCCGCGCTCGGTCCGGTGCCCGGCGCCGTGACGACGCCGGACCGGTTCGATGCGTACCCGTCCGTGCGGCCGGATCGCCGGTCGGAGCCCATCAGGACGGGGAAACCCTTCGATCGGACGGGCGCATGGGGGGCGCACGCGCGTGCTCCGCCCCCGGCGCGGGAGGTGTGACGTTCGCCGCTTGGGGCGGGGGGACTGGGCAGCTTGGTTACCCGCAAGTAGCATGGGGGTAGCAAGCGCGCGCTTAGCCGCGTGCCGGGCCGCGCGCCCAGCAGCAGCAGTGCCATCCCGCACCCTGGAGGAGAGCCATCGTGCCTCGTACCGTCAGGGACGTCGTCTTCGTCGACGGCGTCCGTACCCCGTTCGGCAAGGCGGGCCCGAAGGGCATCTACCACGAGACCCGCGCCGACGACCTCGTCGTGAAGGCCATCCGGGAGCTGCTGCGCCGCAACCCCGGCCTCGACCCGAAGAAGATCGACGAGGTCGCCATCGCCGCGACCACGCAGATCGGCGACCAGGGCCTGACCCTCGGCCGCACGGCCGGCATCCTCGCCGGTCTGCCGCAGTCCGTGCCGGGCTACTCCATCGACCGCATGTGCGCCGGTGCCCTCACCGCCGTCACCTCGGTCGCCGGCTCCATCGCGTTCGGCGCGTACGACGCCGTCATCGCTGGTGGTGTCGAGCACATGGGCCGTCACCCCATGGGCGAGGGCGTGGACCCGAACCCGCGGTTCGTCAGCGAGAAGCTGGTCGACGAGTCCGCCCTCTTCATGGGCATGACCGCCGAGAACCTGCACGACCGCTACCCGACCATCACCAAGCAGCGCGCCGACGAGTACGCCGTGCGCTCGCAGGAGAAGGCCGCCAAGGCGTACGCCGACGGCAAGATCCAGCAGGACCTGGTGCCGATCTCGGTCCGCCGCACCAACGCCGAGGCCGGCGAGACCGGCTGGGGCCTGGTCACCGCCGACGAGCCGATGCGCCCGGGCACCACGCTGGAGTCGCTGGCGAACCTGAAGACGCCGTTCCGCGTCCACGGCAACGTCACCGCGGGCAACGCGGCCGGCCTCAACGACGGCGCCACCGCCTCGATCATCGCCTCCGAGGACTTCGCCCGCGAGAACAACCTCCCGGTGAAGATGCGCCTGGTCTCGTACGCCTTCGCCGGCGTCGAGCCCGAGGTCATGGGCTACGGCCCGATCCCGGCCACCGAGAAGGCCCTGGCCAAGGCCGGTCTGTCGATCGACGACATCCAGCTGTTCGAGATCAACGAGGCCTTCGCCGTCCAGGTCCTCGCCTTCCTGGAGCACTACGGCATCGCCGACGACGACGCCCGCGTCAACCAGTACGGCGGCGCGATCGCGTACGGCCACCCGCTCGCCTCCTCCGGCGTCCGTCTGATGACGCAGCTGGCCCGCCAGTTCGAGGAGCAGCCGGAGGTCCGCTACGGCCTCACCACCATGTGCGTCGGCTTCGGCATGGGCGCCACGGTCATCTGGGAGAACCCGAACCACAAGGACGCCGGAGGCAGCAAGTGAGCACCACCGCAGAGCTTCTGAAGGGCGCCGCCGAGCTCTTCCCGGACGAGGTCGTCACCTCGGCCCACGTACGTCACTTCGAACTCCCCGCGGGTGCGGGCCGGTTCGCGCTGATCACGCTGGACAACGGCTTCGACCACACCAAGCCGACCACCTTCGGCCCGCAGTCGCTCGCCAACCTGAACACGGCGATCGACCAGGTCGAGGCCGAGGCCGCGAACGGTGAGATCGTCGGCGTCGGCATCACCGGCAAGCCGTTCATCTTCGCCGTCGGCGCGGACCTCAAGGGCGTCGAGCTGCTCAAGCAGCACTCCGACGCGCTCGCCATCGGCAAGGGCGGCCACGACGTCTTCAAGCGTCTCGCCGGGCTCGCCGTGCCGACCTTCGCGTACTACAACGGTGCCGCCATGGGCGGCGGTGTCGAGGTCGGTCTGCACTGCACCTACCGCACCGTGTCGAAGGCCCTGCCGGCCTTCTCGCTGCCCGAGGTCTTCCTCGGCCTGGTGCCCGGCTGGGGCGGCTGCACGATCCTGCCGAACCTGATCGGCGCGGAGAAGGCCGTCTCGGTCATCATCGAGAACAGCCTCAACCAGAACCGTCAGCTCAAGGGCAAGCAGGTCTTCGAGCTCGGCATCGCCGACGCGATCTTCGAGGGCGCCGACTTCCTGGAGCAGTCGCTCATCTGGACCGCCGGTGTCCTGAACGGCTCCGTCACGGTCGAGCGTGCCGAGATCGACCGCGGCGAGGCCTGGGACCAGGCCGTCGCCAAGGGCCGTGCCATCGCCGACTCCAAGGTGCACGGCGCCGCCCCGGCCGCCTACCGCGCCCTCGACATCGTCGAGGCCGCCAAGGACGGCGACCTGCAGAAGGGCTTCGACGCCGAGGACCAGGCCCTCGCGGACCTGATCATGGGCGGCGAGCTGCGCTCCGGCATCTACGCCTTCAACCTGGTGCAGAAGCGCGGCAAGCGCCCGGCCGGCGCGCCGGACAAGAACCTGGCCCGCCCGGTCACCAAGGTCGGCGTCGTCGGCGCCGGTCTGATGGCCTCCCAGCTGGCCCTGCTCTTCCTGCGCCGCCTCGAGGTGCCGGTCGTCCTGACCGACATCGACCAGGAGCGCGTCGACAAGGGCGTCGGCTACGTCCACGGCGAGATCGAGAAGCTGCTCGGCAAGGGCCGCATCAACCAGGACAAGGCCAACCGTCTCAAGGGCCTGGTCTCCGGTGTCCTGGACAAGGCGGCGGGCTTCGCGGACGCGGACTTCATCATCGAGGCCGTGTTCGAGGAGATGTCCGTCAAGCAGAAGGTGTTCGCCGAGGTCGAGGCGGTCGCCCCGGCGCACGCGATCCTCGCCACCAACACCTCCTCGCTCTCGGTCTCCGAGATGGCCTCGAAGCTCAAGCACCCCGAGCGCGTGGTCGGCTTCCACTTCTTCAACCCGGTCGCGATCCTGCCGCTCCTGGAGATCGTCCGCGGCGAGAAGACCGACGACGCCTCGCTGGCCACGGCCTTCGCCGTCGCCAAGAAGCTGAAGAAGACGGGTGTGCTGACGAAGGACGCCCCGGCGTTCGTCGTGAACCGCATCCTGACCCGCTTCATGGGCGAGATCCAGAACATCATCGACGAGGGCACCCCGGTGGCCACGGCGGAGAAGGCGGTCGAGCCGCTGGGCCTGCCGATGTCCCCGCTGGTCCTCCTGGAGCTCGTCGGCCCGGCGATCGGTCTGCACGTCTCCGAGACCCTGAACCGCGCCTTCCCGGAGCGCTTCACGGTCTCCCCCAACCTGAAGGCGGTCGTCGAGGCCGGCAAGCGCGGCTTCTACGTCTACAACGCGGAGAACGGCTTCAAGCCGGAGCTCGACCCCGAGGTCGCCGCGCTCCTGAAGCAGGGCGACGTCGTGCTGACCGAGGAGCAGGCCCGTGACCGCGTCCTGGACGCGGTGGCGCAGGAGATCGGCCTGATGCTGGAGGAGGGTGTCGTCGCCGAGGCGCAGGACATCGACCTCTGCCTGATCACCGGTGCCGGCTGGCCCTTCCACCTGGGCGGCATCACGCCGTACCTGGACCGTGAGGGCGTCTCCGAGCGCGTCAACGGCAAGCGGTTCCTGGCGCAGGGCGTGGCGAGCGTCCCCGCGTAACGCAGCCGCGTAACCCGTACGTGTGACGGCCCGGCACCACGATGGTGGTGCCGGGCCGTCATGCTGTCCCCATGGACCTGCTGCCCCTGCTGATCGTCGACGGTGCCAACGTGGTCGGGTCGGTGCCCGACGGATGGTGGAAGGACCGGCGCGGGGCCGCGGAGCGGCTGCGGGACCGGCTGGCCGAGCGGGGCGGTCCGGAGGGCGGACCGTACGAGATCGTGCTCGTCGTCGAGGGCCGGGCCCGGGGCGTGGAGTCCGTGCCGGGGGTACGGGTCGAGGACGCGCCCGGGAGCGGCGACGACCTGATCGCGGAGCTGGCCCGGAACGCGGCCGGCCGGCCGTGCCTGGTGGTCACGGCCGACCGGGAGCTGCGGCGGCGGGTGGCGGAGGCGGGTGCGGACTGCGTCGGTCCGCGGAGCCTGCCCTGATCCCGGGACGTCAGTACTTCGCGTCCTGGCCCACCTTGCCGAGGCGGCTGTGGCTCCTTCCGTACAGGAAGTAGACGACGATGCCGATGAGCATCCACACCGCGAAGCGGAACCAGGTCTCGCCGGGCAGGTTGAGCATCAGCCACAGCGAGGCGGCGATGGAGAGGACCGGCAGCACCGGCACCCACGGGGTGCGGAAGGCGCGGTGCAGGTCGGGGCGGGTGCGGCGCAGGACGATCACGCCGGCGGCGACCATGACGAAGGCGAACAGGGTGCCGATGTTCACCAGGGTGGCGAGCTCGTTGATGCTGGTGAAGCCGGAGACGATCGCGATGACCACGCCGAGCAGGATGGTCGGCCGGTACGGCGTCTTGAACCTCGGGTGCGTCACCGAGAAGAAGCGGGGCAGCAGCCCGTCGCGGCTCATCGCGAAGAAGACGCGGGTCTGGCCGAGCAGCAGGATCAGACAGACCGTGGTGAGACCGACGGCGGCGCCGAAGCTGATGACGCCCGCGTAGAACGGGTGTCCGACGGCCTTGAAGGCGTCGGCGAGCGGGGCGCTGACGGACAGTTCGGTGTAGTGCTGCATGCCGGTGACGACGAGCGCGACGGCCACGTAGAGCACGGTGCAGATGAAGAGCGAGCCGAGGATGCCGCGGGGCATGTCGCGCTGCGGGAGCTTGGTCTCCTCGGCGGCGGTGGCGACGACGTCGAAGCCGATGAAGGCGAAGAAGACGACCGAGGCGGCGGTGAAGATGCCCATCACGCCGAAGTTGGTGGGCTCGTAACCGAAGATGAGCTGCACCATCGGCGAGTCCCAGTTGTTGCCGCCGCCCTCGGGGGTGACGGCCGGCGGGATGAAGGGGTCGTAGTTGTCGCCGACGATGAAGAACAGGCCCGCGATGATGACGATCATGACCACGGTCACCTTGATGGCGACGACGATCGCGGTGATCCGGGCCGACAGCTTCATGCCGACGACGAGGATCGCGGTCAGCACGAGGACCAGCAGGAACGCGAGGATGTCGAAGGTACCGCCGGCCACGTCGGGGCCTTGGAGCGAGGCCGGCAGATGCCAGTCGACGTTGTCCATCAGGGAGCGGACGTAACCGGACCAGCCGACGGCGACGACGGCGGTGCCGAGCGCGAACTCCAGGACGAGGTCCCAGCCGATGATCCAGGCCGGCAGCTCGCCGATGGAGGCGTACGCAAAGGTGTACGCCGATCCGGCGACCGGCACGGTCGAGGCGAACTCCGCGTAGCACAGGGCCGCCAGGGCGCAGACGATGCCCGCGGCCACGAACGCGAGGGCGGTGGCCGGGCCCGCGTTCTCCTTGGCGACCTTTCCGGTGAGCACGAAGATGCCGGTGCCGATGATGACACCGACACCGAACACCGTCAGATCCCAGGCGGAGAGGGATTTCTTGAGCGCGTGCTCGGGCTCCTCGGTGTCGCGGATCGACTGCTCGACCGTCTTCGTTCGGAACATCCCGGAATTCGCGCGTGGCTGCTGGTCCGTACTCACCGTCGCACCTCCTGGCAGTGGGGCTGCCCGCCCTCAGGCCAGAATGCACGCGGAAGGGCCGGTCGGCACCCGCAAGGGTGGTCCGACCGGCCCAAAGTTGACGCTGGGTGACCGAAGGTCAGTCGCCCGATCAGTCGCGCGCGGGCTCCACGGCCTGGGTGCTGCTCTCGAACCTGCCGTCGAGACGCGAGACCAGACCGGTGACCTGACGCGCGATGTCCGGGGCGGTCAGCCCGATCTCGGCCAGGACCTCGCCACGGGAGGCGTGGTCGAGGAAGCGCGGCGGGATGCCGAAGTCGCGCAGCGGCACGTCCACGCCCGCGTCGCGCAGGGCCTGGGCGACGGCGGAGCCGACGCCGCCGACGCGGCTGTTGTCCTCGACGGTGACGACCACCCGGTGCTGCTCGGCGAGCGGGGCCAGGGCCTCGTCGACCGGCTTGACCCAGCGCGGGTCGACCACGGTGGTGGAGATGCCCTGCTTGTCGAGGAGGTCGGCGATCTCCAGGCACATGGGCGCGAGCGCGCCCACGGAGACGAGCAGCACGTCGGGCCTGTCGCTGCCGGCCTCGCGCAGCACGTCCATGCCGCCGACCCGGCGCAGGGCCGGGACGGCCGGGCCGACCGCGCCCTTGGAGAAGCGGACCACGGTGGGCGCGTCGGTGACCTCGACGGCCTCGCGCAGCTGGGCGCG
This sequence comes from Streptomyces sp. NPDC012637, assembly GCF_042954805.1. Classification (NCBI taxonomy): domain Bacteria; kingdom Bacillati; phylum Actinomycetota; class Actinomycetes; order Kitasatosporales; family Streptomycetaceae; genus Streptomyces; species Streptomyces sp. NPDC012637. The sequence continues at coordinate 108,328 of NZ_JBIBDS010000011.1, forward strand.
GACCTGGTCGGCGTCGCGCGGCGCGGCGAGCCGGAGGCCCGGCACGACCTGGAGGATCGACATGTCCCACATGCCGTTGTGGGAGGCGCCGTCGGTGCCGGTGACGCCGGCACGGTCGAGCACGAAGGTGACGCCGCACTTGTGCAGGGCCACGTCCATCAGGACCTGGTCGAAGGCGCGGTTGAGGAAGGTCGCGTAGACCGCGAAGACCGGGTGGAGGCCGCCGGTGGCGAGGCCGGCCGCGGAGACCGCGGCGTGCTGCTCGGCGATGCCGACGTCGAACACCCGCTCGGGGAAGGCCTTGGCGAACTTGTCGAGGCCGACGGGCTGGAGCATGGCGGCGGTGATGCCGACGATGTCCTCGCGCTCCTTGCCGAGCGCGACCATCTCCTCGGCGAAGACGCCGGTCCAGTCGGCGCCGGAGGAGGCGATCGGCAGACCGGTGTCGGGGTGGATCTTGCCGACGGCGTGGAAGCGGTCGGCCTCGTCCTGGAGGGCGGGCTGGTAGCCGCGGCCCTTCTCGGTGAGGCAGTGCACGATGACCGGGCCGCCGAAGCGCTTGGCGCGGGTGAGGGCGGACTCCAGGGCCTCGATGTCGTGGCCGTCGATGGGGCCGACGTACTTCAGGCCGAGGTCCTCGAACATGCCCTGCGGGGCGATGAAGTCCTTCAGGCCCTTCTTGGCGCCGTGCAGCGTCTCGTAGAGCGGCTTCCCCACGACGGGCGTGCGCTCCAGGATGTCCTTGCCGCGGGCCAGGAAGCGCTCGTAGCCGTCGGTGGTGCGCAGGGTGGCCAGGTGGTTGGCGAGGCCGCCGATGGTGGGCGCGTAGGAGCGCTCGTTGTCGTTGACGACGATGACGAGCGGGCGGTCCTTGGCGTCGGCGATGTTGTTCAGCGCCTCCCAGGCCATGCCGCCGGTGAGCGCGCCGTCACCGATGACGGCGACGACGTGGTCGTCCTTCTTCAGGATCTGGTTGGCCTTGGCGAGGCCGTCGGCCCAGCCGAGGACCGTCGAGGCGTGCGAGTTCTCGATGACGTCGTGCTCGGACTCGGCCTGGGAGGGGTAGCCGGAGAGGCCGCCCTTCATCTTCAGCTTGGAGAAGTCCTGGCGGCCGGTGAGCAGCTTGTGCACGTAGCTCTGGTGGCCGGTGTCCCACAGGACCTTGTCCTTGGGCGAGTCGAAGACGCGGTGCAGGGCGATGGTCAGCTCGACCACGCCGAGGTTGGGGCCGAGGTGCCCGCCGGTCTTGGAGACGGCGTCCACGAGGAACGACCTGATCTCTTCGGCCAGCTGGTCCAGCTGTTCCGAGGAGAGCCGGTCCAGATCTCGCGGTCCCCTGATACGGGTCAGCAGAGCCACCCGTGCCTCCTTGCGTTTGAACTGGTCGAGCTTGCCGATTTGTCGAGTCTAATGTTCCGTCTTGGATCGTGGGCATCGGGCCCGGAGTGGCGCACCACCCTGATGGCCGACACACCACTGATCCGTCTGCCCCGTCCACTGGTCCGGACGCAGCAGTGCCCGGCGACGGTTTCCCGGCGCCGGGCGGACTGGCTGTGGTGTGCGTTACGCGCGGCCCGCGGTCTTCTGCGTGCGGCGGGACACCGAGTCGATCACGACGGCGGCGAGCAGCACCGCGCCGGTGATCATGTTCTGGATCGCGTTGGACATGCCGATCATGTTCAGGCCCTGCTGGATCGACTGGATCACGATCATGCCCAGGAGTGCCGACCAGACCTTGCCGCGGCCGCCGAAGAGGCTGGTGCCGCCGATCACGGCCGCCGCGATGACCAGCATCAGCGTGTTGCCGCCGCCGAGGCTCTTGGTCGCGCCGCCGGAAAGGCTCGCGATGAACAGGCCGCCGAACGCGGCGAGGGTGCCGGAGATCGCGAAGACGGCGATCCGGACCCGGTCCACGTTGATGCCGGCGCGGCGGGCCGCCTCGGCGTTGCCGCCGACCGCGAAGACCTTGCGGCCGAAGAGGGTGCGGCGGGCGACGAAGTCGGCGAGCACCAGGACGGCCAGGAAGAGCACCAGGGCGAGCGGCAGGCCGCGGGCACCGGCGGGCTCGTTCATGACGTACGCGACGACGAGGACGAGGACCGCGACCACGGCGGTGCGCAGCACGATCTCGCTGACCGGACGGGCCGGCAGGAGGGCGGCCTTGCGGCGGCTGCTGTCGCGCAGCAGCGAGAACAGGTACGCGGCGATGGCGACCAGGGCGAGGCCGTACGCGGCGATCTTGTCGGCGAAGAAGTAGTTGGTGAGGTTCTCCACCACGCTGCCGGACGGCGTGTTGATGGATCCCTCGCCGCCCATGAGCCACTCCTGGAGGCCCATCCAGCCGAGGAAGCCGGCCAGGGTGACCACGAAGGCCGGGACGCCGATCTTCGCGAAGAAGAAGCCGTGCAGCGCGCCGATGACGGTGCCGGTGAGCACCGCGAGCAGGATGGCCAGCCACTCGTTCATGCCGTTGCTGACCTGGAGGCCGGCCCAGACGGCCGCGCCGACGCCGGCGACCGAGCCCATGGAGAGGTCGATCTCGCCGAGGACGAGGACGAAGACGATGCCGACGGCCATGATGCCGAGTCCGGAGGCGTACACGGCGACGTTGGCGACCGAGCTCGCGGACAGGAAGTTGGCGTTCTGGAGCTGGAAGACGACCGCGATGACGATCAGGCCGAGGATCACGGGGAGCGAGCCGAGCTCGCCGCCGCGGATCTTGCGGGTGAACTCGGTCCAGTAGCCCTTGATGCCTTCCTCGCGGACGAGGAGGCGGGGGTCGACGGCCGGGACCGGGGCGGCCGACTCCTCGACGGTGGTGTCGGGGGTCTCCGGGGCGGGGTTCTTCGTGAGGTCGCTCACTTGGCGTCCTCCTTCGAGGCGGTACGGGCCTGCCGGCGGGTCACGGCGTTGTCCGTGGCACCGGTGATGGCGGCGATGATCGTCTCGTGGGTGGTGTCCTTGACGTCGAAGACACCGTTGTTGCGGCCGAGGCGGAGCACGGCGACCTTGTCCGCGACGGCGCGGACGTCGGCCATGTTGTGGCTGATGAGGATGACGCCGTGGCCGCGCTCGCGCAGCCGCTCCACGAGGTCGAGCACCTGTGCGGTCTGCTCGACGCCGAGGGCGGCGGTGGGCTCGTCCAGGATGACGATCTTCGGGTCGCCGATCAGGGCGCGGGCGATCGCCACGACCTGGCGCTGGCCGCCGGAGAGGGCGGCCACGGGTATGCGGACCGACGGGATGCGGATGGACAGCGTGTCCAGGAGCTCCCGGGCGCGCTTCTCCATGGCGATCTCGTCCAGGACCCGGGCGGAGCTGAGCTCGCTGCCGAGGAAGAGGTTGGCGACCACGTCGAGGTTGTCGCAGAGCGCCAGGTCCTGGTAGACGGTCGCGACCCCGAGGTTCTGGGAGTCGTGGGGCTTGGTGATCTGGACCGGACGGCCGTCCCACTCGATGGTGCCCTCGTCGATCGGGTGGACGCCCGAGATCGTCTTGACGAGGGTGGACTTGCCGGCGCCGTTGTCGCCCACCAGGGCGACGACCTCTCCGGCATGGATCTCCAGATCGACATCGGTGAGCACCTGGACGGCGCCGAACCGCTTGGAGACCCCGCGCAACGCCAGCACGGGCGTAGCGGACACGTGAATCATCTCCTTGGCCGCCTGACCGGCGGGGATGTGGTGCGGGGGTTCCTCCCTCGGCAAGGGGAGAGGGAGGAGGAGGGGTACGAGGGGAGTCCGGCGCCCCGCCCCCGCTTGCGGGGCGTTGAGACGGGGCGGGGTGCGCCGGACCGGTTCCGTGGGACGGGAGGGTTACTTGATGCCCGCCGCGTCGCAGGCCGCCTTGTACTCGGCGGTGCAGATGTCGGCCGCCTTGTAGACGTTGTCCGCGATGATCGTGGAGGCGATGTTCTCCTTGGTCACGATCTGCGCGTCGTAGAGCTTGGCCGGGATGTCCTTGAACTCGCCGGTGAGGCTGGTGACCTTGACCGGGGTGAGGTCGTCGATCTTCTCGCCCTTGAGGAGCTTGACCGCGATCTCGGCGGTGGTCTCGGCCTCGGGCTTGATCTGCTTGTAGATCGTGAAGGACTGGTCGCCCTTCAGGATGCGCTGCAGACCGGCGAGTTCGGCGTCCTGGCCGCCGACCGGGACCTTGAGGCCCTGCTTGTTGAGGGCGGTGATGATGCCGCCGGCCATGCCGTCGTTGGCGGAGTACACGCCCTGGAAGCCGTCCTTGCCCAGGGAGTCGATGGCGGCACCCATCTTCTTGTTGGCCTCGTCCGGGGACCAGTCCGGGATGTCCTGCTCGTAGACGACCTTCTTCACGGCGCCGTCGATGACGCTGTGAGCGCCCTTCTTGAACAGCGGGGCGTTCGGGTCGGTCGGCGAGCCGTTGATCATGACAACGTTGGCTTCCTTCGCCTTGTCGCCGAGCGCCTTCACCAGGGCCTCGCCCTGCAGGCGGCCGATCTTCTCGTTGTCGTACGAGACGTAGGCGGAGATCGGGCCCTCGGCCAGACGGTCGTACGCGACGACCTTGACGCCCTTCTTCTCGGCCTGCTGCACCCAGGACTTGGTGGCCTTGTAGTCGACCGAGTCCAGGATGATGACCTTCACGCCCTGGGTGACGAGGGCGTCGAACTGCTTCTTCTGCGTCTCGGTGTCCTGCGCGGCGTTGTTGTACTTGACCTCGCAGTCGGAGCAGAGGGCCTTGATCTTCGCCTCGATGATCGGGCGGTCGAAGGTCTCGTAGCGCGTGGTCTTGTTCTCGGGCAGCAGCAGACCGATGGTCTTGCCGTCGCCGCCGCTCGCACCGTCGGAACCGTTGTCGCCGGCCTTGCCACAGGCGGCGAGGGAGAGGGCCATGGAAACCGCGGCCGTACCTATGACGACGCGACGCGTCACTGCGTTCATGTGGGGTTGCCTCCCTGACGAGGCCGCGACGTTGCGGCCGAGGTGGCTGGAAGTCAACTCGGCCGCGGCTTCGACGTCAAGAAGTAAATCTTTAACGAGATGGCAACGGTGCCATTCGTTATCTAAGTGAAGGCAGGCGTCTTCGGTCCCGCGGCGGCCGAAAGCCCGCTGTCAGACCCCTGCAAAAGCGTCGAATCGCCCATCTCGCTGAGTACGAGGGCCAGGGCGCCGAGCACTTCCGCGCGGCCGCCCAGGGCCCCTGGGGCCAGCGAGAGCTGACGGGCGGCGCTGGGGATGGCGTAGCGCGAGACGGAGTCCCTGATGGGCGCCAGGACCAGCTCTCCGGCCTCCGCGAGGTCGCCGCCGAGCACGACCCGGCTCGGGTTCAGGAGGTTGCAGAGGTTGGCGACGCCGCTGCCGATGTGGCGACCCACGTCGGCGACGACCCGGCGGCAGCCGGGATCGCCCTCGCGGGCCAGCTGGACCACCCGCTCCATGGTCAGGTCGGGCCCGTGGCTGGACTGGAGCAGCGGCAGGACGTAGCGCGCGGCCGTGAAGGTCTCCAGGCAGCCGCGGTTGCCGCAACGGCACACCGGGCCCGACTCGTCCAGGGTGATGTGCCCGATCTCGCCGGCCGTGCCGCCCGGGCCCCGGTAGACCCTCCCGTCGATCACCAGACCGGCGCCGACACCGCTGGCCACCTTGATGTACGCGAGGTCCTTGACGCCCCGCCCGCTGCCCCAGACCAGCTCGCCGAGGGCACCGAGGTTGGCGTCGTTGTCGACGTGCACGGGCACGCCGAGGCGGGCCGAGAGCTCGTCGGCGGGGTTGATCCCGCTCCAGCCCGGCAGGATCGACGTGGAGCCCAGGGTGCCCGAGGACACGTCGATCGGGCCCGGCACGCCCAGGCCCACGCCGACGACCTTGTCCCGGCCGATGCCGGTGGCCGCGATCAGGCGGCTGACCAGCTGCTCGGCCCGGTCGAAGCCCTCCGCGGCCGAGGCGTCCACGTCCAGTGGCTCGGCCTCCTCCGCGAGCACCTGGTGGGCCAGGTTGCCGACCGCGACCCGCAGGTGCGTGTGCCCGAAGTCGACGCCGATGACGATGCCGGCGTCGCCGCTGAGCGAGACGCTGCGGGCCCGGCGGCCGCCGGCCGAGGTCGGCGTGACCTCGACGGTGCCGCCGTCCTTCAGCTCCCGCACGATGTTGGAGACCGTGGCGGCGGACAGGCCGGTCGTCCGGGCGATCTCCGCCTGGGTGAGCGATCCGGCCATCCGTACCGCCCGGACGACCCGCTCGAGATTGGCCCGGTGCAGCGAGGACTGCGACCCCGGAGTCTCCATTGACTCTCTCCACCCTACGACGTGTACAAGTTATGAACTCCAAGCTCCTTCGTGGGGCTTGTCGCCGTCAAGTCCTCGACGGTAGTCGAATCCGGAACGAAAAAGTCCGGCCCCGGAGAGACGACTCTCCGGGGCCGGACGGGCGGCGACCGGCTCGTTACTTGAGCGTGGCCGAAGTGAGACCCGCCTGGACCTGCCGCTGGAAGGACAGGTACACGACCAGCATCGGGATCATGGCGATGGTCACGCCGGCGAAGAGCACCGGCAGGTCGGTCTCGTAGCCCTGCTGCTGCTCCAGCTGGATCAGGCCCTGGGTGAGCACGTAGCGCTCCGGGTCGTCACCGCTCTGCGGCTGCATCAGCACCGTCGGCAGGATGAACTGGTTCCACTGCCCCAGCGTGTTGAAGATCCCGACGCTGAGCAGGCCCGGCTTGGCCATCGGCAGCATCACCTGGAAGAAGGCCCGGGTGTGCGAGGCCCCGTCGAGGATCGCCGCCTCGAAGACCGCCGTCGGCAGCGTCCGGAAGAAGGAGTGCATGAAGAAGACGGTGAACGGCATCGAGTAGGCGACGTACACCAGGATCAGGCCCTGGTAGCTGTTGAGCATCCCGAGCATCTTCACCATGAAGAAGAGCGGGACGAGCGCCAGGAAGACCGGGAACATGGCGCCGGCCACGAAGAAGTAGTAGATGAGCCGGTTGCCCCAGAACTCGTAGCGCGCGAGGACGTACGCCGCCATCGAGCCGAAGAGCATGGTCAGCGGCACCGAGAACACCAGGACGATCACGGTGTTCACGAAGTAGTCGCCGATGCCCTTGTTCCAGGCCCGGGAGAAGACGTCCAGGGACCAGTTCTGCGGCCAGCCGAAGGCGGAACCGGCGATCTGCCCGTCCGTCTTGAAGGAACTCAGCACGAGCCAGATCAGCGGCAGCACGATCATCAGCGCCCACAGGGCGAGGAAGCCGTGCGAGAAGACGTTCAGGACGGTGCCCTCGCGGGCCGGGCCGGGCGCGGGCGCGCGCCCCTTGCCCGTCGCGCGCTGCCGCGGGACCGCGGCCCCGCCGGGGGCGGTGGTGTCGGACTTCTGGATGGGTGCAGTCATCGTCGTTCTCCCGCTCAGAACTCGAGGCGCTCGCGGCGGGTGGCGCGCAGCGTGACCACGGACACGATCAGGGTGAGCAGCAGCATCACGACGCCCATGGCGCAGGCGTAGCCGCTCTTACCGAAGTAGAGGAAGTTGCGCATCATGACCGTCGACATGACCTCGCTGTGGTGGTCGGGCCCACCGCCGTAGTCGCCGGAGGTCATGGTGGAGACGAGGACGAACATGTCCATCGCCACGATGCCGAGGTAGACCCAGGCGGTCTGCACGGAGTCCCAGAGCAGCGGCAGCGTGATCTTGAAGAAGGACTGGGCGCGGCCGGCGCCGTCGATCAGCGCGGCCTCGTAGACGTCGCGCGGGATGGACTGCATCGCGGCGGAGAACAGCACCAGGTAGAAGCCGACGCCGTGCCAGACGACGACCGCGATGAGGGCCCACAGGACGAAGTTCGGCTCGTTGAGCCACTCCACCGGCCGGTCGGCCTCGACGAGGCCGAGCTTGAGGAGGAGGCCGTTGAGCATGCCGCCGGCGTCGCTGCGGTACACGGCGCCGAAGAGCACCGCGAGGATCGCGAGCGAGAGCACCTGCGGGAAGAAGTAGACGACCTTGTAGAACTTGGATCCGGCGACGCCCGCGACACCGCCGGCCCGGCTCCGCCCGCCCGCGTTCACCATGAAGGCGAAGAAGAGGGCGAGCAGAATGGTGATCACCGGGATGAACACCAGGAACAGGATGTTGTGCCAGACCGCTCCCAGGAAGACGTCGTCCTCGAAGAGGGCGACGTAATTGTCGATGCCGACGAAGGAGAAGTCCTGTGACTGGCCTTTCCAGTCGGTCAGCGAGTAGCCGAACGTCTGGATGTACGGCCAGATGACGAAGACCAGATAGAGGGCCACGGGTATGAAGAGGAATCCCGTGACGAACTTGTACTGCCCTTTGCGCATGGCGTTCCTGTCCCTGATGTCCCCGGATGAGGTTTCGCGTTCCGGCCCGCGCGTCAGTCGCGGCGGTTGTTCTTGGACGCCGGGTCCTTGGCGGCCTTGTCGACGGCGGCCTGGGCCCGCTTGAGCCATTCCGCGGGCTGGATGCGCTTGGCCATCAGCTCGTTGGACGCATTCTGGATCTCGGTGTCCATCTCGCTGTACCACTCGGTGTACAGGTAGCGGAACGTGTTGGTGCCGGCCGCCTTGGAGGCCTCGACCGTGGACTGGGTGCCCGGGCGGAGCTTGACGCTCGGGTCCACGCCGTCGGCGAGGATGGTGAGCGAGTTGGCCTCCTTGGCGAAGAGCGTCGACCACTCCTTGGAGAGCATCATCCGCATGAACTCCTTCGCCTCGGCCAGGTTCTTGGCCTTGGCGGGGATGATGAAGGGCTCGCCGGAGCCGGCCCGGATCGCCTCGTAGGGCATCTTGCTGCCGGGCAGCAGCGGCATCGGCATGAACTTCATGTCGAAGTCGGCCGGGGTCTGCTTCAGCTGCTCGTTCTCCAGCCAGGAGCCACAGGTGATGAAGGCGGCCTTGTACTGGTTCCAGCGGGTCTGGGACTCGGTGTGCTCCAGACCGTTGGTGCCGGGCATCAGGTAGCCCTTCTCGACCACCTCGTACACGGCCTCGACGGCCTGCTTGGCGGCGTCGGAGCCGACGAAGGCCTTGGGGTCGAGGTTGTCGATGGCCTTCATGGCCTCGAGACCGCCGGTCTTGGCGATCAGGTCCATGATGGCGACGTTGATGTAGTACGGGTACTTGCCCTGGTGGGCGAGGCCGCCGATGCCCTGGGAGGTGGCGTCCTTGCAGATCGCGAGGAACTCGTCCCAGGTCTTCGGCTCGGTCCAGCCCTTCTCCTTGAAGAGCTTGCCGGAGTACCACAGGCCCCACACCGTGTAGATGTAGTTGAGGGCGACGACCTTGCCCTCCTGCAGACCGGCGTCGATGGTGCCGGGGATGAGGGTGTCGCGGACCTTCTTGTTCGGGTCGTCGACCGACGGCGCGTCGAGGACCTCCGCCAGGTCGAGCAGCTGGCCGTTCTTGTGCAGGACGTCGATCTTGATCTTCTGGGCGCCGGAGTCGTCGACGATGTCCGGCGGGTTGCCGGCGTTGAAGCGCGGCTGGAGCTTGCCGGTGATCTCCTGGGTGCCGGTGTGGGTGGCGGTGACACCCCACTTCTTGTTGAAGCTGGCCTCCCAGGCCTTGGCGTACTCGTCGCCGTATCCGCCCTTGAAGACGACCACGTCGATCTTGCCGCCCTTGGCGACGCCGAACGGATTGTCCTTCGTCTTCTCGCCCTTGGGCTTGTCGTTGCCCGTTTCGTCGCCACCGCTGGAGGCGCACGCGGACAGGAAACTCATGGTGGGCACCGAGATCAGACCGAGTGCGGCGGAACGCTTGATCAGATCGCGACGGCCGAGGCCCTCGTTGTTCGGGGCGGAGGTGGATCCCATGCTTAAGTCCTCGCCTTCATTCAGGACTCAGGCGGTGTACCGGTCGCCCGTACATTCGCCTCAGGCGAAGGGCCCCGCCACCGCGGTCAATTGCAGCTGGGTCGTGCAGGCGTCGGGCCGTCGTCGGTATGGCTCGGTATCGCTACGACGGGCGGGACGCCGACAGGTATAGTCCACTTCCCGTCGCCGGAGCAAGATCGAAACCAGCTTTCCCCGGCAGTCTTCTCCGAGTTGAGACCTGCGGGATATCCGAGCCGTTTCTGCCCCGTTTCCTCCCTCGAATCGGCGTCAACACCCTTGACAGCCCCTGGGACTTGCCTTCTCCTGGGTTCTTGCGCGATCGGTTTGACAACGTTGTCTAGAACCAGCGGCAGGAGCGACGACACGGCATGCACCCCCATCTCAGAGCGGTCTCCCTGGCGGCCTCGGCGGCGCTGATCCTGACCCTCACCCCCACGGTGGCTCAGGCGGTTCCGGGCGCATCGGAACAACCCGGCCGAACGGCACGGGAATTCACCACCTCCTTCGAAGCGGAGGAAACGCAGCCGACCTGGCGGAACACCGTCGAAGTCGGCCCCGACGGAAAGAAGCGGACATCCGGCGTCGACGGCGGATTCGTCACCGGAATACCGGGAAACGTCACCGACCAGGTGACGGCCCTGCGGGCCAGCGGCGAACACGCGGGCGCCGGCGAGGTCAAGGAGAACCTGGTCGACCTGCAGCCCGGCACCAAGTGGCTGGTGTTCGAGCCCACCGCGTGGATCGAGTTCGACCTGGACTCCCCAATCAAGCTCGCCACCTACGCGCTGACCTCGGCGAACGACGCCGCCGAACGCGACCCGCGCGACTGGACCCTGAAGGGCTCGGCCGACGGCAAGGAGTGGACGGTCCTCGACACCCGCTCCGGCGAGAGCTTCGCCAAGCGCTTCGAGACCAGGACGTACGACATCGCGGGCGGCGGCGCGACCGCCTACGCGCACTACCGCCTGGAGATCACCAAGAACGCGGGCGCGGGCCTCACCCAGCTAGCCGACGTTCAGTTCTCGAACGGGGACACCTCCCAGCCCGTCCCGGCGGACATGCGCAGCCAGGCCGACCGCGGCCCCAGCGGCTCCCCCACCGCCAAGGCCGGCGCCGGCTACACCGGCAAGCGGGCGCTGCGCTACGCCGGCACCCACAAGGGCGAGGGGCGCGCGTACTCGTACAACAAGGTCCTCGACGTCGACACCCGGATCGTCCGGAACACCGAGCTGTCGTACAGGATCTTCCCGTCGATGTCGGCCTCGGAGACGGACCTGAACTATCCGGCCACGAACGTGTCCGTGGATTTGGCCTTCACCGACGGCACCTATCTGAGTGACCTGGGCGCCACGGACGCGTACGGCGGTCTCCTCACCCCGCAGGGCCAGGGCGCCGCCAAGCGGCTCTACGTCAACCAGTGGAACCAGGTCTCCGCGCGGATCGGCGAGGTCGCGAACGGCAGGACCGTGGACCGGATCCTGGTGGCGTACGACTCGCCCAAGGGTCCGGGCAAGTTCCAGGGCTGGATCGACGACATCGCGATCGCGCCGAAGCAGCCGCAGGAGCCGTACGACCGGCTCTCCGACTACGCGTCGACGACCCGCGGCACCAACTCCTCCGGTTCCTTCTCGCGTGGCAACACCTTCCCGGCCACCGCCGTCCCGCACGGCTTCAACTTCTGGACGCCGGTGACCAACGCGGCGACCCAGAGCTGGATCTACGAGTACGCGCGCGGCAACAACGCCGACAACCTGCCCACCCTCCAGGCGCTGTCCGCCAGCCATCAGCCCAGTCCCTGGATGGGCGACCGGCAGACCTTCCAGGTGATGCCCTCGGCCGCGGCCGGCACCCCGCCCACCGACAGGGCGGCCCGTGCCCTGCCCTTCCGGCACGCGAACGAGACGGCGAAGCCGCACCACTACGGCGTCACCTTCGAGAACGGCCTGAAGGCCGAGATCGCCCCGGCCGACCACGCGGCCGTCATGCGCTTCACCTATCCCGGTGACGACGCGAGCGTGGTCCTCGACAACGTCACCGACCAGGGCGGGCTCACCCTCGACCCGGCGACGCGTTCCTTCACGGCCTACTCCGACGTGAGGAGCGGCCTGTCGACGGGCGCGGGCCGGATGTTCGTGTACGGCGTCGTCGACGCGCCGGTCACCTCGTCCGCCGCGCAGGGCGTGAAGGGGCACCTCCGCCTCGACGCGGGCGAGGACCGCACGGTCACCCTGCGGATCGCGACCTCGCTGATCTCCGTCGAGCAGGCGAAGGCGAACCTCGCCGACGAGATCCCGGAGGGCACCGACTTCGACGACGTCCGCGAGCGGGCCCAGCAGGCCTGGGACGAGGTGCTGGGCCGGGTCACCGTCGAGGGCGCGAGCCACGACCAGCTGGTCACCCTCTACTCCAGCCTCTACCGGCTGTACCTGTACCCCAACTCGGGCTTCGAGAAGGTGGGTTCGACCTACAAGTACGCGAGCCCCTTCTCCGCCCCGGCCGGGCCCGACACCCCGACCCGTACCGGCGCGAAGGTCGTCGAGGGCAGGCCGTACGTCAACAACGGCTTCTGGGACACCTACCGCACCACCTGGCCGGCCTACTCCTTCCTCACTCCGCGGAAGGCGGGCGAGCTGGTCGACGGCTTCGTCCAGCAGTACAAGGACGGCGGCTGGATCTCCCGCTGGTCCTCCCCCGGCTACGCGGACCTGATGACCGGCACCTCCTCGGACGTGGCCTTCGCGGACGCGTACGTGAAGGGCGTCGACTTCGACGCGGAGGCGGCGTACGAGGCGGCCCTGAAGAACGCCACCGTCGTGGCGCCCAGCCGCGGCGTCGGCCGCAAGGGCATGGAGACCTCCCCGTTCACCGGCTACGCGTCGACCGAGACCCACGAGGGCCTGTCCTGGTCCCTGGAGGGCTACCTCAACGACTACGGCATCGCGAAGATGGGTCAGGCGCTCTACGAGAAGACCGGCAAGAAGCGCTACCGGGACGAGTCGGCGTACTTCCTCGACCGTGCCCGGAACTACGTGTCGCTGTTCGACGCCGAGGCCGGCTTCTTCCAGGGCCGGGACGCGAAGGGTGCCTGGCGGGTGCCGTCGGAGTCGTACGACCCGCGCATCTGGGGCTACGACTACACGGAGACCAACGGCTGGGGCTACGCCTTCACCGCCCCGCAGGACTCCCGGGGCCTGGCCAATCTGTACGGCGGGCGCGCGGGCCTCGGGCAGAAGCTGGACGCGTACTTCTCCACGCCGGAGACGGCCTCGCCCGACGTCGCGGGCTCGTACGGCAGCGTCATCCACGAGATGACCGAGGCGCGTGACGTGCGGATGGGCATGTACGGCCACTCCAACCAGGTCGCCCACCACGTGCCGTACATGTACGACGCGGCCGGGCAGCCGTGGAAGACGGCGGCGAAGGTCCGCGAGGTCCTCTCCCGCCTCTACACCGGCAGCGAGATCGGCCAGGGTTACCACGGCGACGAGGACAACGGCGAGCAGTCGGCCTGGTTCCTGTTCTCCGCGCTCGGCTTCTACCCGCTGGTGATGGGCAGCGGCGAGTACGCGATCGGTTCGCCGCTGTTCACGAAGGCGACGGTACGGATGGACAACGGCCGCACGCTCGTCGTGGAGGCGCCGCGCAACAGCGCCCGCAACGTCTACGTGCAGGGCGTGAAGCTGAACGGCGTCGCCTGGAACTCGACCGCGCTGCCGCACGAGCTGCTCGCGAAGGGCGGCACGCTGAAGTTCGACATGGGCCCCCGGCCCTCGGCGTGGGGCACGGGCGGCAAGGCGGCCCCCGTCTCGATCACCACGGACGACAGGGTGCCTGCGCCGCGGGTGGACCTGGTCGAGGGAGCGGGCGCGGGGCCGCTGTTCGACGACACGTCGGCGACGGCGGGGCCGGTGGCCGGTCCGGTCGAGCTTCCCGTGGCCGGGCGGGTGAAGGCGGTCCAGTACACGCTGACCTCGTCGGCGGACCGTGCGAAGGCGCCGGCGGGCTGGGTGCTGCAGGGCTCGGCGGACGGGGCGACCTGGACGGACCTGGACCGGCGGGACGGCGAGTCCTTCGCGTGGGACCGGCAGACCCGGGTGTTCTCGGTGGCGAAGCCCGGCGCGTACGCGAAGTACCGCCTGGTGGCGGCCGGTCCGGCCCCGGCCGAGCTCGCGGAGGTGCAGCTGCTGGGCTGACGCCCGGCTGGTGCGCCCATGAGGAAGGGCCCTCTCCCCGGGCGGGGAGAGGGCCCTTGTCCTACCGGACCTTCGGCGGTCAGCCGCGGATCAGGTTGCGCAGCACGTACTGCATGATGCCGCCGTTGCGGTAGTAGTCCGCCTCGCCGGGGGTGTCGATGCGGACGACCGCGTCGAACTCGACACCGGTGTCGGTGGTGACCTTGACCGTGCTCGGGGTGGTGCCCTCGTTCAGCTCGGTGATGCCCGTGATGGAGAAGGTCTCCTCACCGGTCAGGCCGAGCGAGTCGGCCGTCTGGCCGGCCGGGAACTGGAGCGGGAGGACGCCCATGCCGATGAGGTTCGAGCGGTGGATGCGCTCGTACGACTCGGTGATGACGGCCTTGACGCCGAGGAGCGCGGTGCCCTTGGCGGCCCAGTCGCGGGACGAGCCGGAGCCGTACTCCTTGCCGCCCAGGATGACCAGCGGGGTGCCGGCGGCCTGGTAGTTCTGCGAGGCGTCGTAGATGAAGGAGACCGGGCCGCCCTCCTGCGTGAAGTCACGCGTGAAGCCGCCCTCGGTGCCCGGCGCGATCTGGTTGCGCAGGCGGATGTTGGCGAAGGTGCCGCGGATCATGACCTCGTGGTTGCCTCGGCGCGAGCCGTAGGAGTTGAAGTCACGACGCTCCACACCGTGCTCGGTGAGGTACTTGCCGGCCGGGGTGTCGGCCTTGATGGCACCGGCCGGGGAGATGTGGTCGGTGGTGACCGAGTCGCCGAGCTTCGCCAGCACGCGGGCGCCGGTGATGTCGGTGACCGGGGTGGTCTCCATCGTCATGCCCTCGAAGTACGGGGGCTTGCGGACGTAGGTGGACTCGGCGTCCCACTCGAAGGTGTTGCCGGTCGGGATCGAGAGCGCCTGCCACTGGGCGTCGCCCGCGAACACGTCCTGGTAGGACTTGGAGAACATGTCCTCGCCGATGGCGTTGGCGACGACGTCGTTGACCTCGGTCTCCGACGGCCAGATGTCGGCCAGGTAGACCGGCTTGCCGTCCTGGTCGACGCCGAGGGCGTCCTTGGTGATGTCCACCTTCATGGAGCCCGCGATGGCGTACGCGACGACCAGCGGCGGGGAGGCCAGGTAGTTCATCTTGACGTCGGGGTTGATGCGGCCCTCGAAGTTCCGGTTGCCGGAGAGGACCGAGGTGACCGCGAGGTCGTGCTCGTTGACGGCCTTGGAGACCTCCTCCGGCAGCGGGCCGGAGTTGCCGATGCAGGTGGTGCAGCCGTAGCCGACGAGGTTGAAGCCGACCTTGTCGAGGTAGGGAGTCAGGCCCGCCTTGTCGAAGTAGTCGGTGACGACCTTCGAGCCCGGGGCGAGGGTGGTCTTGACCCACGGCTTGCGGGTCAGGCCCTTCTCCACGGCCTTCTTCGCGACGAGCGCGGCGGCGACCATGACGTACGGGTTCGAGGTGTTGGTGCAGGAGGTGATCGCGGCGACGGTGACGGCGCCGTGGTCGATCGTGTAGGTCGTGCCGTCGGGGGCGGTCACCTCGACCGGGTTCGACGGGACGCCGTTGCTGACGGCCGGGGCGTCGGAGGCCGGGAAGGACTCCTCGCCCGCCTCGTCGGCGGTGGCGACGTAGTTGCGGACGTCCTGGGCGAACTGCGCGGCGGCGTTCGCGAGGACGATGCGGTCCTGCGGGCGCTTCGGGCCGGCGATCGACGGGACCACGGTGGAGAGGTCGAGCTCCAGCTTCTCGGAGAAGTCGGGCTCGGCGGCCGGGTCGAGCCAGAGGCCCTGCTCCTTGGCGTACGCCTCGACCAGCGCGACCTGCTGCTCGGAGCGGCCGGTGAGCTTGAGGTAGTTCAGGGTCTCGTCGTCGATCGGGAAGATCGCGGCGGTGGAGCCGAACTCCGGCGACATGTTGCCGATGGTGGCGCGGTTGGCGAGGGAGGTGGCGGCGACGCCCTCGCCGTAGAACTCGACGAACTTGCCGACGACGCCGTGCTTGCGCAGCATCTCGGTGATCGTGAGGACCAGGTCGGTGGCGGTGGTGCCGGTCGGCAGCTCGCCGGTCAGCTTGAAGCCGACGACGCGCGGGATCAGCATGGAGACCGGCTGGCCGAGCATGGCGGCCTCGGCCTCGATGCCGCCGACGCCCCAGCCCAGCACGCCGAGGCCGTTGACCATGGTGGTGTGCGAGTCGGTGCCGACGAGGGTGTCGGGGTACGCCTGGCCGTTGCGGACCATGACCGTACGGGCCAGGTGCTCGATGTTCACCTGGTGGACGATGCCGGTGCCCGGGGGGACGACCTTGAAGTCGTCGAAGGCGGTCTGGCCCCAGCGCAGGAACTGGTAGCGCTCCTTGTTGCGGCCGTACTCGAGCTCGACGTTCTGCGCGAAGGCGTCGTTCGTGCCGAACTTGTCGGCGATGACGGAGTGGTCGATGACCATCTCGGCCGGGGAGAGCGGGTTGATCTTCGCCGGGTCGCCGCCGAGCGCCGCGACGGCCTCGCGCATGGTGGCGAGGTCGACGACACAGGGGACACCGGTGAAGTCCTGCATGATCACGCGCGCCGGCGTGAACTGGATCTCCTGGCTCGGCTGGGCCTGCGAGTCCCAGCTGCCGAGGGCCCGGATGTGGTCGGCGGTGATGTTCGCGCCGTCCTCGGTGCGGAGCAGGTTCTCGAGGAGAACCTTCAGGCTGTAGGGGAGCCGGGCCGAGCCCTCCACCTTGTCCAGGCGGAAGATCTCGTAGGACTCGTCACCCACGCGCAGCGTTGCGCGGGCGTCGAAGCTGTTCGCCGACACGACAGTCTCCTTCATATATGTGCGCGTTCCACCGCATCCTGCCGCCACGTACTCGTCGTCGATCCGCTAAGGTAAGGCTAAGTTAGGTAACCCTTACCAGGGTGGCGGCAGCGGTGCGCCTCGGCAGATATCTCGATGTCGAGATAACTCTAGTACATCACCGGCGGTCGGTCATGCCCGGCAGGGCCCGAACCCCGCACCTCGGCGTATGGACCGACCCGACGTCGTCCTACCGGGCGGTCGCACAGGGTGGGTCGTACGGCAGCTGGGGGACGTAGCGGCTCCATTGCTGTCGGGTCAGGGCGCCGGAGCTCCCGGCGCAGACACGGCTGATGGCGGACTCGACGTCGAGGTCCCACAGCGTGGCCACGCCGTCGTCGGTGGTGGCGGCCAGCGTGTGGCCGTCCGGGCTGAACGCGAGAACGGCGACGAACCCGGTCTCCACGGTCAGCGGTCGGCCGATCGGGGCGGGACGGTCGGGATCGGACACGTTCCACAGGTTGATGGTGCCGTCGTCGGTGTGGCCGGCCGCCGCGAGGGTGCGCCCGTCGGGGCTGAAGGCCACCGACCACAGGCTGCCGCCGGGCACCGTCAGCGGTGTGCCCCTGCGCGTGAGGTGGTGGGGGTCGGTGGCGTCCCACAGGGTGACCGTGCCGCGGCTGTTCCCGGTGGCGAGCGTGCGGCCGTCCGGGCTGAACGCCACCCAGGTGCTGGTGCCGGTCGGCTGCCGGACCGGCTGCCCGATCCGGACCCCGGGGTCCGTCGTACTCCACAGGCCGACCTCGCCGTTGCTGGCGTCGCCCCCGGCCGCCAGCATCGTGCCGTCGCGGCTGAACGCCAGGGACTGGACGGACCTCGTGCGATTGGTGGAGATACGGGACCGGGTGACGGGGTGCGCGGGATCGCTGACGTCCCACAGGGCGATGCTGCCGGACTCGTCGTCGCCGGCCGCGGCCAGGGTGCGGCCGTCCGGACTGAACGCCAGGGAGAAGATGAGACCGTCCGCCCCGGTGAGGGTCTCCCGGAGGCGGACGGGACGGCTGGGATCGGCGACGTTCCACAGCGTGACCGTGCCGCCGCTGTCGCCCGCCGCCAGGGTGCGCCCGTCGGGGCTGAACGCCACGGCGTTGACCGGCTCCTTGGGACCGGTGAGCGGATCACCGAGAGGAGCGGGGAAGTGCGGGTCGGCGGTGTTCCACAGGGAGACGGTCTCGTTCTGGTTCCCGGCGGCCAGGGTGCGCCCGTCCGGGCTGAACGCCACGGACGCCACATTGCCGCCGGCGCCGGTGATCCGGGTCGGCGGCAGATGCCACAGATCGACGTTGCCGTCGCCGTTCCCGGCGGCGAGGGTGCGGCTGTCCGGGCTGAACACCACGTCGGTCACCGCGTCGCCGGGACCGGTGAGCGGCCGGCCCAGCGGGACGATCGCCCTGGGGTGGCTGACGTTCCACAGGTGGACGGTGTGGTCCGCGCTGCCGGCGGCCAGGGTGTGGCCGTCCGGGCTGAACGCCACCGACATGACGGGCTGAGCGGGGCCCGTCAGCGGCTTGCCCAGGGGGGCGGGGCGGCCGGGACCCGCGACCGTCCACAGGTGGACCTTGCTGTCGCCGGCTCCGGCGGCGAGCGTGCGGCTGTCGGGAGCGAACGCCAGGAAGTTGACGTCACGCCCGGCCGTGAGGGACCGCGCGCGACCGGGACGGGCCGGGTCGGTGGTGTCCCACAGGCGGATGGTGCCGGCGTCGTCGTCACATGCGGCGGCCAGAGTACGGCCGTCGGGGCTGAACGCGATGCGGTGGGAGAAGACGTCGGGGCAGCCGAGGTTCAGGGGCGCCTGCAACGGGGCGACGTCGTGGGGGCGGGTGACGTTCCACATGCTGACGAGTCCCGCGCGCCGTCCGGCGGCCAGGATGCGGCCGTCAGGACTGAAGGCCAGCGATTCGACGGCGTACGCGGCGTCCCAGTCGCTGACGCCGGGGCTCTTCAGCCGGCCGAGCAGGACCGGGTGGCTGGGACTGGTCAGGCTCCACAGGTCGACGAATCCGCCGGAACCCGAGTCACCCTTGTCGCTGGTGCGGCCGCCCACGGCCAGCACCCGGCCGTCCGGGCTGAACGCGAGCGACCGGATCGAATGCACGGAACGGTCCACGGGCACGGGTCCGCCCAGCGCCACCGGACGGCCGGGATCGGAGACGTCCCACAGCCGGACGAGGTTGCCGTCGTGGTTCCCCGCCGCCAGCATGTGCCCGTCGGGACTGTAGGCCACGGTGCCCACCCAGCCGGGCGGGCCTCCCGAAGGGCCGGGAAGCCGGGTGGCCAGCGGCGTGTTCTCGGTCGCGACGAGCCGGGACGCCGCCTCCTCGGACGGATCCATGCGGTAGGCGGTCAGCGCGAGTTGAGCGGACAGGGAGGGATCGGTCGACGCCAGTTGCACGGACGCGGAGGTCACGGCGGCCGTGACGGCCTGGTCACGGGCCCGCAGGGCCCGGTCGGCGGCTTTCCGCGCCTCGGCCTCCTGCCGCAGGGCGAACGCCGCGGCCAGCGAGGCGACCACGGCGAGGGCGGTGATGGTGGCGACGGCGGCGCGCCGGAGCCGTTGCCCGCGCCGCTGGTGGCGGCGGGAGGCTTCCAGAAAGGCCCGGGCGGCGGCGCTGAGTTCCGGCCCGTGCGTCGCGGCCCAGTCGAGTGCCGCCTCCAGACGGTTGCCGCGGTACAGCGCGGCCGGCTCCCGGTCGGCCTGCTCCCAGAGCCTGGCCGCCTCCTCCAGGTCCTGTCGTACGAGATTGCCGCCGCGGTCGTGCTCGATCCAGCCCCGCAGCCGGGGCCACGCCCGGATGAGCACCTCGTGCGTCATCACCACCGCGTCCTGTTCCCGGGTCAGCAGCCGGCCGTGGGTGAAGTCGTCCAGGACCGTGCGGGCCGCTTCCCGGTCCGGCGCGTGACGCAGCAGCTCGTCGTACCGGACGCGCCGGCGGCTGTCGTCGGCGTCGCGCCCCACGATGACGAGCCGCAGGAACACCCACCGGGCGGCCTCGCGGCAGGGTGACGGCAGCGTCTCGTAGAGCCTGTCGGCGGTGGTGGCGACGGCGCCCTGGATGCCGCCGGTGACCCGGTACCCGTCGACGGTGAGGGTGTGGCCGTGGCGCTGCTGCCAGGTGGCCCGCAGCGCGTGGGCGAGCAGCGGCAGCCGGCCCGTGGTGCTCGTCCCGACCGGTCCCCCGACCGCGCCCAGGTCCGCCAGCAGCACCTCCACCAGGCCGTCCTCGACGTCGAGCCCCACGCTGGCGGCCGGGCGGCGGATCGCGTCCTTGAGTTCGTCCTCCGTCATCGGCTCCAGCAGGACCGGTCCGGCCCGGAGCGCCGCTCTGAGCTGCGGATGGGCCGTGCACGCGGCGTAGAAGTCCGCGCGCACCCCCAGCACCACGACCGCACCGCCCTCGGGCCGGGCCAGCCGGTCCAGCACGTCGACGAACCACTGCCGTTCGGTCTCGTCACCACAGGCCGTGAAGAGCTCCTCGAACTGGTCGACCACGACCACCAGTCCCCCGGCGGGCGGCTCCCCCGTGGGTGTCGGATCGGCGGATCCGGTGATCGGGCGCAGCTCGTCGAGGCACTGTGCGGGATCGGCGGATCCGGTGATCCCGCGCAGCTCGTCGAGGCACCGTGCGGGATCGGCGGACCCCACGATCGCGCGCAACTCCTCGAGGCACCGTGCGGGATCGGCCCGCCACCGCGGTGCGGTGTTCCGGGCGGTGTCGGCGTCCAGCCCGGCGGCCGACGCCAGCGCCAGGGCCGGGGAGGCCGTGGGGGTCAGCAGCAGCCGCGGCCAGGTGCTCGAACCCGCCACCGGAAGCCGGCCCTCGTCCAGGGCCGGCAGCACACCGGCCGCGAGCAGGGACGACTTCCCGGCCCCGGAGGGGCCGATCAGCACCAGCGGGCCACCCTCGCGCATCCGGGCGTCCATCCGTTCGCACACGAGGTGAACCATGCGCTCACGGCCGTGGAACCACTGCTTGTACCCCTCGTCGAACGGAGCCAGTCCCGGGTACGGGCACGGCACCCGGTCGGCGCCGGGGCCCGGCACGGTGATGCGCCCCTCAGGGCCGAAGCGAATGTGCGTGTCGCGGCCGCTGAGGACGGCGTGGCCCCCTCCCGACACGGTCGCCTCCAGCCGAAGCGGCTGCCAGGGGGGCTGACCGTCGGGGGGCGGCCCTTCGGCGGGCGCCGCACCGGTGTCGCGTTCCGTCACTCCTGCCCGCCCCTGGTGACGGTCATGTCGCGCCCGGCCAGGAACGCGTCGCCGCCGGTCACGTGTGCCTCCAGCGTCATCGAGCCCGTGATCTGCTGGTCCCGGGTTCCGGCCGCGCGCGGCTCCTCGCCGAACAGCGCGCGCAGCTCGTCGACGGCGTCCGGGCGGGTGGCCAGCAGTCGGACGATGCGGGCCTGCCACTCGGCGACCAGCAGTCCCTGGAGCTCCCGGCCGTCGCCCGTCTGCCGGGCCTGGAGCAACTCGCCTCGCGCGTCGTCGAGTTCCTCCTCGACGCGCTCGGGATGCGCGGACCGCCACAGCGACAGGACCGAGGCCTTGACGGCGGCCCAGCCGTCCGTCGCCAGCAGATCGATCAGGCGCGCCGCGGCCACCGATGCCAGGCCGGCGAGTTCCACGCTCGTCTCCATCTCTTCTCCTTGTCGCTTACCGTGCGTGGGCCGCGATCGCGGTCATGGTGAGGTGGGAGGCGACGAAGACGCGGTCGCCGCCCACCGTCCACCGGAAACCCGCGTCCGGCTGCCCGGGGTCGCGGTACCTCCACCGGGCCCTGCCGGTGGCCGCGTCGATGGCCCACAGTGTCTTGGCGCTGTCCGTGGCGAAGACGGTGTCGGCCGAGCACTGCGCGCTCCTGCCGCCCATCCTCAGTGAGGCGTGGAACAGGTTGGACATGCCCGTGTCGCCGGCCCCCTCGAGCCTCGCGACCCACCGGAGGGTGCCGTCCGCCGTGTCCAGGGCGACCAGATCGCTGCCGACCCCCACGTACACGGTCGCACCGTCCAGGCTGGGGAACGGGGCGCCGATCCGGACCCGGTCCCCGCTCTTCGACTGGAAGAGCCGATGCCACTTCTCGCTGCCCGTGGCCGGATCGACGGCGAACAGCGTGTCGCCGGCGCCGCCGGCGAACAGGAACGTCCCGGCGGCGTGGCACGTCAGCGGCCAGCCGGGGTTGAAGTAGAACCCGTCGTCCTGAACGGACGCCTTCCAGCCGCGGGCACCCTTCCGGCCGGCGTCGACCATCTGGACACGGCCGGATTTCCCGCCCGGGATGGCCGAGGTGGCGAGCAGGTGAGAACCGGTGGGCGGTACGAGCACGTTGTTGATGTCCGTGCCCGTCACCCGCCAGAGCCCCTTGCCGGTGGCGGCGTCGAACGCGCGGATGTAGCCGATCGTCGGATCCTTGGCCGAGAACTTCCCGTCCAGCACGAGCAGAGTCCCGCACACGTAGACCGTGCTCCCCGCGGCCGCCACGTAGTCGCTCATGTACATCGCCGTGTGCTTGCCGCCGCCGGGACCCGTGTCGGCCATCTCGGTCGCCCACTTCAGCTTGCCGCTGACCGCGTCGAACGCCGCCAGTAGATTCGTCGCCTTCGGCGTGTCACAGAGCAGGTAGAACACTCCGTCCGCGTACGCCGTCGGGTGTCGGAGGCTGGTCACGCCGGAGTCGTTCTTCGTGTCGAACCCGGAGAACGCGGTCTTCCCGGTCGTCGCGTCCAGGAAGGACGTCCCGTCTTTCGTGACCACCATGACCACCTTGTCGGTGGCTTCCAGGCAGGTGGGGGCGTGCTTGCCGGTGCGCGACCAGGCCGGGACGGCGTCAGCTCCGGTCAGGACGATCGGTTCCGGTTCGTCCGTCGAGGACGGCGACGCGGAAGGGGCCGAGGAGGACGGTGCGCCGGAGGGAGTAGCCGGCCGCACGCCGGCCCCGGGCCCGCCGGTCCGGCCGCCGGCTGCCGGCGGCGAGTCGCTGGAGAAGGCCACCGCAGCCGCGGATCCGCCGAGCACGGCCGCGCCTCCCGCCAGTCCGATGAGCAGCTTCCGACGGCTGACACCTCTGTCGGCGGCGATCACCGGCGGCGGAAGCAGCAGGTCGGGGGCGCTGTCCTGGGTGCCTTGGGCTCCGCTCTGGGCGGGTGCCGATCCTGCCGCCGCAGCGGCGGCTGCCATGTCGGCGGTCACCGCCGGCGGCAGCCAGCTTCCCTCCAGGGACGGCAGGTTCTGACGTCTCAGGTAGTCGACGAGTTGCTGCGCGGTGGGACGGTCGGGCGGTTCCGGGTACAGGCAGCCGCCGATCACCTCGCGCAGCGACACGGGCAGGGCACCCAGGTCCGGCTCGCCTCCGGAAGCAGCGAACAGCACGGTCGACCCGAGGTCGACCATGTCGTCCGTCGGCGCGGGCGCCGGACTGCCGGTGGCTCCCGCGATTCCCAGGGCGCTGACGCGGGGCCCGTCCATGGTGAGCAGCACCGAGTCCGGGCTCACCTCGCCGTGGACCGTTCCGGCGGCGTGGAGCACGGCGAGCGCCCGGCCGAGGCCGTCGGCGAGGACCCGCAGAGCCGGTTCGGACAGCGGTCCGTGCCGGTCCACCGCATGCCGTAGGGGCAGTCCCGCGGTGAACTCGGTCGCCAGCCACGGAAGCGGCGCGTCGGTGTCGGCATCCACCACCGGCGCGAGGAATGCGGCACCGGACAGCGTCCTTGCCGCCTCCACGGCGGCGCGGAACCGGTCCCGGAAGCCCGGCTCCGCGGCGAGTTCGCTTCGTACGACCGTGACGGTGACGAGTCGCCCTGCGTCCGTACGCGCCGTGAAGACGTCGTTCCCGCCGACCGTTCCCTGCCGTCCGAGCAGCGTGTGCGACCCGATCCGGCGAGCGTCGTCCGCTCCGGGATGCTTCATCCTCGTCCGCCCCTCACGCCAGCCTGATCGTCTGGTCACGGGCCGCCATGTACGAGCTGCCACCGCCGGTCACATGGGCCGTCATGGTCACCGACGGCGCCGGGCCGGCGGCCGGCTCGGCGCCGGGAGACTGCTCCGTACCCGGCCCGGATCCGCCGACGGGCCCGGCATCGGACAGCAGGGCAGCCACCGCGTCGCCCAGGTGCGCCAGCCCGTCCGGCAGATGGGTCTCGGGAACGCGGAGGAACTGCAGGCGCCCCAGCGCCGCGATCTCGGCCGGCAGCGTCGAGGCGTCGGGCAGCATCGTCGCGTCACCCAGCAGGACCGGGACGACGCGGTTTCCCGCCCGAAGAGCCGTGGCGATCTCCAGGCGGACCCAGTCGTGGTCCCGGTCCAGCAGCCGGGAACCGTCCTCGCCGCGTGCGTCGAGCCACCCCGGGCCGATCAGGACGCACATGAGCTCGCACTCGGCGGCCTGCCGCCGCAGGATCTCGGCGAAATCGGCCCCGGGCGGGATCGACCGGCCCGACTTGAAGATCTCGTCGGCACCCAGGCGGTCGGACAGCTCGCGGTAGACGCGGTCTCGCATCCAACGGGAGTCCGGTTTGCGGAAGCTGAGGAAGACGCGCGGCACAAGTGCCCCCTCTCTGGCGGGACTTGACGTCAGGGATGGTGCTCACCATAGGGGCGGAGCAGTCGCGCGGCTGCTATTCAGCGAGGATTGAATAGCAGCCGCAAGGCTCCGTACGCTGGCTGGTATGGACTCGGCGGACAGCGCGGGAGGAACGGTTCCGGCACGAGTGGATCCGGCACAGGCGGATGCGACACGGGCGGATCCGGCACCGGCGGATCCGACACGGGCGGATCCACCGCGGAGATCATCCGGTACCCGTCTGCCGCCAGGCGACTTCGGCGTCGTCCTGGCCACGCTGCGGGCACGTCGGGGGTGGAGCGTGCGCGAGCTCGCCCGGCGTGCGAACGTGTCCGACGGGCAGATCTGCAATCTGGAGAGCGGACTGCGCAACCCGACGCCGGCTGTGGCGGCGGCCTGCGACGCGGCGTTCGGCGCCGGCGGGGAACTCGCCGAGCTGGCGGCGCCTCGGCGCAGGGGCGGCCCGGCCGAGGAGGTCGTCGAGGCCGGCCCCGTGGTCGCCGGATACGAGCGGGTCCTGCGCGAGCTGAAGGACATCGGCAGATCCAACGGACCGAGGTTCGTCGCCGCTTCACTGAAGTCGATCATCCGGATCCTGACGGACGCCGGTCCGCTTGCCGCCGGCGAGGAGCGTGCCGAGATCTGGCGGCTGGCCTCGACGTTCGCCGAGTACGCGGGCTGGATGGCGCAAGAGGCGGGAAATCCCGCCGAAGCCTTGCGCTGGACGAACACCGCTGTCCGCTGGGGTGCGCGCGGCGGAGACGAGACGGTGGCCGCGTACGCCCTGGTGCGCAAGGCGTTCATCGCCCAGCACCGCGGTGACAGCGATGCGGCGATCGGACTCGCCGACCAGGCGGACGCGCACCCGGCGGCCGACCCGGTGATCCGCGCGCAGGCCGCGCGGCGCGCGGCGCAGGCGCACGCGCGGCGCGGTGACGCGGAGGCCTGCCGGGAGGCACTGACGCGGTTCGGAAGCCACACCGCCGAGGCCGTCGGCGGCCGGACCCCTCACTGGGGTCCACGGGTCGAGAACGGCAACCCTCGGCTCATCGAAGCGTCCTGCATGCTCAGCCTGTGTCGCTTCGAGCTCGCCGCCGACCTTTTCGCCGCCGAGCTGGGCGCCGCCGGCCTTTCCGCCGGCGGACGCGGCCTCCTGCCGGCCGTTCCGGCGGACAGCAACTCCCAGGCCCGCTTCGCGGTCCGGCAGGCGACAGCGCTCGCCGGTGCCGGCCGCCTCGACGAGGCCTGCCAGATCATCGAGGCCACGCTGCCCGTGATCAGGCGCATCGACTCGGCCACCGTACGCGCGGAGCTGGGCGGTTTCGTGGCACAGGCGCGGACCCGAGGAGCCGGCCCGGGCCGGCTCGCCCTCATCGACGCGTCGGCCGCCTTCGCGTTCGGCTGAGCCGAGCCCGCGTTCGGCGCCACGGAGAAACGCCGTGGAGAAAGGCCGTGGAGAAAGGGCGGGGAGAAAAGGCGTCGAAAGGCGTCGAGAAACGTCACCAGGGAACGCCGCCGGGAAGCATCGCCGGGGAAGGTCACCGAGAAACGCCGTCAAGGAACGCCGTCGGGACCCTCACCGAGAAGCGCCGTCCAGGAACGCCGTCATCGACTCGGCGAAGGCGGCCGGGTCGTCCAGCCAGGGGTAGTGGCCCGCCCCGGGCTGTACGCGGAGTACGGCGTGGGACACGAGATTCGCGAGTTCCGCCACGACGCCCGGCGGACTGTTGAGGTCGAACTCCCCCGCGAGCAGCAGGACGGGGGCGGGCAGGGTGGCGAGCGCGGCACGGGTGGCGCGGATCCGGTCAGGCGCGAAGGCGCCGTCGGCGCCGAAGCCGGCGACGGCCTCGGGGTTGTCCGGGCGGCTCGCGGCCTCGTGGCGTCGGGCCGCCTCGTCCCAGCGGCCGTACCGGAAGGGTGCGATCGCCGCCCAGTCATCGCCCGTGCCGTCGTTGATCGCCTCCAGGGCGGCGAAGGCCGCCGGGAACCAGGGCTCGTGCGCGCGGCGGCGCGCGAGGCCGAGCCGGTCCTCGGCGGCGATGTCGATGCCCACGGCACGCAGACCCGGGGTGACGAGGACCAGGCGGGTCACGCGGTGCGGGTACCGGGCCGCGTACTGGACGGCGACGTTCGCTCCCGCGGAGTGGCCGAGCAGGTCGACGCGCTCGAGACCGAGGTGGGCGCGCAGGGCCTCGATGTCGTCGACGAGCCGGTCGCAGCGGTAGCCGGCGGGGTCGGCGGGCCTGGCGGACCGGCCGGTGCCGCGCAGGTCGGGGAGGACCAGGGTGCGGTGGGCGTCCAGACCGCCCAGGTCGCCGAGGTACGCGGAGTCGGCAGGGCCGCCGGGGACGCAGAGGAGCGGGTCGCCGGAGCCGGTGAGGCGATGGGCGAGGCGGGTGCCGTCGGGGGCGGTGAGGG
This sequence comes from Streptomyces sp. NPDC012637, assembly GCF_042954805.1. Classification (NCBI taxonomy): domain Bacteria; kingdom Bacillati; phylum Actinomycetota; class Actinomycetes; order Kitasatosporales; family Streptomycetaceae; genus Streptomyces; species Streptomyces sp. NPDC012637. The sequence continues at coordinate 135,144 of NZ_JBIBDS010000011.1, forward strand.
TGCCGTGGACGGCCGGAGGAGTGCTCATAACCATGTTGTACAACCTGGTTATGAGTCGTGTCGAGCCCTGAGGGCGACCGGGTATAACTGAGTTGTGAGAACCGAGGAGAGCCCGACGACCGGGAGCACGACCGAGACCGCCGAGACCATGACCGAGGAACAGGTCGGGCGGATGTTCGCGGGAATGAACGAGATCATTCACGCCGGCGAGGAGATGCGGCGCCTGCGCGCCGAGATGATCCAGCTGTTCGCCGGCGCCGGATGGACCCAGGACCGGCTCGCCCGGCTCGCCGGGATGAGCCAGCCCGCGGTCTCCAAGCAGGTGGCCAGGGCGGCCGGGGCGGACGAACCGGCGGACGTGTCGCTCGAGCAGCTCGACACGCCGTGGCTGGAAGGGCGACTGTGGGGCCTGGCCGAGGAGCTCTCGGCGGCGCTCGACGACACCGCCCACTGCTCGCGCCTGGTGCACGCGCTGGCCCGGGGCCGGAAGCGCTTCACACCGCAGAACGTGGACGCGCTGCGCCGCCTGGTCGAGGAGGACCTGCGGGAGTACGGGGCGGAAGCGCCGTTCAGGGCGTACCGGAAAACGTACGACCGGATCGCGCGCGGTCTCGACGTCCTGGCGACGGGCGAGGGCACCGAGGCGGGCCGGGCGTCCAGGCGCCGCGCGCTGGCCTGCCAGATCCAGCGGGTGCGCCTGCACGAGGGGTGAGTGCAGGGAAAGCGACCCGGTCACCGTTCCGGCCCCCGTACGGGCGCGGCGCGATTGCCGCAAAGCGGATGGGAGCGGACGATTGAGGCATGTTCAGCGGCGCGCATGTGATCCTCTACACCCGTGACGCGGAGGCGGACCGCGCCTTCCTCCAGGACGTCTTCCGCTTCGAGCACGTGGACGCGGGGCGGGGCTGGCTCATCTTCAAGCTGCCACCGGCCGAGATCGCGGTGCATCCCACCGAGGAGGAGCCGAAGCAGGAGGTCTACCTGATGTGCGAGGACATCGCGGAGACCCTGAAGATCCTGGAGGACCGCGGAGCGGAGGTCTCACGGCCCGTCAGCGACCAGGGCTGGGGCCTGCTCGGGGCGGTACGGCTGCCGAGCGGGACCGAACTGCCGCTCTACCAGCCGCGTCACCCCGTCGCCCACAGCCTGTCACCCTGATGGCCTACCCCATCGCAAGGCTCATCTCATATCTGAGATAACGTGACGCCATGGCAGACGACTACCTCGTACGCATCGGCAAGCTCATCCGTGACGCCCGCCAGCACCGCGGCTGGACCCAGACCCAGCTGGCCGACGCACTCGGCACCAGCCAGAGCGCCGTCAACCGGATCGAGCGCGGCAACCAGAACATCAGCCTTGAGATGATCGCCCGCATCGGCGAGGCACTCGACAGCGAGATCGTCTCTCTCGGTTACGCCGGCCCGATGCACCTGCGGGTCGTCGGCCGCCGCCGCCTCTCCGGCGCCATCGACGTCAAGACCAGCAAGAACGCCTGTGTCGCGCTGCTGTGCGCCTCGCTGCTCAACAAGGGCCGCACGGTGCTGCGCCGGGTCGCCCGCATCGAGGAGGTCTTCCGCCTCCTGGAGGTCCTCAACTCCATCGGCGTCCGCACCCGTTGGATCAACGAGGGCGTGGACCTGGAGATCGTGCCGCCCGCCGAGCTGGACATGGAGTCCATCGACGCCGAGGCCGCGATCCGCACCCGCTCCATCATCATGTTCCTCGGCCCGCTGCTGCACCGCCTGGACCGCTTCAAGCTGCCGTACGCCGGCGGCTGCGACCTCGGCACCCGCACCATCGAGCCGCACATGATCGCGCTGCGCCGCTTCGGCCTCGACATCACCGCGACCGAGGGCCTCTACCACGCCCAAATCGAGCAGTCCGTGGCCCCCGACCGCCCGATCGTCCTGACCGAGCGCGGGGACACGGTGACCGAGAACGCCCTGCTGGCCGCCGCCCGCCACGACGGCGTCACCGTCATCCGCAACGCCTCCTCCAACTACATGGTCCAGGACCTGTGCTTCTTCCTGGAGGCGCTGGGCGTACGGGTCGAGGGCATCGGCACGACGACGCTCACCGTGCACGGCGTCCCGGAGATCGACGTCGACGTCGACTACTCCCCCTCCGAGGACCCGGTCGAGGCGATGAGCCTGCTGGCCGCGGCCGTCGTGACGGAGTCGGAGCTGACGATCCGCCGGGTCCCGATCGAGTTCATGGAGATCGAGCTCGCGGTCCTGGAGGAGATGGGCCTCGACCACGACCGCTCGCCCGAGTACGCCGCCGACAACGGCCGCACCCGCCTGGTCGACCTCACGGTCCGCCCCTCCAAGCTGGAGGCGCCGATCGACAAGATCCACCCGATGCCCTTCCCGGGCCTCAACATCGACAACGTGCCCTTCTTCGCGGCGATCGCGGCCACGGCCCAGGGCAAGACCCTGATCCACGACTGGGTCTACGACAACCGCGCCATCTACCTCACCGACCTCAACCGCCTCGGCGGCCGCCTCCAGCTCCTGGACCCCCACCGCGTCCTGGTCGAGGGCCCCACCCGCTGGCGCGCCGCCGAGATGATGTGCCCGCCGGCCCTGCGCCCGGCGGTGGTCGTCCTGCTGGCGATGATGGCGGCGGAGGGCACGTCGGTGCTGCGGAACGTCTACGTCATCAACCGGGGGTACGAGGACCTGGCGGAGCGGCTGAACTCGGTGGGGGCGCAGATCGAGATCTTCCGGGATATCTAGGGATAATCCCCGCGAAAGTCTGCGAAACCTGCGGAGGCCCCGTCACCCTTCCGGTACGCCGGTGGGTGACGGGGCCTCCGTCCCGCCCACCTGGCCCCCGTCCGGTTCAGGCCTCGCAGGCCGTTTCGATGTCCGCGCCCGCCTCTCCGTCGCAGTCGTCGGTGCCCGGGCCGCCGTTGAGGCGGTCGGGGCCGGGGCCGCCGCGGACGTGGTCGGGGCCTTCGCCGCCGAGGAGGGTGTCGGCGCCGCCCACGGTGCCGATGGAGACGTTGAGTTCGCTGTCGACGTTGTCGCCGAAGACGCGGTCGGCGCCGCCGCGGCCGTTGACGACGTCGTCGGCGGCCGTGGCATCGGTGGCGGTGTTCGTCACGCTGTCGCCGAGGAGGACGATCTCGTCGGCGGAGCCGCCCGTGATGCGGTCCCTGCCGGATCCGGTGGACTTGCCGAAGTTGGCCACGTGGTCGCCCGCCGCCCCGAAGCCGCCGTCGGTTCCCAGGTCGACGGTGTCATCGCCGCCCGCGCCGTCCACGACGTCGTCGGCGCGGCTGTCGCCGACGGCGAAGTCGAAGTCGCCCTGGCCCAGGAGGATCACGTCGTCGCCGGCGCCCGTGGCCTTGGTGACGGCGTACGAGTCGCCCACGATGATGTCCTCGCCGTCGTCGCCGTGGAGGAAGTCGTTCGCCCCTCCGGACGCCTCGACGCCGGAGCTGTCTCCGGTGATCAGGTCGTGGCCGACGCCGCCGTGGATCGTGTCCGCTGCCCCGCCCACGGCCTTGCCGCCCGCGGACACGTTGTCCCCGAACATGTTGTCGTTGTCCCCTCCGCCGTCGACCCGGTCGCGGCCGGCGACGCCGCCGGTCACGTCGCCGTCGGCGTACTCGTCGCCGACCAGCAGGTCGTCGCCGAGGCCGCCGTCGACCTGGTCGTCGCCCGTGCCTCCCGCGACGCTGTCGTGACCCGCGCCGCCGCCGAGGACGTCGTTTCCGCCCAGGCCGCAGATCTTGTCGTCGCCGCCCGCGCCGTCGATGCGGTCGTTGCCGGGCGTGCCGATGATCACGTCGTCGCCCGGCGTGCCCTGGGTGCCGGTGACCGTGGCCGTGGCGCCGAAGCAGGTCGGCTCCGCGGCGCCCGCCGCGCCGGCCCCCATTCCGAGCAGGGCCGCCGCGGCGAGCGTATGGGCCCCCAGGGCGGCCGCGAGCCGTCTACGGCGATGCACTTCCCACATGGGTGTCTCTCCTTCGCTTGCACAGTGCCTGGCGCTCACTGTGCGTGCGGAGGAGCGGCCGCGGCCGCCCATCGACGGGCCGCCCCGGTAAGTTCATCCGATCGGATTCTGATCTGTACGCGCGATGAGCGGGCTCCGTCAGGAGCGGTACCAGGTGACCGGGACCTTGACCTCGACGCCGCCGTTGCCGCCCTCGCCGCCGAAGCGGACGATGCCGCCGATGCTGGAGAGGGTGCTGTCCCAGCAGTTCACGTCGGCCAGCCGGATCTCCGGCATCTTCAGCGCGGCACCGTCCACCACCGGCCGGAACGGCTTGATGCCGTCCGGCTGCAGTTGCAGCTTCACCGGCTCGGCGGCCGTCCAGGCACCGCCGGCCGGGGCGAAGCGGGTGACGATCTCGTCGTCGGCAGGAAGGCCCGTGGCCGGGTCCGTCTTCGGGACGAAGCGCAGCTCGACCAGGGTCGCCTTGTTGCCCGTCGGGAGGGTTCCGGCGGGGACCAGGCCCACGTAGGTACCGGTGATCGGCTTCCCCGTGTTCCAGCACGCATAGGCGGTGGCGGGGATGTCGCCGGTGACCGGCGGCACCGAAGGGCTGGGCGTCGGGCTCGGCTCCGACGGGCTGGGCGTCGGGCTCGGCGGGCTGTACGTCGGACTCGGCCACGGGTCGGGCGTCGGGCTCGACGTCGGCTCTCCCCCGCCCGACGTCTCTCCGCCGCCCACGGTCCCGCCCGTGGACACACCACCGTCGCCCCCGCCGTCCACACCGCCGGTCGTCGTCCCGCCGGTGGTCTCCCCAGAGGTCTCACCCGAGGTGGTCCCCACGGAAACGCCGACGGTGTCGCCGCCGTCGACCGATTCGGCCGCCGGCGCGGCCGCGCCAAGGCCCTCGGCGAGGCCGGTGCCGGACGCCGTGAACACGGCGGCGGCGGCGATAGCCGTCGCCGCCGCCACCGTCAGGGATATCGGCCGGATTCTCTGCTTCTCGCTCAACGTGCCTTCTTTCGCTGGTGGTTCGGGCTTTCGCCCTCACCTTGTCTCCAGCAGGGTGCGTCCAAACCGTGATCTCCGCCTCACCCGCCCGGCATCACCGCGCCGCCCTTCAGGCGTTCCATGTCCGAGGGCCGGACTTTGATCGCGAAGACGGCGATCACGGCGGAGAGGATGGCGAAGGCCGCGGCCACGATGAAGCCGGCGGTGACGCCGCTGGTGAGGACCAGGTCGCCCCAGGGCGGCGGGAGCTGGCCGGTCTTGGCGAACTGGGCCTTCTCCACGGGCCCGGCCTGGGAGAGGAAGGCGGGGACCTGGTCCTGGGCCTCGTTGCGGCTGGCCGTGCCGAAGACCGTGACCAGGATGGACAGGCCCAGGGAGCCGCCGACCTGCTGGGTCGCGTTGAGCAGACCGGAGGCGGCTCCCGCCTCTTGGGGCTCCACGCCGGAGAGGGCCATCAGGGTCAGCGAGACGAACATCATGCCCATGCCCGCGCTGAGCACCAGCATCGGCCCGAGGATGCTGCCGGCGTAGGTGGAGTCGACGTCCGTCAGGGTCAGCCAGGACAGCCCGGCCGCCAGACAGATCGAACCGATCACCATGAAGGGTTTCGGGCCGAAGCGCGGCAGGAACTGGGAGGTGACCCCGGCGAGGACCGCGATCACCGCGCTGACCGGCAGGAAGGCCAGTCCGGCCTGCAGCGGGCTGAAGTCCAGGACCGTCTGCACGAAGAGGGTCAGGAAGAAGAACATCCCGAAGATGGCCGCCGCGAGGCAGAGCATGATGGCGTACGTGCCCGCCCGGTTGCGGTCCGCGAACATGTGCAGCGGGGTGATCGGCTGCCGCGAGCGGCGCTCGATCAGGACGAAGGAGACGAGCAGCACGACCGCCGCCGCGAACGAGGCCACGGTGTACGGGTCCCCCCAGCCCTCCTGCGCGGCGCGGATGAAGCCGTAGACCAGCGCGACCATGCCGAGCGTCGAGGTGAGCGCGCCCAGGATGTCGAAGTGGCCCGGATGCCGCTCCGACTCCTTGACGTGGCGGGGCGTCAGGAAGGCGATGAGCAGGGCGATCGGCACGTTGACGAAGAACACCCAGCGCCAGTCGAGCCATTCGACGAGGACGCCGCCGGCGAGCAGGCCGATGGCGCCGCCGCCGGCCGAGACGCCCGCGAACACGCCGAAGGCGCGGTTGCGTTCGGGACCCTCGTCGAAGGTGGTGGTGATCAGCGACAGCGAGGTCGGCGAGGCGATCGCGCCGCCGACGCCCTGCAGCGCCCGGGCCGCGAGGAGTTGCCAGGACTCCTGGGCGAATCCGCCGAGCAGCGAGGCGAATCCGAAGAGCAGCACGCCGAAGATGAAGACCCGGCGGCGGCCCAGGATGTCACCGGCCCGGCCGCCGAGCAGCAGCAGGCCGCCGAAGGTCAGCGTGTAGGCGTTGACCACCCAGGACAGGCTCGTGGTGGAGAAGTCGAGCGACCTCTGGATGTCCGGGAGTGCGATGTTCACGATGGTGATGTCGAGGACCACCATCAGCTGGCACGAGGCGATCACGAACAGGGCGATGCCCTTGCCGTCGCCGCCGGACTTCTTCGGGGCCGCGGTCTGTTGCGGGGTGGTCGGCTTGGGTGTACTCATGCCGCATCGCGCCCTCACCTGCGGGAGCCGTGGGCCGGTCAGTCCACCTTTCGACACTAAGCCCGGCCCCCGGGGGTGACCAGTTGATCTTTCAGCGACTCGGGGGCCCGGCCCTTCGCCCGGCTCCGGGGCCGCTACTCCAGGACCGCGAAGCCGTCCAGTTCGACCAGGGCCTGTTCGTCCCAGAGCCGTACGACTCCGATCACGGCCATCGCCGGGTAGTCGCGGCCGGCCAACCGGTGCCAGATGCCGCCGAGTTCGTGCGCGTGCCGGCGGTAGTCGGCGACGTCCGTGGCGTAGACGGTGACCCGGGCGAGGTCGGCGGGCGAGCCGCCGGCGTGGCGGAGGGCGGCGAGCAGGTTGGTGAGCGCGGTCTCGAACTGCTCGGGCAGGGTCTCCCCCGTCACCTTGCCGTCGCGGTCGAGGCTGGTCTGCCCGGCGAGGAAGGCCACGCGGGTGCCGGTGGCGGTGACGGCGTGGCTGAAGCCGATGGGCGGGGAGAGTTCGGCGGGGTTGTGGCGGTGCAGGCTCATCGGGCGCCTCCGGCCGTGACGGGTCGCTTGTAGAGCTCCTTGGCGATGATGGTGCGCTGCACCTCCGTGGCGCCCTCGTAGATGCGGGGCGCCCGGACCTCCCGGTAGAGGTGTTCGAGGAGGTGGCCGCGCTGCAGGGCCATGGCGCCGTGCAGCTGCACCGCCGCGTCGACGACGTACTGCGCGGTCTCGGTGGCGAGCAGCTTCGCCATGGCCGCGCGGCGCGGCACGTCCGGGTCGCCACGGTCGTACGCCTCGGCCGCCGCGTACACCAGCAGCCGGGCGGCCTCGGTGCGGGTGGCCATCTCGGCGACCTGGTGGGCGACGGCCTGGAGGTCCGCGAGGACGCCGCCGAAGGCGGGGCGCGCGGCGGTGTGGACGAGGGCGGCGTCGAGCGCGGCCTGCGCCATCCCGACGGCGAAGGCGCCGACGCTGGGCCGGAAGAGGTTGAGCGTGTTCATCGCGACCCGGAAGCCCTGTCCCGGCTCTCCCAGGACGTCCTCGGGCCCGACCGGTACCCCGTCGAAGACGAGGGCGCCGAGCGCGTGCGGGGCGAGCATGTCGAGGGCCTCGCCGGAGAGCCCGGGGCGGTCGGCGGGCACGAGGAAGGCGGTGACGCCCCGGGACCCGGCACGGGCCCCGTCGGCGGACCTGCCGCCGGATCCGTCGCCGGCAGCTCCCCCGGCACGTCCCCCGGCCCGCGGCCCGGCGCCGTCTCCCGCACCGCCGCCCGCGCTCTCGCCCGTTCGGGCGAACACGGTCACGAGGTCCGCCTCGGGCGCGTTCGAGATCCAGCGCTTCTCGCCGTACAGGCGCCAGCGGGGCGGGCCGCCGGGGTCCGTGTCCGGGTCCGGTACGGCTTCGAGGGCGAGGGCCGCGGCGTCCGAGCCGGCGCCCGGCTCGGAGAGGGCGAAGGCGGCGACGGCGCGGCCCGCGACGACCTCGGGCAGCCAGCGGGCGCGCTGGTCCGGCGTGCCGAAGGCGGCGACCGGGTGGGCGCCGAGGCCCTGGAGGGCCAGGGCGGTCTCGGCCTCCGTACAGGCGTGGGCGAGGGACTCGCGCATCAGGCAGAGGTCGAGGGCGCCCGAGTCGAAGAGGCGGCCGATCAGGCCGTGGGCGCCGAGGGCGGCGACGAGGGGACGGTTGACGCGGCCCGGTTCGCCCTTGTCGGCGAGGGGCCGCAGCTGCTCGGCGGCGAGCGCGCGCAGCTCGGCACACCAGGTGGTCTGTTCCGGATCGAGCGAGAATGCGGCCATCGGGGCCCTCTCTGGTGCGTCCGCCGGGCGCCGGGCGGACGCCGGCGGGACGAGCACCTGTATCGCGAACCGTTGACTGTCGTCACCATCACGATACGCTCGTGGAGCCACGGTCGACCCCACCACGACGATCCCGGACCGGAACGGAACGGAACGGACGGAGCAGACCGACAGCTCGCGGCTCCGCCCCCGACCCGCCCGGCTCCTGCGATCGACGGACATCCGAAGATCCACGACGACCCCACCGACAGGGGGACGGACGCATGGAGCTGACGCCCTCGGCGTACCTGGACACCTTCGCCCGCGACCATCTGCCGCCCGCGGAACAGTGGCCGCACCTCCTCTTCGAGCTGCCCTCCCTCACCTATCCCGAACGGCTCAACTGCGGCACCGAGCTGCTCGACCGCACGGTGGAACGTTTCGGCCCGGATCGCGAGGTGTTCCGGGACGGCGAGGGCGGCGTCTGGTCGTACGGCCAGCTGCGCGAGCGCGTCGACCGCATCGCGCACGTCCTCGCCGACGACCTCGGCGTGCGCCCCGGCAACCGGGTGCTGCTGCGCGGCCCCACCACGCCCTGGCTCGCGGCCTGCTGGCTCGCCGTGATGAAGGCGGGCGCGATCGCCGTCACCGTCCTCGCCCAGCAGCGCGCCGGCGAGCTGGCGGTGATGTGCGAGATGGCCAGGTGCAGCCACGCCCTGTGCGACGTGCGCGCCCTCGACGAGCTGCTGAAGGCGCAGGTGCCCGGGCTGCGCGTCACGCCGTTCGGCGGGGACGGGGCCGACGACCTGCTCAGCCTCGCCATCGGCAAGCCCGGGCGGTTCGAGGCGGTGCCGACCGCCGCCGACGACGTGGCGCTCATCGCCTTCACCTCGGGCACCACCGGGCGGCCCAAGGGCTGCATGCACTTCCACCGGGACGTGCTCGCCGCCGCCGACACCTTCTCCGCGCACGTCCTGCGCCCGGAGCCGGACGACGTCTTCGCCGGCTCGCCGCCGCTCGGCTTCACCTTCGGCCTCGGCGGGCTCGTCGTCTTCCCGCTGCGGGCCGGGGCGCGCGCGGTGCTGCTCGAACAGGCCGGTCCGCAGCAGCTGCTCGCCGCGGTCGAACGGCACCGGGTGTCGGTGCTGTTCACGGCGCCGACCGCCTACCGGGTGATGCTCGACGAGCTCGACAAGCCAGGGCACGCCCACGAGCTGGGTTCGCTGCGCCGCTGCGTGTCGGCCGGCGAGAACCTGCCGGCGGCCACCTGGGAGGCCTGGCGGGAGCGGACCGGCCTGAAGCTGATCAACGGCATCGGCGCCACCGAGCTGCTGCACATCTTCATCTCCGCCGCCGACGGAGAGATCCGCCCCGGCACCACCGGCCGGCCGGTCCCCGGCTGGGAGGCACGGGTGGTCGGACGGGACGGGACGGGCCTGAAGGACCTGCCGGACGGCGAGGAGGGCCTGCTCGCGGTGCGCGGCCCGGTCGGCTGCCGCTATCTCGCCGACCCGCGGCAGGCGGACTACGTGCACGACGGCTGGAACGTCACGGGCGACACGTACGTCCGCGACCCGGACGGCTACTTCCGTTACGTCTCGCGCGCCGACGACATGATCATCTCGGCCGGATACAACATCGCGGGCCCGCAGGTGGAGGAGGCGCTGCTCGCCCACCCGGACGTCGTCGAGACGGCCGTGGTGGGGCGGCCCGACGAGCTGCGCGGGCAGGTCGTGGTGGCGTACACGGTGGTACGGGACGGAGTGCCGCGCGACGGGGGCACGGCGACCGCGCTGCGCACCTTCGTCCGGGCCCGGCTCGCGCCGTACAAGGCGCCGCGCGAGATCGTGTTCCTGGACGCGCTGCCGCGCACGGCGACCGGCAAGATCCAGCGCTACCGGCTGAGGGACGTGCCGGACGGACGGGAAGGGCCGGACGGACGGGGAGGGAAGGACGTGCGGGACGACGGCGCGGGACCGGGCACCCTAAAGTGATCACCGTGGCCGAGCAGCACACTCCCCGATCCCTGATCGTCTCCCTGTACGGCGCGTACGGGCGGCTGCCGGACGGCGCGCCGTTCCCGGTGGCGGAGCTGATCCGGCTCCTCGCCGTGCTCGGCGTCGACGCGCCCTCGGTGCGCTCGTCGGTGTCACGGCTGAAGCGGCGCGGGCTGCTGCTGCCCCGGCGGACGGCGGAGGGCGCCGCCGGCTACGCGCTGTCGGAGGACGCGAGGATGCTCCTGGACGACGGCGACCGGCGGATCTACGCCCGTACCGAGCCCGCCCTGGAGGACGGCTGGGTGCTCGCCGTCTTCTCCGTGCCCGAGGCCGAGCGGCACAAGCGGCACCTGCTGCGCTCGCGGCTCGCCCGGCTCGGCTTCGGGACGGCGGCGCCGGGCGTCTGGATCGCCCCGGCGCGGCTGCACGAGGAGACCCGGCACACCCTGGAGCGGCTCGAGCTCTCCTCGTACGTGGACCTGTTCCGGGGCGACCACCTCGGGTTCGCGCCGACGGCCGAGGCGGTGTCCCGCTGGTGGGACCTGCCGTCCATCGCCAAGCTCCACGAGGAGTTCCTCGACGTCCACGAGCCGGTGCTCCGCACCTGGTCGGCCGGCCGGCGGCCGACTCCCGAGGAGGCCTACCGCGCCTATCTGCCCGCCCTCGACTCCTGGCGCCGGCTGCCCTACGCGGACCCGGTCCTCCCGCTCGCCCTCCTCCCCGAGAACTGGCCGGGCACCCGCTCCGCCGAGGTCTTCCTGGCGCTGCACGAACTCCTGCACGCGCGGGGCGGGGAGTTCGTGCGGGCGTAGCGGGCGGCCGGTGCCGGTCAGTCCTTGTACTCGGCGATCTGGATCAGGTTGCCGCAGGTGTCGTCGAGGATCGCGGTGGTGACCGGGCCCATGTCGGTCGGCGCCTGGGTGAAGCGGACGCCGAGGGCGCTCATGCGAGCGAACTCGGCGTGGACGTCGTCGACCGCGAAGGAGTTCACCGGGATGCCGTCGGCGGCCAGCGCGTCCTGGTAGGCCTTGGCGGCGGGGTGCTGGTTGGGCTCCAGGACCAGCTCGACGCCGTCGGGCTCGTCCGGCGACACCACGGTCAGCCAGCTGTGGCCGCCCAGCGGGACCTCGGTCTTCTTCACGAAGCCCAGCACGTCGGTGTAGAAGCGCAGCGCCTTGTCCTGGTCGTCGACGAAGACGCTGGTCAGGTTGATCCTCATGGGGTGTTCTCCGGGGTGTCGGTCCTGAGCCACCGGCTCAGGACGCGTTCGAGCGGCTCGGTGTTCAGGTCGTGGAACTTGTAGCGGCCCTCGCGCCGGGTCCTCACCAGGCCGGCGGCCTCGAGCACCGCGAGGTGCTGGCTCACTCCCTGCCGGGAGATCGCCACGCCGTGCCTGGTCGCCAGGCGCGCGCAGATCTCGAAGAGGGACTGCCCGTCCCGCTCCGCCAGCCCGTCGAGGATGAGCCGGCGGGTGGGATCGGCGAGGGCCTTGAACACATCGTCCGCCATGCCGCCACCATAGGCAAGCACCGACTTGCCTATCAAGTGGGTCAGACGTCCTTGCGGCCCGTCGGCGGCCGGCGGCTGCCCGCGCGGTACGGGACCGGCCAGGGCGCGGCCGGGCCCTCGTAGCCCTGTTCGGCGGCGGCGTGCAGCGTCCAGTGCGGGTCGTAGAGGTGCGGGCGGGCCAGGGCGCACAGGTCGGCGCGGCCGGCGAGGAGCAGGGAGTTCACGTCGTCCCAGGAGGAGATGGCGCCCACCGCGATGACCGGGATCCCGAGGGTGGAGCGGATCCGGTCGGCGTACGGGGCCTGGTAGGAGCGGCCGAACTCGGGGCGCTCGTCGGGCACGACCTGGCCCGTGGAGACGTCGAGGGCGTCGGCGCCGTGTGCGGCGAAGGCGCGGGCGATCTCGACGGCGTCGTCGGCGGTCGTGCCGCCCTCGGCCCAGTCGGTGGCGGAGATCCGGACGGTCATGGGCCGGTCGGCCGGCCATGCCTCCCGTACCGCGTCGAAGACCTCGAGCGGGTAGCGCAGCCGGCCGGCGAGGTCGCCGCCGTAGGCGTCGGTGCGGTGGTTGGTGAGCGGCGAGAGGAAGCCGGAGAGCAGATAGCCGTGGGCGCAGTGGAGTTCGAGCAGGTCGAAGCCGGCCCGGGCGGCGCGGCGGGCGGCGTCGGTGAACTCCTGGCGCACGGCGGCGAGTCCGGCCCGGTCGAGGGCGTGCGGGGTCTGGTTGACGCCGGGCCGGTACGGGAGCGGGGAGGCGGCGACGAGGGGCCAGTTGCCGTCGGGCAGCGGCTGGTCGATGCCCTCCCACATGCGCCGCGTGGAGCCCTTGCGGCCGGAGTGGCCGAGCTGGACGCCGATCGCGGTGCCGGGGGCCTGCGCGTGGACGAAGGCGGTGATCCGGGCCCAGGCCTCGGCCTGGGCGTCGGTCCACAGGCCGGCGCAGCCGGGCGTGATCCGGCCCCGGTCGCTGACGCAGACCATCTCGGTCATGACCAGGCCGGCGCCGCCGAGGGCGCGGGCGCCGAGGTGGACGAGGTGGAAGTCGCCGGGGACGCCGTCCTCCGCCACGTACATGTCCATCGGTGAGACGACGACCCGGTTGCGCAGGGTCAGAGCGCCGAGCCGGAAGGGCGTGAACATGGGCGGGATACCGGGCGGACAGCCGAACTCGGCCTCGACGGCGGAGGTGAACGCGGGGTCGCGCAGGCGCAGGTTGTCGTGGGTGACCCGGCGGCTGCGGGTGAGCAGGTTGAACGCGAACTGGCGTGGGGGCCGGTCGAGTTGTCCGGCGAGCTCCTCGAACCAGCGCAGGCTCGCGGCGGCGGCGCGCTGGGTGGACTCGACGACCGGGCGGCGCTCGGCCTCGTAGGCGGCCAGTGCGTCGGGGAGGCCGCCGGGGTGGGCGTCGACCTGGGCGGCGAGGGCCACGGCGTCCTCGACGGCGAGCTTGGTGCCGGAGCCGATGGAGAAGTGCGCGGTGTGGGCGGCGTCGCCGAGGAGCACCGTGTTGCCGTGCGACCAGCGGGCGTTGACGACGGTGCGGAACGCGGTCCAGGCGGACTTGTTGGAGCGCAGGGCGCGGCCGTGCAGGGCGTCGGCGAAGATCTTGGCGCAGCGGGCGGCGGACTCGGTCTCGTCGAGCTCGTCGAAGCCGGCGGCACGCCAGACCTCTTCGCGCATCTCGACGATGACGGTGGAGGAGTCGGAGGAGAACGGGTAGGCGTGCAGTTGCATGACGCCGTGCTCGGTCTCGGCGATCTCGAAACGGAAGGCGTCGAGGGCGAAGTCGGCGGCGAGCCAGATGTAGCGGCAGCGGTGGGTGGTGAGGGTGGGCCGGAAGGCCGCCGCGTGCGCCTCGCGAGTGCGGCTGTGGACGCCGTCGGCGGCGACGACCAGGTCGTGGGTGGCGGCGAGTTCGGCGGCCGGCGGGGCCTCGGCGCGGAAGCGGAGCCGTACGCCGAGCGTGTCGCAGCGGGCGTGCAGGAGCTCCAGGAGCCGGCGGCGGCCGAGGGCGGCGAAGCCGTGGCCGGTGGAGGTGTGGAGGTGGCCGCGGTGGGCGATGTGGATGTCGTCCCAGCGGACGAGCTCGCGGCGCAGGGCCGCGTACACCTCGGGGTCGGCGTCCGCGATGCCGCCGAGGGTCTCGTCGGACAGGACGACGCCGAAGCCGAAGGTGTCGTCGGGCGCGTTGCGCTCCCAGACGGTGACCTCGCGGTCCGGGTCGCCGCGTCCGATCAGCGCGGCGGCGTAGAGCCCGCCGGGTCCGCCGCCGATGACGGCGACCCGCAGGGGCGGCCGCACGGTCACCGCCCCCGCCACTTCGCGGGCCGCTTCTCGGTGAAGGCCGCGTGGAACTCCGCGTAGTCCTCGCCGTGCATCAGGAGGGCCTGGGTGGCGGCGTCCATCTCGACGGAGGCGGCGAGCGGCATGTCGAGTTCGGCGGTGAGCAGGGCCTTGGTCTGGGCGTGGGCGAGGGCGGGTCCTTCGGCGAGGCGGCGGGCCAGGACGGCGGCGCGGCTGTCGGCGTCGCCTTCCTCGGTCAGCTCGCTGATGAGGCCGATCCGTTCGGCCTCGACGGCGCCGACGGGGTCCCCGAGCATCAGCAGCCGGGTGGCGTGTCCGAGGCCGACGACCCGGGGCAGCAGGTAGGCGGCGCCCATGTCGCCGCCGGAGAGCCCGACGCGGGTGAAGAGGAAGGCGAAGCGTGCGGTGGGGTCGGCGACCCGGAAGTCGGCGGCGAGGGCGAGCACGGCCCCGGCGCCCGCGGCGACCCCGTGGACCGCGGCGATCACCGGGAAGGGGCACTCGCGCAGGGCGCGGACGGTCTGGCCGGTCATCCGGTTGAAGTCGAGGAGCTGGGCGGTGTCCATGGAGAGGGTGGCGCCGATGATCTCGTCGACGTCGCCGCCGGAGCAGAAGCCGCGGCCCTCGCCGCCGAGCACCAGGGCGCGGACGGCCCGCTCCCGCGACAGCTCGGCGAGCAGGTCGCGCAGGTCGGCGTAGGCGCCGAAGGTGAGGGCGTTCAGCTTCTCGGGGCGGGCGAGGGTGATCGTGGCGACCCCGTCGTCGACGGTCAGGCGCAGATGGCGCCAGCGTTCGGTCCGGGTTGCGGAGCCGGTGAAGGGGCTCATTCGGGAGGACCTCCCTGTTGTGTGCACGTACCGGTACGGCAGCACCATCAGGAGGGTATCACTCATGCGTGACTGTCGTCACGAGTACGCGATACACCAAGGTCCTGTGCCGGAGCGGACACAAGTCCCCGCAGATGCGGGCGACCGCCTCTGTGTCCGGATTTTCGGCTCCGTAAGGTTGAAACCAGGACCTCACCGCCCTGCCCGTCCGACCGCCCCACGCCCCCCACCGAGCACGAACGGAACCCCCGCCGTGTCCCCTGCCTCCGGAGCCCCCCGGCCCGCGGCCTGGCGCGTCGAGCTGCCGCACACCACGGCCGCCGTGCCGATCGCCCGCGCCCTCGTCCGTTCCGCCCTCACCGAGATCGAGGGCCCCGAACGGGCCGCCGCCGACAGCGACACGGCCGAGCTGCTGACCGCCGAACTGGTCGCCAACGCCGTGGAGCACACGCCCGGCGACGGCCCGATCGAGCTGGTCGTCGAGTTGATCCCCACCACCGGCGGCTGCCAGATCGAGGTCCACGACCGCCGCCCCGCGGCCCCCGGCGAGCTCATCGGGCCCGGCCCCGTCACCCCGGTCGACCCCTGGCAGGAACACGGCCGCGGGCTGCTCCTGATCCGGGCGCTGAGCAGCGACTGCGGCCACCGCCCCACCGCACACGGCAAGGCGGTGTGGTTCACGCTGCCGGCACTGCCGGCGCAGCGCCGCCGGACCCCCGGTCAGGAGCACTAGGTCCTGTCGTCGAACGCCCGTCGCCGCCCGGAGGGCGGGAGTCTGACGACAGGGCCTGGGCAGGGCGCGGGCACCGGCAGTCCGCCGGGGCGCACGAGCCGGGCACGCGCCTACACCCGGGCGGCCCGGAGGCGCGCGAACTCCCACGGGTCGTGCGCGGAGAAGACCTCGACCTCGTCACCGTGCTCGCGGACCAGCTCGCGCAGCCGGGCCTGGGTGCCGAGCCGCAGGTCGCGGTGGACCTCCGACCGGGTCTGGACGAGGTCCATCAGCGGGTGCGGCTCCTTCGCCGCCGCCATCTCGCGGTGGTAGTAGTACGCGTCGCCGCAGTGCAGCAGCCAGCGGTCGCCGTCCCGTACGGCGACGCCTGTGTGGCCCGCGGTGTGGCCGCCGAGCGGGACGAGCCGGAACCCGGGCGGCAGGCCGTCGAGCAGTACCGAGGTGAAGCCGAACCAGTCCTCGGTGGTCGCGCCGCCCTCGGGGTCGTACGTGACCCAGCGGGGCCCGTGCGCCCAATGGGCCGCCCGGTAGCGGTCGCCGGGGGCGTCGGCGCGCGCGGCGGCCAGTTCGGCGGCGAGCAGGTGCACGCGGGCGCGGGGGAAGTCGGGCAGGCCGCCGCAGTGGTCCACGTCCAGGTGGGTGAGGAGGACGTGCCGCACGTCGGCGGGGTCGAGTCCGAGGCGGGCCACCTGACGGACCGCCGTCTCCTCCTCGTCGAGCGCGGGCCCGGCCATGGCGATCCAGTCGGCACCGAGGCTCGCCTCCGGGTCGCGCACGTCGCCGAGACCGAGGCCGGTCTCGACCAGGACCAGACCGTCGTCGTCGGTCTCCACGAGCAGGCAGTGGTTGACGGCGGGCGCGGGTGCGGGCCCGTCGTAGGTGGGGTCGACCGTGCGGACCGATCCGCAGTTGAGGTGATGGATCTTCATGGCGACTAGGCTGCGACGTGAACCGCGCTTCAAGTCAAGGAGGCAGGGATGGACGAGCCGCTGCTGGACATCGCCGAGGTCGCCCGGCACTCCGGGCTCGCGCCCTCGGCGCTGCGCTACTACGAGAAGAAGGGCCTGATCGCCGCCGACGGCCGCAACGGCCTGCGGCGCACGTACCGTCCCGAGGTCCTGGAGCGGCTCGCCCTGATCACGTGCGCGCGGGGCGCGGGACTCTCGATCGCCGAGATCCACCGCTTCGTCGTGGCGCGCCCGTCGGACGCGGACCTGAGGGCCCGGATGACGGCCAGGGCCGACGAACTCGACGACCAGATCGGCCGTCTGACCCGTCTGCGCGACAGCCTGCGCCACGCGTCCGTCTGCGAGCACGAACCGATCGTCGACTGCCCGGACTTCAAGCGCGCGGTCGGCAACGTCCGCAACGCCCCCGACGCGCCGACGGCGCCCTCTCGTGTCGCCTGAGGGGGCCCGGGTGCGGCGTTGACGGCCGCACGGGGGCCGGAGGCTGCGACGCCCCGGGCCGTTCCTTTCGGATCAGGGCCGGACAGGCCGCGGCGTCCGGCGCGACGCCGGACGCCACGGACCCGGCCAAGATCCGGAAGAGGGGACCTAGGCGACCGGGTCGCCCATGGTGGCGACCATGACCGCCTTGATGGTGTGCATCCGGTTCTCGGCCTCGTCGAAGACCACCGAGTGGGCCGACTCGAAGACCTCGTCGGAGACCTCGAGTTCGGTGAGGCCGTGCCGCTCGTGGATCTCGCGGCCGACGGCGGTGCCGAGGTCGTGGAAGGCCGGCAGGCAGTGGAGGAACTTCACGTCCGGGTTTCCGGTGGCCCGGATGACGTCCATGGTCACGGCGTACGGGGCGAGGACGGCGATCCGCTCGTCCCAGACCTCCTTGGGCTCGCCCATGGAGACCCACACGTCCGTGGCCACGAAGTCGGCGCCGCGCACGCCCTCGGCGACGTCCTCGGTGAGGGTGATCGTCGCACCGCTGGTCTCGGCGAGGCGGTGCGCCTCGGCGACGAAGGACTCGGCCGGCCAGTAGGCCTTCGGGGCGACGATCCGGACGTCCATGCCGAGCAGCGCGCCGGTGATCAGGTACGAGTTGCCCATGTTGAAGCGGGCGTCGCCGAGGTAGGCGAAGACGATCCCGTCGAGCGGCTTGTCGCAGTGCTCGGTCATGGTGAGGACGTCGGCGAGCATCTGGGTCGGGTGCCAGTCGTCGGTCAGCCCGTTGAAGACCGGCACGCCGGCGAAGGCGGCCAGCTCCTCCACGGCGGTCTGGCTGTCGCCCCGGTACTCGATGCCGTCGAACATCCGGCCCAGCACCCGTGCGGTGTCCCTGACCGACTCCTTGTGACCGATCTGCGAGCCGGACGGGTCGAGGTAGGTCGTCGAGGCGCCCTGGTCGGCGGCGGCCACCTCGAAGGCGCAGCGGGTCCGGGTCGAGGTCTTCTCGAAGATCAGCGCGATGTTCCGGCCGCGCAGCCGCTGCACCTCCGTGCCCGCCTTCTTGGCCGCCTTGAGCTCGGCGGCGAGGTCCAGCAGGCCGCGGAACTCCTCAGCGGTGAAGTCCAGCTCCTTGAGGAAGTGGCGGCCGATGAGGTCGGTGGCCATGGGGCCCTCCTGGGGGTGGGTGCGGTCGGGGACGTCCGGGGACGAGGACCCTAGGAAGTATACGTAATTCAGCATTCTTATACAGCCCCGGACCGGCCATCCCTCCGCGGCCCGCCCCTCGGGCCCCCCGGCCCGCCCCTCGGCGCCCTCCCCGGCCCGCCCCTCACGCCACGGCGTCGCGCTCCACCGGACAGCTCATGCACCGTGGGCCGCCCCTCCCCCGGCCCAGCTCGCTCCCGGGGATCTCGATCACCTCGATGCCCTGCTTGCGCAGGTGCGTGTTGGTGGTGACGTTGCGCTCGTACGCCACGACGACGCCGGGCTCCACCGAGAGCACGTTGCAGCCGTCGTCCCACTGCTCCCGCTCCGCCGCGTGGACGTCCTGCGTGGCGGTGAGCACCCGGATGTCCTGGAGCCCGAGCGCCGCGGCGATGGCGCTGTGCATCTGCTCCGGCGGATGGTCGGTGACCCGCAGCGACTGGCCCTCGTCGCCCGGCTCGATCGTGTACGAGCGGAGCATGCCGAGCCCCGCGTACTGGGTGAAGGTGTCCACGTCCACCATCGTCATCACCGTGTCCAGGTGCATGAAGGCGCGGCGCTTCGGCATGTCGAGGGCGACGATGCTGCGCGCCGAGCCCGCCGCGAACATGCCGCGGGCCAGCATCTCCACGGCCTGCGGGGTGGTGCGCTCGCTCATGCCGATGAGCACGGCACCGTTGCCGATCACCAGGACGTCCCCGCCCTCGATCGTCGACGGGTAGTCGGACTGCCCCTCCGACCAGTGGTGGAAGTCGCCCGCCGCCGGGCCGGTGAACAGCGGGTGGTGCCGGTAGATCGCCTCGAAGTGGACGGTCTCCCGCTGCCGGGCCGGCCAGCGCATCGCGTTGATCGACACGCCGTCGTAGATCCAGGCGGAGGTGTCGCGGGTGAAGAGGTGGTTCGGCAGCGGGCCGAGCACGAAGTCGTCGAGGTCGAGGGCGTGGAAGCGCACCGAGGTCGGCTCGCGGTGGGCCGCCAGGAACTCCCGCTTCGTCATTCCGCCGACCAGCGCCTCCGCCAGGGCCTCGGCGTCCAGCGAGTCGAAGGCCGCGCGGAGGTGGTCGGCGGCGAGCGGGCCGTACTCCTTCTCGTGGAAGACCCGTTCGAGCACGAGCTTGCGGGCCGCGGGCAGTTCCAGGGTCTCGCGCAGGAGGTCGCCGAAGAGGTGCACCGCCACCCCGCGGTCACGGAGCACGTCGGCGAAGCCGTCGTGCTCCTGCCGGGCGCGGCGCACCCACAGCACGTCGTCGAAGAGGAGGGCGTCCTTGTTGGTCGGGGTGAGCCGCTTCAGCTCCAGATCGGGGCGGTGCAGGATGACGCGGCGCAGCCGCCCGGTCTCGGAATCGACATGGAATCCCATGCACCCATCCTGGCGGAGCGGAGCGGCGCGCGCGTGGTACTCGGCGTGTCACGTCAGGCGGACGCGACGATCACGACGACCAGGGTCACGAGCAGCACGAGGACGGTGCCGAGGAGGGCGAAGGTCAGCCACCCGTGCTTCGAGTGCTCCGAACCCGGCGCGCCCGACGGGGAGGCCGGCAGGGTCGTACGGGTCGGGGGCCCGTCGTCGGGGTGGCGGGTGCCGGAGGCGGGACGGGTGGGTGCCGGGTCGCGGGTGCCGGGAGCGGGACGGGCCGGGCCGCGGGTGTCGGCACGGGCCGGGTCGCGGGGGTCGGCCGCCTTGCGGGCGGGCGCCGTGCGCGGTGGTGGCGGTGCGGCGGGACGGGGCTTGCCGGGGTCCGCGGCGCCGGTCGGGCGCGGGTTTTCGCGGCTCGGGGCGCGTTGCGGCGGGGGGCTCCCGGGGTGCGGGGGCGCGGCGCGCCGGGGCTCGCCGCCCGGGGCACGGTCGGGCCGCGGGCTGCCGGACCGAGCGGGCTCGGGGCTCGCCGCCAGGGAGCGGCGGCCCTCCGGGAGGGCGGCGAGGACGAGATCGCGCCATACGGGTTCCGGCAGCCCGGAGCGGCCGCGGACGATGGCACGGAACGCCGCCTGCATCGCCGGATCCGTCGTCGTCGCGAACCGGAGGAGCACCTCGGCGAGCCGGGCGGGCGCCGCGTCGTCGGCGTTCTTGCCGGCGAGCAGCGGGCGGACCGCCCAGTCGTGCAGGTCGGCCGCGTCGGCGGCGCGCCGCTCCGGGGCGACCCGTTCCTCTGGGTGGCGGCGGATGACGAAGTACTCCTCGCCGATCACCAGGTCGCACAGCTCGCGCCGGAGCGGGCGGCCCCATCGGGGAAGCCTGCGGTGGATCTCGGCGACCAGGAGCATCGTCACCGCGCGCGGGCGGCGCTCCCGGAGCGCGGCCAGCAGCTCCGCGTCGGTCGCCCGGGCCGCGGCGGCCCGGACGTCGTCGGGCGCCCAGGACCGTGCGAGCCGCTCCTCGAGACCGCTGTGCCGCCGTACCCCCCGCCGTGCGCCGCCCGCGGGCCCGCGCCGGTTCCGCGCCGGCACGCCCAGGACGGAACCGAGGCCCCGGCCGGACTGCCGCCCGTCCCCCTCGGACCCGGCGGCCGCCGCAGAGCCGTACGGACTGGGCCCCACCGCCTCGGCGACGGGCCCGTCCCACTGGTCGTCCGGCTCCACGGCCGGTGCGAGGTCGCCGGGCCGGGGCGCATGGCCGCGGCCCACGGCGCCGCCGCCCAGCACCGGCGACCGGCCGGAGGAACCCGAGGAACCACCCAGCGGGACCGAGGAACCCGAGGGGCCTGAGGAACCACCCAGCGGGACTGAGGAACCCGAGGAACCCGAGGGGCCTGAGGGGCCCGAGGAGCCCGGGGTCCGGGCGGTCGGTGTGCCGGGCGGGGCGGAACGCTCGCGCTCGCGCTCCCTGCCGCCGTTCCTGCCGCCGTTCCTGCCGCGGTCGTGGTCCAGGTCGTCGAGCGCCGTGCGGACCAGGCCGAGCAGCGAGGCGTCGGGGTGGCGGCGACGGGCGGCGCGGAGCGCCAGCCCCACCGCGTACCTGCGGCTCTCGCCGTCCGCCACGTCCCGCAGATGGTGGGCCACGAGCCGGGCGGCGACCGACTCCGCCTCGTCGCCGACGCGTTCGCGCGGGTCGGACCGCTGCCGGTCGGTGTTGCGGCTGGCCGCGCCCGCCCAGCGGCCGACGAACACGAAGCGCAGGTCGGGGAGTTCGGCGGTGTCATGGGTGGCGAAGGTCCATCGCGGCCCGACGACCTCGCCGAACAGGCCGTAGAGGCCCCACAGCACGGGCAGTGCCGTGTCGCCCCGCTCGTCCAGGAACGTGAAGCGGCCGTTCGGGCGGCGCAGCAACTCCGCCGTCGCGCCCACGAGTTCGCCCTCGGCACGGGCGAGGCGGAAGTCGAGGGCGTACAGGCCGTCGTCCGTCGCGCCGATCAGGTCCTCCTCCCGCACGTGGGGCAGCGCCCCGCGCACCCGGGCGAGCGGCAGGCCCGAGCCCTCCCAGGTCCAGTCGTGCAGACCGAGGCAGACCGTCGGCTCCAGGAGCTCGGCGCGGCCGACGAGGGCGTGGCAGATGGTGGAGGCGCCGCCGCCCGGGTCGGTCCAGGGGATGCGGCGTATCAGCATGGCCCTCGTCCGGCCCTGCAGCCGGATCAGGGCGGGCCGCACCTCCTCGCCGCTCGCCCGCAGCGCCGTTCTCGCCCTGCGGAACATCGCCTCCGCCTCGTCCCGCCCTCCCGACCAGGCGACGGGCCCGAAGCCGGTGGTGCCGGAGTCGTTCGCGCCGTCCCAGCGGAACACGATCTGGTCGACCCGTTCGACGGCGCCGCCGTCCGGCGTCGTCGGTCGTCCCGTCGGAGCCATCGGTCACTCCCTTCCTCGAAGCAGCCCGCACGCGGCGAAGACGGACAGCAGGGGTGCGAGCACCCGGCGCGGCCGGGCACCGTGCGGGAAGCGGTCGCCGCGGGCCTGCCCGCCGGTCGCGGCGACGAAGTGCAGGGTGCAGCGGGCGCAGTCGTCGAAGGGCCGCAGCCACGCGGAGCTCGCGTGGTGGTCCAGGAAGGCGTAGGCGTCCCGGCTCTCCGCCCGCTCGGCCGCCGCGTCGTAACGGGCCGGCAGCGCCCGCCCCAGCCAGCGGTCCACGGCCGGGTCGAAGCGCACCAGGTCGCTCTTGTTGACGGCGAGCGCCGCGGGCGCGGCGACGTAGCCGTCGGCCGCCCGGGGCAGCCGGTTGAGGACGGTGGTGAACGCCTCGTCGCCGAGGTCGCGGCGCGGCAGCCCGTAGCGGGCGCGGACCGGGTCGAGTGCCGGTGTCCGCAGTGCGCGCAGCGGGTCGACCACGAACACGAAGGCGTCCACGCCCATCAGGAAGCTGGTCACCGGCCCGTCCTGGGCGAGGTCCTCGCCCGCGAGGTCGAAGAAGACGACCGGGCGCGCGGTGCGGCCCGGAGCGGAGACCAGGAGTCCGTCGGCGAAGCGCGCGAAGGTCTGCTGACCGGTGCGGCCGAGCTGCCTGCCCTGCTGGAGGCTCTGCACCCGCTCGCGCAGATAGGTGCGGTGCGCTTCGGGGTTGAGCGGCAGGCACTTCAGTCCGTACGGCTCGAGGCCGCCGAGCTCGACCTCGCCGAGCATCGCGGCCATGAGGTGGGTCTTGCCGACGGCGGAGCTGCCGACGAAGGCGATGGAGAGCGGTTCGCCGTGGGTGAGGTAGGGGACGGGCAGTTCGTGCGCCTCGTCGCCCTCGCCGGTGTGCGGGCACAGGTGGTACGCGGTCCGCAGCAGGTCCTGGCGGTGGCCCGGGCGGTGCTCGGCGGACAGGTCGAGCGGGATGCGGTTGCCCTTGGCGTCGATGGTGACGAGGAGGTTCTCGTCGTACGTGACGGGCAGCAGGCAGTGCGGGCACATCCGCCCCGGTGGCGAGGGCGGTCCGAGGGTCCCGGCGTCGGTTGCGCCCCGGCCTCCGGCGGCCGGTCCGTCGGGCGGGTCGCCGAAGAACAGGGCGCGCAGGCCGCGCCGCTGGGGCGCCGGGCCGGAGAGGTCCGGGAGGTCGTCGTGGCCGGGCGGCGGGGTGGCGGCCCTGCGGGCGAGTTCGGCGTCGTAGCGGGCCCGTCCCGCGGCGAGCGGGTCGGCGGTGCCGACGGAGTGGGCGAGCGGGTCGGGCAGCCGGAGCAGCCGCAGCAGCTCGGCGGGAGCGGGCCGGGCGGCGGCGGTCGCCGCGAAGAGTCCGCTCTGGGCGAGTGCGGCGAGCCGCCGGTACTGTCCGAGGTCCTCCGGCGGCCCGTCGGCCCGGTCGGCGCGTCCGGGCGGGCCGGGGTGACCGGAGAGCAGGAGGTAGGCGAGCCGGGCGAGCGACCAGAGGTCGTCGCGGGCGTCGGCGGCGCCGCGGCCCGCCCGCTGCTCCGGGGAGGCCCAGGGCGCGGTGCCGAAGGGTTCGCGGGCCTCGCCCGCGCGCAGCGCCGCGTACGGCTCGGACAGCCGTACGTGGCTGCCGTCCCACCGTACGGTGTCGGGCGCCAGCGCCCGGTGGACCAGGCCCAGCTCGTCCAGGAGCCGTACGGCCAGGGCGAGTTGCCCGACGATCCGCTGCTGCTCGTCGGCGCCGAGGCGGGGCAGGCAGTCGGTGAGCGGCGCTCCGGCGGCGCGCCGGTAGAGGACGAACGGCTCGGCGCAGTCGAGGTCGAAGCCGACGACCCGGGTGAAGAGCTCGACGAACTTCTCGCCGCCGTAACGCCGTTCGAGAGTGACGGCCGCGGACACCTCCCGTTCGAGGCGGGTGTACGCGTGCGGGTCGGCCTGGGCTGACAGCGGCAGCCGGAACTGCGTGACGGGCCAGCCCGCGCCCAGCGTGGCCGGGCGCGTCCTCAGCTGCGGCCGGCCCGGCGCGCGGGCGTCGTCGCCGTAGCGGACGGCGAAGCGGACCGGTTCCTCCTGCGGGGTGAGGAACTCCAGCTCCTCGTGGGCCCCTTCGGGTTCGCGGACGGGTGGGGGTGGTACGGGGTCGGTCTGCCGGTCGGCGGTCATGGTGCTCCGTCCTCCTCTGCCAGGACCGTGTGCACGACGTCCGCACGCAGCGGTACGAGGCGCAGCACGCCCGCGTGCCGGCCGGCGTCGGTCCACACCACGTCCTCGGCGGTGCCCCGCCAGATGTCGTCGCCGGTGGTGCCGCGGCGCATGGTCTCGGGCACGAAGCGCACCCGGCGGACGGCTCCGGGTTCGTGGGAGAGCAGCCGCAGGTGTTCGGGCCCGCAGAGCGGGACGGTCAGGTGCGTGTCGTCGTCCTCGACGAGCAGCTTGGCCACACCGTCCGGTGCGACGCCGGTGAGCCGGGCCGCGTCGGGCCGTTCGCCGCGCTCCCGGCCGGGCGGCGGGGACGCGGCGGCGTCCCGTTCCAGCCGGGTGCGGGTCTCGTCGAGCAGCGCGGTCATGGGCGCGTCCAGGGGCAGTCGTCCCGCGTTGCCCGGGTCGCGCTCGATGCCCGCCCAGCAGCCGTCGAGGATCGTGGAGACCCCCTCGACCAGGTCGGTGACCAGGGTGTCGACGAGGGCCGGTCCCCCGTCGCCGTAGCGCCGCTCCAGCCAGCGCGGCACGGTGGCCGGGGCGGGAGCGGTGGCGGTGGCGGAAACGGCCGGAGCCGGGGCGGTCCGGGCGGAGGCCGGGGCTGCGGGTACCGCGGGGCGCCGCTCGTCCCGGCCGGACCAAGCGCCGCCGTCCTGCCAGGCGTCCGGGCCCGGGCGGGCGTGGCCGCCGGGCGCCGCGTCCGCGCCGGGCCGGACCTCGCGGCCGGGCCAGGCACCGCCGTCCTGCGACGCCTCACGGCCCGACCCGACGTCCGGTCCCGACCCGACGTCCGGTCCCGAACGGGCGTCCGTGCCCGGCCAGGCGGGCTGGTCGGACCACGCGGTGCCGGCGCCCGACGCGTCCGCACCCGCCGGTCGCGCGTCCGTGGCCGGCCAGGCGGGCTGGTCGGTCCACGTGGTGCCGGCGCCGTCCAGAGGATCGCCGCCGTCCGACCAGTCGTCCCAGTCCCAGTCGCCGGCCCGGCCCGCGCCACCGGTCCGGTTGGTCCCGCCGGGGCTTCCCGGACCGGCCGCGCCGCCGGTGGCGTACGGATCCGGGTTCCCGTACAGGTCGGAGACGGCCGGGCCGGGGTAGGCGTCTGCGGTCGTGGCGAGGCCGCGGAGCAGCCGGGCCACCGCGCCGGCGCCGTCCGAGCAGTGGTGGCGCACGTCGGCGAAGAGCCAGTCGTGCACGGCGGCCGTGACGAGCAGCGCGTGGATCTCGTCGAGGGCGCGTCCGGCGTCCTCGGGGTCCACGCGCTCCCACCAGTCGTCCACGCCGAGGGTCCAGTCCCGCAGGGCGAGCAGCACGACCGCGGCGACCGCGACGACCACGGCGGCCGCGGTGGCCCAGAGGGGCGGGCCGAGGGCCTGGCCGACGGCCGCCCCGGCGAGTCCGCCGACCAGGCCGCCGACGAGCCGTGGCCCCGAGCCCGTACTGCCTCCGCCGTCGAGGCGGCCGTCCGGCGAGCGGTTGGGGCGGCGGCGCAGCATCAGCAGCGCGAGGACGGCGGCGAGCAGGCCGACGGCGGGGCCGAGCGCCCAGCCGGCGCCCGGCCAGAGGCCCCCGAGCAGTGCGAGGACGCCGGTCACCAGCGCGGCGAGGAGTCGCGGGCCGCCCGCCCGGAACGGCTGCCGGGCATCGAGCCGGCCGATCCGGTCGGGTCCGCAGAGGGCGTCGAGGGCGGCGAGCCGGGCGGCGCTGCCCGCCGGAGCGGAGCGGGCGGCGAGGGCCGCGAGCCGGGCCGCGACCGAACGCAGCGGCAGGCGGCGTCCGATCAGTTCCTGGGTGTGGTCGCGCAGGGCGGGGACGATACCGGTGCGGGTGATCTCCCTTGGCATCTCCGGGAGTTGGATGCCGCGGTCGGCGAGGAGTCCGCGCTCCTCGACGCTCGGCCGGGTGCCGCCGGCGAGGGCGAAGGCGTCGGCGACGGTGCCGCGGAACTCGCGCAGGGCGCCCGCGAGCCGTTCGACGTCTCCGGGCAGATCGGTGTCCCGGCCCACCCGGGTGAGCAGGCCGGCCGGTCCGCGGACCCGCGCGTAGCCGTCGACGGCGTCGTCGAGGGCGCGCCGGCAGGCGAGCAGCCGGGAACCGGCCCGGCCGTGCGCGGGCAGCCAGTCGTGTCCGGAGAGCGAGCCCGGCACCGCCTCGTCGAGGAGCAGGGCGAGTTCGCTCGGGACGCCCCCGACGGTCGCGGCGACCGGGACGTCGGGGCCGGTCAGCGCCTCGACGGCCTGCCGCCAGGCGCGGGCGCGGGCCTCGTCGCTGAGGTCGTGCTCCAGGATCCGCACGGCGGGCACGGCGACGCCGCCCGCGACCCTGCCGAGGGCCCGCAGCACGGCGTCGAACACCTCGGGCGTCGCCAGCACCTCCACCAGCGGGCGCAGGGCGGCGGCGTCCGGGCCGCGGAAGCCGTCGAGCAGCCACAGCACCCCGGCGGCGGGGGGCCGCAGGGTGAGGGTGCGGCGCAGGTTCCGCTCACCCGGCGCGCCGACGGCCAGGCAGACGACGTGGGCGGGGCCGTAGGAGGACAGCCGCTCGTGGAGGAGCTGGTGGCCGACGAGCCGGTCGGCGTCGTCGACGACGAGGAAGCGGCGCTCGTCGGCCGCCTGGGGGACGGCGAGGGCGCGGCGGACCGCGTCCTCGGCGGCGTGGCGGTCCTCGGGGTCGTACGCCTCGGCGCGCAGGTCGAGGCAGACGGCGTGGCCCGGCGCCGGCTGTTCGGGGACGACGCGTGGGTTCACTCCTCCTCACCGTCCAGGTCCCACGGGTAGCCGCCGTCGCCGGGCTCGGGCGAGGCGTCGCGCAGGGGTGAGGCGTCGTCATCGGGCGAGGCATCGTGCACGGGCGAGGCGTCGCGCACGGGCGGGGCGTCGTCGTACCCGGGTGAGGCGTCGCGCACGGGCGAGGCGTCGTACACGGGCGAGGCGTCGCGCACGGGTGAGGGCACGGCCGGGGCGGGCGCCGCGGGCGCCGGGGGCGCGGAGGGCGCGGAGGGCGCGGGGATGAACGGGGCGACGGGCGCGACCGGTTCCGCGTGCACCGCGGGGGTCACCGGCGGACGGGCGTCCGGAACCGGCGCCCCGTGGGCCGCGGGGCCGTGGGCCACCGGGGCGTGGCGCTCGTACAGTGCCCGCAGCGTCGGCCGGGTGGGCCGGCCCGCGCCCGCGAAGCGCATGTCGAGCGCGGCCGGGTAGGTGACCTCCCAGAAGTCCCGCAGCGGCGCCAGCCATTCGGCGTCCTCCTCCGCGTACTCCAGGGCCATCTCGTCGAGCAGCGCCCGCTGTCGCGGCGCGATCTTCTCGACGAAGCGGACGAAGAGCGGCGAGGGACCCACGGGTGTGTGGGCGAGTCCCTTCGGCAGGGCCTGCATCAGCCGGCCGCAGAACTCCTCGATGATCTGCCCCTCGTCGAGCAGCGCCCACCGCTCGTACGCCCGGAGCAGTCCCGCCCAGCTGGAGAGCGCGCCGTCGAAGTCCTCCAGGCGCAGCGACATCGTCGCGGACTCGCCCTCCTGGAGCCGGATGCGCACCAGATGGGGCGACTCGTCCGGGCCCTCGGTGTGGATGTGGCCGTTCCACATCGCGCACAGCAGCCGGTGCAGGATCCGCCGCCGGTCCTCCTCCGTGGACACCAGCCAGTCGTCCTGGTGGCCGAGCCGCTGTCGCCAGTGGAGGAAGTCCTCCTGGCCGCCGGTGTCGCGGGCCTCGGCCCAGAGGCTGAGGACGCCCCGCACCTCGGAGATGTCGGTGAGGTTCATGCCGCTGCGGAACAGGACCACGGTGATCGACTCGGTGTCGACGGCGCGGTACTCCTGGGCGGCGCGCGGCGGCAGGTTGAGCTCCTGGCGCAGGTAGTCGGAGGCCCGGCCGTCGGACTCGCTCGCCGGGTGCACGATGAGGATCTTCAGGGGGCCGCCGCCGTCCGGCGTGAAGCCGACCGGGAGCAGGCCGGCGAGCGCCGCGCGGAACTGCTCGAGCCAGCGTCCGTCGACCTTCGACTCGGCGGACTCGTCGCCGGCGGCCGCGCGCAGCAGCAGGCCCATCGAGGGCAGCAGCGGGCGGGCGAACCGGTCGTCGTTGGCCTCGCCGAACAGCTTCTTCACGCGCCGCTCGACGACCTGCTTGATCTCCTTGACGGCGGCGCCGGGCGAGCGGCGCACCGCGTCGAGCGCGCTGCGCCACTCCTCGGGCCGGACGAGCCGTTCGAGCAGGCCGGCGGCGTCGGTGTTCTCCGGCAGGCCCTCGCTCTGTACGAGCCGGTCGAGGACGTCGTCGTAGAAGGCGCGCAGGCTGTTCTGCGGCGGCAGGAGGTAGGAGACGCCGGTGCGGTCGTCGCGGTACAGCTCGCGGCGCCGGTCGGCGAACAGCTTGGCCTCGTCCTGCTCGTGGGCGCGCAGTCCCTTGGCGAGCTCGCCGAGCTCGTGGAGGACCTTGGTGAGCGGGGGCCGCCACTGCGCCTCGCCGGCCTGCCAGGCCCGGTGCCACAGGGACCTCGCCCGCCACTGGAACCAGGCCTCCTGGCGGGCTAGCGCGTCCTGCACGTCCGGGTCGCTCCACTTGGCCGGTACGAGACCGCCGGCGCCGCGCCTGACGTGCGGGATGGCCGGGGCCGAGCTCTGTACGTCCGGGGGCCGCTCGGCGTCGTTGCGCCGGTTGTCCAGCATGCCGGTGAACCCGGCGGCGGCGACCCGGTCCGCGTGGCCGGGCTGCCCGTTCAGGACGGCCTCGACGCGGAACGGGCTGATGACGCCGAGGAGTTCGCGCACGGCCGTGCCGGGCTTGAAGTCCTCGGTGAGCCGGGGCACCTCGCGGGCGAGGTCCGCCTCCAGGCGGCGCAGCGCGTCCTCCATGTCGCCGAGGCGGTTGCGCAGCTCCTGGGTGATCGCGTTCCTGCCCTTGGGGAGCTGTTCGGGCAGCGGCACGTCGGGGGCCTCGCGGTTCCACAGCCGGCCGATGCCGGAGCGGCTGAACATGTCCTGGACGAGCTGCTTGTCCTCGGGCGTGGTGCGGCGGGCCTTCTCGCCGAGGCCGCGGACGGCCTGCGCGAGGAGCCGGGCGGCGACTATCTCGGCGAGGTCGTCGACGGGCACGGTGAGGGAGGCGGCGAGGCTGGTGGACATGCCGCGGTAGCCGATGCCGGTGCGGGCGGGCGTGGAGCGTTCGACGCTCTTGTTGATGAAGCTGGCGGCGAAGGACTGGTAGTCGTCCTCGGACCGTCCGGCGGCGCCGGTGTCCTCGCTGAGTTCGGTGCCGATCAGCGACATCACCATGGCGGTGATGGAGCGGCGCAGGTCCTCGGTGCCGATGACGGCGGGCTTGGAGAAGAGGAAGGCGGTCTGGACCGTGGAGGGCCGCAGGGCGACCACGCCGTCGACCGGGTAGTGGACGCTGATCCGGCCGCGCTGTTCGACGTCGCCGACGTCGTCCAGGGCGTCGGGCACGTTCTGGTCGTCGACCAGCCGGGAGAGGTCCACGAGGGCGCGGGCGGCGTTGAGTTCGGCCTCGCGTCCGCCACCCGCCTCGGGCGGGAAGGCGGAGGGCATGACTACCAGCGGGTAGATCTTGACGCCGGGCACCTTGCCCTTGCGGAACTCGTGGCCGATGAGGTGGATGAAGTCGTAGAAGATGCCGGCGCCGGTGCCGCCGGCCACGGAGAACGCGACGAAGACGTCGCATCCGCGGATGCGGCTGCCGCCCACGCGCTGGAGGTCGCCGGCCGCGTTCCCGATCGCGCCGATGGCCTCGCGCAGCTGGCGCAGGACCGGTTCGAGACCGGAGCGCATGGTCGCGAAGAGGGCGGCACGGCCGACGGTGGGCAGCTGGCCCGCGCCGTTGTGGAGCGGGGCGACGCGCGGCTGACGGGCCTGCGGCGGCAGCCAGAGCCGGGTCTCCTCGTGGAGCGCGACCCGCAGCATGCGGGTGACCTCGGGCGAGGAGTCGTAGTCGGTGGGCAGCAGGTCGCGGACCATCCGGGAGGTACGGGCGAACGCGGCGCTCTCGGCGCCCTTGGCCCGGAACTGGGGCTGGCGGGTCAGTTCCGCCTCGCTGAAGTCCGCGTACACGAACTGCAGGCAGTCGGGCAGCTGGAAGGGCAGCCGCCGGCCGCCGTCGACGAGTTCGGTGCCGTCAGGGCCGCACAGTTCGCGGCGCAGGCTGCGTTCGAGCTCGCTGCCGATGCGGCCGCCGGTGCCGCCGAGGCCCACGAAGAGCATGGGCTGGTAGATCTTCATGTCGTCTCCCCTGAGGGCCCCGAGGACCCTTCTCCGTTCGTGCGTGGGGCGGTCGTGCGTGGGGGGGGTCGTTGCGTGTGGGGTTCGGTGCGCGGGGGTGTCGGTGCGCGGGGCGGTCGTGGGCGCGGCGGTGCGGGGCGCGGCCCGGATCAGAAGTCCGGGTCCCAGACGGCGGGTGTCGAGGACGTGGTCGGCGCGGTCGCGTCGCCCCTGGTGGCGGGGGGCACGGCGTCGGACGGCGCGTCGGCACCGCCGCGCCGTCCGGGGCGGCCGGGTCTGCCGGGCCGGCCGTTGCCCCCGGCCCGTCCCGGGCGCGGGACGGACAGCAGGCGGCCACCGCCCTGGAGCCGGTCGCGGACGGGACGCCGGCCGTCCCGGACCACCAGCTCGCACTCGTCGAGGCCGAACGGCTCGCCCGGCCGGATCGACGACTCGCGGCCCCGGTGCGGCCGCAGCAGCAGCTCGCCCGCGCCGGTCCTGCGCAGCCGGTGCGCGGGCCCGCCGCCGCGGGCGCGCCGCAGCGTGGGCGCGGCCCCGCGCGGCTCCTCCACGGTGAACAGGTACTCCCCGCCCCCGCTCTGGCCCGTGCGGACGGTGAGCGTGTCCAGGACCCGGCCGTCCCTGCGGAGTTCGAGCCTGACCCCGGTCAGGTCCCGGAGGCGGTTGCGGGCGGCGATCCGGACGGCGGCGACGGCGGCGAGCAGGACGGCGACGACGGCGCCCCCGACGACGTACGGCCACCAGCGGTCCCACCACGTGGGCGGTGCCTCGACGCGGACGTCGAGGAAGGCGGCGTCGAGCTTGCGGTCGCCGTCGTCGGTGTCCAGGACGAGCAGCCTGCCGCCGAGTTCGCCGAGCGGGGTGCCGGGGCCGACGGTGAGGGTGAACTCGACGCTGGTGGCGGGGCCCGGCCGGGCGACGACGGTGGCCGGGCTGATCCTCGGCCCGCCGGCGTTCCCGGCCGCGGCCGTGCCCGCACCGACCGTGGCCCCCGACGCGTCCTGGGCGTCCTGGCCGTCCTGGCCGTCTTCGAGGGCGAGGCGGAGGGTGTGCGGGACGGAGTCCCTGTTGGTGATGTCGATCCGGCCCCGCACGGTGTCGCCGGGGTGGACGGTGGCCCCGTCGACCGAGACCTGCGCCTCCAGGAGCGGGTCGCCCTCCGTGATGTGGGTGTGGAACGGGCGCCGGTCGGAGGTGACGCCCGGCGCGGACATGTCCGCGGTGATCTCCAGGTCGCCGGTCGCGGCGGCCGGCACGGTGAGCCTGCCGGTGAAGCGGACGTCCCCGGCCCGGCGGTCGGGCGCCTTGCCGTCGTCGGCCAGCCGGACGGTCACCGGGGCGAAACCGCCCTCGCCGGTGAGCCGGGCGGTGACGGTGATGCCCTCCAGCTGGCGCGGGTCGGTGATGACGACCCCGCGGCGGGTCTGCATCCGCACCTCGACGACGGCCTCCTGGCCGGGGCGGGGGGCTACGGGGTCGAGGACCACGGTGGACCGCAGCCGGCCCTGCCAGATGGCCCGGACGGCGACCTCGCGGTCCCGGTGGCCCTCAGGGGCCTCGACCCGTACCCGCCAGCGGCCGGGCAGCGGGTTCTTGACGCGCAGCGCCTCGACCGGCCCGTCCGCGCCGCTCACCTCGAAGGCCGAGCCGTCGAAGTCGCCGCGCGTGGGCACCTTGCGGCCCGCCGGGTCGTAGTAGGTGACCCGTACCTTCGGGTCGTGCTTGCTGACGGTCAGCGAGCCGTCGGTGGCGATGGGCGGGATCGACACGTACAGGTCGGCGGGCGGCTTGCCGACGGTGCCGTGGGAGATCCGGGCGCAGCGCGCGGCGGCGAAGGTCTCCTGGAGCGCCTTGTCGATCTCGGCGGAGCCGGCGACCACCCGCATCCTGGGCACGGAACCGGGCACGTCGGAGCAGGCGCCGCGGTAGCCGCCCTCGGCCATCGCGGTGAGCGCGGCCCGGTCGATCTCGCCGCCGAAGCCCAGCGGCCAGATCTGCACCCCGGCCTCCCGCGCCCTGGCCAGCTCCTCGGTGAGGCGCTTCTCGCCGTTGGACTGGCGGCTCGGGCCGTCGGTGCCGTACTCGGGGCTGTCGCTGACGTCGAGCCGGCCGTCGGTGAGCAGGAAGACCACCTTGGGCGTCTTGCGGGCCTTGTCGTCGGCCGCGCCAGGCCCTCCGCCCTCGGTGAGGCGGGTGACGGCCTGGCGGACGGCCGCCGGGAAGTCGGTGCCGGGGCCCATCCTGGACCGGTCGCGGCGGTTGAGCTCCTTGACGCAGTCGCTGAGCCGCTGCCGTCCGGCCGCGTCGACGACGGTCGGCGGACACACTTCGCGCACGGGCGACTGGCCGGCCTTCTCCGAGCTGCCGAAGCCGATCACGGCGGCCCGGGAGCGCTCGGAGATCTCGCCCTGGCTGAGCAGGGCGGCGGCCTCGGTCTCGCGGGCGAGGTCCTCGTCGGAGAGGCTCGCCGACTGGTCGACGACGACCGCGAAGTCGATCGGGTCGGCGCCCTCGGCGGGATCGGCCGCCACGGCCTGGCGCGGGTGCGGCGCGTACGGGGCCGCGGCGGCGGGGCCGCCGAGCGGCGCGGAGAGGACGAGCAGGGCGGAGAGGACGGGCGGCACTCCGGTGAGGAGGCCGCGGAGCAGCGGGCCGCCCTTGCGGACGCTCTGCCTCGGTGTCATCAGCACGGTCACCTTCATGGTCGTGTCACCACAGTTCGCTGAGGAGGGCCAGGAGGGCGCCGAGCACGAGGGCGGCGACGCCGAGCCGCAGCCACCGGTATTTGGCGGCGAGGACGAGCCCCTGGACGCTCGCCTGTTCCAGGAGCCATCCGGTGGCGTCCGGGCCCGCGGCCTCCAGACGGGCGCGCAGCGCGTCCGCCGGGGTGCCGGAGACGAGGTCGCGGAGCAGGGTGCGGTCGGCGCCCGGCCGGGTGCGGGGCAGGACGACGGAGACCAGCATCAGGACCCCGGAGGTCCACAGCACGCCGGCCGTGACGAGCAGCACGAGACCGGCGCCGTCCGGGAGCGGGCCGCGGTCGCGGGAGAACACGATCGCGAGGAAGGCGAGCGCGCCGGAGAGCAGGATCGCCGCCTTGGTGTCGGCCCTGCCGATGTCCTCGCGGACGGTGGCCAGCAACTGCTCGGCCATCCGTCGCAGTTCACCGGGCTCCGGCACGGGAGCGGTACGGGCCGAAGGCCCCTGGCGCTCCCGTGGGGGATCCGCGACCGGTCGCGGACCGGGTGCGGAAGCGGGTGCGGGTGCGGGGGCGGGCGTGGGTGCGGGTATGGGCGTGGGAGCGGGTGTGGGCGTGGAGGTGTTGCCGCCCTGCGGGGTGCTCATTCGTCGTCCCAGTCGTCGAACTCGGCGCTCGGCCGTGCGGGCCGCCGGGGAGCGTCGTACGGCTCGCGGTCGTCGTGCGGGTCGTACGACGCGCGGGTGTCGTAGGCGTCGTCGCCGCGCTTGCGGCCGTCGGGGTCCTCGGGGTCCTCGGTCTCGAAGGAGGCCTGGACGCTGGTCGGTTCGTAGACGCGCGGGTCCGGAGGCGCGTCGGGTAAGGGCTCCTCGTCCCAGTTGGGCGCGGTGGGCTCCGGGCGGGCGGCCTCCAGGGCGCGGCGGCCGGAGCGGCGCGTGGTCTCCAGGACCCGGTCGGCGACGCCGCCGAGGATGGTGTCGGTGCTGCCGCGCAGGTGCTGGAGGACCTGGAACGCCTGCTCGTCGATCTCGTGCCGTTCGAGCACGCCGGAGTCGAGGAGCCTGTTGAAGACGGCGAGGAGGTCGGCCTGGCCCTCGCGCTTCTCGCGCTGGAGCTGCGTGCGGATGTCCCATTCCTGTTCGGGGTTCCGGGCCATGTGGTGGGCGATCTGGGCCAGGTCGCCGCGCCGGAACATGGCTTCGAGGTCGGCGGCGCGGGCCGCGATCCGCTTCCGCTCCCATTCCTCCTTGCGCAGTTCGGCCTCGGCCACCCGGTCGTCGGAGCGGCTGGCCACCCCGACGAGGTCGCCGCGGGCGACCTCCTCCCGGGTGGGTTCGGCGAGGTCGAAGAAGACGTAGACCTGGGTGCGCAGTCCGATGTCCCGGCCGATGACCAGGCGTCCGGAGGCCAGCTCGTCCCGTACGGCCTCGTCGGCGCGCTGGGCCTCGGTGAGCCGGAAGCGGCGGGAGAGCGAGCGCAGTCCGTCGAGGAGGTCGTCGTGGAGCAGCTCCGCGACGTTCCACGCCTGCTCCTTGACGACGAGGTACGGGTCCTCGACCTTCCACTGCACCCGCACCCGGACGCTGAACGAGGAGCCGTCGCCGGCGGCGGGCAGCTGGAGTTCGAACTCGGTGACGTGGCGCCCGAGCTGGACCTCGAAGATGGTGTACGGGGTGCGGAGGAGGGGCTTGTCGACGTCCTCCTTGCGGTCCGGCCAGACGATCCGGTGGCCGCCCTTGCGGTAGAGCATGACGGCGGCGATCTGCCCGCTGGTGCGGCGGTACGGGGGCGCGCACTCGCGCAGCAGCGGCCCGAGGGGCCCGCCGCCCCGTCGCCGCGCGCCCTGTCCCCGGCCGTCGCCCTGCCGCTTCCCCTCGTCCGGACGCCCGCCCTGCCTGCCCTGCTGCCCCTGTTGGCCCTGGGCGCGTGCCCGGCCCTGGCCCTGCTGCGCCTGCCGGTCCTGGGCGCGCTGCCGGCCCGGCTCCCGCTCGTCGCGCATCCGCTCCCGTCCGTCCGGGTTCGGCCCGTTCATCGCTTCGCTCCTTCCGCGACGGCGTCCCACATGCGGCGCGCCGCGCTCTTGTCCAGGGGCCGGTCCCGGTCCCGTACCAGGTCGTTGAGGAGGCCGCGGAGCCGGTCGCGGTCGCGGCGCTCGACGGAGACGAGGGGGAGCAGCCCGCACACGAGGTCGAGCGTCGTGGCGTCCTTGGCGGCGCGGCGCAGCAGGCTGCCCATCCCGTCGAGCGCGGTCTCCCCGGCCCGCGCGGTGTTCAGGCTGTGCCGCAGCAGGCCGCCGAGCGCGGGCGCGAGATCGGGCCGGGTGGCGAGCAGCGCGACCACCAGCGGGCGGGCGGCGTGCTCGTCGAGCTCCGGAACGTCGCGCAGGCCCCACAGGTAGGTGGTGCGGGTGGTGAGGCTCCTGATCACGGTCACGTGCACGAGGTTGGACAGGCTCATGCGCCCGTCCACGAGCCAGCGCTCCAGGCGCCGCAGGACCGGCTCCGGGTCGCCGGAGGCGAGCAGTCGGGTGAGGCTGAACGCGGCGGCGACGAGCACGTCGACATCGTCCGCCTCGTGCGCCCTGACCACGCGCGCGATGGCGTCGAGCGAACCGCGCAGGCCGCCCGCCGCGTACTCGTACCCGTGGGTGAGCAGGGCCGTGTCCAGGAGGTTGGTGTCGCCCGACTCCGTCCAGTCCTTCACGGTGGCGGCGACCGCCGGCCGTACCTCGGGATCGCGGGCGGCTTCGGCGAGCGCCGTCGCCGCGGCCATCCGCGCCACCGGGTCGTCCATGCCCGCGAGCGGCGCGACGAGTTCGTGGTAGCCGTGGATCCAGTCCCAGGAGCAGAGCACGCCGGCCGCGATGGAGGCCCGGACCCACACCTCGGGACGGGGGTCGTCGCACAGGGCGCGCAGCCAGCGGGCGACGGGCCCGCGCACGTTGTGGTAGCCGTGCCAGACCTCGGCGAGCACGGCGCCGGCGAGCGCGCTGCCCTGGAAGCGGATGGCCCGCACGGGCACCTTGGCGCGGCCGAGGTCGAGCTCGGCGTCCCGCAGGACCGAGCGGGCGAGCACCGGCCGGTGTTCGGCATGGGTGCCGAACAGGCGGCGCCCGGCCGGGTGTTCGGGATCGAGCGTGACGGCGAACTCCCAGGCGAGAAGCTCGGCGGCCTCGGTGGCGATGCTGTACGGGGAGCCGTCGAAGACGGCCACGGAGATCCGGAACGCGGCGGCGTTGAGCAGCGGCAGCGCCTCCGGCAGGGTGCCCGGCCGGTCGGCGCCCGCGAACCACTCGCGTGCCTGGACCCGTACGAAGGAGGCGCACTCCTCCAGGAGCCGCTCGTCCGTGAGGGTCCCGCGCCGGTGCCCGGCCAGATGGTCGGCGAGCCGGGCGGCCTCGCGCGGCCGGAGCTCCTCGAGGCCGAGGGCCTCGACCACGTCGGACCTGACGGCCAGCTCCCGGGCCTCGGCGGCGGCCTCCTCGGGCGCGCCGCGCAGCAGCAGCCTGAGGTGGCGGTGCAGGACGTCGGCGGCGGGCGGCGGCGCGCAGTACATCCCGTAGCGCCCGCGCAGCAGCCGGTCCGCGAGGTCGCCGTTCCCGACGACGATCACGGCGTATCCGTCGACGCCGCCGAGGAGGTCGGCGAAGCGGTCGAGGTGGAGTTCGGAGAGGCGCACCGGCGGGCGGCGGGCCGGTTCGCCGCGCTCGCCGGGCGGGCGGCGCGGTCCGCCCTCGGCGCGGATGTCCTCCGGGCGGTGCCCCACGAGGTGGCCCGCCTTCTCGTGGAGGGCGTCGGCGGTGATCTCGTCGACCCCGTGGCGCGGGTCGAGCCGGTACACCCGGCGGGCGGCCACCTCGGCGAGCAGGGCGAGCGCGGTGGCCTTGCGGCCGCTGCCCGGTTCGCCGCACAGCACGAGGACGCGGTGGCTGCGCAGCCGCTCCTTCATCCGCTGGTAGCCGGCCGTCTCGCAGTACACGTCGTCGAGGTGGTCCAGGGTCTCGGCCGGGACCGTGCCCTGCACGAAGTCCGACCGGTCCTGGTACCAGAAGTCGAAGCGGTCGCCGTAGTGGACGTAGGCGTCGCGGCCCGCGGAGTTGCGGTGGTCGCCCGGCGCGCCCTGGCGCAGGGACTGGAGCGCGGCGCGCGCCGTGGCGGCGCCGCCGGTACCACCCGCTCCGCCGAGCGGGCCGCGGCCCATGGTGTCGAACGGGTTGCTGTCGCGGGCCGCTTCGCCGGACCCGCCGTCGCCCGTCGGGGCCGCGCCGCCGGAGCCGCCGCCGTCACGGCCTCCGCCGGCCCTGGCTCCGCCGCCTCCGCCGCCGGCGTTCGCCGGGGCGGGATCGGGCTTGGGCTCGGCGTCGGAGGAGGCACCACCGCCGTGGTCGAGGTCGTCGTCGCTCATGCCCGCTCCTCCCGCTCGCCGTACCAGCCCGGGGCCTCGGAGGCCTCGTCGGCGTCCGCCCCGGCTCCCGCCCCGACTCCCGTTCCCGCGGCCGCCTCCGCGGTCCGGCGCTCGTCCCCGGCCGCCCCCTCGTCCCCGGCCTCCCCTTCGGCCTCGATCTCGTCCCAGTCCGGCTCCCAGGCCTCCTCCGGGACCTCCTCGCGCACCACGTGCCGCACCTCGTTGCGGATGCCGGTGAACCCGCCGTGGATCGTGTTGCCCTCGATCACCTGGATGTCGCGCCCGGCGGTGTACGTCCGGTTGCCCGAAGGCGCCCGGGACGGTGAGGACGCGGGGATCGCGGGGGCCGAGGCTGCCGGGGACGGCTTCGGCGGGGGGTTCGGTGAGGGTCTGCCGGGGGGGGGGGGGGGGCCCCCCCCCCCCCCCCCCCCCCCCCCGGGCCCCCCCCCCCCCCCCCCCCCCCCCCCCCCCCCCCGGCCCCCCCCCGGCCCCCCCCCCCCCCGCGCGGGGCCCCCCCCCCCCCCCCGCGGT
>NZ_JBIBDS010000011.1:173319-194575 GCF_042954805.1 Streptomyces sp. NPDC012637
CGCGGGCCCGGCCCCCCCGGTGGGGGGTTTTATGTTAACAACCTTGGCGGGGGGGGGGGGGGGGGGCCGGGCCGCCGGGGGGGGGGCCCCCCCCCCCCCCCCCCCCCACCGCCGGTCTCTGGTGCCAGCGGCGGCTCCGGCAGCCGCGGCACGTGGAACCAGGCGTCCTCCGCGGTCTCCTTGGCGACCACGGCGGCCCGCCGGTAGTGGTCCGGCTCGACGTAGCGGCCGCCCTCGACGACCACGTTCCGGTAGAGCCAGTCCGACACCACGATCAGCAGGTCGACGTCCGGGGCGTCCGCCATGATCCGTCGGGCGGGCGCGCTGTCGCACAGCCGGCAGGCCAGGTCGACGGCCCGGCCCACGAGACCGCGGCCGTCGTCGAGGACGAGCCCCGCGTTCATGCCGACGCGCAGCCGGAGCCGGCCGCGGCTGCGCCCGTTGTGCGCGCGCAGGCTCTCGTAGAGCGTGTCTATCCAGCGTCCGACCATGAGCGCCGGAGGCACGTCCGGGCGCAGTGCGGCGAGGATGCCGTCGCCGCGGTCCTCCTGGTGGACGGTGCCGGGCTCGATGCCCACGGAGGCGTACGCCTCTCCGAAGGCCTCGTAGACGGCGGCGCGGGCGAGCCGTTTCCCGTCCATGCCGAGGCGTCCGGAGCCGACGACGTCCCCGAAGACGACGAGGCGGTGGAGGGCACCCGCACTCGCCCCCTGGTCCGCTCCCGCGCTCGCTCCCGTAGTGCTCACTCGGACTCCTCCGATGTGCTCCGATGTGCTTCGGTGCTGTTCCGGGCCGGCCTGCCGCCGGTCGGGGTGGTGGTGACGGGTCCAGCCTGGCGGCTGTGGCCCGTGGGCGATGTAGCCGTTTACACAGCCGGGGGTCGTTTGTCCGATGGTTGTGCGCCGGGGTGTGCGCGCCCCTGTGCGAGCAGCACGAGGACGGGCATGTCGACCACGACCACGGTCCGTTGGGCGGTACGGACGACTCCCTGCTCGCGCAGCAGCCGCAGCGCCTTGGCCACGGCTTCCCGGGTCGCCCCGATGGCCGCCGCCAGGTCGTGCTGGGGCAGCGGAAGTTCCAGTACGGTGCCGGACTCGGCGCGCCGGCCGGCGCGTTCGGCGAGCTCGACGAGCCGGGCGGCGAGCCGCTGGAGCACGGTCTCCGAGGCCAGTGAGCGGCGTTCGACGTCGGCGCTGCGCAGCCGGGTGACGAGCTGCCGCATGATCAGCGAGGTGGCGTGCGGCCGGGCGGCCAGGAAGCGCCGGAAGCGGTCGCCGGAGATCGACACGGCCTCGACCTGGCCGAGCGCCGTGACGGTGGCACTGCGCGGCCTGCGGTCGACGGCCGCGAGGTCGCCGACCACCTCGCCGGCGCCGCGCAGCGCCAGGATGAGCCGGGCGCCGCGCTCGGTGCCGACCGAGACGACCGACCAGCCGGAGAGCAGGGCGAGGACGTACACGGTGGTGTCCCGCTCCCGGATCATGATCTCGCCGGGTTCGTAGTGGCGCGGGGCGCCCTCGGCGAGCAGTGCGCGGCGGTCGTTCGCGGGGAGGGCGTGGAGGAACGACCGGTCCTGGCCGAAAAGACTCAACGGTCGCTCACACCCCCGCACGACATCGCGCATTTCGCGTGCTTGTTCGCTCCACGGCGAGCATCAACACGCAACCGCAGTCACATTGTTGACGCTCCGTCACACCGTGGGGTGAAGAACGCTAGGGCCACCGGAAGAATCACGTCAACGCGGCCGGGGGCGAACACGAGGGGCGCAAGGGAGCGCTGTTTTCAGCCCCCTTGCGCCCCCTGTGTGACGGTCGCACGCGCGCCCCCCGCGGGGACGCCCTCCGAACGGTCAGAGCCGCGGGTCCACCGGCTCCGACTCCAGGGCCAGGACCGCGAAGACCGCCTCGTGGACCCGCCACAGCGGCTCGCCGCCCGCCAGCCGGTCCAGCGCCTCGAGGCCGAGCGCGTACTCGCGCAGGGCCAGCGAGCGCTTGTGGCCGAGGTGCCGCTCGCGCAGCCGCTCCAGGTTGTCCGGACGGGTGTACTCCGGGCCGTAGATGATCCGCAGGTACTCCCGGCCGCGCACCTTCACGCCCGGCTGCACCGGGCGCCCGTCGGTGCCCGTGGCCACGGCCGCGAGCGGCTTGACCACCATGCCCTCGCCACCGGCCGCGGTCAGCTCCAGCCACCAGTCGGTCCCGGCCCGTACGGACGCCCCGTCGGCCGGGTCGACCACGAGCCGCCGCGTGACCTGGAGCAGTCCGGTCGGGTCGTGCTCGACCAGCCGGTCGAGCCAGGCCAGCTGCTCGTCGTGCGGCACGGCGGCCAGCGAACGCCCGGGCGCGGCGAGCACCTGGAACGGCGCGAAGCGCACGCCCTCCAGGCCCTCGGTCGGCCAGCAGTAGCGCCGGTACGACTCGGTGAACGCCGCGGCGTCCGCCGCCCGCTCGCGCTGCCGGCCGAGCAGCCCGTCGACTCCCGGCACGCCTCGTGCGACCGCCTGTTCGAGCGCCCCCAGCGCGCCGGGGAAGACCGCCCGCGACGCCGCGCCGACCGCCGCGTACTGGGAGCGCAGCAGCCCGGCCGACTTCAGCGACCACGGCATCAGCTCGCCGTCGAGCAGCAGCCAGTCCCCCGCGCCGGAGGCGCTGTCCGATGCGGCGAGCTCCTCCCAGAGGCCGGCGGCGCCGATCGCCGCCCGCAGCCGCCCGAGGACCAGCTCGGTTGTCTCCGGATCGTCGAAGAACGGCCGTCCGGTACGGGTGTGCAGCGCGCCGGTCGGACCGTCGACGCCGAAGTGCTCCCGCGCCGCCGCCGCGTCCCTGCAGACGAGGGCGACGGCCCGCGAGCCCATGTGCTTCTCCTCGCACACCACCCGCTCGACGCCGTCGGCCGCGTACTGCGCGAACGCCTCGGCCGGGTGCTCCAGGAAGCCCTCGACCCTCGACGTCGCCGTCGGCGCCATGGTCGGAGGCAGGTACGCGAGCAGCCGCGGGTCGACCGCGAAACGGCTCATGACCTCGAGGGCGGCGGCCGCGTTCTCCTCACGGACCGCCACGTTCCCCATCAGCCGCGTCTCCACGACCCGGCGCCCGTGCACGTCGGCCAGGTCGAGCGGCCGGCCCTGGTGCCCGCCGGGCGCCTCGGTCGCGAGCGGCCTGGCCGGCTCGTACCAGACCTTCTCCGCCGGTACGTCGACGAGCTCGCGCTCCGGCCAGCGCAGCGCGGTCATCTTCCCGCCGAACACGGCTCCGGTGTCCAGGCAGATGGTGTTGTTGATCCAGGCGGTGTTCGGCACGGGCGTGTGACCGTAGACGACGGTCGCCCGGCCCCGGTAGTCCTCCGCCCACGGGTAGCGCACCGGCAGCCCGAACTCGTCGGTCTCGCCGGTCGTGTCCCCGTACAGGGCGTGCGAGCGCACCCGGCCGGAGGTGCGGCCGTGGTACTTCTCCGGCAGACCCGCGTGACAGACGACCAGCTTGCCCCCGTCGAGGACGTAGTGGCTGACCAGACCGTCGACGAACTCCGACACCCGGGCCCGGAACTCCTCCGGCTCGCGCTCCAGCTGCTCGATCGTCTCGGCGAGGCCGTGGGTCTCCTGCACCTTGCGGCCGTGCAGCCAGCGGCCGAGCTTGTTCTCGTGGTTTCCGGGCACGCACAGCGCGTCCCCGGCGGCCACCATGCCCATGACGCGCCGCAGCACACCCGGGCTGTCGGGGCCGCGGTCGACCAGGTCGCCGACGAAGACGGCGGTCCGCCCCTCCGGGTGGCGGCCGTCGACGTAGCCCAGCTTCGCGAGCAGCGTCTCCAGCTCGGAGCGGCAGCCGTGGACGTCACCGATGATGTCGAACGGCCCGGTGAGGTGCCGCAGGTCGTTGAAGCGCTTCTCCAGGACGACCTCGGCCGCCTCCACCTCCTCCACGCTGCGCAGGACGTGCACCTTGCGGAAGCCCTCGCGCTCCAGGCCCTTCAGGGAGCGGCGCAGCTCGCGCCGGTGCCGCTGGACGACGTGCCGGGGCAGGTGCGCGCGGTCGGGGCGGGCCGCGTTGCGCTCGGCGCACACCGCCTCGGGCAGGTCGAGGACGATCGCGATCGGCAGCACGTCGTGCTCACGGGCGAGCTGGACCAGCTGCCGGCGCGCCTCGCGCTGCACGCTGGTGGCGTCGACGACGGTGAGCCGCCCGGCCGCCAGCCGCTTGCCGGCGATGTAGTGGAGGACGTCGAAGGCGTCCTTGCTGGCGCCCTGGTCGTTCTCGTCGTCGGCGACCAGACCGCGGCAGAAGTCCGAGGAGACGATCTCGGTCGGCTTGAAGTGGCGCCGGGCGAAGGTCGACTTGCCGGATCCGGTCGCGCCGATCAGGACCACGAGGGAGAGGTCGGTGACGGGCAGCGTACGGCTCCGGGTCTCGGTGGCGCCGGTGGCGTCGGTGGTCTCGGTGGCGTCGGTCATGCCGCGTCCTCCTT
Source organism: Streptomyces sp. NPDC012637 (assembly GCF_042954805.1). Taxonomy (NCBI): domain Bacteria; kingdom Bacillati; phylum Actinomycetota; class Actinomycetes; order Kitasatosporales; family Streptomycetaceae; genus Streptomyces; species Streptomyces sp. NPDC012637. Next base: position 177,784 of record NZ_JBIBDS010000011.1, read on the forward strand.
CGGGCTCTGGTCGGTGCTGCGGTCGGTGGTGTGGTCGGGCTTCCGGTCGCGCTGGCGGTCGGTGTTGCGGCCGGTCTTCCGGTCGGTGTTGCGGTCGGCGTCCTGGTCGGTGCGGGTGAAGGCCGCCATCTGGGTGGGCGGGCCGACCTCCGGGTCGTCGGGTCCGACGGGCGTGAACCCGACCTCGTACCCGTACGCCTCGGCGACGCGCGCCGCCCAGGACCGGAACTCCGCCCGGGTCCATTCGAAGCGGTGGTCGTGGTGCCGGGCGTGTCCGGCCGGCAGCGACTCCCAGCGCACGTTGTACTCGACGTTCGGGGTCGTCACGAGCACCGTCCGCGGCCTGGCCGAGCCGAACACCGCGTATTCGAGCGCGGGCAGCCTCGGCAGGTCGAGGTGCTCGACGACCTCGCTGAGCACCGCCGCGTCGTAGCCGGTCAGCCGCTTGTCGGTGTACGCGAGGGAGCCCTGGAGCAGCTTCACGCGGGCGGCCTGCCGCTCGCCCATCCGCTCGAGGCGCAGCCTGCGCGCGGCGATCGACAGGGCACGCGCCGACACGTCGACGCCGACGACCTCGGTGAACCGCACGTCCTTGAGCAGCGCCTGCACCAACTGCCCCTGTCCGCAGCCGAGATCGAGGACACGGCCGGCGTCGGCGGCGCGCAGGGCGGCGAGGATGGCCTCGCGGCGCTGCTCGGCGAGCGGCACCGGCCGGTCCGGCCCCTCTTCTTCGAGAAGCACGGTCCTCGTCTCGTCGACCGCGTTGTCGACGTCCTCGACGGCGAGGCCGTCGGCCTCGGCCAGCCGCACCAGTTCCAGGCGCTCGGTCGCCTCGCGGGTCAGGCCCCAACGGCGCGACAGGTAGCGGCTGGTGATCAGCTTCTGCTCCGGGTGGTCGGCGAGCCAGCCGTCACCGGCGCGCAGCAGCTTGTCCACCTCGTCCGGCGCGACCCAGTAGTGCTTGGCGTCGTCGAGCACCGGCAGCAGCACGTAGAGGTGGTTCAGCGCGTCGGCGAGCCGCAGCTCGCCCTCCAGGACGAGCCGTACGTAGCGGGAGTCTCCCCACTCGGGGAACTCCGGGTCGAGCGCCACCGGTTCGGCCGTCACCGTGTCCCAGCCCAGCGGGCCGAACAGCCGCGTCACCAGCTCCGCGCCCCCACGCGCGGGCAGCGCCGGGACCTCGATCCGCAGCGGCAGCGGGGCGGCGGCCCGCTCCGGCAGCGCGGCGCAGCTCCCGTGCAGCGCGCTCTTGAACACCTTGGCGAGCGCCACGGCGAGCAGCGAGGAGGCGGCGTACGGGCGGTCGTTCACGTACTGCGCGAGGGCCGCGTCCGGGGCTCCGCCCCGGCCCTTGCCCTTGCCGCGGCGCACCAGCGCCACGGGGTCCACTTCGAGCAGCAGCGCGGCAGTGCACCGCTCGGGGCCGGCCTCGGGGTAGAGGACGTGCGCCGTGCCGTGCGAGGTCGAGAAGGACTGCGCCTTCCCGGGATGCTTGTGCAGGAGAAAGCCCAGGTCGGTGGCGGGTTTCTCGGCGGTGCCGGTGGTGCTGATCGTCAGGAACATGCGTTCCAGCATGGCCTTTGGCGCGGCCCGGTCACAACGTATTTCGCGAGGGCGGGGGGCTGCGGCTCGGGGTCGCGGTCACGGCTTGGGGGTGGCTGTCACGGCGTGGTGGTCAGGCTCGCGGCCAGGGCGGCGACGGTGTCCGGGCCGACGCGGCAGCAGCCGCCGATCAGTCGCGCCCCCGAGGTGCGCCAGCCGGCGGTGGTGGTCGGGGCGAAGGTGGTGCCGCCGTGCCAGCGCCGGGTCCCCGCGTCCCATCGCTCCCCGCTGTTCGGGTAGACGACGACCGGCTTGCCGGTCACGGCCGCGGCGATCTCCGCGGCGGGCCCCGCGTCGGCCGGGTCGCAGCAGTTGACGCCGACCGCCACCACCTGGTCCAGGCCCGCGGCGAGCCCGAAGGCGTCCTCGAGCCGCTGCCCGGCCCGGGTGTGCGCGCCTTCCACGGTGTACGAGAGCCAGACCGGCACCGCCCCGGACCGGCCGACGGCCCGGAGCAGGGCCTCGGCCTCGTAGACGTCGGGCACCGTCTCCAGGGCGAGGACGTCCGCCCCGGACTCGGCGAGGACCTCGATCCGGGGCCGGTGGAAGCGTTCGAGCTCGGCCACCGACATCCCGTACCGGCCGCGGTACTCGCTGCCGTCGGCGAGCATCGCCCCGTACGGCCCGACGGAGGCCGCGACCCAGATCTCCCGCTCCGTCCGCTCCCCCGCCGCCCGGGCGAGCTCCACGCTGCGGGCCAGGAGGCTTGCGGTCCCGGCGCGTTCGATGCCACGCCGGGCGAAGCCCTCGAAGGTGGCCTGATAGCTGGAGGTGATGACGACCTGGGCGCCGGCGCGTACGTAGGCAGCGTGCGCCGCCTCGATCTGCTCGGGCGCGTCGGCGAGCAGCCGCGCGGACCACAGTGCGTCGGACAGGTCGCAGCCCTGCGCCTCCAGTTGGTTGGAGAGCCCTCCGTCGAGGACGAGCACCCCTTCACCGAGGGCGGCGGCGAGCGAACGGTCCGGTTTCATCGGTCACCCCTGCTGCGAACGGTCCAACGGTCGAACGGTCCTGCGCGGAGATCGTCTCTCCTCCCTGCACGGTACCTCCCCGCCCGGCCTCCGTGCCCTGATCCTGCCCCGCTCCTGCCCTGCTCCAGCCCTGTCCCCTGCGTCTGCCCTGCCTCCGGGGACGGCTCAGACGACCGTGATCGCGGTGAGCAGGAGTCCCCGCTCGGCGAGCCAGCGCCCTTCGAGCCGGTCGGGCAGGGCGGCGCCGGCCGGCGGGGCGAGAGGCAGGATGCGGGCCGTGAAGCCGCCGCCGCGGCGGCTGCCGCCGTCCGGGCCGTCGCCCAGGCCGTCGTCCAAGGTGAAGGTGAGGGCCGCGTCCTCGAAGTCCAGGCGCTGACGGGTCCAGGGGTACCAGGACTTGTACACGGCCTCCTTCGCGCTGAACAGCAGTCTGTCCCAGCGGACTTCGGGCTCCGTCCGCGCCAGGTCGCGCAGGTGCCGCTGCTCCCCGGGCAGGGCGACGGCTCCGAGTACGCCGTCGGGCACGGGCTCGTTCGGTTCGGCGTCGATGCCGAGGGCGGCGACGGCGGGCGAGCGGGCGGCGACCGCCGCGCGGAAGCCCGCGCAGTGGGTGATGCTGCCGAGGACGCCCTCGGGCCAGACCGGAGCGCCGTGCGGGCCGGGAAGCAGCGCCGCTGCGGGTGCGCCCAGGCCCGCCAGGGCCTGCCGGGCGCACCAGCGGGCGGTCGTGAACTCGCGGCGCCGGGTGTCCACGGCCTTCGCGATCAGCGCGGCCTCCTCCGGGTGGAGGTCGCCGGGCTCGGCGACGTCCTCGAAGGCGTCCACGGCGACCACGCCCTCCGGCACCAGGCGTTCGATCACTTGCCCTCCTCGGACTCGGGTTCCTTCGGCTTGAACCCGACGGGCTCGGGCTCCTCGGGCAGGATGCTGCGGAGGCCGACGTCCGGGTGGCGCGGGCGGCTCCACTCGCGCGGGTAGCCGACCGACACCTCCTCGAAGCGGACCCCGTCGTGCCAGGTGGTCCGGGGGATGTGCAGATGGCCGTAGACGACCGTGCGGGCCCGGAAGCGGAGGTGCCAGTCCGCGGTCCGCTCCGTGCCGCACCACTGGGCGAAGTCGGGGTAGCGGAGGATCCGGGTGGGTTCGCGGACGAGCGGGTAGTGGTTGACGAGCACCGTCGGCAGCTCCGGGTCACAGTCCTCGAGCCGCTTCTCGGTGAGCGCGACGCGGGCCTCGCACCAGGCCTCGCGGCTCGGGTACGGGTCGGGGTGGAGGAAGAACTCGTCGGTGCAGACGATGCCGTTCTCCTCGGCGCGGGCGAGGGACTCCTCCTTGGTGGTGACGCCGGGAACGCGGAACGAGTAGTCGTACAGCACGAAGAGCGGCGCCACCGTGACCGGGCCGCCCGCGCCGTGCCACACGGGGTACGGGTCCTCGGGCGTCAGGACGCCGAGGCGGCGGCAGAGGGCCACCAGGTGCTCGTACCGCTCCTGGCCGCGCAGTCGGACCGGGTCCTCCTTCGGCGTCCACAGCTCGTGGTTGCCGGGCGTCCACACCACCTGTGCGAAGCGCTCGCTCAGCAGGGACAGGGCCCACTCGATGTCCTCGGACAGCTCGCCGACGTCTCCGGCGACGAGCAGCCAGTCGTCGTCGGTCGTGGGCCGCAGCGACTCCACGATCGCCCGGTTCTGCCGGTAGGCGACGTGCAGGTCGCTGATGGCCAGCAGGCGGCCCTTGCTCTCGGTCATGCCGTCGTTCCTGTCGTCGGTCGGTTCCGGTGCGGCCCGAAGGCCCGGCCGGAAGGGCGTGGCCGGAAGGCGGTGCTCACGCGGTGGTCACGAGGTCAGGAAGACCGCGTCCCAGTCCGCGCGGAGCCCGTCCGCGGGGAGCCCGTCCGCGGGGAGCCCGTCCGCGGGGAGCCCGTCCGCGGGGAGCCCGTCCGCGGCGGTCACCCCGGCGGATCCGTCGGTGGCGAATCCGTCCGTCGCGACCCCGTGCGTGGCGACCCCGTCCGTGGCGGCGGCCGGGGCCCGCGGTCCTTCGGCGTGTGCCGCCTCCGCGTAGCCGAGGAGGGCCAGGGCCACGCCGGCGGCGCCGTCGATGAGGGACGGGCTCTCCAGGACGACAGTACCGCCGGGAGTCCGGACCAACTGACGGTATCCGAAAGCGGATTCGGTGTCGTGGAGGGAGACCAGCGCGTCCGCCAGGCGGTCGGCGCCGCGCCACAGCGCCGGCTCGCCGGTGCGTTCGGCGAGCCGGACGGCGGCGTGCAGGACGCCCGCGAGGCCGTGGCAGAAACCCGGGTCGTCGCCGCCGAGTTCGGCGAGCGGCCGGGCGAGGAGCGCGGTCGTCGCGTCGACGGCCAGGCGGGAGACGGCGGCGTCGCCGAGCTCCGTGCCCGCGAGGTGGAGCGCTCCGGCGATGCCGGCGGTGCCGTAGCACCACCCGGCCCTCGTCGTGGCGCCCCGGGCGGGCGGTGCGGCGCCGGTCTCCTCCTCGAAGGCGACCCGGCCGGGCCACGCCACCGCGCCGTGCCCGTCCTCGTACGCGTGACCGCCCAGCCAGTCGGCGATCCGCCGGACCGCGTCGAGGACGCCCGGCACGCCGTGGCCGGCCCGGTGGGCCAGCGAGAGGAGGGCGAGGGGGCCGCAGACCCCGTGGGCGGCGCCCGCGTTGAAGTCGCCGCGCGGATAGGCGTCCCGGTCGCGGGGCACCGCGTAGCGCTCGGGGGAGCACCACCAGCCGGGGACCTCGACGCCGTCGACCCGCCGCGGTCCGCTGAGCGCGACCAGCAGGGCGAGGACGTCCTCCAGGGCCTCCGCGGCCCGCTCGTCGCCCCGGACGGCGGCCGCGAGGAGGACCCTGCCCTGGCCGGTGAGCCCCGCGACGACGTCGTAGTCGAGGTACGAGAGCCCGGCGTCCGCGCGCTCGCGCAGCGCGGCGGTCCGGCCCCGGGCGTGCTCGGCGAGCACCCCGGTGGCGCGTTCAAGGAGCCGGGCGTAGCCACCGGTGGCCTCGGCGCCGAGCAGCGCGGGCAGCACGAGGTTCCCGACGGCAGCGGGCCCCTCACGCGGGGCGAGGGCGGTGGCGGCGGCGAGGTGCGCGTGCGCGGCCGCGCGCCACGCGTCGTCCTGCCGCGCGCAGCGGTCGTGCAGCAGCCCGACGCCGGGATGCCCGAGCAGCACGGAGGCCGGCTGCCACCCGGGCAGCATCAACTCCCCCGGCACCCCGGCGAACTCCTCCGCGGTGACCCGGGCGACCCGCTCGGGATCACGCAGCCGCTCGGCGACGTCGAGCGCGACGCGAAGCGCGGAGTCGCGCGAGCGCGCGCCGGGGGCGGTGCTGGGGTCAGGGGTGGAGAGGCCGGCGTCAGGGGTGGAAAGGCCGGGGCCGGGGGCGGAAAGGCCGGAGCCGGGGGCGGAAAGGCCGGAACCCAGGGCGGAGGGGCCGGAACCCAGGGCAGAGGGGCTGGAGCCCAGGGCGGAGGCGCGGGCCGGGATCGCGTCGAGGCCCGAGCCGTGACCGGGCTCAGCAGTCGGCCCACGGCCGGGGCGCGGGGGTTCGGCGTTCGGGTCGGAGTGGCGGGTGGGGGTCATCGCTGGTGCCTCTTCCTGCTGAGGGCGAGGGCCAGGCCTTCGCGGGCCGTCACGTGCGCGAGGACCTCCTCCTCGCGGCGGGGGCCGATGAGCCGGTTGCAGTGCATGTGCGCGAGGCTCAGCGCGACCGGGGCCCGGCGGTACGGGGCGAGGGCGCCGCGCAGGGCCGCCAGCGTCTCGGCACGGGCGGCGCGCGGCGCCGACTCGGCGGCGCCGGAGAAGAGGTCGGCGACGGCCTCCTTCGTGGCGCGGGCGACCTCCGAGCGCCGGGACAGGAAGCGGGGGTCGCCGAGCCAGTCGAGGACCTCCTCCGGGCTGCCGAGCCCGGTGAGGAGGTCGAGGACGCCGAGCGCGGCCCGCGTGACCACGGGCAGGCCGTCGCCGCCACCTGCCAGCTGCGCCAGCACGGCCGCACTGTCCGCGTGGAAGACCCGTTCGGCGTGGCCGAGCGCCGCCGGGCCGCCGTACCGCTCGGTCTCGGGGTCGTACGTGTCGAGCACCAGCCGGTCGGCGAGGCCGGCGTCCCGCAGCTCCTCCGCCCACTCCCGCACGGCGGGCAGCAGCACCGGCCACAGGGTCTCCGGCTTGCCCTGGAAACGCAGGCGCAGATGCGGGTCGGGGTCCGCGTAGCGGAGGAAGAACCAGCCGTCGGCCCCGGCGGCGCGCACCGCTTCCGATCCGACGAGCCGGCTCACGTGCCGGGAGAGGACCTGGTCCTGGAGGCCGTCGGGGACGTACAGCTTGGCGTACAGCCACTCGCCGCCGGGCAGCACGGCGCGCCGCCCGGCGGGCGCCGGCGCGGCGGGCCGCGCGGCAGGGGCGGCCGCGGGGCGGGGCCGGCGGGCGAAGAGGGGGACGACGAGTTCGCAGGCGTGCGGGCCGTCGGGACCGGCGAACCAGCCCGTGCCCTCCGGGCCGCCGTACCACTCCGTGACCACCAGGCCCTGCGGCCGCTTCACCTCGTCGTGCAGGACGAGCAGATGGCGCGGGTCGTCCAGGTCGACCGTGACCCGGTTGTCCGCCCGGGCGAGCAGGACGTAGCGGGGCACTCCGAGGCGCAGTCGCCACGCGGCGACAGCCTCGCGCCAGCCCGGTCCCGTGCCGTCGGCACGGGCGGCGGCGTCCTCGCGCAGCGCGCCGTCCGGGAGCCAGCGGGCGGGCGCGAGCACGGTGCGGCCCAGCCGGACCCGGGGCAGGGCCGGGGCGGCGGCCCAGGATCCCCAGTTCCAGGGGGCGCACCAGTCGTGGCCTTCGTAGCCGAGGTCGAGCAGGAAGCGGGCCACGTACGGCAGGTGACCGCTGCTGGGATTGAGCATCGAGTGCGACACCGGGCGCACCGTCCGGCCCGTCGGCGTGTGGACGACCCACATCCGGTTCAGGTCGGCGTGGACGGCGAGGTCCTCGGGACGCAGGTCCGTGACGTCGCCGTCGGCGGCGGAGGCCGGGACACCGAGCGGGATGCGGTACGGGAGCAACGGGGGAACGGTGGCGACGTTCGCGGAACGGGCGACGCGGGGCCGGTACGCGACGGTGGCGACCAGCTCACCGGGCGGGGCCCACGGTCCGTCTTCGGACGGACCACCCGCCGGGGCCTCGGCCGCCCCCTCCGGCCCCTCCAGCCCCTCCGCCCGCGCCACGATCGCGCCGAGTGCCGCGCCGTCGTCCCCCAGGACCGGTGCGAAGCGTCCGAAGGTGGCGCCGGCTCGGGGCGAGCCGGGGTTGGCGCCCAGGACCAGGCGGAAGTCGCCGGCGAGCAGGGCCTCCCAGCTGCCGGCGGCGAGTTCGGCGCCCAGTTCGAGCGAGGCGGGCACTCCGCGCTCCGGGGCGGTGCCGTCCGTCGGCTCGCTCGGCGTGCCCAGGGCGTCCAGCGTCGCCTCGTCGAGGACGATCTCGGCCGTGCCGCCCCCGCTCCCGCCCTGGCTCCGCAGCGCGGCCAGCAGCAGCTCTCCGAGGAGCTGGTCGCGGCGGCGGCCGTCCGCCGAGGGGGCCGCGGGATCGGCCGGTGCGCCGTCCGCGCCGGTGCCGCTCCGGTAGGTCTCGGGGAGGCCGAGGCCCCGTGCCTCGTCGAGGAGTTCGAGCAGCGGTACGGCGCGCTCGGTGCCGTACCGCTCCAGGAAGGCGAGGTGGTACGCGCGCAGGTGCGGCATGCCCGGGCGGGTGACCGTGGTCCGCCAGAGGGCGGCGGCGGCCCGCTCCGCCTCGCGGCCGACCTCGGCCGGCAGGACGAGCCGCGCGTCGATCCGCAGGTCCGACTGGATCAGGTCGTCGGCCTCGCGCAGCGCCCGCATCCGGGCGGTGACCTCGGCGAGCGCCGGGCCGCGCCGGGCGGGCGGTGCCGTGTCCAGGGCGGCGAGCCCCGCGCGTATCCCGGCGAGGGCCCGCGGCAACGGGTGGTCGATGCCCGCGAGCCGGTCGAGGACGTGGTCGAGCGGGGCCGTGTGGTCCGGCGGCGGCATCAGGTCGCTCAGCAGGAAGCCGCTGCGGACCAGTTGCTCCACCGTCCGCTCCACGGTCGCCGCCGGGGCCTGCGGGAAGCGCTCGGCGAGTCCGGCGACGAGCTCGGGCCAGGCGACCGGCTCGGCGGCCCGCTCCAGGACGTGGGCGACGACCGCGCTCGACCGCACGGAGTGCGCCAACTGCCGCTTCCCGCTGGGATCGTGGTGGTCGACGAGGACGACGCGGCCGTCCCGTACGGTGCGCAGCGGGTTGGCGGTCAGGGCGGCGCGCTCGCGCAGGCCGGGGGCCGTGACGACCTCGTCGGCGAGCAGGCCGTACAGCCAGGCCGCGTCGGGCCGGCTCGCGCTCCGGTGCGCGTCGCCGACCTCCCGCACCACGCCGGCTCCGGTGCCGTCGTCGGTGCCGGCGAGCGCTACGCCCGCGAAGTGGCCGAAGGGCGTTGCCCGGAAGGTCGTACGGAGGCGGTACTTGGTCAGCGAGACGACCGTCCGTACGAGTCGCTTGCGCTTGACCGGGGCCCCGGCCCGCACCTTCTCCGCCTCGTCGGCGAGGCTCGGGCTGGCCAGTCGTACCGCCGCCAGGAAGACCGGGTCGGCCGAGAGCCGCACGACCTCGGCCCGCAGCGCCTCCTCGGAGGCGGGTTCGGCGGCGGCGACGGACGCCGGAGGCGCGCCGGCGGCGGTCGGCACGGGGCGGGCGGCGGCGCGCAGCAGCACCGTCCCGGCGGCGTCGAAGATCTCGCTGTCCGTCACGTGTCCGTCCCCGGTCCGTTCTGTGCGTGCGTACATGTGCGCGTACGTGGCAGTGACATGGGTGCGCCGGGCGGCGCCGGCCCCGGAGGGCCGTGCCGCCCGGCGCGAGATCAGCCGGTGGGGCCGATCAGCAGTGCCAGGACGTGACCGGGCAGGAGAGACAAGTGCCCGTACCCGTGAAGGACTTGGCCTCCATCGCGGGGGCGTCCTGGACCACGGCCTCCAGGTCGAGGTCGAGGTCGAACTCCAGCTCTGCGGTCAGTGCAGTCGCCATGTGTTCCTCCAGAAATCGCGGTCGCTGCGACGGCCGGGTCGGCCGGCCGCCGATCACGCCGTTGTGCGGAGCAAGATCTAGGCGGGCTCGCCAAACCACGACTTAAGAGGACCTAATCCCGCTCTGACGCCGCTCTGCCGCCGACCTGACGCCGCCCTCCCGGCACCTCGCCCTCACCGCACCCTCGCCGTGCCTGCACGTCCCCCCCTGGCACGCCCTCGCCGTCACCTTGCCGTCCCCGCACCGCTTCCACCGCGCCCCCGCCGTCCCTCTCCTCGCCGCCCCCTCGCCCTCCGGCCTCCGCCTCCGCCAAGATCCACAAGTCCCGGCATAGACGGCTGTAAGAGCGGCTTTAGAACGCTCGCCAAGCATGGCCGACGTCGCACCCGACGTACGGGAGAGCTGGGAATGGTCGAGAAGACGGACGACGACACACTGCGGTCGCTGCACGAGCGCGGCCGGGTGGCCGCCGAGTACCCGCGGGTACGGGCGCTGGTCGGCGCCGCCGACGCCGCCGGACGGCGCTGGGCGGGCAACCTGCTGGCCCGCATCGGCCCGGACGCCGTGCTCGCCGAACACCCGGACACACCGGTGGTGTCGGTGGCCTTCACCGGGCACAGCACCGTGTCAGGCCTCGTCGCGCCGGTCACCGCCGAGCTGGCCCGGCACGGACTGCTGCTGCGCCCGCACGTGTCCGACTTCGACAGCTACGTGTTCGACCTGTCGGACACCGGGAGCGAGCTGTACGCGGAGAAGCCCGACGCCGTCGTGTGCCTGCTGGACGCCTCCGTCGTCTTCGACGAGGTGCCGCTGCCGTGGCGGCCCGACGACGTGGCACGGGTCTTCGACGAGAAGCTTCGGCTGCTCGACGGCCTCGCCGGTGTGTTCGACAGCGTGGGCCGCGGCACGCTGGTCCTCAACACCCTTCCGCTGCCGCGCGAATGGCCGGCGCAGCTGGTAGCGCTGCGCGACCGGGCGCGGCTCGGCGCGGTGTGGCGGGAGGCCAACGCGCGCCTGCTGCGCCTGATGGACGAGCATCCCTCGCTGACCGTCCTCGACCTCGACCCGCTGCTCGGCGCGGACCTGCCGCTGCGCGACGACCGGCTCGGCGTCTACACGCACACCGAGCTGTCGCCCGAGGCGCAGGCGGCGTACGCGGGCGAGCTGGCCGACGTGTTCCGCGCGACCACCGGGCGGGCGAAGAAGGTCCTGGTCCTCGACCTGGACAACACGGTGTGGGGCGGGATCCTCGGCGACGACGGGATCGAGGGCATCGAGGTGTCCGGCTCCTACCGTGGCGAGGCCTTCCGCAGGCTGCAGCGTTCGGCGCGGCAGATCGCCTCGCAGGGCGTGCTGCTCGCCGCGGTCAGCAAGAACGACCTGGAGCCGGTCCGCGAGGTGCTGAGCTCGCACCCGGACATGACGCTGCGCGAGGACGACTTCGTACGCGTCGTCGCCAACTGGCGTCCCAAGCACGACAACCTGCGCGAGCTGGCCGCCGATCTGAACCTCGGCGTCGACAGCTTCGTGTTCGCCGACGACAGTCCGTACGAGTGCGGCCTCGTCACCCGCGAGCTGCCGGACGTCGCTGTGGTCGCGCTCGACGACGAGCCCGCGCTGCACGTCGAGAAGCTGCTGCGGGACGGCTGGTTCACCGTACGGGACGTCACGGCCGACGACCTCAAGCGCCCCGAGCGGTACCGCGAGGAGCTGGACCGCAAGGACTTCCTGGACAGCTTCTCGTCCCTCGACGACTACCTGCGCGAGCTCGACGTCAAGGTGCGGTTCGCGGACGCCTCACCCGCCGAACTGGCCCGGGTGTCCCAACTGACCCTGCGTACCAACCAGTTCAACCTCACCACCGAGCGGCTCCAGGAGGCCGAGGTGGCCGAGCGGGCGGCCGCGCCGGGCTCGCTCGTCCTGACCATCCGCTCCGCCGACCGGTTCGGCGACAACGGCGTCGTCGGCGCCGTCCTCGCCCACCGCGACGAGGACGCCCTCGTCATCGACAACTTCCTGCTCAGCTGCCGGGTGTTCGCCCGCGGCATCGAGCAGGCCTGCCTCTCGGCGCTCCTCGGCCACGCCCGCGAGCAGGGCCTGAGCACGGTACGGGCCGGCTACCGGCCCTCGGCCAAGAACGGCAAGGTGCGGGACTTCTACCCCGCCAACGGCTTCACGCCGGCCGCCCCGGGCGGCGACCCCGACGGCTCGCCCGTCCTCTTCCGTCACGACCTGGCGGACATCACCGCGCCGCCGGAGCACGTCCGGCTGACCCTGAGCCTGGGAGGGCTGCACCAGTGAAGAACCTCGACGACTTCCTCACCCTCGTGGAGAGCGAGATCGGTCTGTCCCTCACGCCCGCGACGGTCGGCGCCGGATTCGACGAACTGCCCGGCTGGGACTCGCTCCACCTGCTGACGCTGCTCACCGCGATCGAGCGGGAGACCGGGCAGCGCGTGCCGATGACCCAGGTCCTGGAGTCGACCAGCCTCCACGACATCTTCGTGCTCACGGCGGCACGGACGGTGGAGACATGACCGGCGCCTCCGTCGGGTCCGGTACGACCGTGCCGGCCCCCCGGGGCCCGGTCCAGGACCGGGCCCCGGGCCCGGGCCCCGGCCGGGGCCCTGCCCGCTCGGCGTATCTGCTGCCCCGGCAGCCCGACCCGACGCGGGCGCCGCTGCGGCTGTTCTGCTTCCACCACGCGGGCGGCGCGGCCTCCTCGTTCTCCGGCTGGCAGGAGCGTCTGGGCGGCGGCGTCGCCGTCGTACCGGTGCAGCTGCCCGGCCGCGAGCACCGGGTCAAGGAGCCCCGGCTGCGCGAGTTCGCGCGGCTCGTCGACGAGCTCGACGAGGCGCTCGACCCGCTGCTCGACGCTCCCTACGCCTTCTACGGGCACAGCATGGGCGGCATCGTCGCCCACGAGCTGACCCGGCGGCGGATCGAGCGCGGCCTCACCCCGCCCCGTCAGCTCCTCGTCGGGGCCTGTCCGCCGCCGCACCGGCCGCACGTGGACGCCGACGTCCCGCCGGAGCGGCGCACCGACGAGGAGCTGACGGCGTGGATGGCCGGCCTCGGCGGGCTGCCCGAGCTGGTGCGGCGCTATCCGGAGTGGCTCCGGCTCGCCGTCGCCGTGCTGCGCGACGACCTGAGCCTCGTGCACAGCCACACCTCCGGCCCGGGAGCCGCCGCGGCCGATCCGCTGCCGGTCCCGGTCCGCGCGCTCGCCGGGTCGAGCGACCCGCTGGTGACACCCCGGCTCGCCGCCGAGTGGGCCCGTCACACGACGGCCGACTTCCGGGTGTTCACCCTGACCGGCGGGCACTTCTTCCACCGCTCGGCACCCGGCATCGTGCTCCGGCTGATCGCCTCGCTGCTCGCCGCCGAGCACAGCGCCCGCTCCTGAGCGGGGCGGCCGGGACGTCGGGGTCGGAGGGCGGCCCGGACCTCGGAATCCCGGACCTCCGAATCCCGGAGGCTTCGGGCCGGACCTCGGAGTCCCGGATGGCTTCGGGCCCGACCTAGGAGTCCCGGAGGCTTCGGGCCCGACCTAGGAGTCCCGATGGCTTCGGACCCGCCTAGGAGTCCCGGAGGCTTCGGACCCGCCTAGGAGTCCCGGAGGCTTCGGGCCCGGCCTCGGAGTCCGGGGCGGCCCGGATCTCTGAGTCCCGGACCTCCCGGTGCAACGCCACGCCCCCGCGCCCTCGCCCCCCTCATCCCCTCGCCCCCCTCATCCCCTCGGCCCCTCACCTCCCCGCGGCTCCCCCACGCTCCAAAGCTCCACCACCCCACACCCCCACACCCTCCATCCCAGCTCGACCCGCAAACCCGCGCATACCGAAATTCGGAGACGGTAGACGATGACTGCTGCACCCCACCCCGTCGTACTGTGGCCGGTCTCGGCGCCCGGGCCGGCCTCCCTGCGAGCCCGCGCCGCCGCGGCCGCGGAACTGCTCGACAGCCTCACCGGCCTCTCCCCGGCGTCGGCCGCGGCCGCGCTGACGGCGGCCGACGAGGCCGCCGGGCACCGTGCCGTGGTCCTCGGCCGGGACCGCGACGAACTGCTCGCGGGGTTGCGGGCGCTGGCGGCCGGGCGGGGCGAGGACGCCGCCGACGCGGAGGTGCGGCAGGGCCGGCTGCCGGAGGACGGCGCGGCAGCCGGGGCCGTCTTCGTCTATCCCGGATTCGGCGCGCACTGGGACGGCATGGGCGTCGACCTGCTCGACGGCTCCGAGGCGTTCCGGAACAGTCTCACCGCCTGCGCCGACGAGCTGCGCCCGCTGGTCGGCTGGGACCTGCTCGACGTCCTGCGGGGCACCGACGGCGCGCCGAAGCCGGAGTCCGCGGCGGTCGTGATGCCGGCCCTGGTGGCCGTGATGATCGCGCTGACCGAGGAGTGGCGCTCGCTGGGCGTCGAGCCGGTCGCGGTGGTCGGGCACAGCATCGGCGAGATGGCCGCCGCGCACGCGTGCGGGGCGCTGTCCCGGGCCGAGGCGCTGCGGATCGCGGCGGTGTGGGGTGCGGCCCTCACCGACGAACTCGCGGGTGGCCACGGCATCACGGCAGTGCTGATGTCCGCCGATGAGCTGCGCGGGCGGGTCGCGCCGTGGGACGGCCGGCTGGGGCTCGCCGCCGTCAACGGTCCCGGCTCGGTGACCGTCTCTGGCGAGGAAGAGGCGCTCGCCGAGCTCGAGGCGGCGCTGGCCGCCGAGGGCGTGCGCACCCGCCGGATCCGGTCCGACGTTCCGGTGCACGTGGCGCAGGTGGACGCGATCACGGACCGGCTGCTCACGGAGCTGCGGACGGTACGGCCGACCGCGTCGCGGATCCCGTTCTACTCCTCGGCGCTGGGCGCCGCGGTGGACACGACGGAGCTCGACGGGCCGTACTGGGCGGGGCAGTTGCGCCGTCCGGTGCAGTTCGAGTCGGCGGTACGCGCGCTGCTCGCCGACGGTCACGGCGCGTTCCTGGAGGCCGGACCGCATCCCGTGCTCAAGATGGCCGTCCAGGAGACGGTCGAGGACACCGGTCTGGCGGCGGACGTCGTGGTGGCGGGGTCGCTGGTGCGCGACCGCGACGGGCGGCAGGCCCTGTCGGAGACGTTCGCCGACCTGTGGACGCACGGCCTGCCCGTCGACCTGACCCGCGCGGCGGTCCTCCAGCGGGCCGAGGACCGGAGCGCGGAGGGCGAGGGGTCCGAGGACCGGAGCGCGGATGAGCCCGCGCGTCTGGAGCTGCCTCCGTACGACACCGCCGCGGACGCCGCCGACGCGGCCCGATCGGTCACCGAACTCCGTGCCGAGATCGACGCGTTGACGGAGGAGGACCGTCGCCAGCGTCTCCTGGAGGTCGTACGGGAGCAGACCGCGGACGCGCTCGGGGCCGATAGGGACGCCGCGCTCGGCGCGCCCGGCGACACGTTCCGCGACCTCGGCCTGGAGTCCTCGGCCGCGGTCGCGCTGCGCAACCGGCTGGCCCGGGCGCTCGGCCTGCGGCTGCCCGTGGCCGTCGCCTTCGACCACCCCACGCCCGACGCGCTCGCCACCCACCTGCACGCACTGCTGTACGAGACGGCCGCGGCCCCCGGGACCGTGCGCCGCCGCGCGGACGTCGATCCCGGCGAGCCGATCGCGATCGTCGGCATGGCCTGCCGCTACCCGGGCGGGGTGTCCTCGCCCGAGGACCTGTGGAAGCTCGTGAGCGAGGGCACCGACGCCATCGGGCCGTTCCCCGAGGACCGGGACTGGGACGAGGACCTGTACGACCCCGACCCTGAGGCCGTCGGCAAGTCCTCGACGGCGCGCGGCGGATTCCTCTACGGGGCGGGCGAGTTCGACGCCGGCTTCTTCGGCATCAGCCCGCGCGAGGCGACGGGCATGGACCCGCAGCAGCGGCTGCTCCTGGAGACGGCCTGGGAGGCGTTCGAGCGGGCGGGCATCGACCCGACGACCCTGCGCGGCAGCGACACCGGCGTCTTCGCCGGCACGTACGGCCTGGAGTACGGCCCGCGGCTCGCGGACGCCGCCGAGGGCGGCGTCGACGGCTACCTCCTGACGGGCCAGTTCGGCAGCGTCGCATCCGGTCGCATCGCCTACACCCTGGGCCTCGAAGGCCCGGCGATCACCGTCGACACCGCCTGCTCCTCGTCGCTGGTGGCGCTGCACCTCGCGGTGCGCTCGCTCCGCCAGGGCGAGTGCTCGCTGGCGCTGGCCGGCGGCGCCGCGATCATGGCGAGCCCCGGCATGTTCGTGGAGTTCAGCCGGCAGCGCGGGCTGTCCGCCGACGGCCGTTGCAAGGCCTTCTCCGCCACGGCCGACGGCACCGGCTGGAGCGAGGGCGTCGGCCTGCTGCTCGTCGAGCGGCTCTCCGACGCCGTCCGTAACGGCCACCCGGTCCTCGCCGTCGTGCGCGGCACCGCGGTCAACCAGGACGGCGCGAGCAACGGCCTCACGGCACCCAGCGGCCCTTCGCAGGAGTCCGTCATCCGCCAGGCCCTGGCCGACGCCGACCTCGGCGCGGACCAGGTCCACGCGGTCGAGGCCCACGGCACGGGCACCCGCCTCGGGGACCCGATCGAGGCGCAGGCCCTCATCAACACGTACGGCGCCGGCCACGACGCCGAACGCCCGTTGTGGCTGGGCTCGTTGAAGTCGAACATCGGCCACGCCCAGGCCGCCGCCGGTGTCGGCGGCGTCATCAAGATGGTCATGGCGATGCGGAACGGGGTGCTGCCCCGGACCCTGCACGTCGACGAGCCGACCGACCACGTCGACTGGTCGGACGGCACCGTACGACTCCTCACGGAGCAGCGGGCCTGGGACGCGACGGGTGACGAGCCGCGCCGCGCGGGCGTGTCGTCCTTCGGCATCAGCGGGACCAACGCGCACGTCGTCATCGAGCAGGCACCCGAGGACTCCGCAGCCGATGCCGGGCAGACCGAACCGGCCGCCCTGCCCTGGCTGTTGTCGGCCAAGACCGAGCAGGCACTGCGCGACCAGGCACGCCTCCTCCACACCTACACCACCGAACAACCCGACACCCCCCTGCACGAGGTCGCGGCAGCCCTCGCCGCCCGCGCCCGCTTCGACCACCGCGCCGTCATCCACACCACCGGCGACCGCGCAACCCTCCTCACCGCAC
>NZ_JBIBDS010000012.1:0-4536 GCF_042954805.1 Streptomyces sp. NPDC012637
ACGCCCGGTTACATTCCGAACCCGGAAGCTAAGCCTTTCAGCGCCGATGGTACTGCAGGGGGGACCCTGTGGGAGAGTAGGACGCCGCCGAACAACCCGCCCTTTTAGCTCAGTCGGCAGAGCGTCTCCATGGTAAGGAGAAGGTCAACGGTTCGATTCCGTTAAAGGGCTCAGAGAAAAGGCCCCCGCCAATAGGCGGGGGCCTTTTTTGCGTTTCCCCTTCAGTGTTCCCTGGATCCATGAGAAGGAGCCGGCCCCCAGGGGGACCGGCTCTTTCCGCTGTCAGGAGTGGTGCGGCTCCGGGATGCGGAGTGCCAGGATCGCCATGTCGTCGGATGCCGGCTCCTGGGCGAAGCGCTCCACCGCGCGCAGGACCCGTGAGGTGATGGCGCCGGCCGTCAGGCCCGTACAGGACCTGAGGACCTCGGTGAGGCCGTCGTCGCCCAGCATCCGGGTGCCTTCGCGGCGCTCGGTCACGCCGTCCGTGACGCAGAGCAGGACGTCACCCGGGTCCAGGGTGACCGTCTGCTCGTACAGCTCCAGGTCGTCCATGACACCGAGGAGCGGCTGCGGGTCGGCGGCCGGGCGGACCGTGCCGTCCTGGCTGAGCCGGAGCGGCAGCGGGTGGCCGGCGCAGACGACCTTCAGGACGGCCGAGCCGTCCTCCTGCGGGCGCAGCTCGCCGTACAGGAGGGTGAGGAAGCGGCTGCGGGCGCCCTCGTCGAGGATCGCCGCGTTCAGGCGCTCCAGGACGGCGGGGCCGCCGAAGCCCTCCCGGGCGAGGAGGCGCAGGGCGTGGCGGGCCAGGCCGGTGACCGCGGCGGCCTCCGGGCCCGTGCCGCAGACGTCGCCGATGGCGAAGCCGTACGAGCCGTCGCGGATGGGGAAGAGGTCGTAGAAGTCTCCGCCGACCTCGTTGCCCTCGCCGGCCGCGCGGTAGATGACGTCGACCTCGACTCCCGGGATGTCGGGGAGGCCGGGCGGCAGGAGGCTCCGCTGGAGCGAGCGGCTGATGGCCATGCGCTCGGAGTAGAGGCGGGCGTTGTCCAGGGCGAGGGCGGCCCGTCGGGACAGGTCCTCGGCGAGTTCCAGGATCTCCTGGCGGAAGTGGTCGTCGGTGGGCTTGCCCAGGGTGAGCATGCCGATGACGCGGTTGCGGGCGACGAGCGGGAGGACCACGGTCTCGCCGCCGACGGCGCCCGCGGTGGCGAGCGCGCTGTTGATACCGGAGGACACCGGGCTTCCGGGGCCGCCGAGTTCGCGCATGGAGGCGCTGAGCGCGGCGCGGTGGGCGGCGTCGCCGGGAGCGGTCCAGACGCGGGCGCCCGGGGTCGGTACCGGGTCCGGCGGATCGATGGAGGAGAGCAGTTCCTTCAGGCCGTCGATGAGGTCCTCGTCCTCGTGGAGGACGTAGGAGAGGTACGGGTCGGAGGCCTGGTCGGCGATCGTGTAGACGGCGCACCAGGTGGCCAGGGTGGGGACCGTCATCTGGGCCATGAGGGCCAGGGTCTGGTCGCGGTCGAGGGTGCCGGCCAGGAGGTCGGAGGCCTCGACGAGGAAGCTGAGGGAGCCGCGGCGGAGCCGTTCGAGTTCGCCGAGGCGCGCGGATTCCACGGCCAGGGCGATGCGGTCGGCGGCGAACTGGAGGCGCAGGGCCTCCTCGTTGGAGTAGCGGTTGGCGCCTTCGGCTGCGACGCCGAGGGAGCCGGTGAGGCGGCCCTCGACCTTCAGGGGGACCGTCACCACCGAGCGCATGCCGGTGCCTTCGAGGAGCGGTACGGCGCCGGGGACGGCGGCGAGGTCCTCGTGGACGGCGGGCATGCGGGCGGAGCCGTAGCGGCTGGCGCCGGTCTCGACGGGGACGCGGGCGAAGCGCTGGCGGGCGGAGGGCAGGCCCGTGGTGGCCCGTACCTCGAGTTCGGTCTCGTCGTCGGTGGCGAGGAGGAGGAAGGCGGAGTCGCCGTCGAGCATGTCGCGGGCGCGTTCCACCGTGCGCTGGAGGAGGCCGTCGAGGTCGTCAGGGGCGGGCGAGCCGATGAAGACCTCGAAGGGGTCGGTGGCGCCGCCGCGGTTGTCGGTGCCGGGCTCGGAGGCGGTGGGGCGCTGCGGGGTCTGGAGGACGGCGCGCTCGTACTCCCGTACGAGGAGGCAGACGGTGGAGGGTTCGCCCTGGGCGTCGCGGACGCGGAGGTGCGAGGCGTAGACGGGGATGACGCGGCCGTCTGCGCAGCGGATGCCGTAGCTGCCCTCCCAGCGGGAGAGGCGGAGGGCCTCGGCGAGACCGGTGCCGATGCCGGGCGTGTGGGGCCAGGCGGCGAGGTCGCCGAGGGGTTTGCCGGTGACCTGCTCGGAGCCGTACCCGAAGAGTTCCTCGGCGTCCTCGTTCCAGGCGGAGATGGCGCCGGAGCCGTCGATCTGGACGACGGCGACGCGGACCCGGCTGTCGGCGAGGGGGAGGAGCGGGTCGGGCAGGACGGGGCCTGCGGAGCGGGTGCCGACGGGGCGTTCGGGGAGGTCGAGGTGGAACCAGACGTGCTTGCGGGTGGGGCTGTAGTCGACGCCCCAGCGGGTGGCGAGGGCGGCGCAGAGCAGGAGGCCCCGGCCGTTCTCGCGGTCGGGGCTGCCCATGGTGCGGGCCTGCTGGAGGGGGATCTCGCGCTCGGGGTAGCGGTCGGCGACCTCGATGCGGACGCCGTCGTCGCCGCGGAGGCAGAGGACGTCGGCGGCGGTGCCGGCGTGGATCACGGCGTTGGTGACGAGTTCGCTGGTGAGGACGACGGCGTCGTCGACGACCTCGCCGTATCCCCAGCCCTGGAGGGTGTCCCTGACGAAGGCGCGGGCGGTCGCGACGGACCGCCCGACGGGTTCGAAGGTGGCAGCCGCCCGCGCGGTGATCACTGAACTCCCCATGTGCCGGTGCCCCCTGCTGACGCGCCCGTTCCCTGGCTCGGACATACAGGGTAGTGGGGTCGCTGACTCGGTGTTCAGGGGTATCCCCAGAGAGGGGCACCCCTGAACACCGAGGTGACGCATCTCGCGTCTCAGGTCGGCGCACGAGCTGCGATGGAGCTGCCGAACTGTTGTGACTCGGCTCGGCCCTGAGGCCCGCTTCTCGCCGGACGCAGCCCGGCGAAGGACAAGCCCTGCCCCTCGCCGTAACGAATCGTGAGGGTTGTGGGTTACGGTCGTGGGCCAGCTGTGGGGTGCGCCATGGTGGAACACTGGGGAAGCTCTCCCCGAGAACCCGAGCAGAACGGTCGACCCCTTCGGGAGGGACACGGTGGAGTCTGGCACGACGACGCGGCGCGGTGGCGGTTCGCGGCCGAAGGGCGGCGGCCGGTCCCGGGGCGGGGGCACGGTGCAGGTGGACGCGGCGGCGCTGCAGCGGTTGCTGGCCGCTCTGGTGTCGATGCGGGACGGGAACTTCCGCAAGCGGCTGACCGTGTCCGGGGACGGGGTGATGGCCGAGATCGCGGCCGTCTTCAACGAGGTCGCGGACCGGCAGTCGCATCTGACCGGGGAGTTCGCGCGGGTGCGCCGGGTGGTGGGCCGCGAGGGCAAGCTGTCGGAGCGGCTGGAGGCCGGGGCGGCGGAGGGTTCCTGGGCGGCGACGATCGAGGCGGCGAACGCGCTGGTCGACGAGCTGGCGCGGCCCGTGTCGGAGGTCGGCCGGGTGCTTTCGGCGGTGGCCGAGGGCGATCTGGGGCAGCGGATGGAGCTGCGCTCGGAGGGCGGCGACGGGTCGACGCGGCCGCTGCGCGGGGAGTTCCTGAAGGTCGCGCGGACCGTGAACAACCTGGTCGACCAGCTGTCGGTGTTCGCGGACGAGGTGACCCGGGTCGCCTTGGAGGTGGGCACGGAGGGCATCCTGGGCGGTCAGGCGCAGGTGCGTGGAATGTCCGGTTCGTGGAAGGACCTCACGGACTCGGTCAACACCATGGCGAACCGGCTGACGGCGCAGGTGCGGGACATCGCGCTGGTCACGACGGCGGTGGCCAACGGTGATCTGTCGCAGAAGGTCACGGCGAACGTGGCCGGCGAGATGCTGGAGCTGAAGAACACCGTCAACCGCATGGTGGACCAGCTGTCGTCGTTCTCGTCCGAGGTGACCCGCGTGGCCCGTGAGGTGGGCACGGAGGGCGAGCTGGGCGGTCAGGCCGAGGTGGCCGGGGTCGCCGGTGTGTGGAAGGACCTCACGGACTCCGTCAACACGATGGCGGGAAATCTCACCAATCAGGTGAGGGGTATCGCCGAGGTCACCACGGCGGTCGCCAACGGCGACCTGTCGCAGAAGGTGCGGGTGTCGGCGCGCGGCGAGATCGCCCAGCTCGCGGACACCATCAACCAGATGACGGAGACGCTGCGGACCTTCGCGGACGAGGTGACCCGTGTGTCCGGCGAGGTCGGCGCGCAGGGTCTGCTCGGCGGTCAGGCGCAGGTGCCGGGTGCGGCGGGTACGTGGAAGGACCTGACGGACTCGGTCAACACCGTCTTCCGGAACATCACCACGCAGGTGCGGGACATCGCGCAGGTGAC
>NZ_JBIBDS010000012.1:4633-180179 GCF_042954805.1 Streptomyces sp. NPDC012637
CACGACGGCGGTGGCCAACGGTGATCTGTCGCAGAAGGTCACGGTGGACGTGGCCGGCGAGATGCTGGAGCTGAAGAACACCGTCAACACGATGGTGGACCAGCTGTCCGCGTTCGGTTCCGAGGTGACCCGCGTGGCGCGGGAGGTCGGCGTCGAGGGCCGGCTCGGCGGTCAGGCGCAGGTGCCGGGCGCCGCGGGTACGTGGAAGGACCTCACCGACTCGGTGAACACGGCGTTCCGCAACCTCACCGGCCAGGTGCGGGACATCGCGCAGGTGACGACGGCGGTGGCCAACGGTGATCTGTCGCAGAAGGTCACGGTGGACGTGGCCGGCGAGATGCTGGAGCTGAAGAACACCGTCAACACGATGGTGTCGCAGCTGTCCTCGTTCGCCGACCAGGTGACGCGGATGGCCAGGGACGTGGGCACGGAGGGCCGGCTCGGCGGCCAGGCCCGGGTGGACGGTGTGTCGGGGCGCTGGCGGGAGCTCACCGACTCGGTGAACTTCATGGCCGGCAACCTGACCTCGCAGGTGCGGCAGATCGCCCAGGTGACGACGGCGGTGGCGCGGGGTGACCTGTCGCAGAAGATCGACGTGGACGCGCGCGGCGAGATCCTGGAGCTGAAGAACACCATCAACACGATGGTCGACCAGCTGTCCGCGTTCGCGGACCAGGTGACGCGGGTGGCCCGCGAGGTGGGCACCGACGGGCGCCTCGGCGGTCAGGCCGTGGTGCCGGGCGTGGCCGGTGTGTGGCGCGACCTGACGGACTCGGTGAACGGCATGGCCGGGAACCTGACCGCCCAGGTGCGCAACATCGCGCAGGTCGCGACGGCGGTGGCGCGGGGTGACCTGTCGCAGAAGATCGACGTGGACGCGCGCGGCGAGATCCTGGAGCTGAAGAACACCCTCAACACGATGGTGGACCAGCTGTCCAGCTTCGCCGACCAGGTGACCCGGGTGGCCCGCGAGGTGGGCACGGAGGGCATCCTGGGCGGCCAGGCCGAGGTGCAGGGTGTCTCCGGCACCTGGAAGGACCTCACCCAGTCGGTGAACATGATGGCGAACAACCTGACCTTCCAGGTCCGTAACATCGCCGAGGTCACCACCGCGGTCGCCAAGGGCGACCTGTCGAAGAAGATCACCGTCGACGCCAAGGGCGAGATCCTGGAGCTGGTCACGACCGTCAACACCATGGTCGACCAGCTGTCGAACTTCGCCGACGAGGTGACCCGGGTGGCCCGCGAGGTGGGCACCGAGGGCATCCTGGGCGGCCAGGCGCGGGTGCGCGGCGTGACCGGCATCTGGAAGGACCTGAGCGACAACGTCAACCTGATGGCCAACAACCTGACCAGCCAGGTGCGGAACATCTCCCGGGTGTCCGCGGCCGTCGCCAACGGCGACCTGACGAAGAAGGTCACGGTCGAGGCGCGCGGCGAGGTCGCCGAGCTCGCCGACACCGTGAACACCATGGTGACGACCCTGTCCTCGTTCGCCGACGAGGTGACCCGGGTGGCCCGCGAGGTGGGCACCGAGGGCGAACTGGGCGGCCAGGCCCGCGTTCCGGGCGTCTCGGGCACCTGGAAGGACCTGACCGAGTCGGTGAACTCGATGGCGTCCAACCTGACCGGTCAGGTGCGCCAGATCGCCGCCGTCACCACCGCCATCGCCAAGGGCGACCTCACCAAGAAGATCGACATCGACGCCCAGGGCGAGATCCTGGAGCTGAAGAACACCATCAACACGATGGTCGACCAGCTGTCGAACTTCGCGGAGGAGGTCACGCGAGTGGCCCGCGAGGTGGGCACCGACGGGCAGCTGGGCGGTCAGGCCCGGGTGCGTGACGTGGACGGCACCTGGCGGGACCTGACGGAGTCGGTGAACGAGATGGCCGGGAACCTGACCCGGCAGGTGCGCGCCATCGCGGCCGTCGCCACCGCGGTGACCCGCGGCGACCTCAACCTGAAGATCGACGGCGTGGACGCGGCCGGCGAGATCCAGGCGCTCCAGGACAACATCAACACGATGATCGCCAACCTGCGCGACACCACCCTCGCCAACGAGGAGCAGGACTGGCTGAAGGGCAACCTGGCCCGTATCTCCGGTCTGATGCAGGGCCGCCGGGACCTGGAGGACGTCGCCTCGCTCATCATGAGCGAGCTGACGCCGGTGGTGTCGGCGCAGCACGGCGCGTTCTTCGTGGCGATGCCGACCGGCGCGAGCGCCAACGACGCCGAGTCGGTCGGGGAGGGCGAGGGCTCGTACGAGCTGCGGATGCGCGGCAGTTACGGCTACTCCGCCGGCTCCATGCCGACCTCCTTCCGGCCGGGCGAGACCCTGATCGGGACGGCGGCCGAGGAGAAGCGGACCATCCAGGTCAACGTGCCGCCGGGCTATCTGAAGATCTCGTCGGGTCTGGGCGAGGCCGCCCCGGCCCATGTGATCGTGCTGCCGGTGCTGTTCGAGGGCCGGGTGCTCGGCGTGATCGAACTGGCCTCCTTCCAGCCGTTCACCCAGATCCAGCGGGACTTCCTCAACCAGATCGCCGAGCTGATCGCGACGACGGTCAACACCATCAGCGTCAACACCCGTACCGAGGTGCTGCTCCAGCAGTCGCAGGAGCTCACCGAGCAGCTGCGGGAGCGGTCGGCGGAGCTGGAGCACCGGCAGAAGGAGCTGCAGAACTCCAACGCGGAGCTGGAGGACAAGGCCGAACTCCTTGCCCGGCAGAACCGGGACATCGAGGTGAAGAACACCGAGATCGAGGAGGCCCGGCAGGTCCTGGAGGAGCGTGCCGAACAGCTCGCGGTCTCCATGCGCTACAAGTCCGAGTTCCTGGCGAACATGTCGCACGAGCTGCGCACGCCGCTCAACTCGCTGCTGATCCTGGCGAAGCTGCTCGCGGACAACGCGGACGCGAACCTGACGCCGAAGCAGGTCGAGTTCGCCGAGACCATCCACGGCGCGGGCTCCGACCTGCTCCAGCTGATCAACGACATCCTCGACCTGTCGAAGGTCGAGGCGGGCAAGATGGACGTCTCGCCGACGCGGATCGCGCTGGTTCAGCTCGTGGACTACGTGGAGGCCACCTTCCGGCCGCTGACCGCGGAGAAGGGCCTCGACTTCTCGGTGCGGGTCTCGCCGGAGCTGCCCGCCACGCTGCACACGGACGAGCAGCGGCTCCTGCAGGTGCTGCGCAACCTGCTGTCGAACGCGGTGAAGTTCACCGACACCGGGGCCGTGGAGCTGGTGATCCGCCCGGCCGGCGCGGACGTTCCGCAGTCGATCCGGGAGCAGCTCCTCGAGGCGGGGACGCTGCGCGACCCGGAGGCCGACATGATCGCGTTCTCCGTGACGGACACGGGCATCGGCATCGCGGCCGGGAAGATGCGGGTGATCTTCGAGGCGTTCAAGCAGGCCGACGGCACGACCAGCCGGAAGTACGGCGGTACGGGCCTGGGGCTGTCGATCAGCCGGGAGATCGCGCGGCTGCTCGGCGGCGAGATCTACGCGGCGAGCGAGCCGGGCCGCGGCTCGACCTTCACCCTGTACCTGCCGCTGAGCCCGGTCGAGCCGGCGTCGGCCGGGCAGGGGCCTGACCAGCTGGACCCGGAGGGCCGGCTCGGCGTCGAGCCGGGGACCGCCGAGGGCCTGGTGCACTTCGCGCCCGCACCGGCGCACACCGAGGCCAGGTCGGGGGCCGGGGCGCTGTTCCGGCACCGGCGCAAGACGGTGGAGCAGTGGCCGCAGGTGCCGGGGCAGCCCGGCAAGGACGACCAGGCGGCGGAGGAGGAGCGTCCGGAGCCCGAGCCGCGGCCGGTGTTCACGTTCGCGGGTGAGAAGGTGCTCATCGTCGACGACGACATCCGCAACGTGTTCGCGCTCACCAGCGTCCTGGAGCAGCACGGTCTAGCGGTGCTGTACGCGGAGAACGGCCGCGAGGGCATCGAGGTCCTGGAGCAGCACGAGGACGTCTCGGTGGTGCTGATGGACATCATGATGCCCGAGATGGACGGATACGCGACGACCACCGCGATCCGGCGGATGCCGCAGTTCGCGGGGCTGCCGATCATCGCGCTGACGGCCAAGGCGATGAAGGGGGACCGGGAGAAGGCCATCGAGTCCGGAGCTTCGGACTACGTGACCAAGCCGGTCGACCCGGACTACCTGCTGACGGTGATGGAGCAGTGGATGCGGGGGGAGGGGCGCTAGAGCCCCGGGGTCCGGCCCTCGGGCCGGGCCCCTGACCGGCCGTCGCCACACGGGTGTGAGCGCCCGCCGGACGGGGAACCTTCTGGTCTCCCACCGCGTTCGGTGTACGGGCACTCCCTTACGTGCTCCGTGACAATGCGGTGACAGGGTGTGGCGACGGGCGGGGTGCGGCTACGATGACCGGCACAAGGACGGACGGCGCATGGGAGTCGTCTTCTGGGGCGGCGCCCGGTGCTTCCCCCGGCACGCAGAGCCGGATGGAGCCAGTGCCGGGGCGAGGAGGACGGGGCATGGTGCAGAAGGCCAAGATCCTCCTGGTCGATGACCGGCCGGAGAATCTGCTGGCGCTGGAGGCCATTCTCTCCGCGCTCGATCAGACACTGGTGCGGGCATCGTCCGGGGAGGAAGCGCTCAAGGCGCTGCTGACCGACGACTTCGCGGTCATTCTGCTGGACGTCCAGATGCCCGGCATGGACGGCTTCGAGACGGCCGCGCACATCAAGCGGCGCGAGCGGACCCGGGACATCCCGATCATCTTCCTCACCGCCATCAACCACGGCCCGCACCACACCTTCCGCGGGTACGCGGCGGGCGCGGTCGACTACATCTCCAAGCCCTTCGACCCGTGGGTGCTGCGCGCCAAGGTCTCCGTGTTCGTCGAGCTGTACATGAAGAACTGCCAGCTCCGCGAGCAGGCCGCGCTGCTCCGGCTCCAGCTGGAGGGCGGCGGCCCGAACGGCCAGACCAAGGAGTCGGCGGGCCTGCTCGCCGAGCTGTCGGCCCGGCTCGCCGCGGTCGAGGAGCAGGCCGAGGCGCTCTCCAAGCAGCTCGACGACGACTCCGCGGACGCCGCGGCCGTCGCCACGGCCGCGCACCTGGAGCGCAAGCTCACCGGCCTGCGCCGCGCGCTCGACGCGCTCGAGCCGGGTACGGGCAGCGCGCCCACCCTGCCCTCGCAGAGCTGACGCACCGTCATCGGATCGGCGCCCGCCGTGAGCGGGCGTCAGTTTCCCGCGCTGACAGGAACGACACGAACGGGTGAGCGCAGGGAGCGCTGTTTCCCCGGCCGGTTGCGCAGGTAACCTCAGCACCATGGCCTCACGTACGTCCGGCAAGGGTTCCCAGGGCACGGCGGGCACCGCGAAGCCGCGAGCCGCCGGCCGTACGAGCGGTACCGCGAAGAAGGCGGTGGCCGCCAAGTCGCCCGCCAAGCCCCCCGCGAAGAAGGCGCCCGCGAAGAAGGCCGCGCCCGCCAAGCGCGCGCCCGCGCGCAAGACGGCCGCGAAGAAGGCCCCGCCGCGCCCGGCACCGTCGCCGACCGGTGGCGTGTACCGGCTGGTGCGCGGGGTCTGGCTCGGGCTCGCGCACGCCGTGGGCGCGATGTTCCGGGGGATAGGGCGGGGCGCCAAGGGCCTCGACCCGGCGCACCGCAAGGACGGCCTCGCGCTGCTGCTGCTCGGCGTCGCCCTGATCGTCGCCGCCGGCACCTGGTCCCATCTGCGCGGTCCCGTCGGCGACCTGGTGGAGATGCTGGTCACCGGCGCCTTCGGGCGGCTCGACCTGCTGGTCCCGCTGCTGCTCGGCGCGATCGGCGTGCGGCTGATCCTCTACCCGGAGAAGCCGGAGGCCAACGGCCGTATCGTCATCGGTCTGTCCGCCCTGGTCATCGGCGTGCTCGGGCAGGTCCACATCGCGTGCGGCTCACCCGGTCGCGGCGACGGCACCGAGGCCATGCAGGACGCCGGCGGGCTCATCGGCTGGGCCGCGTCCAAGCCGCTGGTCTTCATGATGGGCGAGGTCCTGGCGGTGCCCCTGCTGGTGCTGCTCACGGTCTTCGGTCTGCTCGTGGTCACCGCCACGCCGGTCAACGCCATTCCGCAGCGGCTGCGCGCCCTCGGTGCCCGCCTCGGTCTCGTCGAGCCGGAGTACCCGGCGGAGGAGACCGGCGGGCACGGGGAGTACGGCGACGACTGGCGTGACGACGCGCCCCGGGCCGCCCGGCCCGCGCGCCGGCGCGCGCCCGGTTCCGGCGAGTACGACCCCGACCGCGCGGAGGCCGTGGCACTGGAGCGGCGCGGCCGGCGCCGTACGCCGCCCGTGTCCGCCTTCGACACCACGGGCCTCGACCCGGTCGACGTGGCCGCGGCCGCGGCCGCCGCGCTGGACGGCGCCGTCCTCAACGGGATGCCGCCGTCCCCGCTGGTCGCCGATCTGACGCGAGACGTCACCGCCGAGCGGGCCGCCGCCGTGGCGGCGTACGCCGCGGACGCCGCCACGGCCGCCGAGGGCGACGTCGAGGAAGCGAGGTCCGCCGCTCCCGTGCCGACCGCGCGGGGCGCCGCGAAGGACCGGACGGGCGGGACGGTGCCCGACCTGACGAAGCCGGCGCCCGAGCCGACCGACCTGCCGGCCCGGGCCGAGCAGCTCCAGCTCGCCGGCGACATCACGTACTCCCTGCCCTCCATGGACCTCCTGGAGCGCGGCGGCCCCGGCAAGACCCGCAGCGCCGCCAACGACGCCATCGTGGAGTCGCTCACCAACGTCTTCGCCGAGTTCAAGGTCGACGCGGCCGTCACCGGCTTCACCCGCGGCCCGACGGTCACCCGGTACGAGGTCGAGCTCGGTCCGGCCGTCAAGGTCGAGAAGATCACCACGCTCACCAAGAACATCGCGTACGCCGTGGCCAGCCCCGACGTGCGGATCATCTCGCCGATCCCGGGCAAGTCCGCGGTCGGCATCGAGATCCCGAACACCGACCGCGAGATGGTCAACCTCGGCGACGTGCTGCGCCTCGCGGAGGCGGCGGAGGACGACCATCCGATGCTGGTGGCGCTCGGCAAGGACGTCGAGGGCGGCTACGTGATGGCCAACCTCGCGAAGATGCCGCACATCCTCGTCGCCGGGGCCACCGGCTCCGGCAAGTCGTCCTGCATCAACTGCCTGATCACCTCGGTGATGATAAGAGCGACCCCGGAGGACGTCCGGATGGTGCTCGTCGACCCCAAGCGGGTCGAGCTCACCGCATACGAGGGCATCCCGCACCTGATCACCCCGATCATCACCAACCCCAAGAGGGCCGCCGAAGCCCTGCAGTGGGTGGTGCGCGAGATGGACCTGCGCTACGACGACCTCGCGGCGTTCGGCTTCCGGCACATCGACGACTTCAACCAGGCGATCCGGGACGGCAAGGTGCAGCTGCCGCCGGGCAGCGAGCGCGAGCTCAAGACCTACCCGTACCTGCTGGTGATCGTCGACGAGCTCGCCGACCTGATGATGGTCGCGCCGAGGGACGTCGAGGACGCGATCGTGCGCATCACCCAGTTGGCCCGCGCCGCCGGCATCCACCTGGTGCTCGCCACCCAGCGGCCCTCCGTGGACGTCGTCACCGGTCTGATCAAGGCGAACGTGCCGTCCCGGCTCGCCTTCGCCACCTCCTCGCTCGCCGACAGCCGCGTCATCCTCGACCAGCCCGGCGCCGAGAAGCTGATCGGCAAGGGTGACGGGCTGTTCCTGCCGATGGGCGCGAACAAGCCGGTCCGCATGCAGGGCGCCTTCGTCACCGAGCACGAGGTCGCCAGCGTCGTCCAGCACTGCAAGGACCAGATGGCGCCCGTCTTCCGGGACGACGTCACCGTGGGCACCAAGCAGAAGAAGGAGATCGACGAGGAGATCGGCGACGACCTCGACCTGCTGTGCCAGGCCGCCGAGCTGGTCGTCTCGACCCAGTTCGGCTCCACCTCGATGCTCCAGCGCAAGCTGCGCGTGGGCTTCGCCAAGGCCGGCCGGCTCATGGACCTGATGGAGTCGCGGAACATCGTCGGGCCGAGCGAGGGCTCCAAGGCGCGTGACGTGCTGGTCAAGCCGGACGAGCTGGACGCGGTGCTCGCCGTGATCCGCGGGGACGGTGGGGCCTGACCGGGCCGGAGTGACGGAGCGGCCGTAACGAGACCGGGCCGAGACTCACTCGTAAGGGAAGGTGGGCAACCGTTTCCCTTGGGCGTAC
Organism: Streptomyces sp. NPDC012637; assembly: GCF_042954805.1. Lineage (NCBI taxonomy): Bacteria > Bacillati > Actinomycetota > Actinomycetes > Kitasatosporales > Streptomycetaceae > Streptomyces > Streptomyces sp. NPDC012637. Next base: position 12,850 of record NZ_JBIBDS010000012.1, read on the forward strand.
GTCAAGTTGGAGGGAGGGACGGAACCTTGTCCCAGCCTCATGGCGTACAAACGACGCCCGCCCGGTTGCCCCACCCTTTCGTACCACCCATAGACTGAACATCCAGCAGGTGGCTACACGCTCGAAAGGCGCTCTCGTGTCCATCGGCAACTCCCCCGAATCCCCCGAGGACGACCGGAACTTCCCGGCAGATGACCGGGATTCGATCGGTCGTGCCCTCCAGCAGGCCCGTGTCGCCGCCGGTCTCACCGTCGAAGAGGTCAGCGCCTCCACCCGGGTGCGCGTCCCGATCGTGCACGCGATCGAGGAGGACGACTTCTCGCGCTGCGGCGGCGACGTCTACGCCCGCGGGCACATCCGCACGCTCGCGCGCGCCGTGGGGCTCGATCCGGCACCGCTGATCGAGCAGTACGACGCCGGGCACGGCGGCCGTCCCGCGCCGACCCCCGCCGCCCCGCTGTTCGAGGCGGAGCGGATCCGTCCCGAACCCCGCCGTCCCAACTGGACCGCCGCCATGGTCGCGGCGATCGTCGCCGTGGTCGGCTTCGTCGGCTTCACGATGTTCAACGGGACCGACAGCACCGGCGGCGCCGGCGCGTCCGCCGAGGGCCCCGCCCCGGCGACCAAGACCACCACCGCCCCCGCCAAGCCCAAGCCGGTCAAGCCGGCCCCGCCCAAGCCCGTGCCCTCCGAGAGCGCCATCGCAGCGGTCCCGCAGGACAAGGTCACGGTCAGGCTCACCGCGACCGACGACAAGAGCTGGATCTCGGCCAAGGGCGCCGACGGCAAGCTGCTCTTCGACGGGCTCCTCCTGAAGGGCGAGTCCAAGACCTTCCAGGACGACGAGCGCGTCGATCTGATCCTCGGCAACGCCGGACCGATCGAGCTCTACGTCAACGGCAAGAAGATCGAGGACTCGTTCGAGTCCGGCCAGGTCGAGCGCCTGTCCTACACCAAGGGCGACCCGCAGGCCGGCTGAGTCCCGCCCCCCATGTGACGCCCGTCGCGCAGGTGAACCCTGCGCGACGGAGGTACGGCCGGGACGAAGTAGTCTTGAGTCCATGCCCGAACGCCGTACCGTCGCCCTTGTCACTCTCGGCTGCGCCCGTAATGAGGTGGACTCGGAGGAGCTCGCAGGCCGCTTGGCAGCGGACGGCTGGGAGCTCGTCGAGAACGCCGAGGACGCAGACGTCGCCGTCGTCAACACCTGCGGATTCGTCGAAGCCGCCAAGAAGGACTCCGTCGACGCCCTCCTCGAGGCCAACGATCTGAAGGATCACGGCCGCACCCAGGCCGTCGTGGCCGTCGGCTGCATGGCCGAGCGCTACGGCAAGGAGCTGGCCGACGCCCTGCCCGAAGCCGACGGCGTGCTCGGCTTCGACGACTACGCCGACATCTCCGGCCGCCTCCAGACCATCCTCAGCGGCGGCAGCGTCGAGGCGCACGCCCCGCGTGACCGGCGCAAGCTGCTGCCGCTGTCGCCCGTGGAGCGCCAGCAGGCCGCCGCGTCGGTGGCACTGCCCGGGCACGGCTCCGTGGCCGTCACGGAGGCCCCTGAGGCGCCCGAGAACGTGCCGGCCGACCTCCCCGACGGCCTCGCGCCCGCCTCCGGGCCGCGCGCGCCCCTGCGCCGCCGTCTGGACACCAGCCCCGTCGCCTCCGTGAAGCTGGCCTCCGGCTGCGACCGGCGCTGCTCCTTCTGCGCCATCCCGTCCTTCCGCGGCTCCTTCGTCTCGCGCCGCCCCTCGGACGTGCTGAACGAGACCCGCTGGCTCGCCGAGCAGGGCGTGAAGGAGGTCATGCTGGTCTCCGAGAACAACACCTCGTACGGCAAGGACCTCGGCGACATCCGTCTCCTGGAGAGCCTGCTGCCCGAGCTCGCCGCCGTCGACGGCATCGAGCGGGTCCGCGTCAGCTACCTGCAGCCCGCCGAGATGCGCCCCGGCCTGATCGACGTGCTCACCTCCACCGAGAAGGTCGTGCCGTACTTCGACCTGTCCTTCCAGCACAGCGCGCCCGACGTGCTGCGGGCGATGCGCCGCTTCGGCGACACCGACCGCTTCCTGGAGCTCCTGGACACCATCCGCTCCAAGGCCCCGACCGCCGGTGCCCGCTCCAACTTCATCGTCGGCTTCCCCGGCGAGACCGAGGCGGACTTCGCCGAGCTGGAACGCTTCGTCACGCACGCCCGCCTCGACGCCATCGGCGTCTTCGGCTACTCCGACGAGGACGGCACCGAGGCGGCCGGCTACGAGCACAAGCTCGGCCAGGACGTCGTCGACGAGCGCCTCGCCCACCTGTCCCGGCTCGCCGAGGAGCTCACCGCCCAGCGCGCGGAGGAGCGGATCGGCGAGACCCTGGAAGTACTGGTCGAGTCCTTCGACGAGGAGGAGGACGGCTGGATCGGCCGGGCCGCCCACCAGGCGCCCGAGACCGACGGCCAGGTGCTCCTCCCCGCGGACTCGGCCGAGGGCCTCGGCCTGGCCCCGGGCCGTATGGTCAGGGCCGAGGTCGTCGCCACCGAGGGCGTCGACCTCGTTGCCGAGTGTCTTGATGAGGAGGCGGGCAGATGACCGGAGTCCCGGCATCCGCGACGGGCGGGACCGGTAGGCCGGCGCCGCGCGGCAAGCTGGGCGCTGCGGCCGTCAACCAGGCCAGCCTGTGGAACATCGCGAACATCCTCACCATGGTCCGGCTGGTGCTCGTGCCCGCCTTCGTGGTGCTGCTGCTCCAGGACGGCGGACACGACCCCGCCTGGCGCGCCTGGGCGTGGGCGGCGTTCGCCGTCGCCATGATCACGGACGTCTTCGACGGGCACCTGGCCAGGACGTACAACCTGGTCACGGACTTCGGGAAGATCGCCGACCCGATCGCCGACAAGGCGATCATGGCGGCCGGACTGATCAGCCTGTCCGCGCTGGGCGACCTGCCGTGGTGGGTGACGGGCGTGATCCTGGCCCGTGAGCTCGGCATCACGCTGATGCGCTTCTGGGTGATCCGGCACGGAGTGATCCCGGCCAGCCGCGGCGGCAAGATGAAGACGCTCGCCCAGGGCACGGCCGTGGGCATGTACGTCCTGATGCTCACCGGTCCACTCGCCACCCTGCGCTGGTGGGTGATGGCGGTGGCCGTCGTGCTGACGGTCGTCACCGGTCTGGACTATGTGCGACAGGCGGTCGTCCTGCGCCGCAAGGGACTCGCGGAGGAGCGGGCGGCGGCGGCCGGGACGGACCGCACGGAGGCGGACGGACGATGAACGAGGCCGCCAGGGTGCTCCGGCTGCTCGCGCTGCGTGGTCACACGCTGGCGGTCGCCGAGTCCCTGACGGGCGGTCTCGTGGCCGCGGAGCTCACTGCCGTGCCCGGCGCCTCCAAGAGCTTCCGCGGCTCCGTCACGGCCTACGCCACGCCTCTGAAGGAGCAGCTCCTCGGCGTGGACGGGGCTCTTCTGGCGGAGCGCGGGGCGGTCGACCCGGAGGTGGCGCTGCAGATGGCGGCCGGTGTGCGGGCCGGGCTCGGCGCCGACTGGGGCATCGCGACGACCGGTGTCGCCGGTCCGGAACCGCAGGACGGGCAGCCGGTCGGGACGGTGTACGTGGCCGTCGCCGGGCCCGCGGGCGGATCCGCCGGAGCGGCCGGGGCGGGGAAGGTGGCCTCGTTGCGGTTGAACGGCGATCGAGCGGAAATCCGTAGAGAGAGCGTACGGAGCGTGCTCGAATTGCTCAGTGAACTGCTCGGCGACGAACACTCGGAAAATGCGCGGGCACAGGATACGGAACAGAACGGGGGAGATTGATGTTTGCAGCCATGAGTGAACACGACATCGCTCCCCGCACGGCCGCGGCGCGAGGCGGTACGGTGGGGCGTGAAGGCTACGCGGTCCGAGGAGGGAGCCACCGATGATTCTGCTCCGTCGCCTGTTGGGTGACGTGCTGCGTCGGCAGCGCCAGCGCCAGGGCCGTACTCTGCGCGAAGTCTCCTCGTCCGCCCGAGTTTCGCTCGGCTATCTCTCCGAGGTGGAGCGGGGGCAGAAGGAGGCTTCCTCCGAGCTGCTCTCCGCGATCTGCGACGCGCTGGACGTACGGATGTCCGAGCTCATGCGTGAAGTGAGCGACGAGCTGTCGCTGGCCGAACTGGCCGAGTCGGCAGCGGCGAGCGAACCGGTGCCGGCGCCGGTGCGACCGATGCTCAATTCGGTGTCGGTGACGTCGGTGGCCGGTGTGCCCACCGAGCGGGTGACCATCAAGGCGCCCGCGGAGGCCGTGGACGTCGTCGCCGCCTGACCGAGCAGCACGAACGAAGTGGGGCGAAGCCCCGGTGTGTGCCCTGACGGGCGCACGCCGGGGCTTTTTCCTTGCCTCGTTCCTCGTCCCGCACACGGGTGGCGACCGGTTTGGTTTGAGATGCCGGATTCGGGTGATGCGTGCCATGGTGGGGGAACGTACGACTGTTTGGAGATTTCGCATGTCCGTCGTGAAGAGCTCCCTGTCCGAGACCGCCCTGAAGACGGTCGGCAACGCGCTGCAGGGAGCACTGGTCGACCTGGTCGACCTCGCCCTGGTGGCCAAGCAGGTCCACTGGAACGTCATCGGCCCTCGCTTCCGCTCCGTCCATCTCCAGCTCGACGAGGTCGTCACCACGGCCCGGCTGCACTCCGACACGGTGGCCGAGCGTGCCTCGGCGATCGGCGTGACCCCGGACGGGCGCGCCGCGACCGTGGCGTCCGCGAGTGCGATCGGCACCGTTCCGGAAGGCTGGATCAAGGACGCGGAGGCCGTGGAGATCCTCGTGGCCGCCCTGGAGGCGGTGGTGACGCGGATGCGCGAGCGGATCGAGGCGACGGGGGATCCGGACCCGGTGAGCCAGGACATCCTGATCGGGCTCACGGCCGACCTTGAGAAGCATTCGTGGATGTTCCAGGCGGAGAGCGCCTGATCGTGGCGTCGCACATGGCCATACGCGTCCCGTGCGCCGGGGTTGCCTCTTGTGCGCCCTCCCGCCGGGTGATCCTGCGGGACTAGCGTCAACCGGAGGAGGCGGCCATGGTACGGCGACGGGTTCCGCTGGTGACGCTCGCGCTGGTCGCGGCCGGACTGGTGGCCGGTGGGCTCTGGTGGTGGGCGGTGGTGCGCCTGCTGCTGGTGCCGGGGGAGACGGGGCCGGTCGAGGGGGCGGTGGCCGCGGGCGGCTGGGGGCTGAGCCTGTTGCCGGTGCACGTGGCCGCCTCTACGGGGAGGTCCGGCGGGCCGGGCAGGCGCGGCGGACCGGGTGGACCCGGTGGTCGGCCGGACGGCCGGCCGTCGGTCACCAAGCCCTCGGTCGTCGGATCCTTGCTCACCAAGGCATCGCGACGCCGCCGTTGGGGCGGAGGATCTGACCCGTCGTGAACGACGAGGCGTCGGAGGCGAGATGGAGGACCGCGTGGGCGATGTCCGCCGGCTCACCCACCCGGCCGAGCGGTGACACGCGCACCATCGCCGCCTCGGCCTGCTCCTGGGCGGCCGGTTCGTGGCGGTCCGTCATGGGCGTGCGGACCCAGCCCGGCGCGACCGCGTTCACGCGGATGCCGTACCGGCCGGCCTCGGCGGCCAGCGTCTTCGTCAGCTGGACGACGGCCGCCTTGGTGACGCTGTAGCAGAGCAGGCCCGGGCTCGCGGTGTCCATCGCGCCCGAGGCCATGGTGACGACGGAGCCGGCTATGCCGTGCTCGATCATCGAGCGGGTCGCCTCCTGGCAGGCGTACAGCACGCCCTTGAAGTTCACCGAGAGGATCCGGTCGAGGTCCTCGTCGCGGGTCTCCAGGACGGTGCTCGTGTGCATGATCCCGGCGACCGCCGCCATCGCGTGCAGCGGACCCGCGGCGCGCACGGCGGCGGCGAGGGCGGCCCGGTCGGTGACGTCGAGCGGGTGGACGTGCGCGGTGCCGCCCTGGCGGGCGATCAGGGCCGCGGTCTCCTTCAGGCCGGACTCGTCGCGGTCCGCGCAGTGGACGGTCGCGCCCGCCTCGGCGAGGAGCGTCGCGGTCGCGCGGCCGATGCCGCTCGCCGCGCCCGTGACGAACGCGGTGCGGCCGGTGAGGTCGTACGCGGTGAGGGCCATGTCCGGACCGTACGACCGGATCTGACGGTCCGTCAATTAGTGGGGCGGCTCCTGTTGCGGTCCCTTCTGGCAGCCCGGGCACCAGTACGTCACCCGGTCGGCCAGCTCCGCCTTGCGGACCGGGACGCCGCAGCGCGGGCAGGGGCGGCCCTCGCGGCCGTAGACGTAGAGGCGCTCGCCCCCGCGCCGGGTCGTCGTCGTCCGCCGGTCCGGGCGGTCCTTGTTCGCCTCCAGGAGCCGGTGCGCGGTGGCCACCAGGCGCTCCGGGACGCCGTCGGCGAGCTCGCCGAACGGCAGCCAGGGAGTGACGCCGGCCAGGAAGGCCAGCTCCGACTTGTACACGTTGCCGATCCCGGCGAGATTGCGCTGGTCGAGCAGGGCCTCGCCGAGCGGGCGCGCGGGATCGGCGGCCAGCCGGCGCACCGCCTCCGCCGGGTCCCAGTCGGGCCCGAGCAGATCCGGGCCGAGATGCCCGACGGCCTTGGACTCCTCCGCCGTACGGATCAGCTCCAGGACCGGCAGGCGGTAGCCGTACGCCGTGAACTCCGCGTTCCCGAGGATCGCCCGGATCTGGTGGGCCGGCCCGCCGCGCGGGCGCTCGCCGGCCGCGTAGACCTGCCACGAACCGTCCATCCGCAGGTGCGAGTGGAGGGTGAGGCCGCCCTCGATCCGGGTCAGGAAGTGCTTGCCGCGCGGGGTGACGTCGAGGACGCGGCGTCCGGTGAGATCGGCCGTCGCGAAGCGGGGCACACGCAGGTCGGAGCGCGTGAGCACCCGCCCGGCGAGCGCCGAGTCCAACCGGTGCGCCGCGTACCAGACGGTGTCTCCTTCGGGCATGGGGCCATGATGCCGCGCCCCGCGCTTTGTGGCGGGCTGGGAGCGACGACGGCGGCAAGGGGGCCGCGCCGCGAGACCCCGGACCACTCCGCCACCCCCACCGGCCGGCGGCCGCCTCGCGCGGGCGGAGCGGGGCTCGCGCCGCCCTGAGCCGGCGTCGCGCGTCAGGCGCGCAGGCGCAGGCCGCGGGGCGTGGCGTGGAAGCCGGCGGCCTCCAGGGGGCGGGAGAGCGGAGAGGTCAGGGCGGTCGCCCCGTTGATCCGCTCCACCGTCACCGTGCCGAGCGAGCCCGCCGTCGCCGCGGCCGCCAGCGCCTCGGCCGCCGCCCGCAGCGCCGGCGAGTCTGGCTCCGCGGGCCAGGAGAGCAGCGTCTTGCCGCCGCGCTCCATGTAGAGCGTGAGCTCGCCGTCGACCAGGACGACCATCGCGCCCGCCTTGCGGCCCGGCTTGTGCCCGGCACCGGTCGGCGGCTCCGGCCAGGACAGGGCCGCCCCGTACGCGTTCGCCGGATCGGCCGCCGCCAGCACCACCGCCTTCGGGCCGGTGCCCTCCTCGGCGCCCCGGTCCCGGGCGTTCGCGGCCGCGCGCAGCCGGTCCACGGCCCCGTCCATGGCGAACTGGGCGGCGCCCAGCCCCTCCACCACGTAACCCCGGCGGGCCTGACCGCTGTCTTCGAAGGCCGACAGGATCCGGTACGTCGCGGAGAAGCCGCCCTCCACGCCCTCGGCGGCCACCGCGCCCCGGGTGACCACCCCGTGCCGGTCGAGCAGCGTGCGGGCCAGGGCGTGCGCGCGGTGGGTCGGCTCGGGCTCGAGCGGCGGCAGCAGCGACCAGCGGCCGCTGACCGTGGGCGGACCCGTGCGGGAGGCCGGGCGGGCGGCGGCGCTCAGCGTCCCGTACCGGCCGCGCGGGACGGTGCGGCGGGCGCGGTGCGCCGTGGAACCGGCCGTGCGGCCCGAGCCGAGGAGCGAGCGCAGCGGGGCCAGGGTGTCGTTGGTGAGCCGCCCCGACCAGGCCAGGTCCCACAGGACGTCCGCGAGCTGCGGATCCGTCGCGTCCGGGTGGGTGGTGGCCCGCACCTGGTCGGCGATCTGGCGGAAGAACAGCCCGTAGCCCCCGGAGAGCGTCGTCAGGACGGACTCGTGCAGGCCGGTGAGCTCCAGCGGGTGCGGCGGCGGCAGGAGCAGCGGCGCCGCGTCGGCCAGATAGAGCGAGACCCAGCCGTCCTTGCCGGGCAGCGCCCCGGCACCCGCCCAGACCACCTCGCCGGTCGTGGTCAGCTCGTCGAGGAGCGCGGGCGAGTAGTCCCGCACCCGCGACGGCAGGATCAGCTTCTCCAGCGCCGAGGCCGGCACGGGCGCGCCCTGGAGCTGCTCGATCGCGCGGGCCAGGCCGTCGATGCCGCGCAGGCTGCTGCTCCCCAGGTGCTGCCACTGGGGCAGGAAGGTGGCGAGCGCGGCCGGCGGCACCGGCTCCAGCTCGTGCCGCAGGGCCGCGAGCGACCGGCGGCGCAGCCGGCGCAGCACGGAGGCGTCGCACCACTCCTGGCCGATGCCCGAGGGATGGAACTCGCCCTGGACGACCCGGCCCGCGGCGGCGAGGCGCTGGAGGGCGCCGTCCGTGACCGCCGGACCGAGCCCGAAGCGGGTCGCGGCCTGCGAGGACGTGAACGGGCCGTGCGTACGGGCGAAACGGGCGAGGAGGTCGCCCAGCGGGTCCTTCACCGGCTCCGTGAACGCCTCCGGCACACCCACCGGCAGCGCCGTCCCCAACGCGTCCCGCAGCCTGCCGGCGTCCTCGATCGCCGCCCAGTGGTCGGCGCCCGCGATCCGCACCCGGATCGCCCGCCGCGCCCGGGACAGATCCTGCGCCCAGCCGGCCTCCGCGCCACGCTCGGCGAGCTCCGCGTCGGTCAGCGGCCCGAGCACGCGAAGCAGGTCGGCGACGCCCTCCACGTCCTTGATCCGCCGGTCCTCGGTCAGCCACTGCAGCTCGCGCTCGAGCTCGGCGAGCACGTCCGCGTCCAGCAGCTCCCGCAGCTCCGCCTGCCCGAGCAGCTCGGCGAGCAGCCGGGAGTCCAGCGAGAGCGCCGCCGCCCGCCGCTCGGCGAGCGGCGAGTCGCCCTCGTACAGGAACTGGGCCACGTAGCCGAAGAGCAGGGAGCGGGCGAACGGCGACGGCTCCGGCGTCGTGACCTCCACCAGGCGCACCCGGCGGGACTCGATGTCCCCCATCAGCTCCCGGAGCCCCGGGACGTCGAAGACGTCCTGGAGGCACTCGCGAACCGCCTCCAGGACGATCGGGAAGGAGCCGAACTCGCTCGCCACCTGCAGCAGCTGCGCCGCCCGCTGCCGCTGCTGCCACAGCGGCGTGCGCTTGCCGGGGTTGCGTTTGGGCAGCAGCAGGGCGCGCGCCGCGCACTCGCGGAACCGGGAGGCGAACAGGGCGGAGCCGCCGACCTGGTCGGTGACGATCTGCTCGACCTCGCCCTTGTCGAAGGCGACATCGGCGGCACCGACGGGCGCCTGCTCGCTGTCGTACGTGGTGTCGGCGAACCGGCCCGGGTCCACCGGCTCGCTGTCCAGCAGGTCGAGGCCCATCAGGTCCGCGTCCGGCAGCCGCAGCACGATGCCGTCGTCGGCGTGCATCACCTGGGCGTCCATCCCGTACCGCTCGGCGAGCCGGGCGCCCAGCGCCAGCGCCCACGGGGCGTGCACCTGCGCGCCGAACGGGGAGTGGACGACCACCCGCCAGTCGCCCAGCTCGTCCCGGAAGCGCTCCACCAGGATCGTCCGGTCGTCCGGCACATGGCCGCAGGCCTCGCGCTGCTCGGCGAGGTACGCGATCACGTTCTCCGCCGCCCAGGCGTCGAGCCCGGCGGCGAGCAGCCGCAGCCGGGCGTCGTCGGGCGCCAGGGCACCCACCTCGCGCAGGAACGCGCCCACCGCGCGGCCCAGTTCGAGCGGGCGGCCCAGCTGGTCGCCCTTCCAGAACGGCAGCCGCCCCGGCACGCCCGGCGCGGGCGACACCAGGACCCGGTCACGGGTGATGTCCTCGATCCGCCAGGACGTGGTGCCCAGCGTGAAGACGTCGCCGACCCGCGACTCGTACACCATCTCCTCGTCGAGCTCACCGACCCGGCCGCCGCCCTTCTTGGGGTCGGCGCCCGCCAGGAACACCCCGAACAGGCCACGGTCGGGGATCGTGCCGCCCGAGGTGACCGCGAGCCGCTGCGCGCCGGGCCGGCCCGTCACCGTGCCCGCCACCCGGTCCCACACCACGCGCGGGCGCAGCTCGGCGAAGGCGTCCGACGGATAGCGTCCGGCCAGCATGTCCAGGACCGCCGTGAACGCCGACTCCGGCAGCGCCGCGAACGGCGCCGCCCGGCGGACCGTCGCGAGCAGGTCGTCGACCTGCCAGGAGTCCAGGGCGACCATCGCCACCAGCTGCTGGGCGAGCACGTCCAGCGGATTCGCCGGGATCCGCAGCGACTCGATGGAACCCGAGCGCATCCGCTCGGTCACCACCGCCGACTGCACCAGGTCACCCCGGTACTTCGGGAAGACCACACCCGTGGACACGGCCCCGACCTGGTGCCCCGCGCGGCCCACGCGCTGGAGTCCGGAAGCCACCGAGGGCGGCGACTCCACCTGGACCACCAGGTCCACCGCGCCCATGTCGATGCCCAGCTCCAGGCTGGACGTGGCCACCACCGCAGGAAGCCGGCCCGCCTTCAGGTCCTCCTCGACCAGGGCCCGCTGCTCCTTCGAGACCGAGCCGTGGTGCGCGCGGGCGAGCAGCGGCGGCGCGCCCTGGGCCGCGCCCGACTGGGCCATGATCTCGGCGGGCGGCGCGCCGTCGGGCAGGGCCTCGCCGGTGGCCCGCTCGTAGGCGATCTCGTTCAGCCGGTTGCACAGCCGCTCCGCGAGGCGGCGGGAGTTGGCGAAGACGATGGTCGAGCGGTGCGCCTGCACCAGGTCGGCGATCCGCTCCTCGACGTGCGGCCAGATCGAGGGCTTGTCGCCGCCCTCGGAGGCCTCCGAGGCGGGCGAACCGCCCAGCTCGCCCATGTCCTCCACGGGCACGACCACGGAGAGGTCGAACTCCTTGCCCGACCGCGGCTGGACGATCTCCACCTTCCGCTGCGGCGAGAGGTAGCGCGCCACCTCCTCCACCGGCCGCACCGTCGCCGACAGGCCGATCCGGCGGGCGGGCCGCGGCAGCAGCTCGTCGAGCCGCTCCAGGGAGAGCGCCAGGTGCGCGCCCCGCTTGGTGCCCGCGACCGCGTGCACCTCGTCGAGGATGACCGTCTCCACGCCCGCGAGCGCGTCGCGCGTGGCCGAGGTCAGCATCAGGAACAGCGACTCGGGCGTCGTGATCAGGATGTCCGGCGGCCGGGTCGCGAGCGCCCGCCGCTCGGCGGCCGGGGTGTCGCCCGAGCGGATGCCCACCTTCACGTCCGGCTCGAGCAGGCCGAGCCGGACCGACTCCTGGCGGATGCCGGTCAGCGGGGAGCGCAGATTGCGCTCGACGTCGACGGCCAGCGCCTTCAGCGGCGACACGTACAGCACGCGGCAGCGCTTCTTGGCGTCGGCGGGCGGCGGGGTCGCCGCCAGCCGGTCGAGGGCGGCGAGGAAGGCGGCGAGCGTCTTGCCGGAGCCGGTCGGCGCCACCACGAGCACGTCCGAGCCCTCGCCGATGGCCCGCCAGGCGCCCTCCTGCGCCGCGGTGGGCGCGGTGAAGGCCCCGGTGAACCAGCTGCGGGTCGCGGGGGAGAAGTCGTCGAGCGCGGACCTGACCATGCCCTCCATCGTGCACCCCGCCACTGACAACCGCCCGGACCTGGGGAAATCCGCTCGTGGTCGCTCGCGCCCCAGGCGCAGAATGGGGACATGACGAGTGCCGACGCGCCGCATCCGCCCCAGGCCGGGACCGCCCCGGCCCCGGCGCGCGACGGCCGGACGGCCGGCGGCCCGCCCCGCCCGTCCGCTGCGCCGCGCGGGCACGCCGTCGCAGACGGCGACCGCAGCGGCGCGCCCGCCGACGCCCCCGGGCGGGCGGGCCGGGCCGTGCGCGGAGAGCGGGCGCGGTACTGGCGGCCGGCCGAGCTGCCGGGCGTCGACCTGCTGCACGCCCACTACGTCCGTAAGTCCTTCTCCCGGCACACCCACGAGAGCTTCGTCCTCGCCGCCATCACCGAGGGCGTCGAGGCCTTCCACTACGGCGGCGACCTCGTCCAGGCGGGGCCCGGCCAGATCGCGCTGGTCAACCCCGACACCCCGCACACCGGGCAGGCCGGGGTGCCCGAGGGCTGGACGTACCGGACGATCTACCCCGACGCCGGCCTGATCCGGGACATCGCGGACGACACCATCGCGCTGCGCGGCGACATCGGATTCACCCAGCCCGTCGTCGACGACGCGTACGCGGCCCGGCTCGTCGTGGACGTGCACCGGGCCGCCGAGGAGGGCAACGCGCTCGCCGCCGACAGCCTGCTGCGGCTGGTCACCGCGCGGATGCTGCGCAGCCACGGCGGCCGGGTCCGGCCGCTGTCGCCGCTGTCGGCCGGCGCGCGGAACGCGGCACGCGCGCGTGCCGTCCTCGAGGAGCGGATGGCCGACCCGCCGACCCTGGAACGGCTCGCCGCCGAGCTCGGCACCAGCCCCTTCGCCCTCCTGCGGGCCTTCCGCGCCGCGTACGGCATGCCGCCGCACACCTGGCTGACCGACGCCCGGGTACGGCGGGCCCGGCGCCTCCTGGGCGCGGGGACGCCTCCGGCGGAGGCCGCGGTCACCGTCGGTTTCACGGACCAGCCGCACCTCAACCGGCACTTCACCCGCAGCGTCGGCGTGCCCCCGGGCGCCTACCAGCGGGCGCGCGGCCTGCGCGCACGGGAAGACGGCTAGGAAGCGGCCGGGAAGCGGCTGGGAACGCGGCAAGGCGGCGGCCGGCAACGCGGCCGCCGTCGGCGCGGCCGCCGCAAGAACGTACAAGACCGGGCCCGCCCTCCGTCCGTACCGTCCCTGACGTGGCAGAACAGACAGCACCTCCGGACGTACGCCGTGACGGAACCGCCTCCAAGAGCGACGCCTCCGTCGTGCGCGACGCCCTCGGCGTCGGCATCGCCGTCGGACTCTCCGGCTTCGCCTTCGGCGTGACCTCGGCGGGCTCCGGCCTCAGCCTGCTCCAGACCTGCGCGCTGAGCCTGCTGGTGTTCACCGGCGCCTCGCAGTTCGCACTGGTGGGCGCCCTCGCCGCGGGCGGGAACCCGTTCACGGCCGCCGCCGGGGCGTTCTTCGTCGGCACCCGCAACGCCTTCTACGGACTGCGTCTTTCCCAGCTGCTCGCGCTGCGCCCGCTCGCCCGGCCGTTCGCGGCGCAGTGGGTGATCGACGAGACCACGGCCGTCGCCCTCGCCCAGCCGGACCGCCGGTCCGCGCGCATCGGCTTCACGGTGACCGGACTGACCCTGTACGTGCTGTGGAACGTCACCACCCTGCTCGGCGCCCTCGGCGCGGAGGCCATCGGCGACACCGCCGCCTGGGGCCTGGACGCCGCGGGACCCGCGGTCTTCCTCGCGCTGCTCGCGCCCATGCTCAGGAGCACCACCGAGCGCGCCACCGCCGCCCTCGCCGTCCTGCTCGGCCTCGGTCTCCTGCCCGTGCTGCCGGCCGGCGTACCGGTGCTCGCCGCGGCCCTCGCCGCGCCCGCCGTGCTCTGGTTCCGCGGCCGTCGCACGGTCGGCCGTCGCACGGGCGGCCGTCGGACGGACGGCCGCCCGGAGGAGGACTCCCGATGAACGTCTGGATCGCCGTCGCGCTGACCGCCGCCGGGTGCTACCTGGTGAAGCTGCTCGGCCTGCTCGTCCCCGCCGACACCCTGGAGCGGCCCGTCGTCCGGCGGCTCGCCGCGCTCGTCCCGGTCGCCCTGCTCGCCGCCCTCACCGCCCAGCAGACCTTCAGCAGCCAGGGCGCCCTCACTGTCGACGCCCGCGCCGCCGGGCTCGCCGCCGCGGCCCTCGCGCTGCTGCTGCGCGCCCCGTTCCTGGTGGTCGTGGGCGCGGCGGTCCTGGTCACGGCCGCAGCCCGGGCCCTCGGCGGCTGACGCCGCCTTGCCCAGGCGCCAGCGCCGCGCGCGGCCCGGATCCCGCTTAGCCTCGGCGCCGGTCCCGCCCGGTCCGGCGGACCGGCGCCCGCTTCCCGTACGTCCTGGCCCTAGCCGATCGGGCGGCCGTGCGCGCGCAGCGTCCGCAGGGCCTCCACGGTGACGATCGGACGTGCCTCCAGCACGGCGCCGGGCGCCCACTGGCGCCAGGTGACGGGCCAGCCGCCGTCCTCCTCCTGCGTCGCCGCGAGGTGGTCCAGGGAGCGGTTCATCTCCTCGTCCGTGAACCAGCGGCGGGCCAGCGAGTCCGGCACGCGCGCGTAGTCGTACGGATAGTGGTGCTCGCCCGGCGCGTAGCCGTCGGGCACCGGGTGGTCCGCCGCCCGGTCCGGGTCCAGCACGACGAGCCGCCGCTCGCGCACGAGCCGCCCGAGCCGGTCGCTCGCCGCCTGCGCACGGGCGCGGTCCGGGACCCCGTCGAGGAAGGCGACGGCGGCCTGCACCTCGTACGGATGGGTCTTCTCCAGCGCGTCCACGGCCGCCCAGCAGAACTCGGTGGCCCGGAACAGCCAGGCGTGCCAGACCTGGTTGCGGTGCAGCAGGCCGACCACCGGGCCGGTGGTGAGCAGCTCGCTCGGCGGCTCGTCGACGACCGGGACGAACGGGGCCGCCGGGTAGCCGCGTTGCGAGGGGTGGACGGCGGGCAGCGCGCCGTCGTGGGTCGACACCTCGGTCAGATAGCGGCAGATCCGCTCGACTCGTAGGCCGCCGCACCGGCCGATGGAGTCGAGCACGCGCAGCGCGTGCGCGGTGTGCAGCGGCTGACTGACCGGTCCGCGCAGATCGGGTTCGAGGGCGTGCCCGTAGCCGCCGTCCTCGTTGAGGTACGCGGTGAGCGCGGCCTCGACGGGATCCGCGCCGCCGCGCAGGAAGTGGTAGGCGAACCGGCGCTGTTCGAGCACGCGGGCAGTCAGCCAGACGAAGTGCTCGGCCCGCGCGAGGGGCGACGCGGGCGGAGCGGGGTTTTCTGGAGGATTTCCGGCCATGGTCCGACCGTAGGCCGGACAGCGCGTCTGACAAGGTCTACGGACCGGGCTGCACCCTTGAGGGCGGGATACTGGGGTCATGCGGTTGACGACTTTCTGGGAACGGATGACCGAGCACTTCGGAACGTCCTACGTCGAGTCCTTCGCCCGGGACCACGTCATGACGGAACTCGGCGGGCGGACGGTGCACCAGGCGCTCGACGCGGGCTGGGAGGCCAAGGACGTGTGGCGGGCGGTCTGCACGGCAGTCGGCGTGCCCGACGAGAAACGATGATGTGACGGGCCCTGGTCGGAATGTCCGCGCGGTGCGCGAGACTGGCGGGGTGGCCCCGACTGACGCGCACGACGACGAGACCGACGAGACACACGAGTCCGACGAGACACACGAGTCCGACGAGACACACGAGACCGACGAGACCGCCAGGACGGATGAGGCGGGCAAGGCGGCCGACGCCGGCAAGACGGCCGACGCGGCCACGGCGGATGAGGCCGGCAAGACGGATGAGGCCGGTGAGACCGGTGCGGCCGGTGAGACCGGCGGCAAAAAGGACGACCGTGGGACGGCGCCCTCCGGGCCGGACGTCCCGGCGGCCCCGGCCGCGCCGAACGGCGCCCTGGTGACCTCCCCGTCCGCACAGCCGACCGTCGAGACGTCCTCCACGCCGACCCCCGCTCCGGCCGACCCGGGAGCCTCCGGTCCCGCTCCCGCCGGCCCGGCTCCGGCCGCAGGCCCCGCCGCGGCGGCGCGGATGCCGCGGTGGCTGCCCCGCGCCCTGGTGCTGGCCCTCGCCCTCTACGCCTGTTTCCAGCTGGGCAGCTGGGCCTTCCACCAGCTCGTCGGGCTGCTCGTCAACATCCTGCTCGCCTTCTTCCTGGCCCTCGCCATCGAGCCGGCGGTGGGGCGCATGGCGGCGCGCGGGATGCGCCGCGGCCTGGCCACCTTCATCGTCTTCTTCGCCGTACTCGTCACCGGCGTCGGCTTCGTCGTCCTCCTCGGATCGATGCTCGCCGGCCAGATCGTCGACATGGTCGAGAACTTCCCCAAGTACCTCGACTCGCTGATCAACTGGGCCAACCAGCACTTCCACACCGAGCTGTCCCGGGTCGAGGTGCAGGACAGCGTGCTGCGCTCCGGCTGGCTGCGGAAGTACGTGCAGAACAGCGCGGCCGGCGTCCTGGACGTGTCCGCCACCCTCCTCGGCGGGCTCTTCAAGCTCCTGACGATCTTCCTGTTCTCGTTCTACTTCGCCGCCGACGGCCCGCGCCTGCGCCGCTCGCTGTGCTCGGTCCTCCCGCCGGCGAAGCAGACCGAGGTGCTGCGGGCCTGGGAGATCGCCGTCGACAAGACCGGCGGCTACCTGTACTCGCGCGGTCTGATGGCACTGATCTCGGGAGTGGCGCACTTCGTGCTCTTCGAGATCCTGGGCGTGCCGTACGCGCCCGCGCTGGCCGTCTGGGTCGGTCTGGTCTCCCAGTTCATCCCGACCATCGGCACCTATCTGGCGGGCGCCCTGCCGATGCTGATCGCCTTCACCGTGGACCCCTGGTACGCGCTGTGGGTGCTGATCTTCGTCGTGGTCTACCAGCAGTTCGAGAACTACGTGCTGCAGCCCAAGCTGACCTCCAAGACCGTCGACATCCACCCGGCCGTGGCCTTCGGCTCGGTCATCGCGGGCACCGCGCTGCTCGGTGCGGTCGGCGCGCTGATCGCCATCCCCGCCGTCGCCACGCTCCAGGCCTTCCTGGGCGCCTACGTGAAGCGCTACGACGTGACCGACGACCCGCGCGTGCACGGCCACCGGCGGTACGGAGAGGCCGTCGTCGCCCGCCTCCAGAAGGCGCTGCACCACAAGAAGGAGCCCGGGGAGCCGGACGGGACCGCCGGCGGCGGTCAGAAGTAGGAGGGTCCCGTCACCCGGTGGCGGAACAGCCGCCAGATCCACGCCTGCACGGCGACCATCCCCGCCGTGACGGCGAGCAGGACAGGGACGAGCAGCCGCAGCGTCGCCGGGTCGGCGGCGTGGGACCCGGGAGTCAGGGTGCTCCCGGCGGCGAGCGGGAGTCCGCCGAGCAGCACCGCGGTGAGCGCGAAGGAGTGCCAGGGGCGGCCGGCCCGCCCCACGAGCCGCCGGGCGCGCTCGTACGGCACTCCCGTCAGGCGCAGGGTGGCGAAGCCGAGCCCGTGCGCGGCGAACAGGGCGGCCACCGCGAGGGCGGTGAGGACGGCGACGGGCCCGTCGGCCGGTTCGTACGGGCGGCCGGTCAGCAGGGCCGCGAGCAGCCAGCCGGCGGCGAGGGCCAGGCTCCAGCTGCCCGCCGTCACGGCCACGTCGCACAGCGCCCGCCAGCGCCGCCCCGGCCCGCGGCCGCGCGTCCACAGCCCGAGGTCCCGCACGATCCAGCCCGCCAGGAGCGGGACGAGCACCGGGAACTGGCCGGTGAGCAGCGTGCCTTCGAGCTCGGGGAAGCAGCCGGCGAGCACGCCCGCGGTGGCGATCAGCCAGACCTCGTTGCCCAGGAAGAAGGGCGCGAAGGAGGCGATCACCAGCCGCCGCTCGCCGGGGCCGCGGCCGAGGTACGGGAGGAGCATGCCGGTGCCGACGTCCGCGCCGGCGAGCACGAACCAGCCGGAGGCGAGGAGGGCGAGCAGGGCGAGGGCGAGGGTGTCCACGGTGGGTCGGCTCCTCCGGACGGCGCGGGTCGGTGGCGTGGCGGGTCAGTAGCGGGCTGCGGGCAGGGCGTCGGCCGGGTCCGGCTCGCCGGGTCCGCTCCCGCGGTCGTCGTGGCCGAGACCGCCGGATTCGACGGGCCCGCGCCGCGCGTGCCGGGCGAGCAGCCAGGCGTTGAGGACGGCGAGCAGGGCGAAGAGCGTGGTGAACACGGCCAGCGAGAGCCGCATCTGGCCGGGGGAGAGGCCGGAGACCGCGTCCTCGGTCTTCAGGAGCCCGTACACGACCCACGGCTGGCGGCCGGCCTCGCGGAACACCCAGCCGCTGATCATCGCGAGGTAGGGCAGCGGCACGGCGGCCATGAGGACGAGGTGCCAGAGCCGGAAGCGGAAGACGACGGTCTTGAAGCAGGCGAGGACCAGGCCGGCGAAGGTGAGGTACATCATCAGGGCGAAGCAGATGAGCATCACCAGCCCCGCGCCGCGGGTCCAGCCGATCGAGGGCACGTAGTCACCGGGGCCGAAGCGGGCGACCATGTCGGCCTGGATCCGCGCGATCTCGGCGGTCTTCTGGCCGAACACGGCCGACTTCATCGGCTGGAAGGTGCTCAGCGTGGAGAACTGCAGCCCGCCGAAGACCGCCGCCAGCGCCAGCGCGGGGAACGAGACGAAGACCCCGATCCGCAGGCTGCGCCCGAAGAGCCGCCACTCCGGGCTTCGCCGGAACAGGTGGTAGGCGCTCACTCCCGCCATGAAGAACCCGGCCGTCAGCAGCGCCCCGGCCACGACGTGCCCGAACGCGAGCAGCGCGGAGGGGTTGGTGAGCACGGCGACGGGATCGTCCAGGACCAGGATCCCGTTCTCGGTGCGGTGTCCCACGGGGTGGTTGAGGAAGCCGTTGGAGACCAGGATCCAGTAGGCGGAGAGGTACGCGGTGAGGGTGACGACCCAGATCGCGGCGAGATGCGCCCAGCGGTTCAGCCGGTGCCAGCCGAAGATCCACAGACCCAGGAAGGTCGACTCCACGAAGAAGGCCACGATCGTCTCGACGGCGAGCGAGGCGCCGAAGACGTTCCCGGCGTAGTGGGTGAGCCCGCTCCAGCTCATGCCGAACTGGAACTCCATCACGATGCCGGTGACGATGCCCACCGCGTAATTGATCACGTACAGCTGGCCCCAGAATCGGACCAGGCGGGCGTCCAGCGGCTTCCGGGAGACGGTGGCCTTCGTCTGGAGCACGGCAACGACCGTCGCGAGACCGAGCGTGAGGGCGACGAAGAGGAAGTGTCCGCCTGCGGTGAGGGCGAACTGGAGCCGCGCGAGATCGAGTACGTCGGGATTCACGCCGTCAGCGTCGGCGTACGGTCAGGGCCGCGGCATCGGCCCCTGGTGGACACCGGGCCTGACGCCCCGGTTGCGCCCGCCCCCGTCCGCGTACCCCCACGGTTGCGTCCCGCCGCTCCCTGACCCCTAAGGGTCAGGCCAGCCAGCCCGGGGTGATCATCCCCGACTCGTACGCGAGGATCACCAGCTGCGCCCGGTCCCGGACGTCCAGCTTGGTCATGATCCGGCTCACGTGGGTCTTCGCCGTCGCGGGCGAGAGCACCAGACGGGTGGCGATCTCGTCGTTGGAGAGCCCCGCGCCCACCAGGCCCATGACCTCGCGCTCCCGCTCGGTGAGGGCGTTGAGCCGGGGGCTCGGGTCGGGGCGGCGCGCCCGGCCCGCGAACTCGGCGATCAGCCGGCGGGTGACGGCCGGGGCGATCAGGGCGTCGCCGCGGGCCACCACCCGTACCCCGTGCAGCAGTTCCGTCGGCTCGGTGTCCTTCACCAGGAAGCCGCTGGCGCCGGCGCGCAGCGCCCCGTACACGTAGTCGTCGACGTCGAAGGTGGTGAGGATGACCACCCGCACCCCTTCGAGGCGGTCGTCCTCCGTGATGCGGCGGGTGGCCTCCAGGCCGTCGACCACCGGCATCCGGATGTCCATCAGGACGACGTCCGGGCGCAGCTCGCGGGCGAGCGCCACGGCCTGCTCGCCGTCCGCCGCCTCGCCGACCACCTCGATGTCGTCCTCGTCGGCCAGGATCGACCGGAAGCCGGCCCGGACCAGGGTCTGGTCGTCGGCGAGCACGACGCGGATCATGCGGGATCTCCCTTGTCGGCGAGGGGGGTGAACGGGAGCCGGGCGTCGACCCGGAATCCACCGGGGATGTTACGGGCCGTCAGCTCCCCGCCGAAGGCCCGGGCGCGCTCGGCCATGCCCCGGATGCCGCTGCCCGAAGGCCGGTCGTCCGGCGTGCCCCGGCCGTCGTCCTCGATCCGCAGCCGCAGCTCCTCCGCGCCCCAGTCGAGCGTCACGAGCACCGAGCGCGCGCCGGCGTGCCGGGTCACGTTGGTGAGCGACTCCTGCACGATCCGGTACGCCGCGAGGTCGACCGGCGGGGCCAGCGGTACGGGACTGCCGTCGACCCGGGTACGGACGTCGAGGCCGGCGCTCCCGGCCCGCGCCACCAGCTCGGGCAGCAGCGCGAGACCGGAGGCCGGTGCGGTCGGGGCGGCCTCGTCGGCCCGGCGCAGCACCCCGAGCGTGGCGCGCAGCTCGCGCAGCGCCTCCTTGCTGGTGTCGCGTACGGCCCGCAGCGCCTCCTCGGCCGTGGCCAGGGCGGCCTCCGGGGCGGGCCTCTTGCCGAGCCGGTGCAGCGCGGCGCCCGACTGGACGTTGATCAGCGAGATGCTGTGCCCGAGGATGTCGTGCAGCTCGCGGGCGATCCGCAGCCGCTCCTCGGTGGCGCTCTGCCGGGCCCTCGCCTCCTGCTCCCGCTCGGCGGCGAGGGCGCGCTGCTCCACCTCGTGCAGATAGGCGACCCGGTTGCGCTGGGCGCGGCCGACCGCGACCAGGCTGATCAGCCAGCCGGCCATCATCGCGAGCGAGGTGTCGTCGATCTGCCGGTGCCCGGGCTGCTGACGGATCTCGCCGAGGGCGACGGCGAGCAGCGTCACGGCCGCCAGCGCGACGGCGGCGGCGAACCGCCCCTCGGCGGCGGTGGTGTACAGCGCGAGCGCGAAGGCGATCAGGAGCGGGCCGTCCTGGGCGGACAGCGGGTAATAGACGGCGCAGGCGAGGAGGGTCACGACGGCCACCGCCACGGGCTGCCTGCGCCGGAACCACAGCGCCCCGCACCCGACCAGGATCAGCGCCCAGCCGATCGCCGTGCGCCCGGCCGGCTCCGGCTCGTAGTGCGCCGCGACCAGCGTCCAGACCGCCACGACGAGCAGCACGACCAGAGCCACGACGCCGTCGCGCACGTCCCGTGGACGGAGGGTGAGGGCCATGCCGGAAGGATAGGCACGGGCCCGTCGCCCGGGGTGAGCCGTCCCGCCCGGCACCGGCGTGGTGCGCTTGACACGAAAATCGAACATCCATTCTCATGGAAGTCCAGGGCCTTGGGAACACGGGCTTGTCGCCGAGTTATCCACAGGCTGGAGGGGACGTCGGGGCCCATTGTCAGTGGCAGGGGTTAGCGTCTTTCCCATGAAGCGATCGACTCAAGCAAACCGGGTGGAACCCATGGCAGGAACCGACCGCGAGAAGGCGCTCGACGCCGCGCTCGCACAGATTGAACGGCAATTCGGCAAGGGTGCCGTCATGCGCATGGGAGAGCGCTCGAAGGAGCCGATCGAGGTCATCCCGACCGGGTCGACCGCCCTCGACGTCGCCCTCGGCGTCGGCGGCCTGCCGCGCGGCCGTGTCGTCGAGATCTACGGACCGGAGTCCTCCGGCAAGACGACCCTGACCCTGCACGCCGTGGCCAACGCGCAGAAGGCCGGCGGCCAGGTCGCCTTCGTGGACGCCGAGCACGCCCTCGACCCCGAGTACGCCCGCAAGCTGGGCGTCGACGTCGACAACCTCATCCTGTCCCAGCCGGACAACGGTGAGCAGGCCCTCGAGATCGTCGACATGCTGGTCCGCTCCGGCGCCCTCGACCTCATCGTCATCGACTCCGTCGCCGCGCTCGTCCCGCGCGCGGAGATCGAGGGCGAGATGGGTGACTCCCACGTCGGTCTCCAGGCCCGCCTGATGAGCCAGGCCCTGCGGAAGATCACCAGCGCGCTGAACCAGTCCAAGACCACCGCGATCTTCATCAACCAGCTCCGCGAGAAGATCGGCGTCATGTTCGGCTCGCCGGAGACCACGACCGGTGGCCGCGCCCTGAAGTTCTACGCCTCGGTGCGCATCGACATCCGCCGCATCGAGACCCTGAAGGACGGCACCGAGGCGGTCGGCAACCGCACCCGCTGCAAGGTCGTCAAGAACAAGGTCGCGCCCCCGTTCAAGCAGGCCGAGTTCGACATCCTCTACGGCCAGGGCATCAGCCGCGAGGGCGGCCTGATCGACATGGGCGTGGAGCACGGCTTCGTGCGCAAGGCCGGTGCCTGGTACACCTACGAGGGCGACCAGCTCGGCCAGGGCAAGGAGAACGCCCGCAACTTCCTGAAGGACAACCCCGACCTCGCCAACGAGATCGAGAAGAAGATCAAGGAGAAGCTGGGCGTCGGCGTCCGGCCCGAGGAGCCCTCGGCCGAGCCGGGTGCGGACGCGGCGAGCGGCACGGACGCGGCGGGCGCGGACGAGGCGGGCAAGTCCGTCCCGGCCCCGGCCAAGGCCGCCAAGGCGACCAAGGCCACCACGGCCAAGAGCTGACCCGGTGACCGGTCGCACCGAATGGCCGGACGACAGCCCCGACTCGTCGAGGGCCGAGAAGGAGCTGTCGTCCCAGGATCCGGCTGAGCGGGCGCGGGCGATCTGTCTGCGCCTGCTCACCGGAACCCCCCGCACCCGCAAGCAGCTCGCCGACGCCCTGCGCAAGCGGGAGATCCCCGACGAGATCGCCGACGAGGTGCTGTCGAGGTTCGAGGACGTCGGACTCATCGACGACGCCGCCTTCGCCGGGGCCTGGGTCGAGTCCCGCCACCACGGGCGGGGCCTCGCCCGCCGCGCCCTCGCCCGCGAGCTCCGGACCAAGGGCGTCGAGCCCGGCCTGATCCAGGAGGCGGTCGACCGGCTCGACTCCGACCAGGAGGAGGCCAGGGCCCGCGAGCTCGTCGACCGCAAGCTGCGCGCGACCCGCGGCCTGGAGCGGGACCGGCGGCTGCGCAGACTCGCCGGCATGCTCGCCCGCAAGGGATACCCGGAGGGCATGGCCCTGCGGGTGGTCCGCCGGGCCCTGGAGGAGGAGGGCGAGGACACCGAGGGCCTGGAGGAGCCCTTCTAAGGCCTGTCCCATCGCGGCCCAGGGGGCCCCGACGCGCCGGACGGGCCCTTGCCCGTCGTGCCCTCGCCCGTCGTGCCTGCCGAGCCCGCCTCCGTCGGCGGCAGGACCGGAAGGCCCGCCGCCTTCCACGCCTGGAAACCGCCGACCAGGTCCGTCGCGCGGTGCAGGCCCAGCCGGCGCAGGGACGCGACCGCGAGGGAGGACGCGTAGCCCTCGTTGCAGAAGACGACGATCCGCAGGTCGTGGCTGTCGGCCTCGGGCACCCGGTGACTGCCCAGCGGGTCGAGCCGCCACTCCAGCTCGTTGCGCTCGACGACCAGCGCACCCGGGACCAGGCCGTCCCGGTCGCGCAGGGCCGCGTAGCGCGTGTCGACCAGGAGGGCGTCGCCGGCCTCGTACGCCTCGTACGCGGTGGGGGCGTCGATCCGGTCGATACCGGCCCGCACCCGCTCCAGCAGCTCGTCGATACCGAGGGGCGCGTCGACGGGTGCGTCGGGGGACGCGTCGATGGGTGCGTCGCTCACTGCCAGTCCTCCGGGCGCTCGACCTGCTCGAGACGGAGCACCGCGCCCGTGCGGCTGAAGCGCCGGATCAGCGGGAGCGGCGGATAGTAGGCGTGCACCGAGATCGCGTGCTCGGAGCGGGACTCGTTGAGCACCTCGTGTACGTGGTGGCGGCCGAAGGCGCGGCCCTTGCCGGCCGGGAGCTCGCGGCCGCGGTCGACTCCGTCGGCCAGCTCCAGGTTCTTCCAGCCACCCGCGGGGAGCCGTACCGCGAGGGAGTTCTCCCGCAGGGTGCCGCGCGCTGTGGCGAAGGCGCCCAGGGATTCGGCGTGGTCGTGCCAGCCGGTGCCGGTACCGGGCGGCCAGCCGATGAGCCAGGCCTCGCTGCCGCCCGGGCCGTCGAGCCGCACCCAGGTGCGGCCCTCGGGATCGAGGGGGAGCGAGAGGACGAGAGCCGCGTCGGCGGCCGCGCGCCGGACGAAGTCCAGCAACTCGGCCTCGGTGGGAGCGGAAGAGCCGGAAACGGGCGCGGGGGCGTGCTGTGTCTGGGACACGAGGGACCGTCCTGAGGTTCGCGAAAGCGCGCACGACCGGGCGGGCGCGCGCAGCAGAGGAAAAGGGGATGCGAATTCAGCAGGACGGGCGACACATGCAGCCCGCGTAGCGGAGCAGGTCCATGTGGACCCTCCGCCACAGGCGCACGTCGGTGTCGGTCACGCTCCGGAGTACACCACGTGCGTCTGCGGCGGTCAATCGGACTCCACCCGACGTCAAGCCCTCGACGTCCGGTTCCTCGACCTCAGTTGACGTCCGCCGTGCGGTCGCCGCTCCTGGCGCCGCCGGACGTCTCCGCCCCCGGCGTCTCCTCCTCGGCCGGGGCTCCGCCCCGTACCGCGTCCGCCGCCGCGTAGAGCTCCTCCGGCCGTACCCCGGCGAAAGCGGCCGCCAGGTGGCCGTCGGGGCGGACCAGGAGGACCGCGTGGGCGGGAGCGCCCGGATAGGCCTCCGTCACGAGGAGTTCGGCAGGGGCCGGCAGGGCGTCCACGGCCTCGGCGAGCCGCGGCATCACACCCGCGCTCACCCAGTGCCGCCGGTCCCAGACCCCGGTGCCGGGGGCCACGAGCAGTACGAGCAGCCGGCCCTGCCCGAGCCGGTCGCGCAGCCGTACGGTCGTGCCGTCGGGCGCCGTCACCCGGACGTCCTCGACCGGCGCGCCGTCCGGCGTGCCCACCGGGATCCGGCCCTCGGCGGGCTCGGGTGCCAGTGGCGAGTGCGGGTACGCGGGCGGCGCGCCCAGCGGGCCGCGGCCGAGGTGCCCGTCGCTGAGCAGGGCGTCATGGCCGCGCCCGCCGCCCCGCAGATAGGTCCGCAGTCCTCCGCCGCCGCGCAGCACGGGCAGCGACTGGTCGGCGGCGCGCAGCCGTGAGGCGACGGCCGAGCGCCGCTCGCTCTGGTAGCTGTCGAGCAGCGCCGGTGAGACATCGCGGTGGTGCCAGGCGTGGGCCAGCTTCCAGGCCAGGTTGTCGACGTCCCGCAGCCCCTCGTCGAGCCCCTGGGTGCCCACCGCGCCCAGCAGGTGCGCCGCGTCGCCCGCGAGGAAGACCCGGTCCACCCGCCAGCGGCGGGCCAGCCGGTGGTGGACGGTGTGGACGCCGGTGTCGATGAGGTCGTACGGCGGGGTGGTGCCCTCGCACCAGCCGGCCAGGGTGTCGCGGATGCGGGTGACGAGCGCGTCGGGCGTGACCAGATCGCCGCGCGGCGGCAGCAGCCAGTCGATCCGCCACACCCCGTCGGGCAGCGGCCGGGCCGTGATCTCGTCGCCCGCGCCCCGCCACGCCGGCTGACGGTGCAGCAGGGCCTCGCCGGCCCAGGGCAGTTCGGTGCGCAGTGCGGCGACCGCGTGCCGTTCCACCGCCGTACGGCCGGGGAAGCGGACGCCGAGCAGCTTGCGGACGGTGGAGCGGGCGCCGTCGCAGCCGACCAGATGGCTGCCGCGCCACCAGGTGCCGTCGGGGCCCCGGGTGTGGGCGCTGACGCCGTGCTCGTCCTGCTCGACGGTGTCGACCCGGGACTCGGTGACCAGGGTGACGAGGTCCTGCCGGGCGATGGCGTCGCGCAGCCCGCGGGCCAGGGCGTGCTGCGGAACGTGCAGCGGGGCGGGGGGCCCGGCGGGCTCGCCGTCCGCCTCGCCGTGCGCGCCGCCGAGGCCGAGGTCGAGCCGCACGTGCCGGGTCTGCTGCCGGCGGCGCATCGACCGCCAGCCGACCCAGCGCACCCCCTCGTCACGGAGCGTGGCGCAGCCGAGCCGTTCGAGGAGGGCGGCCATGTCGGCCCGCAGCACCGCGGTGCGGGCGGGGCGCGGCTCCTCCTTGCCGGGGCCCTCGTCGAGGACGACGCTGGGCACGTCCTGGGCGGCCAGGGCGAGGGAGAGCGCGAGGCCGACCGGCCCCGCGCCCACGATGATCACCGGGTCCACGGCGCGACTCCTGAAGGCGGGCAAGGCCGTACGGTCATGCGGGAAGCACAGCAGAGTGTGGCGCGGGCCCGGAGCTTGATCACAGAACGTATGCAACCCACTGGGGGTGCGTGCGTCAAGTGACGGGGGCAGCGGCGTCGCCACTGCCCCCGGATGATGTCACATGCCGTCAGTTCTTCGTGATGCCAGGGCCGTCCGCGGGTCCGCCGACCGGGCCGCCCACCGCTCCTTCGGAGGAGTCCGCGGCCGCCTGGGCGGGCACGACGACCGTCGCGTTCGGGTCGGCGACCTTGACGCCCGTCTTCGCCCGGCGGCCCCGCTTCTCGATCCAGGTGGCGAGGGCGGAGAGCGCGAGGCACAGCGCGATGTAGATGGCGCCGAAGACCACGATCACGGAGACGTACGGGTACTGGCCGTTGACCAGCGTGTTGGAGGCGATCAGCCGGGCCGAGTAGAGCAGCTCGGGGTAGAGGATCACGAAGCCGAGCGAGGTGTCCTTGAGCGTGACCACCAGCTGGCTGATGATCGTCGGCAGCATCGCCCGGACCGCCTGCGGCAGCAGGACGGAGGTCATCACCTGGGTCTTGGTCATGCCGAGCGCGTAGGCGGCCTCGCGCTGGCCGCGCGGCACCGCGTTGACACCGGCGCGCAGCACCTCGGCCTGGACGCAGCCGTTGTAGACGGACAGGCCGAGCGCGAGCGCCCACATCGAGTAGTCGGTCAGGAAGGCGACCCACACCGCGAAGATCGTGATGAGCAGCGGGATCGAACGGAAGACCTCGATGAAGGCGGTGGCGAACCAGCGGACCGGCTTGTGGTCGGAGAGCCGGCCCACGGCGAGCAGCACACCGAGCACGAGGGAGCCGACGGCCGCGAGGGCGAAGGCCTTCAGGGTGGCGAGCAGCGCGTCGGCGATGTTCTGCCGGATGCCCGCGTAGTTGAAGATGTCCCACATCGCGGGCGCGAGATGGCCCTTGTCGGCCAGCCGCATCAGGCTGACCGCGACCAGCGCGAGGATGACGAGGGTGCCGACGACGGCGTAGATCCGGTTGCGGATCCGTGCCTTGGGGCCGGGGGCGTCGAAGAGAACGCTGGCGCTCATCGGGCGACCTCCAGGTTGCGCTCAAGGAGACGGAAGAGTCCGCTGATGGCGAAGGTGATGACCAGGTAGGCGGCGGCGACCCAGAGGAAGATCGGGATGATCGCGTAGCCCTGCTCGCTCATCAGCGTCTGCCAGCCGAAGAGTTCGGTGACGCTGAAGGCACCGGCGATGGCCGAGTTCTTCGTCAGGGCGATGAAGATCGAGCTCAGCGGCGGCAGCACGGTCCTGGTCGCCTGCGGCAGCACGATCAGGCGCAGCGTCTGGGAGAACGTCAGACCGAGCGAGCGGGCGGCCTCGGCCTGGCCCAGCGGCACGGTGCTGATGCCGGAACGGACGGCCTCGCACACGAACGAGGACGTGTAGAAGCCGAGCGCGAGCGACGCGAGCACGAAGGGGCTCATGCCCGGGAAGAGGATCTCCGGCACGACGAAGACGAAGACCAGGAAGAGCAGCGTCAGCGGGGTGTTGCGCAGCAGCGTCACCCACGCGGTGCCGAAGGCCCGCAGCGGAGGGACGGGGGAGACCCGGAAGCCGGCGATGACGATGCCGAGGAGCAGCGCGATGACCGAGCTGACGGCGGTGATCTCCACGGTTCCTATGAAGCCGTTGCGGAACTCCGCGAAATGGTCGAGCAGTACGTTCATGAGGACTCCGCGTCGGCAGTCGGCGGCGGGCGAGCGTGCGGCAGGCTTACGTGCGGCAGGCGTACGGGCAGGGGGCGCGGCGCCCCGCGGCGCACGGGGCGTGCGGGGCGCTCACGACTGGGGGCTCGGGCGGCGTCAGTAGCGGACGATCGCCGGCGGCGCGACGTACCCGGAGCCCGAGAGGCCGAGGGTGGCCTCGTAGATCTTCTTGTAGGTGCCGTCGCCCTCGTACTTGGCGAGGATGTCGTTCACCTTGTCGCGCAGGACCTTGTCGTCCTTGTTCATGCCGACGCCGTACGGCTCCTCGGTGAACGGCTTGCCGACGACCTTGAGCTTGCCGGCGTTGGCGGCGGCGTAGCCCTTGAGGATGGAGTCGTCGGTGGTGACGGCGTCGACCTGCTTGGTGAGCAGCTGCTGGACGCAGTCGGAGTACTTGCCGAGCTCGACGGTCTCCGCGCCGTACTCCGGCTTCTTGATCTCCTGCAGCGGGGTCGAGCCCGTGATCGAGCAGACCTTCTTGCCCTTCACCGACTGCGGGCCGGTGATGGAGGTCTCGTCCTTGCGGACCAGGAGGTCGGCGCCGGCCTTGTAGTACGGGCCCGCGAAGCCGACCTGGGCCTTGCGCTTGTCGTTGATCGTGTAGGTGCCCACGTAGTAGTCGACCTGGCCGGTGGAGATGGCGGTCTCACGGAGCTTGGAGTCGACCGTCTTCCACTCGATCTGGTCCTCGGAGAAGCCCAGGTCGGCGGCGATCATCTTGGCGATCTCGATGTCGAAGCCGGAGCGCTTCTTCGTCGCCTGGTCCTCGAAGCCGAGGTACGGCTGGTCGGCCTTGGAGCCGATGACCAGCTTGCCGCGCTCCTTGGCCTTCTTGAAGGTCGGCGAGTCGAGGGACACGCCGCTCGCGACGGTGTACGTGGGGAGCTTGGGGGCGGCGGCGTCACCGGGCTTCGTGGCGGGCTTGTCGCCGGCCGAGCCCTCCTTGCCACCACAGGCGGTCGCGGTCAGTGCGAGCACGGCGACGGCCACGGCCGCGGTCTTGCGGAGCTTCATCGTGAACATCCCTCAGGTCGTGGTTGGTTGATCGTCAGTGTGCAGCAAGTCGCACGCTGTCACTACGGAGTTCCGGGCGCGGCGCCTCAGTGGTGCAGGATCTTCGACAGGAAGTCCTTGGCGCGGTCGCTGCGCGGGTTGCTGAAGAACTCGTCGGGGGAGGCCTGTTCGACGATCTTCCCGTCGGCCATGAAGACGACGCGGTTCGCGGCCGAGCGGGCGAAGCCCATCTCGTGCGTGACGACCACCATCGTCATGCCGTCCCTGGCCAGCTGCTGCATGACCTCCAGGACCTCGTTGATCATCTCCGGGTCGAGGGCCGAGGTCGGCTCGTCGAACAGGATGACCTTCGGGTCCATCGCGAGGGCGCGGGCGATGGCGACGCGCTGCTGCTGACCGCCGGAGAGCTGCGCCGGGTACTTGTCGGCCTGCGTGCCCACCCCGACCCGGTCCAGCAGCGCGCGGGCCCTGGACTCCGCCGCCTTCTTGTCCGTCCGGCGGACCTTGATCTGCCCCAGCATCACGTTCTCGAGCACCGTCTTGTGCGCGAAGAGGTTGAAGGACTGGAAGACCATGCCGACGTCGGACCGCAGCCGCGCCAGCTCCCTGCCCTCCTGGGGCAGCGGCTTCCCGTCGATCGTGATGCTGCCGGAGTCGATGGTCTCCAGCCGGTTGATGGTGCGGCACAGCGTGGACTTGCCGGACCCGGAGGGCCCGATGACCACCACGACCTCGCCACGGCGGATCGTCAGGTCGATGTCCTGCAGCACGTGCAGCGCGCCGAAGTGCTTGTTCACGTCGGACAGCACGACCAGGTCGTCCGTGGCCTGCGCGGCGTCCTCCGAACCCTTGGTCACTGACACTCCGCTCATCGGCTTCTTGCTCCGTCCTGCTCGGTTGGGGAGGACACTAGAGATCGGGGCGGAGGGGCGTCACCACATCTGAGCGAAGTTTGAGCATAACGATACGGTCGCATCCGGACACTCTGCGTGAACGGGATGGCCCCGTTGTTCACGCCCTGGTACACAGATAGTCATCACGCGCCGCACCCCCACCCCCACGAGCCCGTACGAGATCACGAAGGAGGGCCCCATGAGACTGCTGCTCGTCGAGGACGACGACCACGTCGCCGCCGCGCTCTCCGCGATCCTCGCCCGGCACGGCTTCACCGTCACCCACGCCCGCAACGGCGAGGAGGCGCTGCAGGCCGTGCTGCCCGCCGCCCACGGCGAGCGTCCCTCGTACGGGGTGATCCTGCTCGACCTCGGCCTGCCCGACCAGGACGGCTACCAGGTCTGCGGACGCATCCGGAAGCTCACCAGCACTCCCGTGATCATGGTGACCGCGCGCGCCGACGTGCGCTCCCGGATCCACGGCCTCAACCTCGGCGCCGACGACTACGTGGTCAAGCCCTACGACACCGGCGAGCTGCTCGCCCGGATCCACGCGGTCAGCCGGCGCAGCTCCGGCGGCGAGGACCAGGGCACCGCGGCCGAGGGCAGCACCCTGCGGCTCGGCTCCGTCACCGTCGAGCTGCCCACCCGCCGGGTCAGCGTCGACGGCGACGCCGTCCCGCTCACCCGCAAGGAGTTCGACCTGCTCGCCCTGCTCGCCCAGCGCCCCGGCGTGGTCTTCCGCCGCGAGCAGATCATCAGCGAGGTCTGGCAGACCAACTGGGAGGGCACCGGCCGCACCCTGGAGGTCCATGTCGCCTCCCTGCGCTCGAAGTTGCGCATGCCCGCCCTGATCGAGACCGTGCGGGGAGTCGGCTACCGCCTGGTCCCGCCCGCCGCGTAACCCCCACCCCGCCCGCTCGTGCGCACCCGACTCCTCCCGCTCCTCATCGTCCTGATGGCCGGCGTCCTGCTCGCCCTCGGCTTCCCGCTCGCCGCCAGCACCGCCGCGTCGGAGCAGCAGCGCGTGGTCGTCGACCGGCTCGACGACGCCGCCCGGTTCGCGGCGCTCGCCCAGTTCGTCAGCGAGAGCCGCTTCGGCCCCGACGAGCGCCGCTCCACGCTCAGCGGCGAACTCGCCAGCTACCACGAGGTGTACGGGATCAGGGCCGGCATCTTCTACCGCGACAACCGGGCCATGGCCACCGCGCCCGAGGACTGGGTCGTACCGTACGAGGGCGAGGGCAGGCGCGCGTTCAACGAGGCCCTGCTCGGCCGCCGCAGCCACGACCCGCCGCAGGTCTGGCCCTGGCAGGGCGACGCCCGGCTCACCATCGCCTCCCCGGTCGTCCGGGACGGGGACGTCGTCGCCGTCGTCGTCACCGACTCGCCCACCGGGCAGCTCCGCTCCCGCATCCTGCGCGACTGGCTGCTGATCTTCGCCGGCGAGGCCGCCGCCATGCTGCTCGCCGTCGGCGCCGCCTTCCGGCTCACCGGCTGGGTACTGCGGCCCGTCCGCGTGCTCGACGCCGTCACCCACGACATCGCCACCGGACGGATGAACTCCCGGGTCGCCGCCACCGGCGGCCCGCCCGAACTGCGCCGCCTGGCCCGCTCGTTCAACGAGATGGCCGACCACGTCGAGGACGTCCTCGACCAGCAGCGGGCCTTCGTCGCCGACGCCTCCCACCAGCTGCGCAACCCGCTCGCCGCGCTGTTGCTGCGGATCGAGCTGCTCGCCCTCGAACTTCCCGAGGGGAACGAGGAGATCGCGTCCGTGCGCACCGAGGGCAAGCGGCTCGCCCAGGTCCTCGACGACCTGCTCGACCTGGCGCTCGCCGAGCACACCGCCGCCGACCTGCGGCTCACCGACATCGGCGCGCTGGCCGACGAGCGGGTCGCCTCCTGGCGGCCGGTCGCCGACGACAAGGGCGTGGCGCTGGTCGCCGACACCGCGGCCGTCACGGCCTGGGCCGACCCGGTGGCACTGTCCAGCGCGCTCGACGCGGTGATCGACAACGCCCTGAAGTTCACCCCGGCAGGCGAGGACGTCGACGTCACGGTCCGGCTCGCCGCCGACGGCCGGACCGTCGAGATAGCGGTCGCCGACCACGGGCCCGGGCTCACCGACGAGGAGCTGGAGCGGGTGGGCGACCGCTTCTGGCGCTCCAACCGGCACCAGAACGTCAAGGGCTCCGGCCTCGGCCTGTCCATCTCGCGCGTCCTGCTCGCGGCGGGCGGCGGCACCATCGCGTTCACCCGCAACGCCCCCCACGGCCTGCGGGTGACGGTTGCCGTGCCGCGCAACGACCCGAGGGCCGGCCGCGGACCCGGCGGCGAGCCGGGTGACGAGGCCTGAGGCTGCGAGGCCGAGCGGGCCGCCGCTCCGGCCACCCGGCATGCGCCACCGGTCGCGGCGGAGCCGGCCGGCGAGGCCTGGAGCCGGAGGTCTGAGGCGTTGCCCGTCGGGCGTGAGGTCTGGGGCCTGAAGCCTGAGGTCCGAGGCCTGAGGAGGCCTGAGGTCTGCGGGCCTGAGGCTTGAGACCGCAGGCTGCCTGGGGGCTCGGGCCCCGGGCGCGCGGCTTCTTCCTTCGCCCTCCGCCTTGCGGTTCGGGCTCGCGCCTACGGCTTCACGGAGCGGTAGTAGCGCCGGGCGCCCTCGTGCAGGGGCACCGGCTCGGTGTAGATCGCCGTCCGCAGGTCCACGAGCTGTGCCGGGTGCACCTGGCTGCCGATCCCGTCCCTGCTGGCGATCACCGTACGGGTGAAGCCCTCCACCAGGTCCGGATCGGCCTCGTCCGTGGTGACCAGGATGTTCGCCACCGCCAGGGTGTCCACCGGGTTGCCGCTCTGGGCGAGGCTGTACGCGTCGCCCGGGATGGTCGCCGAGCGGTAGTGACGGGTCGACTCGCCGACATCGTGCAGGCTGTCCACCAGGGCGGCGTCCAGCGGCACCAGCCGGATCGGCAGCCGCTCGGACAGGGCCTGCACGGCCTGTGTGGGCAGTCCGCCCGACCAGAAGAACGCGTCGAGCTGTCGCCGCTCCATGAGGCCCGGCATCGTGTCGATGCCGGCCGAGACCGGGACGATGTCGACGTCCGGCGTGAGGCCGGCCGCCGCGAGCACCCGGTCGGCGATCAGCCGCACGCCCGAGCCGGGCTGGCCCACGCCGACGCGCCGCCCGCGGAGGTCGGCCACCGTCTCCACCGGCGAGCCTTTGGGGACGATCAGCTGGACGTAGTCGTCGTAGAGCCGGGCGCAGCCGCGCAGCTTCTCGAAGCCGGGCTTGCGGTCCCGCTGGTACTGGGCCACGGCATCCGCCGTCGCCACGGTGAAATCGGCCTCGCCGGACGCGAGCCTGGCCAGGTTCTGCTGGGAGCCCTCGCTGTTCTTCAGCGTTATGGAGACCTCGGGAAGATCGCGGGCCAGGGCCTCCTGGAGCAGCTCGCCGTACCGCTGGTAGACGCCCGTGGGCACGCCGGTGCTGAAGGTGATGTGCCCGCTCGGCGTCTTCGTGCCGAAAGGAACCAGCCACCAGACGAGAACCCCGGCCAGCACCAGGAGCGCCGCCGAGACCTGGAGCAGGCGGCGGCGGGCAGAACGGGACATCGCGGCGAACATGGCGCGATCCTGCCAGCTCGCGGAGGGTCCTGGCCAGGCTGACCCCGGCCAGGACCCGTATCGCTACGGAGTCGCCACGGCGTCGCTACGGTCAGTAGGCGAAACCGGACTTTCCGGTCGTGGTGGCCGAGACGTGCGAGACCCCGCTGCCCGGCGGCAGCGCCGTCACCGTCGCGGTCCCGGTCGTCCCGGTCGTGGTGCCGTCACCGAGCTGGGCCGCCGCGTTGGCGCCCCAGCCGATCACCGAACCGTCGTCGAGCGCGGCGAGGGTGAAGTCGACGCCCCCGGAGATGTCCTGCACGCCCTTGAGGTGGTCGAGGACGACCGGCGTGGTGCGGTGGGAGGCCGTGCCGTCACCGAGCTGCCGCTCGGTGTTCCTGCCCCAGCCCGCCACGCTGCCGTCGTCGAGGACGGCGAAGCTGGTGGCGTTGGCGGTGAAGACCTTGGCGACGGCGTCGAGGTAGGCGACGTCCACGGGCTTGTTGCTGTCGGCCTTCAGATCGTCGCCGAGCTGGCCCTCACCGCCCTTGCCCCAGGCCTTGACGGTGTTGTCGGCGGTCAGCGCGAGGACGTGTTCGCAGCCGACGGAGATGGCCTCGACGTTCTCCAGGTCCGGGACCTTCTGCGGGGTCTCGCGGGTGGTGTTGTTGCCGGTGCCCAGCCGCCCGTTGTCACCCTTGCCCCAGGTCCAGACGGTGCCGTCCTGGCGCAGCGCCACGCTGAAGTCGCAGCCCGCGCCGACGTCCTTCACCTTGTCCAGGCTCTGCACGGGGATCGGTGCCTTGTACGGATTGGTGGTGTCCTGGCCGGTGCCGAGCTGCTTCGAGGCGTTGCTGCCCCAGGCGAGGATCCGGCCGCCCCTGACCGCGAGGACGTGGTTGAGTCCGGCCGAGACCGCGCTGACGCCGGACAGGCCGGTGACGGTGGCCGGGAAGCTCTGGGCGGTGGTGGTCCCGTTGCCGAGCTGGCCGGTGGCGTTGCTGCCCCAGGCCTTCACGGTGCCGTCCTTGAGCAGGGCGACGGCGAAGGAGTTGGCGGCGGTGCCGGCGCCGCCCCCGCCGCCCGAGAGCCTGCGGACGTCGTCACGGGCGATGCCGATGACGGCCGCCGGGGTCTGCTGGGCGAGCGTGGAGCCGTTGCCGAGCTGGCCCTGTGCGTTGTCGCCCCAGGCCCGGACCCACGGGTCGGTGCCGGCGTGGGCGGGCGGTGCGGTCAGGGGGAGCGCCGCCAGGGACAGGGCGGCGAGGAGGGTGAGACGCAGGGGTGGGGTCATCTGCGTGCCTTTCGTTTCAGTAGGCGTAACTGCTCTTCCAGGGGAGGAGCGCGGGTACGCGGCCGGTGCCGCTGCCCGGGGGGAGTGCCACGACCGGGGACGAGGACGCGGTGGTGGTGCCGTCGCCGAGCTGACCGGACGCGTTGTCGCCCCAGGCGAGGACGGACTGGTCGTCGAGGACGGCGAAGGAGAGGGCGTAACCGCCGGCGAGGGAGGAGACGCCGGTCAGTGCCGGGACCGGGACGGGCGTGGTGCGTTTGACGGTGCTGCCGTCGCCGAGCTGGCCCTTGTTGTTGCCGCCCCAGGACTGGCCGGTGCCGTCCTGGAGGAGGGCGACGGCATTGTTCCGGTCGTTGCTGCCGCCGCCGGTGGCCAGCTCGCGCACGTCGTCCCGGGACAGGCCCGAGACCGCCGACGGCGTCTGCTGGTCGAGCGTGGAGCCGTTGCCGAGCTGGCCGGCGCTGTTGAGGCCCCAGGCCCGTACCCACGGATCGCTCGGCTCGGCACCGGCGGGCGCGGCGGCGAGGCCCAGCAGGACGAGGACCGCGGCGCCGAGCCCGTACGCGCTGCGGAGGTGCGTCATCGGGTACGCACCCCGCTCAGTACGCGTACGTCGAGTTGCCGCCCAGCGAGACCGCCACGTCCTTCACCTTCGATCCCTCGTCGAGGATCTTCACCGACTCGAACCGGGACACGGTCGTGCCGTTGCCGAGCTGGCCCTCGCCGTTGTGGCCCCACGCGAACACCTCGTCCGCGGTGACCGCGACGCCGTGCCGCGCGCCCGCCGCGAGGTGCTGGACGCCCTCCAGGCGCGGGATCTCGACGGGGGCCGTGCGGTTGGTGCGCGAGACGTTGTCGCCGAAGGCCTCGTCGCCTTCCAGGAGCTGGCCGTACTGGTTGTTGCCCCAGCCCCAGACGTGACTGTCGCTGGTCTTCACGTAGTTGTGGAAGGCTCCCGCCTCGATCTCGGAGACGCCCTCCAGCCAGTCGACGTCGACCGGTACGGTGGACGACTTGGTGCTGGAGTTGCCCAGCTGGCCGTAGAGGTTGTAGCCCCAGGACCTGACCGTGTCGTCGGCGGTCAGCGCGAGCGCGTGGTGGCAGCCGGCGTCGATCGCGACGACGTCCGTGAGGTCCTTGACCTGCCGGGGCACGGAGCTGGTGGCACGGCTGCCGTTGCCGAGCTGGCCGTGGATGCCGCGGCCCCAGGCGTACACCTTGCCGTTCTCCAGGAGTGCGAGGCTGAAGTCGCAGCCCGCCGAGATCTGCTTGACCTTCGGCATGCCCTGGACGCGGTCGGGGACGGTACGGCTGTCGCCGGTGCGGTTGTTGCCGAGCTGGCCGTAGGAGTTGTCGCCCCAGGAGTAGACCTGGCCGCTGGTGTCGAGGGCGAGGGCGTGCTTGCCGCCCGCGGCGACGTCCTTGACGTTGGTCAGGCGCGGCACGGTCGTCGGGACGGTCTGGTTGTCGTTGCCGCCGTTGCCGAGCTGGCCCGAGGAGTTGTGGCCCCAGGACTTCACGGTCTTGTCGGTACGGGCGAGGGTGAACGAGTCCGCAGAGGAGGTGCCCCCCGCCGACATCTGGTCGACGTCACCGCGGAAGAGGCTGGTGACCGAGCTGGGGGACAGGCTGTCGTTGAGGGTGCCGTTGCCGAGCTGGCCGGTGCGGCCGGCGCCCCAGCTCAGCACCGTCGGGTTGCCCTCGTTGGCGAGGGCGGCGGGAGCGAGCGCCGGGAGCGCGGCGAGGGCGGCGATCCCGGTGACGGCGGCGAGGCTCCAGCGGAGCCTGCGACGCAGGGGAACGCGTCGTGATCGGGACATGGGTCTGCTCTCCTTCGTGGGGGACGTACGGGAGGGCGGACCACGGGCATGGGGTGCCCGGGACCTGGTCCGACGGCCTGGAACGGGCCGCCGGACACATGAGCAGACTGACCGACAATGATCATGGGCGCGAGCCGGAACGGCCGAAACACCCGTATGCCCGACGGCCGTTCGGGAAACAGACCGGGGTGCCGGTTTCACCGGAACGGGGTCGAGTGCGCCGGGCCCGCCGCCCCGGGGCGCAAGGCCGCCGATCGGAGGCGCCCGGGAGGGTGAGCGCCCCCGCCCGGGGCGGCGCGCGGGCCCCGCGCGGGGGTCCCGGAACCATCCGGACGAGTGTCGAGAGGGTGCCCGCCGCCCGGCCTCCGCCCGGCAGCCGGGCGGGCCGTTCGGCCGACCGCGGGTGCGCTCCGCCGATGTGGTGAGCCGGGTGCCGGGCCCGCGCCGCGCCGTGTGTCGCGCCGGGGCGTCGAGACCGGTCCGGTTAGCTTCGGCATGCGCTCGGCGATCTTGGTGACGAGTCCCCGCCGCGATTGCCGCGCCCTTCACCCGACCTTCAATTCACCCCCGTCCCCAGGGAGTTGTCATGCCATCCGCCCTGCCCGCAGCCGCCTCCGTACGGCGGGTGCTCGCCGCCGCCGCACTCGCCGCCGCGCTCACCCTGACCGGAGCGCCGGCCGTCTGGGCCGCGGCCCCGTCCGTACCCGCCGAGGAGTGCAAGCCCGACGACCAGGAGTGCAAGGACAACGAGGCCAACGCCAACGAGGCCAAGGAGATCGACGAGCAGCAGAAGAAGACCAAGGAGTCGGCGGCCCAGGCCGACAAGGACATCAAGAAGGTCGGCAAGGACCTGGAGGAGTGCAGGCCCGACGCGGCGGACTCCGGCACCTGCATGGGCAAGCTCGCCCAGGGCAACGGCGAGAAGGAGGGCCTGGCCGGCATGACGACCACGATCGGCGGCTTCAAGCCGGACCCGAGCGACAACGCCCAGTCCGCCGTCACCAGCACCTGCGCCGGCTTCCCGGCCTCGCTCCCCGAGGGATCGATCGACCCGGGCCAGTCCCCGTTCCCGGTGTCCCAGCTCTGCTCGCTGCTCGGCTCCTGACCTCGCGGTCTCCCGTCTCCCCGTCGCTGCCGGGCCTCTGCCGCGCCGCGCTGCTGCCGTCCTCTGCCCCCTGCTGTCTCCCTCTGCCCCCTGCTTCCTCTCCTCTGCTTCCCTCCCGGTTCCCCCGGTTTTCCTCCCCCCCGGTTTCCGTCCCCGCGGTTTCCGTCCCCGCGGTTTCCGTCCCCCTCCCGGTCTCCGTCCCCGCGGTTTCCGTCCCTCCTGTCTCCCTCCTCCCCGCTCCCGTCCCGAAGGGATGTCCCCATGCCCTCGCGCCGTCCTGCGCTCGCGTTCCTGCCCCTCCTGGCTCTCGGCCTCGCCGTACCCCTCGCCCCGCCCGCCGTCGGCGCCGAGGAGGGCCCCGGGGAGCCGCCCACCCCGCGTGCCGTCACCGCCGACGGCCGTCCGGCGAAGATCGCCGACATCCTGAAGTACTGCGAGACCAAGGCCGATGCCTGCCGCTTCGCCATCGACCCCAAGCAGGGGCGTGAGTTCGCGACCGCCGTGCGGTCCCTCGGCAACGCGGTCGTCAACTGCACGGACAGCGACATGAGCGTCGACCGCACGGTCACCCTGCGCACGTCCAGCACCGACAACATCGGCGGCGAGATCTCCGGCAAGATCACCGCCGAAGGCACCATCACCGCCTCCGGCGAGGTCACCACCAACCTCACCAACGACATCACCAGCGAGCACAAGACGCCCAACCTCAAGGACGGCCCGACCTCCACGAACGGCACCAAGACCAGCGTCGCGGCCGGTGGCAAGGTGGCCGGCTCGATGGCGGCCAAACTCGCCTTCGAGGCCGCCTTCAAGGCCACGTACTCCAAGTCGTGGACGGTCGACAACACCGAGGCGACGACCTACAAGACCACGGTCAAGGCCTACGACATGCTGGTGTTCGGGGCGAGCGCGTCCATGCGGCGGGTCGTCGGCAGTCTCATCGCCAACACGGGTGCCCAGATCACCGGAATCGCCGTGGACAGTCCCTCCATGGTCAACTCCAGCACCTTCGTCGCCCAGACCTACGCCGCACCAGCCAATCTCTGCGGCCGCACCCGCCCCACCGGCAACACGGGCGGCGGCAACAACCCGCAGCCGGGGCCGCCGCCGACCGACCGGTCCGCGGCCGACCGGTCCCTGGCCCACCGGTCCCTGGGTGCCCGCTCCCTGCCCGCCCGCGACGCCCTCGTCCCCGGTGCCGCGCCCAAGCGGGTCGAGGTCCTGCGCCCCGCCGGTTCCTGAAGCAACCTCCCCACGACGTCCCGCCCCTGGCACGCACCACCCCCCACCGAGGAGTCCGTCCCCATGTCTTCCTCTCCGACCCGCTCCCTGCGCACCCTGGCCGCCGTCGGCGCGACAGGCCTCCTGCTCCCCGCCCTCGCGGCCTGGCCGGCGGCCGGTGCCGCGGCCCCCGCCGAAGTGCCTGCCACGGCCCCCGCCGCCCAGGCTCCCGCCCCACAGGCCGTCGACGTCCTCAACGGCGACTTCGCCGACCCCGTCATGAAGGGCGACGGCCCCACCACCGTCGGCCTCGACTTCTGGGACGGCCGGAACCAGCGCTACTCCCCGTCCGCCTCCGGCCGCACCGACACCGCCCACGGCGTCGCCCTCGAAAAGGAGGGCAACTCCCTCAGGCAGCGCCTGCGAGGGGTCCGCAAGGGCGCCGAGGTGACGGTGAGCTACGAGGACAGCCCGGCCGTCTCGAAGGAGTGCAACGGCGCCGACGTCGTCGACGGCCAGCTCTACACCGTCGAGGGCTCCGGCGGTGTCGCGCGGCTCGTGACCACCGCCGGCGATCCCGACCGCGTCAAGGGCAAACCCGGGCCCGGCCGTTGGACCAAGCGCACCTACACCTTCACGGCCGGCGAGAACGAGCCGCTGCTCACCTTCGCCTCCAAGGTCACCGACTCCAAGACCCATGTGACCTGCACCCCGATGCTCGCCCGCATCCGCGCGACCGAGGTGCCGGTTCCGCTCGACAGGACCGTGGACAAGACCGACCTCGGGCGGGCGGAGGCGTACAAGGGCAACGAGCGCGAGAAGACCCTGCACAACGCGGCCGCCGCCTGCAACGGCGAGAACGCCTGTGTCTTCCGCCCCGACATGCGGATGTCGTTCCGCTACTACGACCGCGCCCGGGTCGTGGGCGAGGCCTTCGTCAACTGCACCCGCAACTCCCTCGAGCACACCCGGGTCGTCTCCTTCTCGGAACGGAGCCACGACAGCATCTCCCAGACCTATGCCGCCGACGGCCTCCCCCTCAACGACGTGGCCAAACTGCCCACGTCCGGCGACCGCACGGAGGACGAGAAGCGGATCAAGGAGCGGCCGACGGCCGGTCAGTTCTCCCTCGCGTACGAGAAGAGCTGGCAGCGCGCGTGGCAGTGGTTCAGCAGCGACCAGCGCACGGTCGTCGAGCGGATCCAGCCGGGTGAGGTCAGCTGGGTGGAGCTCCAGCCGAGCCGCGAGCGGGTCGAGGGCTGGTTCCTGAGCAAGAAGGACGACTACCGGCTGCACGCCGTGATCGACGGACCCTCGCGCGGGGTGCCCGACCGGCTGCTCCAGCGCACAGGCCCCATGTCCGAGGCGGAGAAGCAGCGGTGCGCCGCGGCCCGGCCCATGACGACCACCCCGGTCGACGCCGGATCGGCCGCCTACTCCTCCGACAAGGGGCTCCTGAAGGTGGCCGCGCCCGCCGCGCCCGCCGCGTCCCGGTCGGTACGGGAGATCCGCACCGTCCCGCTCAGCTGAGCCCGGACCGGCTCCCCGCGGGCGGCGTCAGGGAAGCCGTCTGCTCCCGCAGCCAGCCGAGCAGCGCGGCGACCCGCGGATCCCGCTCCGGCGGGCGCGGGCTGAGCAGCCCGTAGCCCGTCCCGTCCGCGACGAACCCGTACGGGGCCGCCAACTGGCCCCGTACGAGGTCGTCATGGACCATCGCGTACGGACCGACGGCCACGCCCACGCCCGCCACGGCCGCCTGCAGAGCGAGGTAGAAGTGCTCGAAGGTCTGCTCCGGGGACTCCGGGGACTCCGGGAACTCTGGGGACTCCGGGGACTCCGGCGTCTGCGAGGGCTCCGAGGGCTCCGAGGTCTGCGAGGGCTCGGAGGAATGCGACGACTCCGAGGGCCCCGCGGTCTCCGAGGGCCTCGGGGTCCCGGTGGGGGCGCGTCCCGTCAGGCGGCGCCAGTCGTCCCACGCGGAAGGCCGGGTGGCGGTGTGCAGCCGGGTGACGGGTCCGCCGTCCAGTAGTTGCTCCGCGAGCTGAGGGTGGCACACCGGTCCGATCCACTCCTCGAAGAGCGGCACCCGGCTCACGCCCTCCGGCACCGGGAAGTCGTCCCGGCGAACGGCCGCGTCGAGGGTGTCACGGGCGAAGGCGGGCGGCCCGCCGCCTGCGGACAGGTGGACGGTCAGCTCCGGGTGCCGTGCCGCGAGGTCGGGCAGGCGCGGGATGAGCCAGCGCATCAGCAGCGTCGGTTCGCAGGACAGGGCGAGTGGGCCGCCCCGCTCCCGCCCGGACACCTCCCGGGCGGCCTGCTCGATCGCGTCGAGGGCCTCCCGGACGGCGGCGGCGAGCCGACGGGCCTGCGGCGTGGGCCGCAGAGAGCGCGGCCCACGCTCGAAGAGCGGCGTACCGAGGGCCTTCTCCAGGTTCTGCACCTGCCGGCTCACGGCACCGTGCGTGACGTGGAGTTCCCGCGCGGCCCGGGTCATGCTCGCGTGGCGCACGGTCGCCTCGAAGGGCAGCAGGGTGTTCAGCGGGGGCAGGTCCGGCCGGGTCATGTGTGAAATCTACTCACGGGTGGAGTGAGAAAGAATCGTTTGTCCTGGGGCTTCGGACTGCGCCAGTGTTGATCGCGTCACCGGAGGTGCGGAGGCGCGTGGCACGGAGGCGCGCTGAGCGCCGATGTGCCGCGTCCGTGCCCGGACGCGTCCACGCGCCGATCCGCACCGACCCGCCGATCCGCACCGACCCGCCGATCCGCACCGACCCGCCGATCCGCACCGACCCGCTCCGCGACCCGAGGGACCAGCCGCCCATGCCGCCCGCCACCGTCGCCGTCCTCGCCGACGACCTCACCAGCGCCGCCGACGGCGCCGCCCCGTTCCGCAGGACCGGCCACAGCGCCGTGGTCCTCTGCGACTCGCCTGCCGACCCGTCCGCCGCCCGGCCTGTCGGCTCGTCCGTCGGTCCGGCCGCCGGCTCGCCGGCCGACCTGCCCATCGACCGGCCGGCCGCTGCGCCGGCCTCGCCGCCGGGGGAGGGCGTCACCGCCGTCGACCTCGGCACCCGGCTCGTCGACGCGACCGAGGCGGCCGCCCGTACGCGCAGGGCGGCCGTCGCCTTCGCGGGCGCCGACCTGTTGATCAAGACCGTCGACTCGACCCTGCGCGGCCACGTGGCCGCCGAACTGCGCGCCGCGCTCGCCGGATCGGGCCGCCGCGCCGCGATCGTCGCGCCCGCCTTCCCCGTCGAGGGCCGTACGACGGTCGGAGGCGTCCAGTACGTGCGGGGCGTACGGGTCGACGAAAGCGAGTTCGCGCGCGACCCGGCGCACCCGGTGCGCACGGCCGACCTCGCCCGGATCCTCCCGGAGGCCGTCCTCGTAGGACCCGAAGGGCTGCCGGAGGCGGTCGAGAAGGGCGGGGTACTGGTCTGCTCGGCGGTCACCGACGCCGACCTGGACGCGATCGTGACCGCCGTGCCCCGCCCCGAGGAGGTCCTCTGGGTCGGCTCGCCGGGCCTCGCCGACGCCCTGGCCCGCCGCCACCCTCGTGACCCGGCCGCCGCACCGCCCGAACTCCCCCCGGTGCGGCTCCCCTTGGTCGTCGTCGGCAGCGCCAACCCCGCGAGCCGCCGCCAACTCACCGCCCTGCGCGCGCGGTCCACCGGCCCCGTCGCCGTCCTCCACACCCCCGAGGAACGCGGAACCGATCCCGCCGCGCTGCTCGCCCGACTCGTCGAGGAGGTGCGGCGCACGGTCGCCGAGGGCCGCGCCGACGGACTCGTCCTCACCGGAGGCGAGACCGCCGCGGCCGTCCTCGGTGCGCTCGGTGCCGACGGCATCGAGCTCTACGACGAACCCGAACCCGGCATCGCCCGCGGCACCCTCCACGCGCCCGCCGCGCCACACGTGGTGAGCGCGGGCGAGTCCGGGCCGCCAGCCGGGCCGCTGTCCGGACCGCCGGACGGGCTGCTGTCCGGGCCGCCAGCCGGGCCGCTGTCCGTGCCCCCGGCTCTGCCCCGGCTCCCCGTCCTCGTCAAGGCGGGCGGCTTCGGCGACGACGAGGCCCTCGTACGCCTCCACACCCTGCTCACGGCGGGAGGCACGCGGTGACCGGCCGCGGGGCCGCACCCCGGCCCGGGGACGGGCCCGACCGCCCCTTGCCCGACAGCGTCTCGCCCGACCGCCCGATCGCCGTCACCATGGGCGATCCGCACGGCATCGGCCCCGAGATCACGGTCAAGGCCTGCGCCGACCCGCGCCTCTCCGCCCCGGCCCCAGCTCCCGCCGCGGCCTCCGCCTCTTCCCCCACTCCCGCCTCCGCCTCCGCCATCCCGCCCGTCCTCGTCATCGGCGACCCCGGCGCCCTCCGCCGCGCCTGCCGCACCACCGGCGCGGCCCTGCGCGTGCGCCCCGTGTCGGCCGCGCTCGGCGCCGGGCGGACGCCCGGAGTCCTGGACGTGCTCCCGGTCGGCCCCGCCCTGCCGGAGGACCTCGCCCTGGGCACCGTCGCCGCGACCGCGGGGGCCGCCTCCTTCGCGTACGTGCGCAAGGGCATCGAGCTCGCCCTCGCGGGAGACGTACGGGCGCTGACCACCGCACCCGTCAACAAGGAGGCGCTGCGCCTCGCCGGGGTCCCGCACCCCGGGCACACCGAGATCCTGGCCGAGCTGTCCGGCACCGAGCGCTACGCGATGATGATGGCCAACGACGAGCTGCGGGTCACCCTCGTCACCGTCCACCAGTCGCTGCGCGACGCCGTCGACGCGCTCACCGTCGCCCGCGAGCTCGACGTCATCCGGCTCACCGACCACGCCCTGCGCCGGAGCGGCGGCGCCACCCCGCCCCGGATCGCCGTCGCCGGCCTCAACCCGCACGCCGGCGAGAACGGCCTCTTCGGCCGCGAGGACCTCGACGTCATCGCGCCCGCCGTGCGCGCCGCACGGGCCGAGGGCATCGACGCGAGCGGGCCCTGGCCCGCCGACACCGTCTTCATGCGGGCCCGGGCGGGCGAGTTCGACGCCGTCGTCGCCCAGTACCACGACCAGGGACTCATCCCGGTGAAGTACCTGGGCCTCGAGCACGGCGTGAACATCACGCTCGGCCTGCCCTTCGTCCGCACCAGCGTCGACCACGGCACCGCCTTCGACCTCGCGGGCACCGGCACCGCCGACCACACCAGCCTGCTCACCGCCCTGCGCCACGCCGCCGAGCTGGCCGCCCACGCCTAGGGGAACTCCCATGGACTTCGTCTTCATGCTCACCCGGGACGACCGGACCGTCACGGACTGCCTGCACGTCCTCGACTCCGTCCGCGAGCTCGGCATCACGCACATCGGCTTCAAAGACGTCGGCGTCGACGGCGCCACCCTGCGCAGGCTCCACGAGCAGATCAGGGAGCTCGGCGCCACCAGCCACCTGGAGGTCGTCGCCACCGGTCGCGACGAGGCCCTCGACTCCGTACGGGCGGCCGTCGACCTCGGCGTCGACTGGCTGATGGGCGGCACCTGGATCGAGGAGACACTGGCCCTGCTCGCCGGCACGCCCGTCCGCTACCTGCCCTTCGTCGGCGAGCCCCAGGGCCATCCGACCCGGCTGGCCGGCTCCCCGGCTCGTATCGCGGCGGACTGCCGCCA
Source organism: Streptomyces sp. NPDC012637 (assembly GCF_042954805.1). Classification (NCBI taxonomy): domain Bacteria; kingdom Bacillati; phylum Actinomycetota; class Actinomycetes; order Kitasatosporales; family Streptomycetaceae; genus Streptomyces; species Streptomyces sp. NPDC012637. Next base: position 57,229 of record NZ_JBIBDS010000012.1, read on the forward strand.
CGCGGAGGCCGCCGGCTGCGCGGGCGTCGACCTGCTCGCCCACCGCGCCACCGAGGCCGACCCGCTCGACCTGGTCCGCGCCGCCCGTGCGGCGACCACGGGCCGGCTCGTCGTCGCGGGCTCGCTGACCACTCCCGCCCAGATCCACGCCCTGGCCGAGGCCGGAGCCGACGCCTTCACGGTCGGCTCGGCGGCGTTCGCGGGAGCCGTCCGCCCTGCCGCCGGCGGCCTCGCCGCCCAGCTCACGGCCGTGCTGGAGGCGAGCGGCCGTCGGCCGTAGCGGGGCAGCCCCCAACCCCCCTTACCCTTGTCAGGTGACCAGCAGCAAAGACGGGACCGGAGCCGTGGCCGAGCAGGGCGTGACGCGAACCTACGAAGTACGCACCTACGGGTGCCAGATGAACGTCCACGACTCCGAGCGGCTGTCCGGTCTCCTGGAGGACGCCGGCTACGTCCGTGCCCCCGAGGGCTCCGACGGCGAGGCCGACGTCGTGGTCTTCAACACCTGCGCGGTCCGCGAGAACGCCGACAACAAGCTGTACGGCAACCTCGGCCACCTCGCGCCGAAGAAGGCCGCCCGGCCCGGCATGCAGATCGCCGTCGGCGGCTGTCTGGCGCAGAAGGACCGCGACACCATCGTCAAGAGGGCCCCCTGGGTCGACGTGGTCTTCGGCACCCACAACATCGGCAAGCTGCCGGTGCTGCTGGAGCGCGCCCGCGTCCAGGAGGAGGCGCAGGTCGAGATCGCGGAGTCCCTGGAGGCCTTCCCGTCGACGCTGCCGACCCGACGCGAGTCCGCGTACGCCGCCTGGGTCTCGATCTCCGTCGGCTGCAACAACACCTGTACCTTCTGCATCGTCCCGGCGCTGCGCGGCAAGGAGGAGGACCGCCGTCCCGGCGACATCCTCGCCGAGATCGAGGCGCTGGTCGGCGAGGGCGTCTCCGAGATCACGCTGCTCGGCCAGAACGTCAACGCGTACGGCTCCGACCTCGGCGACCGCGAGGCCTTCAGCAAGCTGCTGCGCGCCTGCGGCGAGATCGAGGGCCTGGAGCGGGTCCGCTTCACTTCGCCGCACCCGCGCGACTTCACGGACGACGTGATCGCCGCGATGGCCGAGACTCCGAACGTGATGCCGCAGCTGCACATGCCGCTGCAGTCCGGCTCGGACACGGTCCTGAAGGCGATGCGCCGCTCGTACCGGCAGGAGCGCTTCCTCGGGATCATCGAGAAGGTGCGCGCCGCGATCCCGCACGCCGCCATCTCCACCGACATCATCGTGGGCTTCCCCGGCGAGACCGAGGAGGACTTCGAGCAGACCATGCACGTGGTGCGCGAGGCCCGCTTCGCGAACGCCTTCACCTTCCAGTACTCCAAGCGCCCCGGCACTCCCGCGGCCACGATGGAGGGCCAGATCCCGAAGGAGGTCGTGCAGGCGCGCTACGAGCGTCTGGTCGCCCTCCAGGAGGAGATCTCGTGGGAGGAGAACAAGAAGCAGGTCGGCCGCACCCTGGAGGTCATGGTCGCGGAGGGCGAGGGCCGCAAGGACGGCGAGACCCACCGTCTGTCCGGCCGCGCCCCCGACAACCGTCTCGTCCACTTCACCAAGCCGGACGAGCACGTGCGCCCGGGTGACGTCGTGACCGTCGAGATCACCTACGCCGCCCCGCACCACCTCCTCGCCGAGGGCCCGACCACCGCCGTCCGCCGCACTCGCGCGGGCGACGCCTGGGAGAAGCGCACCGCCGCCGCGGCAGCGAAGCCTGCGGGCGTCCTGCTGGGCCTGCCCAAGATCGGCGTCCCGGCGCCCCTCCCGGTCGCGGACGCGCCGGCCTGCGGCAGCCACTGACGGCCCGGCGGCCCTACGGGGCCGCCGGACTGCTGGAGCTTCGGACTGGCGGAGCTCCCGGCTGGTGGAGCTCCGGACTGGTGGAGCTTCGGACTGGTGGAGCTTCGGACTGGTGGAGCTTCGGACTGATGGAGCTCCCGGCTGGTGGAGCTCCGAACTGGTGGAGCTCCTGACTGCTGGAGCTTCGGACTGGTGGAGCTTCGGACTGCTGGAACACCGGACTGCGGGAGCCCGGACTGCTGGAGCTCCCGACTGGTGGACCAGCGGACTCCGGGACCACGGACTGCGCACCGCCGGATCCCGCAGCCACCGGACTCTGGACCGACGGACTCCTGGACCACCGGACCACGGTGCCGCTGGGCCCGCCGGAATGTGAGCTCGCAGGGCTGAGGTCGCCGTACCGGGGCCGTAGGACCGGGCCGCAGGTCTGGATCCGGGGGAGCGCCGCGCCCTGGGGCGGGCGGTCCACCGGTGACGCGCCTCCGGCCCGTCCGGTGCGCCGCCGCAGTAGGCTGCGGATCATGCTTGTCGCCGCCGCCGTCTGTCCCTGCCCTCCGCTCCTCGTGCCCGCCGTCGCGGCCGGGGCCGCGTCCGAGCTCGACGACGCGCGCACGGCGTGTTCCGACGCGCTCGGCGTGCTCGCCGCGTCCCGGCCCGACCGGCTGGTCGTCGTGGGGCCCGCGGCCGAGGACGGCCGGGGCGTCCACCCGGCGGGTTCGGCCGGCTCCTTCGCGGGGTTCGGCGTCGACCTGACCGTACGGCTCGGCGTCGGGCCCGGCGGTGACCGGCCGCTGCCCGCCTCGCTGGCCGTCGCGGCCTCGCTCCTGGAGCACACCGACTGGGCGGACGCACCGATCGAGGGACTGGGCGTCGGCGAGTCGTCGGAGGCCGAGCGCTGCGCCGCGGCCGGCCGTGAGATCGCCGGGTCGGCGGACCGCGTCGCCCTGCTGGTGATGGGCGACGGCAGTGCCTGCCGCACGGTCAAGGCACCCGGCTACCTGGACGAGCGCGCCGAGGCCTTCGACGCGGCCGTCGCCCGGGCCCTGGGCGAGGCCGACCCGGCCGCGCTGCTGGCCCTGGACGCGGAGCTCGCGTACGAGCTGAAGGCCGCCGGACGGGCGCCCTGGCAGGTGCTCGCGGGCGCCGCCGAGGGTGCCGGTCTCGCGGGGCGACTGCTCTACGAGAACGCGCCCTACGGAGTCGGTTACTTCGTCGCGGCCTGGAGCTAGGGCCTGTTTTCGGATCGGGCCGGGCGTCGGGACGCCGGCAAGGTCCGGAAGACACGCCCCAGCGGCGCACGACGGCGGACGGCCGCGGCGCTCGAGCTCCGCGGCCGTCCGCCGTCGCGTGGAGGAGGGTGAACCGGGTCAGGCGGCCGGCGGTGGGGTCGGACCGGCGGGGCCGGCCGGGCCCTCGTCCTTGTGGGCGAGGCGGTCGATGGCGTGCTTCGCCTTCCCGGTGCCGGACTCGATCTTGTCGCTGTACTTGCCCTTGGTCTTCTCGTCGACCTTCCTGGCGGCCTTCTCCAGGCCGTGCTCGACCTTCCCCCCGTGCTCCTGGGCGAGGTGGGAGACCTTGTCCTTGGCCGGGGCGAGCTTGGCCTTCAACGTATCCAGGAGACCCATGGGGTCACCGTCCCTCCGCGTTCCTCGTGCCTACTTCAGGGCCTGCTTCCGGGCGCCCTCGCCGGCCTCGTTGTCCGCGGCCTCCTCCGCCGACTGCTGCTTCGGGATGTCGACGGACTCGACGGACTCGGCGGACTCGGCGGGGTCCGCGGCAGCCGCCGCGTCCACGGCTTCCACGGCCTCGGGCGCCTCCGGCGTCCCGGCGCCGGGCGGCTCCTCCGTCACGTCCTCCGTCGCGTCCTCCGCCACGGCCGTCGCCTCGGAGACCTCTTCGACCTCTTCCTTACTCTTACGGCGAAACAGTGCGAAAACGCCCATATCTGCTCCCTAGCGTACTCAGGGTCCTTATTCCGCAACAGGCAACGAAGCCGGATGGGAGCCGTCACGTAGCTCATTCGGGGACGCGCCGCGAGGTTTGCGAGACTGGGGCGGTGAGAAGTGCAGCTCCCGCCTCGCGGGTCATCGCCGTCGTCGGTCCCACAGCGGCCGGAAAGTCCGATCTGGGCGTGTTCCTCGCCCAGCAGCTCGGCGGCGAGGTCGTCAACGCCGATTCGATGCAGCTCTACCGGGGGATGGACATCGGCACCGCCAAACTGACGATGGAGGAGCGCGGCGGCGTCCCGCACCACCTCCTCGACATCTGGGACGTGACCGAGGCCGCCAGCGTCGCCGAGTACCAGCGCCTCGCCCGCGCCGAGATCGACCGGCTCCTCGCCGAGGGCCGCACCCCGATCCTGGTCGGCGGATCCGGGCTGTACGTACGCGGCGCCCTGGACGTCATGGAGTTCCCCGGCACCGACCCCGAGCTCCGGGCCCGCCTGGAGGCCGAGCTGGAGGAGCGCGGCTCGGGCGTGCTGCACGCCCGGCTCGCCGCCGCCGACCCCGAGGCCGGCCGGGCGATCCTGCCCAGCAACGGCCGGCGCATCGTCCGCGCCCTGGAGGTCATCGAGATCACCGGCAAGCCGTTCACGGCCAACCTCCCGGGCCACGACTCCGTCTACGACACCGTGCAGATCGGCGTCGACGTCGCCCGCCCCGAGCTCGACGCGCGCATTGCCACCCGCGTGGACCGCATGTGGGAGGCCGGTCTCGTCGACGAGGTGCGCGCCCTGGAGGCGCGCGGCCTGCGCGAGGGGCGCACGGCGGCCCGCGCGCTCGGCTACCAGCAGGTGCTCGCGGCGCTCGCCGGGGAGTGCACCGAGGACGAGGCGCGTGCCGAGACGATCCGCGCCACCAAGCGCTTCGCGCGCCGCCAGGACTCCTGGTTCCGGCGCGATCCCCGGGTGCACTGGCTCAGCGGCGCCGCCGAGGACCGCGGGGAACTCGCGGGGCGGGCGCTGACGTTGGTCGAACGAGCGGTTACAGCCTGATCACGTGATGGCATCGGGACGTCATGCCCGTCATTCCGGGGGTGTGCGGCGTGCCATCATCGAGCATCGATCGACCAAGTGGAGTCCGAGTTGGGAGGGCGCGTGGCGATGGAGGCCGGCCCTCGCGACACCGAGCAGCAGGCCGCCGTCCGGGGTGAAGTCCCCGGTGGGGCGCCCGGTCTGACGCCGGACGGCCCGGACGAGGCGGAGGGCAGCGCCGTCGAGGTGGACGCGGCGGAAGTCGAGGTGGAACTGCGCCCGCAGCGCCGTCTGAGGATCTGGCAGCTCGCCCCGATCGTCGCGCTCGCCGCCGTCGGCTCCCTGATGTTCGCGTTCCCGCTCGCCTTCGGCTCGGGCGACGGCGGCGCCGTCGTCGCCATGCTGGGCCTGCTGATCAGCTGCTGTGCGGCGGGCTGGGGCATGATGGCCGCCCGCCGGGTCGGCTACACCTGGCCGGGCCTGCCCGTCCGCGGCTCCGGCGAGCGCCCGAACTGGCGCGCCCTCGCGCTGTACGTGATCTTCAGTGCCGTCCTGGTCGCCCTCGCGGTCTGGCGCGTCGCCCGCCTGCGCTGAGCGGTGCCCGGCCCGCAGGGGTGTCCTTCGAAGGCGTCCCGGCCCTGGGGGTCTCTCTGCCCTGGAGGGCGCTCCGGCCCTGGAAGGCGCCCGGCTCTGGAGGGTCTCTGTCCTGAGGGGCGCTCCGGCCTTGTGAGGCGCCCCGGCCCTGGAGGGCTTCTCTGTCCTGAGGGGTGTCCCGGCCCTGGAAGGCGCCCCGGCCCTGGAGGGCCTCTCGCCCCCGCGCGGGTCCGGCGGCCGCGCCCGTACCGCGCCCGTACCGCTTCCTGGACCGCAGCCGCCCTCGTCGGGCCCGCCCCGTACAGTTGATCGCGTGAGCAACGCGCAGAAGACCTCGCCCCTCGCCTTCCTCAAGGGACACGGCACCGAGAACGACTTCGTGATCGTCCCGGACCCGGAGAACGCCGTCGACCTGCCTCCGGCGGTCGTCGCCCGGCTGTGCGACCGGCGGGCGGGCATCGGCGGCGACGGCGTGCTGCACGTCGTGCGCAGCGCCGCCCACCCCGAGGCGAAGCCGATGGCCGACGAGGCCGAGTGGTTCATGGACTACCGCAACGCGGACGGCTCCGTCGCCGAGATGTGCGGCAACGGCGTCCGGGTCTTCGCGCGCTACCTCCAGCACGCCGGACACGTCACCGCGGGCGAGGTCGCCGTCGCCACCCGCGGCGGGATCAAGCGCGTCCACCTCGACAAGGACGGCTCCGTCACCGTCCGCATGGGCAAGGCCGTGCTGCCCGAGGCCGGCGTCACGGTGACCGTCGACGGCCGCAGCTGGCCCGCCCGCAACGTGAACATGGGGAATCCGCACGCGGTCGCCTTCGTCGAGTCCCTCGACCACGCGGGCAACCTCTACGACGAGCCGCCGTACGAGCCGGCCGCGGTCTACCCGGACGGCGTCAACATCGAGTTCGTCGCCGACCGCGGTCCGCGCCACGTCGCCATGCGGGTCCACGAGCGCGGCGCCGCCGAGACCCGTTCCTGCGGCACCGGCGCGTGCGCCGTCGCCGTCGCCACCGCCCGCCGTGACGGCGCCGACCCGGCCGTGACCGGCACGCCCGTCACGTACACCGTCGACGTCCTCGGCGGGACCCTCGTGATCACCGAGCACCCCGACGGCGAGATCGAGATGACCGGCCCCGCGGTGATCGTCGCCGAGGGCACCGTCGAGCCGTCCTGGCTCGACGCCTGACCCGCCCTGTACGACGACTGACGCGCCCGTCCACGCCTGACCCGCCCTGTACGACGACTGACGCGCCCGTCCACGCCTGACCCGCCCGTCCGACACCTCACGCGCCCCGTCCGAGGCGCGACGCGCACCGTCCGACGCGCGCCTCGGACGCGAGGGAATCGAAACCGTCAACGACTGATTCGTCCCTCGAATGGGTGATCCCGTTCACGCTCGGCGAGAGGGGGACTGCGCCACGTGGTGGGCTCGGTAGCATCAAGCACCGGCCCACCGGGCACGCCTGCCCGGCCTTCCGCCGGTCGACGCCGCCGGAGGTTGCCCATGAGCGCAGAGGCCACCAACCCCGTGAGCGACGCCGAGGCCGCCGGCCCGGACGCTCCCGGCCGCAGACGAGGCCGCCCCAGGATCGATCTGCGCAGGCTCGGGCGGGCCGCCCTGCTCGGCGCGACCGCCGGGCCCGCCGCCCGGGACCGGCTGCCCGACGCCATCGGACACGTCGCCGAGGCCCACCGCGCCCACCACCCCGACGCCGACCTGGCCGTGCTGCGCCACGCGTACGTACTCGCCGAGTCCTCCCACCGCGGCCAGTTCCGCAAGAGCGGCGAGCCGTACATCACCCACCCGCTCGCGGTGACCCTGATCCTCGCCGAACTCGGCGCCGAGACCACCACGTTGACCGCCGCGCTGCTCCACGACACCGTCGAGGACACCGACGTGACGCTCGACCAGGTGCGCCACGGGTTCGGCGACGAGGTCGCGTACCTCGTCGACGGCGTCACCAAGCTGGAGAAGGTCGACTACGGCGCCGCGGCCGAGCCCGAGACCTTCCGCAAGATGCTCGTCGCCACCGGCAACGACGTCCGGGTCATGTCGATCAAACTCGCCGACCGGCTGCACAACATGCGCACCCTCGGCGTGATGCGCCCCGAGAAACAGGCACGCATCGCCAAGGTCACCCGTGACGTCCTCATCCCGCTCGCCGAGCGCCTCGGCGTCCAGGCGCTCAAGACCGAGCTGGAGGACCTGGTCTTCGCCATCCTCCACCCCGAGGAGTACGAGGCCACCCGCGCCCTCATCGCGGACAACTCCGGGGCGGGCGACGCCCTCGGCGCGATCGCCGAGCAGGTGTCCGGCGTCCTGCGCGAGGCCGGCATCGGCGCCGAAGTCCTGGTCCGGCCCCGGCACTTCGTCTCCGTGCACCGCGTCCGCCTCAAGCGCGGCGAACTGCGCGGCAGCGACTTCGGGCGGCTCCTCGTCCTGGTCGGCGAGGACGCCGACTGCTACGCCGTCCTCGGTGAACTCCACACCTGCTTCACGCCGGTGATGTCCGAGTTCAAGGACTTCATCGCCGCGCCCAAGTTCAACCTCTACCAGTCGCTGCACACCGCCGTCGCCGCCCCCGACGGAGCCGTCGCCGAAGTCCTCATCCGCACCCACCGGATGCACAAGGTCGCCGAGGCCGGGGTGGTCGCCCTCGGCAACCCGTACGCCGGGAACCCCGACGGCACCGACGGCGCCGAGGACGGCGAGCGCGTCGACCCCACCCGTCCCGGCTGGCTGTCCCGGCTCCTGGACTGGCAGGAGTCCACACCCGACCCCGACACCTTCTGGACCTCGCTGCACGCCGACCTCGCCCAGGACCGGGAGATCACCGTCTTCCGCGCGGACGGCGGCGCCCCCGGCATGATCAGCCTGCCCCTCGGCGCCACCTGCGTCGACGCCGCCTACGCCGCCCACGGCGAGGCCGCCCACGGCTGTCTCGGCGCCCGCGTCAACGGCCGGCTCGCACCGCTGAGCACCGTCCTCCACGACGGCGACACCGTGCAGCTGCTGCTCGCCCAGGACGCCACCTCCGGGCCCTCGCCGCAGTGGCTCGACCACGCCCGTACGCCCGCCGCGCGGATCGCCATCACCGGCTGGCTCCAGACCCATCCCGAGACCGCCAAGGTCCCCGCCGCGGCGCCCCGCCCGCCCGCGAGCGTCACCGCCGACCGGCGCTCCGGCACCCGGCTGCGCGCCGAGCTCCCCGGCGCGGCGGCCGGGGCCACTCCTCCGGCCGTACGCCCGGCCGGCTGTTGTACGCCCGTACCGCCCGACGAGATCACCGGCTTCGTCGTCCGCGGCGGCTCCGTCACCGTCCACCGCACCGGCTGCGCCTCCGCCGACACCATGAGGAGGCACGGCCGGGCCCCGGTCACCGTCCACTGGGGCGACACCGCCGAATGCCGGGTCACCCTCGTCGCCGAGTCCTTCGGCCGGCCCAGGCTGCTCGCCGACCTCACCGAGGCCATCGCCGGCGAGGGCGTCGCCGTCGTCTCCGCCACCGTCGAGCCCCCGAGCGAGCAGCGCGTCCGCCACACGTACACCCTCCAACTCCCGGACGCCGCACAGCTGCCCGCCCTGATGAGGGCCATGCGGGACGTGCCCGGGGTGTACGACGTGCGCCGCGCCCGTCACCCCGCATCACCCGTGCTCTGACCGCCGCTCGGCGCTTGCAGGAGCCGTCCGGGCCGGTCCCGCGCCCCTGGGAGGGCCCCGGTCTGACCCCTTCGGGTGGCGGGCTCGCGCGCCGCCCGAAGGAGCGGCCCGGGCCCTGGTAGCGGTAACCCATGCCGCTCCCCTCCCGCGCCGCCGGACACGCCACCGAGCACGCCACCGGCAACGCCCCCGACGCCCGCACCTCCCGTGAACCGGCTCTCCGTGCCTCCCCTCACCCGGCCCCATGGGCTCGCCGCGCCTCCCGCGGTCCGGCCCCGCGCGCTCCCCGTAATCCGTCTCCACGCGCGCGTGCCCTGCGTTCCGCCGTCCTCGTCGCCCTCTCCGCGGGCCTCGTCGCCGCCGCCCTGCCGGCCCCGGCTCCGCTCGGCATCGGCGACCCGCTCTTCCCGCACCTGGGCAATCCCGGCTACGACGTGCTGACGTACGACATCGGCCTCACCTACACCGGCCGCAACACCGAGCCGCTCGCCGGCGTCACCCGGATCCAGGCCCTCGCCACCGACGACCTGCCGCGGATCAACCTCGACTTCACCCACGGCACCGTCTCCGCCGTCACCGTCGAGGGCGAGCCGGCCGAGTGGGCGAGCAGCGGCGAGGACCTGGTGATCACCCCGGCCCGCCCGGTCGGGCGGGGCGAGACGGTCGAGATCGCCGTCACCCACACCAGCGACCCGAAGGGCTCCGCCGACGCCGGCGGCTGGGTCCGCACCGGCGACGGCCTCGCCATGGCCAACCAGGCTGACGCCGCCCACCGGGTCTTCCCCTCCAACGACCACCCCTCCGACAAGGCGTTCTTCACCTTCCGGATCACGGCACCCGACCGCTTCACCGCGGTCGCCAACGGACTCTCCGAGAGCCGGCAGCGGCAGCAGGACGGCACCACCACCTGGACCTACCGCACCGCCCACCCCATGGCCACCGAGCTGGCCCAGGTCTCCATCGGCGAGTCGGCCGTCGTGCACCGCAAGGGCCCGCACGACCTGCCCGTACGCGACGTCGTGCGCACCGCCGACCGGGAGCTGCTCGAACCCTGGCTGCGGCGCACGCCCGGCCACCTGGAGTGGATGGAGAGCCGGGTCGGCCCGTACCCCTTCGAGAACTACGGCGTCCTGATCGCCGACGCCGACACCGGCTTCGAGCTGGAGACCCAGACCCTCTCGCTCTTCGAGCGCGGCCTGTTCACCGAGCCCGGCTACCCGAAGTGGTACGTCGACTCGATCATGGTCCACGAGCTCGCCCACCAGTGGTTCGGCGACAGCGTCTCGCCCCGCACCTGGTCCGACCTGTGGCTCAACGAGGGGCACGCCACCTGGTACGAGGCGACGTACGCGGAGGAGCACGGCGGGCCCACCCTGGAGCGCCGTATGAAGGCCGCGTACGCCGCCTCCGACCAGTGGCGCAAGGACGGCGGCCCGCCCGCCGCCCCGAAGCCGCCGGAGCCCGGCGAGAAGATCAGCCTCTTCCGGCCCGTCGTCTACGACGGCAGCGCCCTGGCGCTCTACGCACTGCGCCACGAGATCGGCACCGAGGCCTTCGACCGGCTGGAGCGCCGCTGGGTGTCCGAGCACCTGGACGGCACCGCCACGACCGCCGACTTCACGGCCCTGGCCGCAGAGGTCTCCGGGCGGGACCTCACCCGCTTCTTCGACGACTGGCTGTACGCGGCGAAGACCCCGCCCATGCCCGGGCACCCGGACTGGACCAGCCGGGCGCCGAAGACGGGGAAACCGGGATGACGGGCCCGGTCGGGCCGTGTCACCATCTTCAGGTCGGCGGCGCGGCCGGGCGGCGGGAATTCTTCCCGGGTGTCACGCGTTGTGACTGCCGTAACGGATTTCTCTTCGACGTAAGGATCAAATGACCTCCTCTTCATCTTCTTCCCAGGACAAGCAGCGCTTCGCGGAGACCGGCCGCACCGAGAGCCTTCGGGCCGATGCCCTGATGGAAGAGGACGTCGCCTGGAGCCAAGAGATCGACGGAGAGCGGGACGGCGACCAGTTCGACCGCTCCGAGCGCGCGGCCCTCCGCCGCGTCGCCGGCCTCTCCACCGAGCTCGAGGACGTCACCGAGGTCGAGTACCGCCAGCTGCGCCTCGAGCGCGTCGTGCTGGTCGGTGTGTGGACCTCGGGGACGGTGCAGGACGCGGAGAACTCCCTCGCGGAGCTCGCGGCCCTCGCCGAGACGGCGGGTGCCCTCGTGCTCGACGGCGTGATCCAGCGCCGCGACAAGCCGGACCCGGCGACGTTCATCGGATCGGGCAAGGCGCAGGAGCTCCGGGACATCGTCCTCGAGACCGGTGCCGACACCGTCGTCTGCGACGGTGAGCTCAGCCCCGGCCAGCTCATCGCCCTCGAGGACGTCGTCAAGGTGAAGGTGGTCGACCGGACCGCCCTCATCCTCGACATCTTCGCCCAGCACGCCAAGTCCCGAGAGGGCAAGGCGCAGGTCGCCCTCGCGCAGATGCAGTACATGCTGCCGCGACTGCGTGGCTGGGGTCAGTCGCTGTCCCGTCAGATGGGTGGCGGCGGCGGTGGCGGCATGGCCACCCGTGGTCCCGGTGAGACCAAGATCGAGACCGACCGGCGCCGCATCCGCGAGAAGATGGCGAAGATGCGCCGGGAGATCGCGGAAATGAAGACCGGCCGCGACATCAAGCGGCAGGAGCGGCGCCGTAACAAGGTGCCGTCGGTCGCCATCGCCGGATACACCAACGCCGGCAAGTCGTCCCTGCTCAACCGCCTCACCGGCGCGGGCGTGCTGGTGGAGAACGCGCTGTTCGCCACCCTCGACCCCACCGTGCGACGGGCCGAGACGCCCACCGGCCGGGTCTACACCCTGGCCGACACCGTCGGCTTCGTCCGGCACCTGCCCCACCACCTGGTCGAGGCGTTCCGCTCCACCATGGAGGAGGTCGGCGACTCCGATCTCATCCTGCACGTGGTCGACGGCTCGCACCCGGCTCCGGAGGAGCAGCTGGCAGCGGTGCGCGAGGTGATCCGCGACGTCGGCGCGCTCGACGTGCCGGAGATCGTCGTGATCAACAAGGCGGACGCGGCGGACCCGCTGGTGCTCCAGCGTCTGCTGCGGATCGAGAAGCGTTCCATCGCCGTCTCCGCCCGCTCGGGCGCGGGCATCGAGGAGCTGCTCGGCCTGATCGACGCCGAGCTGCCGCGGCCGAAGGTCGAGCTCGAGGTCCTCGTGCCGTACACGCAGGGCGGGCTCGTCTCGCGGGTGCACGCCGAGGGCGAGGTGATCTCCGAGGAGCACACCCCGGAGGGCACGCTGCTCAAGGCCCGGGTGCACGAGGAGCTGGCGGCGCTGCTCGCGCCGTACGTTCCGGCCGCGCACTGACGCGTCGGCACGACGCACGACGAAAGGGCGCCGGCCGCCTCCCGCGAGGGAGACGGCCGGCGCCTTCGTCGTGTCTACGACCTGGTCAGGCGAACTTCTTGCTGATCATCTCGTGGGCCGCCTTCGCGCCCCTGCCCAGCTGCGGTCCGGCCAGCCAGCCGTTGCTGCCGGCCGGGCCGATCGAGGTGTTCGACACCAGTGCCGTCTTGCCGTTGGGCAGCACGCGGAACCAGCCGCCGCCCGACGAACCGGCGGTCATCGTGCAGCCGATCCGGTACATGACGGGGGGGGCCGGGGCCGTGGTCATCCGGGTGGCGCGGTCCAGGCACTTGTGCATGATCACGCCGTTGTACGGAGCGGCTCCCGGGTAGCCCCAGGCGCCGACGGTGCCGGCCTGCGCGGGCTGCGGGGCGGAGAAGTCGACCGGCAGGGCCACGCCCACCGTCTCCTCCAGGGACTTGCGGCCCTTCTGCGGCTGGACGTGCAGCACGGCGTAGTCGTACGGCCAGGCCTGGTTGGTGCCGCCGCCCTGGATCCACTCGCCGGAGGTCACGGCCCAGTCGGCCCAGTACTGGCCGTAGGGGTAGACCTCGTGCGGCTGCGCGTTGCGCAGGGCGCCGGGCGTCTTGCCCTTGTCGTTGAAGGCCGGCGCGAACATGATGTTGCGGTACCAGCCACCGCGCTTGCCCGCGTGCACGCAGTGCCCGGCGGTCCACACCAGGTTGGACTTCCCGGGGTGGCGGGGGTCCTTCACGATCGTGCCGGAGCAGGCCATGTGGCCCTCGGGCGCGTCGAAGAAGATCTTGCCGACCGGAGCCGCGTTGCGGTGGTACGGCGTCTTCTCGCGCTGCGCGGTCACCGGTCGCGGCGTGGGATCGCTGCCCCCGCTGGTCGCCTGCGTCTCGATGGTCTGGTCGGGGCTCTTCGCGGACTGCATCCGCTCGGTGTTCCAGAGCCCGTCGATCACCGGGTTGACGAAGTCCTCGGCCTCACGGAGCCAGGTCGCCTGGTCCCAGTTCTTCCACTCGCCGCTCTTCCACTTGTCGACGTCGACGCCGTGCTTCTTCAGCTTGTCGGCGAAGCCCTTCGACAGGTCGGAGACGCCGGTGCCGGAGCCGCCGTCGGCGGGGCTCGCGGTGGCGCTGGCGGTGGTGCCGGCGGGCTTGTCCGCCGACTGGTCCTCCGTGGGGCCGCAGGCGGTGGCGGTCAGCGCGAGAGCGAGCGCCGCCGCCACGCCGGACACGGCGGGCAGGAGTCGTATGGAACGCATGAAGTGGTGTCCCCCTGGGGTGTTCGCACGTCCTGCGGACGGGTGGCCTGCGCTGGCCGCCCCGTGTGGCATTGCCATGGACGCGTCACTTGCAAGTGCACAGTATGCACGGCCCGTTCGGGCGGGACCGCACGGGTCCCGCCCGAACCGCCGAGGCGATCCGTCGATTCGCGTACTTCTGGTTCGCGAACTACTGGTTCGCGTACTTCTTGCTCACGCCCTCGTAGAGGGACTTCGCCTCGGCGCCGAGCCGGGGACCAGCCAGCCAGCCCGCCGTCACCGGGCCGATCGAGGTGTTCGACACCAGCGCCGGCTTGCCGTCCTGGCCCGTGGCCACCCAGCCGCCACCCGACGAACCGCCGGTCATGGTGCAGCCGATCCGGTACATCGTCGGCTGCTCGGCCTTCACCGAAAGACGGCCCGGCCTGTCCGAGCACTGGAACATCTTCTGGCCGTCGAACGGCTTGCCCGCCGGGTAACCGGTCGCCGTCATGCTCGCGATCTTCGGCACCGCCGGGGCGTTGAACTCGACCGGGAGCGCCGAACCGACCGTCTCCTCCAGCGACTTGCCCGTGGAGCCCTTCTCCGGCGTCACGTGCAGCACCGCGAAGTCGTACGGGGCACCCTTGCCGCCGGTCTGGCCGCCCTCGTCGATCCACTGCTGCGAGGTCTGCGCCCAGTCGCTCCACCACACGCCGTACGGAGCGATCTCCTCGCGGGTCGCGTTCTCCAGAGCGGCGGTCGGCCGGCCCTTGTCGTTGTACGACGGCACGAAGGCGATGTTGCGGTACCAGCCGCCCTTCTTGCCCGCGTGCACACAGTGCCCGGCCGTCCAGACCATGTTGGACTTGCCCGGGTGCGCCGGGTCCTGCACGACCGTCGCCGAGCAGACCATCGAGCCCTCGGGACCGTCGAAGAAGACCTTGCCGGAGGCCGGCGAGGTCGAGTGGTACGGCGGCTGCACGGCCTTGGCGGGCACCGCGGCCGGCGTCGGGTCGGTCACGCCCTTGTCGCCCGAGATGTCCTCCTCCTCGACCGGCTTGTCGGGACGCTCGGCGTCCCGCATCCGGTCCGGGTCCCAGAGGTCCTCGATGATCGGGTTGACGAAGTCCTTCGCCTCACGCAGCCACTTGTCCCGGTCCCAGTTCTTCCACTCGCCGTCCCGCCACTTGTCGACATCGATCCCGTGCTCCTTCAGACGGTCCTTCAGGTCGTCCGGAATCGTGATCTTGTCGCCGGTCGACGGCGTCGCGGCGCTGGGCTTGTCACCCCCCGCGTTGTCCTCGGTCGGACCGCAGGCAGTCGCCGTCAGCGTCAGCGCCGCGACGGCGGACGCTGCGGCCAGCAGCGGACGAATCGATCGCATCTCGTGATCCCCCTGGGACTACGTCAACTTGTGCATCAGTGAACAGCAGTGACGTGGACACCCACGCCACATGAAGCCCCCACTATGCCGGTGCCGGAGGGGACGGTACGACGCAGGTCCGCGGTTCCGGCCCCCGACCAGCCGTTGCCGTGCCGTGATCCGGGACACGCCAAGGAACTTGGCTCCCGGCCGTGATCCCCGGCAGGCCCCGTCGTTGGTACGTACGGGGGACACAGCGGCAGCTTTCAGGACGCCCTTCCGGGCGGCCCTGCAACGTACCGATGTGCAACGCAACCGTTACAGCGGGAGGACGACGAGCCGTGGCCGTGACCGAACCAGCTCCGGCCGTACCACCGGGCGCGCGGGTCCGTGAGGACGCCCGCGCGACCGGCGAGGGGGGCGCCCACGAGGGCATCCTGCGCCGCCAGGCGCAGCGCGAATCGGCCGCGCGCACCTATGCGCGCTCCCTGCCGATCGTCCCCGTGCGGGCCAGGGGCGTCACCATCGAGGGCGCCGACGGCCGCCGTTACCTCGACTGCCTCTCCGGGGCGGGCACCCTCGCGCTCGGACACAACCACCCGGTCGTCCTGGAGGCCGTGCGCAAGGTCCTCGACTCGGGCGCCCCGCTGCACGTCCTGGACCTCGCCACCCCGGTCAAGGACGCCTTCGTCACCGAGCTGTTCGCCACCCTGCCCGCGAAGCTCGCCGCCGACGCCCGCATCCAGTTCTGCGGACCCGCCGGCACCGACGCCGTGGAGGCCGCCCTCAAACTCGTCCGCACCGCCACCGGCCGGCGCGGGGTCCTGGCCTTCAGCGGCGCCTACCACGGCATGACCGCCGGCGCCCTCGACGTCTCCGGCGGCGCCGACGACGTCCGCGTCGCCCGGCTGCCCTACCCGCGCGACTACCGCTGCCCCTTCGGCGTCGGAGGGGAGCGCGGCGCCGAACTCGCCGCCCGCTGGACCGAGACCGTGCTCGACGACCCCAAGAGCGGCGTCCCCGCGCCCGCCGGGATGATCCTCGAACCCGTCCAGGGCGAGGGCGGCGTCATCCCCGCCCCGGACAGCTGGCTGCGCCGCATGCGGGAACTCACCGAGGCCCGCTCCATCCCGCTGATCGCCGACGAGATCCAGACCGGCGTCGGCCGCACCGGCGCCTTCTGGGCGGTCGACCACAGCGGGATCGTCCCCGACGTGATGGTGCTGTCCAAGGCCATCGGCGGCTCCCTCCCGCTCGCCGTCGTCGTCTACCGTTCGGAACTGGACGCCTGGGAACCCGGCGCCCACGCCGGCACCTTCCGCGGCAACCAGCTCGCCATGGCCGCCGGTGCCGCCACCCTCGCCTACGTACGGGAGAACGGGCTCGCCGAGCGCGCCGGCACCCTGGGCGCCCGCATGCTCGGACAGCTCCAGGGCCTCGCCGCCGCGCACCCCTGCATCGGCGACGTCCGCGGCCGCGGACTGATGCTCGGCGTCGAAATCGTCGACCCGGACCCCGAGAACACCGGCCCGGACGAGCTCGCCCCGCCGCCCGACCCCGAACTCGCGGGCGAGGTCCAGCGCCAGTGCCTCGATCGCGGTCTCATCGTCGAACTGGGTGGCCGGCACAACGCCGTCGTCCGGCTGCTTCCCCCGCTCACCCTCACCGACGAGCAGGCGGCCGCCGTCCTCGACCGCTTCGCCGACGCCCTGGCCGCGGCCGAACGGGCCCACAGGACCTGCCCGTCCGGGCCGCCCCGCTGAACCCGGACCGACTCCGCCCGGCCCCTTCCCCCCTCCCAAGGAAGCCCCCGTGAACCCCACCCCCGCCTCCGCCGAGACCACCGGAACCGCCACGGCCACCGCCCCCACCGACGGCCCGCCGACCGCCGCCATCGCCACCGGCGCCATCGCCAGCGCCGACGGCCTGACCGCCGCCGAACCCACGGTGCCCCGCCAGTACCCCGGCCCCTCCGGCGGTCCCCACGCCGGCCCTCACCCCGGCCCCCTCGCCGGCTTCCACGGCGCCCTCCACGCCGACACTCACGCCGGGCCCTCTGCACCAGCCCACGCCGGACCTCCCACCCAAGCCCCCGTCGGGCCCCACACCGACCCGCACCGGGCCGACTCTCCCGGCCCGGCCGATTCTCCCAGCCCGGCTGATTCTCCCGGCCCGGCCGATTCTCCTGGCCTGGTCGCCGCACTCGGCCCGTCCGCCGCACTCGGCCCGTCCGCCGCGACCGGCCCCGACCCGCTGGACGACCCCGACCCCGCGCGGGCCGCCGACAGCGCCACCGTCGAGAACCTGCTGCGCTGCTGGGTACGGGAGAAGGACCTCCCCGCACCCGGGCCGGCCGCGCAGGGCGCCTCCGCCACCCTGCGCATCCCGCTGGACGCCAGCGGCACCGCCCTCCTCGTGCCCGTCCGCCACTGGTCGCCCACCGGCTGGCACCGCTTCGGCGCCCCCGTCCTCGAAGGGCTCGCCACCACCGCCCCGGCCGTCGATGCCGTCACCCTCGCCGCCCTGCTCAGCCGCGAGACCGGCCGCTCCGAAGCCACCGAACTCGTCGGCCGCGTCGCCGACTCGGCCCGCCGCACCGCCGACTTCATCGCCGAGCGCCGCCGCGACCCACGGCCGGCCCCCGACGCCGACCTCTTCCTCAGCGCCGAGCAGTCGCTGCTCCTCGGCCACCCGCTGCACCCCACGCCCAAGAGCCGCGAAGGACTCTCCGAGGCCGAGACCCGGCTCTACTCGCCCGAACTGCACGGCTCCTTCCCGCTCCACTGGATGGCCGTCGACCACACCGTCCTCGCCACCGACTCCGCCTGGACCGAACAGGGCCGCCCGGTCGCCGCCGCCCAGCTCACGGCCGGCCTCGCCGACGGCCTCGAACTCCCCGCCGGCACCGCCGCCCTGCCGCTCCACCCCTGGCAGGCCCGCGAACTCCGGCATCGCCCCGCCGTCGCCGCCCTCCTCGACGCCGGTCTCCTCCACGACCTCGGCCCCCACGGCGGCCGCTGGCACCCCACCTCCTCCGTCCGCACCGTGCACCGCCCCGGCGCCCGGGCCATGCTCAAGCTCTCCCTCGGCGTCCGGATCACCAACTCCCGCCGCGAGAACCTGCGCAAGGAACTCCACCGCGGCGTCGAGGTGCACCGCCTGCTGCGCACCGGCCTCGTCGACCAGTGGCAGGCCGCCCACCCGAGCTTCGACATCGTCCGCGACCCGGCCTGGCTCGCCGTCGACACCGCCGACGGCCTGCCCGTCCCCGGACTCGACGTGATGATCCGGCACAACCCCTTCACCGCCGGGGACGACGCCGTCTGCCTGGCCGCGCTCACCGCCCCGCGCCCCTGGCCCGGCTCCGCACGGATGCGCTCGCGCCTGGCCGAACTCGTCCTCCGCCTCGCCGCCCGCACCGGTCGCCCCACCACCGCCGTCGCCACCGAGTGGTTCCTGCGCTACCTCGACCTCGTGGTCCGCCCGGTGCTGTGGCTCGACGGCCACGCCGGCGTCGCGCTGGAGGCCCACCAGCAGAACACCCTCGTCCTCCTCGACCCCGAGGGCTGGCCCGCCGGCGGCCGCTACCGCGACAACCAGGGCTACTACTTCCGCGAGTCCCGCCGCGACGAACTGGAGAGCCGCCTCCCTGGCATCGGCCGCACCAGCGACACCTTCGTCTCCGACCAGGTCACCGACGAGCGCTTCGCCTACTACCTCGGCATCAACAACGTCCTCGGCCTCATCGGAGCCTTCGGCTCCCAGCAACTGGCCGACGAACGCGTCCTGCTCGCCGCCCTGCGCCGCTTCCTCACCGGCGCGACCAGCCTCGGCTCCCCGCTGCCGCACCGGCTCCTGGAAGCCGCCACCCTGCGCTGCAAGGCCAACCTCCTCACCCGGCTGCACGGCCTCGACGAGCTCGTCGGCCCGGTCGACACCCAGTCCGTCTACGTCACCGTCACCAACCCCCTCCGACACTGATCCGCCGCCCGGGACCACCCCGGCCGACCCCGTCCCGCCCACCACCGACCGCCGAGAGGAGAGCGCCCTCGTGCCTCCCACCGAAGCGCGCCCCGGCAGCGAGACCCCGCCCGGCGCCGACCGGAGCCCCGACGACACCCTCGACCTGCACCTGTCCGAGGAACTCGTCGCTCTGCTCGCCGCGGACGAGCGGAGCCGGAGCGACGAGGGCGACCTCCTCGACGACCTGGCCGGCTGGCAGCCGGCCGTCACCCCCGTCGGCCGCTTCCGGCTCGTCCCGGTCCGGCTCGACCGCGACCTGCCACTCCTCACGCGCTGGATGAACGACCCCGCCGTGGCGGCCTTCTGGGACCTCCAGGGCCCCGCGAGCGTGACCGCCGAGCACCTCCGCGCCCAGCTCGACGGCGACGGACGCAGCGTGCCCTGCCTCGGCGTGCTCGACTCCACGCCCATGAGCTACTTCGAGATCTACCGCGCCGATCTCGACCCGCTCGCCCGTCACTACCCCGCGCGCCCGCACGACACCGGCATCCACCTCCTCATCGGCGGCGTCGCCGACCGCGGCCGCGGCGTCGGCACGACCCTCATCCGGGCCGCCGCCGACCTCGTCCTCGACCACCGGCCCCGCTGCACCCGCGTCCTCGCCGAACCCGACCTGCGCAACACCCCCTCCGTGGCAGCCTTCCTCGGCGCCGGCTTCCGCCTCTCCGCGGAAGTCGACCTCCCCGACAAACGAGCCGCGCTCATGGTCCGCGACCGGGCCCTGCGTCACGTCCTCTGAACACCCCTCTGACTTACATACACCGCTCGACCCACAGCGGTTCCCACTCCGAGGAGTCCTCGTGTCGACGTCCCCTGCACCCCACGACTCCGCACGACCCGCACCGTCCGAACCGCCCGCCCTGCACAGCCCTCCGGAGCTCAACCCGGAGGCCTGGACCAGGGCCGGCGCCCGCCTCCTCGCCAAGGCCGTCGCCGAGTTCGCGTACGAGGAGATCGTCGAACCCCGGCCGGCCGACGGCCCCGGCCGCCACACCCTCACCCTCGACGACGGCGGCACGCTCGCCTTCACCGCCCGCCGCGGCGCCTACGGCAGCTGGCGCGTCGATCCCGCCTCGCTCACCCTCGACGGCGCGCCCGCGACCGACCCCCTCGACTTCCTCGTCCGCGCCCGCCGGCTCCTCGGCCTCGACGGCGCCACCCTCGGCCACCTCATCCGCGAGCTCACCACCACGCTCGCCGCCGACACCCGGCTCGACCACACCGCCCTGCCCGCCGCCCGCCTCGCCGACCTCGGCTACGCGGAACTCGAAGGCCACCAGACCGGTCACCCCTGGCTCGTCCTCAACAAGGGCCGGATCGGTTTCTCCGCCCCCGACGCGGCCCACTGGGCGCCCGAGGCCCGCCGCCCCGCCCGGCTGCCGTGGATCGCCGTCAGCAGCCGCATGGCCGCCTACCGCGGCGTCCCCGGCCTCGACACCCCCGACCTCCTCTACGACCGGGAGCTCGACCCCGAGGTCCGCGAGACCTTCCACCACGCCCTGCGAGCCCGCGGCCTGGACCCGGACGGCTACCTCCTGCTGCCCGTCCACCCCTGGCAGTGGGACGAGGTCCTGCTCCCGCTCTTCGCTCCCGCGATCGCCTCCGGGGCCGTGGTTCCGCTGCCCGCCGACGGCGACCTCCGGCTGCCGCAGCAGTCCATCCGTACCTTCCTGAACACCAGCCGGCCCGACCGGCACACCGTCAAGCTGCCGCTCTCCGTCCTCAACACCCTCGTCTGGCGCGGCCTGCCCACCGAGCGGACCCTCGCCGCCCCCGCCGTGACCTCCTGGGTCCACGGCCTGCGCGACGCCGACCCCTTCCTGCGCGACGAATGCGGCGTGATCCTCCTCGGTGAGGTCGCCTCCGTCACCGTGGAGCACCCGCTCTACGACCGGCTGCCGGAGGTGCCGTACCAGTACAAGGAACTCCTCGGCGCGATCTGGCGCGAACCGCTGCGGCTGCCACCGGGGGAGCGCGCCCGCACGCTGGCCTCGCTGCTGCACACGGACCCCGGGGGCCGGGCCTTCGTCGCCGAGCTCGTCGAGCGCTCGGGCATCGCGCCCCGGTCCTGGCTCCAGCGCCTCTTCGCCGCCCTGCTGCCGCCGCTGCTGCACTTCCTGTACCAGTACGGCACGGTGTTCTCCCCGCACGGCGAGAACGCCATCGTCGTCTACGACGAGCAGGACGTGCCCGTCCGGCTGGCGATCAAGGACTTCGTGGACGACGTGAACGTCAGCGCCGTGCCGCTTCCCGAGCACGGCACGATGCCGGACGACGTCCGGGCCGTGCTGCTCACGGAGGAACCCGACTTCCTCACCCAGTTCATCCATTCGGGCCTATTCGTGGGCGTCTTCCGCTACCTGGCGCCGCTGTGCGAGGAGCAACTCGACGTGACGGAGGAGGAGTTCTGGACTCTGGTGCGCGCGGAGATCCTGCGCCACCAGGCCCGCTTCCCGGAGCTGAAGGAACGGTTCGAGCTCTTCGATCTCCTGGTGCCCCGGATCGAGCGGCTCTGCCTCAACCGCAACCGCCTCCACCTGGACGGCTACCGTGACCGCCCCGAGCGGCCCCACGCCGCCGTCCACGGCACCGTCCCGAATCCGCTCGCGTGACCGCCGGGGCGGGCCCGGCTGTCGGTGGTGCCCCGTAGGGTGGAAGGGCTATGACGAAGCCATCCCTCCCCGATCTCCTCCACGCCGCCGTGACCGCCGTCGGCGGTGTGGAGCGCCCCGGCCAGGTCACCATGGCTGAGGCCGTGGCCGAGGCCATCGACGACGGTTCCCACCTCCTCGTCCAGGCCGGCACCGGCACCGGTAAGTCCCTCGGCTATCTCGTGCCGGCCCTCGCGCAGGGCGAGCGGGTGGTGGTCGCGACGGCGACGCTGGCGCTCCAGCGCCAGCTCGTCGAGCGCGACCTGCCGCGGACGGTCGACGCGCTGCACCCGCAGCTGCGGCGCCGTCCCGAGTTCGCCATGCTCAAGGGCCGGTCGAACTATCTGTGCCTGCACCGCCTCCACGAAGGCGTTCCGCAGGACGAGGAGGAAGGCCTCTTCGACCCCTTCGAGGCGGCCGCCCCCACCAGCAAGCTCGGCCAGGACCTGCTGCGGCTGCGAGACTGGTCGGACGAGACCGAGACCGGTGACCGCGACGACCTCACGCCGGGCGTGTCCGACCGGGCGTGGGGCCAGGTGTCGGTCTCCTCGCGGGAGTGCCTCGGCGCGAGCAAGTGCGCGTACGGGGCGGAGTGCTTCGCGGAGGCGGCCCGTGAGCGCGCCAAGCTCGCCGAGGTCGTCGTCACCAACCACGCGCTGCTCGCCATCGACGCGATCGAGGGCGCGCCGGTGCTGCCGCAGCACGAGGTGCTGATCGTCGACGAGGCCCATGAGCTGGTCTCCCGGGTGACCGGGGTCGCCACCGGCGAGCTCACGCCCGGCCAGGTGAACCGGGCGGTGCGCCGCTCCGCGAAGCTGGTCGACGAGAAGGTCGCCGACCAGCTGCAGACCGCCGCCGAGGGCTTCGAGAAGTTGATGGAGCTGGCGCTGCCGGGCCGCCTGGAGGAGATCCCGGAGGACCTCGGCTACGCGCTGATGGCGCTGCGCGACGCCTCGCGCGCGGTGATCACGGCCCTCGGCAACACCCGCGACCGCTCGGTGCAGGACGAGGATGCCGTCCGCAAGCAGGCCCTCGCCTCCGTGGAGAGCGTTCACGGCGTCGCGGAGCGGATCACCCAGGGCTCGGAGTACGACGTCGTCTGGTACGAGCGGCACGACCGCTTCGGCGCCTCGCTGCGGGTCGCGCCGTTGAGCGTCTCGGGCCTGCTGCGGGAGAAGCTGTTCGCGGACCGTTCGGTGGTGCTGACCTCGGCCACCCTCAAGCTGGGCGGCGACTTCAACGGGGTGGGTGCCTCGCTGGGCCTGGCCCCCGAGGGCACCCAGGGCGAGGACGTGCCGGTCTGGAAGGGCATCGACGTCGGCTCGCCCTTCGACTATCCGAAGCAGGGCATCCTCTACGTCGCCAAGCACCTGAACCGGCCCGCGCGGGACGGTGAGCGCGGGGACATGCTCGACGAGCTGACGGAGCTGATGCAGGCCGCCGGCGGACGGACGCTCGGTCTGTTCTCCTCTATGCGCGCGGCCCAGCAGGCGGCCGAGGAGCTGCGTACGAGGATTCCCGAGCTGCCGATCCTGCTCCAGGGCGAGGACACCCTCGGCGAGCTGATCAAGAACTTCGCCGCCGACCCGAAGACCTGTCTCTTCGGCACGCTGTCCCTGTGGCAGGGCGTGGACGTCCCGGGGCCGAGCTGTCAGTTGGTCGTCATGGACAAGATCCCGTTCCCGCGCCCGGACGACCCGCTGATGAGCGCGCGCCAGAAGGCCGTCGAGGACGCGGGGGGCAACGGTTTCATGGCGGTGGCGGCGACCCACGCGGCGCTGCTGATGGCGCAGGGCGCCGGCCGTCTCGTACGGGCGACGGGCGACCGGGGTGTGGTCGCGGTGCTGGATCCGCGTCTCGCGACGGCCCGGTACGGCAGCTATCTGAAGGCCTCGCTGCCGGACTTCTGGTTCACGACCGATCGCAACCAGGTGCGGAAGTCGCTGGCGGCCATCGACGCGGTGGCCAAGGCCGCGGAGGCATAGCGAGAGCGCGGTTCCGGGGCCCCAGGCGCACGGCAGGGCCCCGGGACCGGCGCAGTGGGTCCCGGGGCCCGGTTCAGGGCCGACGAGGTGGGGTCACACCCGTCGCAGCACGGCGACGACCTTGCCGAGGATGGTGGCCTCGTCGCCGGGGATCGGCTGGTACGCCGAGTTGTGGGGGAGCAGCCAGACGTGCCCGTCCTCGCGCTTGAAGCGCTTGACGGTGGCCTCGCCGTCGAGCATGGCGGCCACGATGTCACCGTTCTCGGCGACGGGCTGGCGGCGGACCGTGACCCAGTCGCCGTCGCAGATCGCTGCCTCGATCATGGAGTCGCCGACCACCTTGAGGACGAACAGCTCGCCGTCACCGACGAGCTGTCGGGGCAGCGGGAAGACGTCCTCGACGGACTCCTCGGCCAGGATGGGGCCACCTGCCGCGATCCGGCCGACCAGGGGGACGTAGGAGGCGGCGGGCTTGCCGGTGGTGTCGGTCGGCTGCGTGCTGGGCTGGTCCGAGCCGCGGACCTCGTACGCCCGGGGCCGGTGCGGGTCGCGGCGCAGGAAGCCCTTGCGCTCGAGGGCCATGAGCTGGTGTGCCACGGAGGAGGTGCTGGAGAGGCCCACGGCCTGGCCGATCTCGCGCATCGACGGCGGGTAGCCCCGGCGCTGCACCGAGTCGCGGATGACCTCGATGACCCGACGCTGCCGGTCGGTGAGGCCGGAGCTGTCGGCCCGGATGCCTGGAGGTCGTCCGGGGAGCGAGCGCGCGGGCCGGCCGGGCTCCTCCCCGCTCATGGCGGCGTCATTCATCGCATGCACCGGCTCGAGTCGGCCCTGGGCGCGGCCCTGGGCAGTGATGGTGGCACTGTCTGCGGTGGTGGTCACGTCGTCGGCCCCTCTCGAATGTTCTCCCTGGCTGGCACAACGGTAGTGGCTTTCGAAAGGTTGCGCCAAACACACGTTCGAGTGAAAATTCGCAGTTCGCCTTACGTGGGTGCGCAGGCGGGTGTATACGCAGACCCCGGGTTCCTTCTCAAATCGGTCATTACGGTAACCTTCACCACCGGTCCGGCGGAGACGGGCCGGGAGCCCGTCCCGTGGAGCGCGCTCGGGCGGGTGCTCGCCGAGGGTGCCCTCCCAGTCTTGCACCGGCCACCCCGGGATCCGCGTCGCCGCGCCCTTCCCGTACCCTCGTGGCCGGTCGAGGACGCCTCGCGGACCCGCCGTACGTGCGACACGCGCGTGGTGCCGGAAATGCCGACCAACCCAAGATCTAGTGGTTGTATGGCATCAGCCACCCACAAGTAGTGGTCCCCGGTCGGCCGGGGCAGCTCGGATCGCCTATGCTGGTGGTCGCTTCGCAGGGCCCTCACCGGCCGGGCGGGGCTATTCAGTCGTGCCGTGAGGGAGGGTCGGAACCAATGCACTGCCCCTTCTGCAGGCACCCCGACAGCCGCGTCGTCGACAGTCGTACGACCGACGACGGGACGTCGATCCGCCGCCGCCGCCAGTGCCCCGACTGCTCCCGTCGTTTCACGACGGTGGAGACGTGTTCGCTCATGGTGGTCAAGCGGTCCGGGGTCACCGAACCCTTCAGCCGTACCAAGGTCATCTCCGGCGTGCGCAAGGCGTGCCAGGGAAGGCCCGTCACCGAGGACGCCCTCGCCAAGCTCGGCCAGCGGGTCGAGGAGGCGGTGCGCGCCACCGGGAGCGCCGAGCTGACCACCCACGACGTGGGTCTGGCCATCCTCGGCCCGCTGCAGGAACTCGACCTCGTCGCGTACCTGCGCTTCGCGTCCGTTTACAAGGCCTTCGACAGCCTCGAAGACTTCGAGGCCGCCATCGCGGAGCTCCGCGAGCGGCCTCCCGCTGAGGACGGCGGGACCGGAGTGACCCCCGGGGTCCCCGTTCCCGCCACCGCCGCCGAGTAGACCGGCGGGCCGGACCCGTCGAGGTCCGGCGACCGGCCGCCACGCGGCCCCACAAGACCTGCCCCGAGCGCTCCCTGAGACGTTCGCGGCAAGAGCACTACAGACAGCAGTACAGAAAACGGAGCCCTGGAATTTTCCGGGCGCTCCAGGGTGTTTTGCCCGTATATGGGAGGCGGCATGACAGAGACGGCGAGCGGTCCGGCACGTGGTTCCCGCGCCAAGGGAGCCAAGGCGGCGAGCAAGGGCCTGCGAATCGAACGCATCCACACCACCCCCGGCGTGCATCCGTACGACGAGGTGACGTGGGAGCGTCGTGACGTCGTCATGACCAACTGGCGCGACGGCTCGATCAACTTCGAGCAGCGCGGCGTCGAGTTCCCCGACTTCTGGTCGGTGAACGCGGTCAACATCGTCACCAGCAAGTACTTCCGCGGGGCCGTCGGCACCCCGCAGCGCGAGACCGGTCTCAAGCAGCTGATCGACCGGATCGTGAAGACCTACACGAAGGCCGGCGAGGACTACGGCTACTTCGCCTCGCCCGCCGACGCCGAGATCTTCGAGCACGAGCTGGCCTATGCCCTCCTGCACCAGATCTTCAGCTTCAACTCCCCGGTGTGGTTCAACGTCGGCACGCCGCAGCCCCAGCAGGTCTCCGCCTGCTTCATCCTGGCCGTCGACGACTCCATGGAGTCGATCCTCGACTGGTACAAGGAAGAGGGCATGATCTTCAAGGGCGGCTCCGGCGCCGGCCTGAACCTCTCCCGCATCCGCTCCTCCAAGGAGCTGCTCTCCTCCGGCGGCAACGCCTCCGGCCCGGTCTCCTTCATGCGCGGTGCCGACGCCTCCGCAGGAACGATCAAGTCGGGCGGTGCCACCCGCCGCGCCGCCAAGATGGTCATCCTCGACGTCGACCACCCCGACATCGAGGACTTCATCGAGACCAAGGTCAAGGAGGAGGAGAAGATCCGCGCCCTCCGTGACGCGGGCTTCGACATGGACCTGGGCGGCGACGACATCACGTCCGTCCAGTACCAGAACGCCAACAACTCCGTCCGCGTGAACGACGAGTTCATGAAGGCCGTCGAGTCCGGCGGGAAGTTCGGCCTGCGTGCCCGCATGACCGGCGAGGTCATCGAGGAGGTCGACGCCAAGGCGCTCTTCCGCAAGATGGCCGAGGCCGCGTGGGCCTGCGCCGACCCGGGCATCCAGTACGACGACACGATCAACCACTGGCACACCTGCCCCGAGTCCGGCCGCATCAACGGCTCGAACCCGTGCAGCGAGTACATGCACCTGGACAACACGTCCTGCAACCTCGCCTCGCTGAACCTGATGAAGTTCCTCAAGGACGACGGCAAGGGCAACCAGTCCTTCGACGTCGAGCGCTTCGCCAAGGTCGTCGAGCTCGTCATCACCGCGATGGACATCTCCATCTGCTTCGCCGACTTCCCCACCCAGAAGATCGGCGAGAACACCCGCGCCTTCCGCCAGCTCGGCATCGGCTACGCCAACCTCGGCGCCCTCCTGATGGCGACCGGCCACGCGTACGACTCCGACGGCGGCCGCGCCCTGGCCGGTGCCATCACCTCCCTGATGACCGGCACCTCGTACAAGCGCTCCGCCGAGCTCGCCGCGGTCGTCGGCGCGTACGACGGCTACGCCCGCAACGCCGAGCCGCACCAGCGCGTCATGAAGCAGCACGCCGACGCCAACGAGAAGGCCGTCCGCATGGACGACCTGGACACGCCGATCTGGGCCGCCGCCACGGAGGCCTGGCAGGACGTGATCCGCCTCGGCGCCAAGAACGGCTTCCGCAACTCCCAGGCCTCGGTCATCGCCCCGACCGGCACCATCGGTCTCGCGATGTCCTGCGACACCACCGGCCTCGAGCCCGACCTCGCCCTGGTCAAGTTCAAGAAGCTGGTCGGCGGCGGCTCGATGCAGATCGTCAACGGCACCGTCCCGCAGGCTCTGCGCCGCCTGGGTTACCAGGAGGAGCAGATCGAGGCGATCGTCGCCCACATCGCCGAGCACGGCAACGTGATCGACGCTCCCGGCCTGAAGACCGAGCACTACGAGGTCTTCGACTGCGCCATGGGCGAGCGTTCCATCTCCGCGATGGGCCACGTCCGCATGATGGCCGCCATCCAGCCCTGGATCTCGGGCGCCCTGTCCAAGACGGTCAACATGCCGGAGACGGCGACCGTCGAGGAGGTCGAGGAGATCTACTTCGAGGCCTGGAAGATGGGCGTCAAGGCGCTCGCCATCTACCGCGACAACTGCAAGGTCGGCCAGCCGCTCTCCGCCAAGAAGAAGGAGGACGAGAAGACCGAGGTGACCGCGAAGACCGAGGCGACGATCCGCGAGGCCGTCGAGAAGGTCGTCGAGTACCGCCCGGTCCGCAAGCGCCTCCCGAAGGGCCGCCCGGGGATCACCACCTCCTTCACCGTCGGTGGCGCCGAGGGCTACATGACCGCCAACTCCTACCCGGACGACGGTCTCGGCGAGGTCTTCCTGAAGATGTCGAAGCAGGGCTCGACCCTCGCGGGCATGATGGACGCCTTCTCCATCGCCGTTTCCGTGGGCCTCCAGTACGGCGTGCCGCTGGAGACCTACGTCTCGAAGTTCACCAACATGCGCTTCGAGCCGGCCGGTATGACGGACGACCCGGACGTGCGGATGGCGCAGTCGATCGTCGACTACATCTTCCGACGCCTGGCGCTCGACTTCCTGCCCTTCGAGACCCGCTCCGCCCTCGGCATCCACTCCGCAGAGGAGCGCCAGCGGCACCTGGAGACCGGCTCGTACGAGCAGTCCGTCGACGATGTCGAGGTCGACGTCGAGGGCCTGGCCCAGTCGGCGCCCCGCACCCAGGAGCTGAAGGCCGTCGCCGCCCCGGCGAAGGCCGAGGTCCCGGCCCCCAAGCAGGCCCACACCTCCGCGGAGCTCGTCGAGATGCAGCTCGGCATCAGCGCGGACGCTCCGCTCTGCTTCTCGTGCGGCACGAAGATGCAGCGCGCCGGCTCCTGCTACATCTGCGAGGGCTGCGGCTCGACCAGCGGTTGCAGCTGACCGTCCTGAGTGACACCTGACAGAGGGTGCCGTCCCCGGATTCCGGGGGCGGCACCCTCTGTCGTGCGCTTGGCCGGGGTGCTGTGGGTCGTGGCCCGGCCGCCGTGGGCGCGGCTCGTCGAAGACCTGTCCGTGCGTTGTCCTACTCGCGAGTTAGGCTCTGCGGCGCGCGAACGGCGCGCTCAGCAGGGGGGAAACATGACGGAGCAGGTGTCGGCAGAGGCCGCGGGCCCGAGAGCGGGCGCGCAGGTGACGGCCGCGCTCGTCCTGGGTGCGGTCCTGGCGGGAGGGTTCTGGTACCTGGCGCAGAACGAACAGGAGAGCGCCGCCGCGCGCGGACCGGCCGAGTGCCGGGCCTCCACCGGCAAGCTGCCGGCCGAATACGTCAACGGCACGCGGCTGTGCCGGGCGCTCAACCGGCCGGACCTTCCGGCGCTGCTCGGTACGCCGGGGGAGCAGGCGCAGAACGCGTGGGGGAACGACGGCGAGGACCCGACCGGCGGCAGGGCTCCCCGGCCCGAGGGCGAAGTAGGCCTGCCCACGTACTCGGTGCAGCTCAGGCTCTCGTACGACCGGATGCCGGTCGCCGACCTCGGGCGGCTGCTCGGCGGTTCGGAGCCCACGACGTTCCAGGGGCGCCCGGCGTTCCTCTACTCGGACCGCACGCTCGCCCTCAGGATCCCGCTCGGCGGCGGCAAGGCCGAGTCGGGCACCGGTGGCATCGCCCGGCATCTGGTGGTCGCCAAGGACCCCAAGGACGGTGGCGGTTCCTACGAGATCGTCATCTGGCGCCAGGACCAGGGGATTCCGGACGACGCGGCGCTGCTGCGGGTAGCCGAGCGGGTCCTGCCGACGGTTCCCGGCTGGGCGGGGAACTGACGCACGGGCCTGCGTCGAGGGGCGGGCCGGTCAGGCACGGGCCCGGCCGTCGGGCCGGCGTGGGCCGGGCCGACGTGCCGGAGGGCGAGTGCCACGGAGGACCGGCCGCAGGGCGCCCGACGGCCCGTCCTCCCAGGACCCGACGCTCAGGAGGGCCGCGCGCCCATCACGGTGCCGAAGGCGCTCGGATCGATGTCGAAACCGCGGAGGAAGGGGCGGAAGTCCCACCCGTCGGGCGCGTCCGACGCGCCTTCGCGGACGAACTCCGCGACCGTCGCCGCCGTCGCGTCCGCCACGGAAGCGAGCTCGTCCTCGAGCAGGTCGGTGTAGCCCTCGCGCACCCGGACACCGGTCCGCGCCACCTCGCCGAACGTGAGCCGCCCACCGCCCTGCTGTATGGCCACGCCCACCACCACGCGCGCGTAGCGCGGCGCCAGCCTGGTCAGCTCCAGCGTCATCGACTCGTCGTAGCCGAGGCCCTGCCCCGTACGGCTGTCGCGATGGAGGGTGATCGTGCCGTCCGGCGAACGGCTGTCGAAGTGCACCAGATAGGCCGGAGGGCCGTACGGGGCGTCCGCCAGGTAGACGGCCGCTACGAGGTCCAGGTCGTGCGCGGGAGCACCGGCCGGGCTCGGGTCCCACTTGAGCGAGACCTCGACCTTGCCGACCCCCTTGTTGAGCCCGCTCACCGTGAATCCCCTCTCTCTGTACGGTTCCTGACGAGCTGTTCATGGTGTCATGTGATCAACATGTCATCGGTCGAGGGGGAGTGCCGCATGTGGGGCGGGGAAGAGCTGGATCTGGACGCATATCTGGCGCGGATCGGGTACTCGGGTGAGCTCGCTCCCGATCTCGCGACCTTGCGGGCCGTACACCGGGCGCATGTGGAGACGATCCCCTTCGAGAACCTCGACGTGGCGCTGGGCCGCCGGATCGGACTCGACCCCAAGAGCCTCCAGGCCAAGCTCGTCGCCCGCCGGCGCGGCGGATACTGCTACGAGCAGAACTCGCTGCTTGCCGCTGCCCTGGAGCGGATCGGTTACGAGATCGCCGGACGCGGCGCCCGCAACCGGAGCCGGGGTGACGTGCTGACGCCGATCACCCACGCGGTGCTCGTCGTCACCGTCGATGGTGAACAGTGGCTCGCGGACGCCGGGTTCGGGTGGCAGGGCCCGCTGGAGCCGGTGCCGCTCGCCGACGGCGCGCGCGTCGAGCAGGACGGCTGGGTCTTCGGCGTCGGCGTCGAGCCGGAGGGCGTCCACGTGCTGCGCGCGCTTCGCCCGGAGGGGTGGACCGACCTGTACGCGTTCGCGCCGCACACCCTGTTCCCCGTGGACTTCGAGCTCATGAACCACTACAGCTCCAGCCACCCCCGGTCGCGCTTCCTCGGCCAGGTGGTGGCCCATCTGCCGGGGGCGGCAGTGCGCTGGGCGTTGGTGCGTGACGGCCTGACCTCGGTGCTCGTCGACGGATCGCGGGAGGAACGCCGCGTCGGTACGGATGAGTTGATCGCCACCCTCTCCGAGGTCTTCGGGATCGAACCGGACGAGGAGGAGGCCGCGGGTCTCGTGCGGGTGCACTCCGGCGAGGTCTGACGGCGCGTCGCTCCGCCCCGTACCATGGCGCGGTGCTGGTCAAGTGGATTCGCTGCACCGTGGTGGACCGTCGAGGGTTCGAGCGGGGGCAGCGGAAGTGGGCGGGGCTGCTCGGTGAGCCGGGATTCCGGGGGCAGGGCGGAGGGTGGAGCCGGCGGCGGCCGGATGTCGCCCATGTCTTCGCGTTCTGGGAGAGTCGTGCGTTCTACGACTCCTTCATGGCGCGTTCGCACGACCGGCTCGCGGCCGCTCAGGTCGGCACGTACCGGGACGCGCAGGTCAAGCTGTTCGACCACCGCTTCGACGTGAAGACCGGCTTCGAGCCGCGGTTCGCTGACGCGGACGTGGCCCGGGTCGCGCACTGCCGGGTGCACGAGGAGCGCGTGGAGCACTTCGCCCTGATGCAGGAGAAAGTGTGGAACCCGGCGATGGCCGGGTCTCCCGGCATGCTCCGCGGCCTGTTCGGCGAGGCGCCCGGGCACGAGTTCCTGGTCCTGTCCATGTGGAACTCGGCGGCGGAGCACGGAAAGTACCGCGTCGAGCGGATCGAGCGGCTCGGCCTGCGGGCGCAGACCGAGGCCGATGTCGCGGCGATGACCGGCGACGTGGTGCAGCTCGAAACCGCCTGGACGGTGTGACCTTCGATGTCGGTCGGCCATGCGCCGGGCTGCCGGGCACCGCGCCGGCGGCCCGCCTTGACGCAGAGCCGGCCGCTCGGTTGCCCGCGCGGTCGGCTTCCTGATCGTCCCCGTCGGTCTTCCCGTCCCCGGCCGTCTGCCGCGCCGTCCCCCTGGGCCATCCCGTCCGGCCGTTTCCCGAGGCGTGCTGTGGCGTGGGGGGCCCGGGCTGTGTCGGGGCGTGGCCGGGCCGTGCGAGGCCGTGGCGGGGCGTGGCGTTGGTGTGCCGTGCCCGGCCGTGTCGGGGCGTGGCGTTGGTGTGCCGTGCCCGGCCGTGTCGGGGCGTGGCCGGGCTGTGCCCGGTCATGCCGTGGTCTGCCGGACCGTGCCTGACCGGCTGCTAAGCCTTTCGCTCCGCTGAGACGGCGTTCCCGGGCTTGCCGTCGCGGGTGAACGCGCCCGCCTGCACAGCCGCCAGGACCGTCCGTGCCGCCTGGTCCGCGACGGCGGTGTCCACGGGCTCGCGGGTCACGAAGAGGCGGAGGAAGAGGGGCGCGGAGACCGCGCGGACCACCGCGCCCGCGTCCGTGCCGGCCGGTGCCTCGCCGCGGGCGACGGCCCTTTCGACCACAGGCTCGCAGCGGCGGAAGCGCTCCTCGTAGAAGGCCCGCAGGGAGTCGGCGGCCTGCGCGGACTGGAACGCGGCGGCGACGAACGCCGTCGGCGCGGCCGCCCGCGCCGGGTCGGCGAAGGCCTCGGCCACCTCGCCGGCGAGCGTCTGCAGGTCACCGGCGAGGCTGCCGGTGTCCGGAGCCTTCCACTCGTCCTCGCCTGCGAGGGCGAGCGCGTCGGCGACCATGCCCTCCACGCCGCCCCAGCGCCGGTAGAGCGTCGTCTTGTGGACCCCCGAGTGCTCCGCCACGTATTCGACCGTCAGGGCCGGGTAGCCGTGCTCGGCGAGTCCGGTGAGGACGGCGTCGCGGACCGCGGCGCGGGTTCGGGCGGTGCGGCCTCCCGGGCGCCGGCTGCCGGGGGCAGGGGCGGATGCGGAGGTGGAGGCGGTCTCCTCCGCTGGTGACTCGCTGCGCGATCCGTTCAATTGCTACTCCCGTTGCGTTAGTGGGTCGAGTGTGCCACACTTCCCGTAACGCGACATGGGTTGCGTTAGCTGGTTCCCTGTGACGTTGGAGGCGCCTCTTGCCCACGCAGATCTCTCTTCACGACGTGACCGTGACTCGCGGCGAACGACTGCTGCTCGATCAGGTCTCGCTCACCGTGCGTCCCGGCGAGCGGATCGGGATCGTGGGGGAGAACGGCGCGGGCAAGTCCACCCTGCTGCGCATACTCGCCGGACTCGACACGCCCGACACGGGAGAGGCTGTCACCGTTGCGGACGGAGGATCGCGACTCCTCGCCCAAACGCCCGAGCTTCCTCCGCACGCCACGGTCGACGAGGCCGTCGACGCCGCGCTCGTCGAGCTGCGCACCATGGAGCGCGGACTGCGCACGCTGGAAGCCGAGCTCGGCAGCGGAGACCGGAGTGCCCTGGAGGAGTACGGGGAGCTGCTGACCGCCTTCGAAAGGCGCGGGGGCTACGAGGCCGACGCGCGGGTCGACAAAGCCCTGCACGGCCTCGGTCTGGGCCACATAGGACGGGAGCGGCCGCTCGGCAGCCTGTCGGGCGGTGAGCAGGCCCGGCTCGGCATCGCCTGCGCGCTCGCCGCCGCGCCCGAAGTGCTCTTCCTCGACGAACCGACCAATCACCTCGACGCCCAGGCCCTCGACTGGCTGGAGGGCGCCCTGCTCTCCCATCGCGGCACGGTCGTGGCCGTCTCCCACGACCGGGTCTTCCTGGAAAGGGTCGCCACCGCGATCCTGGAGGTCGACGGCGACCGTCGCACCGTCGTGCGGTACGGCGGGGGATACGCGGGCTTCCGTGCGGAGCGCGCCGCCGCCCGCCGCCGCTGGGAACAGGCCCACGGGGAATGGTGCGCGGAGATCGCCCGCCTGGAGGAGTACACCCGGACCACGGCGCAGGGCGTCGCCGCCGGTCGGGCCATCAAGGACAACAACAAGATGGCCTACGACCGGGCGGGCGGCCGCGTCCAGTCCTCGGTCTCCGGACGAGTGCGCAACGCCCAGGAGCGGCTGCGCAGGCTCCACGAGGAACCGGTCGCCGAGCCTCCGCGGCCTCTCGCCTTCAGCGCGCGGCCCCTCGCCGGCCGCGCGGAGGGCCGACTGATCGAGCTGAGCGGCGTACGGGTCGGCGACCGGCTCGCCGTCGACGGACTGACCGTCGAGGCCGGCGAGCGACTCCTCGTCCACGGTGGCAACGGGGCCGGCAAGTCCACCCTGCTCCGGGTCATGGCCGGACTCGTCGAGCCCGACGCCGGACAGGTGACGCGCCGGGGCCGGATCGGATTCCTGGCCCAGGAGATACCCGCGCACCGGCCGGCCGAGCGGGTCCTCGCCGCCTTCGGGCGAGGGCTCGCCCTCGCCGAGGACGAGCAGGCCGAACTGCTCCTCTCTTACGGGCTGTTCCGCCCCGCCGACCTCACGGTGCCGGTCGGCAGCCTCAGCGCCGGGCAGCGCCGCCGGCTCGCGCTCGCCAGGCTGCTCGCCCGGCCGGCCGACCTGCTCCTCCTCGACGAACCCGCCAACCATCTCGCCCTGGGCCTCGTCGAGGAGCTGGAGCAGGCGCTGGAGCAGTGGCAGGGTGCCGTGGTCGTCGTCTCCCACGACCGGGAGCTGCACCGCCGCTTCACCGGGCACATACGCCGGATGCACTCCGGACGCCTGCTCGGCTGAGCCCGTCGGCGGGGCGCCGTCTAGGGTCGAGCCATGGCACGACCGCGACGCATCGTCCTCGTACGACACGGAGAGTCCGAGGGCAATGTGGACGACACGGTGTACGAGCGCGAGCCGGACCACGCGCTCCGGCTCACCGAGACCGGGTGGCGCCAGGCGGAGGAGACGGGGGAGGGGCTGCGGGAGCTGTTCGGGGGCGAGCGGGTCAGCGTCTACGTGTCGCCGTACCGCCGCACCCACGAGACGCTGCGCGCCTTCCGGCTCGACCCGCGCCGGGTCCGCGTGAGGGAGGAGCCCCGACTGCGCGAGCAGGACTGGGGCAACTGGCAGGAGCGGGAGGACGTGCGCCTCCAGAAGGCGTACCGCGACGCCTACGGGCACTTCTTCTACCGCTTCGCGCAGGGCGAGTCGGGCGCCGACGTGTACGACCGGGTGGGGGCCTTCCTGGAGAGCCTCTACCGGAGCTTCGAGGCGCCCGACCACCCGCCCAACGTGCTGCTCGTCACCCACGGGCTGACCATGCGCCTGTTCTGCATGCGCTGGTTCCACTGGACGGTCGCCGAGTTCGAATCGCTGTCCAACCCGGGCAACGCGGAGACGCGGACACTGGTGCTCGGGGAGGACGGGAAGTACCGGCTCGACCGGCCCTTCGAACGCTGGCGTACCCCGGAACCGTACGGCCCCACCGGATAGAGTGGCAGACCGATGACCGCTGACTCCTCTCTCGACCGGCGCTTCGAACGCGCCCTGGCCAGCCTGCGCGGGCTGTCCGTGGGAGACGCCCTGGGCTCCCAGTACTTCGTTCCCGCCAACTATCCCCTGCTCAAGCGGCACGAGCCGCCGAACGGTCCCTGGCAGTGGACCGACGACACGGAGATGGCCTGCTCGGTCCTCGCCGTGCTCGCCGACCACGCGCGGATCGACCAGGACGCGCTCGCGCAGTCCTTCGCCCGGCACCACGACTTCGACCGCGGCTACGGTCCCGCCGTCAACCGGATGCTCCGGCTCATCCGCGAAGGAGGGGACTGGCGGCAGCTCGCGGCGGGACTCTTCAACGGGCAGGGCTCGTGGGGAAACGGCGCCGCCATGCGGATCGCGCCGCTCGGCGCCTGGTACGCCGACGACCCGGAACAGGCGACCCACCAGGCCGAGATCTCCGCGTACACCACCCATCAGCACCGCGAGGCCGTGGTCGGGACGATGGCCGTCGCCGCCGCGGCCGCGCTCGTCGCGGACCCGGCCGGTCCGCCCACGCCCGAGGCGCTGCTCGACGGTGTCGTCGCGCTCGTGCCGCGCAGCGCGGTCGGGGCCGGTCTCCGCCGGGCCCGCGACATGCTCGACTACGGCGACGCCGCGACCGTCGCCGCCGTTCTCGGCAGCGGCCGGCGCACCAGCGCGCACGACACCGTGCCGTTCGCGCTGTGGTCCGCGGCCCGGGCGCTCGGCGACTTCGAGCGGGTCTTCTGGACGACGGCCGGGGTCGGCGGCGACGTCGACACCACGTGCGCCATCGCCTGCGGAGTCGTCGCCGCGGGTCCGGGTGGCGCGCCGCCCGCCGCCTGGCTCGAGCAGACGGAGGAACTCCCCGACTGGGTGCCCACGGCGGCGCACTCCTAGGGATGTCTCTCGAGCGCTGCCCCGCAGTCCGGTGAACCCGGGCGGCGGGACGGCGGTACCGGGGCGTTCCGGGACGCGAGTGTCACGGTCCTGCCACAGCCGGGGCCGGGACGGTTCGGCGGGGCGCCACGCGGTTAGAGTCGGCCACTCGCAGCGCTGATCATGACAAAAAGCAGCGCGCCGACGAGCCACCGGGACCGCCGAGCAGCCGCAGGGCCGGGCGTGACCGGGCCGGGAGGGGGTCCCGTGACCGACAATCCGTCCGCAGAGCCGCCCAAGGACAGCCCACCGCCGGGAAGTCCGACGCAAGGAAGCCCCACGCCGGGAAGCCCGACGCCGGGCAACCCGACACCGGGGACTCCGGCGTCGGCGAGTCCGGCTCCGGGCAGTCCGACACCGAGCAGTCCGGCGTCGGCGAGCTCGGCTTCGGCGCATTCGGCTCCGGGCGGTCCGGCACCCGGGACTCCGGCCTCTGCCGGTCCGCCTCCCACCAGCTCGGCTCCCGCTGGTCCGCCTTCGGGAGGTCCGGCCCCTGCCAGTCCGGCTCCCGCCGGTCCGGCCCCTGCCGGTCCCGCCTCTGCCGGTCCGGCTCCCGGTGGTGCGCCTTCGGGGGCTCTGGCTCCGGGCGGTCCGGCGGCGCAGGGCGGTCCGGCTCCGGGCAGTGCGGCTCCGCAGGGCGGTCCGGCTCCGCAGGGCGGTCCCGGGCCGAGCCACGGCGCCGCG
Organism: Streptomyces sp. NPDC012637; assembly: GCF_042954805.1. Classification (NCBI taxonomy): domain Bacteria; kingdom Bacillati; phylum Actinomycetota; class Actinomycetes; order Kitasatosporales; family Streptomycetaceae; genus Streptomyces; species Streptomyces sp. NPDC012637. Next base: position 94,193 of record NZ_JBIBDS010000012.1, read on the forward strand.
CCGTGGGGGCAGCAGCCGCCCGCCGCCGGGGTGCCGCACGCTCAGGCCGCGGCGACCGCGGGCGGCCCGCCCGCCGGGATGGCGCCGCCGCCCGGACCGTACCGACCCGGGCCGTACGCGCCGTACCAGACGTGGGGCCCGCCGCGGAAGCCGGCGCCCAGCAAGCTCAAGCCCCCGGCGCCGGCCGCTCCGACCTCCCCGACGCTGTGGGCCGTCGTGGCCACCGCACTGGTGGCCTCACTGCTGCTCAGCGGCGGCGCGGGCGCGAACCTGCTGCTCGTGGCCGTGCCCGCCACCCTCGCCGGGGCCTTCGCCGCCCGCGCGGCGGGCCGTCGGCTGCGGCCCTGGACGCTGGTGTGGGCGATCGGTGGCGCAGCGCTGCTCCTCGTGCCCGTGCTCAGCGACGCGGGCTGGCCGACCTTCCTCGCTATCGTCACCACGCTGGGGCTCACCGGCTACGCGCTGCACGGCGGCCGGGGCTGGCCCAGCATGCTGTTCGCGCCGGTGGGGCTGTTCGATTCCCTCGGCTCCGGCATGGCATGGACCTGGCGCGGCGTTCGCGAGCGCGCCGGCGGCTCGCAGGGCCGCTGGGGTCCGGTGCTGCGTACGGTGCTCGTCGCCGCGGGCCTGCTGGTCGTCTTCGGCGCGCTGTTCGCCGGGGCGGACGCGGCCTTCGCCGATCTGCTCGGCTCCCTCATGCCCGACATCTCGCTGGACCAGGCGCCCTGGCGGTTCCTGTGCTTCGTGCTCGGGCTGTTCGGCGCCATGGCCGTCGCGCGTACCGCCGCCGCCCCGCTGCGCTGGGACCGGCTGACCTTCCGCCCGGGCCGGGCGCGCGGCCGGCTGGAGTGGGCGCTGCCGCTCGTCGTCCTGAACCTGCTCTTCGCGGCCTTCAACGCCATCCAGCTCGCCGTGCTCTTCGGCGGCTACGACAAGGTTCTCAGCGAGACCGGTCTGACCTACGCCGAGTACGCCCGCCAGGGCTTCTGGCAGCTGCTCATGGCCACCCTCCTCACGCTCGTGGTGATCGGCCTGGCGCTGCGCTGGGCGCCCCGCGGCGGCGCAGGCGACACCCGGCTCGTCCGGGCCGTCCTCGGCACCCTGTGCGTCCTCACCCTTGTCGTGGTCGCCTCCGCCCTGCGCAGGATGGACCTCTACGTGGACGCGTACGGGCTCACCCGGCTGCGCATCTCGGTGGCCACGATGGAGATCTGGCTCGGCGTCGCGATCCTCCTGATCATGGCGTCCGGGATCTGGGGCGCCCGGCTGTTGCCCCGCGCCCTGGCCGCGAGCGCCGCCGGCTTCGTCCTCGCCTTCGGGATGATCCAGCCGGACGCCGTCATCGCCCAGCAGAACGTCGACCGTTACGAACGGCTCGGCAAGATCGACGTGCGCTATCTCTCGGGGCTCTCGACCGACGCCGTGCCCGCCCTCGACCGGCTTCGCGGTACCCTGCGCGACTGTGCCCTGCGGGACATCGCCGAGCGGCTGGACGAGGAGGGCGACGCGAGCTGGTACGCCACCAGCCTCTCCGAGGCCCGGGCCCGGGACATCCTGGCCGAGCGCCCCGTGAGCGGCTCGGCCTCCTGCGGCGGGCCCACCCGGGACGAGCAGTACGACCCGGATGCCGACCCCGACGACCCGTACGACCCGTACCAGCCGTAGGCCCGCGCCGTACGCGTACGCGTACGCGTACGCGTACGCGTACTCGTGCTCGTACGCGTATCGCGGACGTGCCTAAGGCGTACCGAAGAGGCGGTCCGTACCGTGCGGACGGCGTGCCCCCTCGTGCGGGAGGGGGCACGCCGGCGGTGTCATGCGACCGGGCCGGCGGCCTCCGCCTTGCCGCTGAGGGCCTCCAGGTCGCTCTTGCGCACCCGGATCACCGCCACCGCAGTGACGAACGCGATCAGCACCATCGCGACGGCCGCGACGAACGCGGTCGAGATGCCTGCCGTCAGCACCTCGTGCGACCACGGTGCCGGGAGCTGCTGCTCCTTGAGGAACTCCGCCTTCTGTGCGTCGGTCGCGTGCGCCAGGAAGTCCGGCACCTGCCGCTCGCCCTCGTCCTTGCTCGCGGTACCGAAGACCGTGACCAGGATGGACAGGCCGAGCGAACCGCCCACCTGCTGTGTCGCGTTGAGCAGGCCCGAGGCCGCACCGGCCTCGTGCTGGGCGACGCCCGACACCGCGGTCAGCGTGAGGGTCACGAAGTTGAGCCCCATGCCGAAGCCGAAGGTGACCATTGGCCCGAGGACCCCGCTCGCGTAGGAGCTGTCCGGCGTGATGAAGGTCAGCCAGAACAGGCCGATGCCGGTGATCGCCGCACCGGTCACCATGAACGGCTTCGGCCCGAGCACGGGAAGCAGCCGCTGGGCGAGACCGGCGCCCACACCGATGGCGAGCGTCACCGGGAGGAAGGCGAACCCGGCGCGGATCGGCGTGTAGCCGAGCACGTTCTGCACGAACAGGACGATGAAGAAGAACATGCCGAACATGGCGGCGGCCAGGCTGAGCATGATCACGTACGTACCGGAGCGGTTGCGGTCGGCGAACATCCGCAGCGGCGTGATGGGTTCACGGGCGCGCGACTCGACCACCGCGAAGGCCGCGAGCAGGACCACCGCGGAGACGAACGACCCGATGGTCAGCGAGTCCTTCCAGCCGGCTTCCGAGGCCCGGATGAAGCCGTAGACGAGCGCGGCCATGCCGAGGGTGGAGGAGAACGCCCCGGCCAGGTCGAAGCGGCCCGGGTGCCGCTCGGACTCGTTGATGAAGCGCGGTGTCAGGAAGGCGATGAGCAGGCCGATCGGGACGTTCACGAACAGCACCCAGCGCCAGTCGAGCCACTCGGTCAGCATGCCGCCGGCCAGCAGCCCGATCGCGCCGCCGCCCGCCGACACGGCCGCGAAGACGCCGAACGCCCGGTTGCGTTCGGGGCCTTCGGGGAACGTCGTGGTGATCAGGGCCAGCGAGGTGGGCGAGGCGATCGCGCCGCCGACGCCCTGCAGGGCGCGCGCGGCGAGGAGCTGCCACGGCTCCTGGGCGAAACCGCCGAGCAGGGAGGCGGCGGTGAAGACCAGGATGCCGGTCAGGAAGACCCGGCGGCGGCCGAGGATGTCGCCGGCCCGGCCGCCGAGCAGCAGCAGACCGCCGAAGGTGAGGGTGTAGGCGCTGAGCACCCACGACAGGTCGGTGGTGGAGAAGGAGAGCGCCTCCTGGATGTGCGGAAGCGCGATGTTCACGATGGTGGCGTCCAGGACGACCATCAGCTGACAGGCGGCGATGACGGTGAGCGCGATCCCCGGCCGGTTCGGATACCGGGCGGAGCCGGGAGCCGGACTGCGGCCGGGATCGGTCTGGGTGTCCACCGGAGATGTTGTCACTATGTATCCCCCACGGAAGAATTTAGTGAACGCACTCGTTCACTGTCGCCCACGGTAGTGACTCCCCCTCAGGGAACGCAAGCGTTCACTGAGTGCTGCCGGGCGAGCCGTTCCGTCCCCAACAGAGAGGTTCTGATGGTTACTTCGCACTCCGAGGCCGCCGCTCGGCCGCAGGGGGCGGCTCCGCGACGGCGCGGCGCGGTACTGGAACGCGCCATTCTGGACGCTGCCCTCGAACAGCTGAGCACGGTCGGCTGGAACGGTCTGACGATGGAGGCCGTCGCCTCCGGTGCCCAGACGGGCAAGGCCGCCGTCTACCGCCGCTGGCCGTCCAAGGAGGACCTGGTCGCGGACGCGCTCAGGGCCGGGCTCCCCGCCCTCGACGACGCGCCGGACCACGGCGGTGTGCGCGAGGACCTGTACCAGCTGTGCGGCCGGGTGCGGGCCGTCATGTACTCCAAGCCCGGCTTCGCCCTGCGTGCCGTGCTTCACGAATGCGACCACGAGGCCGCCGACCGGTTCCACGAACTGATCACGACCTCCGTGACCGAACCCTCGCAGCGGCTGCTGCGCGAGGTGATCGAGCGAGGCATCGAGCGGGGCGAGGTGCGCGAGGACGCGGCGCACGAGATCGTCTTCGACGTGATCCCGGCGCTGATGATGTACCGGTCGAAGGTATGCGCCAGCGAATGGAGCGACGCCGAGATCACCGAGATGGTCGACCTGGTGATGATGCCCCTGCTGCGGCGCTAGGCGTGTCTTTCGGATCAGGCCGGGCATCGCGACGTCGGCAGGATCCGGCAGGTGCGCCCCAGACCAGGGCTGTGCGGTGGGGGCCGGGCGGCGGGGCCCGGTCCGCGAAGGGTCGGGTTCCGGGCGTCTTCCGGACGCCTTTCGGCCGTCTTCCCCGACGTCTTCCCCGACGTCTTTCGGACGGCTTTCGAACGTTCCTTTCCTGGACGTCTTCAGGGTGCCTTCCGGCCGGGGCCGGGCGTCTTCCGGCCGGGTCCCGGCGGTGGAGGGGTATCCGGGTACCGAGAGAGGCGGCCACCGGCGTAACCTGACAACGCCATGCCGTACGAACCACCCACCCACAGCGTCGAGCGATCGATCCGAGCCACCACCGGCGCCAAGATCGTTGCCGGGATCGACGAGGTCGGACGCGGGGCGTGGGCCGGTCCCGTCACCGTGTGCGCCGCCGTCACCGGCCTGCGCCGCCCGCCCGCCGGGCTCACCGACTCCAAGCTGCTCACCCCCAAGCGCCGCAACGAACTCGCCGTCGAACTCGAACAGTGGGTCACGGCGTACGCGCTGGGCGACGCCTCGCCCACCGAGATCGACGAGCTCGGCATGACCGCCGCACTCCGGCTTGCCGCGATCCGCGCGCTGGAGGGCCTGCCGGTCCGTCCCGACGCGGTGATCCTCGACGGCAAGCACGACTACCTGGGCAGCCCCTGGCAGGTCCGTACGGTGATCAAGGGCGACCAGTCCTGTGTGGCCGTCGCCGCCGCCTCCGTGATCGCCAAGGTCCGCCGGGACACGCTGATGGCCACGCTCGGGAGCGAGACGGAGGACTGCGCCGCGTACGCCTTCTGCGACAACGCGGGCTACCCCTCGCCGGTCCACAAGGCGGCGCTGGAAGAGCTGGGACCCACCTCGTACCACCGGCTCTCCTGGGCTTACCTCGACGCGTTGCCCCGCTGGCGGCACCTCAAGAAGGTGCGCCTCTCGGCCGAGGCCGCCGCACTCGAAAGCGGGGGTCAACTCGGCTTCGACTTCTGACTTCCGGCTTCTGGATCCCGGTTCCTGACCCTCCGGTGCGGCCCTCTCGCGGACCGCTCCGGCAGAGCCCTTCCAGCAGTCGGGGCGCCCTTGTGCGCCCACCCGCCGGAGCCCGGTGCGACGGCGTTTGATAGACATCCACCCATGCCTCTCAATCCCGAGGAGCCTCAGATTCACGAGAGCGCCCAGGGTCCCCGCGCGACCGCGGCCGTAGACCGCCCCGTGCCGACCCCCCGACCCGTACCCGGCCCGCGTTCCGCGGCCTCCCCGCGCCCTGGCCGTCCCGGCCCCGGTCCGGCCAGGCCCGCACCGCCGGTGCCCCGCCCGCCCGCTGCCGGACCGGTGCCCGCCGACCGTACGGAGAATCGTTCCGACCAGCGGACCGAGCCGCAGATCCAGCTGATCCCCGCGCCCCTCGACGGTGCCGTCGACGCGGCCGAGGAAGCGGTGGACCTGCTCCTCGAGTCCGGCCGCGCACCCGGCGACGTCCTGGTGCTCACCACGGGCGACCAGCACCCGTGGGCCGCGCACGAGCTGTCCTTCGGCGAGGATGCCTACTGGGCGCAGCAGGACGCCCGCGAGGACGTGTTCTTCGCGGACGCGGCCGCCGTCTCCCGGGCCGCCGCCCGGCCCGTGGTGGTCGTCGCCGTGAACGGCGGCACCGACGAGGACGTCGCCCTCCGGCTGCCCGAGGCGATGCGGCGGGCGACCGCCCTGCTGATCGTCTGCGGCGACGCCGAGCGCGTCAACGCCGCACTCGGCGCCGGCGTCTGAGCCGTCCGGGCCACCGGCCGTCGTCGTGACCGGTCGTCACGGCAGGCGGCTGTGACGGCAGTCGGTCGTCATGGCAGCTGTCGAGAATGCAACTGTCAGGACGATGACTGTCGTCCTGACAAAGGCGTCCGGGTCCCGGCCGCTCTCGCAGCGGCCGGGCGGGTGGCGTCGGGGCTGGAGACGTCCGAACGGTGACATCCGAGCGGTGACGTTCGAGCGGACGGCGGCCGGGCGGGAGACATCCGAGCAGAAGACGTCCGTGCGGACGGCGTCCGAGCGGATGGCATCAAGCGGACGGTGTCCGACCGGACGGCGCCCGGTCACGCCCTCCGGTCATGTCCTCCGTTACGGCCGTTCGTTCACCGGGCGGCTGCCCGGCGCAGTGGCTCGGGGGCGCCGCTCGCGATCCGCGGGACCAGCCGGTCGAGCGTGGGGTCCTCGCCCAGCGGAGTGGGCCGCGAGTCGGAACTCGGGCTGCGTCCGCCCCGGCCTTCGCCGAGCACCTGCCAACCGCCGCCGGTCAGCGTGATGTACGCGCCGCAGCGCAGCCCGTGGAGGGTGCAGGCGTCCCGTAGTCCCCACATCCAGGCACCGTCCTCCTCGGTCCACCGCTCGTCGCCGTCACGGCAGTAGAGCAGCACGGCCGTGCGCACCGGCGTGCGCCTGCGCAGGTCGTGCGGGATGACCCGGCGCAGGTTCGCGAGGAGCGCGTTGCGGAACTCCCAGCCGTCCGCGGGGGCGGGCCGGCGGGTGAACGAGGCGCTGGCCGCGAGCCGTTCCTCGTGGTCGAGCACGGCGACCACGGCCATCGAGGGCGTGGGACGGTGGCGCGAGTGCAGACCGCTGACGACCTCACGGGGGTTGCGCAGCAGCGGGATCCCGGCCGAGGCCCACTCGGCAGGTTCGAGCATCCGAGCGAGGCGGCTGGCCGACCCGGACGACGAGTTGACCGGAGCGGTCGAGGGCGGAGCGAATCCGAGGGTCACGATCCTCCCTTCGGATACGCGCCCGCTCCGCGGGCAGGGTCGGATGAGGGCGCACCACGGCACGGTCAACGGACCGCGTTGGGCGTGCGGGGTGGATTTCCAATTCTTCCCTGGCCCGTGCATGGGCGGCAACGAGCAATTGAGGCCGCTGACTGGAATGGACCGGTATGACTCTCATATCCCTGCCCAGTTACCCATTGTTCACGCTCTGTTCCGTATACGGACAGGAAGCGCCGGCGTACGCCGGGTGGCGTGCGCCGTGTGCGCCGTTACAGGTGGTCACAGGGGGTGAAGTGGCCGACTGTCGGTGCCATCGGGTTGCATGGGATGCATGGAGAACCTGGACCGTCTGGACCACCCGAACGACCCCGATCTGCGCACCGAGGCCGACACCGTCCTCGCCGAGCTGGTCGGCGACCCGGGAGGCTCGGCGCGACTGCGCGAGGACCAGTGGCAGGCGGTCGCGGCGCTGGTACGGGAGCGGCGGCGCGCGCTCGTGGTGCAGCGCACCGGCTGGGGCAAGTCCGCGGTGTACTTCGTCGCCACCGCGCTGCTGCGCCGCCGCGGCGCGGGCCCCACCGTGATCGTCTCACCGCTCCTCGCCCTGATGCGCAATCAGGTGGAGGCCGCGGAGCGGGCAGGCATCCGGGCCCGCACCATCAACTCGGCCAATCCGGAGGAGTGGGACGCCATCCACGAGGAGGTCGAGCGGGGCGGGACCGACGTTCTCCTGGTCAGCCCCGAGCGGCTCAACTCCGTGGACTTCCGCGAGCAGCTGCTGCCCAAGCTCGCGGCCACGACCGGTCTGCTCGTCGTCGACGAGGCCCACTGCATCTCCGACTGGGGGCACGACTTCCGACCCGACTACCGGCGGTTGAGGGCGATGCTCGCCGACCTCGCGCCCGGAGTGCCGGTGCTCGCGACGACGGCGACCGCGAACGCGCGGGTCACCGCCGACGTGGCCGAGCAGCTCGGCACCGGAGCCGGCGAGGCGCTCGTGCTGCGCGGCCCGCTGGAGCGGGAGAGCCTGCGCCTCGGGGTGGTCAGGCTGCCGGACGCCGCGCACCGCCTCGCGTGGCTCGCCGAGCACCTGGACGAGCTGCCGGGCTCCGGGATCATCTACACGCTGACCGTGGCGGCGGCCGAGGAGGCGACCGCCTACCTGCGGCAGCGCGGCTTCGCCGTGGCCTCCTACACCGGCCGCACGGAGAACGCGGACCGGCTGCAGGCCGAGGCCGATCTCCTGGGCAACCGGGTCAAGGCGCTGGTCGCGACCTCGGCTCTGGGCATGGGCTTCGACAAGCCGGACCTCGGCTTCGTGCTGCACCTCGGCTCGCCGTCCTCCCCGATCGCGTACTACCAGCAGGTCGGCCGCGCGGGCCGCGGCGTCGACCACGCCGACGTGCTGCTGCTGCCAGGCAAGGAGGACGAGGCCATCTGGCGCTACTTCGCCGACACCGCCTTCCCGCCCGAGGCACAGGTACGCCAGACCCTCGCGGCCCTCGCCGAGGCCGGCAGGCCGCTGTCCGTGCCGGCCCTGGAAGCGGCCGTCGACCTGCGCCGCAGCCGTCTGGAGACCATGCTGAAGGTCCTGGACGTGGACGGCGCCGTGAAGCGGGTGAAGGGCGGCTGGATCTCGACCGGAGCCCCTTGGACGTACGACACCGAGCGCTACGCCTGGGTGGCCCGCCAGCGGGCGGCCGAGCAGCAGGCCATGCGCGACTACGTGGACACGACCGAATGCCGGATGGAGTTCCTGCGCCGGCAGCTGGACGACGAGGGCGCGGAGCCCTGCGGCCGCTGCGACAACTGCGCGGGCGCCTGGGCGGATTCCGCCGTCTCCGCCGAGACCCTGACGGCGGCGGAGAAGGAACTGGACCGTCCCGGAGTCGAGATCGAGCCGCGCCGCATGTGGCCGACCGGCATGCCGGCCCTGGGCGTGGACCTCAAGGGCCGGATTCCGGCGGGCGAGCAGTGCGCCACCGGCCGCGCGCTGGGGCGGCTCTCCGACATCGGCTGGGGCAACCGGCTGCGCCCGCTGCTCGCCGAGCACGCGGCCGACGGTCCGGTACCCGACGACGTGCTGCGGGCGGCGGTGGCGGTGCTCGCCGACTGGGCCAGGTCGCCCGGCGGCTGGGCGTCGGGCACGGCAGACGCCCAGGACCGGCCGGTGGGTGTGGTGGCCCTGCCGTCGATGTCCCGGCCGCAACTGGTGGGTTCGCTCGCGCACGGCATCGCGACCGTCGGACGCCTCCCGTTCCTGGGCGCGCTGACGTACACCACCGAGCACGGCGCGTACGCGGCACGCCGCAGCAACTCCGCCCAGCGGCTGCGGGCACTCTCCGGAGCCCTGGCCGTCCCCGATGAGCTGGCCGCAGCCCTGCGTGACGCGCCCGGCCCGGTCCTGCTGGTGGACGACTCCACCGACTCCGGCTGGACCCTCGCGGTCGCCGCCCGCCTCCTGCGCCGCGCGGGCAGCGGCCCGGTCCTGCCGCTGGTTCTCGCGGCGGCGGGCTGACGCGCGGAGAACGCGCGGAGGAACGCGTGGAGTGAGGGCGGGGTAGCGCGCGGAGCGACGAGCGCAGGGTGCGCGTAGTGGTGGGTGACGTGATGAGTGAAGTGGTGGGCGGAGTGGTGGGTCCAGGGCGCGTGGAGTGACGGGCACGCCTAGCGCGAGGGCCTCATCGTCCGACAGCGCGCGACCGATCCGCTACCCCTGTGGATAACTCGCACTACTGGCATGAACGCCTCAATCGGTAGTTATCCACAGGGGTTTCGCGATCGCGGCGATCGCGGGACCGTCGTGACCATGAACACGAACCACCACGATTCCCACGGATCCCACGGACCGTCCGCGGCCGAGCAGATCACTCTGCGCGGCCCGGCCGAACTGGCCGACGCGCTGCCGTTCATGCTCGGCTTCCACCCCAGCGACTCCGTCGTCCTCGTCGCGCTCCACGGCGAGAGCGGACGCTTCGGCGGCCGGGTCAGGGTCGGCATTCCCGGTTCGCCGCGCGAATGGCCCGCCATCGCCGAGTATTTGGCCGAGTGCCTCGTCGAAGGCGCCGGCCGGCGCGGCGACCGGCCGGACGCCATCGTCGTCTTCCTCTGTCAGGAACCCGGGCCCGGCGAGACCGGCCGACGGGTGATGGAGCGGCTGCGCCCGTTCGCCCAGCGCCTGCGCACCGCCTGCGGCGAGCTCGACATCCCGGTCCTCGAAGCCCTCTGCATCTCCGACGGCCTCTACTTCTCCTACTGCTGCCCGGATACCCGGTGCTGCCCGCCCGACGGTATGCCCCTGGCCCTTTCCGGTACGTCGGTGATGGCGGCGTCCGCCGCCTACGCGGGCATCCAGGTGCGCGGCACCCTCAAGGACATGGAGGCGCGGCTGAAGCCGACCGGGACCGCGGGCGAGGCGGCGCAACGAGCCGCGCTGAACGAGGCCGCGACGGTCATCGTGCCGAGGATCCTCGACGGGTCCGCGAGCGGCTTCGGCCGACGGGAGACGCGCGAGACCACCCTCGGCCTGGCCCGGCGCCTCATCGAGCGGTTCACCGGCTCGCCCGAGATTCCGATGCCCCGGCCCACGGGAGGCCCGGGCGCCATTCGGCCGGGGCTCACCGGGCATCTGCTCACGGTCCCTCCAGCGGGCACGGCGACGTCGGACGCCAGGGACGACGGACTTCTCACGCCCGACGAGGCGGCCACGCTGATCCTCGGACTGCAGGACCGTGACACCCGCGACCAGGCCGCCGAATGGATGGAGGGCCCGGAGGCCGCGCCGGCGCTACGGCTCTGGCGCGCCCTGTCCCGTCGCTGCGTGCCGCCCTACCAGGAGTACGCGGCGGCCCCGCTGGCCCTGGCCGGCTGGGTCGCCTGGTCCACCGGCGACGAGCCTTCCGCCCGGGTCGCCCTCGGGCTCGCTCTCGAGGCCGACCCCGACTACCTCTTCGCCCGGCTGCTTCACCAGGCCTGCAACGAGGGCCTCGACCCCGAAGCGCTGCGCGAGTGCCTGCGCAAGGAGCGCGACGCGCGCATCGCCGCAGAACGGCGGCGAGGAGAGGGCGGCACGGAGCTTGGCCTCGATCCTGGCTCTGACCCCAGCCGGGACCCCAGCCGGGACCCCAGCCGGGACCTCAGCCGGGACCCCGGTCGGGACCTCAGCCGTGATCTTGGCCATGATCTTGGCTTTGGTCGTGCTTCTGACACCGACTTCGACCTCGGCACGGGCCCCGGCACTGGCACCGACCTCGGCACGGGCTCCGTCATTGGCACCGACCTTGGCGCGGGCGGGGACCCGGGCGCCAGGACCCACCTCGGCACCGCTCCCGACTCCGACTCCGATTCAGCCCCCGGCTCCGGCGCTATCACCCCCACCCCCACTCCCACCGGCACCCCCACCGCCCCCGCCCCCGGCACCAGCACCGGTTCCGATTCCGGTGCCGTTGCCGAGCAGGGCGAGCCCTCCGGCCAAGATGGCGCCGGCCGGGAGCGTCCGGCGGTTTCCGCGGCGGGGCGGGCCCGGCAGCGGCAGCGGGCGCGGCAGACGGCCCGGCGGGCGGCGCGACAGGCGGGGCCGCGGACCGCCGAACTCCGGTCGCCCCGGCGGGCCGTGGTGCGGCGGACCGGGCGGCGCGGCGGGAGGAGCGGGACATGAGGGCCGTGACCCGTCGGGCCACAGCGGCGTTCACCTCTGTGGCGGTCCCGCAGGAGCCGTGCCGCCGACCCTCGGCCGGACCGGCGGACCGCCGGGACCGGCCACACGGGTCCGGTCACGGACCCGCCCGGGCCCTGCCGGGCCGTCAGGACCGCACAGAGAGCGCCGCGCACCCGTCATGGCCCCCAGCCCCGCCCAGGCCCCCGGATCCTCCGCCGGACGCCCGCCCCACCCGGGGGCGACACCACACGGACCGGGCGCCACGGCGGCCCGGCACGGCGAGTTGCCCGCCGTGCACGACGCCCTCGTCGGGGTCGCCCTGCCCGCCCTCGCCGTCAGCCCCCGGCACGGTCAGCTCACCGGCTCCGGCCTCGAGGGAGTGTTCCTCGCCGGGCGCCGGCTCCTCTCCCGCTGCGTCCTGCGCGTCGCCGGACGCGAACCCGTCCCGCTCCAGAGCCGCTCGTCCGGCGCGGAGCGAGCCGACTTCCTGGGCGTCCTGCGCGCGCCCGGCGACCTCGGGCCCGACCCGGGCCTCGTCGTCGAGCGCAGCCGCGACGCGGACGGGACCGAGCGGATCACCCTGCGCAGCTCCGGCCTCCGGCCGGTGCGGCTCCCCGTGGAGCTTGCTCTGGGCACGGATCTCGCGGACCTGGGCGCGGTGGCGGCCGGCCGGCCGGGGCCCGAGCTCTCCGCCAGCGTCCATGGCACGGGACTCCGCTGGGCGGCCGCGGACGGCACCGCCGTCACCGTCTCGGCCGACCCGCCGCCCAGCGACGCGCTGGCGGCGGCCGGACTGCTCCGCTGGGATGCCGAACCGGCTCCCGGTGCCCCCTTCGTCCTCACTCTCCGTGCCCGCTGCGAGCGCGCCGGGCGGCAGCAGCCACCCGGCGCGGGGCGCCCCGGTGGGCACGTCCTCGCCGACGCCGTCGCCGAAGGCGACGATCCTCGCCTCGGGCCGCTGCTGCGCGCCTGCGTCGCCGATCTGCGCGCGCTCCTCCAGCGTGATCCCGCGCATCCCGCCGAGGTGCATCTCGCGGCCGGGATCCCGTGGCGCTGCGGACCCGTCACCGCCGAGGCCCTGTGGGCCGCGCGCATGGTGCTGCCGCTGGGCACCCGGCTCGCCGCGACCACCCTGCGGGCCCTCGCCCGTACGCAGCTCGGTGGGACGGGGCCCGGCGCCGGGCGCATCCCCGGGCCGCTCCGGGACGCGGGCCCCCTCCTGCCGGCCCGGTGCACCGGGGTCGAGGCCACCCTCGCCTTCCCCGCCGTGCTGGCCGAGGCCCGGCGCTGGGGGCTGCCGGAGCAGGACCTGGCGGAACTGCTGCCCGCCGCGGAGCGCTGCCTCGACTGGCTGCGCGGCGCCGTCGACGACAGCGGGTTCGTCCCCGACCCGTGGCCCGCCGGGCCCGCGCGGGCCGAGACCCAGGCCCACGCGCACCGCGCGGCCGTGCTCGGTGCCGATCTGCTCGACGCGTGCGGGCGGCCCGGCGCGGACGGGTGGCGGGAGTGGGCCCGGGCGCTGCGCGAGCGGTTCCACGACCGGTTCTGGCTCGACGACCCGGCAGGCGGTCGGCCGCTGCTCGCGCGTCTGCCCGACGGGCGGCCGGTGCCGCAGCTCGGCGGCTGGGCCGCGCATCTCCTCGACACGGGGCTCACGGCTTCCGGCCGTCCCGCGCCGGGGCTGCTCGACAAGGTCCGGACGGAGCGGCTGGCGCGGCTGCTCGCCTCGCCGGCTCTCGACTCGGGCTGGGGGCTGCGCGGGCTCGGCGAGAAGGAGCCCGGCTACCAGCCGTTCGGGCACCGGTCGGGAGCGGTGCGGACGCACGAGACGGCGGTCGCCGTCGCGGGGCTCGCCGCGGCCGGGTACGAGAGCGAGGCCGCCACGCTGCTGCGCGGCGCCCTGGACGCCGCGGAGGCCTTCGAGTTCCGGCTGCCCGAGATGTACGCGGGGGAGCGGCGTTCGTCCGGCGCCCCACCGGTTCCCCACCCGGCCGCGTGCCGTCCCGCCGCGGTGGCCGCCGCGTCGGGTGTGCTCCTTCTGACCGCCGCTCTCGGGATCCGTCCCGACGCCCCCGGCCGCACGGTCGCCCTGCATCCCGTGCGCTCGGCCCCGCTCGGCGAGGTGTGTCTGTCGGGCCTGGTGGTGGCCGGTGCCCCGTTCGCGGCGCGTGTCGGCCGGCTCGGCCTCGGCATGGTCGAGGAGGCGGCCCCGGGCCTCCAGCTGGGGGTGTGACCGGAGCGGCGAAGAAGTGGGGGCGGATCCTTCCGGCGGACGTGTTTATCGTCAGGAAGACGACTATGATCACGGGCATGTCTCCCTACGACCCGTCGGCCTTTCCGCCCTTCGCTGTCACCGTCGATCTGGTCGTGCTCACCGTGCGGCGCCACTCGCTGTGCGCCCTGATCGTGAAACGGGGGGAGCCGCCCTTCCAGGGGCGCTGGGCGCTGCCGGGCGGGTTCGTGCGGGACGACGAGGATCTCGACGCCGCCGCGGCGCGCGAGCTGGTCGAGGAGACCGGGCTGTGCGTTCACGACCCGGGTACCCCGCAGCCCGTGCCGGGCAACGGCGCCCACCTGGAGCAGCTGGCGACGTACGGGGCGCCGGACCGTGATCCGCGGATGCGCGTGGTGAGCGTCGCGCATCTCGCGCTCGCCCCCGACCTGCCCGCGCCCCGCGCGGGCGGGGACGCCAACAGTGCCCGCTGGGCTCCGGTCGAGGAGCTGATCGGTCAGGACGGCGCGGCCGAGCGGGAGGGTGAGTTGCCGGTGCCGCTCGCCTTCGACCACGCGCGGATCCTCGCCGACGGCGTGGAGCGCGCCCGTTCCAAGATCGAGTACTCGTCCCTGGCCACGGCCTTCTGCCCGCCGGAGTTCACGGTCGGCGAGCTCCGCCGCGTCTACGAGGCGGTCTGGGGCGTGGCCCTCGATCCGCGCAACTTCCACCGCAAGGTGACCGGCACGCCCGGCTTCCTGGTTCCGGCGGGCGGCACCACGACCCGTCAGGGCGGCCGGCCCGCCCAGCTGTTCCGTGCTGGTGGGGCGACGCTGCTGAACCCGCCGATGCTCCGCCCGGAGGTCTGAGGGGCGAGCGCGGGGCCGCTCCGAGGCGCCAACCCTGCGCCAAAAGTCCGAAATGTGGCGTTATCTTGCTGGGAACAGCCGCCCTGCCGCGGAGCGGTCTCACCTACCCCGCGAGAGAAGCGATGCTCCAGGCCATCGGACTCACCAGCACCCCCCGCCGGGACCGCCCGCCCGCCGTGGAGGACCTCACCTTCGAGGCCCGTCCCGGCACCGTCACCGCCCTGCTCGGGCCGGCCGGCGCCGGCAAGACGACGGCCCTGCGCCTCATGCTCCAGCTCGAACCGGGCCGTGGCATCACCTACTTCCGGGGCCGCCCGCTGCACCGAGTCGCCCATCCCGCCCGGGAAATCGGAGTGCTGCTCGGCGACGTCCCCGGCCACCCCTCGCGCACCCTGCGCGGCCAGCTCCGCATGCTCTGTGCGGCCGCCGGCGTCCCCGGCGCCCGCGCGGACGACATGCTGCAGGTCGTGGGGCTCACCGGCGTCCACGACCAGCGCATCGGCACCCTGCCGCTCGGCATGGACCGCCGACTGGGCCTGGCCTCGGCCCTGTTGGGCGACCCGCACACCCTGCTGCTGGACGAGCCCGCCGCCGGGCTCTCCGTACGCGAGAGCGCCTGGCTGTACGACATCCTGCGCACCCATGCCGACGAAGGCGGCACCGTCCTCTACACGACCACCGACCCCAAGGACGCCGCCCGCAACGCGGACCGGGTCGTCACCCTCGTCGGCGGGCGGCTCGCCGCAGACCAGGACGCGACGGACTTCGCCCGTACCCGGCTGCGCCCCCGGGTCGCCGTCCGCACCCCGCACGCCGCCCGGCTCGCCGCCGTCCTCACCCAGGAGTCCCGGGCCGCCCGGCGCCCCGTGGAGGTGGTGGCCGAGGGCGGCAACCGCCTCTCCGTCTACGGCAGCGACTGCGCGAGCGTCGGTGAGAGCGCCTTCCGCAACGGCGTCCTCATCCATCAACTCGCCGACGAGACCGGCGACACCCGCCCCTCCGCGCAGCCGCCGGCACCCGCCCCGCCCGCCGCGGACGCCTCCACCGCGGCAACCCCTGCCTCGGATCCCCCTGCCTCGGCCGCCTCTCCGGCCCCGAACACCGCGGCCGCGGAATCCTCGCCGGCCGACCGGAAGGCCCCGCAGGCCCAGTCCGCCCCGGCGCTCCGGACCTCCCGCTCGCACCGGACGCCCCGCCGCTCCCCGCTCCGCCCGCTGCGCTACGAGATCCGCCGCCTCCTCGGTGTGCCGTCCACGCCGCTCGTCGCCGTGGGCGTTCTGCTGGTGTCCGTGACCCTGGCCGTCCTGCTCGCGCGCAGCGGGCGGACCGCGCTGCCGGCGCTCCTGGCCGGCTGGCCGGGGATCTCCCCGCTGCCGCCCGCGGCGCTCGGGGCGGGGCTCCTCGGCGCCTTCTCCTTCGGTGAGGAGTACCGCTACCCGGCGCTCACCACCGGGCGCGGCACCGTCCCGCGCAGGCTCGGCCTCCTCCTCGCCAAACTGGCGGTCTCGGCGGCCGTCGGTGCGGTCCTCGCGGTGCTCGTGGTCCTGGCCGACCTGGAGGCGCTGCGGTTCGTCTACGGCGGAGACTTGATCCCCGTACCGCCGAACTGGCCCACTCTGTGCGCGAATTGGTTGGGACTGGTGGTCGGCTGTGCCTGGGCCGGGCTGCTCGGAGCGGGTGTCTTCCGGGCCGCGGCCGCCGGTGTCGCCGCCGTGCTCGCCGTGCCGGTGGTCTTCGCCCCGCCGCTGCAGCGGGTGCTCGCGGGAGTGCCGCGCCGTACCGTCTCCGGACTCCCGGCCCGCCTGAGGGAGTTCGCCAGCGTCGAGTGGTCGTCGGCCGCCGACCGATGGGTGATGGGGGCGCTCCGGGTCGTGGGGCAGCCCGTGGGAGTGGCCCTGGCCCTGACGTTGACGGTCCTGCTCTGCGCCTATGTGCTCACCGGCCGCCACAGCCGCGCCCGTTGGTGATCACATACGGATCGAAAGATTCCGTTTGAGCGGCAACTCCCTTGGAAATTGCCGCTTATGTCCGATAAATCGTCAATTGCGCACGGGGTGCCGATCACCCTTTCGTGTGCTTTTCACCAAAGACCTCAAGGGGCACGGGGGCCACGCCGACAAAGGATGCGTGAGTACCCTTGCGCACACCATGATGACCCCCGCCCGCCCCGTCGAGTCCGGCCTCGGCGCCCCGGGCGACCTCGACCGCTACCCCTACGCGGAGGCGCCCGGAGCCGACCGCGTCGGTCCGCCCGCCTGGGACGCGACGGAGGACCTCGGCCGGGTCGGCCGCAGGGCCGCCGGCAGCCGCGGCCGCGGGCTCCACGGACAGCTCGTCCAGCAGCTCGGCCAGATGATCGTCTCCGGCGACCTCGGCGCCGACCGCCCCCTCGTCCCCGAGGAGATCGGCCAGCGCTTCGAGGTGTCGCGCACCGTGGTCCGCGAGTCGCTGCGCGTGCTCGAGGCCAAGGGCCTCGTCAGCGCCCGTCCCAACGTCGGCACCCGGGTCCGGCCGGTCAGTGACTGGAACCTGCTCGACCCCGACATCATCGAGTGGCGCGCCTTCGGCCCGCAGCGCGACGACCAGCGCCGCGAGCTGCACGAGCTGCGCTGGACCATCGAGCCCCTCGCCGCACGCCTCGCCGCAGGTCACGGCCGGGAGGACGTCCAGCAGCGCCTCTCCGACATGGTCGAGATCATGAGCCACGCGTACGCCCAGGGCGACGGCATCACCTTCTCCCGCGCCGACGCCGAGTTCCACGCTCTCCTCATCCAGCTCGCCGGCAACCGGATGCTCGAGCACCTCTCCGGCATCGTCGCCGCCGCCCTCCAGGTCTCCGGAGCCCCCGCCACCGGCTGTGACCGCCCGAGCGAGACCTGCATCGCGCACCACGCCCGGATCGTCGACGCGCTCGCCGCCGGCGACGCCCTCGGCGCCGAGACGGCCATGCGCCAGCTGCTGACCGTCCACCCCGAAGTGGAGCGCGTCGTGCCGGCTCCCCGCGGGAACTGATCCGCGCACCGTGGCCAGCAGCGCCGTGACGCACGCATCGCGTGCCGCCGGACCCGAGCGGAGCCCGGGGGCGGCCATCGTCCCCGGGTGCGCCCGGGCCCGGCGGTAGGATCGTGGGGCGTTCCGGATGGTTCGTGGCGGTTTCGCCGCAAATGAGGTGTGACTCGGGCCACGCGGATTGGGCGTAACACTCCTCGAAGCCGCGCGATGACCTAAGAGGTGACAGCCGAGGAAGGAATACAGCAGCCGCTCAGGGCGCTGTGCAGTTCCCCGGTCCAGCCCGCGCCGTCGGCACATTCCCGGCCGACGGTCGTCGGCTCCAGCCTGATCCAGGGCGGGGCCGGAAGCCGTTTTCCATCGTTCCGAGAGGTTGTTCGTGTCGGCCAGCACATCCCGTACGCTCCCGCCGGAGATCGCCGAGTCCGAGTCTGTGATGGCGCTCATCGAGCGGGGAAAGGCTGATGGGCAGATCGCCGGCGATGACGTGCGTCGGGCCTTCGAGGCTGACCAGATTCCGCCAACCCAGTGGAAGAATGTTCTGCGCAGCCTCAATCAGATCCTCGAGGAAGAGGGTGTGACGCTGATGGTCAGTGCAGCGGAGTCGCCGAAGCGCGCCCGCAAGAGCGTCGCAGCGAAGAGCCCGGCAAAGCGCACCGCCACCAAGACCGTCACCGCCAGGACGACCGTGACGAAGACCGTCTCGGCCGCCGGTGCGGCCCCGGCGGCCGAGAGCGCGGACCCGGCCGAAGAGGCCGCGGCGCCGGCCAAGAAGGCGGCCGCCAAGAAGACCGTCGCCAAGAAGGCGACGGCGAAGAAGACCGTCGCCAAGAAGACGGCGGCCAAGAAGACCAGCGCGAAGAAGGACGAGGACGAGCTCCTCGAGGGCGAGGATCTGCTCGAGGACGTCGCGCCCGGCAAGGACGAGGAAGAGACCGAGGGCGAGAGCAAGGGCTTCGTCCTGTCCGACGAGGACGAGGACGACGCGCCCGCGCAGCAGGTCGCCGTCGCCGGTGCCACCGCGGACCCGGTGAAGGACTACCTCAAGCAGATCGGCAAGGTCCCGCTGCTCAACGCCGAGCAGGAGGTCGAACTCGCCAAGCGCATCGAGGCCGGTCTGTTCGCCGAGGACAAGCTGGCGAACTCCGACAAGATCGCTCCGAAGCTCAAGCGCGAGCTGGAGATCATCGCCGAGGACGGCCGCCGCGCCAAGAACCACCTCCTGGAGGCCAACCTCCGTCTGGTGGTCTCGCTGGCCAAGCGCTACACCGGCCGCGGCATGCTCTTCCTGGACCTGATCCAGGAGGGCAACCTGGGTCTGATCCGCGCCGTCGAGAAGTTCGACTACACCAAGGGCTACAAGTTCTCCACGTACGCCACCTGGTGGATCCGTCAGGCGATCACCCGCGCCATGGCCGACCAGGCCCGCACCATCCGTATCCCGGTGCACATGGTCGAGGTCATCAACAAGCTCGCCCGCGTGCAGCGCCAGATGCTCCAGGACCTGGGCCGCGAGCCCACTCCGGAGGAGCTGGCCAAGGAACTCGACATGACCCCGGAGAAGGTCATCGAGGTCCAGAAGTACGGGCGCGAGCCGATCTCGCTGCACACCCCGCTGGGCGAGGACGGCGACAGCGAGTTCGGTGACCTCATCGAGGACTCCGAGGCGGTCGTCCCGGCCGACGCGGTCAGCTTCACGCTGCTGCAGGAGCAGCTGCACTCGGTGCTCGACACGCTCTCCGAGCGTGAGGCCGGCGTGGTCTCCATGCGCTTCGGCCTGACCGACGGCCAGCCGAAGACCCTCGACGAGATCGGCAAGGTCTACGGCGTGACGCGTGAGCGCATCCGTCAGATCGAGTCGAAGACCATGTCGAAGCTGCGTCACCCGTCGCGCTCGCAGGTGCTTCGCGACTACCTCGACTGAGCCTGCCCCGTCGGCAGACCCGGACGAGGGACGCGCATGACGCACGAAGGGCCCGGACTCCCCGTGGGGAGCCGGGCCCTTCGGCGTGTGCGCGGGTGCACGGACGGCGCGACTGGACGACGCTGGGTGAACCGACATCACCGCAGAGTCAGGAGGCTCCATGCGTCGTCCCATCGCCCGAGCATTGACCGGTGCCCTGGGCCTGATCGCGGCCGCGGCAGGACCGCTCGCCGCCGCGGTACCAGCGTCCGCCGACAGCGTCGTGGTCGGCGGGCAGCCGACCCGGATCACCGAGGCGCCGTGGGTCGTGGCCCTCTCCAGCCGTGACCGGTTCGGAGGTACGCGGGCGGGGCAGTTCTGCGGAGGAGTCGTCGTGGCTCCGACCAAGGTGCTCACCGCGGCGCACTGCCTGGGCCGCGAGGTACTGGGGGGCCAGCCGTGGCAGCTCTCCGACTTCAAGGTGATCGCGGGACGCACCTCGCTGCGCGGGCACGGCGGCCAGGAGGTCCGGGTCTCCGGGACCTGGACCAACCCGGACTACGACCCGTGGACCAACTCGGGCGATCTGGCGGTGCTCACGCTGGAGAAGGCGCTGCCGGCCTCGTACGTGATCGAGGTGGCCCGCCCGGACGACCCGGCGCTCTCGCCGGGGACGGCGGCTGCCGTGTACGGCTGGGGCGACACGACCGGCAACGGGACGTACGCGACGTCGCTGCGGTCGGCGCGGGTGCAGGTACTGCCCGACGCCTCCTGTGAGCGGGCCTATCCGGGCGGCTCAGGGGCCTCGTACCGCGGTGACACCATGCTCTGCGCGGGAGACCCGAACGGCGGCCGGGACGCCTGCCAGGGGGACAGTGGCGGGCCGCTGGTGGCCGGGGGGCGGCTGATCGGTCTGGTGTCGTGGGGGAGCGGCTGTGGGCAGGCCGACAGCCCCGGGGTCTACACCCGGGTTCCGGCGGTGCTGCCGCCCGGCCGCGTCTGAGGCCGCCTCGCGACCACCCTCGCCGTGACGGTCCGTCAGCGGACCGTCACGGTACGAGAACGGGCGGCCACCCCCCTGGTGCTGCGGGAGTGGCCGCCCGTCGGCCGGTCGTCAGGAACCGGCTCCTGGCTCGTCGTGGCTGCGAAGCGTCAGTGCTCGTCACCCATCGTTCGGGCCGGCACGTCGGTGAGCCGGTCCGTCTCGTCCTGTATCTCAGCGGCGATCTTCTTGAGTTCCGGCTCGAACTTGCGTCCGTGGTGGGCGCAGAAGAGCAAGTCACCGCCGCTGGTCAGAACGACACGCAGGTATGCCTGGGCGCCGCAGCGGTCGCAGCGGTCAGCGGCCGTCAGGGGGCTCGCGGGGGTCAGAACAGTAGTCACGTCGCCTCTTCTCTAGCTCGACGAGCTGTCGTACCAGGGTCAACATCCAACCAGGCCGAAAACGTTCCCGCTCGTGGCTTTTCCTCGAAACTTCTTCGCAAGGTGGCTGTCTGCTGCCGGTTGGCGGCGAATGAGCCGTATTGCTTCGCTCTACGGGTTTCGCATTGCTGTGTGTGGTCGTGTCCCTCCGGCGGGTTGCCGGTTGTTCATGAGGACGTGCCCGAACCCTAAATGGTTCATGCCTGGAAGGGAACGTGATGTTCGCGTCACCCCATCGAGGGATCGAACATCCATACGACACTGGACTAGCATGAGGAATCAGGAGGGTGGCGTGACAACGGCTCTACCAGGCATCGGTACCCTCTGACCGGTGACCGACGCCGGGCCTTACCCCACCGGGCCAGATTTCAAATTCAGCGAGGAGCGAACCGCGTGACCGCCGAGACGTCCGTGCCGTCCAGTGCGCTGCTGACCGCAGACCGTGACGGTTCCAACTACACCGCGCGGCACCTGCTCGTCCTCGAAGGGCTCGAAGCCGTCCGCAAGCGACCGGGCATGTACATCGGGTCGACGGACAGCCGTGGCCTGATGCACTGCCTCTGGGAGATCATCGACAACTCCGTCGACGAGGCCCTCGGCGGCTACTGCGACCACATCGACGTCATCCTCCACGACGACGGCTCGGTCGAGGTCCGGGACAACGGCCGCGGCATCCCCGTCGACGTCGAGCCCAAGACCGGCCTTTCCGGCGTCGAGGTCGTCATGACCAAGCTGCACGCCGGCGGAAAGTTCGGCGGCGGCTCGTACGCGGCTTCCGGCGGTCTGCACGGTGTGGGCGCCTCCGTGGTGAACGCGCTCTCCGCCCGTCTCGACGTCGAGGTCGACCGCAACGGGGCCACGCACGCGATCAGCTTCCGCCGCGGTGTCCCCGGCATGTTCACGGAGCAGGGGCCCGACAGCCCCTTCGACCCGTCCGGCGGCCTCCTCAAGGGCAAGCGCGTCCCGAAGACCCGCACCGGCACCCGCGTGCGCTACTGGGCGGACCGCCAGATCTTCCTCAAGGACGCCAAGCTCTCCCTGGAGACGCTGCACCAGCGCGCCCGCCAGACCGCCTTCCTCGTCCCCGGCCTCACCATCGTCGTCCGCGACGAGCGCGACCTGGACGGGATCGGCAAGAGCGAGGAGACGTTCCGCTTCGACGGCGGCATCAGCGAGTTCTGCGAGTTCCTCGCCCAGGACAAGGCCGTCTGCGACGTGCTCCGCCTCACCGGCCAGGGCACCTTCAAGGAGACCGTCCCGGTCCTCGACGACCGCGGCCACATGACCCCGACCGAGGTCACCCGCGAGCTCGGCGTCGACGTCGCCCTGCGCTGGGGCACCGGCTACGACACCACCGTCCGGTCCTTCGTCAACATCATCGCCACGCCCAAGGGCGGCACCCACGTCTCCGGCTTCGAGCAGGCGATCACCAAGACGGTCAACGAGGTGCTGCGCTCCGCCAAGCTGTTGCGCGTCGCCGAGGACGACATCGTCAAGGACGACGCCCTCGAAGGCCTCACCGCCGTCGTCACCGTGCGCCTCGCCGAGCCGCAGTTCGAGGGCCAGACCAAGGAGGTGCTCGGCACCTCCGCGGCCCGCCGGATCGTCGCCAACGTCGTGGGCAAGGAGCTCAAGGCCTTCCTGACCTCCACCAAGCGCGACGCCAAGGCCCAGGCCCGCGCCGTCCTGGAGAAGACGGTGGCCGCCGCCCGCACCCGCATCGCGGCCCGCCAGCACAAGGAGGCGCAGCGCAGGAAGACCGCCCTGGAGTCCTCCTCGCTGCCCGCCAAGCTCGCCGACTGCCGCAGCGACGACGTCGAGCGCAGTGAGCTCTTCATCGTCGAGGGAGACTCCGCGCTCGGCACCGCCAAGCTCGCCCGCAACAGCGAGTTCCAGGCCCTGCTGCCGATCCGCGGCAAGATCCTCAACGTCCAGAAGTCCTCCGTCTCGGACATGCTCAAGAACGCCGAGTGCGGAGCGATCATCCAGGTCATAGGGGCGGGCTCGGGCCGCACCTTCGACATCGACGCCGCACGGTACGGGAAGGTCATCATGATGACCGACGCCGATGTCGACGGCTCCCACATCCGCACGCTGCTGCTGACCCTGTTCCAGCGCTACATGCGCCCGATGGTCGAACAGGGCCGTGTCTTCGCCGCGGTGCCGCCGCTGCACCGCATCGAGCTGGTCCAGCCCAAGAAGGGCCAGGACAAGTACGTCTACACGTACTCGGACAACGAGCTGCGCCAGACCCTGCTCGAGTTCCAGCGCAAGGGCGTCCGCTACAAGGACTCCATCCAGCGCTACAAGGGCCTCGGCGAGATGGACGCCGACCAGCTGGCGGAGACCACCATGGACCCGCGCCACCGCACCCTGCGCCGGATCAACATCGGCGACCTGGAGGCGGCCGAGCAGGTCTTCGACCTGCTCATGGGCAACGACGTGGCGCCCCGCAAGGAGTTCATCACCAGCTCCGCGGCGACCCTGGACCGCTCGCGCATCGACGCCTGACGACCACCCGGAAGACCACCGCCCCCGACGCCACGCGCGCGTCGGGGGCGTCTTCACACCATGGGGTGAAAAGGGGCGGGAGAAGAGTCCGGGATCTTCCCGCTCTGTCCATCCTTGGGCACGCGGCCGAAACGGTTCGCTGACAAGGAGAGTTCACCCGTGGAGAAGCAGGAAGGGCACGACCCCGCGACGGTACGGTTCGACGACCCCTGGTACGACGAGCTGGCCGCCGGCTGGGGCGAGCACGATCCGACCGACGCCGCCGCCGGGGCCGCGCCGGGCACCGTTCCCCGGCAGCAGGCCGCTCCCAGCGCCGCCGACATCTATCTGGAGGTGCAGCGCAGCCCCGCCTTCCAGGAGGTGCGCGGCCGCTACCGCCGGTTCGTCTTCCCCGCCGCGCTCGCCTTCCTCCTCTGGTACCTGGCGTACGTCGTCGCCGCCACTGTCGTTCCCGGTCTGATGGCCCGGCCCGTCGCCGGAGCCGTGAACGTCGCCATGGTCGCCGGACTCGGCCAGTTCGCCACCACCTTCCTGCTGACCTGGGCCTATGCCCGGCACGCCCGGCTGCGGCGGGACCGCGCCGCCCTCGAACTGCGCTGGGACACCCAGGAGATGACCAGAGGGGCGCGGCAGTGACCGGAAACCACCAGACCCTCGCGCTGCTGCTGTTCAGCGCCTTCATCGCGGTCACGCTCGGCATCACCACCTGGGTCAGCCGCAACCGCCGCGGATCCGCCGAGGAGTTCTACGCCGGAGGGCGGCTCTTCTCGCCCATGGAGAACGGATTCGCCATCGCCGGCGACTACATGTCCGCCGCCTCCTTCCTCGGTATCTCCGGCCTCATCGCGCTCTTCGGCTACGACGGCATGCTCTACTCCGTCGGCTTCCTCGTCGCCTGGCTCGTCGTCCTGCTCCTCGTCGCCGAACTCGTCCGCAACTGCGGCCGGTTCACCCTCGCCGACGTCGTGGCCTCCCGGATGGCCGAGCGGCCCGTCCGGATCGCGGCCGGAGCCTCCTCCGTCACCGTCTCCCTGCTCTACCTGGTGGCCCAGATGGTCGGCGCCGGCAGCCTGGTCGCCCTGCTGCTCGGCGGCACCAGCGACACCGCCCGCGCCTGGACGGTGATCGGCGTCGGCGCGCTGATGGTCGTGTACGTGTCGCTCGGCGGCATGCGTGCCACCACCTGGATCCAGATCGTGAAGGCCGTGCTGCTGATGGCCGGCACGATCACCCTCACCGTGCTCGTCCTGGTCCGCTTCCACTTCGACGTGAACCAGCTGCTCACCACCGCGGCCGAACGCAGCGGACACGGCCGGGACTTCCTCGCCCCGGGACTGCGCTACGGCGGCGACTGGACCGCCAGGGTCGACTTCGTCAGCCTCGGCCTCGCGCTGGTGCTGGGCACCGCGGGACTCCCGCACATCCTGTCCCGCTTCTACACCGTGCCCACGGCACGCGCCGCCCGCCGCTCGGTCGTCTGGTCCATCGGCCTCATCGGCAGCTTCTACCTGATGACGATCGTCCTCGGCTTCGGCGCCGCCGCGCTGGTCGGACCCGACACCGTCCGTGCCTCCAACAGCGCCGGGAACACCGCGGTGCCGCTGCTCGCCCTCGACCTCGGCGGCGGCGCCGGGTCCACCGGCGGCACCGTGCTGTTCGCGGTGGTCGCCGCCGTCGCCTTCGCCACCATCCTCGCGGTGGTCGCGGGCATCACGCTCGCCTCCTCCGCCTCCGTCGCGCACGACCTCTACGCCTCCCTGCGCCGCCGCCACGCCAGACAGTTCAGCGAGGTGACGGTCGCCCGGGTCGCCGCGGCTGGAATCGGGATCGCCGCGATCGGTCTCGGGCTGCTCGCCCGCGACCTCAACGTGGCCTTCCTCGTCGGCCTCGCCTTCGCCGTCGCCGCCTCGGCGAACCTGCCCGTGCTGCTCTACTCGCTCTTCTGGCGCCGGTTCACCACCCGGGGCGCCGTCTGGTCGGTCTACGGAGGACTCGTCCCGGCGGTGCTGCTCGTGGTGGTCTCGCCGGTGGTCTCCGGCAGCCCCGAGTCCCTGTTCCCGGGCGTGGACCTCCAGCTCTTCCCGCTGCAGAACCCCGGCGTGGCCTCCATCCCGCTCGGCTTCCTCGCGGGCTGGCTCGGCACCGTCACCTCGACCGAGCCGCCGGACGACGCCCGGTACGCCGAGACGGAGGTGCGCGCCCTCACCGGCGCCGGCGCCGCATGACGGCCGTCAGCGCGTGGTCGAGCTCTCCCACACGTACCGGTGCTCGGGGCGGCCCGTCTCGCCGTACTTGAGCGAGAGCCGCACCCGGCCGGTGCGCTCCAGGAGCTTGAGGTAGCGCTGGGCGGTCTGCCGGCTCACTCCGGCCCGCTCGGCGATCTCCTGTGCCGACAGCGGCCCGTCCGCGGCGAGCAGCACCTGCCGCACCAGCTCTGCCGTCGTCGGGGAGTGGCCCTTGGGCAGATCCGGCTCGACCGCGCCCGCCGCCAGCACCCCGAAGATCCGGTCGACCTCGGCCTGTTCCGCCTCGCCGCCCACGTCCAGGGTCCGCCGCAGCGCCGCGTACGCCTCCAGCTTGGCGCGCAGCCCGGCGAAGCTGAACGGCTTCACCAGGTACTGCAGCGCCCCGTGCCGCATCGCCGCCTGGACGGTGGCCACGTCACGGGCCGCGGTCACCATGATCACGTCGCACTGCCGGCCGAGGGCGCGCAGCTCGCGTACGACCCCGAGACCGTTCCCGTCCGGGAGGTAGTGGTCGAGCAGGACCAGGTCCACCGGAGGCTCCGCCTCGGCGAGCCGGTCCAGCGCCTCCGCCGCCGAATGGGCCACGCCGACCACGTGGAACCCCGGCACCTTCGCCACGTACGCGGCGTTGACCTTCGCCACGCGTACGTCGTCGTCGACGACCAGGACGCCGATCACCGCGCCTCCTCCGCGGCCAGGGGTGCGCGCCCCGCGTCGGGCGCCCGCTCCTCGTCCGCCTCGCCCAGCGCGTCCGGCAGCACCACGGTGAACTCCGCGCCGCCGTCCGCGCCCGAGCCGACCCGGGCGCTGCCGCCGCGCCGCTCGGCGAGCCGGCGCACCAGGGCGAGCCCGAGTCCCCGCTTGCCGTGGGCCGGCAGCTCCTTGGTGGTCCATCCCTCGGTGAAGATCAGTTCGCGCCGCTCGTCGGGCACCCCGGGGCCGCTGTCCGCGACCTTCAGCACCACCGTCCGGCCCTCGGCGCGCAGATCCACCTCCACGCGCGCGTGGCGGGTGCCGGAGGCGGCGTCCAGGGCGTTGTCGACGAGGTTGCCGACCACCGTGACCAGCTCGCGCGGGTCGACCAGCCGGTCCGGGAGCAGCGCGCCGGGTGCGACGCGCAGCGAGACGCCCCGCTCGGCGGCGACGGCGGCCTTGCCGACCAGGAGCGCCGCGACGAGCGGGTCGTGGACCTTCTCGGTGACCTGCTCGGCGGTCGCCCGGTGCACGCCGGCCACCTCGGTGACGAACTCGACGGCCTCGTCGTACATCTCCAGTTCGAGCAGGCCGAGCAGGGTGTGCATCCGGTTGGCGTGTTCGTGGTCCTGGGCACGCAGGGCGTCGATCAGTCCGCGCGTGGAGTCCAGCTCGCGGCCCAGCCGCTCCAGCTCGGTGCGGTCGCGCAGGGTGGCGACGGCGCCGCCGTCGTGCGTGGGCATCCGGTTGGCGATCAGCACCCGGCTGCCGCGCACCGTGACCAGGTCCTCACCGGTCGCCCGGCCCGCGAGCACGTCCGTGGTGCGGCCGGCACCCAGCACGTCCTCGAGCGGCCGGCCGGTGGCCTCCGGTCCGAGGCCGAGCAGCCGCTGCGCCTCGTCGTTCATCAGCCGGATCCGGCCGGTGCCGTCGAGGGCGACGACTCCCTCGCGGATGCCGTGCAGCATCGCCTCGCGTTCGGCGAGCAGCGACGAGATGTCGGAGAAGGCCAGGTCGTGGGTCTGCCGCTGGAGCCGGCGGGAGATCAGGTAGGCGGCGAGCGCGCCCGCCGCCAGGGCACCGCCGGCGTACCGGAGCAGCCCGGGGATCGCCGCCACGAGCCGGTCGCGCACGCTGTCGTACTCGATGCCGACGGACACCGCACCGACGATCTCGCCGCGCCGGTCGCGCAGCGGCGCCTTGCCGCGGGCGGAGCGGCCCAGGGTGCCGCTGTCGATCTCCATCACCTCGTGCCCGGCGAGCACCTCGCTCGGGTCGGTGGAGACGCGCCTGCCGATCTGGGCGGGGTCGGTGTGCGACCAGCGGATGCCCCGGGGATCCATCACCACCACGTACTCGGCGCCGGTCGAGCGCCGGATCCGCTCCGCCTCCGCCTGCACCGGCCCCTGCGCCGACGGCCGGGTGGCCGCCAGATCCGCGGCGACCTGGGGCGAGGCCGTGGTCTGCGCGATGGCGAGCGCGCGGCGCATGGCCTGGTCGTCCAGCTGGGCGCTGAGCGGGGCGAGGAACAGCCCGGTGGCGAGCACCGTGACACCCGTCGCGATGGCCAGCTGCATCAGCAGGACCTGCGAGAACACCCGCCGCGGCCACCCGATCCTGCGCCGCCGCGCGGGAGGCCGCAGGGGGCGCCGCAGGCGGGAGGCGGGTGCGGGACTCATGGCGGAAACGGTACGGGGACGAGGGCGCCGACCGGAAATGCCGCTGCCGGACACGGCACGGGGGCCTGCCTATCCTGGGGGCTTCGCAATCGCAGGCACCGATGGCCCGGAGGCATGACCCTTGACCACCCAGCAGATCCCCGTCGTCGTCCTGGCCGGGTTTCTCGGGGCGGGGAAGACCACCCTGCTCAACCATCTGCTGCGCAGCGCGCGCGGAACGCGGATCGGGGTCATGGTCAACGACTTCGGCGACATCGGCATCGACGCCATGACGGTGGCCGGCCAGGTCGGCTCCACGGTCTCGCTCGGCAACGGCTGTCTGTGCTGCGCTGTGGACGCGAGCGAGCTGGACGAGTACCTGGAGGTGCTCACCCGGCCCGAGACGCGCCTCGACGTGATCGTGATCGAGGCCAGCGGTCTCGCCGAGCCGCAGGAACTCGTGAGGATGGTGCTCGCCAGCGAGAACGAGCGGATCGTGTACGGCGGGCTGGTCGAGGTCGTGGACGCCGCCGAGTTCGCCGCGACCCGCGCCCGGCACCCGGAGACCGACCGCCATCTCGCCGCCGCCGACCTCGTGGTCGTCAACAAGGCCGACCGGGTGCCGGCGGATCGGCTCGCCGCCGTACGGGAGGAGGTCTCCGCGCTCGCCCGGCGCGCCGCCGTGGTGGAGTGCGCGCACGGTCGGATCGACCCGGAGCTGCTGTTCGACCGTGTGGTGCCGGAGGACGAGATCGCGGGCCAGATGTCCATCGAGGACATCCTGTACGGGGACGACGGCGACGGGGCTCACGCCCACCCGCACGCCGCGTACGAGACGGTCTCCCTGACGGCGTCCAGCCCGCTGCATCCCCGCCGGCTGATGGCCTTCCTCGACTCGCGCCCCGAGGGCCTCTACCGCATCAAGGGCTTCGTCGACTTCGGCGCCGCCGATCCCGCCAACCGCTACACCGTCCACGCCGTCGGACGCTTCCTGCGCTTCTTTCCCGAGCCGTGGCCGGCCGGTGAGGAGCGCCTCACCCAGCTCGTCCTGATCGGCTCCGGCGTCGACGCGGCAGCTCTGCGCAAGGAGCTCGCCGCCTGCGAGCAGAACGGCCCGCACGACGTGCCGGACGAGACCGCCCTGTGGGGCGTCCTGAGGTATGTGCCCGGCAGCGAGGACGAGCCGGAGGCCGCGGCCGAGACCTTTTAGGACGGTGCCGCCGACAGGGCCTCGGCCGGGGCCGCCGTCCTCGTGCGCCGTCGGTGGTAGTGCACGGTGACCGCGGCCAGCAGGGGACCCCAGAGGAGCAGGGGGGCGTAGACGATGTCGATCAGCCACATGCCCCAGGCGGAGGCCTCCATCTCGGCGTTGAACGCCGAGTAGACGAACAGCACGCCGTAGACCGAGGCGGTCAGGGCGCCGAGGCCGGCGGTGACGGTGGCCAGGAGGACCGGGACGCGGCGGCCGCGGAGATACGGGATCCAGCGCGGCCAGGTCTCGCCCCAGCTCCGGACGAGGCCGAGGGTGAGGATGGCGAGCAGCTCGGAGAACAGACTGAGGGCGAACAGGACGAGCGACCCCCAGCCGGGTGCTCCCATGGCGTCGTACTCGGACTGTGCCAGTCCCACCGGGATGCCGACGGCGATGGCGAGCCGCCACAGCGCCGACGGCACATTGGCCAGGGCGGCGCCCATCGCCGCGTTCCGCGCCCAGCGCGGGACGTCAGGCAGTGCGTTCACTCTTGGCATGCGTCCACGCTGGCCGAAGCGGGTCCGCCGCGGCGTCCCTCCGCTGTCGGGTCCGCCTCGGCCGCGCGGCGGAGACGGAGCCGTACCAGAGGGTTACGCGTCGGCGGTGACGAGGTCCCTGGGGCGCTCCGGACCTCCGGCGCCGACCGCCGCCAGGTAGGCGTCGAGGCCGTCCGCGTTCGCGCCGGCCCAGCCCACGTAGCCGTCGGGGCGGATCAGGAAGAGTCCCGTGCCGTACGACTCGTACGCGTCGAGGCGGGCCGCGCGTATCGCATCGGTCCGCACGGCCGGGAGCGGGACGCCGACCGCGAGCAGCGTGAAGTGCGGCCCCCGGAACAGGTCGAACAGGCGGGCCGCGCCGTACGGCCCGTCCGGGGCGCGGTCGCCCGCCCGCAGCGCGTCCTCGGTGAGTCCGGCGCGCGTCTCCACGCTGAGCGCGGAGTCCCGGTACCCGAGTCCGAGCTGCTGGACCTCGGCGCCCCGCTGGGTGCCGCGGCCCTCGGCGCTCGCCCGGTGGATGCGGGTGCTGAGGCCGAGGACGTCGGCGGCCACGGGCTGCCGCTCGGCCTCGTAGGAGTCGAGCAGCGCGGTCGGTGCGCCGTGCCGCAGCACCTGGCCCAGCTTCCAGCCGAGGTTGTACGCGTCCTGGACGCTCGTGTTGAGGCCCTGGCCGCCGGCCGGCGAGTGCACATGGGCGGCGTCACCGGCGAGCAGGACCCGGCCGTCGCGGAAGCGGTCCGCCATCGCCGCCCGGGCACGGAAGTCCGAGGCCCACAGCACCTCGACGACCTCGTCCCCGGTGAGCGGGGTGCGCTCGGCGAGGAGAGCGCGGACGGCCCCGGGCGAGGTGTCCACGGCGGCGGTCTCGTCCTCGAACCCGGCGACGAGCTGGAAGGTGTCACCGCCGGGCAGCGGGCACAGCGCCACGCCGCCGCCCGGTGCCTTCGCCCAGATGTGCCAGTTGCCGCGGTCGACGACGGCGCCGGGGGAGAGGCGGAGGTCCGCGACCAGCATGGGGCGCGGGTCGACGGTCTCGCCGGTCATGCCGATGCCGAGCCCCCGGCGCACCGTGGAGCGACCGCCGTCGGCCGCGACCAGGTAGGCCGCCCGCACCGTCCCGCCGGTGGACAGCTCCGCCGTCACGCCGTCCTCGTCCTGGCGGAAGCCGGTGAGGGCCGCGCCGAAGCGGACCGCGCCGCCGAGCTCCAGCAGGCGCGCGTACAGCAGCTCCTGGGTGCGGGACTGCGGGATGAGCAGCACCTCCGCGTACGGGACCTGTTCGGTCGGCTCGGAGCGCTCCAGCATGTCCCACTCGCCCTGACGCTCGGCGCCCTCCCAGGCGAGCATCCGCGGGTAGGCGGATCCGGCGGCCAGGATCCCCGGCAGCACGCCGAGGTCGTCGAACACCTCCTGGCTGCGGGGCTGCAGCCCCTTGCCCCGCGAGCCGGGGAAGAGCTGGTCCGCCTTCTCCACGAGGAGGGCGCGCACGCCCCGGCGGGCGAGGTCGATGGCGAGCACCAGTCCCGTGGGACCCGCTCCGACGATGACGACATCCGTGTCCATGTCTCCGCTCCTCCGCGTCCTTAACGTCGTTAAGTTCCGACCTGACAGAGCATCTCCTTAACGCCGTTAAGCTGTCAAGGGGATAACGTGACGGGGTGGCGACCAAGAAGACGACCCGGCTGGCACCCGAGACGGTGGCGGAGACCGCCCTGAGCCTGCTGAACGAGCGCGGCCTCGAAGGGCTGACCCTGCGCGCGATCGCCCAGGAGCTGAACGTCCAGGCGCCCGCCCTGTACTGGCACTTCAAGAACAAGCAGGCGCTGCTCGACGAGATGGCGACCGTCATGTACCGGCAGATGACCGCCGATCCCGCCGCCCGCCCGGCCGGTGACGTGAGCTGGCAGGAACGGATCCTCGCGGCCAACCGGGGACTGCGCGCCGGACTGCTGCGCTACCGCGACGGCGCCAAGGTCTACAGCGGCGCCCGGTTCACCGGCACCGACCACGCCGCCGACATGGAGGAGCAGCTCGGGGCGCTCGTCGAGGCGGGCTTCTCGCTGCGCGACGCGGTGCGCGCCAGCACCACCGCGTACATGTACACCCTCGGCTTCGTCACCGAGGAACAGGGCACCGAGCCCGTGCCCGGACAGCCCCGCGAGGGCTTCGACGTCGACGAGCGCGCGGAACGCCTCGCCGGGTTCCCGCTCGCGGCGGCCGCCGGGGCGGAGATCTTCACCGACCACGACAGCGGCTTCGAGGAGGGACTGCGCCTGATCGTCGCGGGGATCGAGGCGACCTACGCGCCCGGCGCGTGACACGACG
The DNA here is from genome assembly GCF_042954805.1 of Streptomyces sp. NPDC012637. Taxonomy (NCBI): domain Bacteria; kingdom Bacillati; phylum Actinomycetota; class Actinomycetes; order Kitasatosporales; family Streptomycetaceae; genus Streptomyces; species Streptomyces sp. NPDC012637. The sequence goes on from NZ_JBIBDS010000012.1 coordinate 126,375, forward strand.
ACGCCCCGGCCCCGCGCCTGACGGCGCGGAACGGGGGGCGTGTGCAGAAATCCGGACCCTGCGTCCCGGGTCAGGGCCGGCCGGTCAGTTGCCCGACCGGCCCTGACCCGCCTGACGGGGCCTAGTTCGCCGGGCCGGCCACCACCTCGACCGCCTTGGGCAGCGGCGTCCCCGAGCCGTCACGGCGCGGGTCGGGCTCCGGCAGGTCCACCGGAGTGCCGTTCTTCTGCGCGGCGCGGGCCGGAGTGGCACCCGCCCAGGCCAGGACGAGCACGTCCTCGCCCTTCAGGAAGCGCTGGCAGCGCACACCACCGGTGGCGCGGCCCTTGCGCGGGTACTGGTCGAAGGGCGTCAGCTTCGCCGAGGTGCCGGCCGAGGCGTCCAGCGTGCCGGTCGAACCGGCGACCGTGAACACCACCGCGTCCACAGCCGGGTCCACCGCCGTGAAGGACAGCACCTCGGCGCCCGTCGACAGCTTGATTCCGGCCATGCCGCCCGCGGGACGGCCCTGCGGCCGCACCTGCGAGGCCGGGTAGCGCAGCAGCTGGGCGTCGGAGGTGATGAAGACCAGGTCCTCCTCGCCCGTACGCAGCTCGGTCGCGCCGACGATCCGGTCACCGTCCTTGAGGGTGATGACCTCCAGCTCGTCCTTGTTCGCCGGGTAGTCCGGCACCACGCGCTTGACCACGCCCTGCAGGGTGCCGATCGCCAGACCCGGCGAGGCCTCCTCCAGCGTGGTCAGGCAGACCACCGTCTCGTCCGCCTCCAGGGTGACGAACTCCGCCAGGGGCGCCCCGCCCGCCAGGTTCGGCGCCGCGGCCGTGTCGGGCAGCTGCGGCAGGTCGATCACCGCGACCCGCAGCAGCCGGCCGCCCGAGGTCACCACGCCGACGTCACCGCGCTGGGTCGCCGCCACCGTCGAGACGATCACGTCGTGCTTGGCGCGCTTGCCGTCCTCCGCCGCAGGCAGGTCCTCCGTCACCGTGCGGGCCAGCAGACCGGTCGACGAGAGCAGCACCCGGCACGGGTCGTCCGCGACCTCCAGGGACACGGCCGCGGTCGGCGCGCCCGCCGACTCCAGCAGGACCGTGCGCCGGTCGGTGCCGAACTTCTTCGAGACCGCCGCCAGTTCCGCCGACACCAGCTTGCGCAGCTCCGCGTCGGAATCCAGGATCCCGGTCAGCTCGTCGATCTCGCCGTTGAGCCTGTCGCGCTCGCTCTCCAGCTCCAGGCGGTCGAACTTGGTGAGCCGGCGCAGCGGCGTGTCCAGGATGTACTGCGTCTGGATCTCGCTCAGCGAGAAGCGCTCGATCAGGCGCTCCTTGGCCTCCGCCGAGTTCTCGCTCTCCCGGATGAGCCGGATGACCTCGTCGATGTCGAGGAGCGCGACGAGCAGGCCCTCCACCAGGTGGAGCCGGTCCCGCTTCTTGCCGCGGCGGAACTCCGAACGTCGCCGGACCACCTCGAAGCGGTGGTCGAGGTAGACCTCCAGCAGCTCCTTGAGGCCGAGGGTGAGCGGCTGGCCGTCGACCAGGGCCACGTTGTTGATGCCGAAGGACTCCTCCATCGGCGTCAGCTTGTAGAGCTGCTCCAGGACCGCCTCCGGCACGAAGCCGTTCTTCACCTCGATGACCAGGCGCAGGCCGTGGTTGCGGTCCGTGAGGTCCTTGACGTCGGCGATGCCCTGGAGCTTCTTGGAACCGACCAGGTCCTTGATCTTGGAGATGACCTTCTCGGGGCCGACGGTGAAGGGCAGCTCGGTGACGACGATGCCCTTGCGGCGCGCCGTCACGTTCTCCACGGTGGCCGTCGCGCGGATCTTGAAGGTGCCGCGGCCCGTCTCGTACGCGTCCTTGATGCCGGACAGGCCGACGATCCGGCCGCCGGTGGGCAGGTCGGGGCCGGGCACGAAGCGCATGAGCGCTTCCAGGTCCGCGTTCGGGTAGCGGATCAGGTGGCGGGCGGCCGCGACGACCTCCGCCAGGTTGTGCGGGGGCATGTTCGTGGCCATGCCGACCGCGATGCCGGAAGCGCCGTTGACCAGCAGGTTCGGGTACGCGGCGGGGAGCGCGACCGGCTCCCGCTCCTGGCCGTCGTAGTTGGGCGCGAAGTCGACGGTGTCCTCGTCGATGGACTCCGTCATCAGGAGCGCGGCCGGCGCCATCCGCGACTCCGTGTACCGCATCGCGGCCGGCGGGTCGTCGTTGCCGAGGGAGCCGAAGTTGCCGTGGCCGTCGACCAGCGGCACGCGCATGGAGAAGGGCTGTGCCATGCGGACCATCGCGTCGTAGATGGACGCGTCGCCGTGCGGGTGCAGCTTGCCCATGACCTCGCCGACGACCCGGGCGCACTTGACGAAGCCCCGGTCGGGCCGCAGGCCCATCTCGTTCATCTGGTAGACGATGCGCCGCTGTACGGGCTTCATGCCGTCGCGGGCGTCGGGCAGCGCGCGCGAGTAGATCACCGAGTACGCGTACTCGAGGAAGGAGCCCTGCATCTCGTCAACGACGTCGATGTCGAGGATTCGCTCCTCGAACGCGTCGTCCGGCGGCGGTGTCTTCGTGCTGCGGCGGGCCATCGCGGCTGCGGCTCCTTCACCAACAAGGTTGATCTGACGCGGACCATTGTGGACCGTGGCTCCGACAACGCCGACCGCGACCCGGAAGAGGGACTTCGGATGCGGCCGGGAACTTCGCCAGGTGTCGGCGCGCTTGCATACAGTGGCAGGACTTTTCCCGATCGCGATCGAAGGGACACACGCCCATGGGTCACACGGCTGAGGCCGAGGCCGGCTCCGGCGGACTGACAGCGACCGAGCACCGGCTGGCCAACGGCCTGCGCGTGGTGCTCTCGGAGGACCACCTGACCCCGGTCGCGGCGGTCTGCCTCTGGTACGACGTCGGTTCCCGTCACGAGGTCAAGGGCCTCACCGGTCTCGCCCACCTCTTCGAGCACCTGATGTTCCAGGGCTCGAAGCAGGTCCACGGCAACGGCCACTTCGAGCTGGTGCAGGGCGCGGGCGGCTCGCTCAACGGCACGACGAGCTTCGAGCGCACCAACTACTTCGAGACCATGCCCGCGCACCAGCTGGAGCTCGCGCTCTGGCTGGAGGCCGACCGCATGGGCTCGCTGCTCACCGCCCTCGACGACGTCTCCATGGAGAACCAGCGCGACGTCGTCAAGAACGAGCGCCGCCAGCGCTACGACAACGTGCCCTACGGCACCGCGTTCGAGCGCCTCACCGCCCTCGCGTACCCGGAGGGCCACCCGTACCACCACACCCCGATCGGCTCGATGGCCGACCTGGACGCCGCCACCCTGGAAGACGCGCGGAACTTCTTCCGCACGTACTACGCGCCGAACAACGCGGTGCTCTCGGTCGTCGGCGACATCGACCCCGAGCAGACCCTCGCCTGGGTGGAGAAGTACTTCGGCTCCATCCCCGGGCACGACGGCAAGCCCGAGCCGCGCCCCGGCGACCTGCCCGAGGTCATCGGCGAGCAGCGCCGCGAGGTCATCGAGGAGGAGGTCCCGGCCCGCGCCCTGATGGCCGCCTACCGGCTGCCGCACGACGGCACGCGCGCGTGCGACGCGGCCGACCTGGCCCTGACCGTCCTGGGCGGCGGCGAGTCCTCCCGCCTGCACAACCGGCTGGTCCGCCGGGACCGTACCGCCGTGGCCGCCGGCTTCGGCCTGCTCCGGCTCGCCGGCGCGCCCTCGCTCGGCTGGCTGGACGTCAAGACCTCCGGCGGCGTCGAGGTGCCGCAGATCGAGGCGGCCGTCGACGAGGAGCTCGCCCGCTTCGCCGCCGAGGGCCCGACGCCCGAGGAGATGGAGCGCGCCCAGGCCCAGTTGGAGCGCGAGTGGCTGGACCGGCTCGGCACCGTCGCCGGCCGCGCCGACGAACTGTGCCGGTACGCGGTGCTCTTCGGCGACCCGCAGCTCGCCCTGACCGCCGTCGACCGGGTCCTCGACATCACCGCCGAGGAGGTGCAGGAGGTCGCCAAGGCCCGGCTCCGCCCGGACAACCGCGCCGTCCTGGTCTACGAGCCGGTGGGCGACGCCGCCGACGGGACCGACAGCGACGAGGAAGAGGGAGCGGACCGGTGACCGACGCCGCCACGTCTTTGACCAGCATGACCTTCCACCCGCAGCCCACGCCGGGCGACGCGAAGCCCTGGGCCTTCCCGGCCCCGGAGCGCGGCGCGCTCGACAACGGTCTGACCGTGCTGCGCTGCCACCGCCCCGGCCAGCAGGTGGTGGCCGTCGAGATCTTCCTCGACGCCCCGCTGGACGCCGAGCCCGAGGGCCTGGACGGCGTCGCCACGATCATGGCCAGGGCCCTGTCCGAGGGCACCGACCAGCACTCGGCCGAGGAGTTCGCCGCCGAGCTGGAGCGCTGCGGCGCCACCCTGGACGCGCACGCCGACCACCCTGGCGTACGGGTCTCCCTCGAGGTGCCGGTCTCCCGGCTCCCCAAAGCGCTCGGCCTGCTCTCCGAGGCCCTGATCGCCCCGGCGTTCGTCGAGACCGAGGTCGAGCGGCTGGTCCGCAACCGGCTGGACGAGATCCCGCACGAGACGGCCAATCCGGGCCGTCGCGCCGCCAAGCAGCTCTCCAAGGAGCTGTTCCCGGCCGCCTCGCGCATGTCCCGGCCGCGCCAGGGCACCGAGGAGACGGTCGCCGCGATCGACGCCGCCGCCGTGCGCGCCTTCTACGACGCGCACGTCCGTCCGGCCGCCGCCACCGCCGTCGTGGTCGGCGACCTGACCGGTGTCGACCTGGACAAGGTGCTCGCGGACACCCTCGGCGCCTGGAGCGGCAAGCCGGCCGCGCCGCGCCCGATGCCGCCCGTCACGGCCGACGACACCGGCCGGGTCGTCATCGTGGACCGGCCCGGCGCCGTCCAGACGCAGCTGCTCATCGGCCGCGTCGGCGCGGACCGCCACGACCGTGTGTGGGCCGCCCAGGTGCTCGGCACGTACTGCCTCGGCGGCACCCTCACCTCCCGTCTGGACCGCGTCCTGCGCGAGGAGAAGGGCTACACGTACGGCGTGCGGGCCTTCGGCCAGGTGCTGCGTTCCGACGGCGCCGGCAACGGCGCCTCGATGCTCGCCATCAGCGGCTCGGTCGACACTCCCAACACGGGTCCGGCACTTGACGACCTGTGGAAGGTGCTGCGCACCCTGGCCGCCGAGGGCCTGACGGACGCGGAGCGCGACGTGGCCGTGCAGAACCTGGTGGGCGTGGCCCCGCTGAAGTACGAGACGGCCGCGTCCGTCGCCGGGACGCTGGCCGACCAGGTCGAGCAGCACCTCCCGGACGACTACCAGGCGCAGTTGTACGCGCGGCTCGCCGAGACGGGCACGGTGGAGGCGACCGCGGCCGTGGTCAACGCCTTCCCGGTGGACCGGCTCGTGACGGTCCTGGTCGGCGACGCGGCGCAGATCGCGGAGCCGGTGCGGGCGCTCGGCATCGGTGAAGTGACCGTCGTCAGCGGCTGATTGAGCCGCTGTCACACGGCGGAGAGGACCCCGACGACCACGTTCGTCGGGGTCCTCCCCTTTGTCCGTATTGCTGAGGAGCGTGGTCTTCTGCCCTGTGGCATGTCTTACAAACGGGCGAGTGTGTTTGGCGATTGACAGAAGATCGGCCTAGCGTCGACCCGGCTGTCCGGCCGTTGCACGACGCCGCATCCGCGGCAACGGACAGTCATCGCCGAGTCCCCCTGAGGCGCGAGCCTGGGGAGCCGGGGACCCACACGCAGTCCCTGGGGTGAATCGGACGCCTTCGCTCAGGCGGAGGGGCCCGTAGGAGACCTTCCTGCTCCGAACCCGTCAGCTAACCCGGTAGGCGAGAGGGAAGGAAAGGATCAGCCACTACATGGCGTTCACCCGTGCCACCGGGAAGCATCGTGGTCCGAGCCGGATGGCGCGCCGCAGCGCCGGCATCGCCGGCGTGGCGACGCTCGCCACCACCGGCGTCATCGGCACCCTCGCCTCCCCGGCGCTCGCCGCCGACACGGACGACACCTCCCTCGAGGACACCGGCCTCACCCAGGTGATCGCCGAGGAGTCCCTCGCCGAGCGCGTCGACGCCCAGGCCGCCGGCCAGGAGAAGGCCGCCGTCGAGGCCGAGGCCCGCATCAAGGCCGCCGCCGAGGCGAAGCGCAAGGCCGAGGCCCGCGCCAAGGAGATCCGCGAGGCCAAGGAGCGCGCCGCCCGTGAGGCCGAGCGCAAGCGCCTGGCCTCCTTCCAGCTCCCCGTCGCCGGCTCGTACGTGAGCACCGGCTACAAGACCGGCGGCTCGCTCTGGTCCTCCGGCAGCCACTCCGGCATCGACTTCCACGCCGCCTACGGCACCAAGGTCGTGTCCGTCGGCTCCGGCACCGTCGTCGAGGCCGGCTGGGGCGGCGCGTACGGCAACAACATCGTGATCCGGATGAACGACGGCACGTACACCCAGTACGGCCACCTCTCCGCCATCACCGTCCGCGTCGGCCAGAAGGTCACCCCGGGCGAGCAGATCGGCGTCTCCGGCTCGTCCGGCAACTCCACCGGCCCGCACCTCCACTTCGAGGCGCGCACCGGCGCGGACTACGGCTCCGACATCAACCCGATCTCCTACCTGCGCGCCCGCGGCGTCAACGTCTGACGCGGACGCCCGAGGCGGGCGTCCGGCGCGCGTATCCCGCGCGTTCCGGCGCACGGATCCCGCACGAAAGCCCCGGCTCGAAAAGAGCCGGGGCTTTTTGCGTTCTTTGTCACCGGGCGCCATCGGAAATTCCGCCGTCCTGCAATAGAGTCGCCGGACAGGCGCCGCCCGACGGGGGTTTCGCGCGGACGAATTCGGAGGTCGGACATGCGCATTCCCGCGCACTCGGTATGCACGGCGATCCGGGACGACATCGTCTCCGGGGTGTACGCGCGGGGCGCCAGACTGACCGAGGAACAGCTCGCCCGCCGCTACGGCGTCTCCCGCGTGCCGGTCCGCGAGGCGCTGCGCACCCTGGAGTCCGAGGGCTTCGTGGTGAGCCGCCGGCACGCCGGCGCCCATGTCGCCGAGCCCACCGTCCAGGAGGCCGCCGACCTGCTCGACATGCGGTCCCTGCTGGAGCCGCTGGGTGCCGCCCGGGCGGCACAGCGCCGCACCGACGCCCACCTCAAGGTGCTGCGCGGCCTGGTCAGACTGGGCCAGGAGCGGGCCAGGAGCAACCGCGGCGAGGACCTGGCGGCTCTCGGCGGCTGGTTCCACGAGACCCTCGCCCAGGCCTCGGGCAGTCCGCCGCTCACGACGCTGCTCACCCAGCTGCGGCACAAGATCGCCTGGATGTACGCGGTCGAGCCGCCGGAGCGGCCTGCCGAGTCCTGGGCCGAGCACGGGGCGATCGTGGACGCCGTCGCCCGGCGCGACGCCGAGCGGGCCCGGGCCCTGACGGCGCTGCACGTGGAGCGCGCCGTGCCGCTGCACCGGCTGAAACAGGCGGACCGGCCGCGTGTGAGGGTTTCGCAACATGCCGTAAACAGTGCGGGACCGAAGAATTAACCCAGAGGTCGTATACAAAGAGGCGGGAATTCTTGCCCGACTGTTCTGTGCTGCCTGAAATCGGATTTCCGTGACGTGCGGAGTCTGTGTGCGGTGAGCGCCGTGTGGTGCGCGTACGGGAATTTCGATTCCCGCATTTCTCGCCGGGCCGGACTCCGCGCCGGGAAAGGAAAACGGCCGTGCCCGCCGGAGAACCGGAGGACACGGCCGCTTCGCGATCCGTCGTCGGGGAGGTGACGGGTCAGACGGTCTCGGGGAGCTCCTCGAGACCCTCGGCCACCAGCTTCGCCAGTCGGTCGAGCGCGACCTCGGCGCCGTCGGCGTCCGAAGCGAGCACGATCTCCTCGCCGCCCTGGGCGCCCAGGCCGAGCACCGCGAGCATGGACGCGGCGTTGACCGGGTTGCCTTCGGCCTTGGCGATCGTCACGGGGACGCCGGCGGCCGTGGCGGCACGGACGAAGATGGAGGCGGGGCGGGCGTGCAGGCCCTCGGCCCAGCCGACGTTGACGCGGCGCTCAGCCATGGTGGTTGCCCTTCAACTTTCAGCGGTTGTCTAGACCAGTCTCTCATGGGTGCCGAGGTGCTCGTACCGACCTTCGGCCCGAGGCCGCGGCCGTTCGGCCCTCCCTACCTTGCACGGCGCGAACCCCGGGCGCGAGCGATGCGCCGGTGCCGCGCGGGACCGTGCCCCGCACGGCCGGTGCGACCCTCGCGCACGCCCGGTGCCACTGTCGTACCCCGGCCGTACGCTTGCCCCATGCAGAGCGCGTCGGAACAGTCGGGGCAGCCGGAGCACGCCTACCCCGACCACTGGGAAGCGGACGTGGTCCTCCGGGACGGCGGCACCGCGCGCGTCAGGCCCATCACCGCCGACGACGCCGAGCGGCTGGTCAGCTTCTACGAGCAGGTCTCGGACGAGTCGAAGTACTACCGCTTCTTCGCGCCCTACCCGCGCCTCTCCGCCAAGGACGTCCACCGCTTCACCCACCACGACTTCGTCGACCGGGTCGGGCTCGCGGCGACCGTCGGCGGCGAGTTCATCGCCACCGTGCGCTACGACCGCATCAACGAGCTGGGCCGGCCCGCCTCGGCACCCGCCGACGAGGCCGAGGTCGCCTTCCTCGTCCAGGACGCCCACCAGGGCCGCGGCGTCGCCTCCGCGCTGCTCGAACACATCGCGGCGGTCGCCCGCGAGCGCGGCATCCGGCGGTTCGCCGCCGAGGTGCTGCCCGCCAACACCAAGATGATCAAGGTCTTCACGGACGCCGGCTACACCCAGAAGCGCAGCTTCGAGGACGGCTCCGTCCGCCTCCACCTCGACCTGGAACCCACGGACCGCTCGCTCGCCGTCCAGCGCGCCCGGGAACAGCGTGCCGAGGCCCGGTCCGTGCAGCGACTCCTCGCCCCCGGCTCCGTCGCCGTGATCGGCGTCGGCCGCGCGCCCGGCGGCGTCGGCCGCACCGTGCTGCGCAACCTCCTCGACGCCGGCTACACCGGGCGCGTCCACGCGGTCAACGCCGCACTGCAGGAGGGCCGCCCGCACGAGCTGGAGGGCGTGCCCGCCTTCCGTTCCGTCGCCGACATCGGCGAGCCCGTCGACCTCGCCGTCGTCGCCGTCCCCGCCGAGCGCGTCCCCGAGGCCGTCGCCGACTGCGGCGAACACGGCGTCCGCGGACTCGTCGTCCTGTCCGCCGGATACGCCGAGAGCGGGCCCGAGGGCCGCGAGCGCCAGCGCGCCCTGGTCCGCCAGGCCCGCTCGTACGGGATGCGGATCATCGGGCCGAACGCCTTCGGCATCATCAACACGGCCGAACCCGTACGGCTGAACGCCTCCCTCGCGCCCCAGATGCCGGCCACCGGACGGATCGGGCTCTTCACCCAGTCCGGCGCCATCGGCATCGCCCTCCTCGCCGGACTCCACCGGCGCGGCGCCGGGATCTCCTCGTTCCTCTCCGCCGGCAACCGCGCCGACGTCTCGGGCAACGACCTCCTCCAGCACTGGTACGACGACCCCGCCACCGACGTCGTCCTGCTCTACCTGGAGTCGATCGGCAATCCGCGGAAGTTCACCCGGCTCGCCCGCCGGACCGCCGCCGTCAAGCCCGTCGTGGTCGTCAAGGGCGCCCGGCACAGCGGCAGCGCCCCGCCCGGCCACCGCGTCCCCGTCACCCGTATCCCGCACGCCACCGTCGCCGCCCTGCTGCGGCAGGCCGGCGTCATCCGCGTCGACACCGTCACCGAGCTCGTCGACGCCGGCCTCCTGCTCGCCGAGCAGCCGCTGCCCGCGGGCCCGCGCGTCGCCATCCTCGGCAACTCCGAGTCGCTCGGCCTGCTCACCTACGACGCCTGCCTCACCGAAGGCCTGCGCCCGCTGCGGCCCCTCGACCTGACCACGGGCGCCACGCCCGCCGACTTCCGCGCCGCACTCACCGCAGCCCTCGCCGACGACGCCTGCGACGCCGTAGTCGTCACCGCCATCCCCTGGGTCGGGGAGAACGGAGCCATCGAGTCCGGGGACGGCGAGGTCCTGGCCGCCGCACTCCGCTCCGCCGTCACCGCCGCACCCGGCCCCGGACCGGCGAAGCCGGTCGTCGTCGTCCACGTCGAAATGGGCGCCCTCGCCGAGGCCCTCTCCGAGGCCACCCGCACCCGCCCCGCCGCACCGGCGACGCCCGCACCCGCCGCACCGGCGACGCCCGCACCCGCCACGCCCGCGACGCCCGCACCCGCGACGCCCGCCGGGCCCGCGACGCCCGCCGCACCGGCGACGCCCGCCGGGCCGGCGACGCCCGCCGGATCTAGGACGCCCGCCGGGCCCGCGACGCCCGCCGCACCGCCCGCCGGGCCGGCGACGCCCGCCGGATCTGGGACGCCCGCCGGATCTGGGACGCCCGCCGGGCCCGCGACGCCCGCCGCACCGCCCGCCGGGCCGGCGGCCCCGGCCGCGCCCCTGCCCCCGGCGGCCGTCCCCGAGCCGGACGCGGCCCCGGCGCCGCCGGCCGCGCCCGTGCCCGGCGTCATCCCCGCCTACCCGGCTGCCGAGCGCGCCGTCCGCGCCCTCGCCGAATCCGTCCGCTACGCCCAGTGGCGCCGCCAGGCCGCCGAACCGGGACGCGTCCCCGAGTTCGACCGGATCGACGAGCCAGGCGCCGCCGCCCTCGTCGACCGGGCCCTCGGCGCGCCCGGCGCCGACGAACGCGGCGTCACCCTCGGCACCGACGACACCAGCGAGCTGCTCGGCCGGTACGGCGTCGAGGTCAGACCCACCCTGCCCGCACCCAGCGCCGACGAGGCCGTACGGGCCGCCGCCCGACTCGGTTTCCCCGTCGCCCTCAAGACCACCGCACCCCACCTGCGCCACCGCCCCGACCTCGGTGGCGTACGCCTCGACCTGGCCACCGAGGAACAACTGCGCACGGCGTACGAGGAGCTCACCGACACCCTCGGCAAGCCCGAGGAGCTCCAGCCGGTCGTCCAGGCCATGGTCCCGCGAGGCGTCGACACCGTCGTCCGCTCCGCGATCGACCCCGCCGTCGGCGCCGTCCTCTCCTTCGGGCTCGCCGGCGCCGCCTCCGAACTCCTCGGCGACATGTCCCACCGGCTCGTCCCCGCCACCGACCGGGACGCCGCCGAACTCGTCCGCTCCATCCGCACCGCCCCGCTCCTCTTCGGCTGGCGCGGCTCCGCCCCCGTCGACACCCCCGCCCTGGAGGAACTGCTGCTGCGGGTCTCCCGGCTGGTCGACGACCACCCCGAGGTCGTCGCCGTCTCCCTCGAACCCGTCGTCGTCGCCCCGCGCGGCCTGTCCGTCCTCGGCGCCACCGTGCGCCTCGCCCCGCCCCCGCCCCGCACGGACCTCGGCCCGCGCCGCCTCCCGAGCTACTGACCACTCCCGTGACCGAGCCGACGAGCGCCGCGGGAGGGCCGGAGGGGGGCCCACAGCCCCGTAGGATGGAGTCCATGGCGAAGACCGGTACGACGACCCAGGGGCTGCGCGCGGCGATCGAGCGCAGCGGCTACTACCCGGCCCTTGTGGCCGAGGCGGTGGAGTCCGCCGTCGGCGGCGAGGCCGTCACGTCGTACGTGGTCCACCAGGAGACGACCTTCGACGCGAACGAGGTCCGGCGCCACGTCACCGTCCTCGTCCTCACGGCCAACCGTTTCATCGTGAGCCACACCGACGAGCAGTCCGCCGACACCAGCTCCCCGACGCCGTACGCCACGACCTCCACCGAGTCCGTGAAGCTCGACCGGATCTCCTCGGTCGTCGTCAGCCGCGTCGTCGCCAATCCCGAGTCGTACACCCCGGGCACCCTGCCCCGTGAGGTCGTCCTCACCATCGGCTGGGGCGCCGTCTCCCGGATCGACCTGGAGCCGGCCGCCTGCGGCGACCCCAACTGCGACGCCGACCACGGCTACACCGGCAACTCCACCGCCGACGACCTCAGCCTCCGGGTCAGCGACGCCGGCGACGGCCCGGACACCGTCCGGCAGACCCTCGCCTTCGCCCAGGCGCTCTCCGAGGCCACCGCGACGACCCCGGCCGCCCGCTGATGGTCCAGCCCGCCGCCGTCGCACAGGGCTGGCCGGACGAGCCGGTGCCGCTCGACCCCGCCACCGCGCCGCGCCCCGAATACGGCAGCGGTTCCCTCGGCGACCTGCTCCCGACGCTCGTCGCCGGACAGGGAGTGAACGGGTGCGAGCCGCGGATCGCCGAGCTCCGGCCCGCCGACCGCAACTGCGTCTTCCTCATCGACGGCCTCGGCTGGGAGCAGATCAAGGCCCACCCGGACGAGGCGCCCTACCTGACCTCGCTGCTCGGGACCTCCCGCGGCGGCACCGGCCGTCCGCTCACCGCCGGCTTCCCCGCCACCACCGCGACCTCGCTCGCCTCGGTCGGCACCGGGCTCTTCCCCGGCACCCACGGGCTGCCCGGCTACACCGTGCGGAACCCGGACACCGGCGAGCTGATGAACCAGCTCCGCTGGAAGCCCTGGACCTCGCCGCGCGTCTGGCAGCCGTACCCCACCGTCTTCGGGCTCGCCGACGAGGCCGGGATCCACACCGCCCAGGTCTCGTCCCCGGCCTTCCAGGACACCCCGCTCACCAAGATCGCGCTGAGCGGCGGAACGTTCCACGGCCGGCTCTCCGGCGAGGAGCGGATGGACGTCGCCGCCGAGCAGCTGGCAGCCGGCGACCGCTCCCTCGTCTACACGTACTACAGCGAGCTCGACGGTGCCGGACACCGCTTCGGCGTCGACTCCGACGCATGGCGCGGCCAGCTGATGTTCGTCGACCGGCTGGTCCAGCGGCTCGCCGAGCAGCTCCCGCCCCGTGCGGCCCTCTACGTCACCGCCGACCACGGCATGGTCGACATCCCCTTCGACGAGGACCACCGGATCGACTTCGACGAGGACTGGGAGCTGCGCGCCGGCGTCGCCCTGCTCGGCGGCGAGGGCCGGGCCCGGCACGTCTACGCGGTCCGCGGCGCCGAGGCGGACGTCCTCACCTGCTGGCGGGAGGTCCTCGGCGACCGCTTCTGGGTCGCGAGCCGCGACGAGGCCATCGCGCTCGGCTGGTTCGGCGACCGGATCGACGAGCGGGTCTACGGGCGCATCGGCGACGTGGTCGCCGCAGCCCAGGACGACCTCGCCATCACGGCCTCCGTCAACGAGCCGAACGAGTCCGCCATGGTGGGCATGCACGGCTCCATGACCGCGGCGGAGCAGTTCGTCCCGTTGCTCGAAGTACGCTCCTGAGGCGGCGGGCGGCCAGGCCGGCCCGGACCGGACAGGACCGGACGGACCCGACCCGGACCGGATGGACCGGACCCTGACCGGATCGACCCGGACCGGATCGACCCGGACCGGACAGGACCCGCCCGGATCCCCGCCCCACGCCTCCAGCCCCCCTTCCTCCGCCCTCCGTATCCGCCCTCCGTCTCCGATCCCGAAAGGTCTCCGACCTCCCATGCCCGAGCTGGTGTTCTTCTCCGGAACGATGGACTGCGGAAAGAGCACCCTCGCTCTTCAGATCGAACACAACCGCTCCGCCCGCGGCCTCCAGGGCATGATCTTCACGCGGGACGACCGCGCGGGCGAGGGCAAGCTCTCCTCCCGGCTCGGCCTCGTCACCGACGCCGTCGAGGCCGCCGAGGGCTTCGACTTCTACGCGTACCTCGTCGCCCATCTGTCCAAGGGCGGCCGCTGCGACTACGTCATCGCGGACGAGGCGCAGTTCCTCGCACCCGAGCAGATCGACCAGCTCGCCCGTGTCGTCGACGACCTCGAACTCGACGTCTTCGCCTTCGGCATCACCACCGACTTCCGCTCGAAGCTGTTCCCCGGCTCGCAGCGGCTGGTCGAGCTCGCCGACCGGGTCGAGGTGCTCCAGGTGGAGGCCCTGTGCTGGTGCGGCGCCCGCGCCACGCACAACGCGCGCACCGTGGGCGGCGAGATGGTCGTCGAAGGCGCGCAGGTCGTGGTCGGCGACGTCAACGCGGGCGACGAAGTCGGTTACGAGGTGCTGTGCCGGCGCCACCACCGGCGCCGCATGACCGCCGCCACCGCCCGCGCCGCGGCGCTCTCCCCGGACGTACTGCCGGTTCCTGACGCGTCGTAGGGTCCTCGGTCGCCCCGGTCGCCCCGGTCGCCCCGGTCGCCCCGGTCGCCCCGGTCGCCCCGGTCGCCCCGGTCGGCCTCGGTCGCGCCTCGGGCGTCGTGCTGAGGGTTCTCGCTCGCCTCCTGGGGCTTGTTCACGTGGTCTCCTGGGTCAGGGTCTCTCCCACCGCCCGCGCGAAGGCCTGGGCCTGGGGGGTGCCGTTCCCGCGGCGGAGGACCAGGCCGAGCAGCGAGTCCGGAAGGCCCTCGACCGGGACGAACGCGAGGGAGCCGCGCTGGCTGTGGTACGCGGCCGTCGAGCGGCAGAGCAGCATCGCTCCCCGGTCCGCCGCGGTGAGCGAGAGGCCCTCCTGCAGGGTGTTGACCAGGGGCCCGGCAGGGACCGGCAGGCCCGCGGGCGTCTCGCGAGGGGCCTGTGCCAGGCGCCAGTACTCGGGCGCGGAGCCGTCCATGCCGATCAGCCGGCACCCCGCCAGCTCCTCCGCCGAGACCGACTCCCGCCCCGCGAGGGGGTGCCGGGCCGGGAGCGCGAGCGTCTGCGGCTGCCGGGAGAACACCGGCCCGAGCACCAGGTCGTCCTCCGCAACCGGCAGCAGCACCACCGCGCAGTCCACCTCTCCGCGGCGCACCGGCCCGAACGGATCGGACAGAGCGATCTCCGCCACCTCGAGCGCGCACCTCGGATAGCGGGCCCCGAACAGCTCGATGGCCCGGGCCAGGCCGTCGTCCACCGTCCCCTGGAACCCGATCCGCAGCACCCCGTCGAGCCCCCGCGCGGCCGCCCTGGCCTCGTCGACCGTCGCCCGCAGCGACTCGTACGCCGGACGCAACGACGACAGGAAGGACTCGCCCAGCGGGGTCAGGGCCACCCGACGGCTCGTCCGCTCCACCAACGGGGCCCCGATCCGGCCCTCCAGCGACCGGAGCAGCTGGCTGATCCGGCTCTGCGACACGTACAGCCGCTCGCCCGCCCGGCCGAAGTGCAGTTCCTCCGCGAGCACGAGGAAGGCCTCCAGCTCGCGGATCTCCAGACGGCTCATGCCGTCCCCCTCCTGTCGCGTGCCACGCACCCTGATCGATGAGCCCAGCTCATCGAAGCATGAGAGATCGGCCGTTGTTCCCGCAGGTCGCGGCGGGTTGGCTGAACTCATGGCACAGACACAGGAAATCGCAGGCGCGGCCCCGGACGTTCCGCGTCCCCGGAGCGGGGGCTGGCCCGCCGTGGTCGCGGTCGCAGGCGCGACGTTCACCGTGGTCACGGCCGAGATGCTGCCGGTGGGTCTGCTCACGCCCATCGGCGGCGCTCTGCGGGTGACGGAGGGCACGGCCGGTCTGACCCTGACCGTCACGGGTCTCGTGGGAGCGGTGTCCGCGCCGCTGCTCACCCCGGCCCTCGGCCGCTTCGACCGCCGACCGGTGCTGTGCGGCCTGATGGCGGTGCTGATCGCCGGCAACCTGCTCGCCGCCTGGTCCCCGCACTTCGCGGTCATGGTGGTGGCCAGGATCCTGGTCGGCATCGGCATGGGCGGAGTGTGGGCCGTCGCGGCCGGTCTCGCGGTACGACTGGTCCCGAAGAGGTCCGTGGGCGCCGCCACCTCGCTGGTCTTCAGCGGCATCGCGGTGGCCTCGGTGCTCGGCGTCCCGGCCGGCACGTACATCGGTGAACTCGCCGACTGGCGCACGGCGTTCGTCACCGTCGCCGGACTCGGGCTGGTGGTGCTGGTGGCCCTGGCGGTGCTGCTGCCGAAGCTGCCCGCCGAGCAGGAGATCCGGCTCGGCGGCGTGATGCGGCTCGTCGGCGATCCGCGGGTGGCCACCGGGCTCGGCGTGGTGGTGCTCCTGGTCACCGGGCACTTCGCCGCCTACACGTACGTACGGCTCGCCCTCGAGGAGATCTCCGGGGCGAGTGCGTCCGCGATCGGCACGCTGCTGCTCGTGTACGGAGTCGCGGGCGTGCTCGGCAACTTCGCCTCGGGCACGGGTGCTTCGCGCTCCCCGCGCGGAGTGCTCCTGGTGATCAGCCTGGTCCTCGCCACGACGGTCGGCCTGATGCCGCTGACCGGCGGTTCGCTGGTCACGGCGACGGTGCTGCTCGCGGTCTGGGGCCTGGCGTACGGAGGCGTCTCGGTGTCGGCCCAGACCTGGCTGCTCGCAGCGGCCCCCGAGGCACGCGAGGCTGCGTCCGCGCTCTTCGTCGGTGTGTTCAACGGCTCGATCGCGCTGGGGGCGCTCGTCGGCGGCCTCGCCGCGGACGGCTCGGGCATCGAGGCCGTCATGTACCTGGGCGCGGCGCTCGCCGTCGGCGCCCTGGCGGTGACGGCCCTGGGCCGCGCCCCGGTGAGCGGCCCTTGCTGACCCGAGGGGCCCGCCCTGGAGGTGGTCCGTCAGCCGGGTACGGCCCGGAACCGGCGCCGGTACTCCATCGGCGTCGTGTCGAGCCTGCGCCGGAACGCCCGGATGAGCGTGTCCGTCGTGCCGAACCCGCAGGTGGTGGTGATGCGTTCGAGGGTCGCGTCCGTCGACTCCAGCAGGATGCGGGCCCGTTCGACGCGCGCCGACTCCACGTACGCGCTCGGCGTCGTACCGAGCTCCGACTTGAAGATGCGGGTCAGCTGACGCTCGCTGACGTGGGCGACCTCGGCCAGGTCCGCGAGCGTCAGCCGGGCGTCCAGATGGCGCGTGACGTGGTGGCGCAGGTCCTCCACCCGCCGGGTGGTGGAGACCGGCTCCAGCGGCACGCTGAACTGGCTCTGGCCGCTGGGCCGCTTCAGGTACATCACCAGCTGCCGGGCCACCCGCAGCGCCGTGGTCTCACCGAAGTCGTCGGCGACGAGCGCGAGCGACAGGTCGAGACAGGAGCTGATCCCGGCGCCCGTCCACACGTCGCCGTCGCGGATGAAGATCGGATCGGCGTCCACCTCCACCGCCGGGTGGTCGGCGGCCAGCTGTCCCGCCGTCGACCAGTGCGTGGTGGCCCGCTTGCCGTCGAGCAGGCCGGCAGCGGCCAGGATGTGCGCGCCGACGCAGACGGAGGTGACCCGGCGGGTCCGCGCGGCCAGGGTCTTCACCCAGGTGACCACCTCGGGGTCGACGAGCGCCCGCACCCGACGCTCGGCGTCCGTCTCGACCGAGCCGGGGACCATGAGGGTGTCGATCCTCCGCGCCGCCGCCTCCTCGAAGGTGATGTCGGGGAGGACACGGACACCGGCCGAGGTGGTGACCGGTTCCTTCGACGCCGCGGCGAGGACGACCTCGTAGCCCGTCGGGTCGTCGATCTCGCGGCGCAGCAGGGCGAACACCTCAGGCGGCCCGGTGACGTCGAGCAGATCGACGCCCTCGAAGAGGACGATGACGACGAGTCGGCCGACGGTGCTCATGACCCCGCATCGTACGGGCCGGTCGTACGGCCGGACGTACACGGGCCGGTCGTACGGGTCGGATCTACGGGCCGGTCGTACGGGCTGCATCGTACGGGCCGGGCGTCGGATCGTCGTACGGGCGGGGCGTCGGACGGTTGTACGGGCAGGCAGCGGATGGCCGTACGGGCCGGGGCACCGGCTGTTCACCTGAGGTGCGCCCAGGGACCTCCTTCCGATCGGCCGAAGGTCGCACGGTTCCGAGGTAATGCGTCTCTACGACGATCGGACCGCAGGCCAGGGCCGCGAGCCGCGCCGAACCGAACCCGCCGGTCGGCCGGTCCGCGAGCCGGGTCGAACCGCCACTGGAGGACGTGTGCCACCCGCAGCCGAGACCGAGTCCCGACCGTCCCGGCCTCGGCTGCGGGCGGCGGCCGGTGCGGCCGTGCTCACCGGCCTGCTGTTCTGCCTGGCCGGCCGGCTCGCCGGGAGCCATCCGCTCGGCCCCCGGACCCGCAACATCGTCGACCTGGGCCAGCAGTACCTGCCGTACCACGCCTACTGGCGGAAGCTGCTCCTCGGCGGGACCGACGGCGATCTCTTCCTCAACTGGTCCTCGGGCTTCGGCGCGAACTTCCTCGGAGACTTCGGCACCTACCTGAGCAGTCCGTTCGACCTGCTCGTGGTCCTCTTCCCGGCCGACCGCCCCGAACTCGCCCTCTACGTCATCACCGCGCTCAAGATCGCCACCGCGGGCGCGGCGATGGCGGCCCTGCTCCTCACCCTGCGGCGCGGGCCCTGGCCGGTCGCCGCGATCCTCGGCAGTGCGTACGCGCTGTCGGGCTGGACCTTCAACTACGGTGCCGGCGTGCCGATGTGGCTCGACGGGCTGGTGGCCTTCCCGCTGCTCTGCCTGGTGGGGGAGTGGGCCCGCAAGGGACGCCGTCCGGTCCTCGGGCCGCTGGTCGTGGCCGTCGCGTGGTTCGCCAACTTCTACACCGCGTACATGGCCACCATCGGTGCCGCGGTCGTCCTCGTGGTGCGGCTGATCACCACCGACGACACCGGCACCAGGACCGGCACCAACAGCGGCACCGGCACCAACAGCGGCACCGGCGCCGTCGGGGGCATCGGCCCGGGTACGGGCACCGGCACGGGCGTCAGCTCCGGCTCCGGCACGGGGGCGGACGCCCGCGCCGGAGCGAACGGGCGTCGCCCCTCCCGCCCGCGGCTCCGCGCGCTGCTGCGAGCCGCCCGCACCGTCGCCATCGGCATCGGGCTCGCCGCCCCGCTCGTCGTCGTGATCTTCTTCGGCACCAGGACCGCCGACCCGACCCCGCCCACACCCTTCGTCCCGGCTGCCTGGACCGACGTCCTCGCCCGCTTCCTGCCGGCCACGGCGAGCGTCGCCACGCCCGCCCTCTTCATCGGCACGCCCGCCCTGGCGCTCGCCCTGACCCTGCCCTTCAACACGGCCGTCGCCGCCCGCGTCCGCACCGGCTGGGTCACGGCGATCGTGCTGGTCACGCTCTCCCTCCAGTGGGAGCCGACCCATCTGCTCTGGCACGCGGGCGCCTCGCCCAACGGCATCCCGTACCGCCAGACCTTCGTCCTGTGCGGACTGCTGCTCATGGCGGCCTGGCTGTCCGTGGCCCGCGGCCTGCCGAGGCCCGCCGCGCTCCTCGGCGGCGCCGGACTGCTCGCCTTCATCGCGCGGGCCGCGAACGACAGCGTCGACATCGACCGCTGGACCTACCCTGCCGTCGCCGGAGCCGCCGTCCTGGCGGTGCTCGCCGCCGTGGTCGCCCTGGCCGCCGGCCTCGGGGCGAACGGGCCCGGAGCGAACGGCCCGGGAGCGGACGGCCACCGAGCGAACGGCCGACCGTCGGCCGCGCGGCCCGCCGGCCGGCTGCTGCCCGTCCTCGCCGTCGGCCTGCTGCTCACCGCCCAGGCCGGCGAGACTCTGGTCACCGGCAAGCGCATCGAGGAGCAGCAGCTCGCCAAGGTCTCCTGGGCGCCCCGGATCGGCCCCTGGCACACCGACATGGCCGCCGCCGTCGCCGAGAAGGACGCCTGGCCGCGCCACCGCACCGACCCCGGCGAGGTGCCGGGCGGCAACGACGTCCTCCTGGTCGGCGGGCAGGGCGCCGACTACTACAGCAGCCTCACCTCCGAGACGTACTCCCGTACGCTCGCCGGACTCGGCTTCGGCTACTACGCCAAGGGCCGCCACCCGGTCAGCCTCGACAACCCGGTCACCGACGTGATCTTCTCCATCGGCACCCGGATGCGTTCCACACCCGAGGGCCCGCTCGCGCTCGACCGGCTCCCCGAGGCCGCGATCACCGTCACCGACACGCCCGTACCGCCGCTCGTCACCGTCCACCCGCGCACACCGGCGGCACCGCACGCCGCACCCGAATCCGCCTTCAGCCGTCAGGAGCGGATGCTCGGCCACCAGGTGTACGAGGTCCCCGCCGCCCCGGTCCGTACGGCCGCGCCAGACGGCACCGCGACGACCCTCACCGCGAGCTGCCCGGCCGGCTCCGAGGTCTGGTTCTGGGCGCCCGAGTACCAGGGCTCGGCGACCCTCGCGGACGGCCAGGCCGCTCAGGCCGTCGCGTACGCCGGGAAGCCGCCCTCGGTCCTCGCGCCCGTGCAGCGCCTCGGCACCGTCCCTGCCTCCGGCACCGTACGCATCACCCTCCACCCCAAGGCCGGGGCCAAAGCCAGGCCCCAAGGCAAGGGCGACAAGGGCATGGACAAAGACAAGGGCAAGGACAAAGGCAAGGGCGAGACCGAGACCGGGGCGGTGCCCCGGCCCGAGTTGCCCGCTCGGCCCGTCGGCTGCCTGGAGCGGCACCGGCTCGACTCCGCCGTACGGGACCTGACCGCAGGCGGCGCGACCTCCGTCCGTACCACCGGCCACACGATCACCGCCGAGCTCCCCGCGGGCAGCGCCGGCACCGCCGTCCTCGCCGTGCCCCGGATCTCCGGCTGGCGCTGCGCGGCCGGGGACGCGCCCCCCGCGCCCGCGCACAGCCGCCTCGGCCTGCTCGCCGTCCCCTTGGACGGCAGGGCCACCTCCGTGACCTGCTCCTTCCGGCCGCCCGGCCTGCGGCTCGGTGGTGCGGTCGGCGCGGCGGCGCTCCTCGCGCTGCTCGTGACCGCGCTGCTCCACCGCCGCCGTCGCGACCGCGAACCCGTCGGACGGCAAGAGTTCACCGTCCGTGCACACACGGCTCGTTCAACGGAGAAGACCTCCGCCTAGCCTGCCCGACCAGTACCGATAAGCGAGTTGGTGATCTCCGAGTGCCGAAACTGTCCGTCGTCGTGCCCTTCCACAATGTCGGTCCCTACGCCCCCGACACCCTGCGCAGTCTCGCCGACAACGCGGACGACGACACCGAGTTCCTGCTGATCGACGACCACTCGACCGACGAGACGCCGGACCTCCTCGACCGCTGGAAGAGCCGTATCCCGCAGGCGACCGTGATCCGTCACGAGACCAACCTCGGCGTCGCCCAGGCGCGCAACACCGGAATCGACGCGGCAACCGGCGACTACATCACCTTCCTCGACGGCGACGACTGGTACGTCCCCGGACACCTCAGCGCCATGGTGGCCGGCATCCACCGCCTGGGCTGCGACTTCGCGCGCACCGACCACGTCCTGTCCACCGCCCGCAACCGGCAGATCCGTTACGCGCCGGCCAAGGTGCGCGACGCCGTCATGGACCCCAGGGACGGCATCGCCCCGTCCAGCATGGTGACGATGGTCGACTACCCGTTCGTGCCGTTCGGCGTCTACAGCGCCCGGCTCTTCGAGAACGGCGCCTCGCGCTTCGAGACCAAGCTGCGCACCGCCGAGGACCGGCTCTGGATCTGGCGGCTCCACCTCAACGCCACCAGCTACGCGGCGCTCTCGCTGCACGGCGTCTTCTACCGGCGGGGCGTCACCACCTCGCTGACCCAGATCACCGACAACCGGCAGCTGGACTTCATCCCCTCCTACGACCTGCTGCTCGACGAGGTGTCCCGGGACCGCGACGCCGACCGCTTCCTGCCGAAGGCCGTCCGCACCTACTGCGCGATGATCGCCTTCCACATGGCGAAGGCCGACCAGTACGAGCCGGCCGTCACCAAGCGGCTCCGACGCGACGTCACCGATGCCCTGCGCCGGATGCCGCAGCAGGTGCTCGCCGAGACCCTCGCGACCATGGACGCCCCCCGCAGCACTCTCCTCCGCAGCCTGCGCGACACCGGAAAGGCCGCCTGAACCATGCCGACGACCACGGGTGTCACGCCGAGCCCCCGGCCCGCCACGGACCGGGTCCAGATCTTCCAGGTGTCGACGCTGTACGGGGCCGCGACCGCGGCCGCCGCGATCGACGCCGGGCAGTTCGACGCCCCGGGCACGGCCCGGCGCGTGCTGCTCGTCTCGAACAACGCCGAGATCCCCGAGACCGCCGTCCGTCTGGAGACGATGACCGGGTACGAGCGGATCGCCGCCCGCTTCGACCAGGTCGTCGACTGGAACGAGGCCGTCCACCCGCACCACCCCAGCTCCTGGGCCCCGCGCCCCGAGGAGGCCCCGCTCTGGCAGCGGGTCCTCCGCACCGCCTGGGACCTCGGCACCGCGCCCGTCGAACTGGTCGTCGAGTCCATCCAGGTCCACCCGGCCAAGGCGCTCGCCGCCGTGTTCGCCGAGAGCCCCGTCCACGTCTACGCGGACGGCCTGATGAGCTACGGGCCCACCCGCGACGAGCTGCCCCAGTCCGTCGCCTGCCGCATCCGCCGGGTCCTCCACCTCGACCTGGTGCCGGGCCTGCGCCCGCTGCTCCTCACCGAGTACGGCGTCGGTGCCGAGCTCGTCGACGACGACGCCTTCCGGTCGGTGCTGCGGGAGATCGCCGAGGCCTCCCGCGACAGCGCGGAGGACGCCGCGCTCACCGCGGCGGCCGCCGCCGCGCCGACGGCGCTGCTGCTCGGCCAGTACCTCGCCGTCCTCGGCATCCTCACCGGCGAGGAGGAAGAGGAGCTGCACGTGCGGATGCTGCGCGGCGCCGCCGCGGCGGGCCACCGCTCCGTCGTCTTCAAGCCGCATCCGACGGCCCCGGCGAGCTACTCCACCGCGCTGCACGAGGAGGCCGCCCGCACCGGCGTCACCCTCACCGTCCTGGACGGCCCGCTGCTCGCCGAGACCTTCTACGAGCGCTGCCGGCCCGAGCTCGTCGTGGGCTGCTTCTCCACGGCCATGCTGACGGCCGCCGTCTACTACGGCGTCCCGGTCGCACGGGTCGGCACGGACATGGTCCTCGGCCGCCTCACGCCGTACGAGAACAGCAACCGGGTCCCGCTCACGGTCGTCGGCCACGTGGTGCCGGACCTGGAGGGCGACACCGCGCCCACCGTCCCCGGCGCCGCGCCGGAAGGCCTCGCCCCGCTGGTCCGCGCGGTCGGCTACTGCATGCGGCCCACCGCCCACCCGGGCATGCGCGAGGAGGCGGCCGGGTACGTCGCGGAGCACGCCGGAGAGCCGGGCCTGGACCTCCACTTCCCGGCGGAGCGCCTGGCCGAGCTGGAGCTGAGGGCGCTCACGCGCGCGTAACGGTCGCGAGCGCCTGCTGGACCAGAGACCGCCCGTCCGACTCCGGGGGCAGTCCGAGGCCGGTGGGGCTACGACTCTCCATGGCCCGGACCACCGGATTGCCGGACACCGCCGGACCACCGGACTGCCGGACACCGCCGGACCACCGGACTGCCGGACACCGCCGGACCGCTGGTCCGCTGACCCAACGGATCTGCGAATCCCCGGACGCCCGGATCCCCGGATCCGCAGCCCCCGGATCCTCGGCCCCGGACCCCGGCTCCCCGGATCCCGGCTCCGCGGGTCGCTCAGGACGAGCGTTCGGCCGACCGTACGAGTGTGAAGACCGCGCCCTCCGGATCCGTGACCAGGGCGAGCCGGCCCGCCGTGCCCTCGCGGGGCGGCCGCAGGACCTGGCCGCCCAGCTCGCTGACCAGCCGGGCGGAGGCGTCCACGTCGTCCACCTCGAAGTACGTCATCCAGTGCGCCCCCCGGTCCCGGGGCAGCGCCGTGCCCACGCCGTGCAGCGAGGCGACCGGGCGGCCGTCGAGATGGAGGGTGAGGTAGTCGAAGTCGGCCGAGACGACCGGTTCGATCTCGTAGTCGAAGATCGTTCGGTAGAACTTGCCCACCGAGGCGGTCTCGTACGTCAGCAGCTCGTTCCAGACCGGTGTGCCGGCCGGTCCGGCCGCCGCCGTGCCGTGGTGGGCGTCGGCCTGCCACACGCCGAAGACCGCGCCCGCCGGGTCCGAGCAGATCACCATGCGTCCGGCCTCGCCCGCGTCGAGCGGGCCGACCGCGACCGTGCCGCCGCAGCAGCGGATGGTCTCCGCGGCCTCGTCGGCGTCGTCGGTGGCGAGATACGTCGTCCAGGCGATCGGCAGATGCCGGTCCGGGGGCAGCTGGCCGATCCCGGCCACCTCCCGCCCGTCGAGGAGCGCGCGCACGTACGGGCCCAGCTGCTGCGGCCCCGGCACGAAGTCCCAGCCGAAAAGCGCCGCGTAGAACTCGCACGTCGCGTCAAGTCCATGCACCATCAGGCTCACCCAACAGGGTGTGCCGGGTGTACGCCGAGTCGCCTCGGTCATCCGTCACTCTTTTCTCGCCAGTGGCCGTACGCGAGGGGACGGCTTGGCCGTACGAGGGCTTCCGGCCGGGTACTGCCCGCGCTGCGCCCGCCGTACACATGCGCCGGAGTACGTCCCCCTCCCGATGGTTGCACCGTGGGGCGTGCCGCGCGCGCCGGACGATTCCTGGCGGGTGCCGTTCTCAGGGGACCGGCTGCGCGAGGATGGCACCCATGAAGCCCATCATCTCCGCAAGCGAACTCGTGAGCGAATCGGCCGGGGCGAGGCCGCCGGTCCTCCTGGACGTCCGCTGGGCCCTCGGCGGCCCGCCCGGAAGGCCGGAGTACGAGGCCGGGCACATCCCCGGCGCCGTGTACGTGGACCTGGACGCCGAGCTCGCCGGCCCGCCCGGTTCCGGCGGACGGCACCCGCTGCCCGACGTTGCGGCGTTCGGCGCCGCGATGCGCCGTGCGGGCGTCTCGGCGGACACACCGGTCGTCGTCTACGACGGCGGTCTCGGCTGGGGCGCGGCGCGCGCGTGGTGGCTGCTGCGCTGGGCGGGACACCCGGACGTCCGGGTCCTGGACGGTGGTCTCGCCGCGTGGACCGGCGAGCTGTCCAAGGACGTGCCGGCACCCGCGCCGGGCGACTTCGAGCCGCGGCCGGGCGCGCTCGGGCTGCTCGACGCGGACGGGGCGGCGTCGCTGGCCCGCTCCGGTCTGCTGCTCGACGCGCGCGCCGGCGAGCGGTACCGCGGGGAGGTGGAGCCCATCGACCGGGTCGGGGGCCACATCCCGGGTGCGGTGTCCGCCCCGACGACGGAGAACGTGGGCCCTGACGGCCGCTTCCTCGCGCCCGAGGCGCTGGCGGACCGCTTCACGGCGCTGGGCGCGACGCCGGATACGGACGTGGCCGTCTACTGCGGCTCGGGCGTCTCGGGCGCCCACGAGGTCCTCGCCCTCGCCCTGGCCGGCGTCCCCGCGGCCCTCTACGCCGGCTCCTGGTCCGAGTGGTCCTCGGACCCGACCCGCCCGGTGGCCACGGGCCCGGACCCGCAGTAGCCGCACGCCGGGCCCGGGAAGCCTGCTCCTGCCCGGGCCCGCGGCGGCCGATGCAGTTGCCTTGACGCCGCACGCCGACAGCAGACCCTGGAAAGAGCTCGGGCCCAGGTCGGTCCTGCGCTCGCGGGACGAGTCTCGCCCTCCTGTAAGGCTCGACCTGCAGGGGGGATGGGAGGAATGCACGGTGCCCCTTGCCGGGCCCGGGCTCCCGCGCCTGAACGGTCGCCCGTGGGCGCGGCGTGGTGGTGCGGGCAGGTGCGGGGAGCGGAGGCGCCGCTAAGGGCGCCGTCCCGTGCGCCCACCCGTCCCGCCCCGCGGGACGATTGCCCACACGGAGGGCGGAGGTCCGGACGGTGGTGCCGCCCTGCGGGCGAGTGCTCACGCGGCGGGCGAAGGTCCGGGCGGGTGGGTGCCGCGCTGGGGGAGGGGCTCTACGCGGCGGGCGATGGCCCGGCTGGGTGTGCCGCCTGCGTGGCGAGTGCTCACGCGGCGCGCGAAGGCCCGGGCTCGTGGGCGCTGCTCTCGGGGGCGGATGCCCACGCGAGGACTGACGGAGGCAAGGCCCGTGCGCGGGGGGGGGCCTTCCTTCAGGTGGGCGCCGTCGCCGGGGTCGCGCCGGGCCTGGGACCGGCACTTGGGCGTCCTGCCGGCCGCATGCCCGGACGGGAGTCGGCCACCCCGGGCGCATGCCCGGGCGTGGGCGGGCGCAGCCGTCGGATGCCTGGACGCGCGCGGGCCGGGGAGGCGCAGGCGCATCGCCGGGGCGCGGGGCCGAAGGGGTTCGGGCCCCTCGCCCCCCCGAGGCCGTCAGTCCTGCTTCTTGCGGCGGGTGCCGAAGACGATCTCGTCCCAGCTCGGGACCGCCGCCCGGCGGCCCGGCCGGACGCCGTCCGCCTCGGCCTGGCGGTCCGTCGTGCCGATGAGGCGGTCGCGGTGGCCCGAGACCGCGCGGGGCATCAGGACGTCCGCGTAGGCGGAACCGGCGCCTGCAGAGGCGGCCGGTGCGGGCGGCTCCTCCGCCTCGACCTCGTCGGAGGGCTCCGTGTCGGACGGCTCGGGCACCACCATGTCGCCGCGGAAGCTCGGCACGGCCTCAAGGAGGCTGGTCAGCGAGTCGCGCTCCTCCTCCGGCTCGGGGGCCGGCGCGGGCGTCCGCTCGATCTGGCGGTCGAGCGCGCGGTCCAGCGGCCGGTCCCGGGGCAGCCGGGCGATCCGCGGGACGAAGGGGAAGCTCGGCTCCGGCACCGCGGCGAGCGTGTCGTCGGTCTCGCCGATCAGTGCCCGCGCCTCGTCGTCGACGGCCTGGACGAGCCGCCGGGGCGGGTCGTACGTCCAGCTCGCGGTGTGCACCTCACCGGCGACCCGGTAGACGAGCAGCACCTCCCAGGTGCCGTCGTCGCGGCGCCACGAGTCCCACTGCACGGTGTCCTTCTCGGCGCCGCGCAGCAGCAGCCGCTCCTGCACCGCCTCGCCGAGCTGGGGGCCGGTGTTCTCGCCCGGCCGGCGCACGGGGGTCTTGCGGGCGCGCTCCGCCATGAACGCGCGCTCCGCGAGGACGGGGCCCTCGAAGCGCCGTACCCGGTCGACGGGGATGCCGGCGAGCTGCGCGACCTCCTCAGCGGAGGCACCGGCACGTATCCGTGCCTGGATGTCGCGGGGGCGGAGGTGGCTCTCCACCTCGATCTCGATCTGGCCGAGCCGGGCACGGTCGTTGCGGACGGCGGCCCTCAGCCGCTCGTCGATCGGAAGTGTGTACTCCGTGTTGTCAGCAGCCTTCAGCACCAGTCGTGTGCCGTCGTTCGAGACGGCCACGACACGCAGTTCGGGCATGGGAACCTCCCGGGTGGTGCCTGCCGACGTCACGTGCGTCGCTGCTTCCGCTAGTCGAGTGTGGCCTGCCCGGGTGCAGCCTGCCACAACCCTGCCGAGTTGCCCGGCGTGTCGGGCATGGACCCTGGAACGCCGTTATGGCACGGTTACCTGATTGCGACGCAGAGTGACTGGCCGTCACGCTGTGTCGCGGGCTCCGTGCGGTGCCGCGGCGCCGCCGGTTCGAGTGCCACCTTCGGCCCCCTTCCGTCGATTCCGGACACCCGTGAGGGAATCCGGACCCAGGGCTCGCCACAGTACTCCATTCGGGCCACCTGGGTGGACCGGCGCGCCGCCCAACTTCTCGGGCGGTTCGGGAGTTGAGTCTCCGCGATGCCTCCGCCTGCGTGTCCCTCTTCACAGAACCACCGGAAACGGAACTAATCCCTTCGCCCATTTGTCCCTTCTGGGTGCACGGTGGAACAGATGAACAAGCTGGGACGGACATGCCGGAAGAGAAGAAGAAACGGTTCGACCTGAGCCTTCCTCAGGTCGCGGGCAGCGCGCTCGCGGCCGTCCTCGCCGCCAAGCTCGCCTCCACGCTCGGTGTCTACGGCACCATCCTCGGCGCCGGTGTGATCAGTGTCATCGCCACCTGCGGCGGCCCGCTCCTCCAGCACCTCTTCAAGCGCACCGGCGAGCAGATGCGCGAGGCCACCACGGCCACCAGGCCGAAGGCGCGTCAGGCCTCCCCGTCGTACGGCGAGGAGTTCGGCGAGCCGACCACGCACGGCACCCGGGTCCGTGGCGGGAAGCGCTCCGTCGTCGCGGCAGCCGTGGTCTTCCTGGTCGCCATGGGCGGCATCACCGCGTACGAGCTGACCTCCGGTCAGGACCTCAGCGGCACCAAGGGCTCCACGACCTTCGGCTCCGCCGTCCGCGGTCAGGGCGGTGACGAGGGCGGGCAGCGGCCCTCCACGGGCGGGACGCCGTCCCCGGCGCCCAGCTCCGGAAGCGGCCGGGAGGAAGGGCGGGGCGGTGGCGGGACACCGACGCCGACGCCGGACCGCACGCCCGGCTCGGAGACGCCGGCCCCGGATCCGACGCCCTCGACGTCCACCGAGCCCACCGACGGCGGCTCCACCCCGCCCACGGGCCCGCCCACGACGCCGCCGGCCACCCCGCCGACGGCTCCGTCGACCGCTCAGGCGCCCACGGGCGACGGAGCCGAGTGACCGTCAGTCGCCCAGGACCCGGCGCAGGTAGTCGTTGGCGAAGCGCCGGTCCGGGTCGAGCCGGTCCCGCAGCGCCGTGAACTCGGCGAAGCGCGGGTAGACCTTCTCGAGATAGGCGGCGTCCCGGGTGTGGACCTTGCCCCAGTGTGGACGCCCGCCGTGACCGGTCATGATGCGCTCCACCGCGGTGAAGTACCCCCGGTGGGGCGTGCCCTTGTAGAGGTGCACGGCGACGTACGCGGACTCCCGGTCCGAGGCCGTGGACAGCGCGATGTCGTCCGCCGGCGCGGTGCGCACCTCCACCGGGAAGCTCACCTTCAGCGGCGAGCGCTCGATCATCGCCTTCAGCTCGCGCAGCGCCGGCACCGCCGCCTCACGGGGCAGCGCGTACTCCATCTCCAGGAAGCGGACCCGGCGCGGCGACGTGTAGACCTTGTACGGGACGTCCGTGTACGTACGGGCGGACAGCGCCCGGCTGGAGACCTTCGCGAGCGCCGGGATGACCGGCGGTACGGCCCGGCCCAGCGAACAGGCCAGCTGGAAGACCCCGTTGGACAGCAGCTCGTCCTCGACCCAGCCGCTCACCCTGCCCACCGGGGCCGCGGGGCCCGCGCTGCGGTTGTTGCGCTTGGTGTTGCAGTTGTCGGTGTGCGGGAACCAGTAGAACTCGAAGTGCTCGTTCTCCGCGTGCAGCGCGTCGAACTCCGAGGTCACCCGGTCGAAGGACATCGGCTCCTCGCGCGCGGTGAGCAGGAACAGCGGCTCCACGGCGAAGGTGATGGCGGTGACGACGCCGAGCGCACCGAGGCCGATCCGGGCGGCGGCGAAGACCTCCGGGTTCTCGGTCTTCGAGCAGCTCATCAGCCGGCCGTCTGCGGTGACCAGTTCGAGCGCGCGGATCTGCGCGGCGATGGAGGCCGAGTCGCGGCCGGTACCGTGCGTGCCCGTGGAGGTGGCGCCGGCGACCGTCTGCTCCATGATGTCGCCCATGTTCGTGAGCGACAGGCCCTCCCGGGCCAGCGCCACGTTGAGCCGCTTCAGCGGGGTGCCGGACTCGACGGTCACGGTCATCGCCTCGCGGTCGATCCGGCGGATGCCGGTGAGCAGCCCGGGCCGGATGAGCACGCCGTCGGTGGCGGCGATCGAGGTGAAGGAGTGACCGGTGCCGACGGTCTTCACCCGCAGGCCGTCCTCGGCGGCCCGGCGCACGGCGTCGGCGAGCTCCTCGGCCGAGGCGGGGCTCACCTCCCGTACGGGACGGGAGGTGACGTTCCCGGCCCAGTTACGCCACGTGCTGCTCGCCGTCCCGGTGTTCCCCCACCGCTGCGGCTGCGTCGTCGACCTGCTCAAGCTGCCCCTCCCGCGTCGGCGCCGGCGTGCGCAGCCGGCGGTGGCCCAGGAGTGCCACGGCGACCGCGAGCGCGCCCGAGACGACGGGCACCACGTACGCCGCTTCCGCTCCGGACGCGTCGACCACCCAGCCGGCGGCCGAGGAGCCGAGCGCCACACCGATCGCGAGCCCGGTCCCTGTCCAGGTCATGCCCTCGGTCAGCTTGGTGCGCGGTACGTGCGCTTCGACGAGGGCCATCGTGGTCACCATCGTCGGCGCGATGGACAGACCCGCGACAAAGAGCGCCACGGCCAGCAACGGCAGGTTCCCGGCCAGTAGGAGGGGGATCATACTCACGGCCATCGCGCAGACGCCCACGAGCCAGCGGACCGACGGCTGCCCCTGAACGCGGAGCAGGCCGAAGACCGCGCCGGCCAGGCCGGAGCCCAGCGCGTAGACCGCCAGGACCAGACTCGCCGCCGACTTGTGCCCCTGCTCCTCGGCGAAGGCGACCGTGACGACGTCCACCGAGCCGAAGATGGCGCCGGTGGCGACGAAGGCGAGCGCCAGGACCTGGAGGCCGGGGGAGCGCAGCGCCGAGCCGCCCGAGTGCGCCTCGCGCGGGTGCGGGGCCGGCTCGGTGCCGCGCTGTGCGGTCAGCCAGAAGACGCCGATGGCGAGGAAGACGCCGGCGAGCAGCGGACCGGCCTCGGGGAACCAGGTGGTCGACAGGCCGATCGAGAGGATCGGCCCGAAGATGAAGCACACCTCGTCGACGATCGACTCCCACGAGTAGGCGGTGTGCAGCCGCTGCGCCTCGCCCTGGTAGATGTCCGCCCAGCGGGCCCGGGCCATCGCGCCGAGGCTGGGTACGGTGCCGACGCCGGCCGTGAACACGAAGAGGGTCCAGTCCGGGGCGTCGAGCTTCACGCACAGCAGCAGTCCGGCCGCCGCGGCGAGCGAGAACAGCGTCGCCGGGCGCAGCACCCGCCGCTGGCCGTAGCGGTCGACGAGGCGGGAGATCTGAGGGCCGAGCACGGCGGCGGACATGGCGAGCGCGGCGGACAGCGCGCCCGCGAGCCCGTAACGCCCGGTGACCTGCGAGATCATGGTCACGATGCCGATGCCCATCATGGACAGCGGCATCCGGCCGATGAACCCGGCGAGCGAGAAGGACCTGGTTCCGGGGGCCGCGAAGATCGCGCGATAGGGACTGGGCAAGAGGATCTCCGGGCTCGGGCGGGGCACGCCAACCGCACGCATCCGCGCTGTCCGCGCAAGCACGTGTAATTAATAGCTAAAGCCTACGGCGTTGAACTGGTTCGGTCACTCACTTTTTTCCGTCGGGCCGCGCCCACGGGCGCCGGCGCCGAATGGGAGGATCGGTGCCATGTCCGACGAGCTCGATCCCGCCCCGTACGACGCCCTGCTGCTGCTCTCCTTCGGTGGCCCGGAGGGCCCGGACGACGTGGTCCCGTTCCTGGAGAACGTGACCCGCGGCCGCGGCATCCCCAAGGAACGGCTGAAGGAAGTGGGCCGGCACTACTTCCTCTTCGGCGGCGTCAGCCCCATCAACGGCCAGAACCGCGCCCTGCTCGACGCCCTGCGCGCGGACTTCGCCGAGACCGGCCTCGACCTGCCGGTCTACTGGGGAAACCGGAACTGGGCGCCGTACCTGACCGACACCCTGCGCGAGATGATCACCGACGGCCGCCGCCACATCGCCGTCCTCGCCACCAGCGCGTACGCCTCCTACTCCGGCTGCCGCCAGTACCGGGAGAACCTGGCGGACTCCCTCGCCGAGCTGGAGGCGGAAGGGCTGCCGCTGCCCCGCGTCGACAAGCTCAGGCACTACTTCAACCACCCCGGATTCGTCCGCCCCATGGTCGAGGGCGTCCTCGCCTCGCTCGCCGAGCTCGACGAGTCCGTGCGGGCCAAGGCCCACCTCGCCTTCACCACCCACTCCATCCCCGACTCCGCCGCCGACAGCTCCGGACCCGTGGCCGACCACGGAGAGGGCGGCGCCTATGTGAAGCAGCACCTCGACGTGGCCCGGCTGATCGTCGACGCCGTCCGCGAGGAGACCGGCGTCGAGCACCCCTGGCAGCTCGTCTACCAGTCCCGCAGCGGCGCCCCGCACATCCCGTGGCTGGAGCCCGACATCTGCGACCACCTGGAGGAGCTGCACGCCGCCGGGGCCCCGGCCGCCGTCATGGTCCCCATCGGCTTCGTCTCGGACCACATGGAGGTCCTGTACGACCTCGACACCGAGGCCACCGCCAAGGCCGCCGAGCTGGGCCTCCCGGTGCGGCGCTCCGCGACCGTCGGCGCCGACCCGCGGTTCGCCGCGGCCGTGCGCGATCTCGTCCTGGAGCGTGCCGCGACCGAGCGCGGGCAGCGCGTCGAGCGCTGCGCCCTCGGCACGCTCGGGCCCTCCCACGACCTGTGCCCGATCGGTTGCTGCCCCGCCCGCGCGGAGCGCCCGGCGGCGGCCGGCGCCGACAGCCCGTACGCGTAAGGAGACCCCGGCGTGACCGACACCCTGCTGTCCGAACTGCTCGACCTGGCCCTGGAGGCCGGGCGCCGGGCCGGCGCGCTGCTGCGCGACGGGCGCCCGGACGACCTGGCCGTGGCCAGGACCAAGACCAGCGCCGTCGACGTGGTCACCGAGATGGACATCGCCGCCGAGAAGCTGATCACGGGCTTCCTCGCCGAGCACCGGCCGCACGACGGCTTCCTGGGCGAGGAGGGCGCCGCCAGCCCCGGCACCAGCGGGATCCGCTGGGTCGTCGACCCGCTGGACGGCACCGTGAACTACCTCTACGGCCTGCCGACCTGGGCCGTCTCCATCGCCGCCGAGCGGGACGGGGAGACCGTCGTCGGCGTCGTCGAGGTGCCGCTGCGCGGCGAGACCTTCCACGCCGTCCTCGGCGGCGGCGCCTGGCTCGGCGACCGCCGGCTCGCCGTCCGGCCCTCGCCGACGCCCGACCAGGCCCTGGTCGCCACCGGCTTCGGCTACCTGCAGACCCGCCGGGCCCGCCAGGCGGAGATCGTCCGGGAGCTCCTCCCGCGCGTCCGTGACATCCGCCGCGGCGGCTCGGCCGCCATCGACCTCTGCGACGTCGCCGCCGGCCGCGTCGACGCGTACTACGAGCGCGGCCTGAACCCCTGGGACCTCGCCGCCGGTGTGCTCGTCGCGCGCGAGGCGGGCGCCCTGACCGGCGGCCGCCCCGGGGAGCCGGCCTCGGGCGAACTGGCCCTGGCGGCCTCACCGGGCCTCTTCGGCCCCCTCCAGGAGTTCCTGGAGGACTCGGAGGCCTGGCGCGACTGAGCGGGCCGTGAGAGGCCTCCTCGGGCACGAGGACACACGAGGACGGGCCCCGGAGTCGGTGACTCCGGGGCCCGTCCTCGTCCGTGGGATCAGGCGCAGGCAGCGCCGACCTCCACGCCGTGTTCGGCCGCCAGGCGGTGCAGGTCGTCGAGCTCGGCCTGCTCGACCTCCGCGAGGAAGTCGTCGCCCGCCTCGCGAGCGCGCGTGAGGTCCGACTGCGTGGTCCTGATGCGGTGCAGCAGTCCTGCGGTGAAAGCGTCCATCGTGCGCCCCCTCGTGTGGGTCGGTGGCACGGGGAGTGCCGGGGGTGGGTGGATCACACACTGCTACCTCTGGGGGACAGAGAGCGGTAGGTGGCGTGTCACCTACAGGGCGTGATCGCGGGGTGTGCAGTCGTCCTCCCCAGCCCTTTCCTCACAGAAACCTCAACTGGCCCGTGAATCAGGTGAATTCTTCCCGCCGCCGCGCTGCCGTCCGGCCGGGCGCCGGCCCGTCGCCCTCCCGCGCCGCCCCCGCACAGCCGCCTTACAGCCGGTTTACGCGCGTTCGGGGCAGGATGGATACGCACAGTCAGTGCGCAAAACCGCCCCGTCCGCGTGCAGGACCAGGGCCCAGGAAAGGACTTACGGACGTGCGCGTACTCGTCGTCGAGGACGAGCAGCTTCTCGCGGACGCGGTGGCCACCGGCCTGCGCCGCGAGGCCATGGCGGTCGACGTCGTGTACGACGGTGCCGCGGCACTGGAGCGCGTCGGGGTCAACGACTACGACGTCGTGGTGCTCGACCGCGACCTCCCCCTGGTGCACGGTGACGACGTCTGCCGGAAGATCGTCGAGCTCGGGATGCCCACCCGGATCCTGATGCTCACCGCCTCCGGTGACGTCAGCGACCGCGTCGAGGGCCTGGAGCTCGGCGCGGACGACTACCTGCCCAAGCCCTTCGCCTTCAGCGAGCTCACCGCCCGCGTCCGGGCCCTCGGCCGCCGCACCACCGTCCCGCTCCCGCCCGTCCTGGAGCGTGCCGGCATCAAGCTGGACCCGAACCGCCGCGAGGTCTTCCGCGACGGCAAGGAGGTCCAGCTGGCGCCGAAGGAGTTCGCGGTCCTGGAGGTCCTGATGCGCAGCGAGGGCGCGGTCGTCTCGGCCGAGCAGCTCCTGGAGAAGGCCTGGGACGAGAACACCGACCCGTTCACCAACGTCGTGCGCGTCACGGTCATGACCCTGCGCCGCAAGCTCGGCGAGCCCCCGGTGATCGTCACCGTCCCCGGCTCGGGATACCGGATCTGACCCGATGCCCTCGTCGCCGACCCTCCTGCACACGCCACAGAAGCCGACCTGGGACCCCCGGGACCCGGTGAGGCCGCTGCTGCGTCCGACCATCCGGATACGGCTCACGCTGCTCTACGGCGGGATGTTCCTGATCGCCGGGATCATCCTGCTGGCGATCATCTACCTGTTCACCGCGCAGGCCGTCCGGGACACCACCGCCGAGCTGCCCTTCAAGGTCGTCAGCGGCACGGTGACGGCGACCACCGACTGGTGCGAGCTGCCCGACAAGTCCACCGGCGAGCAGCTCAACAACGCCGTCTCGATGTGTCTGCGGCACCAGAGCGACCTCGCCCTGGACGACCTGCTGCGGCGCTCCCTGTTCGCCCTGCTCGGCCTGAGCATCATCGCCTTCGCCTTCGGCTACGCGATGGCCGGCCGCGTGCTCTCCCCGCTCGGCCGGATCACCCGTACCGCCCGGCAGGTGGCCGGAACGGACCTGTCCCGGCGGATCGAGCTGGACGGACCGGACGACGAGCTCAAGGAGCTCGCCGACACCTTCGACGAGATGCTGGAGCGCCTGGAGCGGGCCTTCACCGCCCAGCAGCGGTTCGTCGCCAACGCCTCGCACGAGCTGCGCACCCCGCTCGCGATCAACCGCACGCTCCTGGAGGTCCAGCTCTCGGACCCGGCGGCACCGGTGGAGCTCCAGCAGCTCGGCAAGACCCTGCTCGCGACCAACGAGCGCAGCGAGCAGCTGGTCGAGGGCCTGCTGCTGCTCGCCCGCAGCGACAACGAGATCGTCGAGCGCAAGCCGGTCGACCTGGCCGAGGTCGCCTCGCGGGCCATGGACCAGGCGCGTGCCGAGGCGGACGCCAAGGGCGTGGAGTTCCGGGGCGAGCGCGGCCTCGCCGTGGTCCAGGGCAACGGCGTGCTGCTGGAGCGGATCGCCCTGAACCTGGTGCAGAACGCCGTCCGGTACAACGTTCCGGAGGACGGCTGGGTGGAGGTCACCACCTCGACGCAGAACGGTCAGGCGGTCCTGGAGGTCTCCAACACGGGTCCCGTCGTCCCTGCGTACGAGATCGACAACCTTTTCGAGCCATTCCGGCGTCTCCGGCAGGAGCGCACGGGGAGCGACAAGGGAGTCGGCCTCGGCCTGTCGATCGCCCGCTCCGTCGCGCGGGCCCACGGCGGCCGTATCATCGCCGAGCCGCGCGAGGGCGGCGGCCTCGTGATGCGTGTCACTCTCCCGATCTGACACACTGCACGAGCCGACCGGTTTTGTTCGCTTTGCGCGGAATTTCCGGTTCCCATTTCTGAGACGGTCCTGTGTGATCGATCACAGGAATGGGTGTCCGGTCCTCCACTCTCCGTGATCGCGAATTCCCTCGGAAAACCCGGAAAAGTCCGGGTTTCCGGGGGTCCGAATGACGGGAAGTACACGGGGTGGCACCCGTGAGGGAGGACCGCCGGACCGTGTACGGTCCGCTTCGCCACCCAAAGCCGGTCACTCGTGAGAGGGCGGATTGGGTGTCGATTGAGTAACAGACCTTGATGTGAGGCAAAATCTCCGCCTCGGGTCGGGCACAAGTCCGGCCTCTCACGCGTTACGTGCGCTGGAGACACCGCAAACCACCCAGAGGGGGAGAGCGACATGGCAACGGATTACGACACCCCACGCAAGACCGACGACGACGTCGACTCGGACAGCCTTGAGGAACTGAAGGCCCGCCGGAACGACAAG
The DNA here is from genome assembly GCF_042954805.1 of Streptomyces sp. NPDC012637. Lineage (NCBI taxonomy): Bacteria > Bacillati > Actinomycetota > Actinomycetes > Kitasatosporales > Streptomycetaceae > Streptomyces > Streptomyces sp. NPDC012637. Next base: position 162,329 of record NZ_JBIBDS010000012.1, read on the forward strand.
TCGACCTCGACCGTCGACGTCGACGAGTTCGAGGCCGCCGAGGGCCTGGAGCTTCCGGGCGCAGACCTCTCGAACGAGGAGCTGGCCGTCCGGGTCCTGCCCAAGCAGGCTGACGAGTTCACCTGCATGAGCTGCTTCCTCGTGCACCACCGCAGCCAGCTGGCTCGGGAGAAGAACGGTCAGCCGATCTGCCGCGACTGCGACTGAGATCGAGTGACCGTGGCAGGCGACACACCGTCTCGGAAGCGGCGGCTCCGGCTCCCCGGGAGGTCGGAGGCGTACCAGGGCGGCTCGGGCTCGGCAGAGGGCGTCAAGGACGCCTCCTCCGCCGTGCACTCCGCCCCCCTGCCCACACCTGGCGCACGTGACGACGAGCGAGGCCCCGCGGCCTCGCTCGAAGCAACGGAGGCGCCGCACCGGGCCGACGGCAGGCCCGCCCCGGACCACCGGCCCGTCCCCGACCACCGGGACGGCACCACCGAGGGCACCCTCGAAGCCACCGCCGGCGAAGGCGCCGGCAGCGAGGCCCCCGGCAGGACCGCCAAGAGCGGCGTCCTGCGGCGCGTCGCCAACCCCGCGCGCCTCCAGCTGGACCGCATCAAGCTCGACAGCGCCCGCATCGAAGCCGTACGGCGCGGAGTCAAGCGCGGCGGTCAGGGAGCCAAGGCCGGCCTCGGCTACCTCGCGGACCGCGTCATCGAGATCGCCCCGCGTGTGCCCGTACGCGACCTGCCGACCCTCCGCCGGCAGTTCCCCGGCCTCGGGCCCGAGCAGATCGCCGACAAACTGGTCACCGGCGCGGCCAACGCCAGCGCCACCGTCGGCGCGGGCATCGGCGCCGCGGCCATGCTGCCCGTGCCGCCCGCGATGCCCGCCGAGCTGGCCGCGGAGATCACCGGCGTCGCCGCCATCGAGCTGAAGCTCATCGCCGAGCTGCACGAGATCTACGGCCTGCGGCCCCCGGGCACGCTCACCCAGCGCTCGACCGCCTACCTCACCGCCTGGGCCGAGGAGCGCGGCATCGACCCCACCAAGCCCACGACCGTCAACGCGGCACTGGGCGGTCAGCTCAAGCGCGAACTGCGCCAGCAGATCATGAAGCGCATGGTGCGCAACCTGCCGAACCTGACCCCGTTCATGGTGGGCGCGGCCGTCGGCGCCGTCATGAACCGGCGCGACACCAAGAAGCTCGCCGGGCACGTCCGCAAGGACCTGCGCGCACGCCAGATCCCCTGGGACGCCCTCCCGGCCCTGCCGCCCCTGGAGCAGCCGGAGAACCCCAAGGAGATCGACTTCTAGGGTCTCCGAGGGCCTGCCCGTCGGAAGGGACCGGATCAGGCACGGCCACGCCCGACCAGGCGCGGCTCGGATCCGGCCGGACACGCCCTGAGGGCCCCGCGGGGCCCTCGTCGGACTCCCGACGGCTCAGGCCGCCGTGGCCTCGCTCCGGGCCGTCTCCAGGGCCGCTGCCAGGCCCTCCGGGTCCCTGGTGGACACGTAGACGTACGGCGTCGGATCCGCCGGGTCCGTCACCTCGACCCGCACGGCCGTCGGCACGTAGCTGCGCATCAGCATGAAAGCCCGCGGGTCGGCCTTGTACGTGCGCCAGGCGCGCGCCTCCTCGGCGTCCAGCACCTCGGGCGCCCCCAGTGCCGACGCCGGAATCCTGGCGTCACCGGCGACCAGCGAGCCGGCCACGACACGGACCCGGGCCGAACCGTACGAGGAGACGCCCACCGCGGCGAGCGCCGCCGCCGCGATCAGACCGCCGAGCGTCGGCACCGTGCCCAGCGGGAACATCACCAGGGCACCGGAGAGACCGATGAGACCCACGATCAGCCACCAGGAGCGGGGCGCGGTCAGACGTTCGTCGAAGCCCGGGGCGGTCGGGGGCACGGAAGGCTGCTGCATGCCCCAAGCTTGGCACGGCGCGACCCGCGCCCGGGCGCGCGGGTAAGGTCTGCGCCTGTGACTGGAACATCTGCCGCTCTCACCCCGCCGGCCGACGCCATAGCGCCGGTACGCCACCCCGACGCGCCCGCCCCCGGCGAGCTGCTCGGTGCGCACTACGAGTACTGCTTCGGGTGCGGCGGCGGGCAGCCCCACGGGCTGCACCTGGAGGCGCGGGCGGGCGAGGGCGTGACGGTCACCGCGGAGTTCACCGTGACCACCGACCACCAGGGCGCCCCCGGCCTCGCGCACGGCGGCGTGCTCGCCACCGCGCTCGACGAGACCCTCGGCTCCCTGAACTGGCTGCTGCGGGTCATCGCCGTGACCGGCCGACTGGAGACCGACTTCGCCCGGCCCGTACCGGTCGGCACCGTGCTCCACCTCCGGGCCGAGGTCACCGCCGTGCACGGCCGCAAGATCTACTCGACCGCCGTCGGCCGGATCGGCGGGCCGGAAGGCCCCGTCGCCGTCCGCGCCGACGCCCTCTTCATCGAGGTCAAGGTCGACCACTTCATCGACAACGGCCGCCAGGAGGAGATCCAGGCGGCCATGTCCGACCCCGACCAGGTCAGGCGCGCCCGCGCCTTCGAGGTGAACCCCTGATGCGCAATCCCGTCGACGTACTCATCCGCCGTGTGGACCCGGAGGTGCCGATCCCCGCGTACGGCCACCCCGGCGACGCCGGCGCCGACCTGGTGACCACCGAGGCCGCCGAGCTCGCCCCGGGGGAGCGGGCCGTGCTGCCCACCGGGGTCTCCATCGCGCTGCCCGACGGCTACGCCGCCTTCGTGCACCCGCGCTCCGGTCTCGCGGCCCGCTGCGGAGTCGCGCTCGTGAATGCCCCGGGGACGGTCGATGCCGGGTACCGTGGAGAGATCAAGGTGATCGTGGTCAACCTCGACCCGCGCGAGAGCGTGCGGTTCGAACGGTTCGACCGGATCGCCCAGCTCGTCGTCCAGCAGGTCGAGAAGGTGCGCTTCCACGAGGTCGCGGAGCTTCCCGGCTCCGCGCGGGCCGAGGGGGGCTTCGGGTCCACCGGCGGTCATGCCGCCGTGGACGGCACTACGGGTGGGAATCGATACGCTTCGGTCGTATCCGACCGGGAAGGACAGTGACGTGTTCGGACGTCGCAAGAAGAGCGGTGCCGATGACGCCGCGGGCCAGGCCGAGCAGGTCGTCGACGCGGCGAACCCCGAGGACGGGGACGCGACTGACGCTGCCGAGGGGCAGCGCCGGGTGAACCTTCCGCCGGCGCCCCGGCCCGACGGTCCCTGGGACATCTCCGAGGTCGGCAAGCCCGAGGAGGGCCGCGTGGACCTCGGCGGCATGTTCGTGCCCGGCGTCGAGGGCATGGAGCTGCGCGTGGAGGTGGCGGGCGACGCGATCGTCGCGGCCACCGTCGTGCTGCGCGACAGCGCCGTCCAGCTGCAGGCCTTCGCCGCGCCCAAGAAGGAGGGCATCTGGGGCGAGGTCCGCGAGGAGATCGCGACCGGCATCACCCAGCAGGGCGGCGTGATCGACGAGATCGAGGGCCCGCTGGGCTGGGAGCTCCGCGCCCAGGTGCCCGTACAGCTGCCGGACGGCAACCGGGGCGTCCAGCTGGTGCGCTTCGTCGGCGTCGACGGCCCCCGCTGGTTCCTGCGCGGCGTGATCTCCGGCCAGGGCGCGGTGCAGCCCGAGGCCGCGGGCCTGCTGGAGCAGATCGTCCGGGACACCGTGGTCGTCCGCGGCGAGGGCCCGATGGCCCCGCGCGACCCGATCGTCCTCAAGCTGCCGAACGACGCCCAGATGGTGCCGGACGGCGTGCAGCAGGAGGACCAGAGCGGCTCCCGCTTCTCCGGCGGCATGGGCCAGCTGCAGCGTGGCCCGGAGATCTCCGAGATCCGCTGACGCCGTGTGACCGCCGAGCGATCGGCACGTGAACAGAGCCCGGTGGCCGCTCCCGTTCGGGAGCGGCCACCGGGCTTTCCACAGCCTGGGCCACGCGACCCGCGCGACCCCCCGGCCGGGTTTTCCACAGGCCTGGCACCGGTCGCCGCCCTGTGCCCATACTGACGGCGCACACGTTCGAACCAGGGGGGCATCACGGTGAGTGAGAGCAACGTGCGGACCGGCACGGCCGTCGTCGACGACCCGACGGGCGCACCGATGGTCCGGGTGGAGAACCTCCACCGCTCGTACGGGACGGGGGCGGCCGCCGTACACGCCCTGCGCGGCGTGTCCTTCGACATCCCGCGCGGAGAGCTGGTCGCCCTCAAGGGCCGATCGGGCTCCGGCAAGACCACCCTGCTCAACCTCGTGGGCGGCCTCGACACCGCCGACCAGGGACGCATCGTCATCGACGGCACCGACCTCGCCCGGCTCGGCGAGGAGGGCCTGCTGGAGCTGCGCCGGGACCGGATCGGATTCATCTTCCAGTCCTTCGGCCTCATACCGATCCTCACCGCCGCCGAGAACGTCGGCGTGCCGATGCGGCTGCGCGAGGCAGATCCCCAGGAGCGCGAGGAGCGGGTCGCCCTGCTGCTCTCCCTCGTCGGGCTCGCCGATCACGCCGCCCAGCGCCCCGGAGAGCTCTCCGGCGGGCAGCAGCAGCGGGTCGCCATCGCCCGCGCCCTCGCCAACCGGCCCGCGCTGCTGATCGCCGACGAGCCCACCGGACAGCTGGACGCCGAGACCGGCCTCGCGGTCATGGAGCTGCTGCGGGCCGTGGTGCGCAGCGAGGGCTGCACCGCCCTGGTCGCCACCCACGACTCCCAGCTCCTCGGCCTCGCCGACCGGGTCCTCGAGCTGCGCGACGGCGAGATCATCGAGCACTGAGCGGACGTCACCGCGTGGTCCGGACAGCGCGCGTCAGGATCACGTCAATACGCCCCCGCTCGGCCCGTACCCGTGCGGAATGTCCGATTGGCTGGACGTAAGGTCATGGCATGGGACGCGGCACACTACGGATCTACCTGGGAGCGGCACCGGGCGTCGGCAAGACGTACGCGATGCTCTCCGAGGCGCACCGCCGCGTCGAACGAGGCACGGACGTCGTGGTCGCGTTCGTGGAGCACCACGACCGGCCGCGCACCGAGGTGATGCTCCACGGTCTGGAGCGGATACCCCGGCGGCGGATCGAGTACCGCGGCACCGACTTCACCGAGATGGACGTGGAAGCGGTCCTCGCCCGCCGGCCCGCCGTCGCGCTCGTCGACGAGCTCGCGCACACCAACGTCCCCGGCTCGCGGAACGCCAAGCGCTGGCAGGACGTCGAGGAGTTGCTCGCGGCGGGGATCGACGTGGTGTCGACGGTGAACATCCAGCACTTGGAGTCGCTGGGCGATGTGGTGGAGTCGATCACGGGTGTCCGGCAGCGGGAGACGGTGCCGGACGAGGTGGTGCGGCGCGCGGACCAGATCGAGCTGGTCGACATGTCGCCGCAGGCGCTGCGGCGGCGGATGGCGCACGGCAACATCTACAAGCCGGACAAGGTCGACGCGGCGTTGTCGAACTACTTCCGGCCCGGGAACCTCACCGCGCTGCGGGAACTGGCGCTGCTGTGGACCGCCGACCGGGTCGACGAGTACCTGCGCTGGTACCGGGGCGAGCACAACATCCGCTCCACCTGGCAGGCGCGCGAGCGGATCGTCGTCGGCATCACCGGCGGCCCCGAGGGCCGCACGCTGATCCGGCGGGCCGCGCGGCTCGCGGAGAAGGGCGCCGGCGGCGAGGTCCTCGCGGTGTACATCTCCCGCAGCGACGGCCTGACCTCCGCCTCCCCGAAGGAGCTCGCGGTCCAGCGCACCCTCGTCGAGGACCTCGGCGGAACGTTCCACCACGTCGTCGGCGACGACGTGCCCCACGCGCTCCTGGAGTTCGCGCGCGGCGTCAACGCCACACAGATCGTGCTCGGCTCCAGCCGCCGCCGCACCTGGCAGTACGTTTTCGGGCCCGGCGTGGGCCAGACCGTGGCCCGCGAGTCCGGACCCGACCTCGACGTCCACATCGTCACCCACGAGGAGGCCGCCAAGGGCCGGGGCCTGCCCGTCGCCCGCGGCGCCCGCCTCGGCCGGGCCCGGATCGTCTGGGGCTGGCTGGTCGGCGTCGCCGGGCCCGTGCTGCTCAGCCTGCTGCTCACCCATGTCGACGCGGACCTCGGGCTCGCCAACGACATGCTGCTCTTCCTCACCCTGACGGTGGCCTCCGCGCTCCTCGGCGGCTTCCTGCCGGCCCTCGCGTCGGCGGCCATCGGCTCGCTGCTCCTCAACTGGTTCTTCACCCCGCCGCTGCACCGGCTGACCATCGCCGACCCGCTGAACATCGTGGCCATCGCCGTCTTCTTCGGCGTGGGCATGTCCGTGGCGTCCGTGGTCGACCTGGCCGCCCGCCGCACCCAGCAGGCCGCCCGGCTGCGCGCCGAGTCCGAGGTGCTGTCGTACCTCGCCGGCAGCGTCCTGCGGGGCGAGAGCAGCCTGGAGGCCCTGCTCGAACGGGTCAGGGAGACGTTCTCGATGGAGTCCGTCGCCCTCCTGGAGCGCGCGGGCGACCTCGAACCGTGGACCTGCGCCGCCAGCGTCGGCACCGGTCCCGTGTCCCGGCCCGAGGACGCCGACGTCGACATGCCCGTCGGCGACCACCTGGCGCTCGCCCTCAACGGCCGGGTCCTGCCCGCCGAGGACCGCAGGGTGCTCGGCGCCTTCGCCGCCCAGGCCGCCGTCGTCCTGGACCGCCAGCGGCTCGTCGACGAGGCCGAGGAGGCCCGCAAGCTCGCCGAGGGCAACAAGATCCGCACCTCGCTGCTCGCCGCCGTCAGCCACGACCTGCGCACCCCGCTCGCCGGCATCAAGGCCTCCGTGTCCTCGCTCCGCTCCGACGACGTCGAGTGGTCCGAGGAGGACCGGGCCCTGCTCCTGGAGGGCATCGAGGAGGGCGCCGACCGGCTCGACCACCTCGTGGGGAACCTCCTCGACATGTCCCGGCTCCAGACCGGCACCGTCACCCCGCTGATCCGCCCGACCGACCTCGACGAGGTCGTGCCGATGGCGCTCGGCGGAGTCCCCGAGGGCAGTGTCGACCTCGACATCCCCGAGACCCTGCCCATGGTCGACGTCGACCGCGGCCTCCTCGAGCGGGCCGTTGCCAACATCGTCGAGAACGCGGTCAAGTACAGCCCCGACGGCGTCCCGGTCGTCGTCTCCGCCAGCGTCCTCGGCGAGCGGCTCGAACTGCGCGTCACCGACCGCGGCCCCGGCGTCCCCGACGAGGGCAAGGACGGCATCTTCGCACCGTTCCAGCGCTTCGGCGACGCCCCGCGCGGCGCGGGCGTCGGTCTCGGCCTCGCGGTCGCCCGCGGCTTCGTCGAGGCCCTGGGCGGCACCCTCGCCGCCGAGGACACCCCGGGCGGCGGCCTCACCATGGTCCTCACCCTGAGGACCGCCCGGGGCGGCGCCCCGCCGCCGGAACCCGGCGCCGCCCCGACGCCCGCCCGCAGCCTCACGTGACCCGGGCCTCCCGCCCGACCGCGCCCGCACCCGGCCCCGTACCCCGCCCGACCGGGCCCGTGACACGCACGGCAGCGCCGCAGCCGTAGCCGCAGCCGTGACGACGAGCCGTAACCGTAACGACGAACAGGAAGGTCTCCCTCCATGACCCGGGTCCTCGTGGTCGACGACGAGCCACAGATCGTCCGCGCCCTGGTGATCAACCTCAAGGCGCGGAAGTACGAGGTCGACGCGGCGCCCGACGGCGCCACCGCCCTCCGGCTCGCCGCCGAGCGCCATCCCGACGTCGTCGTCCTCGACCTCGGACTGCCCGACCTGGACGGTGTCGAGGTGATCAAGGGCCTGCGCGGCTGGACCCGGGTGCCGATCCTCGTGCTGTCCGCCCGTCAGACCTCCGACGAGAAGGTCGAGGCGCTCGACGCGGGCGCCGACGACTACGTCACCAAGCCCTTCGGCATGGACGAGCTCCTGGCCCGGCTGCGCGCCGCGGTCCGCCGGGCCGAGCCGGTCGGCCGCGAGGACGGCGTCGTGGTCGTCGAGACCGCCGGCTTCACGGTCGACCTCGCCGCCAAGAAGGTCCACCGCGACGGCAAGGACGTCCGGCTCACCCCGACCGAGTGGCACCTCCTGGAGGTGCTGGTCCGCAACAGCGGCCGCCTGGTGAGCCAGAAGCAGCTCCTTCAGGAGGTCTGGGGTCCCTCGTACGGCACCGAGACCAACTACCTCCGCGTGTACATGGCGCAGCTGCGCCGGAAGCTGGAGCAGGACCCCTCGCACCCGCGCCACTTCGTCACCGAACCGGGCATGGGCTACCGCTTCGAACACTGACTCCCGTACGGGATCCCGGGCCGGGTTCCGCGTCGGCGGCGGCCGGTACGCTTTGAGGTATGAGTGCCGCACCGCGTACAGAGAAGCCCGCCGGACGCTTCCGCCGCATGCTCGACCGCCTTTCCACCTCCCAGGAGGAGCTGGAGTCGGTGGAGCTCCAGGAAGACTCCGCGGCCTCGGGGTGCACACGGATCTCCGACTGCTCCGACCGCGAGATAGTCAAGGTGACTGGTACGTTGCGCACGGTCACCCTGCGCCCCCGGGCCGGCGTGCCCGCGCTGGAGGCCGAGCTCTTCGACGGCACGGCGCCGTTGGACGTGGTCTGGCTGGGCCGCCGCTCCATCGTGGGCATCGAACCCGGCCGCAAGCTGATCGCCTCCGGCCGCATCTCCATGAGCCACGGCCGGCGGGTCCTCTTCAACCCCAAATACGAGCTCCGACCGCTCGGACAGGAGTAGCCGGTGACGTCAGTCGACAAGCCGACCACCGACCATGGCGCCGAGGCCGGCCCGAGCACCCCGGACCAGGGTGCCCAGACCGACAAGGCGGTGACCGAGGCCGCCCTGTTCGAGGCCTTCGGCGGAGTGCGCGGCATGGTGGAGACGGTCCTGCCCGGACTGCTCTTCGTCACGATCTACACGATCAACAAGAACCTGCACTTCTCGGCGATCGCCGCGCTCGGGGTCTCGCTCGTCCTCGTCGCCGTCCGGCTGATCCGCCGCGACACCGTCAAGCACGCCTTCAGCGGCGTCTTCGGCGTCGCGTTCGGTGTCGTCTTCGCGATGATGACCGGCAACGCCAAGGACTTCTACCTGCCGGGCATGCTGTACACGCTCGGCCTCGGTCTCGCGTACATCATCACGACCCTGGCCGGAGTGCCGCTGATCGGTCTCATCCTCGGCCCGGTCTTCAAGGAGAACCTCTCCTGGCGCACCCGCAACCCGGGCCGCAAGAAGGCCTACGCGAAGGCCAGCTGGGCCTGGGGCCTGATCCTCCTCGCCAAGTGCGCGATCCTCTTCCCGCTGTACTGGTGGGCCGACACCACCCAGCTCGGCTGGGTCCTCGTCGCCCTCAAGATCCCGCCGTTCCTGCTCGCGGTGTATCTGACCTGGGTGTTCCTCGCCAAGGCGCCGCCGCCGATCGACGTGTTCGCGGAGATGGAGGCCGAGGAGAAGGCCGAGGAGGCCCGCAAGGCCGAGGCCCGGGGCGGCGGCCGCACGGAGTAGTCGCGGGCGACGCTCCGGGTCCAGCGGGCCGTTACGGAACGCGGGAGGGGGCCGCCCGGTCGAACCGGGCGGGCCCCGTCCCGAGCGGCTGTGCGGCCCGGGCGGCCGCGGCCCGTGGGGCTCCGACCCGTGAAGCTCCGGCCCGTGGGGCTCCGACCCCCAGGAGTGCCCGTACTCGGAGTACCGCCCGTCCTCGCAGTACCCGCCCGCGCCGTCCGCACCGCCGTACCGCCCGTACCGCCGTACGAGAAGGGGCCCGGGACCTGTCACAGGTCCCGGGCCCCTTCCGCGTACCGTACGAGCTCAGGACTCGGCGCTCTCCCGGCGGACCGAGAGCAGCTCCTCCAGCTGCTCCTCACGGGCCTGGGTGGCCACGAACAGCAGCTCGTCGCCCGCCTCCAGGGTCTCCTCCGGGCTCGGCGTGAGCACCCGGGAGCCGCGGATGATGGTGACCAGGGACGTGTCCTGCGGCCAGGCGACATCACCGACCTGCGTGCCCGCGATCGCCGACTCCGGCGGCAGCGTCAGCTCCACCAGGTTCGCGTCGCCGTGGCTGAAGCGCAGCAGCCGGACCAGGTCGCCGACGCTCACCGCCTCCTCGACCAGGGCCGACATCAGGCGCGGCGTCGAGACGGCGACGTCCACGCCCCAGGCCTCGTTGAACAGCCACTCGTTCTTCGGGTTGTTGACCCGGGCGACCACGCGCGGCACGCCGTACTCGGTCTTGGCGAGCAGCGAGACGACCAGGTTCACCTTGTCGTCGCCGGTCGCCGCGATGACCACGTTGCAGCGCTGCAGGGCGGCCTCGTCCAGCGAGGTGATCTCGCACGCGTCGGCGAGCAGCCACTCCGCCTGCGGCACCCGCTCCACCGAGATGGCGGTCGGCGCCTTGTCGATGAGGAGGACGTCGTGGCCGTTCTCCAGGAGTTCGCCCGCGATGGAACGGCCCACCGCGCCGGCGCCGGCAATAGCGACACGCATCAGTGACCGCCCTCCTCGGGACCCTCGGCGAAGGCCGCCTCGACCTTGTCGATCTCGTCCGTGCGCATCATCACGTGCACGAGGTCGCCCTCCTGCAGCACCGTCTGAGAGGTCGGCAGAATCGCTTCGCCCAGTCGGGTGAGAAACGCCACGCGCACACCCGTCTCCTCCTGGAGCCGGCTGACCTTGTGGCCGATCCACGCGGGAGAGGTGTGCACCTCGGCGAGCTGCACTCCGCCGCTCGGGTCACGCCACAGCGGCTCCGCGCCCGAGGGCAGCAGCCGCCGCAGCATCTGGTCGGCGGTCCAGCGGACCGTGGCGACCGTGGGGATGCCCAGGCGCTGGTAGACCTCGGCGCGCCGCGGGTCGTAGATGCGGGCGGCGACGTTCTCGATGCCGAACATCTCGCGCGCGACCCGCGCGGCGATGATGTTCGAGTTGTCGCCGCTGCTCACCGCGGCGAAGGCACCGGCCTCTTCGATGCCCGCCTCGCGGAGCGTGTCCTGGTCGAATCCCACACCCGTGACCCGGCGCCCGCCGAAGCCCGAACCCAGGCGGCGGAAGGCCGTCGGGTCCTGGTCGACGACCGCGACGGTGTGCCCCTGCTGTTCGAGGGTCTGCGCGAGAGCGGCTCCCACTCGCCCGCAGCCCATGATGACGATGTGCACGTCCCCTTACCCCGCACTCCTGATCGTCTTGCTGACCTGCGAATACACCCTGCTCACAACTTTCCTGGCCCGAATCGCCCGGGCCGTGGCGGACACGCACAGACGTGCTGTCCGGTCCGAGCTTATGCGGCAACCCTGACGCCGACCCAGCCGAGGTGGCGATCAGCGCATTCGGGTAGCGAGCTGGGAGATTCGGTGCGGATCGGGGTGATGGTCCGCGTGGCCAGTTTCGAACGCTTACGATCCTCTGTTGTGTCCAAACTGACCGACGTGCCCAAACGGATCCTCATCGGACGGGCCCTGCGCAGCGACAAGCTCGGCGAGACCCTCCTCCCCAAGCGGATCGCCCTTCCCGTCTTCGCCTCCGACCCGCTGTCCTCGGTGGCGTACGCACCGGGCGAGGTCCTGCTCGTCCTCTCCGTCGCGGGTCTGTCGGCCTACCACTTCAGCCCGTGGATCGCGCTCGCCGTCGTCGTGCTGATGTTCACGGTCGTCGCCTCGTACCGGCAGAACGTGCACGCCTACCCGAGCGGCGGCGGCGACTACGAGGTCGCCACGACCAACCTGGGGCCCAAGGCCGGACTGACCGTCGCGAGCGCCCTGCTCGTCGACTACGTCCTGACCGTCGCGGTCTCCATCTCCTCCGGCATCGAGAACCTCGGCTCCGCCGTACCGTTCGTCGTCGAGCACAAGGTGGCATCGGCCGTCGCCGTGATCGTGCTGCTGACGCTGATGAACCTGCGTGGCGTGAAGGAGTCCGGCGGCCTCTTCGCCATCCCGACGTACGTCTTCGTCTTCGGCGTCTTCGCCATGATCGTCTGGGGCGCCTGGCGCGGCCTCGTCCTCGACGAGACCATGACGGCCCCGACCGCGGGCTTCGAGATCAAGGCCGAACACGAGGGCCTGGCCGGTTTCGCCCTGCTCTTCCTGCTGCTGCGCGCCTTCTCCTCCGGCTGTGCGGCGCTCACCGGCGTCGAGGCCATCTCCAACGGCGTGCCCGCCTTCCGCAAGCCCAAGTCGAAGAACGCGGCCACCACGCTGGCGCTCATGGGCGGCCTCGCCGTCACCATGTTCTGCGGCATCATCTTCCTGGCCATGGCCACCGACGTCCGGATGGCCGAGAACCCCGCCCACGACCTGCTCCAGAACGGCAAGCCGGTCGGCGAGGGCTACGTCCAGGACCCGGTGATCTCCCAGGTCGCCGCCGCCGTCTTCGGCGACGGGACGTTCTTCTTCATCCTGCTGGCCGCCGCCACCGCGCTCGTCCTCTTCCTGGCCGCGAACACCGCGTACAACGGCTTCCCGCTCCTCGGCTCGATCCTCGCCCAGGACCGGTACCTGCCCCGCCAGCTGCACACCCGGGGCGACCGCCTCGCCTTCTCCAACGGCATCGTGCTCCTCGCCGGCGCCGCCGCGCTGCTCGTCTGGATCTACGGGGCCGACTCGACCCGGCTGATCCAGCTCTACATCGTCGGCGTCTTCGTCTCCTTCACGCTCAGCCAGGTCGGCATGGTCCGGCACTGGAACCGGCACCTGAAGACCGAGAAGGACCCGGCCAAGCGCCGCCACATGATCCGCTCCCGCGCGATCAACGCCTTCGGCGCCTTCTTCACCGGCCTCGTCCTGGTCGTCGTCCTCGCCACCAAGTTCACCCACGGCGCGTGGGTCGCCCTGCTCGGCATGGTGATCTTCTACGTGACGATGACCGCGATCCGCCGGCACTACGACTCCGTCGCCGACGAGATCCGGGCCGCCGAGGAGCGCCCCGACGAGTACGTCCGGCCCTCCCGGGTCCGTTCCGTCGTCCTCGTCTCCAAGCTCCACAAGCCCACCCTGCGCGCCCTCGCCTACGCCAAGCTGCTGCACGCCAACGAGCTGGAGGCGCTCACCGTCAACGTCGACCCGGCCGAGACGAAGGCGCTGAAGGAGGAGTGGGAGCGGCGCGGCATCAACGTGCCGCTGAAGATCCTCGACTCGCCGTACCGCGAGATCACCCGGCCGGTCATCGAGTACGTGAAGAACCTCCGCAAGGAGAGCCCGCGCGACGCCGTCTCGGTCTACATCCCCGAGTACGTCGTCGGCCACTGGTACGAGCACCTGCTGCACAACCAGAGCGCCCTGCGCCTGAAGGGCCGCCTGCTCTTCACCCCGGGCGTCATGGTGACCTCGGTCCCGTACCAGCTCCAGTCCTCCGAGGCCGCGAAGAAGCGGGCGCGCAAGCGCCAGGAGTGGAACGCGCCGGGCTCGGTGCGCCGCGGCCCGGTCGAGAAGGGCCAGAAGGAAACGGCCGGAAAGAGCAACTAGACTGGTGGGCTGCCCGTGCGTACGGGCAGCCCGTCGTCTTCTTCTCCCTGGAGCCCCCGATCATGCAGAACACCCCTGTCGCGTCGCTGGTCGGGGAGGAGTACGAGGTCGAGGTCGGCCCGGTCGCCCACGGTGGCCACTGCATCGCCCGTACCGAGGAGGGCCGGGTCCTCTTCGTCCGCCACGCCCTGCCGGGCGAGCGGGTCCGGGCCCGGGTCACCGAGGGCGAGGAGACCTCCCGCTTCCTGCGCGCCGACGCCGTCGAGATCCTCGAGGCCTCGAAGGACCGCATCGAGGCGCCGTGCCCGTTCGCAGGCCCCGGCAAGTGCGGCGGCTGCGACTGGCAGCACGCCAAGCCGGGCGCCCAGCGCCGGCTGAAGGGCGAGGTCATCGCCGAGCAGCTGAAGCGGCTCGCGGGCCTGACGCCCGAGGAGGCCGGCTGGGACGGCACCGTGGTCCCGGCCGAGGGCGACAAGCTCCCCGCGGGCGAGGTCCCGCAGTGGCGCACCCGCGTCCAGTACGCGGTCGACGAGGCCGGCCGGGCGGGCCTGCGCAAGCACCGCTCGCACGAGGTCGAGGTGATCGACCACTGCATGATCGCGGCGCCGGGGGTCTCGGAACTCGGCATCGAGAAGCGCACCTGGGAGGGCATGGCGTCGATCGAGGCGATCGCCGCGTCCGGCTCCCAGGACCGCCAGGTCGTCCTCACGCCGCGCCCGGGCGCGCGCCTGCCCCTCGTGGAGCTGGACAAGCCCGTCTCGGTCCTGCGCGTCGAGGAGAAGGACGGCGGCGTCCACCGCGTCCACGGCCGTCCCTTCGTCCGCGAGCGCGCCGACGACCGCACCTACCGCGTCGGCAACGGCGGCTTCTGGCAGGTCCACCCGAAGGCGGCGCAGACCCTCATGCTCGCCGTCATGCAGGGCCTGACGCCCCGCAAGGGCGAGACGGCCCTCGACCTCTACTGCGGCGTCGGCCTCTTCGCGGGCGCCCTCGCCGACCGCGTCGGCGACCAGGGCGCCGTCCTCGGCATCGAGTCCGGCAAGCGCGCGGTGGAGGACGCCCGCCACAACCTGGCCGACTTCCCGCGCGTCCGCATCGAGCAGGGCAAGGTCGAGTCGGTCCTCCCGCGCACCGGCATCACGGACGTCGACCTCATCGTCCTCGACCCGCCGCGCGCCGGCGCCGGCAAGCAGACCGTCCACCACCTCGCGAACCTCGGCGCCCGCCGCATCGCCTACGTCGCCTGCGACCCGGCGGCCCTGGCCCGCGACCTGGCGTACTTCCGGGAGGGCGGCTACCGGGTGCGGACGCTGCGGGCGTTCGACCTGTTTCCGATGACGCACCATGTGGAGTGCGTGGCGATTCTGGAGCCGGTGAAGAAGGACGCCTGACCTGCTGTTTCTCTGAGTGTGCATTATGGGCGTTACGTGCGTTACGGGCGATATCTTGACGCATATCTGACGCACGTGACGCACGTTTGACGCATGGACGGTGTGATATCTGATGGGTTGTCATGCGTGACTGGTGACCGCCGGATGGAGTCCTCAACTGTGTGGTCGGAGGCACCCTGAAGTGGCTGGGGCATTGGCTGCCGAGCTGTTGGCTGCCCCTGCCCCATCGGCTTCTCGCTAATGACGTTCCGTGACACTGGGTGGGGTGTTCGGCGCGTGTTGCGTCAGGGGCCGTAGGGACTCCAGTGCCCGAGAAAGGGCCTGAGATCGTCCCCTCGTGGTTCGGGGATGTCGGGCAGCCGGGGCGGTGTGTTCAGCGGGTTCAGATGCTCCACGCGTGCTGCCGCCCAGTCGATCCATGTTTCGGCTTCGGTCCTGGTCTGGCCTGGGGGCCATGGTCTCGACCCGGGTGCGTACGGCGCTCACGTACTCCGCGAGTCGGGTGGTGTGGCGCCATGCCGCTTCCTGCGCTTCGAAGTGCCTGACGCGGTACGCCTCGGCGTACTGGAAGCGCGCTTCTTTCATGGCGGCTTCCCAGCGGATGCGCTTCTGGCGGGCCAGAGCGGTCTCTGGGTGGAGGAAGGCGAATCGGGCGACGGTTTCGCCCTCCCAGCCGGTCGTCGCCGCGACGGCGGTCTGGCCGGCGAGGAGGCGGGCGGACCATTCCGGGTAGTCCTCGGCGGTCCAGCCAATCCGGCGGAACGTCACGGCGGAAAGTTCGGGTTCGCGGATGAGTTCTAGGTAGGGGGCCGTGCGGATGAGTGCGGCGGTGGTGCGGGCCAGGGTGAGGGCCTTCTCTATGGCCTCGCTGTAGGCGCGGGTGCCGTGGACGGCGAGGGAGAACCACAGGGGCAGGCCGCGGGCGCGGCGGCTGAGGTGGTGGGCGTAGTCGCTGGGGTTCCACTGGGTGTCGTCGTCCGTGTGAAGGGCGTCGAGGCAGGAGGCGTTCTGGGTGTGGGCCGCCCTGGCCAGGCGAGGGGCGCGGTAGAGGAGGGTGGCGCAGTCGAAGGGGGTGGACAGCCACTTGTGGGGGTGAAGAAACCAGGTAGTCGGCGTGCTCGATGCCCCGGTAGCGGTCCTGGACGCTCGGGGCGAGGAGGCCGGCGCCGCCGTACGCGCCGTCCACGTGGAACCAGAGGTCAAACTCCCGGTCTACGGTGGCGATTCCGGAGAGGTCGTCGATGATTCCGGCGTTGGTGGTGCCGGCGGTGGCCGCGACTCCGATGACGTCGGAGGGGTCCGCGTCGGCGAGGAGCGCCGCGCGCAGTGCGGGATGGAGGAGTGGGCCTGGTCGGAGACGGCGAACCTGACGCGGTCGTACGGGGCGGGGACCCGGCGGCGCCGGGTCATGTCGCGCGCGGTCACCAGGGCGGAGAGGTTCCCGGCCGAACAGCCGGAGACGAAGCAGTCGCCCGCGGCGGCCGGCATGTCGGCGAGGTCCGCGAGCAGGCGCAGCACCTGGTTCTCGGCGGCGACGGGGCCGGAGGCGAGGAACCATGAGGCGCCCTGGATCGACGAGCACGAGACGAGCGCGCCGAAGAGGGTGGCGGCCTGCGTGGTCCGGCACGGTAATACCGCCGCACAGCGTGACGCCAGGGGCACTTCCACCGGCGGGGCCCACGACGCCACGTGGCCCGCCCGCCCTCCGGTAAGCATCCTTCTCGGCAGTGGGCGGGCGCCCAGACTGCGGCGACAGTCGATACCGACCGACCGCAGCCGATCCGTCCTACACCGCCCCCCTGCCGGGGCACCCCGAGGCTGCGTGGCCTGGAGCGGTGTTACGACTCAGACCTTCTCGGCGGTCACGCGGGGATGCGCGGCGGTGAGCATGGTGATGTCCTCGACGTCGGACGTCAGGATCGTGACGCGTCCCGGCTGGGCGAGGGCGGCGGCGCAGAGCATGGCATCGATGGCGTACTTGTGGCCGTGGAGTCCGGCCGCGCGCAGCAGAGTGGCGGCGGACTGGGCGAGGGCCTGGGTGACCAGCTCGACCCGCAGGCGGGACAGAGTCCACTTCAGCGCAGCGTCATTGATCCGGGGATGGATCACCTCGACGAGGACCGCGGCAGAGGTGATCACCGGAAGGTCGGCGTCGCGAGCGGCCGTGAGCCACTCATGGACCTGGCGGTCGCGTTGTACGGCCTTGGCCAGGCCCTCGCTGTCCAGGATGAGGGCGCCGCTCACGCGGCTGCCCCGGCGCCGGACGAGGTGCCGCCGGTGAGCTTGGCTCGTTTGGCTGCGACGGCTTCCGGGTCGGCGGGGCCGTGGGTTTTGTCGAAGTCGGCGATCAGCTCGTCCAGGTTGTCGCGCTCGATCTGCCGCTGCGCGGCCTTCTCCAGGAACGCGGACACGCCTCGCTTGCCCACTCGCTCACGGATCGCTTGCAGGGTGCCGGCGGTCAGGGAGACGGAGATCCCGCTGGTGGGGCCGTCGCCGGGTGGGAAGTCGGTGTCGTCGTCAGGCATGACACGAGTATGGCATTTCGAATGCCATACAGCGAGATTCTCGATGGCGAGGAGCTCTGGATGCCGACCCGTCGCGCGTCGGGGATCGCACGTAGCGCCCATCCTGCACGTAATGCACATTGATCTTGCGCCCGTTTTGTGCCGAGCGAACCCCTGACCTGCGTATTTCTTTGACCTGTTTTGGCTCTACATGTTTGCGATGACGCATCATGTGGAGTGCGTGGCGATTCTGGAGCCTGCGAAGAAGGGCGCCTGACCCGTCATTTCTCCGAGTGGGCGTTATGGGCGTTACGTGCGTTAGATGCGATGTCTGACACATATCTAACGCACGTGACGCACGCTTGACGCACGGACGGGGCGGTCTCTGATGGGTCGTCATGCGCCCTTGGTGACCGCCGGGGGAGCCCTCGGCTGTGGGGCGGCAGGCATCTTGAGGTGACCGGGGCACTGGCTGCGGAACTGTTGGCCGCCCCTGCCTCATCCGCTTGTCGGTAG
>NZ_JBIBDS010000013.1:0-96159 GCF_042954805.1 Streptomyces sp. NPDC012637
CCCGCGGAGCGGGTATCAATGCGCTGCGCGCATTGCAAGAATTCGCTGCGCGAATTCCCTCCGCTCCGCGGAGGGCTAGATAAGATTTTCGCTGCGCTCCAATCCTAAAAGGGAGTCAAATTCCCGCTTCGCGAGAATTGACGGGGCGTCCGCTGCGCTCCCGCCCACCGGCTCCGCCGGGCAGTAAGGGTCAGCGTGGCACTGGGCGGGTCAAGGAAGCCCGTTTCCCTCGACAAAACCTTGGGCGGATCCGGATCCCAGGCCCTTTCCCTGAGGCCGGTGCCCGACGGGTCGGAGCAGACCAGCTTATTCCCGCTCCGACTGACCGCTCTTCAAGATTGAAGCGGAGTTTTCCGCTTGCGGGAAACTGACTGGACGTCCGCTGCGCTCCACACCCGAACCCTTCCCTCTTGTTGGCGCGCTACCTCCTTTTCCGAACCTGAGCCCTTCTTCGCGGGATCGGCTGGCTAGGGCAGGGGGAAGTTTCCTTCGCTGAGCACTTTCGGGAAATCCGGATTCTAGCCCCCCTGCCTCTGCACGCAGTTAAAATGCGCGAATCTGAGGGAGAGTTGACAAATCCAGGATCGGTCGTCCCGGGAGATGTACGTCGGGTTATGCAGCTTCCTATCTGCCCGAATCGGACATACCGGTGACTTTCTACTGAGGCAATTGCGTTGTGCATCTTGGGTTGAGATTTCGTAGAGCCAAGCTGTGCCTTTCAAAGGCCGCGCCGTGCCGCAAATCTCATTGTCACCTCTGACGCGTCGTAGTCCGTTCAACGGTGGTGCTCTGACCTCGGGGCTCACCTTGACTGTCTTCGAATGTATTCACCGGAAAGAGCTGAACAGATCAGCTAATGTCGCGCCGTTCGGAACGTGATGGCAGCTCGGCGAGTGTCAGTAGTTGTGGGCACGCAATGCCTTTCTTCGGATGTCGATGACTTCCGTCAAGATGTCACGCATGATTTCCTCGTGGTCAGTTCTGTGAACCAAGGTGACTGCGCTCCGTCCGATGAACCCCTTCGTGAGCTTCCGGTTGACGGACCGAAGTGTCCTGTGTGCCTCTCTGAGCGCTTCCAGCTGCACAACAGATGCCCCTTCTGAAACGTTGCAGTCCTCCTCATGAGGGGGAGCTGCTGCTTCGAGGTGCAGATTGATCCTTGAGAAGTCGATGGGCCAGTGGCCTCGCATTCGGGGTTGTGAGTCCTGCTGATGGTTTTCCTTTTCGCGGGTGGGCGAAGCGCTTGGGTCAGGTTGACCTGGGCGGGAATCGTTTCGCGTCGGGTTCTCGCGGGGCGAGGCCGGCTTCTCGGGGCAGGGGTGACGGCTCGCGCTCCTTGCAGCCACTACAACTTCTGCCTGCCGGCGCCCTTCCCCAGTCAAAGTGCAGAAGATGCGCGGTGGGCGACCCGGGTGTGGGGCTTGCTCCTCTCGAAGCGCGACCCACGTCAATGCAACAAGCCTGGCCAGGATCTGCGAGATCGTGCTCTTGCCCAGGCCAGCCTGGGCGCTCATCCTCGCCGCCCACGGCGGATCATCCGCTGACGCCTCCAGGAGTCGGCTCAGCACCTCGACTGTCGGAAGTGTCATGCGGATAGCGGGAGCTGTCACATGCCTACCCCACCACACAGGAGAGCTTGGGTCAAGAATGAACTATGGTCAGGCGATTGCGTGTCATCTGGTTGGCGGTTCTACCCTTGTGTGACAGCTGTCGAGCACTCTGGGTTTCGAACGAAGCCTTGCAAGCCCGGTCAACGGATCTCATGTCGTTGTCTCTGAGCCGCGGAGGCGCACAGATACCGGTCGAGCAGTCGTTCGAGCCGTCCATCTCGCCGGGCTGTTGGGGGCGGCCGACGTCCTCGGCCAGCAGGCCGCGGGTGTCGGGGCTCCTTGCTTCCGGCTCCTCTCGCAGCGGGGGTGTATCGCCGTGGCCGGCGATGCATGTGCCGGAGCGGCGGTAGTCGCCACGATGCGATGTGGCTCTAGGGGTTCATGCTTACTTGACGGTCGGCCAATCCCGTAACCCCGTCGGCTGATACATCGTTCTTCGCAGAGAGGCCGCCTGGGACGGCCCCGCTCTCGTCAGGAAGGGATCAGCCGCGCCGCCTGCCTCCACCGCGGCCACGGCATGCCCGGCCTGACAGGTCATGCAAAGGCGGGTACGGGGTTCTCTTCGGTCCAGTCGCTGTCAAACAAGGCGGCGACGAGGCGTGCATGTTCGGCGTCCAGCTGGCCGGTGCGCATCTTGGTGCGGGTCTTGGCGAACCAGGCACCGATCTTGACGGCGTCGCCGTCGACGGTGACCGTTTCGCGGGCAGCAGGTGCGCGGCGTTCGCGGTGGAGGAAGAGTTCGAGGATCTGGACGGTCTGGGCGAAGGTCCGCCGGGTTGTGGGGCGGGGGGTGAGATCGCTGGTGGCGGGGGTGATTCCGAGGGCCGCCAGGAGGCGGTGCTGGCCCGGCTCGAGGTTCTTCCAGCTGGTGAGCTGACGGGCTGCCCAGCTGCCGAGGTTGGTTGTGCCGGCGTGAGTGTCGGGGGTGAGGGGCTGGCCGGTCTGGAGGTGGCGGCGCACCTGGTGGTATTTGCGGTGCCAGTCCGGGCCGTACGGGAGCTGCCAGTCGGGGTCGACGGCCGCCAGGTCGGCGGTGCGGTCGGGGTCGAGGCGGTGGTGGGTGGCGTGGGAGCGTTGTTCGGCGAGCCAGGCGCCGATCGGGGTGGTGGCGGGGGCGGCGAGGTGTCCGTGCGCCTGGTGGTAGTCGGCGGCAGCGGTGAGGCGGGCGCGCCAGGCGGCCTGGTGTTTGTCCCAGATCATGCCGAGCGCGTCGAGCTCGGCAATCCACTCGGGTTCGAGGCGGCCGGCGGTCGCGGCGTCGCGCATTGAGGTGATGAAGCGGCCGAGTTCGAAGCCTGCCGGGTCGGTGTGGCGGGCGGGCACGTCGAGGTGGCCGTAGGCGTCATGGAAGGCTTGGGCGGAGGCGAGGCCTTCGCGGCGGGTGCGAGTGAGGGCGCCGCGGGGGTTGAACGCGATGAGGTCCATGGCTCGGGCGATGCGTTCGGGGTGGATCGTGTAGTCGAAGTGCCAGCGGTGCTGGATGAGACGGCTGGTCTCGGTGGTGAGGCGGTTGGTCTTGTCGGGGAGGCGTTCGAGGATGCGGTGGTCGTGGCTGGCCAGGGCGGTTGTGATGGCCCAGACCGGTTCGTATGGGGTGCCGAGGATGTTCTCGGGGTCGTCGCTGGGCGGGATGTAGACGGGGACGATGAGGCTGGCGGTCTTGCCGGAGACGTCCAGGCGCAGGGCGCGGCCGAGGCCTTGGACGCAGCGGGTGATGCTGCTGGTGGGGTCGGCGAAGACGACGGCGTCGACGCTGGGGATGTCGATGCCTTCGGCGATCACTTTGGCGTTGGTGAGGATCGCGCGGGGTGAGGCGGCAAAGCGGGTGAAGATGTCGGCGCGCTGGTCGGCGGTGTGGTCGCCGTGGACGTGGAAGACGTCGGGGTCGAGGCCCGGGAAGCAGTCGGGGTCTGCTGTGCGGAGGCGGCGCAGGGTGTGGGGCAGTTCGCGGGTAAAGCGCACGGAGTCCTCGACCAGGTGGAAGAAGACCAGGACCCGGCGCATGGAGTGCTTGGCCATGGCATTCAGGACGGCGAGGTGGAGTGCGGTGGTGCGTAGCGCCCCCTCGGGTTGCGGGTCCGAACCCGTGGTTGTGCCGGCGGCGGGGAGGTTGAGGCGAGCGCGGAGCTCGGTGTCGGTGACGGTGGGGACCACGATGCGGTAGTCCGCGGCAACGCTGTCGGCGATGGCCTGCGCGAGGGGGTACTCGAAGACCTTTTTCCCGTAGACGGTCTCGTTGTCCATGCTGTTCGCCGCCACGTCCGCCGCCGGTTCGGTTACGGGGCGCGGCCGGCGGCGGGCGGTGTTCGCCGAGTCAGTGAGGTCGGGTGCGGCAAAGCTACGCGGGGTGGCCGTCATGTAGAGACGGCGCTCGGCATGGATTCGGGCCGCGTCGTTGACCATCGCCCACTTCTTGTCCGCCCGGCCGGCGATGCGGTGCGCCTCGTCCATGATCGCGAGATCGAAAGTGGGCACGGTGTAGCGGGTGTGCTGCGTCGCCTCGATCTTGTCGAGCGAGTCATAGGTCGAGATAACCGTCAGGGCGGGAAGGCAGTCGTCCCCCTCCCCCACCACCGACATCAACGCCGCAAGGGCCTGCGGGCTACTGGTGGAACCGACCCGGCGGGCAGCAAGCGCATCGTGCGCGCCGGTGTCCATCGAGGACACGATCACCATGTGCTCCAGATGACCATCACGGCGCCACGCCAGCGCCGTCTGAGCCGCCAGGTCCAACGTGGGCACAACGACCAGAACCAGACGCGCCGCGAGCTCGTCCGCGACCCGGATCGACACCAGAGTCTTACCCGTCCCCGTCGCCGCCACATACAAAGCCCGGGTACGCGGGCGCCGCAAATGCCTGACCGCAGCAACAAGACCCCGCTCCTGATCCGGACGCAGCACAGGACGGCCAGCAGGGCGAGGGACAGCGGACGCGATCGAAGTGACCATGACCCACATCCTCCCGCATTGACCGGGAGTTCAGGGGCGCACAGGAGTGCGCTCGGTTCGTACGGTTACTGGTGCGCTGGGTGTGTGTCTTGGCCGTTCACGCGGCGCTAGTGACGAGACCGGCCAGCGCGTCGGCGGACTCGGCAGTGAGCCGGTAGAAGCCCTGGAGGCTGACCGAACGCTCCAGCCGGCCGTCCACCACGTACTTCAGGTTGCGGGTCTTCCCCCGGGCGCTGCGCCAGGTGAGCGCTGGCAGCAGCTCGCCGGGTATCGGCATGTCGAAGCGGACGGGTGTCGCGTCCACATGAACCGGCCTGGCGCCGCAGCCCCCGGCACCGAGCATCCACCAGTCGTCGTGCCCCGGGAACGGCGGATCCTGCCACGTCGCCTGAGCGGCGCCGCAGCATTCGCCGTGCTCCCGGTCCACTATCCGCATACGAGACACCACGAACACCTCGCACCGGTTGACGTGCAGCGCGTACACCTCGTCGCCGGCGCGAGCACCTGACCAGGCGGGCAGGGACTGGTGGATCCCGGAATAGGCGACCGACGGCCGCTCCCCCTCCCGGCCCGCCTTGCGCAGGGCTCGGCACGTGTCGTGGGTCCACAGGACGGTGAAGGCATCAGGCATGCGGTGATCGTAAGGACAGACACTGACAGTGCTTGTGGATGGAGTTTCTACCTCAAGTCCCGGTTCGAAGTCTGCACCGCCCTGCAGGTCACCACCGTGTGGGTCCGGTCGTCGGGGCAGGTCGGCACCAGCTCCTACACCGTCTACATCCGCGGCACGGTCCCCAAGGAGTCCGACCACACGATGTTCTTCGACTACCACCTCACCGACTTCGTCTCCGTCGGCACCACCGGGATGCGCATCGGCCTGAAGGACGTCGTGCCCCAGAACTGGCCCGCCGCCGCAAGGCTCACGGGCTAGCAAGATCGACCTCGAACCACACTGCCTTCCCGCCGTATGTTGGCACTGCCCCCCACCGTGATGACAGGGCTTCAACCACTGCTAGGCCGCGACCGCTCTCGTCCGTGTCCCGCGCCCACCGTCGCCGGGGCAACTGCGGAGAGTCGTCGCCGACCTCGCAGCGCAGCACGTCAGTCTTGAGGAGCCGCAGGGTCACCGGCCGCTCTGCGTACCGTACGGCGTTCGTGACGACCTCGCTGATCAACAGCTCGACAGAGTCGGAGATCTCCTCCAATTCCCAGCGGACCAGCGCCCGCCGGGCGAGCCGCCGGGCCCTTTCTGGTGCTGCGTCCTCCGGCTCCAGAAACCAGTACGCCACATTGTTGGGCGCGATCCCGTCGAAACGGGCGGCGAGCAGCGCGATGTCGTCGTCGCGGTCGCCGGGGCCGAGCATGTCGAGGACATGGTCGCAGAGCGCCTCCAGGGGCGGTGGCTGGTCCCGTCCTGTTAGCTGGGCAGTGGTGGCCAGACGCTCCCGTAGCTGCTCGATCCCTGTCCACACGTCCCGCAGCCGGGACTCGACCAGACCGTCCGTGTACAGCAGCAACGTGGAGCTGGGTGGCGCGTCCAACTCAACCGCCTCGAATTCGACCCCGCCCACGCCGATCGGCGTCCCGGACGGGACCCGCAGGACTTCCGCCCGGCCGCCGAGGTGGAGCAGTATCGGCGGCGGATGGCCCGCGTTGGCGATCGTGATCCGGTGCGAGACAGGGTCGTACACCACGTACGTGCAGGTTGCTAGCCGGTCATGGCCCAGTGCCTGTGCCTGCTGGTCGAGACGCCTCAAGACTTCGTCTGCCGGCAGGTCGAGGCCGGCCAGGGTCTGCGCGGCCATCCGCAGCTGACCCATGATCGCAGCGGAGGCCATGGAGTGGCCCATGACGTCGCCGACGACCAGTGCCACTCGGTGACCGGGGAGCGGGATCGCGTCGTACCAGTCACCGCCGACCCGGGCCGTTTCGGCGGCTGGCAGATATCGAGAGACGAGCCGTGCGCCGGTCAGTTGCGGCAGCGAGGCTGGCAGCATCCTGCGCTGCAGCTCGTCGGCGATGGAGGCCTCGCGCCCGTACAGCACGGCCTTGTCGATACCGAGCGCGGTTTGGGTGGCGAGCTGATTCGCGCCGAGCAGGTCGTTCGGCCCGAAGCCCGAGCGCTCGGGGCGGCGCAGGAAGACAGCGGTACCGATCACCCGGCGCCGCCCTCTCAGCGGCGCCAGGATCGCCCGGCGAGGACTTGGCAGGACATACTCAGGCCCGAGAAGCTCCAGCAGCGCGGCCCGGGCGGCCGCGGAGTCGCCGAAGACCGGCCGGACACCGCGCAACACTTCGGCGAGCGCCCCTCCGGAACGCACGGCACAGAGTTCGGCCGCGAGGGGGTCCGAATCCGGGACGAGCGTGCGCTCCTCGCCCTCCACCTCATCTAACCGCAGCCGGTCGGCGCGCCGCAGCCTCAGCACGAACGGCGCTACCGGCCGCTCGTCGCCCACCGGGAGCGGGTCGCGGAGGTAGACCAGGATCGCGTCGGAGAAGGTCGGCACGGACGCTCGGCAGAGACCGAGCACGATCTCGTCGAGATCTATGCCGCGCGAGATCCGCCGGGTCGCCGCCCCGACAAACCGCATGAAGTCGCTGGCTCCCCGAACCACGAGTTCCGCTCCGGCGCCTGGTGTAGCCGCGCTGGTAGGAGGGTTATTAGGGGTTGTCTCGAACAACCCCGGGGCGTCGTCTCGTGTCGTCGGCTCGTCTCGTACGACTTGGCCGGGGACGACTCCGCCTTGGTGTTCGGCATTCTCGCCATCCCACCATCCGACGTCCTCGGCGGCTTCCCGAACGGCCTCGTGCTCTCGGTCGAGAACGTCGCGTGCCTTCTGCAGGGCAGCGTCAACCTGGTCAAGAGCGTCGTCGTCCGTAGTGGTTCCGGCCGGTCCGGGGACTGCCACCTCCGCTCCGCTGGGCACATGGAAGCCGGGTTCCGTACCGGGCCTGAGGCCGCGGAGCTCCTCCTCTAGTTGGCTGATCTGGCGGGCTGCAAGATCCGCGACCTGCTGTGCCCTGTCTCGTTCTTCCTCAGCTCGTGCAAGTTGGAGGCGGAGGTCCTCGGCCTGCTTTTGAGCCCGCCCGAGGCGATTCTCGGTCCTCAGCGTGTCGAGGGGTCGGGAACCACCAGCGGCACGGATGGCATCGAGCTGCCGTGTCAGCTGGGCTACCTGAGCCTGCGTCTGGCCGAGCAGCGCGAACAGGACCGTGGCCACCTGCAAGGCCTGTAGCCGGGCTTGTTCGCTTACCTCGTACGCCTGGCGCACACGGTTGAGCTCTTCCAACGCGCGGATCGTGTGCTGCTGCGCCTCGACAAGGTCGTATGCCGGATCAGTACGAGCCGTGGTAGGTGAGGTGCTCGCTGCGGTCCACAACGGCCGAACCTTCTCGAGCCGGTGAGCTGCCTCCTGCCCCGTCTCAGCCGGGAAGCAGATGTCCGCGACGGCCTCAGCGACTTCCCAAGTCAAGCCCACGCCGTTGAGCTGCTCACGTAATCGCCAGATCGGCGGGATGGAGTTGCCGTCGAAGTGTTCCGGGGTCAGGAGACGGTGCAGCTTCGCAACGGACACATTGGACGTGTCGAGCCAGCCGCGAAGGATGTGAACGAGTTCGTTGATCTCCTGGCACGCCCCACGAGCCTCCGCCCACGGCCGCCCGGGCCGCTTTGCTGTCCCCACGTCGTCCCCTCCGGATCGGGTTGTTCATCAAACAACCCCACGTTGTCCCGCAAACAACATCCAACCGGTTCATCCGCGCAGGTGGGGGGTGGATCGTCAATTCAGTGCGGTGCGACGGTGTGCCGCAACCCGCGAAGTGAATCTGGAGGGGAGTCGTGGACGTCACCCACACCCTGGTGGTGCTGTTGTCGATCGGCCTGGCGGTGGTCTTCTCGTTCTTGGTGGCCGGCATCGCGTTCGCTGTCGCCCGCTGGGGTGGGAGCCCGGTGCCCGAGTCTGTTTCTACGTCGGGTAAGGCGTTCGCGATGGCTCTGATGGTGATCAGCGCCGTACTTGCGGTGGTAATCGCGGTGTTCAAGTAGGGCCGCCACCGCGAGCAACTCCGGCCCTCTCTCCGTCTCTTCCAGGCCGAGCGTGAGTCGTCACGTGAGGCTGGCGGAGGCGTTGTCGTCCCAACACGCTCAGGTGATTCAGGCGTCGGCCCTAAACCGCCTGCCCCGGTACGGCGTTCACTTGACAAGAGGGCCTACGTCTTCCACGGCACCGTCACCGCCGCTGCGGTCCGGCTTTGGCTCCGTTCCTGATGGATCACCCCTGGAAGACCTGCCAGGTTGTTCCGGAAGCCTCATCGCGGGTCGCGAGGTGGCCCAGCGGCAGGGCCGGAAGGCTGGCCAACGACGGATCGCGCTCCAGTAGGTGAGTTGCGTGAAGCAGTCGCGGGCGTCCGAACCAGCGTGGTTCGGCACCCGAAAATGCCTGCCAGTCTCCGTCCTCATCGAGGTGCACACGCATGACCGGCTGCCCACGGAAGACGCGTTTGGACACGAAGACGTGATCATCAGGGGAGAGACCCTGCACCGGGCCACAGCTTTCGTGCGCGCTGCTGTCCATCTTCCCTCCCTGGTCGAAGGGCCCCATCTCAGCACACCCCTCGGACACGGTTGCATCGAGGCTGCTCAAGAGGCGGCTCCGCTAGATCCGCCGGACAGAACCTAACCCGGGGCTCGTTCTCGCCATCGGGATCGGTCAGCCCCGAGGTAATCCATTCACGCAACGTGGCCGCACCACAGAACCTGAGCCAGACCCCCCTTTTCGCGAACAAAGCCAGCCCTTCTCCGCCCGGATGCCGTCCCAGCTCCGGCAGCCCGTCGCGGCCTTCTTGGCTGCTGTCGTGGCGCGGCTCCGGGCACGCAGTTGGGGCAGCCCAGTCGGTCCTCTGAGCATGTCGTGAGGGCCGCTTTCCACCCCGCCGTTCCTCGCAGCCGCAGCCAGGCTGCATGGCGTTGCTGGGTTTCGGGTGCCCGCGTACGCGATGGTGAGGACGGTGAGCGTCGAGGTGGCGTGGCCGCAGAGGATGACAGCGGTGACGTGGCCGCGGGCGACGGTGCGGATGATGCCGCAGTCTTCGCCGCGCGAGCTCCAAGTGCGCGAGCGGGTCTTCCTGGGAGGCAGTGCCCGCAGCAGGGCCTGGCGCCAGAACTGGATTCTGCTGCGGGCGCGGGGTTTTCAGCAGCCGTAGGTGGTGCCGTTGGCGGCGGTATTCCAGTTGCAGGTGCTGATGCTGCCGGTAGCGGTGTTGTCGTCGCGGCTGCCGGGCTTCTTCAGCCGCAGGTCCGGATTCTTCACGGTGCTGGTGTTCGGCAGGATGTGACGGGCGTAGCCGCGGTAGCTGTGGTGGATACCGCTGCTGTCACGGTAGTTGCGGCCGCTGCCGGTGTGCACGTACGCCTTGGCCCCGGCCGGCAGGTAGTACGTGGGCAGGGCGCGGCCGTAGGTGTTGGTGGTGATGTCGGGGATGTAGCCGCCGGTGTTGACCGTGCGGCTGGTGACGTTCTTGATGACGAAGTACTCGCCATTGAGGTTGAGCTGGGTGGTGCCGCTGGTGTCGGCTCCGGCAGCGTTCGGCCGCACATGCGTGATCATCAGGGCGCCGGTGGTGGAAGCCGCCTGGCTCGGCGTCGCCAGGGCGACCACACTGAGTGCGGCGGAAGCGAGCGCAGCAATACGTACGTTACGGCTCATCAACGACCTATCTGGCGATCATCGCAGCCAAGGAGCGCCGAATATGTGGAAACTGTGAAGTTCGGCCAGGCGCTGGCCGAACTTCATACGCGCAGGGCCCGGCTTAGAGAGCCGGCGCGTCCGGTAGGCCAGGACGACGGATGTCCGCGTACACCCGCGCCCGCACGCCCTCTTCGCCCGGCACGCGCCACACCGACGTGACGCCGGAGGTGGCCCACCGCTGCTGGAGCCCATCCATCACAGCGCGAGCTGTCTCCTCGTCAGCGGCGTGACCTCCAGGACGACCAGGCCCGGTTCGGCGATGCGCTCGTCATCGATCTGCACGCTCTCCACAACGGCAGCGCCGGGCTCGTCGAGGAGGTCGGCCTGGGCGGCATGGATGCGGTCGGGGACCTGCGGTCCCGTACCGAGGGCGCGGCGTGTCACGCGGTCATCGTACGGCTGGGCGGTGACGCGGCCCGTCACCGCTGACGACTTCCGAACAAGATCACGAAATGCAACCGCCGCATGACGCTCTGTCAGTGAGGCGCTCTACATTGGTCCGTTGCGCCAGATGCGCGCGACCGACCAAGGGGAGGGGGCTTCGGCCTTGCCGTTTATCGAGAGGTACATCAAGCGGGACGGGACAGTGGTGCGGGGGCACTGGAGGGCGCCGGCCGGGACGAGTAAGCAGGTTGGGCTGGCGGGCGTCATCGTGGCGGCCGTGTTCATCTTCGGAAGCTCGGGCACACCAGCCAGCGGCACCGGAGCGGGTGCGGACCGGTTACCGGCCCCGCGGTCCTCGTCGTCGGTGACGTATCCGATCAAGTGGCCCAGCTGGAACAAGCCCGCGCCCCGCCCGGCCCCGACGGTGTCGTACCCGATCCGCTGGCCCGGATGGAAAGAGACCGCTCCGCGTCCGGTGCCCACCGTGTCGTACCCGATCAAGTGGGACCGCAGCGCGAGCGCCCGGTGAGCCGGCGCCCGCCCGCGCGCCGGCGCCCGGCCCGTCGGCGGTCACGGAAGACATCCGGCGGCGAGCAGCTCGTCCTCGTGGGCGGCGGCCTGGTCATCGCCTGGGCGCTGCTCATGGGCCTGCTCAGCTTCCTGGCCTCCCACCTATGGGTGCTCGTCGTCCTGGTGCTGCTCGTCGGCGGGGCGGTGACGGCCTGGCTGGTCACCCGGCAAAGGGCCGCGCAGTGGGAGCGGGTCAAGTCCCAGGGACTGCGTTACGCGCTGACGCAGCTGGACGCCCTGCATCACCGGCAGTTCGAGCACGCGGTGCGGGACCTGATGCGGCGCGACGGATGCGCGGACGCGGTCCGAGTCGGTGGTGCCGGGGACAACGGCGCGGACGTGAAGGCGACCGACCCGTACGGGCGGCGCTGGGTGATCCAGTGCAAGCACCGGCAGGCCGGACTGGCCGGGTCCCCGGTCGGCACCCCTGACCTGCACGTCCTCAACGGCACCGGCCGGCCGGTGCACAAGGGCGACGTGGTCGTGCTCGTCACCAACGGGCGGTTCTCGAAGCCAGCCGTGGAGTTCGCCCGCTCCCAGCGTCTGCACCTGGTCGACCGCGCCGTGCTGGGCGAGTGGGCAAGCGGCTCGCGCCCGCTTTGGGAACTGCTGCGAGAGGTGCCTCCTCCTCGCCGGCCCACGTCGTTGTCCTGACGTCGATCTTGACCAGCATGAAGCCCCGGAGTGATGGCTCCGGGGCTTCGTGGTGTCGGGCAGGGGTACGGTGCCGCCAATGTGACGTGGTGCGGTAGCGCCTGACGCGGTTTGGGTCGGCGACCAGCGCAATTCTGGGAGCGGGACGTTTCTCCGGTGAACCGGATCGCCCGCCTGGACGAGTCTTGCGGTGATCGCCAGACAGGGCGCCACCCGGGCCGCTATCCATGCGTTCGTGATCAAGAACATTGCCCGCGGCCTCACCGCGCTCACCCTCGCCCTGACCCCGCTCGCCGTCCCGGCATCCGCGCACGCTGTTGCTGCTCCGGGTGCCGCCCAGACCCTGCCCCTGACATACGCGATCGACCAGATCCCCGTCGCTGACGAGTCCCGCGACGGCTACGCGCGCACGAAGTTCAAGCACTGGAACGCTGGTCTCGACCCGGCCGACGGCTGTCACACCCGCAACGAGGTGCTTTTGGCCGAGGCGACAGAGGCGCCTGCGGTCGGGGCCGGATGCAAGGTCGGTGAGGGTGAGTGGCTGTCGTACTACGACGAGCAGGAAGTCACCGACCCCAGCAAGCTCGACATCGACCACATGGTCCCGCTCGCCGAGGCCTGGGACTCGGGCGCCAGCGCCTGGACGCCCGCGCGGAGGGAGGCCTACGCCAACGACCAGGAAGCCTCCACCAGCCTCGTCGCCGTGACGGCCCGGTCGAACAGGGCGAAGGCTGATCGGGACCCGGCCGAGTGGATGCCCCCGGCGCCGAGCGCGACCTGCCGCTATCTCGGCGAGTGGGTCGCCACCAAGCTGCGCTGGGGCCTGTCCGCCGACCAGGCCGAGATCGACGCCATCAACGTCTACGTTGGCGGACCCTGCAACGAGCAGGTCGTTCACTACACGGTCGCCCCGTAGGCAGGCCACGGCCTGAGCGCCGTCAGCACCTCGTAGATGCCGCCCGAGTCGCCCACGGGCCCGGGCGACGGCAGACCGGTGGACGACGCCCCGCGCGGCGAGATCGCGGGGAGGATCAGGTTCGGCGTCAACTCCTAGGCTGGGCTTGAGCACGGTCCCCTCACCGGATATGACGTTCTCGCCCGGCCAGCCCTGGACGATGGGAGGGGTGAGGTAGCGGCAACGGACGACTCTGGGGCGAACGCCCTCCGTCTCGCTGCCCTCCGGGAGTCGGGAGAGCAGAGCAGCTCCGCCATATACCCGGCCCCGGATCACCCGCGCAGCCTGATCAACGCCCTGCCGCCAGGCCGCTCGGGACACCGCGACGTACAGTCTGAAACATGGCATCCGACAGGACGGAAGCCCGAAGGATCGGCCGCCCGCAACCCGCCCCCGAGCGCGGGCGGCCGGCCCTCACCCGCGCCCGTGAAAGGCCAAGCTGCTTCAGAGCTGTCCTCGGCGATCGGCTCCCAGACGCCCCGGTGCAAAGCTCCGCGAGCCGCTTCACCCCGACGCTGCGGCTCTCGCCCAAGGTGAGGAAGCGGCCCCGCCTCCTGCTCGAGGACGGCCCCGTCGAGCTCGGCGTTCACGCCGAGGACCTTTTGCGACGCTGGATGCGGCAGCGCGCCGGCATCACCGCGGGGCTGCAGGGCAGCGAATGGCCACCTGCGGATCCCGGTCAAGTAAGGCCGCCCCCGCGGCGGCGTCGAACCGCCGCCCCCCGGCACCAAGCCGGCCGCCGTCCGCCGACTGCCTGCTGGCGCTCGCGGACAAGGGCTACACCGGTGCGGGCATCGGCATCTTGATCCCGGTCCTACGGCTGGCTCTGTACGCGAGATCGGGGTTCTGGCACAGATCTTGGGGAGCCGTCGCGGAGCGTTACCTCGACGTTCGATTGCGAGGGGCTGGCTCGTACGACACGGCGTACGCCTTGGCGTCTGACAGCCGGAAGTGACGCTCCCTCAGGTTATTCCGTTTGCTGCTCTGGCCGGCTGTGGACGGTGATGGTGCTGGCCATGCAGACCGATGCACCGTTCTGGGACTCGCTGGTGTTCGACGGGATCGACTAGGTGGAGGTCGAGGCTGTTTCGGCCGCTTTCGGCACGGTCGAGGTGGTGGCGAGAGGCCGCGGCGGCCGCGGCAGCGTGTCCGGACTGCGGCCGCTTCTCGGACCGAGTCCACGACCGATACCAGCGCAGGCTGAAGGACCTTCCACTCGCTGAGCAGGGCTTTGTAATCCGGCTGACAGTCCGGCGCTTCATCTGCGGGTCGGCGGACTGCCCGCGCCGGACGTTCGCCGAGCCGTTCTCCCGGTTGGCCGCCCGTACGCACGGTTCACCACGCGGCTCAACCACGCTCTGGAGCGGATGGGTCTCGCCCTCGCCGGGCGGGCCGGCGCTCGGCTGGCTGCCCAGTTGGGCTTCGGCGCGGGAAGAATGACCCTGTTACGCAGGGTCATGGCCTTGCCCGATCCACGGTTCAGCACGCCGCGGGTCCTGGGCGTGGACGACTTCGCGATCCGT
The DNA here is from genome assembly GCF_042954805.1 of Streptomyces sp. NPDC012637. Classification (NCBI taxonomy): domain Bacteria; kingdom Bacillati; phylum Actinomycetota; class Actinomycetes; order Kitasatosporales; family Streptomycetaceae; genus Streptomyces; species Streptomyces sp. NPDC012637. Next base: position 14,393 of record NZ_JBIBDS010000013.1, read on the forward strand.
CGCGGCCAGACCTACTCCACCGTCTTGACCAGCGTCGAAGACCATCGCGTGGTCGATGTGCTCCCGACTCGTGATGCCGGGCCGCTGGCCGCCTGGCTGATCAGCCATCCCGGCGTGGAGATCATCTGCCGGGACCGGGCGGGCGCCTATGCCGAGGGCGCCCGGCGCGGTGCCCCCGATGCGCTGCAGATCGCCGACCGGTTCCATCTGTGGCAGGGCCTCGGCCGGGCGGTGGAGACCTGCGTCGCCGCCCACCGCGACTGCCTGCGCAACCCGATGCCCAGCGGAATGTTGCCGGAGGTCACCCGACTGGCTTCCGGTCGGCCGCAGGGCGACTCGGCACCGCTCGGCCGGCGGGCCGAACGGAAGAAGGCTGCACACGCCCTGGTCCATGAGTTGCTCGCCCAGGGACACTCACGCCGGGCGATCGCCCGGCACCTGGGCTGGGGCCTCAACACCGTGCTCCGGTACGCGAACGCCGCACGCTGGCAGGACACCATCCGCGAAAACCGGCCCCGACCCAGCAGACTGGACCCCTACAAGCCCTATCTGGAACGGCGATTCGCTGAGGGATGCACCAGCGTCACCCGACTGTACGGCGAGCTGATTACCGAGCAAGCTCACATCGCCACCTTGCGCGCGGCTCCCGCCGCCGCACCGCCACGGCCGCCGACGGTACGGCAGGTGACCGGCTGGCTCACCCGCCACCCCACGACCTTGGCCGAGGACGACCGGGCCGGCCTGAAGGAGGTCCTGGCCCGCTGCCCTGAACTGGACACGGCCGCCGGACACGTCCGCAGTTTCGGAGAAATCCTCACCGACCGCCTCGGCGGCACGCTCCCTGCCTGGATCGACGCAGTCGACGCTAGCCAGCTACCCCGGCCTCACCGGCTTCGCACTCCACCTACTCCGAGACCTCGACGCCGTGACAGCCGGCCTCACTCTCGACTGGAGCTCCGGAAGCATCGAAGGCGCCGTCAACCGCATCAAAAAGATCAAACGGCAGCTCTACGGCCGAGCCGGATTCGAACTCCTACGCAAGATGATCCTGCTCCAGTGACACTCCGAGACGCCCCGAGATCTGCACAGAACCGAGAAGCGGGAACATTTGCCGCGGTGGGTGTGTGGACAGGGGAATCACCCACGTGCCCAGCCGTGGCAAGATGGCCTCATGTTGATCCGAAAGGGCGATGCCGCGTAGGCGCCCCAAGGCCGTCCGCGCAGAGCGGTGGCGGCCACGATGGCAGTATCCGGTCCTGAGGGTCCACGGTGTCTCCGGGCGGACTCGTGCAGCGATCCGCCGGGTCGAAGACCAAGAGATGTGGCCCAACGCGGTCGCCAACGCACTCTCGTGTTTCGAGTGGGCCTTCAAGCAGCCTGGACGCTACCTGGACGCCTCCGCGTTTGATTCGCCCGGGGTGGGAGATGCCCGTGATGACCTGGAGCAGGCAATGCTGCACCTTCCTCCCGGAGCCAAACGGGACTTGGGTCTACTGATCACGCGCATCGATGAGGAATTCGAGCGCCGCACTTTGCCGGAGCCCAACTACAACGAGTGGCCAACGACGCGCTGGTGGTGGACCAGAGTGCGCGAACGCTGACGGGTTCCGAGATCGCTGCCCCTCCCTGCAATCGAACGAACCTGTCACCCTCCGCGACTGCTCCCCAAGATCTGTGCCAGAACCCGCTACTGCTCGATAAAGCCACCTGGTCGCTCGCCATCGCGAGCACATCCGCCATGGTCGGAGGCATCACGCCGACCACGCCGCCGTCACAGCCCGGCCCGACGCCACCGGACCGGCGCAGGACCGGGCCGTGGTGAGGGGGCTCATGGGTGCCGCGGTGGGCGATGACGATGAGCGCGGCGGCCTACGCGATGCGCCGTACCCTCACGACCAGCACACCGCCCAAGGTGGTGCGGGACTTCGACGACCGCCTGCAGGGCGTATACCTGTAGGAGGAGCAGCATGCGGGTGGGGATTACGGGGCATCGGGGACTCAGCCCCGAGGTCGAGCAGCAGGTGCGGGCGATGCTGGTCGAGGCTGTCGGCCAGGGCCAGGCGTGCGAGCTGGTCGCTGTCTCGTGCATCGCCGACGGCCCCGACGCCTGGTTCGCCGAGACCGTGCTGCAGCACGGCGGAAGCCTGGAGGTTGTCATCCCCGCCCTGGAGTACCGCGAGAACCCGCCGGAATGGCACCGCCCCGCGTACGACCAGCTGATGTCCCGCGCGGCCGATATCCACGAGACCGGCATGACCGAGTCGACCTCCGAAGCACACCGGGCCGGTTCCGAGATTCTCGTCGGGCTGGTCGACGAGCTGATCGCTGTCTGGGACGGGAAGCCGGCGTGGGCGTACGGCGGCACGGCGGACGTCGTGGCTTACGCGGAGAGGACCGGGGTCCCGTAGCATCCTGTGGCCCGAGGGCGCCAGCCGATGACGGCGTCTGTCGACTGTGCGGTCGCGCGTCTGTCACTGCGGCCCTCGCTCGCGCCGTCTGTCCGGTCACGGCTGGGAGGGTCAGCGTCCTGCCCATCACGCGCTGGGCCGCCCGGGCTGCGGTCTGTCTGATGCGCGCTGACCGGGCACCTGAAAGGTAGGGGTGGCCAACCGGTTGGCGCTGGGGCCGGACACGTCCGGCCCCAGCTGGATTCACTTCCGACCTGCCTTCCGACGTTCACGCCAGAGGGCCCCGAGATGCAGTGCACCGCGCAAGCCGTGCAGAAGGTAGCGAGCTACCCGACACCACATCTCGATGTCATCGACCGAGAAGAACTCCACTTCACTGTCACCCTTCACATCCGGTGCTCTCCGTGACCGGAAGGCGCCAGATGCTCGACCGCAGGTGCGGCCCCGCCCGAGGGGAGGGCGGAGAGCGCGGCTTGACTACCCCTCAGCGGTAGGGACGCACGGCCGATCTGCGAAGTTCCCCAGATCGCAGCGTGACCCGACGGCTCACCCTCCCGAGTGGTGGAAACCAGAGGGCGCGACCGTTCAGCGTTTGATGCGGCCCCGGATCGCGAGGATCGCAAGAGCGAGAAGAGCAGGCTCGAGCAGGCGGGAGTCATCCCGATAGAGGTGCCAGCCATGGGGACGGTGGCGCCTAGGAATCCGCCACGCCACACGTTCTCAGCCAGATCCGTCCCGACGCGTTGTGGCCATCGGGCGCGCGGTGGACGATCACGCGATGGCGATGTTGGAGACGATCCTCGCGACAGTCAGCGGCCTCGGCGGAGCCGGACTCGGAGCCGCCGGCGCGATTCTGGTCCAGCGGGCGAAGCGCCGCGACGACGCCGAAGCCGCACAGGCTGCCGCCGCGCGCGCCGAGCGAGACCTCACGCTCGAGATCGTGGCGACAGCACGCGCTGCCGCCAGAGGCTGGCTCACCATCACAAGACGGGTGATTGCCGACCTGAGCGCAGCCAGGACCGTCAACTTCGACATGTACGAGGAACAGGAGACGCAGCGGTACACGGAGCTCACGTCGGCCCTGTACCGCCTGGCAGGCCAGCCAGAGGAGTTCCAACCCACCCGCGGCGACTCACCACCTCTGGCCAGCCAGGTCGAGGAGGCCTCACAGCTCGTCCGTGACCTTGTGCACCGCGCAATACAGACTCCGACCGCGACCGACGAGGTCGCCGAAGTTCATTCCGCTGTCGACGCCGCTTTCGCCAACGTCAACGACTATCTGGTCAAGAGCACTGAGCTCGCCACTGATCGCGACGTCTCACCTGAATTCCGGGCCAAGATGGCCAGTCCAGACCGGCCAAACCGATCAGACCCTTACCCCATAGGCCTTGGGTGGAGAGTGTCCTGTCTCACCGCGGCCCTGCTCATCCTCGGGCTCAGCGCCGCCGGCGCGTACTACATCGTCTCCACACTGCTGATGTAGACCACCTTCCGCGCTGGAGTCCGCAGGCGCTGGGCAGACGGGACCAGAGGCGCGGGTCGCAAGCGAGGGGCAGGGGCCCAGGCCGAAACGGGCACTGAGGCAGGGGGTAGGCGGAACCTGTCACGGGCTGTATTAGGATCCGCCCATTCCGGGTGTCCGAGAGGGCCCGAACGTCCAATGCGCGGCAAGCCGCGCCTTCGTCAAGGCAGCTCAGCATGCACACCCACACCCGCGGCGGTCCACTCGCTGCCCTCGTCGCCTCCGCGCTCGCCCTAGCCACGGCGTGCACGGCCGGGCCGTCCGGCGAAGAGACCAAGAACACCGCGCCGTCGACGCAGCAGTCCGCGGCCTCTTCACTCCCGACCCCTCCTCCAGCCGTCGCAACGGCACCCATGCCCGCAGGGCAGCGTCAGGCCGCCATGCTGAGCCAAGCCGACCTGCCAGCCGAGTGGCACAAGCGCGCCCCCGGCGCAGGCCGCAGCGCCTTGCCTGTCAGCGACCCGGTGTGCCAGCCCTTGGTGAGCCTGCTAGAGGACATGCTCTGGGGGCCGGAGGCGAGTGTCGGCGCATGGTTCCAGCACGGGCGGGGAGAGGCTCGCATCAGCACACGGGTCACGGCCTACACGGGCACCGGAGCAAGGGACCACGTCATCCGGATCACCGGCGCGGTCGATGGATGCCCTGCCTTCACCACGTCGCTGAGGGGAACCAAAGTGAACGTGAGTACCTCGCGTTTGCCCACACCGGCGTTCGGGGCCGGTTCCGAAACATTCCGCCTGTCAGCGGGGCGCCAAGGCGGACCCCTGTTCCTCCAGGCGGACGTGATCGCTCTGCACCGCGGAGCCGCGGTGCTGAGCTTTCAGTACACCCCCAGCGACCCTTCCGGCCACGAACGCTTCGAACCGCTCGCCAAGTTGGCCGCGAACAAGTTCATCCAGGCCACCCACAGCTGAGCCCCGATTCGTACCCCTACCATCGGGTCGTCACGCCCCAGCCGCGGGCCCGAGGCAGCCACCTCGATTTTGCATGCCCAGCGACCGGGCGTAGGCGATTTCGGCTCGGGTGCTGTGTCCGATGTGGTCGCCGACGATAGCGCCTAAGTTCGCGATTTCTGAGGCGCTGCACCCCGAACTTGGCCCTACCGGCCGGGACCCTCGGTCGTCCACGGCTCGGTTCCGACTGATTCGGTGTTGAAGGGCAGGACGTTTTCGGTGCCCGGTGAGCCGATCCGTTGTCAGCCGACTTCAGGTACCGCGCCCGGCGGAGCGGGTTCCTCCGCGGTGACACGCCGGATGTGGCCTACCCACGAGTCCGGTGTCAGGGAGGACCACTCAACGTCGATCTCAGCGCCGTGGAATATGCGGGTGAGGTCCGCAAGCTGTGTGAAGATCGCTGTCTGTACCTTCTCAAGGGCCGTGTCTGCGGGCATCGGGACCTTGCCGCATCCGCCACCCGAGTCGTCGGCAATGAACGTGTAAGGCCACACGTCTTGCCCAGTCAGCAGGATGATCTTCTTCGGTATGGCGAAGGGGGGCCGCTTCTTCTTCGTCTTGGGTCGTCTCGCCACGGTGCCATCCAACCTGACGGACCGCGGGGTCAGGCACCCGCCATACACACCTGAGCCACCACCAGGCCGGACCAGAGCCGCCTGACGCCCCCACACAGGCGAAGCTTTCACGTCGACTGGTGGCGGTCTTGTCGTGCCGGCGCATCTCGCACTCGCCGTAGTAGAAGTCGGCTGCCTCTGGCTCGTTCTTCCCGTCCTGGTAAAGCGCGGCGACGTCCTCGGGATCGGGGGTGAGCTCAGGATTAGGGTGATGTGGTCCAGGACGCCACCACTGTGGTGATGGCACCGTCTTCGACCAGCCCCTGGTCCGAAGGGCCGAAGGCCACGACGCCGAGCCGAGCGCCTGCGTCCTGGACGCCCAAGCACAAGGGACCTCAACCAACGTGCCCGCGGCCGGCCAGGGCATCGACGCGGGCAAGAAGATTGCAGGCCGCAAAACGGCACATCGGCGTCGAGACGCTCGGCCTTCTCCTGGCCGTGCTGGTCACCGCCGCCAGCGCTCCGACAACGCTGGCGGCATCCATCTTTCGAACACGGCGCCCGCCTGGGCATGGATGTCGAAGTCATTCGCCGAAACCCGGCAGAGAAAGACTGCAAGGTGATCCCGCGGCGCTGGGTCGTCGAGCGGACCTTCGGCTGGCTGATGCATGACCGACGCTTTGCCCCCGCCTACGAAACCCACCCGCACCGCTCAGAAGCCATGATCAAGCTGGCAATGATCGACTTGATAAGCCGCCGACTCAGCCGCGAGTCCACCCCGAACTGGCGCGACACCTGACCGCCCACCGACGGTCAGACCTCGTAGGGCCAGACCATGACGTTGCCCGGTGCCACGCGGACCTCGATCCACGACCCATCGACACCGTCCGGCAGAGGCGAGTCGGCAAGATCGAACAGGATCACCGAGCCGCCCACGTCCAGGGCCGCCCCACCGTCCTCGTCGAGACTCAGCCGTCCACGAAGGACGATGTAGTCACCGTCTTCCCGCAGTTCAGGCGTCTCATCAGTACCTGGCCAGGAGTTCTCCGCCCAGACGATGTCCTCATCCACCGTCCACTCGACATAGTGGTCTCGCCCCACCGTCTGAGGCGCCCCCTGCCAGAGCACGACAGCAGTGCCCACTGCCGAGTGCACTCGCACAAACAGGGGCCCCGACCGGGCCGCCTGCACTGCCTCTGTCTTGGCCAACACCCACCCATCATCATCGATTGGCTTACCAAACACCCTCGCCAGGACATCACGCTCTTTAGCTGGTCTGGTCAGTGGAGCGGTGGATGGCGCTGTCCGTGCCGTAGAAGCGGCCCTGGTCGCACAGGGCGTCGATCTCGGCGTTGTCTTCCTCGCTCAGTTGTGCATCCAGCGCGACGCTGATGACACGCCGGGCGCGCGCCAATCGTCGAGCGACATCCCAGTCGGCGATGAACTTGCCGACGGCGTACTCGTCGGCGGTTCCGGATGCCTGGCGGGATCCGAGTCGGTCCAGGGAAACGACGAACTCGTTCAGGTCCTGCAGTACTGCAACGACCTCGCTGAGGGGCATGCGGATCTCTCGGGAGGACATGTCCATCAGACGATTCAATCCCAGAGCTGGTCTCGGGGCCCAGATTCTTGCTGATCGGGCCTGGTCTGGGAACCGGCGCGGCCACCGGTGATCATCCGTGTGTGAAGACAGAAGACCAGGCGCGGCCGCAGGCCACAGCATGGATCCTGCCCGCTGGCAGGAAGCGTTCGAGGTCCAGATGCCCCTCGTGGGTGCGCTGAAGCTCTCCCTCACGAGGCCGCGGTTAGTCTGCTCTTCGCTGCCCTGGCGGCTCACGGAGCTGCTGGAGCTCTCGGGCGGCAGCCCGCAGTAGCCAGGACGGCCTAAGAACTCCTGGCTGCGTAGGTGAGAGTCGAGAACGTTTGTCGTCGTGTACGGAGAACAGTCGCTGGGTCGAGAGCGGCGGGATGTTGTCGAGTTTCGGGAGCACCGGTGCGACACAGAGGTGGTGACAGGCGCCGATCATGTACGGGCCGTCATGCACCTGCTGGGCAGGTTGTCGTACCGGGGTTCTAGAGTCCGGCATATGTCCCGCCACACACCCGGCCGTCCGGTCGACGTGGAGAGCCTCTTTCCCGAGTTGCTCCCCTTCCGCCGCGAGTCCGTACGCCTGCACCCACGTCCCGGTTCTCCGACCTACAAGGACAGTTCCGTCGGAGGTCCTTTGCTCTGGCCTGCCGCGGAGCCATGGCCGGTGTGCCGGGAAGAGCACTACGACATGGACTCCGGGGGTGGTCCGGAACCCGCCGTACCCCTGGTTCCCATCGTGCAGGTCCATCGTGTCGACGCGCCCGGTGTGCCCTTTCCCAGGGGGACGGACCTGCTCCAGGTCTTGTGGTGCCCTTACGCCCACGGAGAGTTCTGCTACCCCTTGCCTCAGGTCCACTGGCGGGACTCCGGCGTCATCGGCGACGTGCTGCCGACTCCGGCGCCGGGGGCCGGGCTTCCTGAGGACTGGTACCCGGCTGCCTGTGTGGTTCACCCCGAGCAGGTGACCGAGTACCCGAGCGGGGACCTTCCTGAGGACGTCTACGACACGCTGAGAGCCCGCTTCGACACATTGCTCGCAGAAACGGGCCTGAGGTACTCCTACCACCTCGCGGCGGCCCCGGGGATCAAGCTGGGCGGCTACCCGGGCTGGACGCAGGAACCGTACTGGCCCGACTGCGAAGGGTGTGGCAGGCGGATGGAGCACCTCTTGACCGTGGCCAGCTGGGAATTCGACGGCGAGTCCTGGCGCACGTGGCTTCCTGAAGAGGACCGAGCCGACGAGAACGATTCGGATGGCCTGCCTTGGAATGCCGATGCCGACAACCCCGCCGGCCTGTGCCTCGGCGACGCCGGAGGCGTCTACATCTTCGAGTGCCGCACGTGCCCTGAGCGCCCCATCGGACACTGGTTCGACTGCTCGTGACCACCGGGTTTACCGTGCCCGCTGCCTAAGGGCTGTCCCGCAAAGACCCCTTACAGCTCCGGGAACGGCAGGGTGTCGTCCATCACCTGCAACAACTTCCGAGCAGGTGTCGCTTCCTCTGGCCGTACGGAGGAGGCGACGCCCTCGATGACTGACCGGCCTGCGCACACGGCTGTCCTTGAGGCCATCTCCCAGTCGGTTTGCTGCCGGTAGCTCGCATCGTGCTTGCGGTCCTGGGTCGCCGCAGCGGCGGAGTGCCACTGGTCGGTCCGGTAGATGCTTCCCAGCAGGTCCAACAACTCGGCCTTGCAAGCCACATGCGGGGACCCGGCCAGTTCGAGAAGGAACGGGACCGTGGGAGCTGTCGCCTCACCGACAACGAACCCCAGCGCGCAGATGGCATCGCCCAGGTCATCGATGGCGATGCGGGCCGTGTCCTCGTCCCCGTATGCGATCCGGGACAGCAGAGGGGGGATGCCGCTGGCTGCGGCGCCTGTCGCGTCGCGCAGTTCTCCCCAGCGGACCCCGGACAGGCTCCTCAACAGACTTCCCACGCCCTGCTCCTCATCAGATCTCCGTGCCGGCCCCGGCGGTGCCTTGAACATGGTGCAGCTATGGGTGAGGCCCTGGCCAGGCGACCTTTGACCGGGTGGTGCAACAGGCCACCGGCTGGCGCCATGATCTTGCTGTGACTGGAGTGATCACGGCGTCGGCCTCGTCCTGGATAGCCCCGTTCACCGGGCTGAGCCCGCGCTGCTTCGGCAAGCTGGTGACCGCGCTGCGCCGCGAGGGAGCCGACGAGGTGCGGCGGGGCCGGCCGTGGGGGCTGCCGCTGGAGGACCGGGTGCTGCTGGTCACGACGTACTGGCGCACCAACTTCACTTTGCGCCAGCTTGCCCCGCTCTTCGGGGTATCAAAGTCCGCGGCCGACCGCGTCATCAGACACATCGGCCCCCTGCTCGCGCTCCGGCCGCGCAAGCGGTTCCGCGGGAACACTGTGCTCATCGTGGACGGCACCCTGGTGCCCACCCGGGACCACACGGTGGCGGAGCAGTCCAAGAACTATCGGTACTCGACGAATCACCAGGTCGTGATCGACGCCGACACCCGTCTGGTGGTCGTGGTCGGTCGGCCGCTCGCCGGGAACCGCAACGACTGCAAGGCGTGGGAGGAATCTGGCGCCAAGGCCGCCGTCGGCAGGACCATGACGATCGCCGACGGCGGCTAAGGGCTGTCCCGTAAATGATCTTCTGGTTGCGACTGCGCCGGATCTCCAGTGGAGTGTCGGGACGCTATGTCGGCGCGCAATCTCAGGGGCTTCCGTCTGGGTGGTCGTCGAGCCAGGACAAGCCGCCGATGTCGAGGTGTCGGCGTGCACGCGTGACGGCCACGTAGGCAAGGCGAGCTTCTGCGGGGTCGATTGGCCTCGGGGTCGACTTGCCTTGGGCATCTTGCTCGTCTGTGTCCTTGGGCGGGGGGAAGTCTTCGCCGATCTTCACTCGTTCCCATTCCCGGCCTTTGGCTTTGTGGGCGGTGGAGATGGTGACTTGGGCGTGCGATTCCTGGGTGAGCTGGCTGACGGCGTTCAGGATGGCGCCGGTGCCGTGGGTGTCGACGAGGTCGACCAGGGGCTGCAGGTCGCGCCCGGAAGGGTCGTACGTGGCGTAGTCCTGCAGTGCTCCCCAGGTGGGGAAGAGGACGAGTTCGGGATGGCTGGTCGGGCGCCCTTCTTGGAGTTGGCGGGCGGCGAGAGCGAGGGAGCGCAGGCTGTCGCCTCCGCCGACGAGGGCGACGCGGGCGCCGGCTGAGAGGAGTGTCATGACGTGTTTCATGGCGCCGACGTTGGTGCGGCACAGGATTGCGTCAGGGGTGGTGAGGGGGCCGAGGTCGGTGGGTGTGGTGTCGCTGCCGGTGAGTCGCAGAGGGGCTCCGGCGATGGTGAGCCAGCGGTTGGCTTCCGTGGCGAGGGCGGGTCCAAAGCGGAAGGAGCGGGAGAGAGTGAGGTGCGTGCCGCGGAAGCCGGTCATGACGTCTTTGGCGCCGCGCCAGTGGTAGATGGCTTGGGCGGAGTCACCGACCATGACGAGCTGGGCGTGGTCGCGTTGATTGTTGAAGATGTGCTCGACGACGGGGTTGGTGTCCTGGGCTTCGTCGAGGAGGAGGAAGTCGGCGTGGATTTTCGGGTTGGTGAGTGACCAGATCTTGAGGAAGTGGTCGGGGTCGAAGCGGACGGCGCCGCCGTCGCGGTGTTGTAGGTCGGCCCATGCCTTATTGGCGTAGGGGAGGACGAGGTCGGCGAGCTCTCGGTGGTGTTCGGGGTTGTCGAGGCCGCGTAGGGGTGGAACGTGGCGGCGGGTGAGAACCGTGTCTGCGGAATGGCAGAAGCGGGTCACGGTCTGCAGGACGGTGTTGGACAGAGTGGTGGGCATGAGGGTGTGCTTAGCGACGCGGGCTGGCTTGGTGATGCCGAGGTCCTGTCCGGTCTGCCAGGCGGGGCGGCGGGGTGCGCCGAGGCGGCGTGTGTAGCGGTGGCCGATGGCTGCGTAGGCGAGCGAGTGGGCGGTTCTGCAGGTGACGGTGGGTGGGAAGCGGGTGGCGGCTTCCTGGGCGATGGCCCGGTTGTAGGCAAGGTAGCGGCCGCAGCGATGGGTGCGGTGGGCGAGCAAGGCGAGGGTGGAGGTCTTTCCTGTGCCGGCGCCGGCCTGGAGGGCCATGTGATCTCCGGCGTGGAAGCGGTCGGCTGCTTGGGCCTGTTCGTCGGTGGGCGTGAACACGTGGGGTGCTCCGGATCGGGTGATGACGCTGTGACGGGTCAGGGTGCTGCTGTCGGCTCTTCGGTGGTTCGGCGTGCTCAGCTGCGGCGTCGGGGGGCACGCGGCAGTCGGGTGGCCAGGTACTTGTGGTGAAGCAGCGGGTCGAAGGGCTCCCAGTCGGCGAGGGCGAGGTCGGGGGCTGCAGTGGTCGCCGCGTGGGTGGGGCACCGCTGGGTACGCCAGCGGACCTGCTCGCTGTACGCGAGGTGTCCCAGGTCATAGACGGCGATGTCGGATGCGGGCAGGGCAAGTTGTTGGGTGCTGCGACGGTGTGGGGTGGCTGCCGTGAGAGTCCAGCGTCCCGGGGCGGTTCCGGGAGCAAGGACCGGGTTGGTGCAGCGGGTGCGTCGCATGGTCTGGGCCACGCACTGGATGTCCTCGATGGCGGTGGCGGCGATGTACCGGCCATAGAGGAGTTGGACGACGGGGCGCGCGGGTGTGCAGGACTCCTCGGGGTGGGGTTCGGTCCCGGTGTTGTGCCCTGGGGTGAGGATTCCCGCTTCGGTCAGGCGGCGGGTGTTGAGTGCGAGGCGTCGCCTGATGTCGCCCAGGGCGGGTGGGAGTGCGCCGAGGGTGGTGCGGACCGGGCACAAGGGAAGGTGTGCGAGGTAGCACCAGGGGCTGCCGTCGCCGGCAGGGTGGGCGATGCCCGAGGCGAGGTGCCATCGGTGGCCTGCGGGAACGAGTGCCGCTGGGATCTCGACGGGATGCAGGCTGACGGGCTGGTGGCCGTGGGTGGCGTGCCAGCTGATTCGGTTGCCGCAGTCCCGGCAGCGAGAGTGCTGGGCGATGCGCAGCAGGCGGCTGGGACTGTCGTGGGCGACGGTCAAGGAGCGCCTTCGGCCGTGGGTCTTGGGGGTGCCGTCCCAATGGCGGCCTGTGCTGTGGGTGGAGTGCATGGGTGTGAAGGTTCCAGGTGACACACCGGAAGTACGGCGTCTGTCGCCGCGGGGTCGCCTGTTCGGCCCATCGGATGGGTTCGCCTGCCCGAAGAGTCGGGTTTTCGTTCGAGGAGCGTGACCGGTTCGGGTGGTCCTGCATGGCGGAAGTTGGGGCTAGTTGGCGGCGCTCGGCGGCTCGTGTTCATGACATAGAGCGGCGAAGAGTTCCGCGAACGAGACGCCGAAGGCATGGCCGAGGGCGTGCCAGGTGTCGAGTGATCCGATGGTTCGACCTTGCTCGATTTCGATGAGGGTGCGCCTGGATTTCCCGGTCCTTTCGGCGAGGTCGTCGTAAGACCAGCCGCGTTCGCCCCTCAGCTGCGCGAGCCGAAGGCGGAGTGCTTCGAAGTTCGGCTCGGGCGGCAAGATCGTCACCCGACCATCCGACGGCGGAGCCGTCCACCCTGTCAGTGCAGACCTCTGCCCTATTTGCGCGGCCCTGGGGGCCGAGCAAAGGGCAGAGGTCTGCACTACGGTGTGCGGCCGTCATGACACTCCCCCAGCGACGCCCTTTGGCCTGGCCTGTCCGAGGGGCGGAAAGGAGTCCAGGGGCCGATGAGGCTGTGCACCATGCGCCTTGTGGCGCCGCGTACGTGGACCGTCGAGCTACGGCCCCTCCCCCAGGGACCGCTCCTCATCTGCCTCCACTGCTCCTCCAGGCCCACGATCCACGGCCGACTCGCGCGGTCCGCCGCCCTGGCGCACCTGGCACAGCACGCCCGTGCCTGCCCTGTCCCGCCGCACTTGCGTACATGTCAGTGCCACGAGCGCGGCTGTCCGTGGCATCCGCGGCATCGCGGCTGCGCCGGCCCGGTCCTGCTCGTCCTCGCGCGGGAACACGGGGGCCGCCTCTGGCGGCTCACCGACGCCTGCGCGTCGTGCGCGCACGCAATGACCAACGCGTCCGTCGTCCCGGAGACCAGGAGCCTCTCGCCAGCGCCCCTCCCTGCTCATTTGCTCATCGTTCGCCCCGCCCGGAAGCGCAGTGGCGGTGCAGACCGACGGCTGGCCGGGGAGATGCTCAGCTACCTGGCTGCCTCCCTGCCGGCATCTACGCCCCCTGCCACGCGGATAGTGGCCCTCCAGGCCGTCTTGCGTGCGGACGCCTCCAGTCGCCTCAAGCTGTCCAAAGGGCTGATCCGCAGCGCGGGCCAGGGCGCAGCCGCAGCGAACTGGAACGAGCTTGTCAGGAGCCGATTCATCGTCCCGGATGCAGATCAGGGGGCGGTCTACACAGGCCGGCTCACCGATCCCATGGCGGGGATGCCCTGTCGGGCGGCACGACGGCGTACCGCCGACTGGGCGCTGCGAACAGCCCACCCCGCACGCGCGCGCGGGCTCGGTGCAACCGGGCAGCTTCTAACGACAAGCCTCACTGCCCTCGACCAACGGACTGACCATGAAGGAAGTGCCGACACCGAGCAGCTGGCCCGAATCTGTGGACTGTCGCCAGAGAGGCTGATGTCCGAGCTCGAACTCCTGGTGGATGTCGGCGTCTTGGCTCAGTGGAGCACTGCCTCGGCCGGGGAGGAAACGTCCTGGCGAATGTCATGGCACCCGGCAGTCAGCGCTCACCCGGACAGAGAAGACGACGGTGAGGAACCTGCTGGGACTTTGGCACCCGCTGATGGCTGAGATGGCTCTGTCCGCAGTTCCGTGAACGGACATGTGGCAGGGAGCGAACGTGCCGCATGTGGCACTCTGGCCGGATGGCAGAGAGTGACTGGGAACGCGCGGTAGAGGGCTGGATCTGGAACGAGAACGTCCAGCCCTTCTTGGCTCTCTTGGCGCGTTACGCCGGCTATCACTTCAATGCCACCGACCGGCAGGCGGTCGAGCTCGGCCTTCAAGCCACCGATGATGAGCACCCGGATCGCTGGTACAGCTATCCACTCGTCGGATCGGACCATCACCTTGAAGTGCACCTTGCCAAGGCCGTGGGTGGCGATGAGGTTTCTGTCCGCGTGGCGGGAACTTCTGACCCTGAGCTGCTGCTGAGGGCGGACACCCTGATAGCGGCCTTTGCCACCAAGCTCGTCGCATGAGGCGAGCGTGAGTCGCAGCCTCCTGGCTGGGTGAGAGTCCGGCTCCGGAGGAGGGCGAACGAGGCTCGGCCATACATGGCTCGCTTGAGCGTTTTCACCCGGTTCACGTGCCCCTCGACGACCTCGGGGCTCCAGGGCAGAGTCAGCCCGGCGGTCACCGCGTCAAGATCCTGGCGAAGGAAGATGGGGATCTTCGATATCGACTCGACAGCCTGGCTCCCTTCCGCTGGGGAACCGACTCGGCCCGCACCTGCAGTGTCTGCACCGGGCCGATCTCGGCGACGGGTCCTCACCAGGCTTGGCTCTCCCGGGTGGTGGCGACCGACGTCCTGCCGCTACTGGTCAACGCTTGCTCCCAGGCGTGCCTCGACGCTCTGCCACCTGGGGCGAAGGGCTACATCCCTACACTTCATCGGGGCGGCGCGATCGAGCGGCCTCCGCCGCGTTGACCGTCGTCACCCGGGGCTCACAGTGCTGACATGCAAGAGCCGTTGCTGTCCTCGTACTGTGCAACCTTGCTGAGAAGTTCGACGCAGTGGACGCGACAGTGGGCGAGGACGTCGTCGATGTCGTAGCCGGCGAAGGTGACGTTGCAGACCCAGCGTGTTGGGCGACGTGTTCCACTGTCGCCGCCTCCGAGTCGCCAGGCCCGCCACAGAGGCCGCAATGGATCGGCGGGAGCGCGCAGCCTATGGGGTACCGGGTGGGTGTGGAGGTTCACCGAGCAGGCGTGCGGTCACCCGAACATGGGGTGGCCCTTTTCAACGAGCCCCATCAAGCCTCCATAGGCTTCGGAGCATCCTGCTCGGATTGCCGGACCACTCCAGCAGCAGGTACCCGCGCTGGTGACAGGCCAAGTCGCGAAGGTACGGGCGATGTCGCAGGCCGTGGTGATGTCAGGGCAGGCGAGCCGGACCTGAAGCAGCCGCTGGTCCTGGCTCTCGGTGAGAGTGTCGCTCCCCATCAGGGCCACATGTTTGCGCTTGTGCCCTTCGCGCTCGTCGAGGCCGCCTCGACACTCCTTGACGGTGGGCTCGACGACTGGCGCCTTGAGGCTCGAGTGGGCGTGCGACTCAGAATGGATACGCCCGCGGACGGAAGTCGGCCCAGCTGCGGCGCAGAACAGGTGGGCCTCGTCCGGCTCCGGCTGCAGCCTGGCACCCTCATCCAGACAGTGGAGTGGTCCGGTTGGCTGTCCACCGGGCAACCGGCGTGAAGCGAAGTTCACACGCGTCTCATCAGCGACCTACGCAGCGTTAGGTGGGACACGGGTGGGTGGTCAGCTCCGTCAAGACGAACCTGCGGTCCGGTAAGCCGGGGCGGACGTGTGCGGGGGCCAGGGGCCCCGTGTCAGCAGTCTCCCTGGTCTGCGTCAGAGGAACCACACGGACTTTCATGATCATTCATTTTGCATACGCATGTGCACTCGCGGTCACGGAAGGAGTCGATCTTCACTCTTTCGTGTGAGACAACTCAAGCCGCTTTGAGCAAGATTGAGCCAAGCCCCCTTCACGCACATCCAGCGGGTTCCGCCAGGCGAAGCTTCAACTTGACAGGAAAGTCATAAGGTTTGATCGAACGACCGGCATATTCACATCGCTCAAGCCAAGATTTTCCGCACAGTGCAGCACCTTCATCCGCGTGACCGGCCTGGAGGGCCGATGAGGTCGGCGATCCACCCGATCATTGACTGCGGGTGGCATGTTTTTGCACGAGGCAAGAGCGGCTGGAATCGCTGCGGGAGATCCGCTTACTGTTTCGCCGTCGGGAGCGGCCGGCCAGTCTGACCGGCCGCCATCACACGCAAAAGCCCCGGAGCGGTAGGGCCACTCCAGGGCTGCGCGACCAAGTCAAAGGAGTACGTTCCTCTTGCTTGCTCGTAGTGACCGAGGTGGCTTCAGCGCGCCCTCGGACTTTGGTGAAGTTAGCATTCCGGCCTCTCCGGCCGCATCCCTCCGCGGCTTCCGTGACTGGCAAGTCACGGTGCCCCTGAGCCTGGTCGTCATCCTCGTACTGGTCGTGTACGCGGCCACCGTCGACCCCGTTTCTCCTCTGGTGGCTTCCGCCACGGGGCTCGTGTTGTGCACGGCGACGGGCATGTCCGTCCTGCGCTATCGGCGTATCCAGCTGACGTAGCACGAGATCACCTGGCTGCCGTGCCCGCTGTGCCTCCTTCAGGTCTTCGGCCAACGGGTACGGCAGCCGCTATGCACAGTCGTCATTTCGCACCCCTGAGTCGGGGCGAACGATGCGGCATCAGAGGGAGAAATTAGTATGGGCTCCAGTGCACCGCGGTTTGGGTACTGCGCCTTTTGCGATCGTCGCATCCGGCACCGACCTGGTCCGGGGCGCCGACGAGCGTATTGCGATGCCACGTGCAGGCGTCGCGCGCAGCGTCAGCGAGACGCGGAGCGGGCGTTGGCCTCCGGGGAGGAGCGGCGCTGGGGGCAGCCGGTATCTCAGCACGTGCACACGCTGGCGGTGCGGCTGGTCGAGGCGGAACTGGCGTCGGCTCCCCTGGCGGAGGTGATAGACCTCGCCGACCGAATGCAGCGCGAGATGGCGTACTTCGTCGCCGTCGCCGTGCACGATGCACGGTCGGCGGGAGCGAGCTGGAGGGACATCGCCAAGGCGACGCGCACCGCGGTGGAGGTCGCCCGGACGCGGTGGAGTGCGGGCAGGGTGAAGCGACTGTTGAAGCGGCGTGCGCTTGAGCAGGCGATGCATGCCCCGTTGCCCTCGCACGTGGTGATGCCCAGGGCGGCTGGTGAGGCTGAGCTGAATCCGCCTGGGCGCAAACTGGCGGCCGCGTTGTCATATCTGCAGCGCAAGTCGCCTGTTTCCATCGCCGAGGCAGCGCGACAGGCCGATCTGTCGCCGTCCTACATCTCCCGGATCCTTGCTGGGGAACGCCTGCCGGCGTGGTCGGTGGTCCATATGATGGCGACCATCTTCGGCGGTACCGCGATGGATGTCCGGCTGCTGTGGGAGCAGGCTCAAGGGCTGCCGGCTACGTCGCGGTTGTCGGTGGAAGCCGCCGCTGATCGGCTACGCAGTGCGCTGCGGGGGCTGCATCTTGCTGCCTCATGTCCCGATCCAGCTGAGCTTTGTGCCGGCTCCCATGTCGTTCCAGCCGTCGTTACAGCGGCGCTTGCGGGTGATCTCGTTCCTGATTGGCCGACGACGGCGCTTTTGGTGACGCGCCTGCAGGCGGCGCCGGCCGACGTGCGGCCTCTGTGGGAAGACGTGCACTACGCGTTCGTCGCCGATGAAGGTCTCTTTCCTGCAGATGGACTGCTGGTGCGCCGTGATGGCGCTGCCTCCACCTGACAGGCTGGCTTCGCAAGTCTTGAAAGGACAGGGCCGTGTATCCGGCCGTGACGCTCTCTCCTCGTGCTCGGCGCCTGCTGTCCCAGCCGAGCAGCGTTGTCTGTGTCGCTTCCATGCCGCTCGCCTATCAGGCTCTTAAGGAAAGCAGCCAGCCTGTCTGGCGGTGCTACGCCGAGGCGCGGCTGGCCGATGCTCAGGTGGCGCGGGAGGCGGTCGACGAGGCTTTTCGCAACCTGGCGCTCATCTGGAGCGAAGCACTGTGCAGCGACCGGCTGGCTGCGCTCGCGTGGCACCTTCTGAGCGTGGCGGTTTCCATCCGGGCGCGGTCGGGGGGCTGCGAGACGGGGAGCAGACCGCCGGGGGCTGATGTGGAGCTCTTGCACTGCCGTCTGGGCCTGCCCATCGAGACTACGGCTGCTCTGATGGGCACAGATCCTCTTGCTGCCCGGGCTTTGCTGTCGTCTCCTCGAGGTGGTGCGCCGGACTGACGTTCCGCTCGCGCAGCATCGTTTCCTTCGTCGTGTGCGCCGTTGCGCGCGGGGGCACACTTTTCTCTCCGCCGCGCACCTGATCAACGTCTGTTCTGGCTTTCCCCCGAACGTGTTCTGGCATGCCGTGAACTGCGCCTTTACCATGGGCGGTTCCTGCAGCGGAGCTGCGATTTTGCCCTTGTGGCGGAGGGGGATGCATGCGCATGGTCTACGGGGCGTCCAGTGCCCGGGGCATCGACATCACCACACCGAGCATGGCGCGCATGCATGACTTCCTGCTGGGAGGCATTGAGAACTACGAGTCCGACCGTGCGGCATGCACCGCGTTACTTCGGGTGGCGCCTGACATCCGCGAGACGACGCGCGACAGCCGTGGCTTCCTTGAGAGAGCGGTGCGCGTTCTCGCCGCTGAGCACGGCGTCCGCCAGTTTCTTGACCTCGGCTCCGGTTTGCCGACCCGGCGCAACGTCCACCAGATCGCACGGGATACGGATCCGACCTGCCGGGTCGTGTATGTCGACCGTGATCCGATTGTGCTGGCACACGGACGGACCATGTTGGAGGAGAACTCCAACACGTTGGTTGTCGAGGCGGATCTGTCTGATTCCGATCGCCTGTTTGAGGATGCTGACGTGCGGCGACTCATCAGGCACGACGAGCCGACGGCAGTCCTGCTGGTGTCTGTTCTGCACTGTTTCGGGGAAGAGGCGGAGCCGGCCGAGATGATCAGGAGAATCGTGGACCGGCTGGCTCCGGGGAGTTTCCTTGTGCTGTGCCAGTTGGTCAGCGACCAGCCTGACGTGCGGCACAACATCACCGGCGTGATGCAGCAGGTCCTTCGCGAGCACTGGGGACGTGTCCGTTCCAAGGGCGAGGTCGCTGCGTTCTTCCACGGGATGAGTCTGCTCAGCCCTGGGCTGGCGAATGTCGCGGACTGGCGTCCTGCAGGACGGCCGGCGCCCACCAGAAGTGGACCTCTCCAGGAGTGGGGCGGTGTGGCACAGATCTGACTCGCTCAGTCAGCATCCAGATGCGCATCGGGGTCGCTCTCCATTGCCCTGATCTTCCTGCGGTATCGGTCGACAGCATCACGCAGGATCTCCTTGCTGCGCTCACGCCGGGCTGCGACAAAGGCGAGCTCAGAGAGCACATGCCTGTAGCGCTCCACGTCGGTGGGGCGCGTGAGGTACATCGCGCTGTCGATGTGCTCAACGTAGACGACTTCCGAGGGGCCTCCGTCGTCGAACAGCAGGTGGGTGATCGGGTAGGTGGGTGACCTGAGCGCTGAGGCCTCGAACTCGACAATGTGGATGTTGATGTCGCTGATCTCGATGGCTTGGATCAGGTGCATGAGCTGGGCGCACATGACGTGATAGCCGCCGACGGGGCGGCGAAGGATCCCCTCGTCCAGCAGCGCGACGACCTGGGGGCGGGAGGGACTGCGCAGCAGTTGTTGTCGGCCGATGCGGAGTTTGACCCTGCGGTCGTTGTCCGGGGCGCCTGGCAGTGCCGCTTCCACGACGGCTCTGGCATAGGCGGGGGTCTGCAGGAGGCCAGGCACCACCTGGTTTTCGTAGGTGCGGATGGTGCGGGCGGCCCCCTCGAGGCCGATGAGCTGGCGAAGGTAGGTGGGTGTGACGTCGCTGTACTGGTGATACCAGGTGCTGTTGCGGGTCTGCTGCAGCAGGGCGAGGATCTGCGCTTCTTCGTCCGCTGTCACGTCGTAGAAGCGGACCAGGTCGGTGACGTCACGCTCTTTGGGCGGGTGGAGTCCGCGCTCCAGGCGGCTGACCTTGGACGTCGACGCACGGATGATTTTGGCGGCTTGTGCGAGGGTGAGGTTCTTCTCGATACGCGCGTTGCGTAGTCGTTCGCCGAGCAGTCGCGCCGCCGCGGTTTCTGACTTCATCCTGGGCAGCGAGGTAACGGTTGCTGGGGCGGGATCCTGCGGCACGGGGCCGACGGACATGCGGACTCCTGCGGAAGACGGATACCACCTCGTAGTCTTCCAGAACCGTGCCCGCACGTCCGACGATCACTTACACCTTCACGTCAAAGAGCGAGGGAGTCGAACTCTCCCGCCTTCGCTCCGTCGATGAACGCCGCGATCTCTTCCGGTGTGTAGACGAGCGCAGGTCCGTCGGGGAAGCGGGAGTTTCGCATCGCGACCTTCCCGTCGATGAGTTGGGCGACCTCGACGCAGTTCCCCTCGCCGATGCTGGCGCTGGCCTTCCGCCACCGAACACCGTTCAACTGGGCTGCCGGCATGCCGTTGCTGTACTCCATCACAAACCCCTTTCGGCTGGTCAACCGGTACTTCCGCCGTGCGGTGCAATCCCGTATGCAATTGCACGGCGGGGGTGGGCAGGAGCCTAGCGACGGCAACGTTCGGGCGAAGTCCCCCGAAAGGGTTCCGCACTCTGCGGGATGGGCAGGCCACGGCTGCTGGCATTTCCCCCTCCCCCGCACCAGCGACCAGGAGCAGAGCATGC
This sequence comes from Streptomyces sp. NPDC012637, assembly GCF_042954805.1. Classification (NCBI taxonomy): domain Bacteria; kingdom Bacillati; phylum Actinomycetota; class Actinomycetes; order Kitasatosporales; family Streptomycetaceae; genus Streptomyces; species Streptomyces sp. NPDC012637. The sequence goes on from NZ_JBIBDS010000013.1 coordinate 34,917, forward strand.
ACAGGCATGGCACGTCCTTCGAACGACCGTGGGGCATGTCGCTGGGAGTCGAGGTCCCGCGCTTCAGCGCCCACCGCCTGAAGCCGGAACTCACCGCTCTGGCCGGCGCCCGCAGATTTACCCGCCGCACCCTCGGCAGCTGGGGCAAAACCGCGCTCCTGCGGGATACCGTCAGCGTTGTCCACGAACTAGTGGCCAATGCCGTTTGCCATGCCTACCCCCAGCCTGATGGCCGCGGCAGCATCTGGGTCAGCCTGTCTGAGTCAGCCTCGGGGGTCTGGTGCACGGTCGTTGATCCTTCGCTGGCTCCCCCACGACTACTGGCAGACGACGTGCTCGGCGCACGAGGGCGCGGGCTGCTCATCGTGCAACAGCTCAGCAGCGTTTGGGGGTTTCGACTCCTTCCGAACGAGTCAGGGAAAGCCGTGTGGGCCCGGCTCCCCCATGCGGCCTGCTCGACCGACGGCGGCAAGCGCAGCGAGCCCAGGCGTGCGGTGGCGCGCACGAAGGGGTAGGCGGAGCTTCGTTGAAGACACCGTCCCTGCCGCTTCGCTTGTACGTGGACAGCCGGAACCTCAGAGGGCAGGTCTGACAAGGGGCCCCGCGCGGCCCACGCCGTTCATGGCCGCGTACAGGCACTCGCGCTAAGGCACCTCGATCGTGTGGTGCGGGGCCGTTCCTAGATCAGGACGTGGATGGCGGAGGCAGGCTCAGTGTCATGACTGAGGTATTCGAGCAGACCCCTGGCCTGGTCCGGATCCGGATCACGGCCGCTGACATGGCCACCGCCCAGGAAGCCGCCAAGCAAATCTCGCAGTTGTGGCTCTCAAGCAGCTACCGTCCAAGGCGCGTTCCTGGCAAGGACGGGGTACATGTACAGGTCGACGCGGACCTCCGTCGCCGCCCAGAGGACGGCGGCATCGCCGCCCTGGAAGATGACGGTGGGCCGGGTGTCGCCGTGGTGTGAGATCGGCAGGAGGCGCAAGCGGGTTGGCGCGAGGTGCTCAGGTGTTCGCGTGGCGTGTTCCCTGTCCACCCGGACAGGAGCTTTCGGAACGCCAAAGGTTGCCAGACCAGGGGTGGGGCAACGCCCAACCGGGGCGCTACCCCCCCGTCATCTAGCAGTGGGGTACGTCAGTCCAGTTGAGTGAACCTGGGCATCTCACCGGTCACTGCGGCGTTGGTGGCTGGCAGCGCTGTGGGATGGATCCGGATGTCACTCACGTAGCCGTTGGCGTATTCGCCGTAGGCACCCTGGTAGAGGCGGCGGCCGATCTGTATGCCGCCATCAGCGTTCCATGAAGTGCCGGCATACGTCCTCGCCCCTGAGAGACGGCCGTCGACGTACAGCAGCAGCTGGTTGGTGGAGGCGTCGAACACGCCGACCAGGTGTGTCCATCGGTCGGCCACTGCTGTGGTGCCGTAGGCGGCGGAGAAAGAGGGACCTGCGGCCCCGTCGTGGTGTCGTCCGAACGCCCACGCCTTGGCCGCGGACGAGTAGTACAGCTGGAAGCCGTTCGCGTTGCCACCGGAGTCCGACTGGGAGACGAAAGTGGAGTTTGAGGACAGCGAGGAGAGCTTCACCCAGGCGGAGACGGAGAAGCTGCCGGCGGTATTCACTGCCGGGTCGGTGGTGGTTGCGTATCCGGTGGTTCCCGAGAGCTTGAGTACGTTTCCTCTCGTGCTGTCGGACGCCCAGCTGTAAGCACCCGTGAGAGCGGCGGTGAGGGCGCCGGGAGAGTCCAAGGCCGAGGCCCCTGCTCCCTCGTTTAGGCGCCAGCCGTGTGTGGCGGTGCTGGCGACGGCTCCCAGGGACGTGACGGTGGCGAACGCCGCCACGGGCTTCTCGGGGTCCTGGGGCGGGAGCCCCGCAAACTCCACCAGCTGGCCGCTGCTGTCGACGGCGTAGAGTTCCGGGTTGCCGTCCGGGCCGCCAGTGGGGCTGTTCAGATCGCCGGGCGACATCACTGAGGGGAACTGTGCCTTCGACAGGACTGGGGTCAGCGGCGTGGGCGGGTAGTCCTTCCACCCCGGGGCGGCTGCCGATGTCCAGTTCTGGGCGACTGTTCCGTTACAGGTGTAGATCTGCAGCTGGGTGCTGTTGGCCGTGCTTGCGTTGGGGTCGTCCAGGCACTTGCCGGAGGCTGTGTGTATCAAGCTGCCCGAGGTGCCGAGTGTCCACTTCTGTGCGTCGGATCCGTTGCAGGTCCACAGCTGGACCTGTGTGCCGTTGGCGGAGCCGTTGCCGTTGACGTCGAGGCAGCCGCCTAGCGCGCGGATGCTTCCGTCGTCCATGCGAGTCCAGGACTGAGCCCGGGATCCATTACATGTGTACACCTGGACGTTTGTGCCATTCGTGGTCTGAGCTCCGGCAACGTCCATACAGATTTTGCCGCCACCGGGGACTGTCACCGCTGAAGGGAAGGCAGTCCGTATGGGTGCGTGCAGAAGGTTCGGCATGTAGTTCTGGTCCACCGTGACGGGGAATGTGTACAGCGACCCGCTGACATCGTCTCGTGCCCACAGCGCCGGCTTCCCGCCTGTGACGGTGGTCTTGCCGTCGACCGTCGCGAGGGTGCCGCCCACTGTTCCTGGAGCGATGAGTGTGAAACCGGACCAGTCGCCGTCACCGAGCAGGAGCGGGGACTTGAGGTGTGCGCCACCATCGGTCGCGTAGATCCACAGCTTCTTGTCCTCGACAGTGATCACTGCAGGAAAGTTGGCGGGGTTCTGGTACAGATTGCCGGGCGTGATGATCTGTTCGATGTTCCAGGTCGTGCCGTTATAACCGGCAGTGCGGCAGCGAGTGCTGTCAGGCACCCAGTCCTCGGTTTGGCAAGGTTCCTTCGTGACGACGTTGAACCGCTTGCCGATGAAGCCTCCGTAGGTGGAGAAGGTGCCGCCGACATCCTCCTTCGGGACGAGGTCGTTCTTGACGATGTACAGCTGGTGGGACTGCTTGTTGTACGCGAACAGATCGTCCACTTCGGTGCTGTGCAGACTGCCCCGGTGTGCGATGAGGTAGTTGTCCCAGCCGGTTCCGTCGGGGGTGTGTGCCCTTGTCGCCACGGTCGCGGGTCCGCTCGCGGGGGCGGTGGGGTCGAGCGGTGGGCTGCTCGGAGCAGGAGTCACCGGCTGCGCGGCGTCCTTGTTGCCGGGGATGTGAAGCAGGTCGCCAGTGCGAGTGGTGGCGAGCAGGTCGGGGATGCCGTCGCCGCCGATGTCGCCAGGGGTGATCTTGGTGTCGGGGTCCCACGGCACAGCGTAGGTGTAGCCGACAGGTGCCTGGGAGAGGTTTCCGGCCTTGTCCACTGCCGCCACGTAGAGCGTATGGACGCCCCAGGCGGTGACGGGGATCTGCACTGTCGCTGTCGAGGCGCCGGAGCCGTCCGTGCCGCTGACAGGGACGGGCGTTCCGACCTGAGCGGTGGGCTGGGCGTCGAGGCGCCACAGGAAGTGGTCGACGCCGCTGGTCAGACAGGGGCCTGGGGTGCAGGTGGCGGCCGGCGTCTGGTCGCTGGCGGACACGTCAAATGTCGTGGTCTTGCCTGGTCCCGCATATACGACGGGGTTACCAGCCCCGTTTCCTACTTGCGGGAAGGAAGCGTTGGGCGCGATGTCGGGTGTCTTCGGCGGGCTGAAGTCGGTGCGGAACCAGCAGTGAGTCGAGACAGGGGACTTCAGGTGTACGGCGGCGTTGTCCTCGGCGTAGACGTTCCAGCCGTACTCGTGGCCGTCCTTGAGCGTGACTCCGACGGGCACGGCAGCGTCGGTGCCTGATGCGACGTAGGCGCTGACAGGCGTGGCGATGGTGGTCGGGTTGCCGTTGGTGAGGACGGTTCGGTCCCAGAAGTTGTAGTGGGCGCGGGCGAGTTCACCGGACACGTTTGTGGTGAGTGTGGAGTGCAGCTGGAGGTTGCTGCCTGCATCTGAGTAGGAGGTGGCGCCGACCCAGCCGACTCCGCTGGTGACACAAGGGCCGGAGGCGGCGGCCGCCGACGGCGTGGTGTGCAGGTTGGTCGGCGTGTTCGGGGGGATGTCGAAGGTTGTTATCAAGGTGACGACGGTGGACAACCGGAGGTAGTTGTCGTTGCTGCTGGAGATCGTCTCGTCGCCGAAGAGCCCGATGGTCCACCAGTCGATGCCCGCGTCGGCGATCTTCTGAGTCTGCCCGGTCACGGTGAAGCTGGCTGTGCTGTTGCTGCAGCTGCTGTTCGGGTTGGCCGCGCTGGGAATGGTGGTTGTCACCGGCGGATACGTTCCGTCGACCGTGGCCGGCTTGTTGTTCCAGTCGGTGCTCGAGTTGATCGAAGCTGTGGTGTGCAGGGTGATGGGCTGGTTCTTCGAGCAGTCCCAGCTCGCGGCGTATGTCGACGGGACCGAGATGATCGCCTTGGAGACAACCATCTCTGGCGCGAGACCGCTGGTGTTGATGGCGTAGTAGGACCGCTCGAGACCTACTCCGCAGGCGCCACCCCAGCGCTGGTAACCCACGCCCTCGCCGTTGGTCTGTGGTTTGTCGTACTGAGGGCTGTCCGCGCACTGCGGGCTTGAGTAGACCTCGGTGAAGTGGCCCGACTTGCTGGATACGGGGTTGGTGTACGGATCGATGTACACGGGATACACAGTGTCGGGGCCGTCCAGAACGGCAGAGGCCGGTCGCAGGGTGACTGCAGAGGACGAGGTACTCATGGGCACCTCGTCGACGAGGGCGCCCTCTCCCGGGCCGTCCACCGAGGAGACGGACGTAGAGGCAGGGACAGGGCCCTCGGTCGCGGTGACGAATGCGTGCCGCAGAGAGGTGGCGGCAGAGGCTCCGGAGGTTGAGGAGTCCCACATGATCGGGCGTGGGGAGACGTAGTTCAGCGTTCCGTTGGCGGTTTTGGCTTCCATGCCTCCGGACGCGGTCGGCGTGAGCTGAAGACCGTCGGTCGAGACCGAGAGTCTCAGTTCCTTGATCCGTGGGTCGGCAGCGGCGTCTGCGTCATGCACGATCAGTACGTCGCTGAACCCGCCCTGGTCGGTGACGGAGACGGACAGGTCGACGCCGGGCAGCACGGAGGTGTAGAGCGCGGTATCCCCCGACACGGTCGGTGAGGGCAAGGAGAAGGGCATGGTGAACGCGAGTCGGCTACCGTCCTCGTGCGTCAGTTGCACCATGGGTCCGGTGCCGCCGCCGGAGAGTGCGATCCCGTGAGGGCTTGCTGTCGGCGACCAGCTGCCATCGCCGTTCTGACGGAGCGTGGCATCGACGGGTACCCAGTTCCCGTTTTTGCGGACTCGAACGGGCATGATGCTCGTCGAGTTCGTGAAGGTTCCGTCTGCGTTCGCAACGACTTCGGAAATCTCTGTCGTGAGCGCATCGACTCTCACGGCGTCTCCGCTCGAGACGGCTTGTTGTTGCGCCGCAAGCAGGTCGCTGTCGACAGCTAGGGGCGCGTCCTCTGCCCAGGCAGGGGCGGCGGGAACAGACAGGCTCAAAACGGTCAATGACCATATGAAGCCCCGGATCGATGCCAGGCGTCTGAGCCTGCTCGGATGCCGGACGCGACGGTAAAGCATTTACCAAGCTCCTTGAAAGGGTGAATGAGGTGGAGGAATTGATTCCCCCAAGCGTGACAGTCGAGCCTCCGGAGAGGCGCCTGCGATTTGCCCGGTTAGCTGGCTCTTACTCCCCCGCGAAGCGGGCGGATCGCACCATCGCGGGCGCCTCACTCCTGTCGAACCTATGAGCGAGTCACCGTATTGATAAGCCCCAGGTACATCAATAGCCTCCCGTCGATCATGCGCGTCGCATGATCGACGCAAGGCGTCCTGGGTGGGACGCCGGGGGGTGGGGAGTGCCAGGTGACTGGTAGACGTCGCTGGTTTGCGGCCAACAGAATTCGGTTCTGGGGAGGTAGAACAGGCCTGGTCGTGGCGATTTCGGCCACACTGGCACTGCTTCTGCCTTTGGTGTTCGCTCAGGGCTTGGGGCTGCAGATCCCTGGAGTGAGCCAGGAGGACGACGACTGGGAGACTCGGGGCGGCCAGGCGGGCCAGTACAGCTTCGACGGAGAGGTCTGGAACCCCAAGCAGGTCTCTGAAATCACCGGTGTAGGTGGACACGCGCTGGCGCCCGGGCCTCGTCAGGGACGTCCGTCCAGCCAACGGCCCCTCAAGCAGTACAAATCGCAGCGAGCCGTCTGGCCTGAGGCAGGCTCTGCCACCGTCCAACTCACTGCGAATAAGTTGTCCCGCAAGGGCATGACCGGTCGGGCTGCCGAGAACGCCGGCGCTCTCACCAAGGCCGGCCCTCTGCCTGTCTGGCTGGCGTCTGCATCCTCACCGCCCCCTGCGGGGAGCCCAGGCACAGCTGCTTCAGCCGAGATCCGCGTTGAAATGGCCTCGCATGAGCGGGCGACTGGAGCAGGGGTCAACGGGATGCTCTTCGCCCTGACGCCCACTCGACCGGACACCACCGCAGGTAAGGTCCAGCTCGTCGTCGACTACAGCAAACTCGCCAAGGCGTACGGCGGCGGGTACGGCTCGCGTCTCCAGCTGGTACAGATGCCCGCTTGCGCCCTGAGGACCCCTGAGCGCCCCGAGTGCCGCACGAGGACGGCGATCCCCTTCGCGAACCGTGGCACAGCAGACCAGCTCGCCGCCACGGTGTCACTCGATGCACCTGCCTCCGCGGGACTGGCTTCCCGGACCGCGATGCTCTCCCAGGCGGCCGAGGGCACCGCGATCGGTGTCACCTCGGGCAGCGGTGGCTCCCAGGGCGACTATGCCGCAACCTCCCTCAACCCCTCGGGTACGTGGCAGACCAGCGGCACCGGCTCCTTCACCTACTCGTATCCGATCAATGTGCCGGCCGGTCTCGGAGGCAACGCGCCCTCCGTCGCGCTCGCCTACGACTCCCAGGAGGTCGACGGGAAGACCTCCGCTCGCAACTCGCAGTCTTCGTGGATCGGTGACGGATGGAGCTACGATCCCGGATTCGTCGAACGCACCTACCGCGCATGCGGAACACTCCGCGACAGCAACGGCGACCGCGTTCTCAAGGGTTCCGGCGACAGCTGCTGGGGCGGGGCGAACGCCCAGCTCTCCTTCGGCCCTCACTCTGGTGTCCTGGTTCCCGATACGAAGCAGAGTGGGGTGTCAGGTCTGCTGCGGCAGTGGCGACTGCGCGGTGACAACGGCACGATCGTCCAGGAGCTCTCTGGAGCCCAGAACGGCCTTGAGGACGGCACATACTTCCGCGTGCTGACCACCGACGGCACAGCCGCCTACTTCGGTTCGAACCACGCCCCTGCAGGCGTCGGTGTCGCCGCCGTTCCACAGACCGGCACGCCCACCGATGCGAGCACCGACTCCGCCTGGGGTGCCCCGGTCTTTCACCCGCAGTCGGGAGACCCCTGCTACGACTCGGCCAAGGGTAAGGGCTCCCGCTGCGCCAAGCCGGAGGGCTGGCGCTGGAACCTGGACTTCGTTGTCTCCCCCAACGGTCTGGTCCAGCGATACGACTACTCGCCCGAGTCGAACTACTACAGTCTTGGCGGCGGGCAGGCTCCAGACGGCGAGTTCGGCACGCTCACCTCGTACGTGCGAGGCGGCACGCTGACTTCGATCTCCTACGGGTACGTACTGGAAGACGCCCGGGCCGGGCGGCTGCCCTCGGCACAGGTCGTCTTCAACACCAAGCAGCGGTGCCAGACCGACGCCACCTTCACGGACTGCTCGGCCAGCAACCTCAAGGACGAGACGGCATCGCACTGGCCCGACGTCCCATGGGACCTGCACTGCGACTCCACCGACACGACCACCATCCCCGAGGGGGCCACGTCCGTTCCCAAGGACGTCTGCGTCATCGCAGGCCCCACCTTCTGGTCCACCAAGCGCCTCGACTCCATCACCACGATGGTCCACGTCAAGGACACGGACGCTCAGGTCGACAAGCTCGTTCCGGTCGACTCCTACCAGCTCGGGCACGTCTTCTCGGACGCCGGCGGCACGGTCGATCCGGTCACGGGAACGTCCGTGGACCCCGAGCACTCGGGATTCCTGCAGGCAGTCATGTGGCTCCAGACCGTGCAGCACACGGGCAAGGACACGTACGCGAACGGCAACAGCGACATCACCTTGAACAAGGTGGCGTTCACCGGCACGGAAATCGACAACCGCGTCAACGACGTCATGCCATCGGCTCCGCCGCTCTACCACCCTCGCATCGCCACAATCCAGACGGAGACCGGTGAGTCGATCGCCGTCGACTACAACCTCGACCCGTGCGCGGGCAAGTCACTGTCCTTCGCGAACGCGGATGCCAACACGCACTCCTGCTACCCCGTGTACTGGCGCGTGCCTGGTGCATCGAAGCCGATCGAGGACTGGTTCAACAAGATCACCGTCCGCACGGTCACCACGTCGGACCTCACCATCGCGGGGAGCTACAAGCCGAGCGGCAGCGCAGCCCCCGCAGGCTCATCCGCGCGGGTCTTCACCTACAGCTACGCAGGCGCCGCCTGGCACCGCGACGACTCACCGTTCACCGATGACCAGTACAGGACCTGGGGACAGTTCCGCGGTTTCCGCACGGTAACGGTTCAGACCGGGCGAGCACCCGAACCCGTCACCCAGACCGTCTCCACCTATCTGCAAGGCATGGACGGCGACTACAAGGCCGACGGCAGCCGCCGCTCGGTCAGTGTGGACGCCAGGGTGGGCGGTTCGGTCGTGCAGAGCGTCGTCGACTCCGACCCGCTCGCGGGAAGGGAGCTGCAGAAGGACGTCTATACCGCTGCTGGCGGCAGCATCACCGCCACCACCGTCAACGCGCCCATTACGTACTCCACCACTGCCACCAGTGCCCAGACTGCCTGGAGCGACTGGGAGCAGACAGATCACCCCGGCGAGACCAAGCCCGCCCTCTCAGCGCTGCCTCCTCTGGCCTCATATCGGATGCAGAAGACGGAGAGCCACGGCTACGCACGGCTCGCCAACGGGACGTGGCGTCATACGCGAACCGACAGCACGTACGACGCACAGGGCCGCCCCTCCGCAACGGAGGCGTACGGAGACGTCAGCGACGCGAGCCAGAGGAAGTGCTCGACCACGACGTACGCCAGCGCGCCGGCAAGCAATCCTCAGATGATCTCGTATCCGTCCCAGGTCACCCTGGTCAACGGAGCCTGTGGCACACCAGTAAGCGCCACCACTCTGCTGTCGGACCGGAAGATCTACTACAAGGGCGACGGCAGCATCGCTCCTGCAGGTCTTGGCACCTTCGGTGAAGTCTCGGACACCGCGCTTCCCACCGCCGTGCGCAACGCCACCGGCTTCACCGGAACGACGGAGAACTGGCAGACAACCGCGGCCATGAAGTACGACGCGATTGGCCGCGTCACCGACTCCGTGGACGCCGCGGGACAGAACACTCACACCGACTACGCGCCGGCATGGAGCGACGCCGGAAGCAACACCAATCCCACGACGGTCAAGACCACCAACAGCAAGAACTGGGTGGTCACATCCACCCACTCCCCGCTGCGGGGTCTGGAAACACAGAGCATCGACGCCAACGGCCGCAAGACCGAGGTCACCTACGACGCCCTTGGTCGCCGCACGGCCGTGTGGCTGCCAGGACGTGACAAGGGCGCAGGCCAGAGCGCGAGCCGTACCTTCTCCTATTCGATCAACCCGGGAGCTGTCGCGGCTCCGGGTGACACCGTGACGCAGCCCGGAGCACCGACGTCGGTCACCACCAAGACGCTGCGCGAGGACGGCACGTACTCCGTCAGCGTCGACATCTTCGACGGCATGCTCCAGCCGCGCCAGTCACAGGCCACACCACAGGGCGACAGCGACACCGGGCGAATCATCGCAGATACCTTCTACGACTCCCACGGCTGGCCCGTCACGTCCTACGCCCCCTACTACGAGTCGACCACCGGGCCTTCCGGGACGCTGTTCGCCGCCAACGAGAACGAGATCCCGGCCGAGAACACCACGACATACGACGGCCAAGGACGGCCTGTCCGCTCCACGTTGTGGCACCAGGCCGTCGAACAATGGCACACCACCACCCGCTATCCCGGCGCTGACCAAACCGACGCCACCCCGCCCGCCGGCGGGCGTCACACCTCGGTCTACACGAACGCGCTCGGACAGACGGTGCGCACCGTGGTCAAGAACACCGATGCCACGGTGACTCTGCAAGCCGGAGACGTCATCCCCTCGGGCACCGCGCTCACCTCGAACAGCGTCCGGGTGGCGATGGAGGCCGACGGAAACCTGGTCCTCAGCGCGATCTCGACCGGCAAGACCATCTGGTCCAGCGGTACCTCCGGGAACCCCGGCGCCTTCGCTCGGCTCGGCACCGACGGCAATCTCGTGGTGACAACCACGTCGGGTGTCGTGAAGTGGACGACGGGCATCTCCGCGACCACGGGAGCCACCTTCCAGGTCCGGAATGACTCGACTGCCGCAGTTGTGGCCTCGGACGGGTCCACCATCCTCTGGAAGCAGGGCACCGCAGGAGCCGTCCCCCCGTCGAACTCCTCGACCACCTACACGTACACGCCCGCCGGACAGGTCAGTACGATCAAGGACAACGCGGGCAACACATGGTCCTACGCGTACAACCTGCTGGGACAGAGGACTTCGCAGTCGGACCCCAACGTGGGCACCACGACCTTCGACAAGTACGACGTGGTCGGCAACTTGTTGCAGACCACGGATGCGCGCGGCCAGATCCTGTCGTACACCTATGACTGGAACAACCGCCGTACGGGTGCGTACACCGGTGCGTGGCAGGCGGTTCCGGACGCGGCCAAGCTTCAGGCGTCCTGGGAGTTCGACACTCTCGCCAAGGGATACCCGACTTCGTCAACGCGTTACGTCGACACCGCCACCGGCAGAGCGACGTACACGAAGGCGGTTACCGGCTACAACACGGCCTACCAGCCGCTCGGAAGCACCCTGACCATCCCTGCCGCGGACGGCTTCGCGGCAGCGGGCCAGAGCGCGGCGCCTACCAGCGGCACCGTCACCTACAAGATGACGGCGGACTACACCCCCACCGTCGGGCTGCTGTCCACTACCCACTACCAGGCTGACGGCAACCTGCCGCGCGAGGACGTTGACTACGGCTACACCCAGCAAGGCAACCTCGACGTCTTCGGCGGCTACATCAACGCCGCCAACACACCGGTCTATCTGTCGAACACCGTTCACGACGCCTTCGGCCGCGTCCAGCAGACCAACTACGGCCTCAGCGGCAAGCAGCTGGCGACATACGCCCAGTACGACAGCACCACCGGTCGTGTCACACAGACCTCCAGCATGGTGCAGACCTCGGCCACTGCTCTCGACGTCGTGAACTACCGGTACAACCAGGTCGGCGAGGTCACCGCGATCGACGACCTGCAAAACAACAGCACGCACGACACGCAGTGCTTCACCTACGACTCCTTCCAGCGCCTGACACAGGCATGGACCGACACTGCAGGGATCACCACTCCCACGGCAGCACCTGTCGGCGCAGTCGGCGGATGCAACACCAACCGCGTCCAGACGACGAGCAGCGGCCAGATCAAGACCACAACAGTCGGAGGGCCAGCCGCCTACTGGCAGACCTACACCTTCGACCATCTCGGAGACCGCACCGGCATGGTCAACCACGACCCAGCCGGCAATGCGCTCGCCGACACCACCCAGTCCATCGCCTACCCGGGCGTGGACGGCACCGTGCCCACGGCCCTGCCCAACCAGGCAGGCAACACCGTCGACGCCAACCCCACCAACGGAACCGCGACCTGGACGAACACATACACAGATCCGGCGTACGCCAACAAGAACGCCGGCAACACCATGACCCGCAAGGTCGCCACCACAGGACCCTTGTCCACGGGCTTCGCCATCTCCGGCGGGGGCAAACTCTGCGTGGAAAACGCCAGCGGCGCCACCACACCGGGCACCAAGGTCCAGATCAACACCTGCAGCACCACGAGTGCGGCACAGAGATGGACGATCGGCACGGACGGCACGGTCAAGGTGCTCGGGATGTGCCTGGACACCGCCTCCAACGCCACGGCCGCCGGGTCGCTCGTCGTGATCGATACGTGCAGTGCCGATGCGACGCAGAAATGGAAGGCCACGACCACAGGAACCCTCGTCAGCGCCGCGAACAGCGCGGTCTGTCTCACCGACCCCGCAGCGAGTGCAACCAAGGGCACCCAGCTGACCATTGCCGCATGCGGCAGCGCCGGACAGGTGTGGAGCACCGCTTCGACCGGGGCCATCCCTGCCGGTCAGACACAGACGCTCACGTACAACGCCGAGGGACGCACCGCGTCGGTCACGACCCAGTCCGGCACGACCAGCACCGCCAGCAAGTACCTGTACGACGCCGACGGCGCCCTACTCATGCAGACCAGCGTGGTGGGTGGCGCCGACAAGACCCGCATCCTGTATCTCTTCGGCGGCGCCGAACAGATCACCCTGAATGTGACGGCAAAGACCTGGACCGGCCTGCGCCACTACAAGGGACCCGACGGCACTACGATCACACGCACCAGCGCGGGAGCCGTCAGCTACCAGATACCGAACGCCCAAGGCACGTCGACCACTTCGATCGACGCCAACAACCTTCTCGCCACACGCCGCTACTTCGATCCGTACGGCAACCCACGAGGGCCCAAGCCAACCTCCTGGGTATCGCCCGACGAAAATCGAGGTTTCCTCGGTCAGCCCCTGGACGCATCGACCGGCCTCAACCTGCTGGGCGCACGCAACTACGACGCCAGGACAGGCCGATTCCTCAGCCCCGACCCGATCTTCCAGGCCGGCGACCCCAACCAGATGGGCGGCTACACCTACGCGGCGAACAACCCCGCCAGCAACAGCGACCCGAGCGGCCTGGACCCCTGGGCCAACTCGGACATGAACAAGCCCTGCGGCTCGAACTGCCCGACGGCCACACCCTCAACACCCGGAGCCACTCAGACCCAAAGCTCCTCCGGCGATGCTGGTGACGGCGGATGCGGCAGCGACTGCGTCGGGTACCACGTCCAAGAGGTCGCAGACGTAGTTGTCTTCGCCCTAGTCGTGACCGTCGACCTCGCCGCCGTATCGATTTGCATCGAGGCCACCTTGGGCTTCGGCTCCCCGGAATGCGTGGCAGCAGGTACGGAAGCCTTCGTCGCGACGTGCTCCTACTACGCAGGCGACTGCGGGATGGGCTCCCTGGAACCAACCGCCAAGTTCCGACCCGCCGGCTCGGTGAAGGGCAAGTTCCGACCCGCTGTCAAGGCGGGAGCCAAGGCTTCGGCAGAGGCTGCCCTGACGGAACCTAAGGGCGCTGCCGCCCGGGGAGGCGCCAAGGACGCCGCTATCGATTCGATCGGCGGAAAAGCTGCCGCCCCGAGCAGGGCTACCGTTCAGGACGGCGCGACGGCCGCCGCGGCGGCGTCCACGAAGGCGGACGAGCCTAGCGTGGGCAACGCTGGCACCACATGCAGCTTCTCACCTGAGACCCCCGTACTGATGGATGACGGCACATCCAAGCCGATTGCTGAAGTCACTGCCGGTGACGAGGTTGAAACCGCTGACCCCGAAACAGGGAAGGGTGAAGGGGCTCGCACCGTCTTGGCCACCTGGGCTAACGACGACAGCGACCTGATCGATCTCAGCATCCGTCTTCAGGACGGCAGCACTAAGACGCTACATACAACGTCGGAGCACCCATTCTGGGATCCGGAAGCGCGCGCGTGGGTGCCGGCCGGAAAGCTGACCCCAGGCGAAGCGCTCACCACCGACGAGGGCCGCAAGGTCCACGTCGCAGCCATCCGCACAACACCCGGAACGGCCACCCGGTACAACCTCACCGTTGACCAACTCCACACGTACTATGTGCTGGCAGGATCCACGCCGATCTTGGTTCACAACAAGTGCGGTGAGGGTGAACCCGTCTATCGGGGCGATTCAAGGCCTCCGGAGGAGATTCAGGCCGAGGGAGGATTCCAGCCCCAGGACGCTTCGAGTCAGTTCTCTCTTCTTGAGTACGCCAGCGATATTCGCAACAAGAGTCGCTTCGTTGGAACCTCGACGAGTGCGGAGATTGCTGCAGTGTACTTTGGCGGACGGGAGGGGTACGTGTATGAGATTAGAGGGGCTCCAGGGGGCATAGACGTCAACAAGGAGCTTGGCCCTCTCAGCCCATCGCCACACGAAAAGGAAGTGGCTTTCGACGGCGGAATCCCCTGGGAATACGTGACTCGGATCTGGAAGAAGGATGAATGGGGTGAGGTTGACTTCACATACGACGAGCCGATCTGGGAAAGGTGACGCCATTTCCCGCTAGCACGTTCCTAGAGGGTGCAGTTGTTTCAGGTGTACGTTTCGAAGGAGGCCCTCATGGGTGCGCTGGAGTCGAAAAGAAGTTTGCTCATCTACGCAAAAGACATCACTATTGGTGATGTAACAGCGATCAACTCGTTCCTGTCCGAGCGAATCGCGCAGCCTGCCAGCGCACAGCGAGGAAGTGACGAGCGGCAGGTGGCACGTAGCGTCAGAGCGGCGCTGATGCACGTGATTGGAATTCTGCAGCACTCACTACCCCTTTCCAAAGAGGAGGTTGCCGATGCCGATAGTGGGCGGGCCCTGCGACTGCAGGTAGTTTCAGCATGGAACACCTTGTGGGCACTCACCTCTCCGTGGCAGCGGCATGAGGAGTACAATCTCGAACGCTGGCGACACGTTAAATACTGGGACCCAGAAGAGGAGTCAATGCGGCAATCCATGTTGACGCATTCGAGCGATGCCGATTCCATTACTGGATCGGCGTCCGAAGAGTAGGAATTTCAGAGCCCTTTGACGCAAACCTGCGTGAGCATTTTCCGAGGCTCCTCGGCTACGGTTGGAGAGCCTCGGGACCGCACGGCCACTACAAGGGACCGCGGGAGATTCGAAAGATGCCGAGTGTCGCGCAGGCGGAGATCCGTCGACATGATTGGGCCGCGATGCCTTGTGGCTGCGGCTTGCCTGCCTCACTTGCTCGAAGGGCTGCTGCAGGGCATGCCCACCGGCTCCCCTGGCGCGTTGCATGCCATGGACGGGCGATCGTTCCTGAGGGAGCCGGCGTCAGCCGTGGCCTCGGTGGCGCTGGGCATGTGCGGCCGCCTGGACCTTGGTGATCCCAACCTGCAGGGACACGTCCCGCGCGGCTCCTCAGCCATCGCTGGGGAGCCGCGCGGAACACCAGAGGCCATAAGGGATTTGAGCCGTTGGCAGCACCAGCCGGTGCTGCCCATCAGGAATTCCCCCGCAACAGACTGAGGGACTGACCAGGCCACATGCCCGACAGCCGCGGTGTACTGCGGTCAGTCGCCTGGCTGCTGCCCTCGGGACTCCCGCACTGTCGTTAAGGTCCCGGTGGGGCGGTAACCTACCTCCGGCCCGGCGTCCTCGTCGTCGATGAAGTCGGCTACCAGCCCCTCGAGCACACCGAGGCGAACCTGGTGTTGCAGGTGATCTCCAAGCGCTACGAAAAGGGCTTGGGCCAGCCCCGGTGAGGCGGCCGAGCGGTCATCGTTCGGCTCGTGTCGGCAACTCCCGGTGGGTCCACTTCACCCTGGCCAGTGAGGAGGCCTGGTTCGCCAACTCGAGTGTCGACATGTGGCTCGACGTCCTTCACCGTTACGGCAGTTGTGTCACCGTCTCGGAGCTTCTCAACGAGTCAGGTGGCCAGAGGAGCATTCTTCTGCGAAGAGCAGGAAGAGCAGGCTCCCCCAGCTGAAGAGGCTGGCCGAGGAGTTGAAGGAGATCGACCCTGCAGCGTTCACGAGCTACGAAGGGTTCCTATGGCCGGCGCTCCTGGATCGTTGGCTCTACTGGCCTTGGCCTGGTAGAGCCACGGCCCGTGTATCGGGAGCGCGCAGGGACGCCAGGGCAACCACTGAGATGATCTTGTGTGGGCTGTGATCGCGACGTCAAAGCCGCGGTTTCGGCCCATGCCTCATCTCGCAGGGACCTGACAGCGGCCGGATCTGCGGCTCTTCTGGGAGGGGCGGCGCGCGAGCCGGGGGCTAGGGTCTTGAAGGATTGTTGGAGGGAAATCGGGGTGAGGATGCCGATGACGTCACCTGAGCAGCATTTCGGTCGTGACGGACTGCGCCGGTTCGGCCAAGGGAGCCTGCTTGGTGCGCGGCTTCCTGGGGTAAGCCGGGTTCTGCTGACTGATACGGGGGTGCCACATGGAGTGCTGCCGTATTTCCGCGGTGCGGCTGAGGGCGATGCGGTTTCGCTCGGTGCTTTCGCGGCGCGCTCAGGGCAGCCTGGGCCTCCGGTCGAGATGGGGTCCTGGCCGCGCATCGGCGTTGACGGTCTGGCCCATGTGTGTGTCCGTCCTGATGGCGCGGTCCAGGCGGTGGTGCTGGAGGACGTGTTGGACGACATGTTCGTCAACACTGATGTGTCGACGTTCATCGCGTCGCTCCAGGCCTTGGACGTGGCGGTTCCTGCTGTCCTTGCTGCGGGCGGTCTGGCTGAGGCGGCTGCGGTGTTCAGCCGTCTCAACGAGGAACTACAGCAGGTCGATCCGGCTGCTTTCGCTCAGCGGGAGAGTTGGTGGCCCCGTGTGCTGGATGATCTCCGGCACACGATGAACTTCCCTTTCTCCGCGGCTTTCGAGTACGAGGACGAGTCCGGCCGGCGGCAGGTCGTGACCGAGTCGACGGGGCCATGCCAGCCGCACCCCGAGGAGATTATCTGGAGCCGGCTCTCCGCCCAGGGCGTCGCGCCGCGGCAGGTGCTGCGTGTCTACTGCCAGTTGGAACCGTGCCTGATGCCGGGGCATTACTGCGCGGTGTGGATGTCTCAGCTGTTTCCTCGGGCTGAGTTCACTCACAGCTTCGACTACGGGGAGTCGGCTGACTCCCGTGAGCAGGGCTTGCGGGAACTGATTGTTCACTCTGCTCGGCAGCCGGGTCAGCCGTGACCGCCTGGAGTCGGCCAGAGGGGGGCCGTGAGCCGGCCGCTGCGGCGTTACTGGGCTGGCTCGCCGATCCGTCGGCGCCGCCGCTGTGTGTGGTGGCCGGGTCCGAAGTGTGCGGGAAGACGTCTTTGCTGGCCTGGCTGGTGCGCCATGGCAGCCGTCACGGCACGCCATCGGAGCGGATGGTTCACGCCGTTGTTCCCGTCGCGGCGCGGACTGTTCTGGGAACCGTCTGGTCTTTGGGTGAGCAGCTCGGTGTGCTCGCCCGGTCTGCTGAGGAGCTCACGGCGCGGCTGGCTGGTGACGGGCGCCGTACTGTGGTTGTGCTGCCGAATGTCGAGCAGGTTGCGGTGGCGGAGCTCGCCGTGGCGCTGGCTGCGGTGCCACAGGTGCGGGTGATCGTCGAGTGCCGGACGGGATCCGCTCCTCATGGGGCGCTTGCCGGGCGGCAGGCGGCCGTGTTGGACCTGGATCTTCCTCAGTGGACGGACCCCGAAGCCTATGCGCGGTGGCTCTCCTCCGAGTCGGCCACGTCTGCCCGCTTGAGCAGCCGGCCAGGTAAGCACCGTGTTCCCAAGGTGGATCTGGGCGATGTCGCGGCGGTGTGTGCGGCTGATCCGCAAGCGGTGACCGCGGCCCTTGAGGCCGATCCGAAGGCCGGTGACGAGCGGCTGCGTGCCGCGTGGCTGCGTGCGGGCTCTTCCCTGGTCCGCGACCAGGACGCTGCGCAGCGAGCTGTGGTCCTGCTCACCGCGCTCGAGCATGGCAGTGGGTCGGCTGTGCGGGCAGAGCTCGAGGCGGTCGCCGCGGCATCGCCGTGGCGCGTGCGCTGGGTGCTCGGCAGAGGGGACCTTGTGCCGCCCTGGCCTGGTCCTGTGGTGGCTCTTGCCCCTGGCGGTGACCGGTTTCCTGGTGCGGTTCTGGTCGTCGATCTCTTCGGCACGATCCGTCGTGTCGCCTTCGAGGACGGTGCACCTGAGGGGCGGATTCTGGGATCCCCCGCCTCCGCGCTGGGCGTGCTCCAGGATGGATCGGTTCTCTGCCTGCAGGACACAGGGGGCATCGCAGCGGAGACCAGGTGGTCACAGCGGTCCGCATCGCGCGGGATCGCGTCGCTGGTCCAGGAGCAGTCCTACGCCGCGGATTCACTGGAAGCTGTCCTGCAAGGGCAACAGGGAACAGCCCTTGCCGCCGCGCCCAGTACGGACGGGGACGTCGTCGCTGTGGGCTGCGCGACGGGTGAGGTGCGTGTACTCGGCGCTGTCGAGGATCAGGTCTGTCTTCATTCCGGTCCGGTGACGGGCGTTGCGGTGGTTTCGGTGCCGTTGGGCGAGGGTGCTGTGACCTCTGTCGTCTACAGCGGAGGCGCTGATGGCACGGTGCGGCTGTGGGCGCCGGGCGGTGAGCCGATGGCCGCACCGTATGTGAGGCGTGGCTGTCCGGTTGTGGCGGTACATGCGGCACTCACGTCCCGTGGTCCTGCGCTCGCGATCGCGTGGGCGGACGGTCTGGTGGAGCTGCATGAACCAGGGTTGGGGCACGTGCGCGGTTTTCATCCGGGCCGGCCCGTCCGCGGTCTAGCGGTGACGCCGACGGGCGAGGTTGTGGTCGGGCTGGATGACGCGTTGATCTGCTTGTTCTTGTCGACGGAAGCCAGCGCGCAGGAAGGTGGGGTGCCGGGTCAGCGGAGCTGACTGATTCACGGTTCTCTCACAGCCTCTGAGTTGACGGTGCATCACCTCGCAGCTGAGAGTGGAAGCTTCGGGGCTTGTCTGTGCAGGGGGAGCACACGCATGGGAAAGCAGCTGCCTGACGATCTTGTCGAGGTCCTGGATCTGATCGGCATCGACTGGCCTCAGATCGACGAGGATGACGTCAAGGCCTCTGCCAAGGACTACCGGCATCTCGCCGAAGGTATCCGCGACGCGATCAAGGAAGGCAACAACGCCTGTTCTCACATCGTCGCGGGTAAGAGCAAGGGCGCTACTGTCACGGCGATCGACCGCCGGTGGGGCAAGCTCACCACTCGGGACCTCACCACCTTCGCAAATGGATGCGACAAGCTGGCCGGTGCGCTCGATGAGTGTGCCGATCTGATCGTCGGCTGCAAGGTCGCGATCATCGCGAAACTGACGGCAACGGCGGCTGCCGCCACGGCGGGTGTTGTCGGCATGATCTTCTCCGCGGGCCTGAGCGGTCTGCTGTCGGCGGCGGCCATCGCTGCGGCGCGCATCGTCATCCAGGAGGCCATCGACTACGCCGTCGAGCAGATCACCTCGATCGTCACCGACAAGATCGAGGCCAAGGTTCTCACGGAGATCGAGAAGCTGTTCTCCGACGCTCTCGGCGGTGGCAGCACCTATGACGTGATGGCCTCCGGCAGCGTGGACATGGCGCAGGACCTGGTGATCGAGTTCGACGAGTTCGAGCGCGCCTCGGGAGGCTACAAGGAGACGGCGTCCAACTTCGACAAGAAGAAGGGCGAGTTCAAGACCGGTGGTGCCGGCCGCAAGACGTCCGTGAAGAAGGACAGCCGGTTCCACAAGCTGGCCGTGGTCATGGACAAGGCCGAGGACGCCGTCGACAAGAAGGCCGACGAGATGGTCAAGACTCTCGAGGACCACGGCGGCAAGCTCGACAAGAGCAAGAAGGACCACAAGGACCACGACGACCACGTCAAGGACAAGTTCAAGTGCGACGGTGACGACGATGAAGTCCCGATGTACCTGCTCAACGCAGACGGTTCGGTAAAGGTCCTCAACTACAACGGCACCACCAGCAGCGTCTCCCCCACTGATGACTCGGGAATCTGGGACATCATGGAGAAGGACGGCACGGTCTGGCGGCCCGCTCCCCGCGAGAAGCACGGCTTCAACGTGCCTGCCGGTCGCACCGGCCCCAAGGTCACCTCGACGAAAATCGCCCCCGGCAGCACCGACCTGTCCCGCGCGACGGAGATCGCACGCTACGCGAAGCAGGACTACAGCGGCTCCAACTTTGCCGCCGGCCGGTACATCGACCCTGCCACCGGCAAGGAGTTGATCCTCGTCGGCGACAGCGGTGGCCCTCACTCGGAACGAACCATCGGCTACCCGCTGCTCAAGAATGGCAAGGAAGCCAACCTCGCCGCCGTCTACACCGAACGCGAACCATGCCAGCTCTCCCCCAAGTGCGACCAGTGGTTAGACCTCCACTTCAAATCGAAGAATCCAAACCTGGAGGTCACACACGCCAACGACTACGACCAGTCACAGAAGAACCTCTATCAGCGCGACAAGGAACACCGCGAGTACATGGCAGAATTGGAGAAACGCCATAAAGCCCAGGGTCACCCGTAGGAAAGGCTGAACCGTGCTGATCGACATCCAGCCCGACCAAGTGCTGAGCACCTTCGGACTGACCGGCGTCACCTACTTCCCCCAGCACACCCACAGCCTCATGCACGCGGGCACCGCCCGGTTCCTGGCAACGGTGGGACTGCCGTCGGACAAGCTCTTCTCCACCAAGCTCGACCTCGACGCCACAGACCTGCTTGAGCACCGGCCGACACTGAAGGCCGCATTCGACGCCGACGGCGCCACTCTCCCTGAGGAAGCCGAGCAGTGGGAGATCCTCGGGGAGTTCCAGTACGCCCTCGTCGCTCTGGACCCGAGGACGGGGCAGCTCTACTCGTTCGCCGAGGGCGAGGAGTTCTACGTCCCCATGCACCAGGACGTCTCTTCACTTGTCCACGCCCTCACCGTCATCGAGACCGGCCTCGCCGACCTCAAGAAGCTCCCCCGCGACGACGATCAGGGACGTGCCGAGGCCGTGGAAAAGCTCCGTACGAACATCGCGCAGGTCGACGAGACACCGTTCGCCAGCGAGGACGGCGAATGGAGCAGATACTTCGAGGAAATCAGCCTCGGCATGTGGGGCTGACGACGGACCGCCTGCCCAATCAGCATCGACCTCTACCCAGCGCGCGGCTTAGGCCGTGTCTCATAAATGATCACGCGCATGCCTCCAGGACCTGGTAGAACCGGAGCCGCGTGTGGTGCCGGACCATGCGTTTTGGAGGCATCGTGTCGGGACCAGCAGTTGGGCTGTGGATCTTCGAACCCTGCGCCTTCGAGGACATCCTGGCCGGAGTGGTCCCGTGGTTGGAGACCTTCTGCGAGCCGGTCGAGACCGAGGCCGGTGGCGATCTGGCCTTCCGGGTGCGAGACGGTTCGCCCTTGGGGCTGCAGGGCTTTGATTCGGCTGGCGTCGGCGGCTTCTTCCTGTCAGAGGACGAGTACCTGCCGGCGGATGACGAGGACTACTCGGCCTTCCCGACGCCACCGGTGCAGGGGCTGGTTCTCAGCGCCGGCTGTTCGGGGCCGGAGAATCATCTGCTGCTCGGTCACCTGGCCCTCGCCATGGCCCGCCGTCTCGGCGCGCTGGTCGACTTCGACGGCGTCCTCGGCTACCCCACCCCGCGCGATGAGACGCGCAACGAGGCGGACCTCGCCGAGGCGAGGGCACTGGTGGCTTCCCTGCCGGGGAAGGTGGCAGAGGTCTCCTACGACACGGGCGGCGTCGGCCGCTGGTTCCGGCATGTCGGTGACGTGGAGTTCATGGCCGCCTGGCTTCGGCATCCGGACTTCCACCTGGTCAAGTAGCGGACCCGGCCCTACTCGGCCGCTGGGTCAGGTCGCGGTGTCCCGCAGCCACAACACCAGCGACGCGATCAGCACGCAGGCACGGTAGCGGGCGGCCAGCTTGTCGAACCGGGTCGCGACGGCCCGGAACTGCTTCAACCGTGCGAAGCAGCGTTCGACCACATTCCGGCCTCGATAAGCCTGGGTGTCGAACGCGGGAGGCCGGCCGCCCAGTGCGCCTCGGCGAGCCTGGTTGGCGATCTGGTCGCGCCGTTCGGGGATCGTCGTCCTGATCTTCCGCTGCCGCAGCAGGTGGCGAATCTTCCGCGAGGAGTACGCCCTGTCCGCCACGACCCGGTCGGGCCTGGCGCGCGGCCGTCCGCTTCCGGCCCGCGGGACCCGGATCGCGTCCAGCACGGCGGGCAGCATGGTGCAGTCGGCGGTGTTGCCCGCGCTCAGCACGATCGACAGCGGCAGGCCCCGGCCATCGACCGCCAGGTGGACCTTCGTGGTCAGCCCGCCCCGGGACCGGCCGAGCGCCTCGCGACGCGCAACTGCTGCCGGATCATCCGATTCGTCCCCGGGCGCATCCCCTTTTTCCGGGCGCCAGCGGCGTGCTGGTGAGCCCGGGCAACGGTGGAGTCGATCGAGACCGTCCACTCCACGGCACCCACTGCATCGTCACGGGCCTGGACTTCCTCCAGCAGCTTGGCCCAGGTGCCGTCCTTCTCCCATTGGGCGAAGCGCCGGTAGACGGTCTGCCAGGGACCGTATCGCGACGGCAGGTCACGCCACGGCGCCCCAGTACGCAAGCGCCACAGCACTCCGTTGACCACCTGGCGATGGTCCCGCCACGGTCGGCCAGCACCGTCATGCTTCGGCAGCAACGGCTCTATTCGCGCCCAGGCCGCGTCGGTCAGCTCTCCTCGCCCCACAAGATCAATTATGAGACACGGCCTAGTCTTCTGAGTCAGGAATTCTGTTCAGATATGAGGCGAGGCGTTCGAGGATCTCGTCCGCGGTCCTGGTCCAGATGTAGGGCCTGGGGTCGGTGTTCCAGGCGGCGATCCAGGTTCGGATGTCCTGCTCCAGGGCCTGGACGGTCTTGTGGACGCCTCGCCGTATCTGCTTGTTGGTGAGCTCGGCGAACCACCGCTCCACCAGGTTGAGCCAGGATGATCCGGTCGGCGTGAAGTGCAGGTGGAATCTGGGGTGGGCCAGGAGCCAGGACTTGATGGCAGGGGTTTTGTGGGTGGCGTAGTTGTCCAGCACCAGGTGGACCTCGAGGCCGGCCGGGACTTCCTTGTCGAGCTTGATGAGGAACTTCTTGAACTCCTCGGCCCGGTGGCGCCGGTGCAGTGAGCCGATCACCTTGCCGGTCGCGACCTCCAGGGCGGCGAACAGGGTGGTGGTGCCGGCCCGTACGTAGTCGTGGGTGGTCCGCTGCGGGACTCCGGGCATCATCGGCAGCACCGGCTGAGAGCGGTCCAGGGCCTGGATCTGCGACTTTTCGTCCACGCAGAAGACCAGGGCCCGCTCGGGCGGGTCCAGATAGAGGCCGACGACGTCGTGGACCTTGTCGACGAAGTACGGATCCGTCGACAGCTTGAACGTCTCCGAGCGGTGCGGCTGCAGGCCGAACGCCCGCCAGATCCGGGACACGGTCGACTGCGACAGGCCCAGTTCCTTCGCCATCGAGCGCGTCGACCAATGGGTAGCGTTCTTCGGAGTGGACTCCAGCGTCCTGGTGACCAGGGCGGCCACCTGCTCGTCCGTCACTGTTCGTGGACCGCCCGAGCGGGGCAGGTCGCCCAGGCCAGCGATCCGGTGCTCGACGAACCTCGCCCGCCAGCGGCCCACCGCATGCGGAGTCGACCCGAGCCGGGCCGCGACGTCCTTGTTCGAAGCACCTTCCGCGCAGGCCAGGATGATCCGGCACCTCAGAGCCCACGCCTGCGGCGTGGAACGACGCCGCACCCACCCCTCGAGCGCGGCCCGTTCCTCACCAGACAGGATCAACTCGGCCTTCGGCCGCCCAGTACGCGCCACAGACCAAGCTTATACATCTGCACAGAATTCCTGACTCAGAAGACTAGGGTGCAGCAGTGCCTGCCAATGCCCCCACACCATCAGTCCCCCCATCAGCAAGGGGGCGATTCAGGCTGGCCACGCTCTCCCGCTTCACAGGACGCCCCGTGCGCGTCACGGTCCACGCCGCGCAATGCCCTGTCGTCCCGGATGACGGAAGGCTCGTGGACAGCAGCGGCGTATGGAGAGTCTCCGACCTGGACGGAATCGAAGTCACCCGTTGGCTGGACGTAGCTCAGGGAAAGGGCTTGCCCGTCCTGACGTCATGCCGTCGCTGCGGAGGATGGCAAGTCTGACCACAAGGCGCAGCCATGGATGCCGGCGTGATTTCCACATACCTTGCTGCGGCTCCCGCGCGCCTGCGGCGCGCTCCATGTGGTGGACCCCCTTGCAGCCCGCACGCTTACGTATCGTTCGCGCACCGTGGCGTCGAGTCCTCACAAAGCTGGGCGGGCATCGCTGGGTAGTCGAGAGAACCGTGTCCTGGCCGGCTGCCGACGACTCCACCGCCGCAACGAACACAGGGGCGCAAACACTTCCTCGCCTCGGGATAGCCACAGCCATCATCGGCTATCGCCAGCTGGCGGCTCTCCTCACGGCCTGAGCCGGTTCTGCTGCGCGTCGAAACACACCAGCCCCATAGACTCGGCCACGGCTGCTGCGTAGGCCGAGGCCTCCTCGGCCATGCTCCACCTCATGGGGAAGTAGATCAGCGGGCCACTGGCCTCGCCGATCAACGGCCCGGTCGACCACGGCGAGGTGTCCTCCTCGTCCTCGGTGAGGTCGCACCACCGCTCAAGCAACGCGGTCACGTAGGCCACTATGCGTTCGGACGGAGGCTCTTCCACCTCGCTGTCAATGTAGCGGTCGTACAGGTCGTTGAAGACCCGGCCGGCGGTCTTGTCATCCGCCGGCCTCTCGCCTTCCCAGACAGCCAGGTCGTAACTCATGCCCCGGAGATTCTCACACTGCACCGACACCCACCTTCCCGGTCGACATCCTCACGCTGGGGTCACAGCCCACTGTGGTTCCGATCCCCAGCCGCTCTGAAAGCGCAGAAGCCGGCAATCCCGTAGTGCCGTTAGGTGGACGCCGCCAGTCCGGAGCCACACTGCAATCTCCGCTTATAACTCCGCTGGGCAGCCAGGTCTGTCATCAGCCAAAGACGATGCAGAGTTGATGGGCCGTGTGCGATGCTGTCAGTGGCTCCGGGAGTGTTGGGGTACGTATGTGCGGTATGTGCGGCATCGACAGAGGATCCCCTCCCCCGCCCGTCAGAGCTGGGGGTGGTACTCACCAAACCGACGCGGCACCACCTCCGCCCGGAGCCACTTCGAACGCCCTGATCGTAGAGGGCGGTTCACGAGGTGTTGACCATTACCCCATTGAGCTGAAGTCTGCTACTTGTCACCTGGGCGGGCTTCTTGGCACCTGCGAGGCTTGAAGCCGGCCGGTTGTTCTTTCTCAGCTGTCCTGTCGCGTTGAACCTGTCGATTCCCACCCGTTCTCGTTTGTGCTGTCCGCTCCTCATCCGGGCGCGTGCTGAGAGACGATGCCTCGTCTCCTGTGGGATCTCACTTCGCCGGAACCTGATGGATCGAAGACGTCGACGGTGTCAGGCTCGCGAACGCGGTCGGCCACGCGACGTCATCGATGGCAAGCCACGGCGCAGTGGCTATGGCGGTGGGTGTCACCCCGGTGAACGCTTTGACCTCGCGGTGGAGGTGGGCCTGGTCGACGTAGCCGCTTGCGGCCGCCACCTGGGCGGCGGCGTTACCCGCCGCGAGGAGATGGGCGGCGTGGTCGAAGCGCACCAGCCGGGCGGCGTGCTTGGGAGTGAGGCCGATCTGGGACCGAAAGCGGGACCACAGGCGCTGACGGCTCCATCCCAGCTCTTTCGCCAGGTTGTCGACGCGCGCCAGTCCCCGGGTGGTGCGCATCAGCCGCCAAGCGGCGGCCACCTCTGGATCGAGCGACGGGCGGGCGCTCATCCGTCGGCCGAGGGCTTCCGCTGCGATCGTGAACCTCTCGTCCCATGACGCGGCGGCCCGCAGCCTTTCCTCGGTTCTCCCGGCGTCGCGGCCCCAGACATCGTCGAGGGAGACTACCGTCCCGCTAAGGTCGGTCGATGCTCCGAACACCGCAACCGCCAGGACCGGCGACAACCGGATCTGAAGGCACTCGATCCCCCCGGCCGCCCGGCCCCCGAGCCGAAGGTCGCCCGGTACCAGTCCAACGACCGTGCTGCCGCATTCGCGCCGGCCGTGGGCGTCGTAGACAAGCCCGTCTCCGTCGCTCAGGTCCACGAACAGAGTCACCGAGGAGTGCGCGACCATGGCGATATCCACGTCTGCCGGAGCACGCTGGCGGAACCCGGCCATGCTGACCCCTGGCAGCCGGCCGGGCTGGCGGGGCACGGCGACCTCCACCGACGCCCAGTCAGGTGGTGATTCGGTGGGCTTCACAGCAACAGGCTAGGCGATGGGTGTCAGCGGCCCGTCGCTGCGAAGCGCAGCAGCAACTCCCTGGTTTCCTCCGGCGCTTCGAGCATGGGGAAGTGCCCGACGTCGGGCAGCTGCTCGACTCGCGCGTTCGGCACCGTGTCGTAGTGGCGCGCCGAAGACGGATCCCAGCGGGGGTCGGCAGCGCCGAAGATCACCAGAATGGGGACATCGAGTGCGGTCAGGCGTGCGGGTACGCTCCTCTCGGCGATGTACGCGCCGTTTTGGCGCAGCACCGTTCTGAACGTGCGGTAGTTGATGCCCCGTACGTCGGCGATCAGGTCGTCCGGGACGTCCACCGGGCGGTTGCACACCGCGGTCACCCCCCGGCGGAGCATCGCCTTGGAACGGACTCTCCATAGAAGCGGGCCGAGCGGCGGGTCGATCAGGACCCGAAGGAGGGCGGGCTGCGGAAGGAGCGCGTCGGGACTCGGGCCACTGCTGATCAGTGCGAGCGAACCCACCAGGTCCGGGCGCTGTTCGGCGAGGGCGGTGGCGATGTACCCGCCGCTGGAGTGCCCGGCCACAGTGACTGGACGAAGGCCGAGCTCGTCGAGCGCCGCGGCCAGGCTGGCTGCCTGCTCAGGCACGTCGTAGGACGGCGCGGGCGGGGACTGACCGTGGCCCGGGAGGTCGATCAGGATGACGTGATACCGGCTGGCCAGTGCCGGCACTACCGGGCCCCAGGAGCTGCCCGAGGCCCCCGATCCGTGGATGAGCAGTAGCGGCGGCGCCTCCCGCGGGCCGTCGTGGACCACGTGCATCCCGTGCACGTGCTTACCGTCGTGGATAGCCATACTCGGGAGGATGCCGGGCTGCCGGCCCTCGGTCTTGTACAAATGTCGTCACGGGGCGGACGATCGCCAGGACTTCCGTGAACCCTTATCCACGTCACGTCGGCCGTGTGGGAGATCGGTGGCCCACCCGGAGGCGAAATCGTCGTACAGGCGCTGCTGCGCCCTGGAAGGACAACGATTCCACCTTGCGGAGGCGCGGCTTGTCTGAACCGCATGGGGCAGGCGGCACGTCCAGCCCTTCCTCAGATCGAGGAGGCTCTCGCTCAGCCACGCCGCGGCGGACAACCCTGGAGGTGGGGGATCGCCTTCGACCTGGAGTTCCTGCACACGTGCCGCGTCATCCTCACACGCCTGCGGGACGTTCCTGCAGCTTGTCACTCGTCATCGTCCGGTGACGGCCTGATGTAGCTGAGGTCGAGGATGTAGTGCTCGGGGGTGGGGCAGTCGGCCCAGGCCTGCGTGACACGCTCTGGGCTCCAGTCTTCTTCGATCTCCTGAAGGGTGAGGTTGTAGTAGTCGGCGGCGGCTTGGCGGCTGGCCCACCAGGCGGTTCCTTCGTAGACGCCGGGCTCGGGCAGCGTCATCTCTCCGGCGGGACCCAGGGTGAGCTGGTTGACGACGAGGATGCCGGTCTCCGAGTCGAGAGTGATGGGCGCGTGGCCTTCGGCTTCGGCGGGAGGCGGGGGTGGGGTGTCCCAGAGGCGGATGGTGATGTGGACGCGGATGTCGGGCTGGAGGGTGTGGATGTAGAGGTGGTAGCCGTTGCCGGCTACGACCTGCTGGCGGGAGGTGGCCATGGCCTGCTCGTCGCCGAGGTAGGCGTCTGCGTCGTAGACCTCGACGATGCGGCGGTCTGGGCGGGCGGTGACGCTGAACTCGGCGACGGGCTGCATGCGAGCGGGGCTCCTTGGGTCAGGGGGTGATCTTCACGTAGAAGGGGTCGCCGTCGAGTATGCGGTTGGCGATGTACATGCTGTTGAGCATTCGGCCACCGGCCTCGTTGTCCGTGCCTTCGATGAGGCGGACGGAGAAGCGGTTGTTGCCCTTCAAAGATCCTTCGTAGGTGCTGGCGAAGGGGTACTCGTCGCACTGCAGTCGGGTGCCGGAGTAGTCGCCCCAGATCTTCTTGCACTCCTTGATGGAGTTGGCTCGCTGCTTGTCGCTTTTGTCGGTGTCGACGAGGCGGTGCAGGGGTTCCTTCTCACCGGGTACTGACTTGCCGAGGAAGGAGGGGAAGGTTCGTTCGGGACGCTTGAGTGCGTCGTAGATGTGCAGGGCGCTTTCGTTGACGGCGGGGTCCTTCTGGCTCATGACGAGCTCGGCCCTGGCCTGGGTGAAGACGGCGCCCTTGTACTTGCCGGCGATGGGGCCGGCGTAGTCGAAGCGGAAGGTGGACTGGAAGCTGCCGACCTCAACGTAGGGGTCCACGGTGGGCGAGTTCACGGTGGTGGTCATGTCCAGCACGGTGAAGACACGCTGGAGGTTGCCCTGTGCGTACTGCGCTCCGAGGTCGGGTGAGCTGTAGACGAGTGTCCAGGTGGGCCTGGAGTCCCAGACGCCGAGCAGTTCATCGCGCTTGGTGTCGGTGGGCTGGGTGAGCTGGGGGTTGGGGTCGCTGGAGGTGGCGTCGACGGAGGTGCTGAAGTGCTGGCCGATGCGCCACTGTTTGGCGTCCTCGTCCCCTGAGGCGGCGACCTGGATGTTCTCCACGCTGGCGGCGAAGTCAACCTCGCGGGTGCCGTCATGGGCGAAGCCCAGGACCCATGAGTCGAAGATGAGGCGTCCTCGGGTGTTCTCGGGCTTGTTCCTGTCGCGGAGGACCAGGTCGTAGTGGCGCTTGTAGCAGCTTTCGAAGCGGCTCTTGAGCCAGCCGGTCTTGGACTTGGCCTCGGCTTCGTGTTTGGCGCATTCGGCCCGCAGGTCGGGTTCCTGCGCCGGCAGTAAGGCCGCGGTCCGAGGCTTGGGCGTCGGACGGCTCTTTCCCAAGTACTCGGCCAGAGGAACGGGTGCGGGTAGCTTCTTCAGCTCGCTCGCCGAGAGGGTACTGGCATCGACGAAGTCGACGCCCGTCGGGGTGACATCGGGGCGCGGCTGAGCGGCGTTGGCGGTGGCGGGTATGAGTAGGGCGCTGAGAAGGCATGCGGCTGTGATGCCGCGTGTCCAGCGCTTGGTGAGGTGGGTGGGCAAGGTCGCTCCTATGCGTGAGGTGCGCAGGTGTGGTGCCGCGGTTGGGTCGGGGCAGGGCTTTCGTGGCCGTTGGGTGGGTCAGGCGGCGTGGCACATGTCGCCCCAGCAGGCTTCGAGGAGCTGGCCTGTCTGAGCGGAGTAGAGGGCGGTGAACCCGGTGTAGGTGTGGCCGGTGGGTCGCAGGCCGGGTGTCGGCTGGGTGGAGGTCACCTGCCACGCTGGCCCGTCAGCAGTCATGGCAGCCTGCGGCTGGGTCGCTGTGGCAGTGATGGTCTCAGGGGCGACGTGGAAAGCTGCCGCTGCCTGCTCGATCACAGTGTCGGCGGATACTTCCGAGCTGTTGCGGGCGGAGAGGCGGCGGCCGGCCTGGACCTGCTCCGAAGTGGCGTTGCACTGGCCGATGGTGCGGACGCATTCGGCGAGGCCGGCAACGGTCTCGAGGCAGTGGTCGGGGTCGTTGGCCAGGCACTGCTGAAGTGCGGTCTGGTCGACGCCGTTGTACACCGCCGGCGAGGTGGTCGCGCCTGCCAGGGGCGGGGCCATGAAGGTGGTCGCTGGCGGCGCGACGGTGGCGGGCTTGCGCGGCTTGCTCACGGTCCACTGGGCGAAGGAGGTGTTGTCGGTCAGTGTCGCGTTGATGCAGTTCGGCGGCTTCTTGGTGGCACTGCACGCGGGAAGGGTGACGACTTTCGCCGTGTTCTTGGTGGCGACCTGGCGCCATGTTTTGTTGCCGTCCATGAACTGCATGCGGTTGGCGATCTGTGGGACGTCGATGTACTGGTGCCCCAGGAGTTCCAGGCCGGTGTCGATGCGGTTCGTGGACCCGGGGACGACCTTCAGCTGATCGGTGGTGGTGCCGACCGTGTTGAAGTCGTACAGGACGTCCCACTGGTCGCCGGTGGACTGGCGCAGCAGCATGTAGGTGTGGTTGCGGCCGTCCGGTTTGGCCGGGTCGACACCGGCGGTGATGGCCTTGGTCTTGCCGCCGTTCTTGCCGAGCTCGGTCCATTTGGGGCCGTAGGTCGAGGTGGTCTTGCCCGTCTTCTCGGCGTAGAGGCCGATCTCGATGTTGTTGGCGAACGGTGAGCTCTCCGTGTTGGGGGTGAGCCGCAGGTAGTTCGCCGCGGTGACGGTGGTGTTCGGGGTGTCGACCTTGTCGAAGGCGATGGGGACGTTTCTCCAGGTGGCGAATCCGCCGATCATCGGCTCGCCGGGTTCGCTGCAGGTCATGGCGTAGGAGCCGATGTTGCCTGCGTAAGTCATGTCGCATGGCTGCTGAGGAGCGGCGGCGTGAGCCGGATTGACGCCGAGGGCGAGCAGGGCGGTCAGGCCTAAGCCGGCGGCAAGCACGCGTGGGGAAGGGGGCATAGAGATCGTCTTCTCTCGTTTCAGGAGCCGGTTGCGGCGCACACGTGGAATGGGCATGCGCGCGTAGGCAACCGGTGTGAATGCGTGGGTGACTCATGCAGAAGGCCGACAGCCCGGCAGCGGACCGGCAGCGGTCGGCAGGCGTCATCCGGTGAAGGCGTGAAGGTTCAAGGCCGCGGCAAACGGATCAGTCTCTGGCTTGGTCAGAGCGCGCAGAAGATCCAGCACGGCGGCGGGTGAGCAGGCGTAAGCGGGGCACGCCGAGGAACGTCGAACGGCGTGGCGCCGGGCGCTGCGGCTCAGTTAGCGATCGGTGAGTGCTGATTTCATGGTGAATTCTCCCCCTGGGCGCTCTGGTTGGGGATCGCCCGGTGGTCAGCCGATGCAAGATCCCTTACGAACGGTCATGAACGTAACCGCCAGAGCACCTGGAGCACCATCCGTCACAGTGAACTTGGCTTGTACCAGATAGTTGAATTGCCCGTTTGATGGAAGTCGCTGCGCCCCTTCAGCGCCCCAGGGCGGTGGATGGATCGGTTCATCAACCAAAGCGCGATCGTGGTTGTCGGACGACGTCAGAACGTCAGTGGGTCGCGACGTGAGATGTCAGTGGTCGGCGACATGAGGTGTGTCAGTAGGCGGTGACGGCTCGGAGAGCATCCGCAGGCTGTACGCGACGTGGTCGGGCAGGACGTCGATGAGGTCGCTGCGGGTGACCATGTCGGCGGCGGCGAGGTCTTCGAGCGCCTGGCGCTGGGCGGCGTCGCCGGTGTCGATACCGCCGTCGACCCAGACGCGCAGGAGGACCTCCGCCTCGACGGGCTGGATCGGGCCGCGGATGTCGGGGCGGGGGTTCTTCCGTCCGGTGACGGCGTCGGCCTGGTCGGGCCGCAGGACGTCGAGGCGCGGGGCGGCGGTGTAGCCGTCCGGCGGGACGTGGCGGAGGGCGAGCGCCCCGCCGGCGTCGGGATGGGTGCGGGCGTGGTCGAGAGCGGCGGTCAGGCGGAAGCTGTTCCAGGTGAGCGCGAGGGCGATGCCGTCGGCGGTGAGGGGACCGTCGGCGTGCGCGAGCGCAGTGATCAGGGTGAGGGCGTCGCGGGCTGCGCCGGGCGGGCGCCGGTCGAGGACTTCGCGCTGGCGGGGCCGCTCGAAGAGGTCGTCCGCCCCCGCCATGAGGTCCGCGGGGTTCATGTCGAGGCGGCGGGCGAGTTCGAGTAGGACGCGGACGGGCAGGTCGGGGAGTTCTGCGAGGTCGATCTGGTGCTCGTGGACGCCGAGGAGGTCGGCGAGCTGCCAGGCGGTCATGCCGGCGGCGAGCAGTCGCCGCTTGAGGACGTGGTTCTTGGGGGCCGTCTTGTGGCGTCGGGGTCCTTGGCGGCCGGGGCGGGGGCCGAAGGCGGCATCGTTGCTGATCACAGGCGGCTGCGGACGTGGTCGCTGAGGGGGATGAGGTCGAGGCCGCGGTGATGCATCCATCCAGCCTGCTGGGCGTCGCGCTGGTCCTCGTCGCCGTGGCGGCAGTGGGAGCGGTGGAGCCAGGCCGGGTTGAGGTGGATGCGGTGGCAGGTGCGGAGGACGGCTTCGCGTAGGCCGGGCTCGGGGCTTTTGACGCCGGGGCTGTCGGGGTGGACGAACAGAGGGTCGGAGTCGGTGGCGCCCTGCTGGCGGCGGTAGGCGAGGTGGGCGGCGATGAGCGGGGCGACGTGGTCGGGCAGGAGGACCGGGTCGTCGGATTCGAGGTGGAGGACGTCGAGCGCGGACAGTTCGATGGGGCGGTGGCGGTGGCTGCGCCACTTCCACGGCACGGTGAGGAAGCGGGTCTCCTCGGAGATGTACGGGCTGCCGGTGACCGGCAGGTGGATGGTGTGGCCGTCGGGGGCGGTGTTGCCGCAGGTGATCAGGCCGAGTCCGGTAGGGCCGTGGGAGAGGTGGATGGACAGGGCGGTCGCGGCGGCGTCTTCGATGGTGGCGGCGGCGCGGAGCTTGTCGCAGACGCGGGCGGTGAGCTGGGACAGCAGGCGGGTGGTGGGGCCGGCGCCGAGGGTCTCGTACTGCCAGCGCAGCAGGTAGCCGCGGAGGAACAGGGCGGTCTGGATGCCGCGGAGCCGGGCGAGGGCGTGGGCTTGGTCGGGGGCGGGGCCGATGCGGTGGTCGCGGAGGTGGAAGGTGAGGCGGGCGGCGAAGGCGCGGGTGTGCCTCGGGCTGCCGGGGTGGGTGTGGTGGCCGGTCAGGCCGCGGCGGGTGAGCCACTGGTCGGCGAGGTGGACCTCGCGGTCGTAGACGGCGCGTACGGCGGTGAAGGTGTTGCCGGGGAGCTTCTCGCGGCAGTGCGCGAGGAAGACGGGGAAGTCCTGCATGGGCAGGGCGGGGCCGGTGCCTTCGGCCCACGGGGTTTCCGCGTCGGCGCGCAGGCCGCCGGTCAGGACGCGCGGCGGGGGCGGCAGCTCGCGCATGAAGGCGCGGAAGTCGATGGCGTCCAGGCGGTAGCCGGCGTCGCGGAAGGCGCGCAGCGGTGCGGGCACGTGCTTGTCGTCCTCGGTGGTCGGCCAGATCAGCCACACGGTGGCGCCGGCGCGGCGGCCGAGGTCGGCGAGGAGTTCGAGGGCGTCGCCGGGGAGCCGGTGGGCGCGGTCGACGACGAGGTGGCGGGTCTGGTCGGCGGTGAGCTGGGCGGCGGCCTGGGCCCAGGCGTCGGAGGTGGGGATGCGGTCGGCGAGCAGGGCGGAGGGGCTGCGGCCGGTGGCGGTGAGGATGTCGAGTGCGAGGTCGCTGACGCGGCCGCCGGGGGTGGGGCGGACGACGAGGCGGCCGGGGCCTTCGACGGCGGCCAGGCGGCGCACCATGCGGTGGTCGTCGCCGGGGTTGGCGACCAGGACCAGGCGGGGCCCGGTCGGCAGGTCGCGGTTGAGGACCGCGGGGGCGGTGTCAGGCATACACGCCGCCGCCGAGGAGGGTGAGGGCGTTGTCGATGACCTCGGTGTCGATGCGGGCGCGGCCGGCGTCCTGGCAGAGGCTGGCGGCGGTGTGGGTGAAGGCGGCCCAGTCGCGCATGGTGCCCTGTCCGTACAGTTCGTCGATCTGCCTCAGCAGCGTGTCGTCGGCCTCCGCGTAGATGGGGTGGTAGTCGCGCATGAGGGCGGGGACTTCCTCGGCGGACAGGGGGCGGAAGGGCAGGCGGCGGAAGACGCGGGAGCGGAGCATCGGTTCGCGGGAGAGGACCTCCCAGCAGCCGTCGCCGCCGACGTAGAGGAGGGCGAAGTTCGTCTTCGGCTCGTCGTGCAGGTGCCGCAGCAGTTCGATGCAGTCGCTGTTGAGGCGCTGGGCCTCGTCGACGACGACCAGGCGGCGGGGGTGGGCGAGCAGGTCCAGGAGCCGGTTGGTGATGTGGAACCGGTTGCGGGACTTGGGGGCCTCGGTGCCGGTGAGTTCGGCTAAGGGTTGTCCCGTAAATGATCTTCGGGTCGCCTCGGGTGTGGTTGGCCGCTGTGTGGCCCGCTTGCCTATCCTGCGAGGGCGAGGTTGTGCATGCGGGCGATGCCGAGCATGGCGTGGTGGACGCCGTCGCCCTTGAGGCGGCAGTCGCGGAGTATCTTCCAGTTCTTCATTCGGGCGAAGACGTGCTCGACGCGGGCTCGGACCTGCTTATGGGACTTGTTGTGTTCCTCTTTCCAGGCCGGGAGTTCGGTCTGGCCGCGCTTGCGGCGGTGCGGGATGACGAGTCCGGTGCCCGGGTAGCCGCCGTCGGCGATCGTGAGGGTCTTGCCGACGGCGGCCTTGGCGCCGGATTCCTCCCACGCCTTGCAGTCGTTGCGGTTTCCGGCGAGCGGCCGGCCGACCACGACGACCAGGCGGGTGTCGGCGTCGATGACGACCTGGTGGTTGGTGGAGTACCGGTAGTTCTTCGACCGCTCGGCGATGGCGTGGTCGCGGGTGGGGACCAGGGTGCCGTCCACGATGAGCACGGTGCCCTTGGCGAACCGCTTGCGGGGCTGGAGGGCGAGCATGGGCCCGAGGTGATCGATGATCCGGTCCGCCGCCGACTTCGAGACCCCGAACAGCGGGGCGAGCTGCCGCATGGTCAGGTTCGTGCGCCAGTAAGCCGCGACGAGCAGGGCCCGGTCCTCCAGCGGAAGGCTCCACGGCCGGCCTCTGCGGGCCGTGTCCGCGCCCTCGCGCCGCAGCACCGTCACCAGCTTCCCGAACTGCCGCGGGCTCAGCCCGGTGAACGGGGCTATCCAGGACGGCTCCGACGCCGTGATCACACCAGCCACAGCAAGATCATCACATCAGGGTCAGGCGGAGATCCTCAGCCCAGCTCTCGCAGCGGACGCGACCTCTGGGGAATGAGAGCTCCAGAGCAACGCGTCCGGTGTTCGGTTCGTGCTCTTCCCGCACCGCCAGAATGCTTTCCCCGATGTGATCTGCGAACGGTGTCTCGTTGCCGATCGCAGCCACGGTGACGCGTCCCCAGTCGCCCATGTCGTAGCCGGTGTGCGGCTCCGACTCCTCGACGATCAGACACCCGTCCGATCCGGTCGTGACGTGAACGGTGGCACCCCGGTCATCGACCAGCCACACGTCCAGCGGCCCCGCAGGGGCATCGCTGCCATACACATGCCGCGATCCGACGACCTCCACCAGCAGGCGTCCCACGAGGCTCTGGGCGGCCGCCCCACCGCCATGAAGCGGGCACCCGTTCGACTTCTCAAACTCCATCGGTCGACAGTAGCGCCGACCGACCTCTCAGCTCACAGCCTTATACGGGACAACCCTTAGTCCGTCGGCTCCTCAACGACAGCGAAGGGGACTCGCTGAACGGTGCGGCTGCCGGATGAGCGGTGCGCAGTACCGGTTCGTTTGAGCCGGCATGGCCGGTCCACTGACAC
Source organism: Streptomyces sp. NPDC012637 (assembly GCF_042954805.1). Taxonomy (NCBI): domain Bacteria; kingdom Bacillati; phylum Actinomycetota; class Actinomycetes; order Kitasatosporales; family Streptomycetaceae; genus Streptomyces; species Streptomyces sp. NPDC012637. The sequence goes on from NZ_JBIBDS010000013.1 coordinate 70,341, forward strand.
ACTCCGTGTCGCCGATCACTGTCAATCTCGTGTCGCCCGACAGTGGTAGTGACCTGGCTGACGGACCCATGAAGGCGAAGGGCTGGTCCGTCATCCAGATCAACAGCCGTAGACAGCACACGTCATCGCTGCTGAGCGGTGCGGCCGGCCTGCATGTCTCCAACTGTGTTGCCTGTGGAGAGCGCGCCTACGCGATGCGGGACGGTCCGGCCTGACGCGGGGCTGGCATACGATCTCAACCAACCGCCTGCCCAGGCGCACGAGATCGAGCAACAATCGGCGTAGAGGGCATCTGGACAGAGCGTGCCGCGATCGTTCGCGAGATCGCGGCGGGGAAATCGGGGGGCACGCTGAAGATCTTCGTCAGTCACGGGAGCGGCAAGGACCCGGAGGTCGCACGCGCGCTCAGCATCCTGGAACCCCGGCTCTCCGAGCGCGGCTACGACGTGTTCGTGGACGTCGAGAAGTTGCGGGTCGGCGAGTCTTGGAATCCAGCCTTGTTCGAAGAGATGTATCTCTGTGATGCCGCAGTCGTGCTGCTGGGTCCGCAGACCATCGAGGAGTCGGACTGGGTACGGCGGGAAGCTGATGTGCTGATGTCGCGGCACGTCGTGCGGAGCTTGCGTACGGTGCTTCCGTGTTTCATCGGGACGAAGGACACGGCCAGGGCCCGCAGGCGTGGTTTCGGCGCACTACTCGCCTTGCAGGCCGAACTCGGCCAGCGCGAGAGGAACCCGCTGCCACAAGAGGCCCTCACCGAGCGGATCATCGATTGGATTCTTGATGAGTTCGCGCCCGTTGCCGGGAAACCGGGCGATCAGGGTTTCCTCAAGTGGACTAAGCGCATTGCAAGCTTTCTTCGCAGTGCTCGGGTACGGGACGCGGACTCGCTCAGCGACGCCGCGGAGGAATTGCAGTGCTCATCTGTTGACAGGTTGCACGTACGGGCCAGCGTGGGCGCTGAGTTATTCCTCGCGCACATGATGTTCCGAGCGGGAGAGCTAGTGCGTGATACGGGCGCGAGTTTATTGCCCGACGCCCTGGCGGCGTTACGATCGGGGCTCGAGTCAGGCCAATTGCTCCAACTCGCTGATGAGCTGCTCCCCTCATGGGCTGACCCGGACGACTCTCAGCACTTCGCTCCCCCGCATCCCCCAGAGGCGGATGCCTGCGGCCCTCTCGTACTGCTGCGGGCGTACTCGGACTGGTCGGCGACGCAGCACATCAGCCGTGCTGTCTGCAATGCGCCTCGTTCCTATCACCTTCGTGCGCTGCCAGCTTGTGAGGACGTGCCACTCGACGAGAGCAGTCCCTACGACGCGCTAATGGAGAGCTGTCACGCGGCGCTGGAAGAACTCTTCGCAGTGCCGCCTGGTATGGGGCTCTGCCCTGAGCGGGTTCATCCGCGTCCGAAGACACGCGAGTATCTCGTAATCGACTCGCGCGGCTACGAGCTGGGAGACGTGGCTCGTGTCGTGAATGCCTTGCACGCTGACTATGAGTGGCTCGTGATTGTGGTGCTTTGCCCTGAGGAGATTCCAGAGCAGAAGGTGCTGGACGATCTGTCTCTTTCCCGAGCGATTCCTGTGTGTATTCCCCAGGAGATAGAGATGCGTGCGCACGCCTTCAAGCAGGAACTGGACAGCGTCGTTCGCAAGGCCAGCTGACTCACCGTCTGAACAGGGAGTTCCTTCCATGACTCTTTCCACAGCCGAGCAAGCGGACGTGCCTGATCGGGATGACGGTCTCGTCTACGTGATGCCAGATGATTTGCAGCTCGCTGTCGAAGTGGCGCTTGCTGCTGGAAGACCCTTGCTCCTGCGGGGGAAACCTGGTTCCGGGAAGAGTTCCATGGCACCCTTTGTGGCCGAGCAGCGCAAGTGGCGATACTACAACTTCGTTGTGACGTCTCAGACTCGAGCCCGCGATCTGCAATGGACTTACGACGGCGTGGCCCGGCTAGCCGACGCGCAAGCGTCTCGGTCGTGGCGGAACAGAAGGCTGCCGGGTCCTGATGCCTACGTCGAGCCCGGCCCTCTGTGGTGGGCATTCGCACCGGAGTCCGCCCGCCGGCACGTTAGTCAGAGCGCACAGGTTCGCGGGTTGCAGATGGACAAGCACCCTATGGAAGAGCGGAATGAGGGTCGAGATCCTGGTCATTCAGTGGTCCTTATCGACGAGATCGACAAGGCGGATCCGGACGTCCCGAACGGGCTGCTCGTTCCGCTGGGCACTCATGGGTTCACGGTTGCTGAGTCAGGAACGGCAGTGGCCATTGAACCCAGCCAGGGGACGGTGTCGGATCGTCCGTTCCATCAGCACTTGGTCGTCATCACGACGAACGAGGAAAGGGAACTCCCTCAGGCCTTCCTGAGGCGATGCGTGATCGCCGAGCTGACACCCCCTTCGTCCGTCGAGCAGCTGGTTGAAATCGCCAGCACACATCTGACGGCGCGTCTGGGAACGGTCCAAGACAGCGACATGCGACTGGCCGAAGCTCTGGCACATGAGCTGAGAAGGGTGAGACAGGATGCCCGCAAGAACAATGTACGCGAACCGAGTACTGCCGAGTACCTCGATGCCTTGTGGGCATGCCGTGCGCTGAACCTCACGGTCGGGGAAGGACGCTGGGACGCCGTGTGCCGGTTGACCCTTGTCAAGCCGCAGCATTTTAGGCGGTGAGCGCGATGATGTCTCAGCAGAACCAGAGCCGGTACTCCCGCGGGGAGAACTGGATCGCTGACATGGCCAGGGCTGTCACGGCTCTGAACGTTGATCCGGCCGACCATGCAAAGCTGAGGAGGGTCGCGGCGCTCCTCGGGATGTCGTGGGCCGCACCTGAGCGGCCGCTGCCAGACAGTGCGCCTGCTCGGCGGTCGGCTCCCTTAGTAACACCTGCAGCCACACAACAGGAGAAGGGGCGCCCTGTGTCCCAAGGCGGCGATCAGCAGCCTGAGACGCTGGATGAGCCTTTGCCGGTGCTCAGTCCAATCAGCACCGGCGATGAGGCGGTTGCGCGTCAATGGACTGAGCCGATGCTCGCCGAGCAGCAGCGGGATCCATCACCGAAGGCCGAGCTCTCCTACCAGCCTCTGTTGCCGCCGAGTTCCGAGAGTGCCAGTTTGCATCTTCTTCTCTCGAGGGTCATGCAGGAAGGGGCAGTTGATGTTGATCGTCTGCTGGACTTGGTCTGTCGGGGTGACGCTGTGTCGCAGCTTCCGCGTGAGCCTGTGCGCACCTTGCGCTTCGGGGTCCAGGTGCTGGTCGACCTCGGCGTCGGTATGCAGCCCTTCTATCGGGATCAGCGGGAGCTGGTCGATCGAATTCGCTCGTTGACTGGGCACCATGGTTGTGACGTTCAGTACTTCTCGGAGTCGCCTCTGCATCAGAGCGGATCCGGGCCCGGATGGACGTGGCGGCCATACGAACCGCCGCCTCAGGGTGCGCGGGTGGTTGTCTTGAGCGACTTCGGGAATAACGCCAGCACGTCAACTGCCGGGTTGCAGTCGGAATGGAGAAGGGTGGTGGGGTTGGTCCGGCGGGCCGGGTGCATGCCTGTGGCATTGGTGCCGGCACCATCTGAGTTGTGGCCGGACTGGCTGAGCTCATTGATGCCTGTGCTGACGTGGGACCGATGCACGACCACGGCGCGGGTCCACGTGGCTCTGTCATGAGCGGACACGACACGCCGAGGCTTCATGGTGCGCCACAGGTTGACGACCTTCCCGGGGCTGCTCAGTTACTTGCCATCGCCTTGTGCACCGCGACGCGCATCGAGCCGGAGCTGCTGAGGGCGATCCGGATTGAGGTGCGGCCGGAACTCAACGTCTCTGCCGAGTCCGCCCTCTGGTTCGGTCCGTGGGCACTACGCAGCAGTGGTCATTACATGGCCATACAGCGCGAGCTTCTCGGGCCACTTCGAGACCTGCTGTGCAGTGAACTGTCTCAAAGTCAGGAGGATGCACCGGTTCGCAGAGCGGGTCAGGTCATTCAGCGTCTCCATCGTGATCTGTCACCGGCCCTGGCGTTGGAAGAAGAGGTGACGTGGGCGGCCGTATGCGCGGATGCAGGTCTGGAGCCATACGACGCGGACGTGAGCATCGATCGGATGCTGGAGCGTGCCTTGCAGGCAGCTCTGCATGCTCCAGCGCGCCGCCAAGGTCTGCGGCGCTGGTTCGCAGGGGCGTGGCAGCGCTTTCCGGAACGGGTGAGACAAACACCAACAGCGCTCGAACTCTTCGGAGTGCTTTCTGACGAAGCAAACGTGCACGGGCGGCAGGGAATCGGCACCAGTCGCGTTGCACACCTTGCTGGCGTAGACGATGTGGTCGTGCCCGTGCGTCATGACGGATCGTCTCTGACGATCGGCGACCCGTCCTGGCCCGCTGTAGGCATTCTGGTGCCGGATACGCAGCCTCGTGTCCTTGAGATCGCCGGTGACGCAAGGATGTTGGACGAAGCGCAGAAGGTGCGTGTGCCACGCGGCGCGCAGATGGCAGTGCCGGTGTCGCACGTTCCCGTCTACGTCCGGACCGCTCGGGGCGTGGTGTACGAGGTGGCTGCTCGTGGTGCGTCCGAGGTGCTGCCCTATCCAGCGCGCATTGCCGGCGGGACTCCGCATCGTGGCCTCTTGGGTAGCAGAGTGTCCGAGCTTCGAGATCACGACGCGTTGAGATTCGGCATCGCAGCGCGGATCAAGCCCGTGGCCCGCACTATTTCATCCGACATGACACCGGATCTGCGGGTGCAGACTGACCTCGTTCCGCGCATGCCGCGTGCCAGTGATCTGCTGCTCCCTCTGCTGATGAGCAAGGCCTCCGAGCGCAGCCAGTTGATCGTCGTGGCAGGCAAGCGTTCCAGTGGACGGACACGGGCTGCGTGGGAGGCTGTCCGGCAGGCTCTGAGCGATTGGTGGGTGTGGGCTCCCCCCCTGATCGATCGGTCGAAGGCGCTACTGGAAGCCATCACTGAGGACCGGATCGGCTCTCATACCGTGCTGTGGCTCGACGACCTTGATATATGCCTGCGCCAAGCCGACGGAGAGGATGTGGCGCGCGCATTGTCTCAGGTGCTTGATGATCGCGCCCTCGCTCCGTTACTGCTGGTGGCTACGGGCGCGCCCTTTGAGGCAGGCTTGGTGGGTCTGGGGCCGGCCGCCCGAGCGCTCATGGAACGGGCATCATTCGTGCACGCTGCTACAGGTCGGCGGGAAACTGCCGCAGTATCAGCCGATGCCGTATCCGTGGCATGTGAGACGACAATCGCGAGGGCTGTGGCCGCTGAGCCTCCACACAAGCTGACTGTGCGCAGTGACCTACCGAAGCAACAGTCTTCCTTTGCCGGGCGCATTTCCACGCTGCAACGGCTGTTCTCCTACTGGTCTGACTCCGCACAGGACCGGGGACGGGTTGCCGTCCTGATGGGGATGCCGGGTGTGGGCAAGACCTCTTTGGCAGCAGCAGCAGTGCACGCAGGCAGGGGCCGCGGATGGTTCCCCGGCGGAGTTCTCTGGCTCAGTCTGCGTGGACGCCCGTTTACTGCTGATGTACTCCTGCGCGCGTTGGGCGTACCCGAGTCGGGAATCAGCTCGGCCGAGGATCCCTGGGTGATGTGTTCGGCGCTCATGCACCAGGTGACCGGCGCGGGGCGTGAGCCTGTCATGTTGGTTCTGGACGATACGCCATCCGTCGGTGACGCCCCGCTGACCCATCTCGCTCCGGGGCTGTCGGTTCTGATCACCACTCGCTCCCATGGACTGCGCAGTGCAGCGCGGACTGTGGTGGGCCCCTTGGACACGGCCGATGCTGTGAGCCTGCTGGCCAAGGCAGTACCACCAGGAGCTGACGGCAGAAACAGGCTCGAGGAAAACCCCGCGGCAACACGGATGCTGGGCGAGTTGTGCGGAGGACATCCGCTGGCGCTGGTCCAGGCTGCTGACCTTCTCCGTAAAGAACCGACGCTGACGCCGGCCTCACTGGTCGAGCGACTGGAAAGGTCTGCAGTCCTGGCTGACGCCCTCTCCGATGCCGATCACTCTGTACGAGCGGCTCTTGAGTGGGCCTACAAGCAGCTCACTACTGCGCAGGCTGCTGCCTTCCGTCTCCTAGGTCTCCTGCCTGGTGAGGACTTCAGCGAGGCTTCGGCTCTTGCTCTGCTAGGAGCCTCTCCGGATTATCTGCTGCGCAGACTGTTCAGGCTGCATCTGCTGCAACGTCTCGCTCATCACGACGTTGACCGCTGGCGGATGCACGGAATCGTCAAGCGGTTCGCGGCGGATCAGTGCCGCCTGCAGACAAGTAAGGAAGAACGGTCACTCGCTCTCAGGCGCCTGATGGGGTTCTACGAGCAGCACGCACGAGAGGCCGACGCCTGGACCCGGGACGAGCACGAGGCGCCCCGAATCGCCTTCTCGTCACGTAGGCAGGCAGTGCAATGGCTGGAGCGAGAGCGCAGGAATCTCGTGGCGGCAGTCCATGCATGCCTGCGCGAGGGTCTGGCCTCAACCGGGGCTGCCATCGCCCTTGCATTGGCCGAGTTCTTGACCCAGACCCGGCAGTTCGATGACCTCATGCGCATCATGAACGCGGTACTCAGCTCGCCAGCCGCTGATGGCGCGAACCAGTACACGCGCGCCGCAGCACTGAACAACTTCGCTGTCGCCATGGCCACGACTGGGGACTTCGACGCTGCCATGTCGGCGCTGCGGGACGCGGCACAGCTCGGCGACAAGGCCGACGAACGCTCTGCGGCTTACGCGCTGATGATGAGCAACCTCGGCGCCACGCTTCTTATGGGAGGACGGCTGCAGGATGCGGTCCGCATCCTGCGCGATGCGGCGACGCGGTGCACCGAGATCGGCGAGCGCACTGCCCTAGTACAGATCCTCAGCAACCTGGCCATCGCTCTGCTGGAGCAGGGCAAGCCTCATGAGGCGTTGACTCAACTGAGCCAAGCTCAGGCTCTATCGAAGCAAGATCAGGTGTCCTTGCATGAGAACGCCGTACTGCTCACCACGCTTGGAACAGCCCAGTTGCGAACGGGGCGCACTGAGGAAGGTATGGAGACGTTGGCACTAGCTGCCTTGCGAGTCGGACAGATGGGCAAGGCACCGGGACATGCTGATGTGCTGGAAAGTCTGGGGCGGGCAATGCTCGAGGTCGGCCAGTTCGAAGAAGCGAGAGGCCTGTTCGCCAAGGCCGTTACAGCTTACGGCGAGCTCGGCGATGTAGGAGGCGAGGCTCGAGCCGGCAACAACCTTGGGCTGGCACTGCTGGAGAGTCAGCAGGACGGAGCAGCCTTGCTGGAACTGGAGCGGGCTCGGGACAGGTATCTGACGATTGGAGACAGGTCCTCGGCCGCGCAGTGCCTTAACAACGTCGGCAACGCTCTTCGGCGTCTGGAGCGGACCGACGAGGCAATCTACGCACTCTCCCAAGCGGTGGCGGAGCTACGGTCTGCTGGGGATCAGCGTGCGCTCGCGGAGGCTCTTCTGAATCTGGGGCTGTCGTACGTGGAGGTAGGGGACGTCGAGGCAGCGCACAGTGCACTGTCTTACAGTGCCGAAGTCCATACGGCATTGGGAGATATCACCTCGCGGGCACGGGCGCTTCACGCATTGGGGCGTGCAGCACACAGCGCAGGCGACAGTTCATCCTTGGACTACTTGCGAGCTGCCACCGAGTCGTTTCGCCATGGCCGTGACACTACGGGCCTCTTCGACTCGCTGCTCCTTTTGAGTGACCTGCTCAACGATGCGGGGGAGCACAGGGAAGCCCGAGCCGTCTTCCAGGAGGCCATGCGGTTGAGAGAGGCTGTGCGTGAGGACTAAATAGCCCTCCGAAGGCGAGTGCTGGGCACACTGCCGACGGGGCGCATGCCGGCAGCCTGCAACCTAGGAATCGAGGGGATGCCGCTGCGGACCGTAGGTGACGAACGTAACCAGATTGCCGGCGCCCGCCTGGACAACCGACCCGTGCAGCGATGCTCCTCTCTCATCGCTTCCGTGGTTGTGGGTGTAGGACCGGTGCCGGGCGTCGCTTACCCACGCGTTCAATGCCTCGTCGAAAGCACTCTCCTTGCGGGCGCGCTGCCCAAGGGCATGAATGAGCTCTTCAGCCCGAGCGGCGCTCGTAGGGACTGCCTCAAACGCACGGAGTTCCTGCTGGGCAGCAGGTGGGGCCTCGGGCCGATCTGCGGCGGGTTTCGCCACGAGCTCGGCTAACCGGTCCCACGCCTCCCGCTCGGCCTCCCCTCCTCGGATGACACCGAGCGCAACCCGGACCAGCAGCGCAGGCGACAGCAACTCATCCATGCACGTACATCCCCCTTCGCAGCGGACCTTGACTCACGGCGCAATTATGGATGAATCCACGCAAGTGATCCTCACTAGCTGCTCCCTGATGCTTACCCCGCGCTCGAAAAAGATAGGCGCACCTAAGTAACCTCACCTCGGCGGAGCGGACTCCGTCTGAGGCGCCGCCGAGCCTGTGCTCCCCACAGCAGGTGCGGGGGCTGAGCCAGCCAGCGGGTCGACACCCGGCGGTACTGTTGGCCCCGCCCCAGCCCGCAAGCGTTCGAAAACAAGATCGAAGGTGAATCCGGCGCTGAAGCCAAGCGGCACCGTAAAGAACAGCAGACGCCTCACGTCGAGCGCGTCCAGCAGGGTCGGCAGGGTCAGCAACTGGGATGCGCAATAGAGGAGAACTGAGACGAGACCCGCTCCCAGGCCACGGACCGCCGCCCGCAAAGATGTGGATCCGCTCTCGAAGGAATGGCGGATGAGTGCTCCAGCGACGGATGCGATCAAGGGAGCAGCAAGAAGAACCGACAGACTCCGCGCCGATGCCGGACCAGCCGGCGGGGCGAACGCGATCGCAGCGATCGACAAGAGCATGCACAGGACAGACAGCATGAGGCTGGCGTTCACACGCAAGGCTGCCCATCGGCTGTCGCGCTGTGCCACGACTTCGGCGGCCTGCCGACGGGCACGCTGCTCCAGCAAGCAGGCGACCAGCCTGGGCGCCGCATCAACCTGCCAGTCATCCCCCATCAGAGCGATGTCGGCATCGTCTGTACCGTTGCGTGCCTTGTCGAGGTTCACCCAGACCTGGCTCGCCCCGCCACCGAACGCCGCGACCGGCAGCAGGGGGATTCCCTGGGACAGGGCAACGATCCCTGCGACGCGGGTCGACTGGCCTCCGCCTACCAACAGGACCCCGTCACAGTTCAGCAGGGTCCGGTAGTACGACACCTCCCACTCTCCGCTTGTGTCTCTGACGGTCTGGACCGTGACGGCGCTGTCCGGCGGCAGAGCGAAGTCAACGGCCTTATGGCGCGGCGGGTAAGCGAAAACGTTGCCGGGGGCATCGGCTGTGCCGGCCTCGGCATAGCCGTGGACGACATCTGCCTCGATGTAGGTGCTCTTACTGGAGAAGACCGCCAGATCGCATCCGGCACGGTATAACTCTGCCCCCAAGGTTCGGCATGCCTCAGGAGCCCCCTCCGCACCGCGAAGCGGCGGGTTGAAGGTGCGTGTCGCGTCGGCACTACCGACAACGGCAATCAGAGGACGTGAGCGCGCTGTTGCTGACATGACTCATGTCTAGCGTCATTGCCTGCCAGATGTACGGGAGTTGCCCTTTCAGACGGCTTTGAGTGAAGTCCTGGCCGGGCAGGGCATCCGTGTCGGAGGTGGTCAGGATTCCCCAAGTCCAACTGCTCTCGGCAGGAGCCTCCGGCTGAGGCACGTACTGGTGGGGAATGGCACCGGCTACCGCAGCCGCTTCGGGAGACTCAGCCAACCACAGCTGCCAGCCGGAGGGGGAGGCGGCCACGAAGGGTCGGGCTGCCAGCCGACCGGGGGTGATGCCGATCTCGAATTTTCCCCACTGCTGCTCTTCGCCCCAGTTGGTTCACGAAGTGAACCAACTGGGGAAAGTGGGGAGCGGAAAGCAGAAGGACTCACCGATCGCTGGGTCGGTGAGTCCTTGAGCGCGGGGTGAGTCAGTGGGACGCGACGAAGCCCGCTGACTGGTCGAGGTGGAATGGCGAGCCAGGGCTCTCCGGCGTCCAGCCGTCAGTGAGAGCGGTGCGGATGTTGTCAGCCACCCGGGCGGGCAGGATCGGGCTGCCCTGTGTTCCGAACCAGTTGCTTGGGTGCGGCTGGTTGGTGGTGACCACCAGTGTGGTGCCGGGAGTGTCAGCGTGTTCGACCGCGTAGGTGAGGGGTGACCGGACCAGTCCCTGGTCGTAGGTCGGCCGTCCACGGAGTCGCCACCGGTAGGCGGTGCCGTCCACGTTGATGAGCCGCGATCCCTTTTTGACCAGTGCCATGTCCACATCCTTTCCCATGTGACAGTAGTGAACGGCGACTGATCGTGTCCTGCCGATTCCTGTCGGGTGGTGTCAGCTTCTGCACATCGGGATCACGTCCCGACTTGCTGCTGGGATGGTGTGCTCGGCTAGATGGGCGAGGACGGTGTGGTGGGCTTCCCAGCCGTCGGGGATCTTGGGGATGAGCCCGGGGCGTACGGGGTCGTTGGAGGGGTGGGCGTCGAGGAGTTCGTAGATGCCTGCGCGGGCGACGATGATGCAGGCGTGACGGTGGCGTGAGGTGAGGACGCACAGGCGGCCGGCGTCCAGGTGGAAGGCGGAGGCATTGCCGCGGCCGGAGAGTGGGTGCAGGACGATGGTGACTCTGCGTTCGCAGCCTTGGAGCCGGTTGGCGGTGTCGATGGCGATGCCGTGGAGTCGGGGGTAGTGGCGGGCCAGGAGTGCGCGAAGGTGGTCGACCTGGATGCGATGGGTCGTGCCGATGGCGATGTCTCCGGGGCACAGTGTGTGTCCCCCAGGGTCTTGCTCGCAGGTGGCGGTGGCGCCCCGGATCAGCAGCCGTTCGGCGATGCGGAGGGCTGCGTGGAAGGCTTCGCTGTCGAGGTGGTGAGTGGTGCGTGCTGGTAGTTCGAACAGTGCCCATCCGGTGCGGGCGGCGTGCTCGATGACGCGGTCGGCGGGGGTGCGCATTCCGGCGTTGGGGAACGTGAGGGTTCTGTCCGATGCGTTGCTTCCGGCTTGGAAGGGTGTGCGGGGGTAGAAGGCCTCGCTGATCAGGGGGATGGCTGAGGGCGGCAGGCGCCAGGACACAGGCAAGGAGTGGACGGGCAGGTCGGGGTTGTTGGCGAGTGCGACGGCGACTGCGCTGTTCATGGGGTCGTGGGCCATGTCGGCAAAGCGGTCGGTTTTTACTGTGGAGAAGGGGTCGAGCTGGCCGGGGTCTCCGACGAAGAGTGCCTGGTTGAAGAGGTGGGCGGTTCTCAGGAGGATGTCGGAGCGCATCTGGTAGGCCTCGTCGATGATCCCCCATGGCCATCGTCGGTCGGTGACCGTGGCCCATTTCATGGCCGTTCCCACGATGATGTCCGCAGTTGGTTCGAGGTCTTCGATGCGGGTGCTCACATGGATGCCGGAGTGTGCCTGCAGGTCGTGGGGGGCCGTGTGGTCGACTCCGGTGAACCGGGCGATTCGAAGATGAGGGTGGTCGTCGGTGAATCGCCGCACAAGGTGGTCGGCCTGGCTGTTGGTCTGGGCGATGACGGGGCAGGGGCTGCTGGACCGGGTGAGCGTGGCGGCGGCCTGGGCGACCAGGGTGGTCTTCCCGGCGCCAGGTGGGGCCTTTACGACGAGCCCGCGATGGGCGAGGGTGGGCAGTTGTTCCAGGACGGCGCGGGTGGCGTTTTCCGCCTGCTGCTGCGCGGACGGCATGCGGGGCGGTGTCACGGCTTGTCCTCGCTCCGTTCCACGTCTCTGCCGTGCGGATGGCCGGCGGGAGGGCCTCCGTGGGTCCAGGGGGTCTGGTCGCGTGTGGGGAATTCCGGCATCCGGTAGTGGTCAGGTGCGAGGGTGAAGACGAGGACAGCACCTGGTTCGGGCAGAACGGCGTGGTTGGGGCGGGTCACGGTGCCCATGCCTGCGGTGATCTCGACCTCGACCAGTGTCTCGCCGTTTGTCTCGGCCGGTGTGTCGCCGTCCGGGTGCGTGATCGTACGGATTTTGTAGCGGGCGCCGGGGTGGGTGTGGCAGGCGAGGGCGCGGCCGGGATCCAGGACCACGGGGTCTGAAGTGGCCAGCGAGAACCGGGGGCGCCACAGTCCTCGGCCGGTGGGCCCGCGAAGGGTGTGTTCCGGTTCGAGCGTGGTGACGTGGCCTGCGAATGCCTCACCGGTGGTGCGCAGTTCTGCCCGTACGAAGGGGTCATCTGCGGCGCGTTCGGCGGCGAAGGTGATGGCCGCGTGTTCCATACGGGCCAGGCGGGCGGCGGTGGCGGCGGCTTGTTCGCGGGCTGGTTGGGGTCGTCCGTCCTGGTCCAGGTAGGTGCATTCTTCGGTGAATGCGGTGCGCTCAAGGTCCCATCGGCGTGTGGTGTTCTTGGCTTCGGGGAGAGCCTGCAGGAGTGTGTAGGCGTGCCACATGAGCTCCCAGGTGGGACGCATGTAGGCGGTGAGCAGGCGGTTGAGTTCTTCCATGATGCGGGTCTGGTCCTGGCCGCGGGCCCTGGCGTATGCGTGGAACAGGGGTGCGAGTTGGTCGTTGTCGAAGGCGGCGTCGGTAGCTGGCCCTGCGGGACGGTGGGTGGCGGGGTCCGCTGCTTTGTCTGCGGCGTCGCGCCCGGAGTCTGCGTGACGAGGTGGGTCGATCCATGCCAGCAGGGTGGCGAGGTCGTTGTCCTCTAGCGGGCTTTGGCCGGTGATCCAGTGCATGCCGAGAAAGCCGGTCATGGGGATGAGGGCGGCCGACCCGGGGATGTCGTGTGCGCGGTCGGTGAGATAGGTGAGCCAGTGTCCCAGGCGCTGGACGGATCGGGAGCCGGGTGTCTCGTCGTCGACGCGGCGGAGTCTCAGGTCGGCCCCAAGCGTTTTGAGGTGTTCCACTGTCTGGGGGTTGGGCACGAGGATCTGCGGGGCGTCGGTGTACCGCTTGCGTGCCGGTCTGCCGGATGTGGCTGGCAGGTTCTCGCTTCGCTGCCGGCGGGTGTCGATGTAGGCGATGACGGTGTCGGCCAGGGCGGCGAGCATGGGGGCGGTGCTTCCTGAGGGAGGTGCGACCAGGAGCTCCGGGTGGTACGGATCGGTGCCTAGCATGACGGCCAGCGGTCGTGCTGCGGGGCCTGTTCGTTTCAGGGTGATCAGCATCAGTGGCTGGTCGCTGAGGTGGAGGTGGCGCAGTCGGCTGGCACGCTGGGCGTTGCCGGTGGATGCGGCGCATGCTCGCAGGTATGAGGCCAGAAGGCTCATGTGCTGCCTTTCTGGAGGTCTGTGCGGACGCGCTGTGCGTGACGCAGGGCGCGGACGGTGTCCTTTTGGTCCCGTGATGGGTTGAGGTGTCCGTCGGTGAGGGCCAGGGCGGTGGCGATGGTGTCGATTCCTGCCAGGTCGTTGAGGACTGTGGGACCCAGGAATCCGGTGCTGCCCTGGTTGCGGGCCTCGGTGCGGCAGTGGGGGGCCAGTTCGCAGTGGTGGCGGCAGGCGGGCGTGTAGTGGGGCTGTGTGGTGGCAAGTGCGTCGGTGAGTTCACCGTGGGGGCGGGTCGGTCTGCCGTCGGCGCCGGGCTGCAGGTCGAAGGTGGTGTCTGCAGGGAGGTCGTCCACCAGTGCGGGCAGTCGCTCGAGTCTGTTGAGGTGGCGGCTGAGGTGGCGGATCTGCTTGGCGGCGTTGTAGGGCGTGGCGGTGGGTCGGCGGGTGAAGTTGAGCGGGTTGACCAGGACCACGGTGTCGGAGACACGCTCTGCTGAAAGGCCGTCGCCGGTGAGGAGCTCGCGCAGGGCCAGGACGTAGGCGGCGGCCTGGGTCAGTGCTGCGGCGGCCTTCATCGGGTCGGGCCGTCCGTGGATGACGGGGAAGGATTTGACTTCCACGACGTAAAAGACCCCTTCGTCGTGGAAGGCGATCACATCGGGCTCGAGGTATGCCTGGCGGCCGGCGACCGTCAGGCTCAGCACGGGATGGTCGAGCAGGTTGCAGGGGTCGGCCCTGCCATGGGCTGCGCTGAGGATGCGTGTGCTGGTGTAGGCGTGGCGAAGGCCCAGGGGGGATTTGTCGTTGTCGCTGCCGACGCTGTTGACGTCTTTGTAGGTCGCCGCGGACGGGGCCAGTTTGAGGGCTTGGCGGAGGAGCGCCACCAGGGCGGCTGCGCCCTGGTCGGTGACCTGGCGTTCGAAGGCGATGCCGTAGTCGAGGGCGAGCTGGGATTTCCTGAGTGGTCGGGGGAGGCCGAGATGGGTGGCGAGGGCGTCTTTGTCGATGCCGGCGGCGTCCAGGATGGAGCGGCGGTCGCATCTGGGGTTTGCGGTGAGGGCTCCCAGGGTTCGTGCGGTGTGTGGGAGGGGCGGGCCTGATCCGCGTAATGCGCCCAGTCGTGCGTCGAGCGAACTCACTGTCTTCCTTGAGTGTGCAGAGCACAGGTCGTGCGTCGTAGGGGCGGTTTACGAGGCGCGGTGCTGGCGGTTGACGTCGCGCAGGGTGTTGCCGAAATGCTGTTCCACGTCGCCGAGGCTCCGACGGGCCCGGCGGGCCGCTTCGGTGCGGGTGTCGGCGTCGTCGTCGGCGTGGATCTCGAGTTCGGCTGCTGCGGCTTGGCGCAGCGCATCCAGGTCGAGCGGCCGGCGGCTTGTGTGGGTGTGGAGATTGCGGCTGTAGGACATCAGGAGCTGCCGTGCGTGTTGCGGCAGTTCTGCGTCACCGGCGAGGTCTTCGGCGGCGTCCGCGAGCCGTAGGGCCGAGGTGAGGAAGTGGACTCGCTGGGTGAGCGGTCCCACGATCCGCTGCTCGAGCGGCCAGGTACTCAAGGCGAGCAGAGCTCGGGCCGGTGAGAGCAGGTCCGACGTCAGAGCGGAGCAGATGTAGTAAGGGCGCGCATAGGGGGTGGAGCGGAAGGAGCGTTCCTCGTCGCGGCGCAGGGTGGTTAGGCGGGCGGTGTTCAGCGGGCCGGAGAAGAAGGCCTGGTGGACCTGGCTGAGCAGCCTCGGTGAAGCGGGGACCGTGAGGAGGGTCAGTGCTTCGCGGACCTGTTCGCGGGCGGGCCGGCCCTCCCAGCTGTGTTCGGGTGTCTGCGGTGTGGCGGGCTCCGGCTGGGTGTTGTCGGCGGTGCCGTCCGGGCTGCACAGGACGTCCCAGGCCAGCTGAATTCGCTTCAGTTCTGCTCGCAGAATCTCTGCTTGGGCTGTCTCGTGTTGGGTGAGCGCCTGGCGGATCTCCTGCTGCAGCTGCTGCATGCGTTTTTCGAGTGCGACCAGGTGCTCATGCATGGCCGCATGCTAGCAGGCCCTCATGTTGCCTCATTTTGCCCTGTGATTTTCGTGTACAGTCCCGGGCTCGTAAGGCACCACCGGTGCCCTCCTACGCCTCGCTTCCGAAAGGGCGCATGAAGGCATGAGCAGACTGCTCCACACCTCTGACTGGCATGTGGGCCACACCTTGTTCGGGCATCCACGTACCGAGGATTTCGACGCCGTCTTAGCCGAGATCGTGGCGATCGCCCGCGAAACCCAGCCGGATCTGATCGTCCACAGCGGCGACCTGTTCCACTCCGCCCGGCCTTCCGCCCGGGACCTGGTCCGTGCCACGCGGACGCTGACGGAACTGGCCGCGATCGCCCCCACCGTGGTCGTGGCGGGCAACCACGACTCCCCCGCGTTCTTCGAGTTCTTCGAGGTCTTGGCCGGGCCCTCCGTGGGGCGGGGCCTGTTCTTCGTCGGCCGGTATCGGCCCGCGGACGAAGGAGGCGTCTTCACGTTCGACGCCTGCGGCGGCCAGGAGCGGATCCGCCTGGCCGCACTGCCGTTCGTGCATCCGAACCGGTTCTGGCAGCGGTCTTCCGCCGACCCGTCGTACGGCGACTACGCCAGGGGAATGCGTGGGCTGCAGGCAGGGCTGGTGAAGGCCATGCGGGATGAGTACGACCCCGAGCGGGACGTCCTCTTCTTCACCGCTCACGTGTACGTCACAGGCGCCGACCGCTCCAAGAGCGAGCGGACCACGGACCAGTCCTTCGAGATCGCTGTCGAAGACCTTCCGGACGTGTCCTACACAGCTCTCGGGCACATTCATCTCCCGCAGGCGGTACGGAGCGGCACGCTCACCGCCCGCTACGCGGGCAGTCCGCTTGCCATGGACTTCAGCGAAGCCGACCAGTCCAAGGGCGTCGTCATCGTCGACGCGGAGCCCGGACGGCAGGTACGGGTGCGGACCCGCCAGCTCACCAGCGCCCGCCGGCTGGCCCGGTTCGAGGGAACCCTCGAACAGCTCAGGGCCGAAGCGGCCGAGTACGACGGCACCTTCCTCCATCCGCGGATCAGCGGCGAGGAGCCCGGCGTACCGCTCCACCAGAAGATCGCCGAGATCGTTCCACACGCAGTCATCGTCAAGCCCGCACTGGTCGAGGAAGCGGCCACCGACGCCGTACTCGACTTCGATCCCGGCGAGGAACCGGATCTGCCCGACGCGTTCCGCGCCTACCTGGCCCGCGAAGGGCTCAACGATGCTGATGCACGGGCCTCGGTCGCCGCATTCACCCGGCTGCTCAACGAAGTCGACGACGAGGTTCCACCGCCGGTCCCCGCCCAGGAGCTGCTGCGCGCCGCACTGGACAACCCCTGGACGGAGGCATCGTGAAGCTTGGGCGGCTCACCCTTTCGGGCATGCGCAGTTACTCCGGCACCTGCGTCATCGACTTCTCCGACAAACGCCTGTTCGCCATCCTCGGGCCCACCGGCGTAGGCAAATCCACCATTCTTGAGGCGGTCAACTTCGCCCTGTACGGAACGTGTTCCTGGACGAAGGCACCCACGGCTGCCTACGAACTGATCAGCCAGGGCTCCTCCAGCATGCACGTGGCCCTGGAGTTCAAGGCGAACGGGCGCTGGTGGCACGTGAGCCGCACCCTCTACGCCGACAAGAGGCAGCCGAAGGCCTTGCTCGAGCCCCTGTCCGGAGATGCCCCCGACCTGCAGGTCGACAACAAGGAGGCGGTGACGGAGGCCGTCACCGAGATCATGGGGATGGACCGCAACGGCTTCGTTCACACGATCATGCCGCGCCAGGGAGAGTTCGACACCCTCCTCAAGGCGCCCGAAGGCATGCGCACCAAAATCCTGCGACACGTCTTCGGCATCAGCGAGCTCGAACGCGTACGCAAGCACGCCAGCGAACAACTGCAGCACCTGCAAGAGCAGATCACCCAGGCCACCAGGGCCCGCAACCTTCTGGTGCCGAACCCCCGCGCTGCCGCGGACCAGGGGGTACGGGACGTGGAACGCGCTCGTGGCATCGCGCTGCGCCGACGCGAGCGGCTGGAGGCCCTGCGCGCCGGCCAGAACAAGGCTGTCGAACGCCAGCGGCACAAGACCGATCTGGACAAGGCCTCACGGCTGCTGCGCGAACGCGCTGTGGCGGACGCGGGTGTCACGCTGGTCTCGCTGGCACGAGCCGGGGAGGAAATCGATGCCGAAACGGCAACGGAGGAGGCGGTCGGCCGTGAGCTGAACCTGAAGCTGGGCACGGCGCAGGCGGCACTGGACGCGTGCGCGCAGACCGGGGACACGGTCGCGTCCCTGCACAGCGCACTGGCTGTCCTGTCGCACCTGCCTGACCGTGCGGCCGGCCTGGATTCCAGGCTGCAACGGCTGGAACAGGATCGGTTTCAGTACGAGGCACACGAGCAGGAGCACAGGCAGGCACGGCAGGAACTGGCCGGGCACAAGCAGAACGAGGCGGCTCTTGCCGAGGCCGCCGTCCGGGCCGAACAGGCCGTGGCCGAGTCGCGCGCCCGGACCGAGCAGGTGTCCGAGGCCGTCCGGGCGGCACTGCAGGAAGCGGCCGCCGCGGCCTCGTCCCTGCAGTCGCACCACGCAGCTCTCAAGACGGCGGAGGAACAGCGGGGCCTGATCAGCAGCCTGCAGGACGCACAGGACGAGGCGGCCGTCGCACTGGAATCGGCCAGACAGGCCAAGGCGGCACTGCAGCGTGAGGACGCTGCCCACACGGCGGGTTCCGGTCTGGTCGCCGGTGACGCCTGCACCGTCTGCAGCCGGCCCCTCCCGCACGACTTCAGTCCCCCTTTGCCGCTGGACGCCAAGGCACACAGCCAGGCCCGGCGGGAGGTGACCAAACGCGAGAAGGCCGCCGAGAAAGCCAAGACGGCCAAGATGGAAGCCGCCGCACAGCTCAAGGCGACGGAGCAGACTGCCGAGAAGTACCACCGCGCGCACCTGGCTGCCGGCGAGCGCACAAAGGCTGCGCTGCTGCAGGTGCAGGAGCTGTCGGACGCGGCGTTGCCGGCCTGCTCGCCCGTCACGGCCACTGCGCTGGGCGCCCTGCCCGGGCTGGTGACCGAACAGACTCATGCCCTCGCCGAAGGCGAGCCGGCAGGCCGGGCCCAGATTACCCGCGCGGTCAAGTCGCTCACCCGGTCGTTGCGCGATGCGGAAGGGGAAACACTCGCCGCCCACACCGGCGCTCAGACCGCCTTGGCAGCAGCGCGGGCCGAACACGCTGCCCTCCAGGCCGAAGAGAAACGACAGCGCGGCCGCCTGCAAAGAGAACGCAAACGGCTGGACAAATCCCGCGAGCAGTACGACGCGGAGCTGCAGGCGATGCTGACGGAGGTCTGCGAACTCCCTCAACCGTTCCGCCCTGCCCAGCCCTCCCCGCAGGAGCTCCCCCTCCTCAACGACATCACCACCGCGCGGGAGGCGGCCGCACGGCGGCTGGAGCTGCTGGAGCAGACGACACAGGCCCGCGACGAGACCAGGCAGGCCCTCGCCGAGCACACGGAGAACCTGCAGGCCCTGAACGCACGGCGCCGACGCACCATCGAAACCCCCGCACGCAGCCTCATCAAGAAGCTCGAGCGCTGGGCAGACGCGGCCACCGACGCCGCGGGGCTTCTCGGCGAGGCGACACCGGCGGAACTGCCGCCCACACCGGACGAGACAGACCTGACCGCCGTCGACACGTACCGCCTGGCCCTCGTCTCACTGGATCAGCGGCTCGCTGCCGCGCTCAGGCAGGTCGCGCAGCAAGCCCTCGAAGAGATCCGGGCGTTCAAGGCGGAACTCGTCCTCCAAGCCGGGTCCACGAGCGATGGCATCGATGACAGTCCCGGGTTCTGGGTGCCTCCCAAGGGCGATCTGCTCGCCCCCTCCGTTCTCGACGCCCTCAGCCGCAAGGCGGAGCACGCCGAGAACGCGTACGAAACCGCAGAGGCCGCCCTGCGCAAGGCACAGTCCCAGATCCCCTACGCCGACGCATTGAACGAAGCCCTCGAAGCCGGAGAGCAGCAGGCCGCAGTGTGGCGGCGCGTGATCGAACACCTGACGGACGGGAAGTTCCTGGGGTATTTGACCGAGCAGCGCACCCATTCGCTGCTCGGTCACGGCAGCAGGATCCTGAAGCAGATCTCCGACGGTGACTACGTCTTCACCGAGAAGTTCAAGATCATGGACTGCGCCACGAATCTCGCCCGTGACCCAGAGACCCTCTCTGGCGGTGAGACGTTCCAAGCATCCCTTGCCCTGGCACTGGCACTCGTCGAGCTCCACAGCCGCAGTCACAGCCACCACAGGCTCGAGAGCCTCTTCCTGGACGAAGGGTTCGCTTCACTGGACCACGACCGTCTGGAACAGACGCTTTCAGCCCTGCTTGGGAGCGTGACCGGAGACAAGACGGTCGGAGTCATCAGCCACCTGTATCCGGTGGCCGAGGCGGTCAACGACGTGCTGTTCGTCCAAAGGACCGGCCAGGGCTCCACAGCCGAATGGCTCACGCCGGAAGAGCGCACCCAGATCGTCCATGACGGCATCCGAAAGATGCTGGATTACACCTGAGCGCTGTCGGGGCGCGGCCGCTCATACCCGGGCGGCCGCATCCGGGCGCGGAACGAAAGACTCTCCAGCCCCTGATGATCCTTCTTCAGAGGCCCTTCTCATCCCGCGCTCGTGCACCGCATTCTGCCGCACTCGCCCAGGCATCCACGGGCGTTGCTCGCATACCCCGCCCCGGCGCCGTATCAGCCGCAGACCGTCAGCTAACCCATCCTGCGACGGGACCGGGGGGAGCACCCCCAGCGCTGCGTCGTCGGCCGCTTCGCCCGGGCCAGACCTCCTGTGAGCCCTTCATCGGGGCTTCCCGTCTTGAGACTCATGGACCGCAAGGACCCCGCTCTCGCCCCTCCCCAGGCGGGGGCGGCCTTCACGCATGAGTACCACGGGCACAACGTCTGCGCGCCTCGACGACGGCCGCCATACGCCCACGCCGCCGCGTGCGCTGTTTCACCCTGCTCACCCGCCCGAGGCCCAAGCCCCCCCCCCCCCCCCCGCAATTCATCGTCTGCAAGGAGCGAACCGCATGAATGACTCATCTGCCGACCTGCACAGCGCCGGCCCACCCGTCTTCACCGCCCGCTCGGGACGGCCGGCCGCGATGCCCCGGATCATGGCGCTCGACACGCACGGCCAGCTGACCAGTGGACACGTACGGCTGGTCGCCGCAACTGTGGGCTGCTCGGAGCGGACGGTGTGGCGGTGGGTCGAGGAGGCGCGCACCACCGGCCAGGTCACCACGAAACCCCGGACACGGTTCAGCGTCACACCGGAGATCCGGCGTCTTTTGGCGCTGTGGGGAGGCAATGCCTCCGCCGTGCACCGTGAGCTGAAGAAGCGGGCCCTGGCCGATCCCCGACTGCCCAAGGCCCCGTCCCTTGCGACGCTGCACCGGGCGCTGCGGCGGGACCTGACACCTGGTGACCGGGCCGGTCTGGCCCGGGGGGAGGCTGCCCGGCGGGCGTTCGATGTGTTCGGGCAGCGTCCGCCCGGGAACCGCAACGAGGCCTGGGAGGGCGATCACAAGTGCGTGCCCGTCAAGGTGTGGGTCGAGGACGAATTCGTACAGCCGTGGCTGACGTGGTTCATCGACTGTGCCAGGAAGGTCATCATGGGCTGGGCCGTGACGCCCCATGAGGCCAGCAGGGATGCAGTGCTGGCGGCGCTGCGCACAGCGCTGGACCGCAGCGAGCCATTCGGGCCGGCCGGCGGACTGCCCGGTCTCGTCCGGGTGGACCGCGGCAAGGAGTTCCTGTGCGCGCCCGTGACCTTGGCGTTGGGTGCCTTCGCCGTGCCGGTCGTCGACCTGCCCGCCTACAACCCGCATCTGAAGGGCACCATCGAAGCGCTCAACGACTCGGTCGAGGAGATGCTGTTCGTCTCCATGCCGCGCTACACCGGCCAGCAGAAGCTCCCCGGCGGGCGCACCGCGGATCCCGACGAGCCCGCCCTCACCTTCGAGGCGTTCGTGGGGCTGCTGCAGGAGTGGGTGCGGTGGTGGAACTACGAGCACAAGCCCGAAAGACTGAAGGGCCTCACGCCGATGGAGGCGTGGCGGGCCGACCCCACTCCTCTGTATGACGTGCCCGCCCAGCAACTGGCTCACTTCGGGCTCGAGGACGACGGAAGCACCCGCGTCATCACCACCCGCGGCGTGCAGTGGCGCAACCACAACTACATCGGCCCCTGGATGGTCGGCATGGGCGGCACCCGCGTTGCGGTGCGCCACCTCCCCCACCACGACGCGTCCATTGAAGTCTTCGGCCTCGACGGCACCTATCTCGGAAGTGCCGTCCTGGCCGAGCAGGCCAGCCAGGAGCAGGTCCGTGCCGTGCGCAACGTCCGTAAGGCCAAGGAACGGCGGCTCCGTGCGGACCTGAAGGCCGCCGCCCGGCTGCGGCGTGACCGGTTCGAGGCCGTCACCTCGGCCGCCCCTCCCCGGCGTCTTGGATCCCTGACGGAGGCGGAAGCCGAAGCCGAGCTGGCCGAACAGTCCACCGCTGCCCTGCGGCGTGCTGATCCCGGCTATATCCCGCACACTGCGGTCCCTGATGGCTGGGCCCGGCCAGTCCCGGCAGACACGCCTCCGCCTGCGGAGAGCCCCCGTGAGGAGGGCGAATGATCGACAGCCTGGACTACTACGGAACCCTCCCCTCCGAGAAGGAGGACCACTTCCACCGGCTGGATGCGCACCTGGTGGCCACGGACACACTCATGACGACCCTCGACAACGTCAAGGCGACGATCGAGGACAAAGGCATGATGGTCGCCTACGGAGCTGCCGGCTGCGGCAAGACGATGTCGGTGAACTCCGCCCTGCGACAGGTGGCTCCCGACATCACCTACCGTCTCGAGCTGCGGTCGGGCCCCACCCCCCGCGACATCCGGCACGGCTTGTTCCGCGCCCTGGCGCTGTCCGGTGAACCTCCCACCCGCCCGATCGAGTTCGACACTCTTTTGAAGGACGCGCTGTCGGAGAAGTTCCGGGTCCTGGTGTGTGATGAGGCCCAGTGGATGGGACGCAGTTCGTTCGAGTACTGGCGTCACCTGTGGGATGACCGGCGCACCGACATGGCGCTGATCTTCGCCGGTGGGGACAACTGCTACAAGGTCCTCAAGCGTGAGCCGATGCTGGCGTCGCGGATCTACATCTGGCAGAGGTTCACGCGCATGCCCGAGGACGAGGTCGTCACCACTCTCCCGGCGTTCCATTCCCTGTGGGAGGGGGCCGACCGCAAGACGATCCTGGGTATCGACCGCGCAGCGGCCCACGGCAACTTCCGCAACTGGGCCACCATCACCAAGCATCTGATGAGGGGCATGCGGCAGAAGGGACTGACCGAGATCAACCAGGACCTCGTCAACTGGGTCTATAGCAAGCTTGGCGGCATGTAGTGCCGGGTGGGTGCCGGCGCCTGTCCTGCGCAGGTGGAGGACAGGCGCCGGCAGTCGTGCAGGACACCGCGCGTGGAGCGGTGGGCGGCATGGTGGCCACGTGGGCGTGATGGGCAGGGACGGGAGCAGGGTGACCGCAGCAGGCTACAGCGATGTGACCGTGGTGGTGGACGAGGAGGACGACCTGTTCTACACGCAGGCGGCACTCGCTGCGCACTGCCCCGGCGAGGGGCGCATCGCGGTCCATCCGACGCCGGCCAGTGGCCATCCGGCCGCGCTGGGACACGACGTGTTGTATGCGCTGGGCAAGCGGCTGGCTGGAGGACCTCACTCCCCCGACGGGTGGCTGGACTCGGTGGACGCGGCATGGCGTGCGGCAGCCGCCTGGGCCCAGGCCACCGCGGTACGGCATGTGCTGGTCTCCCGTGTCCATCTGCTGACGCCCCGGCGGATCGACCAACTGCTTGCCTGGCGCTCGGCAACGGGGGTGCAGCTGACGCTGCTGTGGCAGGGCAAGGAGTGCAAGCTGCCGCCGGTACTGGGACGGGTGGAGCGCCGTCTGCGCGGCAGGGACAGCTTTGAGGCCCTCCTTGCCGAACCGGGGCCGATCCCCGCACGCCCGTCCTTCCCTCCCGGAGAGCCGCTCGCGTGCAGGCCTGGTGTCACGGCGGGGGCGGGGGTTTCCAGACGGTCGTCTGCGGGGCCGGAACGGGGGCCTGCGTCGGCGGGGCGAGGGCGGCCGGCTGCTGACTGCGGCGGCGTGGCGGCGCATCTGGGGCACGTTATGCCTGCGATCGCCGTTCGTGGGCAAAGCTCAGCGGTCGTGTCGGCTCTCGCGCATCCGCTCGCTGCCGGGGCGCTGAGCGTGCTGGCCTTCACCCGGGTCGGTCTCGGCAGTCTGCGCTGGACTCGCGATCTCGATATCACCGGCGACGTGTCTGCCATCAAGGTTCACGGCGTCGCGCACCGGTCGTGCGTCGTGTATGCGGTCCCGGACTGGGCCCGGCCGCTGCTGGCCGCTGCCCGGGCGCATCACCGGCTGGCGTCCGGTCCTCTTCAGGGAAGTGTGTTCGCTCCGGTGATGCGCTGTGAAGCACGGCATCTGCGTGCGCATGCCGGACGGCACCCCTGTCTTGGGCTTTCCCTGCCGGTCGCCGCCCTTCTGCCTTGAAGCAGAGCGGGCAGGCCTCGCCGTGCTCTGATCGGACCTGGCGGCGTTCCATGTCGGACGGCGCCCGCCCGGGGCAACGTGCGACGGCTTGCCGGGCGGGCTATAGCCTCATGATCCGCGAAGAGACCGCACGGCGCACGCCGAGCGTGAGCCGACAGCAGATGTGTCTTTCACCGGCGCTGGTCCTGGTCCGTTCCGATGTCCCCGGCCCCATCACGGCCTGTGAGCCATGGCGGTGTGGCTTGTGCGTGCCGTCGGCCGGGGTCGGCCTGCCCATGGCGGGGCACGACATGCCGATATCCGAGCACAAGCAGATGCTGGAATGTATGGGGCTCCTGCACCCGGAGGTCACCATGCCGCGCCCAGCCTCTGATCCCCGCAGACACGTGGGCATTCGCCTCTTCAGCGGAAGCCCCGCAGCTGCCGAAGCCGTCTGCACGGCCGTCCAGAACACGTTCCCAGCATGCTCAACGCACGGAGCCGGTTTCGTGGCTGATCCCGATCATCCTGAAGACCCGGACACCCGATTCTTCTGCGCCGACGCCACTCACGTGCCCGTCACGGTAGGGAGCCATCCCGTCGAACTTGCCCCCGCAGACGCAGGCAGTGTCAGCGTCGAGCTACGTGCAAGCGACACCAGCGCCGTGATGGACGTGGCCCACGAGATCACAAAGCGTTTCCGCACCACGCAGCAGGAGCGGCACCGCGACGGCAACGGGCTCACCGTGCTTCCTATGTGGATCGACCCATCCCAGAGAGCGCCCGAGTAGGGCCGAGCGGCTCCGGCCTGCCCATTGGCATGCTCTGTACCCCGCCAGCGGGGCGGACAGAGTGCGGGCGGCGTCACCCGGCGCCAGGCTCCTCGGCCAACCATCGTGGTGCTGCGCCGGCTCGCGCAACGCCCGTCCTGTGTTCGACCAGGCCCAGAACGGCGACACGGCGCAAGGACATGGCGAGGACGCGCACTGAGGCACGCGTCCCAGGAGAGCGTCTGGGCCGACCAACGTCACGTGGCTGCCGTGGAGACGGCTGGGATCACAGCCGTGACCTCGGGTGTTCCTCGGCCATGAAGCGTCCCGTCCTGGTCAGCCTGTCCTGCTGGCACGCCATTCGAGGGCTTGCGGGGTCTCGGTGAACTCCACCAGGTGCTCTCCCGCGAAGCGTTCCAGTGCTGTGCGTACTTCGGTGGGGGTGACGTAGAAGAATTCCTTCCTGTTGTTGACGCGGTTGACGCGGCGGTCGGCGAACTCCTGGTGGAGGCGGGTTTCGAGGCCGACGGCGTCCTTGCTGAAGATCAGGGCGTGGACGTCGAAGCGGAAGGGGACCGCGGCTCCGCTGAGCTCGTAGACGCGGTCGAGGGGTTCGAGGCGCCGGGTCATGCCGATCTTGACGATGCTGTCCCCGAAGGCGCCGATGTTGGAGACGACGTAGACGTAGCCGGTGCGGACGTTCGCGGCGCGTGCGTCGACGTCCTGCAGCGCCTGCTGGATCTCGGCGAGTTTGGCCTCCATGTCGCGCACGGCGTCGTGGTCGCCCTGGGCGCGCAGGCGCTCGATGGCGGCTTCGTAGTGGTTGAGTTCCTTGTTCAGCTTCTCCCGTTCGCGGTCCAGCTCGCGCTGGGCGGCCGCCTCCTCGCGCTCACGGGCCCGTGCCTCGCGCTGTGCTTCCTTCTCCTCGTCCTTCTTCTGCAGGAAGTCGGCGGTCAGCTGCAGTTCTCGGACGCGGGCGTCGTGGTAGGCGTCGGAGATGCGGATGTGCATGGTGGCGCCGAGCTTGGCGATGGTCTCGCGGCTCTTGTAGAGGCGGTCGACGAGTGAGGTCAGGCGGTGGGGTCGCATGGTGCGGACGGCGTAGTCGGCTTCGGCGTTGTAGGCGCGGAGCAT
>NZ_JBIBDS010000014.1:0-92955 GCF_042954805.1 Streptomyces sp. NPDC012637
CCCCCGACGCCCTCATCGGCCACTCCATCGGCGAGATCGCCGCCGCCCACGCCGCCGGCGTCCTCGACCTCACCGACGCCGTCACCCTCGTCGCCGTCCGCGGCCGCCTCATGCAAGCCGCCCGCAACGACGGCGCCATGCTCGCCGTCCAAGCCACCGAGGACGAGATCACGACCTTCCTGGCCGAGTACGAGGGCCGACTGACCGTCGCCGCGCTCAACGGCCCGGACTCCACGGTGCTCTCCGGTGACGAGGACGCCGTGGCCGAGGCCCTCGCGCACTGGACCGCTCTCGGCCGCCGCGCCAAGCGCCTGACGGTCAGCCATGCCTTCCACTCGGCCCACATGGACGAGGTCCTCGACGAGTTCCGCACCGCCGTCGCCGGCCTCACCTTCCACACCCCGAAGATCCCGGTCATCTCCAACGTCACCGGCCTCCCGGCCACCGGCGACGACCTCCGCTCCCCCGACTACTGGGCACGCCACATCCGCGGAACCGTCCGCTTCCACCCCGGCATCCAGCACCTCGAAACCAACGGCACCACCCGCTACCTGGAGCTCGGCCCCGACGCCGTCCTCACCGCGCTCGCCCAGGACACGCTCACCCAGCCCGCCGTCCTCGCGCCCACGCTGCGCAAGAACGCACCCGAACCCACCACCCTCGCCACCGCCGCCGCCCGCCTCCACACCGCGGGCCACACCCCCACCACCTGGCAGCCCGCGGCCCCCACCCGCATCCCCGAAGGCCTGCCCACCTACCCCTTCCAGCACGAGCACTACTGGGTCGAGCGGACGAACGGCGCCGGGTCCGACGTGACGTCCGCCGGGCTCGTCTCCGCCGGACACCCGTTCCTGGGCGCCCTCGTCACCCTCGCGGACAGCGACCAGCTGGTCCTGACCGGCCGGATCTCGCTGCGCACCCACCCCTGGCTCGCCGACCACACCATCTCCGGCGCCGTCCTCCTGCCCGGCACCGCCTTCGCCGACCTGGCCCTCCACGCGGCCGGTCACACCGACACGCCGGCCCTCGAGGACCTCACGCTCGAAGCACCGCTCGTCCTCCGCGAGAAGGGGTCGGTGGAGCTGCAGCTGGTGGTCGAGGCGGCGGCCGGCACCGACCGCCGGGCGTTCACGATCCACGCGCGCGCCGAGGACGCCGAGTCGTGGACCCGGCACGCCTCCGGCACCCTCTCCGCCGCCCCGGGCGGCACCGGGGCGGCCCGTGCTTCCCTGCCGTGGCCGCCGCCCGGCGAGCAGGCCGACCTGACCGGCCTCTACGAGGAACTGCACGCCCAGGGCTACGCGTACGGCACCGCCTTCCAGGGCCTCACGGCGGCCTGGCGCGACGGCGACGACCTGTACGCCGAGATCGACCTGCCCGAGGAGGCCGACGCCCTCGGCCACCCGGTGCACCCCGCGCTCCTCGACGCCGCGCTCCACCCGCTGCTGCTCGACCTGGTGGGCGGCACCCCGGAGACGGTGCGGCTGCCGTTCAGCTGGTCCGACGTGACCCTGCACGCGACCGGCGCCGCCCGGCTGCGGGTCCGGCTGACCCGGTCCGGCACCGACACGGTCACGCTGACCGCCGACGACCCCGAGGGCGGCCCCGTCATCGACGTCGGCGCCCTGCTGATCCGTCCGGCCGACGTCGGTGCCGCGTCCGCCGCGTCCGGGGACGGCTCGCACGCCCTGTACCGGGTCGACTGGCGGCCCGTGCCCGGCGCCGCCGAGGCCCGTGCGGCGGACGACGCCGTGGCCGCCGCGGCCGTGCGCGCGGTGGTGGGGCCCGACGTCATCGGCGTCGCCGACGCCCTCGGGGACGGTGCCGTGCGGTACGCCGACCTCGACGCGCTGGCAGCCGCCGACGGGCCCGTACCGGCCGACGTGCTCGTGCCGTTCACGCCGGGGCGTCCGCCCCGGGGCACGTACAACCCGGTGGCGATCGCCCGCGAGGCGCCGCACCGGATGCTGGGGCTGATCCAGCGCTGGCTGGCCGACGAGCGGTTCGCCGGCTCGCGGATGGTCGTCGTCACCCGCAACGCGGTCTCCACCCGCTACGACGAGTCGATCCGGGACCAGAGCCTGGCCGTGTGGGGTCTGGTGCGCTCCGCGCAGACCGAGCACCCGGGCCGGTTCCTGCTGGTCGACGTGGACCGGGACGAGGCCTCGTACCGGTCGCTCGGCTCGGCGCTGGACACGCCCGACGAGACGCAGCTCGCGCTCCGCCGCGGCACCGTGCTCGCCGCCCGGCTGACGCCGAACGCGCCCGAGGGGCGCCTCCCCGTCCCGGCGGGCAGCGCGGGCTGGCGGCTCGGCGCGACGGCCAAGGGCACCCTGGAGAACCTGGCACTGCTGCCCGCCGAGGCACCCGACGCGCCGCTCGCCCCGGGTCAGGTGCGGGTCGAGGTGCGGGCCGCGGGCCTCAACTTCCGCGACGTCCTGATCACCCTGGGCCAGTACCCGGGCGAGGCGCCGATCGCCAGCGAGGGCGCCGGATACGTCCTGGAGACCGGTCCCGGCGTCGTCGGCCTCGCGCCCGGCGACCGCGTGATGGGCCTGTTCACCGAGGGCGCGGCCGGACCGGTCGCGGTCACCGACCACCGGCTGCTCTCCCGCGTGCCGGCCGGCTGGTCGTTCACCCAGGCCGCCGCGACGCCGGTGGTGTTCCTGACCGCCCTCTACGCGCTGACCGACCTGGCCGACGCCCGCGCCGGGCAGACGGCGCTGATCCACGCCGCCGCGGGCGGTGTCGGCATGGCCGCGACGCAGATCGCCCGCGCCCTGGGGCTGGAGGTGTACGGCACGGCCTCGCCCGCCAAGTGGGACGCGCTGCGCTTCCAGGGCTTCGACGACGCCCATCTGGCGAACTCCCGCACCCTCGACTTCGAGCGGGAGATCCTGGCCGCCACCGAAGGCCGTGGCGTGGACGTGGTCCTCGACGCGCTCGTCGGCGAGTACGTCGACGCTTCGCTGCGGCTGCTGCCGCGCGGCGGCCGGTTCATCGAGATGGGCAAGGCCGACATCCGCGATCCCGAGCAGGTGGCGCAGGCCCACCCGGGCGTGGTCTACCGCTCGTTCGACCTCATGGAGGCCGGCCCCGACCGGATCCAGGAGATGCTGGCCGATCTCCTCATGCTGTTCGAGGCGGGCCGGCTCGGCCCGCTGCCGGTGGAGGCCTGGGACGTCCGGCGGGCCCGGGACGCCTTCCGGCACCTGGGCCAGGCCCGGCACACCGGCAAGGTGGTCCTCACCCTGCCGCGCGCCCTGGACCCCGACGGCACGGTCCTCGTGACCGGCGCCACCGGCACCCTCGGGCGGCTCCTCGCCCGCCACATGGCCACCCGGCACGGGATCCGGCACCTGCTCCTGACGAGCCGGCGCGGCCCCGAGGCGCCCGGCGCCGACGAGTTGGTCGCCGAGCTCGCGGAGCTCGGCGCGCGGGCCACCGTCGTCGCCTGCGACATGGGAAGCCCGGCGTCGGTGCGGCGGCTGTTCGCGTCGGTCGACCCGGCGCACCCGCTGACCGCCGTCGTGCACACGGCCGGTGTGCTCGACGACGGCACGATCGAGTCGATGACGCCGGAGCGGCTCGACCGGGTGGCCCGCTCCAAGCAGGACGCGGCCTGGCTGATCACGGACGAGATACGCGACCTGGACCTGGCCGCGTTCGTGATGTTCTCCTCGTTCGCCGGCGTCATCGGCAACGCCGGGCAGTCCAACTACGCGGCCACCAACTCCTTCCTGGACGGCGTCGCCGCGTACCACCGCTCCAACGGTCTCCCGGGCGTCTCGCTCGCCTGGGGCCTGTGGGGCGCGGACGGGACCGAGGGCGGGGACGGCGGCGGCATGGCCGGCGCGCTGGACGAGGGCGACCTGGCCCGGCTCGCGGGCGCGGGCCTCGCGCCGATCGACCCGGAGCAGGGCCTCGCGCTGTTCGACGAGGCGCTGACCACCGACGAGCCGCTGCTCGTCCCGTTGCGGCTCAACCCGCCCGCGCTGCGGGCCCGCGCCGAGGCGGGCACCCTGCCTCCGCTGCTGCGCGGCCTGGTGCGCTCGCGCACCCGGCGCGCGGCGGCGGGCCGGCCGGCCCCGGCGGGTGCCGGGTCGCTCGCGGAGCGGCTCGCGGCCGTCGACCCGGCCGAACGCGACCGGCAGCTCCTCGCGCTCGTGCGGGCCGAGGCGGCGGCTGTGCTCGGGCACGGCGCCGGTGACACGCTGGCCCCGGAGCGGGCGTTCAAGGACGTCGGCTTCGACTCGCTGACGGCGGTCGAGCTGCGCAACCGGCTCAACGCGGCCACCGGGCTGCGGCTGCCGTCGTCGCTGGTCTTCGACCACCCCACGCCGGCCGCCCTCGCGGCGCACCTGCGCACCGGTCTGTTCGGCGACGCCGAGCCGGCCGCGGCCCCGGCCGCCCGGCGCGCGACGCCGGCCGCGGCGGTGCCGGCCGACGAGGACCCGATCGCGATCGTCGGCATGGCCTGCCGCTACGCGGGCGGCGTCGCCTCGCCGGAGGACCTGTGGCGGCTCGTGCTGTCCGGTACGGACGCGGTGACCGACTTCCCGGAGGACCGCGGCTGGGACACGGAGGCCCTGTACGACCCCGATCCGACCCGCTCCGGCACCTCGTACACGCGGCGCGGCGCGTTCCTCACCGGCGCCGACCGCTTCGACGCGGCCTTCTTCGGGATCAACCCGCGCGAGGCGACGGCCATGGACCCGCAGCAGCGGGTGCTCCTGGAGACGGCGTGGGAGGCCGTGGAACGGGCCGGGATCGACCCGACGACGCTGCGCGGCAGCGACACGGGCGTGTTCGCGGGCGTCGTCGCCGGCGACTACGTGACCCGGCTCGGGCAGGCACCGGAGGCGGTCGAGGGCTACCTGGCGACCGGCACCACGGCGAGCGTGGCCTCCGGCCGCATCGCCTACTCCTTCGGTTTCGAGGGTCCCGCGGTCTCCGTGGACACGGCGTGCTCGTCGTCGCTGGTGGCGCTGCACCTGGCGGCGCAGTCGCTGCGGCAGGGCGAGTGCTCGCTGGCCCTGGCGGGCGGCGCGACCGTCCTCGCGGGTCCGACGAGCTTCGTCGAGTTCAGCCGGCAGCGGGCGCTGTCGCCCGACGGTCACGCCAAGGCGTTCTCGGACGCCGCGGACGGCACCGGCTGGGGCGAGGGCGCGGGTCTGCTGCTCCTCGAGCGGCTGTCCGACGCCCGCCGCAACGGCCACCCGGTCCTCGCCCTGGTGCGGGGCACGGCCACCAACCAGGACGGCGCGAGCAACGGCCTGTCGGCGCCGAACGGGCCGTCGCAGGAGCGGGTGATCCGCCAGGCCCTCGCCAACGCCGGCCTGACCGCCGACCAGGTCGACGCGGTCGAGGCGCACGGCACGGGCACGCGTCTGGGCGACCCGATCGAGGCGCAGGCGCTCATCAACACGTACGGGAGCGAGCGCGACGCCGAACACCCGCTCTGGCTCGGCTCGTTGAAGTCCAACGTCGGCCACACGATGGCGGCGGCCGGGGTCGGTGGCGTCATCAAGATGGTGATGGCGATACGCAACGGCCGGCTGCCGAAGACGCTCCACGTCGAGCGTCCCACGACGCACGTCGACTGGTCCGACGGCACCGTGCGCCTGCTCACCGAGGAGCAGCCGTGGCGCACCGCGGGCGACGAGCCGCGCCGCGCCGGAGTCTCGTCCTTCGGCATCAGCGGCACCAACGCCCACGTGATCATCGAGCAGGCACCGGAGGAGACCGACGCCATCGAGGAGACGGAACTCCCGGACCTGCCCTGGCTGTTGTCGGCGAAGACCGCCGAGGGCCTGAAGGACCAGGCCCGCCTGCTCCACGCGTACGCCACCGGACACCCCGAGGTCCCGGTACGGCAGGTCGCGGGCGCGCTCGCCGCCCGCACCCGCTTCGACCACCGCGCCGTCGTCGACGCGAGCGACCGCACGGCGCTGCTCGCCGGTCTCGACGCGCTCGCCGGGGGCCGGGAGGTGCCCGGCCTGGTGACCGGCACGACGGTGGGCCACGAGCCCGGCCGCGCCGTGTTCGTCTTCCCCGGCCAGGGCAGCCAGTGGCTCGCCATGGGCCGCGAACTCATGCGCGACAGCGAGGACTTCGCCGGGTACGTACGGGAGTGCGCCGAAGCGCTCGCCCCGCACACCGACTGGGACCTGACCGCGGTCCTCGCTGGCGACCCCGACGCCGCCCCGCTCGACCGGGTCGACGTCGTGCAGCCCGCGCTGTTCGCGATGATGGTCTCGCTCGCCCGGCTCTGGCGCCGGCACGGCGTGGAGCCCGCCGCGGTGATCGGCCACTCCCAGGGCGAGATCGCCGCCGCCTACCTCGCCGGCGCCCTCAGCCTCGCCGACGCCGCCCGGGTGGCCGCGCTGCGCAGCCGGGCCATCACCCGG
This sequence comes from Streptomyces sp. NPDC012637, assembly GCF_042954805.1. NCBI lineage: Bacteria > Bacillati > Actinomycetota > Actinomycetes > Kitasatosporales > Streptomycetaceae > Streptomyces > Streptomyces sp. NPDC012637. Next base: position 6,411 of record NZ_JBIBDS010000014.1, read on the forward strand.
CTCGCGGGCACCGGCGGCATGCTGTCGGTGCAGCTGCCCGCCGACGTGGTGCGGGAGCGGCTGATCGACGACACGTACGTCGCCGCGGTCAACGGCCCTGCCCTCACCGTCGTCTCGGGCGCCCCGCAGGCCCTGGAGACGCTCAAGGAGCAGTTCACCGACGAGGGCTTCCGGGCCAGGATGATCCCCGTCGACTACGCCTCGCACTCCCCGCACGTCGACGCGCTGCGCGACGAGCTGCGCGAGCTGCTCGGCGGGATCGAACCCCGCGCCACGGACGTGCCGTTCTGGTCCACGGTCACGCGCGGCCCGCTCGCGGGCACCGAGCTCACCGGCGAGTACTGGGTGCGCAACCTGCGCGAGCCGGTGCTCTTCGAGGAGACCGTGCGCGGGCTGCTCGCCGCCGGGCACACCGCCTTCATCGAGGTCAGCGCGCACCCCGTGCTGGTCCCCGCGATCCAGGACACCGTCGAGGAGGCGGGCGCCGCGGCGGTCGCGCTCGGCACGCTCCGCCGCGAGCAGGGCGGCCTCGACCGCTTCGGCACCTCGCTCGCCGAGGCGCACGTCACCGGCACCTCGCCCGCCGCGTGGCGGCCGGCGGTGCCGCCCGCGGACCCGGCGGGACCGCCGACGTACCCGTTCCAGCGGCAGCGCTACTGGCTGGAGGGGACCGGCGCGGCCGTCGACGCGGACGGCCTCGGCCTGGACACGGCCGGGCACCCGCTGCTCGGCGCGAGCGTCCCGCTCGCCGACTCCGGACAGATCGTGTTCACCGGCCGGGTCTCCCTGCGCACCCACCCGTGGCTCGCCGAGCACGCGGTCGAGGGCACGGCGCTGCTGCCGGGCACGGGCTTCCTCGACCTGGCGCTGCACGCGGCGGACCGCACCGGCGCGGACGGCGTCGAGGACCTCACCCTGGAGGCCCCGCTGACGCTCGCCGAACAGGGCGCGGCGGTGCTCCAGGTGACGGTCGGCGCGCCGGACGAGGCGGGCCGCAGGCCGCTGGGCATCCACTCCCGGACGGGTGACGACGCGGACTGGGTCAGGCACGCGACCGGCACGCTCGGCGCCGCTTCCCCCGCCGGCCCGGCATCCGCCGGGCACCGGGCCTGGCCGCCGGCCGGGGAACCGGTCGACCTCGGCGACGCGTACGGGGAGCTGCTCGCCCGCGGCTACGCGTACGGGCCGCTCTTCCAGGGCCTCACCGCGCTGTGGCGCGACGGCGACGACCTCTACGCCGAGGTCGAGCTGCCCGAGGACGCCGACGTCACCGGCCACTCCGTCCACCCGGCGCTCCTCGACGCCGCCCTGCACCCGCTGGCGCTCGCGCCGGCCGGCACGGACGGCTCCGGGGAGGCGGACGCGGACGGCTCCGGGGACTCCGCGGAGATCCTGCTGCCGTTCTCCTTCGGCGGCGTGCGGCTGCACCGCACCGGCGCGAAGGCGCTGCGGGTGCGGCTGACCAGGACCGGCGGGACGTCGGTCGCCCTGCGGCTCACCGACGCGGAGGGCGCGCCCGTCGCCGACGTCGAGACGCTGGCCCTGCGTCCGCTGCCGGCCGCCGAGCTGGCCGCGCTGCGCTCGCGGGGCGCGGCGGACCTGCCGCTGTACGCGGTCGACTGGGCGGCCGCCGGTCAGGCCGCTCCGGCGGCCCCGACCGGTCCGGTCCAGGGCGCGTGGGCGGTGCTCGGGGAGCACGGCGGCCCGATCGCCGCGGCGCTCGGCGACGCGCCCGTGTTCGCCGGCCCGGCCGAGCTCGGCGCGGCCGTCGCCGACGGCGCGCTGCGCCTGCCGGACACCGTCGTCGCCGTCCTTCCCACCACCGGGACCGCCGGCACGGGGACCACCGGCACCGGGACCGCCGGCACGGGGACCCTCGGCACCGTCCCGACGGGTGCCGACGTCCGGGCCGTGCTCGACCCGCTGCTCGCGCTGCTGCGCGACTGGCAGGCCGACGAGCGCCTGGCCGCCGGACGCCTCCTGGTGGCCGCGCGGGGCGCGGTCGCGGTACGGGACGGCGACACCGTCGACCCGGTGGCCGCCGCCGCGTGGGGCCTGCTGCGCACGGCGCGGAGCGAGAACCCGGACCGGATCGCGCTGGTGGACCACGACGGCACGGACGCCTCGCTGCGCGCCCTGGCCGCGGGCACCGGCCCCGGCGAGAGCGAACTCGTCCTGCGCGAGGGCACCTGGTACGCGCCCCGGCTCACCGCGCTGCCGGACACGCCGAGGCCCGGCAGCGGCTCCGACGCCGGAGCCGGGGCCCGGCCGTGGAACCCGGACGGGACCGTCCTGGTCACCGGCGGCACCGGCACCCTCGGCGGGCTCGTCGCCCGCCGGCTCGTCACCGGCCACGGCGTTCGGTACCTGCTGCTCACCGGCCGGCGCGGCCCCGCCGCCCCGGGCGCCACGGAACTCGCCGCCGAACTCACCGCGCTGGGCGCGGAGGTGCGGATCGAGGCCTGTGACGCAAGCGACCGCGACGCACTCGCCGCGCTGCTCGCCGGGATCCCCGCCGACCGCCCGCTCACGGCGGTCGTGCACGCGGCGGGCGTCCTGGACGACGGCGTGATCCAGTCGCTGACCCCGGAGCGGCTCGACACCGTGCTCGCCGCCAAGGCCGACGCGGCGCTGCACCTGCACGAGCTCACCCGCGAGCTGCCGCTCGCCGCGTTCGTCCTGTTCTCCTCGCTCGCCGGCGTGGTGGGCAACGCGGGACAGGGCAACTACGCCGCCGCCAACGCCCTGTTGGACGGACTGGCCGTGCGCCGCAGGGCCCTCGGCCTGCCCGCGCTCTCCCTGGCCTGGGGACTCTGGGCCGACGGCAGCGCGCTGACCGGTCACCTCGACGGGCGGGAACGCGACCGGCTCGGCCGCGACGGCGTCGTACCCCTCACGGCGGAGGACGGTCTCGCCCTCCTGGACCGCGCCCTGGCCGGCGCGCCGGCCGCCGTCGTCGCCGCCCGCCTGGACCGCGCCGAACTCCGGCGCCGCGCCGGGGCCGGGCTCCTGCCGCCGCTGTTCGGCGGACTCGTCCCGGCGCCCGCCCGCCGGGCCGCCGCCGCGACGCCGTCGGGCTCCCTGGCCGAACGCCTCGGCCAGGTACCGGAGAAGGAGCGCGAGCGCCTCGTCCTGGACCTGGTGCGGGAGACCGCCGCGCTCGTCCTCGGCCACAGCGACACCGGCCTCATCGACGACGACCACTCGTTCAAGGAGCTCGGCTTCGACTCCCTGACGGCCGTGGAGTTCCGCAACCGGCTGAGCGCGGCCACCGGGCTGCGGCTTCCCGCGACCGTGGTCTTCGACCACCCGTCGCCCGCAGCGCTGGCCACGCTGCTGCGCACCCGGGCGGAGGAGGCCGCGGCGAAGGCGGCGGCCGCGCCGGGCACGGACCCGGCCGCCGGCGCCGACCCGCTCGCCGGGCTCGACGCCCTGGAGAAGGCCCTCGCCCTGACACCGGAGGCCGACACCGACACCCGTACGGAGGTCGGCAGGCGACTGCGGGAGCTGCTGAGCGGCCTGGAGGCCTCCGCCTCCACGGCGGCCGCGGCGGCGGACTCCCCGAAGGCAGGCCCCGAGGACGTGGCCGCCCGGATCAAGTCCGCCTCGGCGAGCGACCTCCTCGACCTCATCGACAGCGAATTCGGCAGGAAGGCCCGGTCGAAGTGACGACGACGCCGACGACTACGGACAGCACCACCCGGACGGACAGCACCGGGACGGACACCACCGCCGAACCCGCCTCCCAGGAGGAGCGGCTGGTCGAGTACCTCAAGTGGATCACCGCGGACCTGCACAAGACGCGGCAGAAGCTCGCCGAGGCCGAGTCCGCGGCGCGGGAGCCGATCGCCGTGGTCGGCATCGGCTGCCGCTACCCCGGCGGCGTGCGCGGCCCCGAGGACCTGTGGCGGGTCGTGGACTCCGGCACCGACGCCATCGGCGGCTTCCCGGAGGACCGCGGCTGGGACCTCGACGCGCTGTACGACGCCGACCCCGACCGCTCCGGCACCTCGTACACCCGCAACGGCGGCTTCCTGCCGGACGCCACCGAGTTCGACGCCGGCTTCTTCGGACTCAGCCCGCGCGAGGCGCTGGCCACCGACCCGCAGCACCGGCTGCTCCTGGAGACCACCTGGGAGGCCCTCGAACAGGCCGGGCTCGACCCGCGCGAGCTGCGGGGCAGCCGGACGGCGGTCTTCGCGGGACTGATGTACAGCGACTACGCGGCACGGCTCCCCCGCATCCCGGAGGAGGTGGAGGGCTTCATCGGCAACGGCACCGCGCCGTCGGTGGCCACCGGCCGCATCGCGTACACCTTCGGGTTCGAGGGCCCGGCCGTCACCGTCGACACCGCCTGCTCCTCCTCCCTGGTCGCCATCCACCTGGCCGTCCAGGCCCTGCGCCAGGGCGAGTGCTCGCTCGCCCTGGCGGGCGGCGCGACGGTCCTGTCGACGCCCGGCCTCTTCACCGAGTTCAGCCGGCAGCGCGGCCTGTCCGCCGACGGCCGCTGCAAGTCCTTCGCGGCCGGCGCCGACGGCACCGGCTTCGGCGAGGGCGCGGCCCTGGTCGTCCTGGAGCGGCTGTCCGACGCCCGCCGCAACGGCCACGAGGTGCTCGCCGTCATCCGCGGCAGCGCCGTCAACCAGGACGGCGCGAGCAACGGCCTCACGGCGCCCAACGGGCCCGCCCAGGAAGCGGTGATCCGCCAGGCCCTCGACAACGCCCGGCTGGCCCCCGCCGACGTCGACGCCGTCGAGGCCCACGGCACCGGCACCACGCTCGGCGACCCGATCGAGGCACAGGCCCTGATCAACGCGTACGGGCAGGAGCGTTCCGCGGACAGGCCGCTGTGGCTGGGCGCGCTCAAGTCGAACATCGGTCACACCCAGGCGGCGGCCGGCGTCGGCGGCGTCATCAAGATGGTGATGGCCCTGCGCAACGGCGTCCTGCCCCGCACCCTGCACGCGGACGAGCCGACACCCCACGTGGACTGGTCGGAGGGCGCGGTCCGGCTGCTGTCCGCGCCCCGCCCGTGGCCGGCCGAGGAGGGCCGGCCGCGCCGGGCCGGCGTCTCCTCCTTCGGGATCAGCGGCACCAACGCGCACCTGATCCTGGAGGAGGCCCCGCAGGAGGAGCCGGAGGACGCGGAGGCCGCGGAACCGGCCGGTGCCCCGGGGACGCCGGCGGCCGCCGAGGCCGCCGGGACTTCCGGGACCGACGCGGGTGCCGCGCTCCCGCTGCTCGCCTGGCCGCTGTCCGGCCGTGGCGCCGGAGCCCCGGCCGCGCAGGCACGCCGGCTGCTCGACCATCTGACGGAGCGGTCCGGTCCGACCGCCGCCGAGGTGGCGCGGACCCTGGCCGCCCGGCCGGCCCTGGAGGACCGGGCCGTCGTCCTCGGCGAGGACCGCGAGGCCCTGCTGCGGGGCCTTGAGGAGCTCGCGTCCGGCGGCCGGTCCGCGGCCGTCGTCCGGGGCAGAACCGAGCGCCGTGCGCACACCGCGTTCCTCTTCACCGGCCAGGGCAGCCAGCGCCTCGGCATGGGCCGCGAACTGTACGGCTCCCACCCGGTGTTCGCCGCCGCCTTCGACGAGGTGTGCGCGCTGTTCGACCAGCACCTGGAACGGCCGCTGCGGGACGTCGTGTTCGCGGCGCCCCGCACGCCCGAGGCCGCGCTGCTCGACCGCACGCGGTACGCGCAGGCCGCCCTGTTCGCGCTGGAGACGGCGCTGTTCCGGGTGATGGAACACCACGGTCTCGTACCGGACTTCGTGATCGGGCACTCGGTGGGCGAGCTCGCCGCCGCGTACGCGGCGGGCGTGCTGACGCTCCAGGACGGGGTGGCGCTCGTGGCCGTCCGCGGCCGGCTCATGGAGTCGGCGCGCGGCGACGGCGCCATGGTGTCGCTGCAGGCCTCGGAGGAGGAGGTCGAGGCCTTCCTGGCGGGGGGCGCGGAGGGCTTCGCGGGCCGCCTCTCGATCGCGGCGGTCAACGGGCCCCGGTCGGTGGTCGTCTCGGGCGACGCCGACGCGGCGGCCGAGGCGACGGCGCACTGGCGGGCGCAGGGCCGCAAGACCAAGCGGCTGCGGGTCAGCCACGCCTTCCACTCGCACCACATGGACGGCGTCCTGGAGGAGTTCCGCGAGGCCGTCGCGGCGCTGTCCTTCGAACCGCCGGTGATCCCGCTGGTCTCCAACCTGACCGGCCGGCCGGCGAGCGCGGAGGAACTGGGCGACCCGGACTACTGGGTGCGGCACGTCCGCGAGGCGGTCCGCTTCCACCCGGGCGTCCGGCACCTGGAGGACGAGGGCGTCCGGCTGTACGTGGAGCTCGGCCCGGACGGCGTCCTCGCGGCGCTCACCGCGCAGAGCCTGCGCAAGGAACCGCCGGTCCTGGTCCCGGCGCTGCGGGGCGACCGCCCCGAACCGCGGACGCTGCTCTCGGCTCTCGGCCTGGCCTGGGCGCACGGCCGCCCGGTGGACTGGGCCGGGCTCGCCCCCGCGGGCGGGCGGGTGCCCCTTCCCCCGTACGCCTTCCAGCGGCGTCCGTACTGGCTGCACGCCCCGGCCGTACGGCTCGCCGAGGAGCCGGCGGCCCTCTCGACCCCGGCGCGGGACGGCGACTCCGAAGTCGTCGATGCCCTCGGAGGCCCCGTCCCGCGCCGGAACCTCGCCGGGCTCGCCCCCGCGGAGCGGGAGGCGGAGCTCCTGGAGCTGGTCCTGTCCACGGCGGCGTCCGTGCTCGGGCACGACTCGGTCGCCGAGATCGCTCCGGACGCCACCTTCCTGGAGACCGGCTTCACCTCTTTCACCGGACTCGAATTGCGCAATCTGCTGGCCGAGGCGACGGGTCTGGAGCTCGCGGCGACGCTCGCGTTCGACCATCCGACGCCCGCGGAGCTGGCCGCCCGGCTGAGCAGGGAGATCGGCGGGGAGGCAGGATAGAATCGGGGCTATACCCCGCTTATGGTGCCGCTGCCGTCACCGACGGCGGCGGCACCGTTCGAGCACGGCTGAGGAGAAGACAGCACGATGCGCGCAGACGCCCGCCGCAACTACGAGCGACTCCTGGCCGAGGCCAGGAAGGCCTTCGACAAGCACGGCATCCACACCTCGCTCGACGACATCGCCAAGCAGGCGGGCCTGGGCAACGCGACGCTGTACCGCCACTTTCCCACCCGGGAGGCGCTGCTCGAGACGATGCTCCGGGACAGCCTCTCCGAACTCGGCGGTACCGCACGGGAGTTGCTGGCCACGGAGCCGGCCGGCGAGGCCCTCGCGACCTGGGTCCGGGCGGCGGTGGCGCACGCCACCACGTACCGGGGACTCGTGACCCTGCTGATGGACAGCCTCAAGGACGAGACGTCCGAGCTCAACAACGCCTGCACGTCGATGCAGTCGTCAGGTCAGCAGCTCCTGGAGCGGGCGCAGCGGACCGGCGAGGTACGGGACGACATCTCGGCGGCCGCGCTGTTCGCGCTGATCGCCGCGGCGGCCTGGACCCGGGAACACGCCCCCGACGAGGCCGACCAGGTCCTGACGGTCCTGATCGACGGCCTCTGGCCGCCGCGATCCTGACCCACTCGGCCAGGACGCGCACGACGGGCCGAGAGGGTCCGCCGGGCTCTGGGCGCGCCAGGGCTCTGGGCGCGCCAGGGCTCTGGGCGCGCCAGGGCTCTGGGCGCGCCAGGGCTCTGGGCGCGCCAGGGCTCTGGGCGCGCCAGGCCCGGCGGGCCGAGAGTGCCCAGGGCCCCGGGCGCCCGGCCCGCCGGGCCGAAGGGGCCTGCCTGGGGCCCGGGCCGCCCCAGGTGCACGCCAGGACCCCGGGCGCCCGGCCCGACGGGCCGAAGGCGCCCGCCAGCACCCGCCCGACGGGCCGAAGGCGCCCGCCAGGGTCCCGGGCAGGCACGGACCGACGGGCCGAAGGTGCCCGCCACGGTCCCGGGCAGGCACGGACCGACGGGCCGAAGGTGCCCGCCACGGTCCCGGGCGGGCCCGGTCCCGGCGGGCGGTTCTTCGCTAGCGCGGCAGCCGGGCGAGCCTGCCGGTGATCAGGGCGACGAGCTCGTCGGTGCGGTCCGCCAGGTAGAAGTGCCCGCCGCCGGGGACGATCGTGCAGCCGAACTCCCCCGTGGTGTGCGCCTGCCAGGCACGCGCCTCCTCCTCGTTCACCCGCGGGTCCCGGTCACCCACGACCACTTCGACGGGTACCCGGACGACGGCGTCCGGCTCCGGGCGGTAGGTCTCGATCGCCCGGTAGTCGGCCCGCAGCGGCGGCAGCACGAGCTCCCGCATCTCCGGGTCGGCGAGCAGCTCCGACGAGACCCCGCTGAGCCGTTCCGTCTCGGCGATCAGCGCGTCGTCGTCGAGCAGGTGGAAGGCCTCCGCCCGGTGCGTCGACGGCGCGCGCCGCCCGGAGGCGAACAGCACCGAGGGCTCGCTCAGCCGCGCCGCCTCGAAGGCGACGGCGGCACCCATGCTGTGCCCGAAGTACGCCGGCCGGCGCCCCGCCGCCCACGGCGTGATCGCCGCGACGACGGCGGCCGCGATCTCCCGCACGTCCTCCATCGGGGTCTCGCCCCTGCGGTCCTGCCGCCCCGGATACTGAACGGCCAGCACCTCGATCCCGGCGGGGGCCAACAGCCTCGAGAGCCCGTGGAAGTAGGCGGCCGACCCACCCGCGTGCGGGAAGCAGACCAGCGGGGTCCGCTCCGGCTCCCCCGCCGCAGGCGGATGGAACCGCCTGATCCACGCGTCGCTGTCGACCATGAGCCCCGTCATCCCTGCACTCCTCGCATCGGCTTCCCTGAGAACGAGCCATCCTCACCCACCCCCCTTAAGCCCCGATTGCGCCCGCCCCGGGCTCCTCCCCCTCCCTCCGCCCCGCTGCTCCCGTCCACGGCGTCAACCGTTTCGTCAGCGGATGATCTCCACCGGCACGGTCGGGTGAATATCCACCCCCTGGCGGGCGGCGTCCGTGCGGGCCAGTGACCGGGAGCGGGCGGGGGTCGTTGGCTCGGGCGGAGCCGGACCGCCCGGCCCGCGCGCCGGCGGCCGTTGCCGGTGCGTCGCTCTCTCTGGTGGCCCTTCCCGCACCGAAGGACCCCGGGCCGAGGAGGCCGCCATGTCCCAGGAAGCCGCGCCGGAGCAGCCCGTCCAGTCGTCGGGCGGCGCCCCGAAGGGGCTGCTGCAGCAGATGGAGGAACTGATGGCGGCCCTGAACGCCGACCTGTCCCAGCTCGACGCCGACCTCCAGTCCTCCGCCGGCTCCCGCCCGACGGCGCAGCGGGACGACACCCCCGCCTAGCCCCAGTCCGGGCCGGACTCGCCCCGCCGGTGTGCCGGTCGGCGGAGGCGGCACGATGGGGATCACGGCAAGGGTGCCGCCCCGGCCTGCTCGGCAGCGCACCCTGCCGCCCCGAGTTCCGCACGCTCTCCCTCGACGGAAACGCCCTGTGCTTCGCGACCACATGGGAGCACGACATCCGTGCCACCGGCGAGCCCGGCGGCACGCCGCCGGGCTCGACCACCGGGAGGAGTTCCGTCAGCTGGTCGCCGGTGATCGAGTCGAATCGGGAACTGTCAATCCTGATCAACAGCACCCGGCAGACCCTTGACGCAGCGTAAGTTCATGTCTGCAGTGGCGATCGCGTCACGAGTCAGAAGTCCCTTTCGCATCGGAAGGGAGGTGACATGGCTCGACACAAGAAGCCGCGCAAGAAGAAGGCCCTGAACGTGAGGCTCCTTCTGTCGCTGATCTCAGCAGGCGGCCACCTGCTGGCACTGATCGACCGCGACGGAGCCCCCTGATCAGGGCCCTTCTCGGGCCCCGGGACGGCATGCCGTCTCGGGGCCTCCTCATGTACGACCCAGCGTACTGTCCAGTGCGCCGGGTCCGTGACGCCAATCTAGCAAGGTAGTACCACCTTCGTAGCGGCTCTACGGGATTTCCCGTGGCGTTCCGAACCGGCTTTCCGCGCTCTCGGCGGCGTGTTTTCCCGCGTAGCAAGCGACCCGAATTCCCCTGCGGGAATCGGCTGTAAGAATTCTTCCGTACGAGCAGCCTTGCGTCGTCCCTGGTCAGCAGCGCCCGGCGAGGGTCTGGCCGGCGTACGAGGCACCGGTGGACGGACGGCCGAAGCCGCGTCAGCTCAGCGTGAGGGGCCGGGACTCGGGCCCGCCAGCCCGGCGAACGGGGCATGCCGATGGGTGCTCCCGCTCCCAGTCCGGCCCGGTGCCGTCGTCGCGGTGATCGCGATCCGGCTGGTCTTGATCCCCCAGGTCTGGGCCCGGTGGCATATTCACGGCATGAGACATGTACGCAGGGTGGGGGCCGCGGTCGTGATGGCTGCCGCGGTGGTGCTGGTGTCCGGGTGCTCCGGGGGTGACGGCGACTCGGCGAAGGGGTCGGGGGCGGATCCCGCGGTGGTCAGCGAGACGCCGCCGGTCGACGTGGCCGTCGAACCGACCACGGAGGAGCCGGTCACGGAGGCGCCGAGCACGCCGGCGACCCCGCAGGAGGAGCTGGACGCCCTGGCGGCGGAGAAGGGCTGGGAGGTCGACGACCTGTACGCGGGCTCGGCCTCGGCGTTCGTGGAGGACATCTGCGAGTCGCTGCCGACGAGCGGGGCGGACTCCACGTCCCGGCCCCAGTGGCTGGCGGAGTCGGGCAACTTCGAGGACGACGGCAAGGCGATCCTGCAGGCGGGGATCCCGAAGCTGTGCCCGAAGTGGTCGGCGGTCCTGAAGCAGGCGGTGTCGGGGAAGTACGACCGGTGGTTCGGCAACGGCACGTACGTGGTGTCGTCGAAGCCGGCCGCCGACGGCGGGGACCAGACGATCCCGCCGGGCACGTACCGGGCGGAGGGGAAGATGGAGAACTGCTACTGGGAGCGGACGTCGGAGTCCGGGGACATCATCGACAACAACTTCGCGACCTCCGCGCGGAAGATCACGATCACGATCCGCGCCTCGGACGGCCAGTTCACGTCCGAGGGCTGCACGGTGTGGAAGCCGGTGAAGTAGCGACGCAGCCTCGCGACCGCTGCCGGACGGCGGCGACCGCCGCGGCAGCGGGGCGCGGGGCCGTGACGGGGGACGCCGCAGCAGGCTGGGCGGGTAGTGCGGCCCAGCCGGGCCCGTCTGCGTGGCAGAGCCGCCATGCGCGATGGCGACTGGCCGGCAGGGCACGGGCCCTTGGGCCGTCCTTCTCAAGGGGCGGGTCGCAGCCACTTGTTGATGGCCGCTACGAGGGCGTTCGCCTCGTAGCGGAACGGGAGTACGCCGCAGCAAGCGGCAAGGGCACCTAGCGGCTTGCCGGGCCCGCTCGGCCTCGGGCCGGGTCGGGCGGGCGGTCGCGGTCGCGGACGGCGAGGCGGCGGAGCATCGCGCGGACCCGGTCGCCGGCCTCGTCGGCGGCGTCGATGGCCTCGATGCACTGCCAGTAGAGTCCTTCCTCGTCCGTGGCGCAGGCCACGCCCACGAGGGCGATGCCCACCTCGCCGAGGAGCGCGCCTAGCGCGGTCAGGGCACCGCGCGCGTCCCCGACGCCGGTCAGCTGCGTGGCGCGCAGCCCGCCGGTGCGCAGGACGGGGTGGTCCACCGAACCGCGCCCGCCGACCGTCTCGCTCAGCCCCCGTGCCTCGCTCCGCAGCTCCAGCGGGCCGCAGAGCGCGAGATGACTTCCTATCGCCTGGGCGAGGGCCTGGGCCTGCCAGGCCTCCGCCACGACGTCCAGCGCCACACGGCTCTCTGCCAGCGCATGCCGACCTGTCGCGATCAATCGCTCCGCTTCCATCAACGCCGCCCCCGTTCCCCGGACTTACCGTGCTTACCGCTCACTCATTCCATTACCCAGCGTGAGGCCGACTGAGCCCAAACACCAGGGGAATTCGGAAATCTGTGGACAGGAGGCCCGGTGGGGAAAACTCGATCACTCCGAAGAGTGACGATCGGAGTCCCCGGGACCCTCGGCGTCCTCTGTGCGGCCGCCGCGCACCGGGAAGCGGAGTTCGTTGCGGTCGATCTTGGCCGCGAGTGCCGCGAGCGCGTCGATCTCCAACACCTCGCAGAACTGGAGCAGATAGGCGAGGACGTCGGCGACCTCGTCGGTGACCCGGTGCGCCCGGTCCGGGTCGGTCATCACCCGGGCCGCCTGCTCGGGCGTCAACCACTGGAAGATCTCGAGGAGTTCGGCGGCTTCGACGCTCAGCGCCGCGGCCAGGTTCTTCGGGGTGTGGTAGGGCTGCCAGTCGCGGGCCGCGGCGAAGTCCGCGAGGCGGCGCTGCAGGCCGGGCACGTCATGTTCGGTCACGCCCCAGGTCTACCACCGAGACCACGTCCGCATCCCCTGCCGCCGCGGCCGCCGGGAGTTCGGTGCCCTCCCCCACCGTCGCGACGAGCCGCAGATGGCCGCTCGCGCAGATCTCCGCCGCGAGGGCGAGCAGCGCGCGGGCCTGCCGGACGTCCAGGTCGCGGTCGAGGCCGTCGGCGAGGACGGTGAGGGTCTGCATGGCCTGGGGCACCTCGGCGACCGGGTCCATCGCGAGCACCCCGGGGCCGGTGAGCAGGACGAGTCCGAGGGCGAGGCAGCGCAGTTCGCCGTCGCCCAGGCGGCTCAGCGGGGTGGCCGGCACCGACCCGCGGTGGGCGCGTTCGAGGACGGCCTGGACGAGGGAGCCGTCCGCGGTCTCGCGTAAGCCGACGGCCGACACCGGACCCGCGCAGGCCGCGGCGGCGAGCGCCGTGAGGCGGGCGTGCCGGCGGGCGCACTCGTGGGCCGTGCGGTGCAGCACCTCGGCGAGGTTGCGGCAGTCGCGCCGCAGCCGGCCCGCGCCCACCGGCACGGGTGCGCGCATCCGCCGCGGCCGCGGGTCGCAGGGGAAGACCGAGCGCAGCCCGACGACGACCTGTTCGGCGGCGGCGAGGACGTCCCGCTGTCCCTGGGTCTTGCCGGCGACGCGCAGCGGGAGCAGGGCGGTGCCGAGGAGGTCGTCAGGGAAGGGCGCGCGGGTGACGGGCGTGCTGCCTGCGGTGTGCCATTCGGCGTGGACGGTGCCGCGGCCGGGGTCGCGCAGGGCGGTGGTGAGGAGGGTGCGGCCCTGGCCGGTGAGGCGTTCGCCGACGATCCGCAGGGCGGGTTCGACCTGGACGGCGAGGTCGAGGTGGACGGGGCCCGCGGGGCCGTCGACGGTGCAGCCGATCCGGAAGCCGCGCCTGCCCTGCGCGTCGGGCCGGGCCCGCTCCGGGACCAGGTCGGCCGCGTCGGGCAGTGCTTCGGCGAGCCCGGCGCCCGCGCCGAGCAGCGCCAGCACCTCGTACGCGCGCAGGGCGGTGGACTTGCCGCTGCCGCTGGGGCCTCGGAGCACGGTCACGGGTGCGAGCGGGAGCACGTTCCCGCGGTGCGGGCCGAAGGCGGAGAGCCGCAGTTCGGTGACGGCGGGCCGGGCCCCCGTCAGCGGACCGCGCCCGCCGCCCCGCGCGGCGGAGGCCGGGGCGGGTACGGGCAGCGGTCCCGTGGCGGGGGCGGGGCCGCGGGCGCGTCCCTGTGAGGGGACGAACCCGGGCGCCGCGGGACCGGGCGTGCGGCCGGCCGTGGGGCGGTACGTGCGGTCGGGGGCGGTGCCGCCGGTGGTGGTCATGTCCGGACGGTACGCAGCCGCCCGGACGACGAACCGTTACGGCTGGACGACCTTCCTACGAACGAGGGATCGCGCCCTCGTCGGCGTCCTCGGTGCCCCCGGCGTTCTCGTCCGCCGCGCCCTCGACCTCGGTGCCGGCCGGGGCGAGGAGGAAGACGTTGCGGTCGACGCGGTGCATGCCGCTGCCGAGTCCGAAGACGACGCCGCTGCTGAAGTCGAGGATGCGCTTGGCGACCTCGGTGTCCGCGCTCGTGAGGTCGAGGAGCACGGGGATCTGGGCGATGAGGTACTCGGCGACCTCGCGGGCGTCGGCGAAGACCTGGACCCGCAGCACGACCATGCGGCGCTGTTCGGCGGCCTCGTACTGGTCGGGGATGGTGGGGTGGTCCACCCTGGACGGCCATTCGTCCCGGCCGCGCAGGGGCACGACCTGTGCCAGGCCCTCCCACTGCTCGTCGGTGACGTCGTACCTCTCGTACCTACTCATGCGCCCATCCTCCCGTTCCTCACCCGTTCGGCCCAACACCGACACGAACCGTCTCGGCCCGGACGTTCAATGATCCTCGTCCGGGCCGGGACGCCAAGGTCAGGGGGCGGGGTCGGGAGGCAGCGGGAGGAGGGCGGCCGGCGGGGTCGGGAGGCGGGGGGACGAGGGCGGGCGGCGGGGTCAGGGGCAGCTGACGCGGGTGTCGCCCGGGTCGGTGGTGCAGGTGTCCGTGCCGTAGCCGCCGTTGGCGGTGTCGTTGCCGGAGACGCCGTCGGTGGTGGTGAGGCGGTCGTTGCCGTAGTAGCCGGTCAGGATGTCGTTGCCCTGGTCGCCGATCAGGGTGTCGTCGCCGAAGCCGCCGTCGACGTTGTCGTTGCCGAAGCCGCCGTGCACCGTGTCGTTTCCGTAGTTCGCGCGGATGGTGTCGTTGCCGCCGAGGCCGCACACGACGTCGTTGCCGTACCCGCCGTTCAGGGTGTCCGTGCCGCTCGTGCCGATGATCGTGCAGCCGCGCGCGTTGTTGACCGAGGTGGTCGCGGTGGCGGTGTTGTCGGAGCCCCTCGGGTCCTGCGGGGTGCCGCTCGCCGTGGCCGTGTCGGTGAGGGTGCCGACGGCACGGGGTTCGGCGGTCACCGTGACCGTGGCGCTCGCGCCGACGGCGAGCGAGCCGAGGGCACAGGTGGCGCTGGTAGCGGTGGTGGTGCAGGTGCCCTGGGTCGTGGTGGCGGAGACCAGGGTCGCGCCGGCACCGGAGAGGGTGTCGGTGAGGGTGACGCCGGTCGCGGTGGCGGTGGAGGCCGCGGAGTTGGTGACGGTCACCTTGTACGTGGCGCGGTCGCCGATGCTGACGCCGGTGGGGCCGCTCTTGCTCACCGTCAGGTCGGCCTGGGGCGTGGGCGGCGGGGTGCCGCCGCCGCCCTGGTAGCGGGCGAGGGCGAAGGCGAAGCCGGCGCCGTAACCGGCGGCGACGATCTTTCCGTCCGGCTGCACGAGTACCCCGCGCGCCTCGTCGAAGTCGCCGAAGCCGGTGACGGCGAAGCCGTCGCCGCCGAACCCGGTGTCCGGGGTGCCGTTCGACGTGAAGCGGGCGACGCCGAAGTCGTTCGCCTCGGCGCTGTCCGGGTCGTCGGCGAGGCCGGCGACGACGATCTTGCCGTCGGTCTGCAGCGCCATGGCGTTGGCCGACCCGCCGTCGCCGGGGAAGGCGACCGAGGTGCGGCCCGCGGTGCCGAAGCCCGCGTCCGGGCTGCCGTCGGCGTTGTAGCGGAGCAGGGCGACACCGGAGCCGCCGGAGCCCGCGGCGACGATCTTGTCGTCCGGCTGGACGGCCACGGCGTTGCCGAACTCGGTGCCGCCGAAGTCGGCGGTGACCATGCCGTCGCCGCTGAACGTGCTGTCCAGGGTGCCGTTGGTGTTGTAGCGGGCCAGGCCGATGTCGAAGGCGGTGCTGCCGACGTAGCCGATGGAGACGGCCTTGCCGTCGGGCTGGAGGGTGAGGCGGCGGGCGATGCCGCCGGCGTCCTGGGGCGAGGAAGGGGTGAAGCCGGCGACCACGGCGCCGTCACCGCCGAGGCTGGGGTCGAGGCTGCCGTCGAGGCCGTTCAGCCGGACCAGCGCGAAGCCGCTGCCGCCGCCCTTGCCGGCGGCGACGATCCGCCCGTCGGGCAGCAGCGCCACGTCGGCGCCGTCGGCGGACCCGCCGAACTCCTCGACCCGGACGAGTCCGGCGTCGCCGAAGCCGGTGTCCAGGCTGCCGTTGGCGTTGTACCGGGCCACGGAGAAGAAGCAGCAGCCGCCGCCCTCGTCGACGACCTCGGTGGTGCCCACGACGACGATCTTGCCGTCGGGCTGCAGGGCGACCCCGTTGGCCGAGTGGCTGCCGCCGCCGAAGTCGCTGGTCGCGATGCCGTCCCCGTCGAAGGTGGGGTCGAGGTCGCCGTCCTCCTCGTAGCGGGCGAGCGTGAAGCCCGCCTCGCTGGTGCCGACCACGACGAGTCTGCCGTCGGGCTGCCGGGCGATGTCGTGGCCTTCCGCGTATCCGGTCACGGGTGTCGTCACCCGTCCGTCGGTCCCGAACTCCGGGTCCAGGTCCCCGGGCGCGGCCAGCGCGGTGCCGGGCAGGGCGAGGGTGGCCACCAGTCCGAGCGCGACCAGGGCGGTGGCCCTTCCGCCCGGTCCACGGCGCCGCCGTGCCTGCCTGAGGTGTGCGTGGGGGGTCATACGGGGAGGAACCTCCGTCTTCGTGGCGTACGGGAACGGGGAACGCACCCACACCTTCCGGCCCGGTCCGCCCCCGCCCGACGGACCGTGCCGCCCTGCGTCCCACTGGCCGCGCCGGATCCACCCGGCCGAGTGAGCGCGCGGTTCCCCCGCCCGCGCCGCCCGTCCGGCGGACAGGGCCTATGGTCGTTCCCGGCGCGCCGTGCCGGGCGGCCGGACCGACCGCAGGGGGGAAACCGTGCAGGCGAAGGAGACACTGTTCGCCGATCTCGTCCAGGGCAGGGCCCAGCAGTTCCAGGTGCCCCTCTGATGAACCGCCGGATCGCCGCCACCGAACGCTGGGGGACGAAGGAGATCCTGGCCCGCGCCGACGAACTGGCCGACCGTGCGGTCGCCCTGTGGCCGGCCCCGCTGCGCGGGGTGGGGCGAGGAGCTCGGCGGCTGGATCGGCCACGGCACGGGCCGGGTCACCACCAGCGCGTTCCTCATGCTCGGGGAGGCGGGCCCGCCGGGGCGCGGGATCTGGCCGCTGGTGTTCTACCCGGGCGGCGGGCGCGGCGGCACGGCCGAGGTGGTGTTCCAGCACCTGGCGGCGCGCGAGCCCTTCGCCGACCGCGCGCTGCGGCTCGAACTGCTCGGCCGCCTGAACGCGTTGGAGGGCGTCTCCATCCCGGAGGGCAAGCTGGAGCTGCGCCCGGGCTTCCGGCTCTCCTCGCTGGAGAAGGACCGCGACCGGGAACTGCTCGTGGAGACGCTGGCCTGGTTCCGGGACCGCTGGGAGAGCCGGGGTACGGCCTGAGCCACGGGAACGGACGCGCGCGGAACGGCTCCCTGTACGGGAGGGGGCGCGCGCTCGGGAACGGGCGCGGGTCACCGGTGTCCGGGCCGGTGACCCGCGCGCGGTGGTGAGGGGCGGAACGCCCGGTCAGACGCCGAGGCGGCGGGTGAGGGGGCGGCGGAGGAGCAGGAGGACGGCGCCGGTCGCCAGGGCCGCGGCGGCAAGGCCGAGGAAGAAGCCCGGGCCCGGGACGCGGTCGCCGGACGCCTTCAGGGCGTTGGCGCCGATGCCGCCGCCGAGGGCGCCGGAGAGCCAGAACAGGCCCACCATCTGGCTGACGAAGGTGGCCGGGGCGATCGCCGTCGACGCGCTCATGCCGACCGGGCCGAAGGAGACCTCGCCGGCGGCGAGCAGCACGAAGGCGAGGAGCAGCCAGAGCGGCGACACCTGGGCGCCGCCCGCGGCCAGCGTGGCGGCGGAGGCCATCACCAGGTAGGCGGTGGCCGTGGCGCCCATGCCGATGGCGTACTTGGCGGCGGTCGAGAGCCGGTCGCCCGCGCGGGTCCACAGCCAGGCGAACACCGGGGCGAGGATCAGCACGAACAGCGGGATCGCGGACTGGAACCAGCTGGCGGGCAGGGTACGGCCGAAGACCTCGCGGTCGGTGGAGTGCTTGGCGAACAGCGAGAAGGCGGAGCCGGCCTGCAGGAACAGCGCCCAGAACACCGCCGAGACCAGGAACAGCCAGATGTACGTGCGGACCCGGATCCGCTCCACGGCCGTGAGCAGCGGGTTGCGCAGCAGCCGCCAGAAGCAGATCGCCGGCGACGCCACGGCCAACAGGCCGACGAGGACCATGACATGCGGCATCCGGAAGGAGCCGAGGGCGATGTCGGTGCCGTACGCGAGGACGACCACGGCGAGGCCGGCGAGCGCGACGCGCAGCACCCGGGTGCGTTCGGCGGGCGTCGCGGCGCGCTCCGGCGCGCGGCCGATCTCGCCGAAGTGCCGGATGCCCCGGGCGTACTGCAGCAGTCCGGCACCCATGCCGAGGGCGGCGACACCGAAGCCGAGGTGCCAGTTCACGCCCTCGCCGAGGGCTCCCACGACGAGCGGCGAGATCAGGGCGCTGACCTGGACGCTCATGTAGAAGACGGCGAAGCCGGCGTCGCGTCCGGCACGGTCCTCGCGGTCGTAGAACGCGGCGAGCAGCCCGGCCATGTTGGGCTTGAGCAGTCCGGTGCCGCCGGCGATGAGCACCAGGCCGGGATAGACGGAGCCGGTGACCGGCACGGCCATCGACACGTGGCCGAGGGCGATCAGCACGCCGCCGTACAGGACGGCGCGCTGGGTGCCGAGGATGCGGTCGCCGATCCAGCCGCCCGGCAGGGAGGACAGGAAGACGGCCGCCATGTACGCGCCGAACAGGATTCCGGCGTCGCCCGCGGCGAGGCCGAGTCCCCCGCGCGCCGTGTCCTCCGTCGCGTACAGCACGAGGACCGCGGTCATCCCGTAGAAGCTGAAGCGCTCCCAGACGTCGGTGAGGAAGAGCGTGGTGAACCAGCGCGGCCGGCCGAACGGCCCGGGGCGCCGGGCGGCTTCGCCCGGCTGCGGGGCGGTTCCGGTCTGCTGGAACCGCGCGTCGGCGGCGGGCGGTCTGATCGGGGCGGCCATGGTTTCCTCCCTGCGGACGTGCGGCTGTGCTGCCGTCGGACGGTCGTCCGGAGAATCTGGCCGGGCCGGTTCGGGGACGGCTCGAGGATGGCTCGGGAGGCCGTGGGAGGGGGCGGCCGCAGAGGGCCGCGGCCGAGGACCGCTACAGAGCCGGCCGACGCCCCTGTCGGAGGACCGCAGCCGAGGCCACCGGCCGAAGACCGCGGGAAGGGGAGGAATGCGCGCGGCGCCCGGCCGGGGGATGTACCGGGCGCCGCGGGTCGAGGGGACGGGCCGGAGCGCAGGAGTCGTACGGCGGCGGGGGCCGGGCCGCACCCCGGTCCCCGCGAGCCGTCCTGCCCCGGAGGGCCCGGGACGCCCCGGGATCCGCTGCGGGACTCGCTCCGGGGATCCGCTCCGGGAGCCGTTTCCCTCTCCCTGAAGGAAACCCGGCCGTCCTCGGACCTCGCTCGGGTCCGGCTCGTCAGAAGTACGCCGGGGAGCGGTCGTCCGCCTTGCCGCGGAAGGCCCACCACTGCATCGCCTGGAAGGCGAGCAGGACGGGCAGCACGAGCAGCACCACCGGACCGACGACGCCGAGCGTCGACGGGTCGGCGGCGGCCCCGGCGACCGACAGGTTCTCGTGCGGGCCGACGCCGCTGACCAGGGCCTGCGGGTAGTGGGTCGCGCCGAGCAGCGGTACGGGCGCCAGGGCGGCGAAGCCGCTGACGAGCGGCGCCCGGCGGCGGCCGCGGGCAGCGAGCCGCGGGGCGAGGAGCAGGGCGGCGACGGCGGCGAGGAGGAACAGGGCCGCGGGCAGCGGCCTGAGCAGGCCGTCGCGCGCGTTCCCGTCGGCGACGGCGGCCACCGCGGTGAGGACCGCGAGCCCCGCCGCCACGGGCGCGAGCCGGCCGGCGGCGCGCGAGGCGCGCACGGCGAGGGCGCCCTCGGTGCGGACCGCGAGGAACACCGTGGCGTGCAGGGCGAAGACGGCGACCGCGGTCAGCGCCGACAGGACCGGTACGGGACGCAGCAGCAGGCCCGGGTCGATGTCGAGGTGGCCGCCCCGCAGCGGCAGCGCGCCCAGCAGGGCGCCGGCGAGCGCGCCCCAGGTCAGCGCGAGCAGCAGACAGGTGAGCAGGACCAGGCCGTCCCAGAAGCCCCGCCAGCGGGCGCCCGGCACCCGGCGGCGGAACTGCGTCGCGGCCTCCCGCACCAGCAGCGCCGCGACGGCGAGCACGACGAGCGGGTACATCCCGCTGATGACGCTGGACTCCAGGCCGGGGAAGCCGCCCAGGACGATGCCGCCGGCGGCGATCAGCCAGACCTCGTTGCCGAGGAAGAACGGGCCGGTGGCGGCGGCGACGGTGCGCCGCTCGGCGTCGTCACGGGCCAGCACACGGCCGACGAGTCCGGTGCCGAGGGTGATGCCGTCGAGGGCGAGGTAGCCGGCCAGGAGCAGTCCCAGCAACGCGTACCAGATGATGTGCCACACGATGAACTCCAGCGCGGTCGGCGCGATCAGAAGGTGCGGATGGTCGGCGAGGAGGGGGACGGGGGCGAGGAGGGGTCGGCGGTGGTCTGGGCCGGGAGTACCGGGGCCCCGCCCGGGCCCTCGGTGTCCTCCTCGGGCGGCCTGCCCAGCTGGGTCGCGTCGGGGCCGCGCCGCGCGAAGCGGAACAGCAGTGCCCAGTCGACGAGCACGAGCAGCGCCACCAGGCCGCCGAAGACCAGCAGCGAGGTCAGGACGGTGCCGGAGGTGAGGCCCGGCGTGATCGCGTCCTCGGTCTTCAGCACGCCGTAGACCGCCCAGGGCTGGCGGCCCACCTCGCGGAAGACCCAGCCGGAGACGTTCGAGAGGTACGGCAGGACGAGTGCCGCGGTGAGCAGCCACAGCAGCACCTTGCGGCGGATCAGGTTGCGCTTGATCATGAACAGGATGGCGAGGATCGTGACGGCGCCCATGAAGAGCGCCGGGATGACCATGAAGACCTCGGCGGTGCGGCTGATTCCCGGCGGCAGGTACTCGTCGGGGCCGAAGCGCTCGGTGAAGTCGCGGATCACGGCCGCGGTCTCGGGTGAGCGCTCGCCGTACTTCGTCGGCGTCTGCTCCACGGAGAAGCCGATCTGCACGCCGCCCAGCGCGGCCGTCAGCGCGACGAACACCGGCGCGAGCGGCAGGGCCAGCTTCATCGAGGACCAGAAGAACTCCTCGTGGCCGGTGCGCCTGCGCAGGTGCCAGGCGCTGACGGCGACGACGAAGAAGGAGCCGGTGACCATCGAGCCGGCCATGATGTGCGCGGCCGCCGACAGGGCGTTGGTGTTGGTGAGCAGGGCCGTGAAGTCGGTGAGCCGGACCTGGCCGTCGACGATCTCGTAGCCCACCGGGTGGTTGAGGAAGCCGTTGGCGGTGAGAACGAAGTAGACCGAGGACCAGGCGGTGAGCGCGACCAGCCACAGGACGACGGTGTGCGCCACCCGGCCCATCCGGTCCCAGCCGAAGATCCACAGTCCGAGCAGGGTGGACTCGGCGAAGAAGGCGACGAGGGTCTCGATGGCGAGCGGGGCGCCGAAGACGTTGCCGGTGTAGTGGGTGAGTCCGCTCCACACCAGGCCGAACTGGAACTCCATCACGATGCCCGTGCCGATGCCCAGGGCGTAGTTGACGAGGTAGAGCTGGCCCCAGAAGCGGGTCTGCCGGCGGTGTTCCTCCTTGCCGGTGACGGCCCAGCGGGTCTGCATGATCACGAGGTAGGTGACGAGGCCCAGGGTGAGGGCGACGAAGACGTAGTGTGCGATGGCCGTGATCGCGAACTGAAGGCGTGCGAGTACCAGCACGTCGTCCACGGGATTGCCTCTCGGGTTCGGGGTACGGCGAAGGGAGGCCCGCCGGGCCGGCCGGCCTCCCTCGGTGCGGTTCCGTGTTTCCGGTGCGTCGTGTGGGTCGGGTCAGTCCGGGCGGTTGCCGGACTTGCCGCCGACCGTGTACGGGGTGGTGACGTTCTCGTACGCGACGTGCATGACCATGCCGAGCTGGGCGTGGGTGAAGTTGTGGCAGTGGTCCATCCAGATGCCCGGGTTGTCGGCCTTGAAGGCGACCTCCCAGGCCTCGCCCGGGCGGACCAGGACGGTGTCCTGCCAGATCGGGCTGCCGGTCACCGGCTTGCCGTTCTGGCTGAGCACGAGCACGTGGTGGCCGTGCAGGTGCATCGGGTGGTCCTCCTGGCCGCGGTTGAGGAAGCGGACGCGGATCAGCTCGCCCTCCTTGACCATGAGCATCGGGGCGTCCGGGAAGACCCGGCCGTTGATGGTCTGGCGGAGCGCGAAGGTGCCGTCGTAGAAGCCCAGCCACTCGTCGAGGACGAGGTCGAAGGTGCGGTCGTACGAGCTGTTCGCGTCGAAGGGCTGGGAGGCCGGCTTGCCGTACGTCGTCTTGTCGAACTCCTCACCGTCGAACTTGGGTTCCACGGTGCCCTTGCCGTCGGCGGAGAAGGCGATGCCCGCGTCCGGGGACTCCTCGGAGGCCAGCCGGACCGGCGTGTTCGGCATGGTGAACTCGACGTCGAGGCGTCCGGCGCCGGCGATCACCAGGCGGCGGCCGGTCAGTTCGCCGGGCTGGTTGATGTCCATGCCGTCGATCGAGGTGACGGTGTACGGGACGCCGGTGAGGGTGAAGGTCCTGGTCAGGATGTCGCTGTTGATCAGGCGGAGCCGCATCTTCTGGCCGGGGCGCGCGGTGCGGTGCTCCAGGGTGTCGGAGGTGCCGAGGGCCGTCACGGAGCCCTGAGAGGTGTCCCAGGTGTGGGCCTGGACGGTGACGTCCTGGTCGACCGGCCGGGGCTGCTGCACGGGGTCGATGACCATCGGGCCGAACAGGCCGCGCTGGACCTGCTCGGAGGACGACTGGTGCGAGTGGTACCAGAAGGTGCCGCGTTCCTTCACGCGGAAGCGGTAGGTGTAGGTGCCGCCGGGCTGGACGGCGTCCTGGGTGACGCCGGCGACGCCGTCCTCACCGTTGGGGACGTCGAGGCCGTGCCAGTGGGTGCTGACGGGCGTGTCCTTCAGCTTGTTGACCAGGGTGATCTCGACGAGCTCGCCCTGCTTCATGCGCAGTTCGGGACCCGGGATCTGTCCGTTGAAGCTCCAGGCGTCGACGGTACGGCCCGAGGCCAGCTTGATCTTGGCCTCCTGGGCGGTGAGGGTGAACCGGCGGTCCGGCGTGCCGGTCTTGGGACCCTTGAGCGCGTCCACGCTGACGGCGGCGGCCTTGGCGCCGGCGGAGTGGCCGGCGTGGTTGCCGTGGACGCCGAGGGCGTTGGTGTTCGTGCCTGCGGAGCCGCCGTGGTGTCCGCCGTGGCCGTCGGCGGCGAAGGTGGTGCCGCCGCCGTAGTCCATCGTGCCCTTCATCATCGAGAAGGTGTCGGGGAAGCGGCTGCGCTGGGACTCGAGGGTGAGCAGGGTGCCGATGACGCCGAGGACCACGACGGTCGTGCCGAGCCGCACCGCGACCCGGCGGCCGCGCGTGCGCTGCGGGGCGGTCGTACCGCCGGCGATCCGCTCCGCCCGGCGGCGGCCGCGGAGGACCAGCCAGCTCGCGCCGGCCACCAGGATCAGCCCGTAGACCGGGTAGTTGAGCGCGGCGGAGCGGTCCGGCGGCAGGAACTTCTCGAAGAAGCCGCCGAGCGCGCCGAAGGCCGCCAGCTGCGGCGGCACGGTGATCCGCGGCGCGACGAGGGCCTTGGGGTCCTCGGGGCCGCGGCGCCGGGCCGCCGACCACACCTTCGGGAGGCTGAGCACGAGGGTGGCGAGCACGCCGGGCAGGAGCAGCAGCAGCGTGGTGACGGCGCGCCGGTCACCGACCAGGTCCCAGTTGATGCCGGCCATCTGGGAGAAGGTCAGCAGCCGGCCGGCGGCGAGCAGTAAGCCGAGCACGGTGAACACGACGGCGATCCGGGCGCCGCGGCGCAGCCGCCTGGTGTCCGGCCGGGTGGCCAGTCGCCGGACGGTGAGCGCGGCCAGCAGCCAGACCGGGAAGAGCACCAACGAGACGATGAAGTCGAAAATGGAGATCGCGAGATACATTCCTTGCTCCGATCAGTGGAACGTGCCCGGGGGCGCTCACGGCCCTCGGGCAGGTCCCTCGACGGGTGGGGTGGTGGTCAGGCCCGGTCGACGGTGAGGGCGCTGGCTCCGCCGAGCACCTCGATGTCGTAGCGGTCCTCGGAGGTGTCGTAGGTCGGTCCGGCGAAGGTGGCCCCGCCGCCCGCGGCGCCCAGGTGCTGGGTGTCGAAGGTCAGCTGGGAGACGCCGCCCCTGACGGCGATCCGGGCCGCGACGTCCTGGGGACGGCGCAGGCTGACGTTGCTGACGCCGCCGGCGACGCGGATGCGTACGGTGCCGCGCGGCCGGGGCAGCGAGATGGACACGTGGCTGGCGCCGCTGCCGAGGTCGAGCCGGGTCAGGACGAGGCCGGAGAGGTCGGCGGTCAGCCGTCCGGTGCCGCCGTCGACCTCGATCGCCCAGGACACGGTCGGGTGGAGGGTGAGGCTGCCGCTGTGGCGGCGGACGGAGAACGGGTGCAGCCGCCGCGGGTAGCGGACCGTGACGACGCCCGCCGTGGTGTCGATCTCCGGTACGAGGCCGGAGAAGGTGCCCTGGTAGAGGTGCTCGCTGTCCTTGGGCTCGGCGGCCAGCGTCAGTTCGGACGCGCCGCCGACGAACTTGAGCGTGCCGGTGGTGACCGCGCCGAGCGCGCCGTCGAAGGTCTTCTCCTGAGTGGTCATCGTCGGTTCCTTCCGTTCGTGTCGTGCTGGTCGTGCTGTGCGTGCTGTGGTTGCCGTACGTGGTGTGGGCGCGGGTCAGGCGCGCGGTGCGCGGTCGAGGACCTGCGCGAGGACCGATTCGAGGCGCGCCTGCGGTTCGTCGGCCGCGCCGGCCGAGCGCCAGGCCACGAAGCCGTCGGGGCGCACGAGCACCGCGCCGTCGGCGTCCACGCCGTAACGGGAGGCCCAGTCGCCCGCCGGGTCGGTGACGAACTCGCCGCCGATCCGGTACACGTCGAGGTCGATGCCGAGCCGCTGCGCGGCCGGTCCCGCGGCGTGCTCCCAGCCGGTGCCCTCGGGGCCGGTGAGGAGCACGGGCGCCTCGCCGAACAGGTCGAGGGCGGACAGTTCCTTGCCACGGCAGCGCACGGTGACGTGCGGGGCGCGGGTGCCGGGCCGGCCGAGCACGCGCGGGTCGAGCGCGGGCGGCAGGGCGGCCCCGTCCTCGGCGCCGTCGCCGTCCTCGGGGAGCAGCGCGCCGCCCGGGTAGAGCTGACCGAGGATGGCCGCCGCGTAGCTGGGGCGGCCGTCGGATTCTCCGTCGTGCGAGCGCTCCTGCAGTTCGGCGAGGGCGTAGTCGATGGTGAAGCGGGCGACGGGGCGGCGCTCCGCCTCGTACGAGTCGAGGAGCCCGGGCCCGGCCGTGCGGTGCAGCACGGAGGCGAGCTTCCAGGCGAGGTTGTCGGCGTCCTGGATGCCGGTCGCGGCGCCGAAGGCGCCGGTGGGCGGCATGGTGTGGGCGGCGTCGCCGACCAGGAGGATCCGGCCCTGGCGGTAGCGCTCGGCGAGCCCGGCGGAGATCTCGAAGCCGAGGATCTTCTGCCCGGTCTTCTCGACCTGGACCTCCAGGCCCTCGACGGCGAGGTCCGGGACGCCGATCGCGGCGCGGATCGCCTCGACGCAGCGGGCCTCGTCGAAGTCCTCGAGGCGCTCGCCGCGATCGGGGTGGTAGGGGGTGTAGAAGACCCAGCGGGAGCCGTCCAGCGGCATGAGCAGGGTGCCGGTGTCGGGCTGGTCGAAGTAGCCGAGGCCGAGGTCGCGGCCGCGCAGGGGTTCGGTGAGGTCGGCCTTGAAGACCACGCTGACGGTGTGGATCAGGGTGCCGGGGCCCTCGACGGCGATGCCGGCGGCCTCGCGCACGGTGCTGCGGACGCCGTCGGCGCCGATCAGGTACTGCGTCCGTACGGTCGTCTCGGTGCCGGTGGCGGTGTCGCGGAGGGTCGCGGTGACGCCGTCCTCGTCCTGCTCGAAGCCGACGAGTTCGGTGGACCAGCGCAGCTCCGCGCCGAGTTCGGCGGCGCGGCGGGCGACGAGGCGTTCGAGGCGGTCCTGGTCGATGGAGCACCAGGTGCAGGGCGTGACCTCGGAGGTCAGCTCGGGCGCCTCGTCCTGCATGGGGGCGGAGAAGATCTCCGGGCCGGCCAGGGTCTCGGCGCGGACCATCAGCTTCTCGCTGAGCTCGGAGGTGAGCGAGCGGTCGGCGAAGATCTCCTCCTCCAGGCCTGCGGACCGGAAGACCTCGACGGTGCGCGGGTTGATGACGCGGGCCCGCGGGTGGCCCAGGGCGCCGGGGTGGCGCTCGACGAGCAGCGGGCGGATGCCGCGGCGGGCCAGGAAGAGCGCGGTCGACAGGCCGACCACGGCGCCGCCGACGATCAGGACGGGCGTCTGCTCGGTGGGAGCGGGTGTCATGGGTACCTCTCCGTTCGGGACGGTCGGTCGGGTGCGGGGGAAGCGGGGCGGTGCGGGAGGGCGCCGGGCCCGGTGGGACGGCTGGGCGGGGCGGTGGACCAGGGCCCGGGAGGCCGGGGGCCGGGCCGGCTCGGTGGGGCCGGGCCCGGCCCGTCCGGGCGGTCGCCGAGGGGGCGCGGCCGCCGGGACGGTGGGTGGTGCGCTCGCGGGTCGTGCCGAACCGGGTTGTGCTCGGGCGGGTCGTGCTCGGTCGGTCGTCAGGCGGTGCGGGGCTCGGCGACGCCGGGTCCGGAGGGCTCGGTGCCGGGCTCCGCCGTCTCCTCCCAGGCCTCGTCGTGGTGCCTGGCCTGCTTCGGCAGGAGCAGGACCAGGAGCAGGACCAGGGCGGTCAGGCCGATCTGGGCGTAGATGGTGCGCTGCAGGGCGGTGGAGAAGACCTCGCGGCGGGCGTCCTGGGCGGCTGCGCCGATGGCGGCGCCGGCCTGCGGGTCGGTGACCTGGGTCAGCGGTGCGCAGCTGGCCGGCTCGACCGTGGGGTCCTTGGCCTTGGTGCGCTCGGTGAAGCAGGTCTGGAAGGCGTCGGTGAGCTGTCGCTGCTGGTCCTCGGACACCTGGGTCTGGACCAGCGCGGTGCGCAGCTGCCCGCCGGCGTCCTTGGCGGCGGTGTCGGCGGATCCGCCAAGGAAGCCGAGGAAGACCGCGCCGATGACCGCGATGCCGAGGGCGCCGCCGACCTGCTGGAAGGCGTTGACGACACCGGATCCGGAGCCGGCGTGCTCCGGCGGGACGTCGGTGAGGATGAAGTCCAGGATCGGCGCGATGATCATGCCCATTCCGAGGCCGCCGACGAGCAGCGCCGGGAGCAGCGACCAGGAGCCGATCTCCTCGCCGCGCAGCTGGATGGTGAGGGAGATCGCGGCCAGGCCGGCGGCGAGCAGGACCGCGCCGATGACCATGACCTTGCGGCCGAGCTTGGCGGTGAGGACGGTGGCGGAGAAGGCCGCGCCGAAGCTGACGCCGAAGGACCAGGGGACTCCGGTGAGGCCGGCCCGCAGGGCGGAGAAGCCGAGGCCGTTCTGCAGGAAGAGGATGAAGATCAGGAAGTGGCCGATGGTGACCGCGAAGAACACCGTGTTGGCGATGATGCCGGCGGTGAAGGAGCGGCTGCGGAACATGGAGGGCACGATCAGGCCCGGGCGGCCCTTGTCGCCGAGTCGCCGCTGGTACGACCAGAAGACGGCGAGCACGGGGACCGAGGCGATCATGGCGACGAAGGTCCAGAGCGGCCAGCCGAGCTCACGGCCCTGGACGAGCGGGACGAGCAGCAGCAGGAGTCCGGCGGTGAGCAGCAGGGTGCCGACCACGTCCAGCTTGATCGACTCGGACGACTTGGACTCGCGGATGACGGCGGAGGCCGCGAGGAAGAGCAGGAGGCCGACCGGCAGGTTGATGAGGAAGACCATGCGCCAGCCCTGCTCGAACAGGTCGGCGTCGATCAGGAGGGCGCCGATGATCGGGCCGCCGACGGTGGCGAGGCCGGCCACGCCGCCGAACGCGCCGAGGGCGGCTCCGCGCTCCTTGGGCGGGAACGCCGCGGTGATGATGGACAGCACCTGCGGGACCATGAGCGCGGCCATGGCGCCCTGGAGCACGCGGGCGCCGACCAGCATCCCCGGGCTGCCGGCGAAGCCGCACAGCGCGGAGGCGATGGTGAAGCCCGCGACGCCGGTGAGGAAGAGCTTCTTGCGGCCGTACATGTCACCGAGGCGTCCGCCGAGGATCAGCAGGACGGCGAAGGACAGCAGGTAGCCGGCGACGACCCACTGGACGGTGGCGTATCCGGTGCCGAGGTCGGTCTGGATCGACGGGATGGCGACGTTGACGATCGTGGAGTCGAGCAGGTCCATGAACGCGGCGAAGAGCACCACGATCAGTGCGACCTTGCGCTTCGGGTCCCCCTCGACGGGCGGGGCCGCCGCGGACGGGTTCGACATGGTGCACCTCTCTTTGATCTAGACTGGCCAGACAATCAGCAACTCGGATGCTTACTAGGCAGGAGTCTTTCTGACTCGTTATCTTAGTTGCTGAGATAACGATGAGGCAAGGTAACTGGAAGGACGGGGCGTATGTCAAGCGCGGAACATGCGGATCGGGTGGACCGGGCACAGCTGGCCGCGGCCGTGGACCAGGAACTGCGCACCCTGGTGAGCCGCTCGGTGCTCTTCCACCAGGCGGTCGCCGACCGGCTGGGGCTGAGCGTGCTTGACCTGAACTGTCTGGGAGCACTGGTGGCCCGCGGCCCGATGGCGGCCGGGCAGCTGGCCGAGGAGAACGGCGTGACCACCGGAGCCATCACCGGGGTCATCGACCGCCTGGAGGCGGCCGGTCACGTCCGTCGCGACCGGGATCCCAAGGACCGTCGGCGCGTCCTCGTCACGCCGATGCCCAACCTGGAGGCGAAGGTCTTCCCACTGTTCGAATCGCTCGGCAGTTCACTGGCCGAGCTGTGCGAGCGGTTCACCGAGAGCGAGCTGGAGACGGTGCTCGACTTCGTCCGGTCCGCCGCGCCGATCACGCACGACGAGGCGGTGAAGCTCCGGGCCGGCAAGAGTGCCGCCAAGGGCTCCAAGCGGGCTGCCGCGGCCAAGTGAGGCCCCGGGACGGGCGGTTGCGGGCTGGTGCGTAACGAGCGTACGCACCAGCCGCCGCCCCGTCACCCGGGTATTCGGCCGACCACCAGACGCAGCGGAGTGCCGCTCGGCACCACCCCGGCGAACTCGAATCCGGCGCGCTCGAACATCGCGCCGTACTCCTCGGCCGTACGCTCCCAACCACCCATGACGAGCAGCATGTGAAGGTCCATCAGGGCGTCCCAGGGCGTCTCCGGCGGATCGGCCACCAGCTGTTCGAGCAGCACCACGCGACCGCCGGGGCGGCCCGCCTTGAGGCAGTTGGTCAGCACCGTGTGGCAGGCGTCGTCGTCCCACATGTGCAGCACCTGGCGGATCACGTACACGTCCGCCTCGGGCACGCTCTGGAAGCAGTCACCGGTCACCAGTTCGGTCCGTCCGCCCAGCGGGCCGCCCTCGCGCAGCTCGGGCAGCGCCGCGGAGATCGCGTGCGGCCGGTCGAACAGCACGCCCTTGACGTGCGGATTGCCTTCGAGCAGCGACTTCAGCAGGCTGCCGTGGCCGCCGCCGACGTCGCACAGGGTGTCCACGCCGGCCAGGTCGAGCGCCGCGACCACGCCCGGGTTCATGGCCCGGGACTGCGCCGCGTACCCGTTCAGGCACATCTCTCCGGCCGCGTTGTCGTCCTCGTGGAAGTACGTGAACAGGTCCTTGCCGTACGTCTCCTGGAAGGCGCACCGGCCCGAGCGGACGCTCTCGGCGAGCTTGCCCCACATCTCCCAGCCCCAGTGCGAGCCGGTGAGCATGATGTCGGTCACCGAGCCCGGCGCGTCCGAGCGCATCGCCCGCGACATCTCGGTGTGCGCGTAACGGCCGGGCGCGGCCGGACGGAAGATGCGGAAGCCCACCAGGGCCCGCATCAGCCGGGTCAGCGCGGGCACGTCCGCGCCGACCGCGGCGGCGATCTCCTCGACCGAGGCCGGCTCGTCGCCGACCGCGTCCGCGAGCCGCAGCTGGGCCGCCGCCTGCACCACCGCGCTGGCCCACATGCCCCAGCCGAGCTCGGCCACGGCCTGGGCGGGCGGCGGGCCGATCACGGGTGCGCCCTCGCAGGCGTCCACCCGGTCCACTGCCGGATCAGCTGACATCCTCAACCACCTTATTCAGCAAGGACCTTGTCAGGCCCGGACGGATTCGATCAGTGCGATGGGGGCCCGCTCGTGGCCCACGAGCGGCAGCCGGCGGCAGTTCTCGAAGCCCGCGGCCGCGAGCAG
Organism: Streptomyces sp. NPDC012637; assembly: GCF_042954805.1. Lineage (NCBI taxonomy): Bacteria > Bacillati > Actinomycetota > Actinomycetes > Kitasatosporales > Streptomycetaceae > Streptomyces > Streptomyces sp. NPDC012637. The sequence continues at coordinate 36,603 of NZ_JBIBDS010000014.1, forward strand.
CCCGCGGTACTCCTCCTCGGTGCGCGCCCGGCCACCGGTGAGCACCATGAACTCCACGTCGTTGGCGTGGACGTGGGAGGAGTGATCGGTGTACTCCCAGTCGAGGAGCACCAGCCGGCTGCCCTGGCCGGCGGCCTTGGCACAGTTCTCCAGCAGCTGCGCGGCCGACTCGTCGTCGAGGTCGCACAGCACGTTCTTGAGCAGGTAGAGGCTGCCGTCGGCGGGAACCTCGTGCCGGAAGTCACCGGCCACGAGCTCCACGCGGTCCGCCAGGCCGTCCTTCTCGAAGGTCTCCCGCGCGAAGCCGACCGCCCACGGCAGGTCGAGCAGCACGCCGCGCGCCCCGGGGACCTCCTGGAGGAGCCGGGCGAGCACCGTGCCGGGGCTGCCGCCGACGTCCACGATCTCCCGCTCCCCCGCCAGTGAGCAGCTGGCGACCAGCGCCTCCGCCGCCTCGACGGAGAGCGAGGCGCAGGTCTCGGCGTAGCTGCGGGCCTCGTCGGGGTTGGCCGCGTAGTACTCCCAGTGGTCCACGCCCCACACCGTGCGGGTGGCCGGGCAACCGGTGCGGACCACGTCGGCGACCAGCTCCCAGGGGCGGGTCATGCCGGGCGCGTTGACGGCGATGCTGAAGCCGCGCAGGTTCGGCACGTCCGAGCGCAGCAGGTGGCCGGCCGCGGTCAGCTCCCAGCGGCGGACGTCCTCGGAGCCGGCGGCGGGTGCGACCAGGCGGTGCAGCTCGCACACCCGCAGGAAGCGCTCCAGGCTGGGCCGGTGCGCGCGGATCGCCTCCGCGATCTCGTCGGTGGTGCGCCGCCCGTCACCGACCGCGTCGGCGATCCGCAGTTCGGCCATCCCGCGGGCCACCAGACCGGCGGACCACTGGAAGGGCCGGAGCTCCTGCAGCGCGCCCAGCGGGCTGAAGGCGGTGCCCGGTCCGTTCCCCGCCATCAGTGCCCGCCGTCGACGTAGAGCACGTTGCCGGTGATGTTGCCGTTCGCCGGGGAGGCGAGGAACAGGGTGGCGTTGACGACGTCCTCGACGGTGGAGAAGTGCAGGAAGGGCATGGCCTTGTTGAGCGCGGCCCGGGCCCCTTCGGAGTCGAGTCCGGCGACCCGGCCGCGTACCTCCTCGGGCAGCTTCTCCAGGAGGCCCTCCGTCACCACCGGTCCCGGCGCGACGACGTTGGAGAGGATGCCGTGCTCGAACAGCTCGGTGCCGAGCGTGCGGCTCAGACCGTGCAGGGCCGACTTGCTCGCCGCGTAGCCCTCCGCGCCCTTCAGTCCGCGCTGCACGATCGCCGCCGACATGAAGACGATCCGGCCGCCGCCGCGGGGCTTCATCGCCGGAAGCGTCGCCTGTACGGTGTGGAACGCGCCCTCCACCTCGGCCCGCAGCGGCGGCAGCCACTGCTCGGCCGGGATCTCGTCGAAGGCGGGCGCGTGCGGGCTGGGGCCGCCGGAGGCCGAGGCGTTGACGACCAGGACGTCGATGCCGCCCCACTCCTCGGTGACCTCCGCGACCGCGCGGCGCACGGACGCCGGGTCCGTCAGGTCGAGGTGGACGGGCAGCGCCAGGCCGCCGCCGTCCGCTATCTCGGCGGCCACCGCCTTGGCGTTCTCCACCCGGCTGAGATAGGTGAGCGCGACCTTGGCGCCCTCGTCGGCGAAGGCTCGGGCGAGCGGGCGGCCGATGCCGCCGCTGCCGCCGGTGATCAGTACGACCTTGTCCTTCAGGCCGAGTTCCATGGCAACTCCCGTCCTTTCCGGCGCTGCGCCGGTGTCGACACGTCAGGGGCCGCGCCGCGCACACGCGGGCACCGCACCCCAGCTTGGAGATCGCGACTGGAGTGTCGCTCGAGCGATTCGCCGCGAGCGCCGGTCCATCGGGATTCCAGTTCGGATTGAGGTCCCGTCCGGATAGTTCACCGGGCGTGCTCACCACGTCCGGACTGTTCACCGGGCGTGCACACCAGACCGGGCGCGGCCACGACACCACCGGAAAGGAACCGGCGCATGACCAAGACCCGTGAAGAGCAGGGATCCCTGGACCTGAACGGCATCATCCAGCTCGGCATGGCGTTCGGCAGCGCGAAGATCCTGCTCACCGCGAACGAGCTCGACCTGTTCACCGTGCTGAGCGACAGCGGGCCGGCCACCGAGGAGGAGATCCGGACCAAGCTCGGCCTCCACGAGCGCGGTGCCCGGGAGTTCCTCAACGCCCTGGTCAAGCTGGGCCTGCTGTCGCGCGAGAACGGCCGATACGGCAACACCCAGGCGGCCGACACCCACCTGGTCAAGGGCCGGCGGACGTACGTCGGGCGCTTCCTCAGCCGCTCCAACAGCGTGCTGTACGGCGCCTGGGGCGGCTTCACCGAGTCGCTGAAGACCGGTGAGTCCCAGATCGAGGGCCACGGCGACGACAACATGTTCAAGCACCTGTACCGCTCCGAGGAGCAGATGCGGGACTTCGTCGCCATGATGGACGCGCTCAACTGGGCCGTCGGCCCGGAGCTCGCCAAGGCCTTCGACTGGAGCAAGGTCAAGACCGTCACGGACGTCGGCGGTGCCCGGGGCAACCTGGCCGCCACCCTGATCGACGCCCACCCGCACCTGAAGGCCACGGTCTTCGACCTGCCGGCCGTCGAGCCGGCGTACGAGGACCACATCGGCGGCCTCGGCCTGAAGGACAAGATCGCCTTCCACGGCGGCGACTTCTTCGCCGACCCGGTCCCGACGGCGGACGTCGTCATCATCGGCCACGTCCTGGAGGACTGGTCGCCCGAGCGCCGCAAGCAGCTCATCAAGTCGGCGTTCGACGCCCTGAAGCCGGGCGGCTCGCTGCTGGTCTACGACCCCATGCTCGACGACGAGCTCAGCCCGCTGAACAACCTGCTGACCAGCCTCACCATGCTGGTCGTCACGCACGGCGGCTCCGAGTACCGGGTCGACGACTGCCGCTCCTGGATGACCGAGGCCGGCTTCGCGGAGACCTCCGCCAAGCTGCTCGACACCAACGACATCCTCGTGGTCGGCGTCAAGAAGTAACCCCACGCGTGACGGGCGGCACCTCCGGGTCTTCGCGACGGAGGGGCTGCCCGCGCGCTTGTCCGCGCACCACCCTGCTCGCTCCCCCGCACATGAAGGGATTCCGATGTCGATCGACGAGGCACCGCCGGCCTTCCCCTTCCCGGCGCCGGACACGTTCGAGCCGCCGGAGGAGTTCCGCCGGCTGCGCGAGCGGGCTCCGGTGGCCCGGGTGACGCTTCCCACCGGCGACCGGGCCTGGCTCCTGACCCGTTACGCGGACGTGCGCGCCGCCCTGGTCGACCCGCGGCTCAGCCGGGCCGCCGCCGAGGCGCCCGAGGCGCCGCGGATGGGCAACACCACGCCCGGTCCGAAGACCATCCTGGGCATGGACGCCCCGGACCACTCGCGGCTGCGCCGCCTGGTGATGCAGGCGTTCACCGCCCGCCGGGTCGAGGCGCTGCGCCCGCGGATCGAGGAGCTCGCCGAGGAGCAGATCCGTCTGGTCCTGGTCGCTCCCCGCCCGGTCGACCTGATGTCCTGCTACGCGCTCAGCCTGCCCATCAAGGTGATCTTCGAGCTGCTGGGCGTGCCCTACGACCACGTGGACCGGCTGCACGCCTGGAGCGAGGTCATCTTCAGCCTCGGCGGCCACAGCGTCGAGGAGGTGAGGGAGGCCCGCGGCTCGATCATCGGCTACCTCCGCGAACTGATCGAGCAACGCCGCGAGGAGCCCGCCGACGACCTGCTGAGCGTGCTCGTGCACGCCCGGGACGAGGGGCAGCAGCTGTCCGAGGAGGAGCTGCTCGACTTCGCGATGATCATCATGACGGTCGGGCACCAGTCGACCGCCAACTCGCTGGGCACCGCGCTGTTCACGCTGCTGCACCACCCGGACCAGCTGGAGCTGCTGCGCAAGAAGCCCGAGCTGATCCCCGGCGCGGTCGAGGAGCTGCTGCGGTTCAACCCGTTCGTCTTCACCGGGACCCAGCTCCGGGTCGCCACCGAGGACCTGACGATAGGTGACACCGAGATCAGGAAGGGCGAGGCCGTGATCGCCTCGCTGGGCTCCGCCAACCACGACGAGGACGTCTTCGCCGACGCGGACCGTTTCGACGTCGAGCGCGCCCCGAACGTCCACCTGTCCTTCGGCTACGGCATCCACCACTGCCTGGGGGCCCAGCTCGCCCGCCTGGAGATGCAGATCGCGCTGCGCACGCTCATCGAGCGGGTGCCGGACACGCTGCGGCTCGCGGTGCGGTCCGACTGGCTGACCTGGAAGACCGGGCTCACCGCCCGCGCGCTCGTCAACCTGCCGGTGACCTGGTGAGCCGGGGGGCCGCGATGGGCGAGCAGTGGCAGATCTCGGTGCACAAGTCCTGCCGCCGCAGCGGGATCTGCGCCGCGGCGGCACCCCGGTACTTCTCCGTGGGCGAGGACCACCGCACCCGGCCCGCGGCCGGGCCGGTCGCCCCCGACCCGGAGCTGATCGACGTCGCGGAGGCCTGCCCGGCCGAGGCGATCACCCTGACCGACCTGGCGACCGGCCGGCCGGTCGAGGCCGCCCCGGAGGCGGCCGCGGAACGCGCGACGAGAGAGGCACGACCATGACACCCCAGCGCAGCACCCGCCGTTCCCTGCTCAGACGGGCCGGCTTCCTCGGCTCGGCGCTCGCCGTAGGCACCGCGGCCCCGGCCGTGGCCCACGACGAGGGCCGCGGGCGCCGCCGCAAGGACCGGCGGCCGTCACCGGTCGGCAGCTGGTCGGTGACCGTCACCATCGAGGGCGTGCCCGACGTCGAGCACGCGCACTACTCGTTCGGCTCCGACGGGCAGCTGATCCTGCAGACCCACCGGCACACGCACACCGGCATCGGCACCTGGGAGTGGACCGACGACGGCTTCGTGTACGTGACGCGGGGCCTGCGGCCGAACGCCGACGGCGGCCTGCTGAGCGAGCTGCGGATCCGGCACACGGCGCGGTTCGCCGCCGACGGCACGTTCATCTCGACCGGCACGGGCCAGGCCCTCGACGCCGGCGGGAACGTCCTGATGGAAGTCCAGTCCACGGCGGTCGGCACCCGGTTCGGTGTCGACGGCTGACCGGCCGCGGCCGGGACAGAGCAAAGGAGAGTGCTCGCATGTGTGGGATCGCCGGCTGGGTGGACTTCGCACGTGATCTGCGTCAGGAGGCCGCCGTCGTCCGGGAGATGACGACGACCATGACCCTGCGCGGCCCCGACGCCGGCGACGTGTGGATCGCTCCGCACGCCGCACTGGGCCACCGCAGGCTCGCCATCATCGACCTGGAGGGCGGACGGCAGCCCATGGTCGCCGAGGAGGGCGGCCGGGTCCAGGCCGCCCTGACGTACGCGGGCGAGGTGTACAACTTCCGCGAGCTGAGGGAGGAACTCGTCCTCAAGGGGCACCGCTTCACCACCCGCAGCGACACCGAGGTGGTGCTGCGGTCCTACCTGGAGTGGGGCGAGTCCTTCGTCGACCGGCTCAACGGCATGTTCGCCTTCGCGATCTGGGACGCGCGCACCGAGGAGCTGCTCCTGGTGCGCGACCGCGTCGGCATCAAGCCGCTGTACTACCAGCTGCTGCCGGGCGGCGGCGTGCTGTTCGGCTCCGAACCGAAGGCGATCCTCGCCCATCCGCAGGCGAGCCGCACGGTCGACGCCGACGGGCTGCGCGAGCTGTTCGGCGGGGTGAAGGCACCGGGCGCGGGCGTGATCGCCGGCATGCCCGAGCTCGCCCCGGGGCACGTGCTGCGGGTCTCCCGCGACGGCCACCGGCTGCGCCGCTACTGGCAGCTGGAGGCGCACGAGCACACCGACGACCTGCCCACCACCATCCGTACGGTGCGCGAGCTGCTCGAGGACATCGTCACCCGGCAGATCGTCTCCGACGTGCCGCTGTGCACGATGCTGTCCGGCGGGCTCGACTCCTCGACGCTGACCGCCCTGGCGTCGCTCGCCAAACAGCGCGACGGCAGCGGCAAGGTCCGCTCGTTCGACGTCGACTTCGTCGGCTACCTGGACAACTTCGAGCCGGACCTGACCCATCCCACCGCGGACTCGCCGTACGTCCGGCAGGTCGTCGAGCACGTCGGCGCCGACCACCGGCACATCCTCCTCGGCAACGCGGAGATGATCGACGCCCCGACCCGCCGCGCGGTGGTCCACGCGCTGGACTGGCCGGTGCTCATCGCCGGTCCCGGCTCCATGGACATCTCGCTGTACCTGCTGTTCCGGGCGATCCGCGGCCACTCCACGGTGGCGCTGACGGGCGAGTCGGCGGACGAGCTGTTCGGCGGCTACCCGTGGTTCCACCACCCCGAGTACGGGCAGCCCGGCACCCTGCCGTGGAGCCTCGCCCACAACCTCGGCATGCCGGCCCTGTTCGGCCCGGTCACCACCCGGGTCGACGTCCGCGGCTACCAGGCGGAGCAGTACCGGCAGGCGGCCGCCGCGGTGCCGCGGATGCCCGGGGAGAGCGGGCGGGCCCGGCAGTTCCGGGAGTCGACGTACTTCTTCCTGACCCGTTTCATGCGCACCCTGCTCGACCGCAAGGACCGGCTCAGCATGGCCGTCGGTCTGGAAGTCCGGGTGCCGTTCTGCGACCACCGGCTGCAGGACTACGTCTTCAACGCGCCGTTCGAGTTCAAGACCTTCGACGGCCAGTGGAAGAGCCTGCTGCGGGCGGCGGCGAAGGACCTGCTGCCGGAGGCGGTGCTCAACCGTCCCAAGACGGGCTACCCGATCTCCAACGACGCCGCCTACGACCGCTACGTCCAGGAGCGGTTCGCCAAGCTGGTGGCCGGCGGCGACTCGGCCGTGCTGCCGCTGCTCAACCCGACGGTCGTCGAGGACGTGCGCCGCGACGCGACGGCCTCGGCCGGGCTGACCCGCATCGAGATCGACATGGCGCTGCACCTCGACGAGTGGATCTCGTCGTACGGGCTCGACCTGGCCATCTGAGCGCCGGTCCGCACACGGAAGCTCCCCCGTCCCGGCCGGGACGGGGGAGCTTCCGTGTGGTGCGGGCGGGTGCCGCGTGCGTCACCAGGCCACGGGGAGCTGCGCCGGGCGGCGGAAGGCCATCCCGGACACCCAGGTCAGTTCCCGGGTCGGGACCGCGAGGTGCAGTCCGGGGAAGCGGTCGAGCAGGCCCTCCAGGGCCAGCTGGAGTTCCATCCGGCCGAGCTGGGCGCCCAGGCAGTGGTGCAGGCCGTGGCCGAACGTCAGGTGCGGGTTGCTCTGCCGCTCCAGGTCGACCCGCTCCGCCCCTTCGAAGACCTCCTCGTCCCGGTTGGCCGAAGTGATCGCCGGAAGGACCGCGTCGCCCTTGCGGATCACCGCCCCGCCGAGCTCGACGTCCTCGGTCGCGATGCGCATGGCGCCGGCGCCGCCGCCCGCCACCGAGAAGCGCAGCAGCTCCTCCACGGCGCCCGGCACCAGCGAGCGGTCGGCGACGAGCCGCGCCCACAGCTCCGGCTCGCGCAGCAGCGTGATCAGCGCGCCGACCAGCTCGCCGGTCGTGGCGTGGTAGCCGGCGACGAGCAGGGTGTGGCCGAAGGCGAGCAGCTCCTCCTCGGAGAGCCGGTCGCCGTCCTCCTCGCGGGCCTCGATGAGGAGCGTGAGCAGGTCGTCCGCGGGCTCCTTCGCCTTGGCGGCGATCAGCTCGCCGAGGTAGCCGTTGAGGCCGCGCCGGGCCTCCATCACCGCGTCCGGCGAGTGGGCCGATATCGAGAGCATCACGTCCGACCAGACCCGGAACCGGTCCTGGTCGGCGAGCGGCACACCGAGCAGTTCGCAGATGACGGTGATCGGCAGCGGCTGGGCCAGGTGGGCGATCAGGTCGGCGGGCCCGCCGCCGGCGGCCATCCCGTCGAGCAGCCGGTCGGTGATCTCCTTGACGTGCGGGCGCATCCGCTCGATGTGCCGGGCGGTGAAGGCGCGGGCGACCAGCTTGCGCAGCCGGGTGTGCTCCGGCGGGTCCATGGTGAACAGCGACTTGGAGCCCTTGGCGACCGGCAGCAGCCGGGGCGCGTCGGGAGCGGTCAGCGCCGCCTTGCTGAACCGGGGGTCGGCGAGGACCTGCCGTACGTGCTCGTAGCGGGTCACCAGCCAGGCCCGGTGCCCGGTCGGCAGCGTCACCGGCGCGACGGGCTCGGAGCCGCGCAGCTCGGCGTAGGCGGGCGCGGGCTCCAGCGGGTCCGGCACGGGGAGCGGAAAGGTCCGCTCGGTGCTCTCGGCGGTCATGGGTCCTCCTTGTGAGCGTGGTCAGCACGACGGACGCCGCTCCGCGAGCGGAACGGCGTCCGGTGGGGCGGTGGCAAGCCGGGGCGGAACGGGCGCGGACTACAGCACGGCGTCCGCGAGGCGGTCGAGCTGGTCGGGGCCGGCGTCGCAGGGCATGAAGACGATCTCGTCGCAGCCGGCGTCCTGGTAGGCCGTCACCGCCGCCCGCAGCCGGGACGGTTCGGTGAGCGCCATGGTGACGATCGACTCGGCGCGGCCGGAGAAGGCGTAGTAGTCCATGAGGTAGCGCTGGGCCAGCCACTCGGCCCGGGGGCCGAGCGAGAAGTAGAGCAGGGTCATCAGGTGCGGGCGTCCGGTGCGGCCGTGCCGCAGCCAGGCGGCCTCCACCCGTTCGGCGTTGGCCCGGTAGCCGCTGGGCGAGCTGCCGCCGGCGATCCAGCCCCGGCCGTACTGCGCCGTCCTGCGGAAGGCCGCGGCGGAGGTGCCGCCGAGGATCAGCGGCACCTCGCCCTGCGGGGCCGGGCCGACGGCGCCGGGGCCGTCCCCCCGCCAGGTCTCGCGCAGTTCGGCGAGCATCGCGTCGAGCAGCTTGCCGCGTACGGCGGGGTCGACGCCCGAGACGGTGAAGTCGTCGTCGCGGTTACCCGCGGCGAGACCCAGGGTCAGCCGGCCGCCGCTGACCCGGTCGAGGGAGGCGACCTGCTTGGCGAGCAGGGGGGTGTTGTTGCGGTACGGGGCGGTGAGCACCGTGGTGGCGATGCCGATCCGGCGGGTGACGGCCGCGGCCGCGGTCAGGGCGACGAGCGGGTCGTAGCTGTCGTACACCAGCCGGTCGAGCACCCCGAGGGTGGAGAAGCCGTGGCCCTCGGCGCGCAGGGCCCAGTCGGTGATCCGCTCCCCCTCGGCGCCGGGGACGGTGGCGGGCAGTCCCACTCCGATCAGCACGGCCGGCCTCCTTCGACGGACAGGGCGGATGCGACGGACTCGGCGGAGCCGGCCGACGTGGCGGAGCCGGCGGACTGGGCGGAGCCGGCCGACGTGGCGGAGTGGAGCGGCTCGGCGGACCCGGCGAACCGGGCGAGCTGTGCGGCGACCCGCGCCGGAGTCGGTCTGCGGTCGTTCTCCGCCCTGATCTCCTCGGCGGCCTTGCGGTACGCGGGCTGTTCGAGGAGTTCGAGGACGGCGGCGCGCAGGCCCTCCGGGTGGGCCTCGTCCCGGCCGAGCGAGAGCCCGGCGCCGGTCGCGGTGAACCGCTGGGCGTTGAAGGTGTGGTCGATCAGCTGCGGCACCACCAGCTGCGGCAGCCCCTGGGCGAGGCCGGTCAGGATGGTGCCCGCGCCGCCGTGGGCGACGACCAGGTCGCAGTGCGGCAGGACGCAGTGCAGCGGCACCGACTCGATGACCTTGGCCCGCTCGGGCAGGTCTCCGAGCAGCCGGCGCTGCGCCCCGTCGACCGCGACGACGATTCCGACGTCGAGCGCGTCGAGCGCGGCGACCACCTCGCCGGCCAGGAACATCGACCCGTCGAGCCGGCCGACCGTGGTGCCCCAGGTGACGCAGACCCGGGGCCGCCGGCGCTCCGCCGGCGGCAGCGGGACCGGCACCCGGCCCGCGCCGTTGTACGGCACGTAGCGCATGGGCAGCCGGTGCAGCGGGCCGGGCCGGGACTCCTCGGGCACCTGCATCGCGGGCGGGCAGAGGTCCACGGTGAGCGCGCCGAGGGTGTCCGGTCCTTCCAGGCCGAAGCGTGCGAACAGCGGTGCCAGCTCGCGTGCCTCGGCGTCCAGGGTGGCCTGCCGGTGCATCAGGTCGGCGCCCCAGGGCATCCGTACGGCGCGGGCGCCGCAGGCCGCGGCCGCGAGCGGCCCCGCGTACGCGGTGGGTTCGTGCACCACCAGGTCCGGGCGCCAGGCCCGGGCGAACGCCACCAGGTCGTCGGCCATGGCCTCGGCCAGGTCGGCGAAGAGCGACACCGCGCGGGGCCCGCGGCCGGGCGTGCCGGCCGCCCGGCCCGGGATGTACTCGCGGATCCGGGCCACCGCGTCCAGGTCGCGGCCGACCGGCACGAAGGGCAGCCCGGCGGCGGTGACGTGCGCCGCGAGACCGGGCGGCGTGGCCACCCGCACCTCGTGGCCGGCCGCCCGCAGCGCCCAGGCCAGCGGCACCATGGGATAGAAGTGGGTCGGCCAGGCCCAGCTGACGAACAGCACCCGCATCGCTCGCCTCACCCCTCCCGTCCCGGCAGACCGGCCTCGCGGTGCGCCCGGGCCACCGTCTCCATGACCGCGGTCCGGGCCTCGGTCGTGTCCGCGTACGGCGAGATGCCGAGCGTCGTGATCCCGGCCGCCGCGTACTCGGTGAGCCGCCGGGCGATCCGGGACGGCGAACCGAGGAGCGAGGTGGAGTCGATGAACTCCAGCGGCACCGCCGCGGCGGCGCCCGCCGCGTCACCGGCCCGGAACCGGTCCTGCACCTCCTCGGCCGCCGCCTCGTAGCCCATCTGGGCGGCGAGCCGGAAGTAGAAGTTGCTCTCCCGGTCGCCGAGGCTCATGAACCGGGCGACGTACGGCCGGATCGGCGCCGCTGCGGCAGCGACGTCCTCGCCGACCGCGGCCGGGGCGGACAGGAAGGCGTCGAAGCCGTCCATCTCCCTGCCCGCCCTGCGGCGGCCGGTGCGGAGCGCGTCGAGCGCCCGCTTGGCGTGCTCGGGCGTGCAGAAGACGCCCACCCAGCCGTCGGCGATCTCACCGGTCAGCTCCAGGCTGCGGGTGCCGACCGCGGCCAGGTAGACCGGCAGGTCGCCGCGGACCGGGCCCGGCAGCCGGAACGGGCCGGCGTCGCTGCCGGGCAGCGGCAGGGCGAAGTGCCGGCCCTCGTACGTCACCGGCTCCTGGGCCAGGGTGCGCCGCACGACCTCCACGTACTCCCGGGTCCTGGCGAGCGGCCGGGCGAACGGGGTGCCGTGCCAGCCCTCGGTGACATGGCTGTTGGAGATGCCGAGGCCGAGGCGGAACCGGCCGCCCGAGAGGCCGTCCAGCGTCGCCGCCGCCAGGGCCATGGCGACCGGGGTCCGCGCCGGGATCTGGATGACCGTGGACAGCAGACCGATCCGGCTGGTCCGCGCGGCCACCCAGCCGAGCACCGAGATCGCGTCGGAGCGGAAGCCCTCGGGAGCCGCGGCGACGTCGAAGCCGAGCCGCTCGGCCTCCTGGGCGGTGCGGGCGCAGTCCTCGGGTACGAGGTTGATCCCCAGTCGCATGGCCGGGTCACCCTTCCTTGTGGCCGATGACCAGCGAGTCGGTGTTGCTCAGCACCTTCGCCTCGGTGCGGCTGAAGCCGACCTCGGTCATCCAGCCCCGGCACTCCTCGACGGAGTACTCCGAGCCGCCGTGGGTGACGAGCAGCATGTCCAGGCTGATCAGCAGGTTGACCAGGTCCGCGGGCCGCTCGTCGACCATCCGGTCGTACACGAGCAGCGCGCCGCCCGGCTCGACCGCCTCGTAGGCCTTGCGGATCAGGCCGAGGCGCTGCTCGGCGGACCAGTTGTGCAGCACGTGGCCCATGACGAGCACCTGGCCCGACGGCATCGGGTCCTTGAAGAAGTCGCCTCCGGTGAAGGAGATCCGGTCCTGGGTGCCGAGGCGCTTCATGTGGTCGTCGAAGGCGGGCGCGACGTGCGGCAGGTCGAAGACCTTGGCGGTGAGGTGCGGGTGCTGGGCGATCAGCAGCGCGGAGAGGTTGCCCCGGGCGCCGCCGACGTCCACGAAGTCGGTGCGGCCCGCCCAGTCGAAGGCCTTGCCCAGCTTGGGCGCGACCTGGCTGTTGAGGGAGTCCATCATGGCGAGGAACTGGTCGAGGTGCTCCCGGCTGTCGGCCATCTGGGCGACGATGTCGCCGTCCTTGCCCTTCACCTGGGGCTCGCCGGTGCGCAGCGCGTCGGTGAGGTTCGTCCACGCCGGGTAGAGCATGTTGTTGGCGCGCTCCAGGAAGCCGCCGGCGTAGGAGTTCTTGCCGCGGTCCAGGAAGCGGTCCGCGGAGGGGCTGTTGCGGTAGTGCTCGCCGTCGGCCTCCAGGACGCCGAGCGTGACCAGGGCCGTGACGAAGTCGCGGGCTCCGCGCGGGTGCAGGCCGATCACGTCGGAGAGCTCCGACAGCGTCAGCGGCTTCGCGGCGAGCGTCGAGAAGACGTCCAGCTCCAGCGCGCTGAGCAGGATCTTGGCGTCGCAGAAGGCGGTACCGAGCCGGATGAGACCCTCGGGGCTGGACGCATCCGAAGCGGAAGTGTGAGTCGTCACCGACAAAGTCCTTTCTCCTGATGACGGGACGCGTGGATGGTTCAGCACCCGCCTCGAAGCCCGCTGGAGCCCGCCGCGGACGCCCTCGTGAACTCCTCGGGCACCAGCGGAAGTCGAGGGGCGGACGGCACGATCCGGCCGACATGACACCGGTGAGGGGAGAGACGTGATGTCGGATCGGCGCGTGGCGCTCGTGACCGGGGCCAACCGCGGCCTCGGCCGGGCCGTGGCCGCTGAACTGCTCGCGCGGGGACTGCGGGTGGTGGTGACCGCGCGGGACGCCGGGGCCGCGGCCGCCACCGCCCGTGAACTGGGTCCGGGCGCGGAGGGCCGCGTGCTCGACGTGACGAGCCCGGAGAGCGTCACGCGGGCGAGGGACGCCGTCGGTCCGGTGGACGTCCTGGTCGGCAACGCGGGCGTGCTCCTGGAGGACGGCACGGGCGATCCGCTGTCGGTGCCGGTGGACGTGGTGGAGCGGACCCTCGAGGTGAACCTGCTGGGCTCCTGGCGGGTGGCGCAGGCGTTCGTGCCCGCCATGGTCGAACGCGGCTGGGGCCGGGTGGTGTTCGTGTCCAGTGGCACCGGCTCGTTCAGCAACGGCCTGTTCGCCGGCAGCCCCGGCTACGCGGTGTCGAAGGCCGGTCTGAACGGTCTGACGCAGATGCTGGCGACCGCCACCGAGGGGACGGGAGTCCTGGTGAACGCCGTCAACCCGGGGCCGACCCGGACCCGCATGATGCCGGGCGGCCGGCGCAGCGCCGAGGAGGCCGCGGTGGACGTCGTGGACGCCGCGCTGCTGCCGGACGACGGCCCCAGCGGCACCTTCCGGCGGGGCGACCAGGTCCTCGGCTGGTGAGGGTACGGGGGCGGCTCGGCGGGTGCGGGCACGGGGGCGGCCGGAGGGCCGGTGACCCGTGACGGGCTGGCTCGGGTCTTGAGCACTCCTCGATGCGGTGTCGGCACGGTGCCACGACCGAGTCACCGAACCGAGCGAGGAGTTTCGCCATGGACCACGGCGCCGGGCCGCGCCCGCCCTTCCGGGTGCTGCTCAGGATGGAGATCCGCCCCGGCACGGAGCGGGAGTTCGAGCGCACCTGGCTCGAGATCGGCACCCGCATCGCCGCCGAGCCCGCCAACCTCGGCCAGACCCTGATCCGGGACGTCGAGGACGGCGGGGTCTACTGGGTCATCACCGACTGGACCGACGAGCCCGCCTTCCGCGTCTTCGAGACGAGCGCGGCGCACGTCGACAACCGACGTCGTCTCCAGCCCTTCCGTACCGGCGGCGAGATGCGCCTCACCCAGGTCGTGCACCGACTCGAACCGGCCGCCGGAGCTCCCGCCCAGTGAGCGGCGGCGCGTCCTCCTCCCGCACCTCCCCGACACCCAAGGAGCATCTCCCGTGACACGTCGTCTGTTCACCTCGGAGTCGGTCACCGAGGGCCACCCCGACAAGATCGCCGACCGGATCAGCGACACGGTCCTCGACGCGCTGCTCGCCCAGGACCCGTCCTCCCGCGTCGCCGTGGAGACCCTGATCACCACCGGCCAGGTGCACGTCGCCGGCGAGGTCACCACCGCGGCGTACGCCGACATCGCGACCCTGGTCCGCGAGACCGTCCTGGACATCGGCTACGACTCCTCCGCGAAGGGCTTCGACGGCGCCTCCTGCGGCGTGTCGGTGTCCATCGGCGCGCAGTCGCCGGACATCGCGCAGGGCGTCGACACCGCCTACGAGGCCCGCCAGGGCGACGAGGTGGACGACCTGGACCGGCAGGGCGCCGGCGACCAGGGCCTGATGTTCGGCTACGCCTGCGACGACACGCCCGAACTGATGCCGCTGCCGATCTCCCTCGCGCACCGGCTGTCCCGCCGCCTCGCCGAGGTCCGGCACGACGGCACGCTGCCGTACCTGCGCCCCGACGGGAAGACGCAGGTCACCATCGAGTACGACGGCGACCGGGCCGTGCGCCTGGACACCGTGGTGGTCTCCTCCCAGCACGCGCCGGGCATCGGCCTGGACTCGCTGCTCGCCCCGGACGTCCGCGAGCTGGTGGTGGAGCCGGTGCTCCGGGAGCTGTCGATCGCGACCGAGGGCTACCGGCTCCTGGTCAACCCGACGGGGCGCTTCGAGATCGGCGGCCCGATGGGCGACGCCGGCCTGACCGGCCGGAAGATCATCGTCGACACGTACGGCGGCATGGCCCGTCACGGCGGCGGTGCCTTCTCCGGCAAGGACCCGTCGAAGGTGGACCGCTCGGCCGCGTACGCGATGCGCTGGGTCGCCAAGAACGTGGTCGCCGCCGGGCTGGCCAAGCGGTGCGAGGTGCAGGTCGCGTACGCGATCGGCAAGGCCGAGCCCGTGGGCCTGTTCGTGGAGACCTTCGGCACCGAGAGCGTCCCGCTCGACCGGATCCAGCACGCGGTCCTCGAGGTCTTCGACCTCCGTCCGGCCGCGATCATCCGCGACCTGGACCTGAAGCGTCCGGTCTACGCGAAGACCGCCGCCTACGGGCACTTCGGCCGCGAGCTGCCGGAGTTCACCTGGGAGCGCACCGACCGCGCGCAGAAGCTGGCCGCCGCGGCGCGTGCCGTCTGACCACCCCACTCCGACTCCCGACTCCCCCAAGGACCCGAGGAGGTACCCGGTGCGTATCGCTGTCACCGGCTCGATCGCCACCGACCATCTGCTGACCTTCCCCGGCCGGTTCGCCGACCAGCTGCTCGCCGACCGTCTGGAGAGCGTCTCGCTGTCCTTTCTCGCGGACGGCATGGAGGTACGGCGCGGCGGCGTCGCCGCCAACATCGCCTTCGGGCTGGCCAGGCTCGGGCTCGCGCCCGTCCTGGTCGGCGCGGCCGGCCTCGACTTCGCCGACTACCAGGTGTGGCTGAAGCAGCACGGCGTGATCGTCGATCACGTGCGCATCAGCGACACCCTCCACACCGCCCGCTTCGTCTGCACCACGGACCTCGCCCAGAACCAGATCGCCACCTTCTACGCCGGGGCGATGGCGGAGGCCCGGGAGATCGACCTGCGGGAGGTCCTGGCCCGGACGGGGCGGCTCGACCTCGTCCTGGTGTCGCCGGACGACCCGGAGACCATGCTGCGGCACGCCCGTACCTGCCGCGAGCTCCAGGTCCCCTTCGCCGCCGACCCGTCGCAGCAGCTGGCGCGGCTGGACGGCGGACAGGTGCGGGAACTGGTGGACGGCGCCCGCTTCCTGTTCACCAACGAGTACGAGACCGCCCTGCTCCTGGAGAAGACCGGCTGGAGCGAGGCCGAGGTCCTGGCCCGCGTCGGCACCTGGGTCACCACGCTCGCCGCCGACGGCGTCGCCGTCCGGCGCGCCGGGCAGCCCGCGCTCACCGTGCCGGCCGTGCCCGCGGACGAGGTCGCCGACCCGACCGGCGTCGGCGACGCCTTCCGGGCCGGATTCCTCGCCGGGATCTCCCGCGACTGGCCGCTCGAGCGCTCCGCGCGCCTGGGCTGCGCCCTGGCCACCACGGTCCTGGAGTCGGTCGGCACGCAGGAGTACGCGCTGTCCGCGCGGGCCCTGCTCGACCGCGTCGCCGCCGCGTACGGCACGGAGGCGGCCGAGGAGATCGCCCCGGGACTCCCGGGCCCGACGGGACTCGCGGAGGTGGCCGGCTGATGGCACGCGCACCGGAGGCGCTGCGCGAGGCCCTGGCCACCCGGGTCGTGGTGGCCGACGGCGCCATGGGCACCATGCTCCAGGCGCAGGACCCGAGCGCGGCGGACTTCCAGCACCTGGAGGGCTGCAACGAGATCCTGAACGTGACCCGCCCGGACATCGTCCGGTCGGTGCACGAGGCCTACTTCGCGGTCGGCGTCGACTGCGTGGAGACCAACACCTTCGGCGCCAACCACGCGGCGCTCGGCGAGTACGGGATCACCGAGCGGATCCACGAACTGTCCGAGGCCGGCGCCCGCATCGCCCGTGAGACCGCGGACGCGTTCGCGGCGCGGGACGGGCGGACCCGCTGGGTGCTCGGCTCGATCGGCCCCGGCACCAAGCTGCCGACCCTCGGCCACACGACGTTCGACGTGGTCCGCGAGGGCTACCGGCAGAACGCGGCCGGACTGGTCGCGGGCGGCGCGGACGCGCTGCTCGTGGAGACCAGCCAGGACCTGCTCCAGGCCAAGGCCGCGATCCTCGGCTGCAAGCAGGCCCTGGCCGAGGCCGGGCTCGACCTGCCGGTCTTCGCCCAGGTGACGGTGGAGGCCACCGGCACGATGCTGCTCGGCTCGGAGATCGGGGCGGCGCTGACCGCCCTGGAACCGCTCGGCATCGACTTCATCGGCCTGAACTGCGCCACCGGGCCGGCCGAGATGAGCGAGCACCTGCGTCATCTGGCCCGGCACGCCCAGGTGGGCCTGTCCTGCATGCCGAACGCCGGCCTTCCGGTGCTCGGCAGGGACGGCGCCCACTACCCGCTGTCGCCGGAGGAACTGGCCGACGCCCACGACACCTTCACCCGGGAGTACGGCCTGTCGCTCGTGGGCGGCTGCTGCGGCACGACGCCGGAGCACCTGCGCGCGGTGGTGGAGCGGGTACGGGGCCGGGCCCTGGCGCCGCGCGCGCCGCGCCCGGAAGCCGCGGCGGCGTCGCTGTACCAGGCGGTGCCGTTCCGCCAGGACACCTCGTACCTGGCGATCGGCGAGCGGACCAACGCCAACGGCTCGAAGAGGTTCCGCGAGGCCATGCTGGCCGGCGACTGGCAGGCGTGCGTGGAGATCGCCCGCGACCAGATCCGCGACGGCTCCCATCTGCTGGACCTGTGCGTGGACTACGTGGGCCGGGACGGCGCGGCGGACATGCGGGAGATCGCGGGCCGGCTGGCGACCGCCTCCACGCTGCCGATCGTCCTCGACTCCACCGAACCGGAGGTGCTGCGGGCCGGTCTGGAGCAGCTGGGCGGCCGTGCGGTGCTCAACTCGGTCAACTACGAGGACGGCGACGGCCCCGAGAGCCGCTTCGGCCGGATCGCCGGGCTGGCCCGTGAGCACGGTGCCGCGCTGATCGCGCTGACGATCGACGAGGAGGGCCAGGCGCGGACGGCGGAGAAGAAGGTCGAGATCGCCGAGCGGCTGATCGCACAGCTCACCACGGACTACGGGATCGCGGAGTCCGCGATCCTGGTCGACTGCCTGACGTTCACGCTGGGCACCGGCCAGGAGGAGTCGCGCAGGGACGGCGTCGAGACGATCGAGGCGATCCGCGAGCTGAAGCGGCGCCACCCGGACGTGCAGACGACCCTGGGCCTGTCGAACATCTCCTTCGGTCTCAGTCCGGCCGCCCGCGCCGTACTGAACTCCGTCTTCCTGGACGAGTGCGTGAGGGCGGGCCTGGACTCGGCGATCGTCCACGCGTCGAAGATCCTGCCGGTGGCACGGATCCCGGAGGAGCAGCGCGAGGCGGCGCTGGACCTCGTCTACGACCGGCGGCGGGAGGGTTACGACCCGCTCCAGCGGCTGCTCGATCTCTTCGAGGGCGTCAGTTCCGCCTCCGTGAAGGCGTCCAAGGCGGAGGAGCTGCTCGCGCTCCCGCTGGAGGAGCGGCTCAAGCGGCGGATCGTCGACGGCGAGCGCGCGGGCCTGGAGGCCGACCTCGACGAGGCGCTGTCCGGGCGTCCCGCTCTGGAGATCGTCAACGACGTGCTGCTGGACGGCATGAAGACGGTCGGTGAGCTGTTCGGCTCGGGTCGGATGCAGCTGCCGTTCGTGCTGCAGTCGGCCGAGGTGATGAAGACCGCGGTGGCGTACCTGGAGCCGCACATGGAGAAGTCCGACGCCGAGGGCAAGGGCACGATCGTGCTCGCCACCGTGCGCGGCGACGTCCATGACATCGGCAAGAACCTCGTCGACATCATCCTGTCCAACAACGGCTACAACGTGGTCAACATCGGGATCAAGCAGCCGGTGTCGGCGATCCTGGAGGCCGCCGAGGAGCATCAGGCGGACGTCATCGGGATGTCGGGTCTGCTGGTGAAGTCCACGGTGATCATGAAGGAGAACCTGGAGGAGCTGAACGGCCGCGGACTGGCCGGGCGCTTCCCGGTGATCCTGGGCGGGGCGGCGCTGACCAGGGCGTACGTCGAGCAGGACCTGCACGAGCTGTACGACGGCGAGGTCCGCTACGCCCGCGACGCCTTCGAGGGCCTCCGGCTCATGGACGCCCTGGTCTCCGTCAAGCGCGGCGTCCCCGGTGCCGCACTGCCCGAGCTGCGCGGACGGCGGGTGGCCGCCCAGGCCACGGCCGTACCGCGGGCCGAAGCGCCCGAACCTGCCGGCCGTTCGGACGTGGCCGCCGACAATCCGGTCCCGGCGCCGCCGTTCCAGGGCACCCGCGTGGTGAAGGGCATCCAGCTGGCGGAGTACGCGAGCTGGCTGGACGAGGATGCGCTGTTCAAGGGGCAGTGGGGTCTGAAGGACAAGGAGACGATCGGGTCGGAGGGCCGGCCGCGGCTGCGGGGCTGGCTGGACCGGCTGCAGACCGAGCAGCTCCTCGAAGCGGCCGTGGTCTACGGCTACTTCCCCTGCGTGTCCAAGGGCGAGGACCTGATCGTCCTGGACGAGGACGGGGGCGAGCGGACCCGCTTCTCCTTCCCCCGTCAGCAGCGGGGCCGCCGTCTCTGCCTGGCCGACTACTTCCGCGCCGAGGACTCCGGCGAGGTCGACGTGGTCGCGCTCCAGGTCGTCACCGTCGGGTCGAGGATCGGCGAGGAGACGGCCAGGCTGTTCGCCGCCGACTCCTACCGCGACTACCTCGAACTCCACGGCCTGTCCGTCCAGCTGGCCGAGGCCCTGGCCGAGTACTGGCACTCCCGCGTCCGCGCGGAGTGGGGCATCGCCGGGGCCGACCCGGCGTCGATGGCCGCCATGTTCCGCACCGAGTACCAGGGCTGCCGCTACTCGCTGGGCTACCCCGCCTGCCCCGACCTGGAGGACCGCGCCAAGATCGCCGCCCTCCTCGACCCCGCACGCATCGGGGTGGAGCTGTCGGAGGAGTACCAGCTGCACCCCGAGCAGTCCACCGACGCCTTCGTCGTCCACCACCCCGAGGCGACCTACTTCAACGCGGGAGGCGGCCGATGACCTCGCTGGGCGAACTGCTCGCCGGCGGACGGCGGTCGTTCTCGTTCGAGTTCTTCCCTCCGAAGACGGCGAAGGGCGAGCGGACGCTGTGGGACGCGATCCGGCGCGTGGAGGCGCTCGCGCCGGACTTCGTCTCCGTGACGTACGGCGCGGGCGGCTCCTCGCGCGACCGCACGGTCTCCATCACCGAGCGGATCCTGACCGACACCACGCTCCGGCCGATCGCCCATCTGACCGCCGTCGGCCACTCGGTGACCGAGCTCCGGCGGATCGTCGGCCGCTACGCCGACGCCGGGATCCGTGACGTGCTCGCGCTGCGCGGCGACCCTCCGGGCGACCCACAGGGCGAGTGGGTGCCGCATCCCGAGGGGCTCACGTACGCGGCCGAGCTGGTCGAACTCCTCAAGAGCGTCGGCTCGTTCACCGTCGGCGTGGCCGCCTTCCCGGAGCGCCATCCGCGTTCGTCCTCCTGGGAGAGCGACATCAAGCACTTCGTCGCCAAGTGCCGGGCCGGGGCGGACTTCGCCGTCACCCAGATGTTCTTCGACCCGGAGGACTACCTGCGGCTGCGCGACCGGGTCGCCGCGGCCGGCTGCGACACCCCGATCATCCCGGAGATCATGCCGGCGACCGGTTACGACCAGATCCGGCGCTTCGCCGAGCTGAGCAACGCCGCCTTCCCGCCCGAGCTCGCCCGGCGCCTGGAGGCGGCCCGCGGCCGCCCCGAGGAGGGGCACCGGATCGGCGTCGACCACGCGACCGCGATGGGCGAGCGGCTGCTCGCCGAGGGCGCGCCGGGACTGCACTACATCACGCTCAACAGTTCGTCCGCCGCGGTGGAGATCCACCGCAACCTCGTTCCCGGACGGACCTCTTCCCTGCTCACCGCCGCCTGACGACTGGAGTTGACATGCCGTCTCCCGACCACCACAACCACGATTACAAGGTCGCGGACATCTCGCTGGCCGCGTTCGGCCGCAAGGAGATCACCCTCGCCGAGCACGAGATGCCGGGCCTTATGTCGATCCGCAAGGAGTACGCGGAGGCCCAGCCGCTGGCCGGCGCCCGGATCACCGGCTCGCTGCACATGACCGTGCAGACCGCCGTCCTCATCGAGACCCTCGTCGCGCTCGGCGCCGAGGTCCGCTGGGTGTCCTGCAACATCTTCTCCACCCAGGACCACGCGGCCGCCGCGATCGCCGCGGCCGGCATCCCGGTCTTCGCCTGGAAGGGCGAGACCCTGGAGGAGTACTGGTGGTGCACGGAGCAGGCGCTGACCTGGCCCGGCGGCGAAGGCCCCAACATGATCCTCGACGACGGCGGCGACGCCACCCTCCTCGTCCACAAGGGCGTCGAGTACCAGAAGGCGGGTGCGGTGCCCGACCCGTCGACCGCCGACAACGAGGAGTTCCGCATCGTCCTGGAGCTTCTCCAGAACTCCACGCTGGACTGGGGGACGCTGGCGGCCGGCATCAAGGGCGTGACCGAGGAGACCACCACCGGTGTCCACCGCCTGTACGAGATGCACCGCGACGGCGCTCTGCTCTTCCCGGCGATCAACGTGAACGACGCCGTGACGAAGTCGAAGTTCGACAACAAGTACGGCTGCCGCCACTCGCTGATCGACGGCATCAACCGTGCCACCGACGTCCTCATCGGCGGCAAGACCGCCGTCGTCTGCGGCTACGGCGACGTCGGCAAGGGCTGCGCCGAGTCGCTGCGCGGCCAGGGCGCCCGCGTGATCGTCACCGAGATCGACCCGATCTGCGCGCTCCAGGCCGCCATGGACGGCTACCAGGTCGCCACCCTGGAAGACGTCGTCGAGACCGCCGACATCTTCATCACCACCACGGGCAACAAGGACATCATCCTCGCCTCGCACATGGCCAGGATGAAGCACCAGGCGATCGTGGGGAACATCGGTCACTTCGACAACGAGATCGACATGGCCGGCCTGGCCAAGGTCCCGGGCATCGTCAAGGACGAGGTCAAGCCGCAGGTCCACACCTGGACGTTCGAGGACGGCAAGGTCCTGATCGTCCTGTCCGAGGGCCGGCTCCTCAACCTGGGCAACGCGACCGGACACCCGTCCTTCGTGATGTCGAACTCCTTCGCCGACCAGACCCTGGCCCAGATCGAGCTGTTCACGAAGACCGCCGAGTACCCGGTCGGCGTCCACGTGCTGCCGAAGCACCTGGACGAGAAGGTCGCCCGCCTCCACCTCGACGCCCTCGGCGTCAGGCTCACGACCCTCCGCCCCGAGCAGGCCGAGTACATCGGCGTCCCGGTGGAGGGCCCGTACAAGCCGGACCACTACCGCTACTGAGCACGGAAAAGGCGCCGGCCGCCGAGGGAAATCCTCGGCGGCCGGCGCCTTTTCGGTGGTGTCAGATCCGGGCGAGCAGCCTCACCAGGACCGCCCGCAGCGTGTCGCCGGCGAAGATCGGCGCGTCCGCGCAGCGCCAGGCGACCACGCCGTCGGGCCGCACCAGGACCGCGCCCCGCGCCGTCACGCCGTACAGCTCCGGCCAGCGGTCGTCGACGTCGGTCAGCTCGGCGCCGATGCCGTGCACCGTGAGCGGCAGTCCGAGCTCGTGCGAGACGGCCCGGGCGGCCTCCTGCCAGGCGCGGTTGTCCGGCCCGGTGAGCAGGACGGGCCGGTCGCCGAACAGGTCGAGCACGGACAGTTCCGCCCCGCCGCGGCGCAGCCGCAGGTGCGGGGCCCGGCCGCCCGGCCGGCCGTCGTTCTCGGCGGACCACACGCCGTAGCCGGGCAGGACGCCCTCGTCCCACGCGGTGACGGCCGAGGAGCGGTAGCGCCACGACAGCCACACCTGGGCGTCCTCGACGATGCCCGGGTGCACCGGCGGCCGCTCGCCGGGGTCGCCGGTGAGCCGCGGCCGGTCCTTGGAGCGCAGGGCGGCCTGTTCGACCGTCGCCTGGCAGATCGGCCGGCGCTCCTCGTCGTAGCTGTCGAGGAGGGGCTCGCCCGCCCAGCCGTCGAGGACGGCGGCGAGCTTCCAGGCCAGGTTGTGCGCGTCCTGGATGCCGGTGCTGGAGCCGAAGCCGCCGCTGGGCGGCATCACATGGGCGGCGTCGCCGACCAGGAACACCCGCCCGTCCCGGAACCGGCCGGCGGTCCTGGCCGCACCGTCCCACGGGGAGACGGAGCGGATCCGCGGCCGCAGGCCGGGCACGCCGGTCGCCGCCCGGACCAGTTCGGCGCAGCGTTCCTCGGTGAACGACTCCGGCTCGGTCGCCGCCGGGTCGTACGCGACGTGCAGCAGCCAGTCGCAGGCGTTGTCCAGCGGCATCAGGGCGCCGCGCACCTCGTCGTTGGCGGTGTAGCACATCAGGAAGCGGCGGCCTGCGAGCGGCTCGGTGAGGTCGGCGTGGAAGTGGATGTTGAGGTAGTGGCCGAGCGTCTCGCCGTCGAAGGCGATGCCGAGCGTCTCGCGCACGCCGCTGTGGGCGCCGTCGGCGGCGACGAGGTAGCGGGCCTCGATGGTGCGTTCGGCTCCGGTGGCGCGGTCCCGGACCAGGGCGGTGAGGCCCGCGCCGTTCTGGGTGAAGGAGACCAGCTCGGTGCTGAACCGCAGGGCGACGCCGAGCCGTTCGGCGCGGCCGCGCAGCACGTCCTCCAGCTCGCCCTGGTGGCACAGGCACCAGCCGGTCGGGGACAGCGAGCCGATGTCGGCGCCCACGTCCATGACGTACTTCTCGTCGAGCACGCCCAGTTCGGGCCCGGCCAGTGAACGGGCCGCGACGACTCCGGAGTTGTCGGCGAGGAGCCGGGCGGACGGCGTGCCGCGCAGTTCGTCCTCGACGCCGGCGGCGCGCATCAGCTCCATGGCCCGCGGATGCACTCCGCGGGCCCTGGGGTGTCCGGACAGTTCGGGCCGCTGCTCGACCAGCAGGCAGTCCACGCCCTGCTGGGCCAGGAAGACCGCGGCCGACAGGCCCGCGATGCCTCCGCCGACCACCAGGACGTCGGTGTTCCGGAGCGTGCTCCGGGTGGTGCTCAGCACAATGTCACCCTCCTTGCCTCGGTCGGTGTTCGACGAGCACGGACGCGTCCTTGTCGCCGTCGCCGGCCGCGAGCACCTCGGCGAACCGCTCGCGCACCACGTCGAGGACGGGCATCGCGGCTCCCTGCTCGGCGGCCGCCTCCAGGGCGATCCGGATGTCCTTCTCCATCAGTTCGGAGCGGAAGAACGCCGGCTCGTAGCTTCGCTTGAGCATCAGCTCGGCGCGGAAGCGCATCACGAGCGAGCTGAAGCCGCTGGACGCGACGACGCCGATGAGCTGGTCGCGGTCCAGGCCGGCCGCGGTGCCGTAGGCGACGGCCTCGGCGAGCGCGGCGACCTGGGCGCCGAGCAGCAGGTTCAGGATGAGCTTCAGGCTGGTCGCCGTGCCGGGCGCGCCGACGTGGACGACCTCGCTGCCGAACGCCTCCAGGACCGGGCGCACCTCCTCCAGGTCCTCCGGCGCACCGGAGACGAAGACCCGCAGCTCGCCCTTGCGGGCCTGGAGCGGGTTGCCGACGACGCAGGCCTCCACGCGGCGCAGTCCCCGGGCCGCGAGGCGGGCGGCGGCCTCGCGCGCGTAGCCCGGGGACACGGTGGAGGTGTCGACGACGACGGAGCCGGGGGCGAGGACCGGGACCACCCGGTCGAACAGGACCTCCTCGACGGCCTTCTCGTCGCTGAGGCTGAGCAGGACCAGGCGGTGGCCGGCCGCCGCGCGCTCGGGCGCGTCGGCGAGCCGGGCGCCGGCCTCGCCGAGCGGGGCGGCCTTGTGCGCGGTCCTGTTGAAGACGGTCAGCGTGTGTCCGGTCTCGAGGAGCCGCCGGGCCATGCCGCCGCCCATGCTGCCGAGTCCGATGAACGCCAACTGACGCTCTGCCATGGTGGGTTCTCTTCTCATCTCTTACGACAGTGGTGGGAGGCGGCCGTGCGTTCAGTACGCGGCGTCCACCTCGTACACGGCGAAGGGCGCCGTGGTGCGGGTGTCACGGAAGGGCCGCAGCGGGGCGGTGTCCTGGCGGTGCTCGGCGCCGGCCTCCCAGGCCAGGAAGGCCTCCATCGACTCCCAGCGGCTCATCACCGCGAGCGCGGTGGGGTCGGCGGGGCTTCGGAGGAGTTCGTTGCCGAGCATGCCGGGCACCTTCGCGAGCCGTTCGCTGACCTGGTGGTAGGCCTCGCGGACGGCGGCGAGCTGCCCGTCGTCGTACGCGGCCTGGTACACCACGACCCGCACCTGGCCCCGGTCCTCACCGGGCATCGGCGGCCGCCCTGCCCTCGATGCCGTGGAGCACCCGCATCACGTGGAAGCTGCCGCCCTTGCGGTACGGGTGGAGGGTGGCCCGGTGCTCCAGGTGGGCCGGGCTGTTCTCGAACTCGCGGAACCGCGGCTCGTCCACCCAGTCGCTGACGATGACGTAGGTGCTCGTGGCGCTGTCGGGTCCTTCCTCGCGGGCGAGGGACTGGCCCAGGTTGGCGGGGTGGCCGGTGACGGCCTCGGTGCCCTCCAGCCAGGCCTTCTCGAAGTCGGCCTCCTTGCCCGGTTCGATCTCCATGCGCAGCATCACCCGGAAGGTCATCAGGAGATCCCCCCGTCGACGCCGATGGTGTTGCCGGTGACGTAGCGGGACAGGTCGCTGGCGAGCCACAGCACGGCGCCGGCCACCTCGTCGGGCGTGCCGAGCCGGCCGAGGGCGGTCTTGGCGCCGTAGCGCTCGGTCATCAGCTTCTTCTGGTCCTCGGGCAGCGCGTGGAAGTTCTCGGTCTCGATGACACCGAGCGCGAGGATGTTGAAGCGGATGCCCTGGGGGCCGAACTCCTTGGCCAGGGAGCGGTTCAGTCCGGCGAGCGCGGCCTTGGTGGCGGTGTAGTGGGCACGCAGCGGGATGCCGGCCTCGACGGCGCGGGAGCCGACCGTCACCACCGAGGAGCCCTCGCCGAGCAGCGGCAGGGCGTGCTGGATGACGAGGTGGGCGCCGGTGACGTTGGTGGCGAAGATGCGCTGCCACTCCTCCAGCGGGAGCTGGGCGTACGGGACGTGGCTGATCGCGCCGGCGTTGTTGACGAGCAGGTCGAGGCGGTCGCCGTGCAGCTCGCGCACCCGGCCGAGCAGCGCGGCGATGTCCGCGGGCTCGGACAGGTCGGCGCGCAGCACGTGGTGGTCGCCGCCGGTCTCCTTGAGCTCCTGCTCCAGGGAGGTGACGTAGTCGCTCTCGCGCTGGTAGCAGGTGACGACGTCGACTCCGGCGCGGGCGAGCGCGAGGACGACGCCTCGGCCGACACCGCGGGTGCCGCCGGTGACCAGGGCCTTCTTGCCCTTGAGGCCGAGATCCATGGGTGTTCCTCCGTAACGTGGCGAGACGGTCGGGCGGGTTCGGACGGGAGGGTCAGAGCAGGAAGCCGAGCGCGGCGCAGTTGGCGGCGAGCGCGGCGATGGTGAGCAGGCTGCGGCGGCGGTTCCAGGCGCCCCAGGTGTCCCGGGTGTGCTGGAAGTCCGCCGGCACGTTCTCCGGGTCGACGGTCCGCATCCAGCGGTTCACCGGCGCGTTCTTGGTGAGCGAGATCAGCGCGGTGGCCGCGGCGAGCACGCCCGCCACGGCGAACAGCGTCCGCGCCGCGGCGGTGCCGCCGCCGACCGCGAGCACCGCGTCGAGGACGACGGTGCCGACCAGGCAGACGGGCATCGCCGGGTCGTAGCGCTGCCCGAAGAACGCGTGGGCGTGCACGTAGCGGTCGGTGGGCAGCGAGGCGAGGTACGGGAAGCCGCCGAGCTGGGTGCCGAACAGGACGCCGGCGGCGAGGCCGTTGAGCAGCACGAGCAGGGGCGCGAGTACGTTCAGCACGGGTGCTCCTCAGCGGGTCAGGGCCCGTGCGGCGGCCTCGACCCGCTCCTTGATGAGGCTCATCTGCACCTTGGTGTTGACGTTGAGGTGCTCGGTCATCGCCTCGTCGGTGGCCGGGGCCTGGGGCTTCATGTGGAAGTCCTGCACCCAGCGCATCCGGACGCCGCCGCCGGGCTCCTCGGTGTACTCCCAGAAGATGCGCATGTACTCGAAGGGACCGGTCTCGACCCGTTCGGCGCGCACGGTGCGGGTGGCCGGGTCGCCGGTGCGCCGGGAGACCCAGCTCCACACGTTGCCGTCCTCGTCGGGGTGCATGGTGAGGCGGAAGACGACGGTGTCGCCGTCGCGCTCCAGCACGTCGGCGGAGGCGTACTCGCTGAACAGGTTCGGCCAGCCCGGGACGTCGTTGGTGATGTCCCACACGACGTCCATGGGGGCGTCGATGACGATGTGGTTGTCGGTGTGTCCTGCCATGGGAACTCCGTAGGTCCGTCGTCTGCGGTTCGTCTGCGGGGGAGGTCAGCGGCCGAGCACCAGGGCGGAGGCGAAGCCGCCGTGTCCGCGCGCCAGGACCAGCGCGTGGCGCAGCCGCCGCTCCCGCGGGGCCCCGGTGACCAGGTCGATGTCCAGGCCCGGGGCGGGCTCGTGGACGTGCGCGGTGTGCGGGATGACGCCTTCGCGCAGCGCGAGCAGCGCGGTGGCGACGTCGAGCGGCGCGCCGCCGCCGTAGAGCCGGCCGGTGAGCGTCTTCGGCGCGGTGACGGGCACGCCGCGCGGGCCGAAGACGGCGCTGATGGCCTCCGCCTCGTCGCGGTCGTCGGCGGCGAGGCCGGCGGCGTCGGCGAACACGACGTCGATGTCGGCGGGGCCGAGTCCGGCGTCGGCGAGGGCCTGTTCGGCGGTACGGCGCAGGGCGCGCGGCCGGCCCGAGCCGGGTGCCGGGTCGAAGCCCGCGGCGTGGCCGAGGACCCGCCCGTAGCCGGTGCCCAGGCCGCGCTCGGCGGCGGCCTCGGCGGTCTCCAGGACGAGGATCGCGCCGCCCTCGCCGGGCAGGTAGCCCGAGGCCTCGGCGGTGAACGGCCGGTAGGCGCGTTCCGGGTCCGGGACGGTGGACAGCCTGCCGGTGGTGAGCTGGGCCGTCAGGCCGTACGGGCAGAGCGAGGCGTCCGTGCCGCCGCTGACGACCAGGCGCGAGCCGCCGCGCAGCAGCCGCCGGGCCTGGGCGATGCCGTCGAGTCCGCCGGCCTGCTCGCAGGCGAGCACGCCGCAGGGGCCGCGCATCTTGTGCCGGATGGACAGCTGTCCGGTGGTGGCGGCGTAGAACCAGGCGATGGACTGGTAGGCGCCGACCCAGCCGGGGTCGTGCTGGTAGAGGGCGGTCATCTCCTTCTGGCCGAACTCGGTGCCGCCCGAGGACGAGGACGTCACCACGGCCATCTCGTACTCGCCGATGGCGCCGAGGTCGGCGCCGGAGTCGGCGAGGGCGGCCTCACCGGCCGCGAGGGCGAGGTGGGTCCAGTGGTCGGTCTGCACGATGAGCCGGCCCGGCACGCGTTCGGCGGTGTCGAAGCCGGGCACCTGTCCGGCGTACCGCACCGGGTAGGGGCTCGGGTCGAAGCGTCCGATGCGTCCGATGCCGGACTTGCCGGCGAGCACCGAGGCCCAGTGGGCCTCGACGCCGATGCCGGTGGGCGCGACGATGCCGAGCCCGGTGACGACGGGGGCGCTCGCGACGGTCGTCATGGTCACTCCCCTTTCACGCGGCGGCCCGGGCCGCGCGGGGCCGGGCGAGGACCATGGCGCTCTGGAACCCGCCGAACCCGCTGCCGACGGTGAGCACGGTGTCCATGGCGTGCTCCCGGGCGGTGACGGGCACGTAGTCCAGGTCGCAGAGCGGGTCCTTGGTCCTGAGGTTGGCGGTGGGCGGCACGACCTGGCGGTCGAGGGCCAGGGCGCAGGCGGCCACCTCGATGGAGCCGATCGCGCCCAGCGAGTGCCCGACCATCGACTTGATGGAGCTGACCGGGATGTCGTAGGCGTGCGCGCCGAGGCTGCGCTTGAACGCGGCCGTCTCGTGGCGGTCGTTCTGCTTGGTGCCGGAGCCGTGCGCGTTGATGTAGCCGACGGCGGTGGGGTCGAGCCGGGCCCGGTCGAGGGCGACGGTGATGGCCTCGGCCAGCTCCCGGCCGTCGGGCTTGAGACCGGTCATGTGGTACGCGTTGCTGCGGCTGGCGAAGCCGACGACCTCGGCGTAGATGCGGGCGCCGCGGGCGATGGCCGCCTCGCGCTCCTCGACGACCATGACGGCGGCGCCCTCGCCGAGCACGAAGCCGTCGCGTTCGCCGTCGAAGGGACGGGAGGCGTGCTCCGGGTCGGCGTTGTTCGGGGTGGTCGCCTTGATGGCGTCGAAGCAGGCGGAGGTGATGGGCGAGATCGGGGCGTCGGTGGCGCCGGTGATGACGACGTCGGCCGTGCCCTCCTCGATGAGCTGCACCCCGTGCCCGACGGAGTCGAGGCCGGAGGTGCAGCCCGTGGAGACGAGCGCGACCGGGCCTTCGGCGCCGGTCTCCCAGGCCACCTCGACCGCGAGCGTGGACGGCACCATGTAGCCGTACAGGTGCGGGACGCCGTACTCGTGGTCGACGAGCCACTGCCGGCCGCTGTCGGAGAGGGTGACGTACTCCTCCTCCAGGCCCATGGTGCAGCCGACGGCGCTGCCGAGGGAGACGGCGATCCGGCCGGGGTCGAGGGCGGACAGCTCGATGCCGCTGTCCGCGACGGCCTCGCGGGCGGAGACCACGGCGAACTGGGCGGCCCGGTCCATGCGCCGGATCTGCCGGGCGGTGAGGCCGGCGGCCGCCGGGTCGAAGTCGACCTCGGCGGCGACCTGCGAGCGGAACTTCGCCGGGTCGAACAGGGTGATCCGCCGGGTGGCCGTGCGGCCCTCGGACAGCGTCCGCCAGAAGGCCTCCCGGCCCACCCCGCCCGGCACGACCGCGCCGATGCCGGTGATGACGGCACGTCGGGTCACCGGGCACCGCCCACGTCCGGGTTGGCCTGCTCGGGGCGCTGCGCCGGCTCGGTGTCGACGTGGCCGAGCTCGGGGCGCGGCGCGAGCGGCGACAGGTGGAAGGCGCAGTGGGCCGTGGTGTCGCCGGTGTTGACGAGCCGGTGGCGGACGCCGATGGGCACGAGCAGGGAGTCGCCGGGGCCGAGCGGGACCGCGGTCCGGCCGTCCAGGGTCATCTCCAGGGTGCCGTCGACGACGTGCAGGAACTCCTCGGAGTACGGGTGGTAGTGCTCGGTCACCCAGTCGCCGGGCTCCAGGGTCATGACGCCGCCGAAGCCGGAGGTGCAGCCGACGGTCTTGGGGCTGAGGGTGGTGCGGATGTCCCCGCCGCGCTTGGTGTTGGCCTCGACCTCGTCGGCGGCCACCTTCACGGTGCGGGTGATGGCGGTGGTCACTGGATCCGCCCTCCGTCCTTGGTCCAGATGTAGAAGGGCGTGGCCATCGCGTCCTTGGGTTCCTTCCAGTCCGGGTCGTAGGGCTCCACGCACGCGGCGAGCTTGGTGTTGATGTCGTCGTAGAGCGGGTGGCTGCGGGCGCGGTAGAGGTTCGCGCCGATGTCCTCGTCGGCCTCCACCAGGTGGAAGTACAGGCCGTGGAACCTGAACAGCGTGCGGCGGCTCACGCCGATCATGTGCGGCAGGTCGGTGGCGTCGGACTCCTCGAAGATCCTCGCGATGTCGTCCGTCCTGTCCGGCCGCAGCTTGGCGACGATCAGAGTGCGGTGCACGGGTCCTCCCGATGGTCGGTGGTCACGGGAGAACGTCGCACCGGGGTCTGGAGGGCCGCTCGAAGTCCTCTCCAGTGAGGGGACTTCGAGCGCGGCGCGAGCCGGTCGGGCTTGCCTGGCGGGAACCGCAGACACCGCAGACGAGGGAAAGGGCACGGGCATGCCGTTCGCAGCCATCACGTACGACATCAAGCCGGGGTACGAGAAGGAGCTCGCCGCGATCTTCGGCGACTTCAAGCGGGTGCGGAGCAGCCGGGTCGAGGACGCCTCGGGCGAGCAGGCCGGAACGATCCTGGCGACCGCGGTGTTCCTGCGCGACGACACGCTGGTCCGGGTCATCGAGTACACGGGCGACCTGGAGGCCGTGGCCCGGCACATGGCCGCGCAGCCGGGGGTGCGCGAGGTGGAGCGGAAGCTGAAGCCGTATCTGAGCCGGCCCCGGGACACGGACACGGTCGAGGGCTTCGTGGCCACCTTCCGGCGCAGCCTGCTGACCACGGTCGCCCAGATCTCGGTGCGGGACCTGCCCGCGCCGGCGTGACGGCTCCATTCCCCCACACCCGTCAGGCCGCACCCCGGGTTCCCGGGAGTGCGGCCTGATGGGTGTGACGGGGGATCAGAGTGTGGTCATGGCCGCGGCGTTGAGCACCAGGGCCACGACGGCCAGGGCCGTGCGCAGGTAGTGCCAGCGGCGCCACAGCGGGCGCGGGTCCTCCCAGTCCGGCGGGATGACCGCCGGGTCGGTGATCGCCTTGACGCGGCGGTTGATGGGGACGTTGCACAGGTGGGACACCCCGGACACGCCGAGGAGCAGCACCGCGGCGGCCGAGAACAGCGCGCGGGCGGCGCCGTCGGCCGCCACGGCGAGCACGCCGTCGACCAGGGTGCTGCTCAGGACGATGACGGGCATCGTGGGGTCCCAGTTGCGGCCGAGCAGCTGGTGGGCGTGCACGTAGGTGCCGTTGTCCATCGCGAACAGCGCGGGCAGCACGCTCAGCGCGACGGCGAACAGCACTCCGGCGGTGACACCGCTGCCGAGCACGGCCGCGACGGCCAGCACCTCGGTCATGACGCCCGGGCCCCCGAGGGGTGGGTGTCCACGGTCAGCTGGGCCACGGTGCGCATGGTGGCGTCGCGGAAGTACGCGGCGAACGCCTGGGGCGAGCTGGTGTCGCGCGGCTCGGCGAGGTACGGCGCGAGCGCGGCCTCCGCGGTGTGGACGCCCTGCTGGGCGGCCATGTGCCGGCCGATGGCCGCGAAGTCGCCCTCGTAGTGGATGACCCGGACGACGACGTCGTCCTTGACGAACACGGCCGTGCCGAGCAGCCGGCCGGCCTGCTCGCCGTCGCCGCCGGTGAACTCGGGCGTGTCGACTCTCTGGAACTCGCCGAAGATCCTGGCGATCTCCTCCTCGTGGCCGGGCTTGACCCGGTAGGTGATGGCTGCGTAGGGCATCGGTTCTCCTCCGTCGGCTTCGTCGGTCGTACCGGGCCCGCGGTCAGCGGACCGCGCCGGCCCGGGGCGCCGTCCCGATCAGTGCGAGCAGCATCCGCGGGGTCTCGGCCTCCATGACGGCGTCGTCGTCGAGGACGATGCCGTAGGTGCGGTTGATCACGCTGGTGGCCTGGAGGAGGGCGAGGGAGTCGTAGCCGAACTCCAGGAACGGGGTGTCGAGGGCCTCCTCGCCCTCCAGCGCCATGCCCTCCTCGGGCGCGCCGACGCACTCGAGCAGGAGCGCCCCCAGCTCGGACAGGTTCATGTCAGTCACGATGCTTCCTCTCGATTCGTTCGATGGGCCGGTCACTTGGCGCTCGCCAGCTGCGGCCCCGTGGGTTCGAGGTCCAGCCGCGGCGAGGAGTCGAGCACCGCCTGGTGCAGGTGCTCGACGCTGGGCGAGGGGTCGAGCCCGAGGCTCTGGTTCAGGCAGCGGCGCAGCTGCCGGTAGACGGACAGGGCGTCGCTGCGGCGCCCGACCCGGTACAGCGCGAGCATCAGCTGCTCGTGCACCGCCTCGTGCAGGGGATGACGCGCGGCGAGCCCGGAGAGCTCGCCGACGAGCTCATGATGGCGCCCCAGCCTCAGGTCTGCCTCGATCCGCCGCTGAAGGACGCTCATCCGTGACTCGTCGAGCCGGGTGGCCTCCACCTCCAGGAGCGAACCGCACTGGACGTCGGCCAGCGCGCGGCCGTGCCACAGCGACAGCGCCCGGCCGAAGTACGAGGAGGCCCCGGGCCAGTCGCCCTGGTGGAGGGCCCGGTGCCCGGCCGAGGACAGCGCGTCGAACTCATGGGCGTCGAGCAGACCGCCGTGGATGTCGAGCCGGTATCCGCCCGGCTCGGTGACGAGCACGCTCTTGGCGCCGTTCGGCAGGGACTCGCCCTCGGTGCCGTCGCCGAGCGCGGCCCCTATGGCGTTGCGGATCTGCAGGATGTACGTCTGCAGGGTGGTCTGGACGCTGCGTGGAGGATGCTCGCCCCACACCTCCTCCACCAGCGAGGCCACCGAGACGACCTCGTCCGCCTGGAGGGCGAGCAGCGCGAAGACCTTGCGCGGTTTGACCGCCGTGAGGTGCACCGGCACCCCGGACAGGGTGGCCCGGAACGGGCCTAGCACGCTGATGTCCATGCGCGGTTCTCCTTCGGGTTACGTGGATCAGCCGGCCTGGTGCGGCGCCGTGCCGGGGCGCGCCGCGTCAGGTCCTGTCACAGGGGCCCGCAGGGCCTCCCCCATCGCACGGGGCACGTCACGGCCCCGTACGAAGAAGTGCGTGCCGCGGACGGTCCGCAGCCGGAATCGGGTCGTGGTGCACTCCTGCCAGGCGTGCACCTCGGGCGCGGAGACCAGCGGATCGACCTCGCCCGCGAAGGCCTCGACGGGGCACGGCAGCGCGGTCACGGGTGTGGACCGCAGGTCCTGGGCGAGGAGCAGATCGGTGCGCAGGGTCGCGAGCGTCCCGGCGAGCCAGCCGATCCGGTTGCGCAGCGGAGCCGGGATGGACTCCTTGTCGCCGAGGGCCGTGATCAGGTCCTCGTCCGGGAGTTCGGGGCTGAGCAGGGTCTCGAGGATCGGCGCGGGCAGCTGCGGCGCCGAGCAGGCGCCGACCGCGAGCAGCTCGGGCGGGCGCCGCCCGGCGCGCACCCGGTGCTCGGCGAACCGGTAGGCGACGAGCGCCCCCAGGCTGTGCCCGTAGAAGGCGTACGGCTCGTCGAGCAGCGGGCCCAGGTCCTCCTGGAGCTCCGCGACGAGACGCGCGCCGTCGGTGATCCGTTCCTCCCGCCGCCGGGACTCCCGGCCGGGCAGCCGCACCGGCAGCACCGACACGCCGGGGCCGATACGCCGCTGCCAGCCGGCGAAGGTCATGGCGCCCCCGCCGGCGTGATGGAAGCAGAACAGCCGGACCCCGTCACTGGCGGGCCCCGGCCGGACCGCGAGATAGCGCTGCACCCGATCCCCCTTCGTCGCCGCACTCTTCGGCGCGCTCCTGCACCGCACCGGCCGGCCGGATCCCGGCCGCACGTTCCTGCGCCGCACCTTTTCGGTCAGATGCGCGAAGAGAGGGTCACCGCAGAGCCTCGGTCATCGCTCAACTGGCGCTGGAGCCAGACGGCGTGCCCTCGCCGAAGCCGGGGTCCTTCACTGCGGCGCTGACGGTGTAGGCGTCCTCGACCAGCCAGCTGTGGAAGGTCCACTCCCGGCCCGCACGGGGCGTCCCGTCGGGCAGCAGCATGCGGATCGGCCCGCCGGGCGGGCTGAACCCGAACTCGGTGAAACGGAACCTCAGTCCCTGGCTGATGGCCTTGCTGTAGGCCTCCTTCAGCGTCCACAGGCGGACGAGGTCCCGGTTGCGCCGCTCCGGCGGCACCTCCTCCAGGCACTCCAGCTCGTACGGGGTGCAGGCCTTGTGCTCGGTGCCGAGCTCCAGCATCCGGCGGTCGGCCGGCTCGGTGTCCACGCCGATCCGGCCGACCCTGGTCAGGCCCACCACCAGGAGGCCCTCGGTGTGGCTGAGGCCGATCTCCAGCTGGTCGATGCCCCGCAGATACGGGCGGCCGCCCGGCTTGTACGCCAGTTCGAGCTCGCGCGGCGGGGCGCCGAACACCGCGCCCGCCGCGGACTTGAGCAGCAGCCGGGCGGCGACGAACCGGTCCCGGTTGCGCGAGGCGGGCATCCGGACCAGGCGCGCGTGGTCGTCCGCCCCCAGGTCGGCGGCGAGCTCCGGCGCACCGACGTCCGCGGGCACCCAGTCGTCGACGTCCGCGTACACCACACAGCTGCCGCGCACGGCGACCGCGTCCCGCACCTCCTCCCACGAACCCCCGCCCCCGCGGTGCCGCACCGGCTGCTCCATGTCGAACCTCCCTCGTTCACGCCGTACGTACGGTCACGAGCGCCCCAGCGCGGTCGCGTACAGGTCGTAGCTGCGGGCGTCGTCGAAGCGGTGGAGCAGCTCGGCGAGCAGGTGGTCGGCGGACTCCGCCGGCATCCGGACCGCCGAGCGGTCGAGCCGGCCGGCCACGCGGGTCAGCGCGGTCGCCGCCCAGTCCGGATCGGCGAGGAAGCCGCCGGCCGGGCGGTGGCGCCAGACGCCCAGGCAGGCGGCGCCCGCCACCAGCAGCGCGTAGCGGTCGGCCAGCGCGTAGGCACGCGGACCGAGCTGCTCTCCGACCGGCCGGGCGGCGAGTTCGGCGCAGCCCTCGCGCAGCACGCCGAGCTGCGCCACGAGCACCCCGGCGGCCTCGGCGAGCGGGCCTTCGGCGTGCCCCGCCGACTCCTCCAGGGAGCCGAGCAGCGAGTCCCGCTCGGCGGGCAGCCCGTTCTCCCACACCGTGCAGGGCGGCAGCGCGGCGTCGAACGGCCGGAAGAGCCGGGCGAGTTCGCCCTCGTCCCCGGCCCCGGCGAGGGAGGGCAGCCGCAGCAGCTGCGCGACGAGCACGGCCCTGCTGGCCGAGGCGCCGGCGCTGCCCAGGCCGAGCATGGGCAGGTCGCGCGCGGTCTTCTGGAAGATCGCGTACGTCCCGTTCGCGGCATAGGCCTCGGAGCCGAGCACGATCGACAGGTCGTCCATCGTCTCGGTGAGGATCATCGGCAGCAGGTACTTGGCGACGGCGCCCAGAGTCCGGCTCTCCCGGGGCAGCACGTGCGTCGCCCGGGTGGCGACGAGCGACAGGCAGTCGCACACCAGCAGGTCGGTGAAGGCGTTCACGAGCGCGGTGCGGGTGCGCGAGGAGTGCAGCGAGGACGGGCTGCGCTGCCGCCGCGAGCGGGCGAAGGCCGTCGTGGTGCGCAGGGCGGTGTCGGCGCAGCCCAGGGCCATCGACAGTCCGGCGCTGCGGGTGAGCGGGAAGACGTGCTCGGCGAGCCGGGTCCCGTCGCCCGCCGCTCCGAGCAGCCGCCCGGCGGCCGGCCGGTCGCCGTCGAAGGCGAGCCCCTGGACGGTGCAGCCGCGCACGCCGACGGTCGGGCGGCGCGGCAGCAGCCGGATGCCGGCGCCGTCGGGGTGCGCGGGTCCCGGCGCGAGCAGGGCGCTCAGCCCGTCGGGCGTGTCCGCGAAGAGGACGAGGGCGCCGGCGCGGGCCCCGTTGTTCAGGGCCTCCTTGCGGCCGCCGATCCGGTAGCCGGCGCCGTCGGGCACGGCGGTGAGCCGGTTGCGCAGGAAGTCGTTGCGCTGCGGCGGTTCGGGATAGGCGCAGGCCATCCGGCCCTGGGCGAGCAGCAGTCCGGCGGCCTCCTGCCGCTGGCCCGGGGTGCCGGCCGTCCACACGACGACGCCGGCCAGGTACGAGGTGAGGCCGTAGCCCAGGCCCAGCGCCGCGTCGCGGCGGAACACCACGCGCAGCACCCGGGCGAGGGCGTCGAGCCGGTCGAGCCTGCCGCCCAGTTCGGCGGGCACGAACTCGGCGTTCAGGCCGAAGGCGTCGAGCAGCCGCTCGGCGGCCGGCAGCAGCCGCTGCGCTTCGTCGGCGGCCAGGAACTGCTGGGCGCCGAGCGGGTTGCCCGGGTCGTCCAGGTCGCCGAAGTCGTGTTCGAGCCGGGCGATGCGTTCCTGGACGGCGACCTCCGAGGAGTCCACCGGGTCCACCACCGTCGTCATGCCATCCCTCCGTCCTGGTCCCGCCCACGGGGCCCGGCGTCGTGCCCGTGCCGCCCGTCGTGCCCGTGCCGCGTGCTGTGTGCCGCGTGCTCTGTGCTGTGTGCTGTGTGCTGTGTGCTGTTCCGGTGCTGCCCGCCGCTCGGCGGGCATCGCTCAATTCGCGCTCAAGGTCTTCCGGTCAGAATCGTTTCCGTCGCTTCCGCCGGGCGTGGACGTCGGGTCCGTCGACCGCGGGTCCGCGTCCCTGCCCTGCAGGTACTGCTGCCAGAGCGGGTTCTGGTCCACGGGCACCCACATGGAGCCGTAGGCCACCAGCGAGGTCCACACCGACCGCGCGAGCCGCCCGAGGAGCACTCGGGTGGCGACGGGGTCGCTGTTTCCGGTTGCGGGCATGTCGTGCCGTCCCTTCTGAGATTCGGGAAAGGCCACGATCGCCGCGGCGGCTCGGTGGATCCTCGAGGAACTCTCGTGCGCGCGGGCCTGAGGACCTGTCCGGCGCTGATCCGCCGGACAGGCCCCGACCGTGCTCGAGCGGTACTCGAGCGGTGTGTGATCGGATGCCTTGGACCGCAGGCACCACCGGGACGAGAAGGGGGGCCGGGCGGTGTACCCACGCGAGCGTGAGCCTGAACTGACCGTGGTCGGACGCTTCGCCACCACCGCGCCGCCCGGGGCGTTCGAGCCGGAACTCCTCGCGTACGCCCGCCGCCGGGAGATCCGCAGGGGCTTCGTGTCCCGGGTCACCGCCGCCCTGACCGGGCGCCCCGGCCGCTACGTCCACCTCGACCGCTGGACCGGCCTCGACCGCCTGCTGCGCGCGACGCACGAGGATCCGGCGGTCCCGCCCGCGGAGGCGGAGACGGAACTCCTGGTCACCGTCGGCCGGATGGCGCCGAACGGCACGCCCGCCGAGGCGGACCGGCTCGTCTTCCTGCGCGCCACGGTGGACCGGGCAGCCGACCCGGAACGCTTCGAGCTGCACTTCGGCTCCCTGGTCGGCCTGTGCGTCGCCGAGGACTCCTTCGGCGGCAGCCTGCTCCTGCGCTCGGTCACCGACCCGTTCGCCTACACGGGCCTGCTGTGGTGGCACGACCCCACGGCCGACGACCGCATGCGCGCGAGCACCGCCTGGCGCACGGCCCGCACCCGCCTCGCGGCCATGGCCCGCCTGACGGAGGACCTCGCCAGGCCGCTGACCGCGCTCTGACGGCCGCACGGCCGCACGGCCGACACGAGCGGCACGGCGGCGCGGCTCATGCGGGCGGCACGGCGGCGCGGCTCATACGAGTGGCACGAGCGGCACGGCGGCGCGGCCTCATACGGGCGGCGGCGCGGCTCATACGGGTGGCGGCGGCGCGACCGATTCGGGCGGTTCAGGCGGTACGGGTGGTACGTGCGGCCGGAGCCACGGCGCCTTCGCGGCCCCCGCCCCCGACCCTCCCCCGAGGACTTCTCGAGCACCCGCGCCAAGCATCGGGGCATGGACGAGACCGAGAAGACGCAGCCGGCGTTCGTCGTCGTGCGGGGGCGGCCGGACCCCGTGGAGCTCGCCGCGGTGACGGCCGTGCTGCTGGCCAGACTGCGTGCGGCGGGTGCGGCAGGGGCGGAGGCCGACGCCGAGGAGACGACGGGCGGGGCGGCGCGGGCGCCGTGGGGAGCGGCGCGGCGGGCGCGGCCGCGGGTCGGATGGACCGCGGGTCACTGACGCCGCCCGGCCCAGCCGCGGTCGAGTGCGCTTCTAGACGTCGTACCTACGGTCGAGTGGCGGGTGAAACGGGCGCCGACGTCGGGGGCGTCAGCGCCCGTACGACACGCAGGGGGCCGGAATGAGCGACTATCGCACGTTCACCGAACTGATGATCGACAGAGCCGAGCGGACACCCGAGCGCACCGCGCTGCTCATGCTGCCGGACAGCGACGAACGCGGTCGCCCCGCCACGGTCTCGTACCGTGCGCTCGACACCCAGGCCCGGCGGCTCGCCGGCCGGCTGATCGCCGACGGCGCCACCGGGGAGCCGGTGCTGCTGCTGCACGAGTCCCGGAGCCAGTTCACGGTGTCGTTCCTGGCGTGTCTGTACGCCGGGGCCGTCGCCGTGCCGGTTCCTCCCTACGACGGGCGGAGCCACCACGAGGAGCGGGTGGCCGGGATCGTCCGGCAGACCTCCCCGCGGGCCGCGCTCACCTGCGCGTCGCTCGCCCCGGACGTCTCCCGGCTGCTCGCCCGGCACGGCCACGGCTCGGTGCCCTGCCTCGCGGCCGACGCGGTCGCCGGGACGGGCACCGAGCGGCTGCCGGACCCGGACCCGGACGCGGTGGCGTACCTGCAGTTCTCGTCCGGCTCCACCGGCAGCCCGAACGGCGTGGTGGTGACCCACCGCAACCTCCTCGCCAACCAGGAGGCGCTGGCCCGGCTGCTCGGCGCGGGGCCGGACTCGCGGATCGGCGGCTGGCTGCCGTTCCACCACGACATGGGCCTGGTCGGCCAGTTGCTGCATCCGCTGTGGCTCGGCGCGACCGCCGTCACGCTGTCGCCGGAGGCCTTCGTCCGACGCCCCGCCCGCTGGCTCGAGGCCATCGGGCGGTACGGGATCGAGGTGAGCGGCGCCCCGGACTTCGCGTACGACCTGTGCGCGCGCCGGGTCACGGACGAGGAGCTGGCCGGGCTCGACCTGTCTGGCTGGCGGGTCGCGATCTCCGGCGGTGAGCCGGTGTGCGCCAGGACACGGCGGGCGTTCACCGAGCGCTTCGCGGCCGCGGGCCTGCGCCCGGAGGCGATGCACGCGGCGTACGGCCTGGCCGAGGCGACGCTGCTGGTCTCCGGCGGCCCGTCGGCGGACGGCGAGCGGACGGCCGACACCGAGGCCCTGGAGCAGGGCCTGGTGCGCGAGGCGCGGCCCGGGCGGCCGGCCCGCACCCTGGTGTCGTGCGGCAGGGTGGACGCGGCGGCCGGCAGGGTTCTGATCGTGGACCCGGAGAGCCGCCGGGTGCTGCCGGACGGGCAGGTCGGCGAGATCTGGGTCGGCGGTCCGGGCATCGCCACGGCGTACTGGCGCGACCGCTCGGCGAGCACGGAGCGCTTCGGCGCCGTGACGGCCGACGGGACGGGCGGGATGCTGCGTACCGGCGACCTCGGCACGGTGGCCGACGGCCGGCTCTACGTCACGGGCCGCCTGAAGGACGTGATCATGGTCGCGGGCCGCAACCTCTACCCGCAGGACGTGGAGCGCACCGTGCAGCGGGTCAGCTCGCTGTTCGGCACGGGCTCCGCCTTCTCCGTCCCGGGAGAGCGCGAACGGGTGGTCGTGGTCCAGGAGTTGCGCACCAGCCAGCGGTACTCGCTCGACCTGGAGGAGCTGGTGACGGACGTACGGCGCTGCCTCAGCGAGGAGTTCGAGGTGGCGGTCGCGGGCGTGCTCCTGGTGCGCCCGGGCACCGTCCGGCGCACGAGCAGCGGAAAGGTCGAGCGGGTCGCGATGCGCCGGCTGTTCCTGAGCGGCGGTCTGCGGCCCCTGCACCAGTACCTGGCCGACGACCTGGTGGGAGCGGCCGGCCCGCGCCGGAGCTAGGGCGGGCGACACGTACGGAAACGGGGGGCGGCGGGCCCGCGCCGCGAGCGGCGGGCGAACCTGGCCGGCGGACGGCCGTCGGCGGGAAGGACCACTGAGCAGGGGGAAGACATGAGCGGAAAGGCACCGGGCGAGCCCGGCGAGAGGGAGTTCGCCGCCTGGCTCACCGAGCGGATCGGCCGCTACGCGGGACGGGAGGTCGGCGACGACGAGGACCTGTCCGGCTGGGGTCTGGACTCGGTGGCCCTGCTCAGCCTGTGCGGGGAGATCGAGGAGCAGTTCGGCCCGCTGTTCGACCCGGCGGACGTGTGGACCCATCCGACCGTCCGCGACCTCGCGCACTACCTGGCGATGCGGCACGGGATGCGCCGGAACTCGGGGCGGGTGCGGGCGGCGTTCGTGTTCACCGGACAGGGCGCCCAGCATCCCCGGATGACCGCCGGGCTGCACCGGGAGCTCACCGCCTACCGGCGCCACCTCGCCGTGGTGGACGAGGCCGTGGCCCCGTATCTGGGGCGCTCGGTGGCCGGGCTGATCCTCGACGGGGACGAGCGGGTGCACCAGACGGCGCTGACCCAGCCGGCCCTGTTCGCCGTCGGCTACGCGCTGGCGATGACGCTGGTGGAGGAGGAGGGCGTGCGCCCGGTGGCCGTACTCGGCCACGGCATCGGCGAGCTCGCCGCGGCCGTGGTCGCCGGTGCGCTGGCGCTGGACGACGCCGCCCGGCTGGTGTGCTGTCGCGGTGCCTTCATGCAGTACCTGCCGTCCGGCGGCGGGATGATGGCGACCTGCGCGAGCCCGTTCGAGGCGGCCGACGCGGCGGCGGGAGAGCCGGAGGTGACGATCGGCGCGGTCAACGCGGCGCGCGCCACGGTGCTTTCGGGGCCGGTCGCGGGCCTGGAGCGGGTGCGGGAACGGCTGGCCGCCGTCGGCATCGCGAGCACCTTCCTCCAGGTGCAGCACGCCTTCCAGTCGCCGCTGATGCAGCCGATGACGCCCCGCTTCGAGGCGGCGGCCCGGCACGTGACGGGCGGCCGGCCGGAACTGCCTTACTACTCCACGGTGTACGGCCGGGAGTACGACGAGCCGCTGACGACGGCGTACTGGACGGCGCAGATCACCACGCCGGTGCGGTTCGCCGACGCGGCCCGCCGGATGCTCGCGCAGCAGGGTCCGAGCCATGTGGTGGAGATCGGGCCGCGGGCGGTGCTCACGCCGTTCCTGCGGCGGATCGCCGGGGCGCGGGGTCCCGACTGTCTGGCGGCGTGCCGGGGCCCGGAGAGCGACGCGGTGCACCTGGCAGGCGTGCTGTCGAAGCTCGACGCGGGCCCGCTGGCGGAGAGCTGACCGCGCCTGGGAGCGGGCGAGCGGCCGGCCTCCTGGCCTGTCCGGCCTCGATGCGCCGGACGGGCTGATGTTCCGGACGGGCCGATGTGCCGGAGGGCTCCGGGGATGTCTCGTCGGTCAGGCCGCGGGCCCGGCGTGGTCGGCGAAACCCCCTACGGGATCCAGCCGGCCTCCTCCGCGATGCGGATGGCGTCGATGCGGTTACGCGCGTTGAGCTTGTCGACGATGGCGGTGAGGTAGTTGCGTACCGTGCCCTGGGTCAGGAAGAGGTGGTCGGCGATCTCCACGGCGTCGGCGCCGCGGGCCGCGAGCCGCAGCACCTGGGTCTCGCGGGGGGAGAGCGGGTTGTCGGGCGCCTCCCAGGCGCTGAGGGCGAGTTCGGGGTCGATGACCCGCTGCCCCGAGGCGACCGAACGCACCGCCTGGGCCAGCCGGGACGGCGGGGAGTCCTTCAGCAGGAAGCCGGACACCCGCGCGGCCATCGCCCGCCGCAGCGTCCCGGGTCTGCCGAGGCTGGTGAGGATGAGGGTGCGGCAGTCCGGCACCCGGTCGTGCAGCTCGGCCGCCGCGGTGAGCCCGTCGACACCGGGCAGGTCGATGTCGATGACGGCGACGTCCGGGCGGGACTCCAGTGCGGACGGCACGATGAGGTCCCCTCGGGGGACCGACGCGACGACCTGGAGGTCCGGCTCCAGTTCCAGCAGCGCGACCAGCGCGCCCCGGACCATGTGCACGTCCTCGGCGAGCAGGATCTTGATCAGCAGCATGTGCTCCCCCGATGTGTCCTGTGTGCGCTCAGACGGCTTGTCTGCCCGCGTCCCCGCGTCTGCCGAGGAGCGGTTCGGCGTCCTCGCCCTTGGGCGGCCTGAGCGGGGCGATCGCCGTCAGCCGGAACCGGTTCCCGGTGAGGACCCCGGTGCGCATCTCGCCGCCGATCGCGGCGAGCCGGGTGCGCAGGTTGCCCAGACCGCTGCCGCGGTCGGGGGAGTCGGGCCGGTCCTGCGCGACCACGCCGTCGTTGACCAGGTCCAGCCGCACTGCCTCTCCTTCGATCCGCACCGTGACGACGCACGACTGCACCTTGCTGTGCCTGAGCATATTGGTGACGCCCTCGCGCAGGGCCGTGGCGAGCACGGTGTCCACCAACGGGTGGAGCCGGCCGCAGTCGACGTCCACCTTCGTCTCCACGTCGGCCGCCGCCATCACCTCCGCCACCGACTCGGCCTCCGCCGCCAGGGACATGTCACGGTAGCCGCTGGCCACCAGGCGTACGTCGGCGAGCGCCTGCCGGGCTACGCCGAGCACCGATTCGACCTCCTCGCGGGCCCGTTCGGGGTTGACCGGGGTGAGCCGGTGGATCAGCTCGCACTTGAGGGTGATCGCGGAGAGGCTGTAGCCGAGCAGGTCGTGCAGGTCCCGCGCGAACCGCAGCCGCTCCTGCGTGACCGCCATCCTGGCCATCTCGGCACGGGTCTCGTGCACTTCGCGCACGAGGTCGGTGAGCCGGGTGAGTCCGTAGATGACCAGGCCGGTCAGCGCGGTGGAGACGGCGTAGTAGCCCGTCTCGAGCGCCGAGATCCCGCCGCTGGCGGACCACCCGAGGATGGCCAGCGGGACCGCGCCGTAGCAGGGCCAGGCGATCCGGCCGGGAAGCATCAGGAGAATCGATCCGGCGAGGGGTCCCGCCATGCTTCCCCAGGCGATGCCCAGCCACACCATGGGCCCGAAGGTGAGGGCGACCTGGGTGACGAGGATGGCCGCCCTGCGCCGGCCGGACCACCGGCGGGCGCGGGGCGAGGTGAGCAGGATCTGCAGGGTGTAGAGCGCCGCCACGGCGACGGTACACAGGACGAGCCCGAGCGTGCTCGACACCGCGTTCTGGACGTTGAGCAGGGTGACGACGCCGTATCCCGCGAAGACCACCGTGCTGATCCCCTGGGCGAACCTCGGCGCCAGCAGATCCCTGATGAGGTCGTTGTCCGAAGCCCGGAAACGGCCCGCCATGTTCGACTCCTCGCATGGATGTCGGGAGTGTGCGAGTCCGAACTATAATCCGACACCCGCCGGATCCGGGACCAGTCCGCCGCTTCCCTCGAACTACAAGGCCAGCGGGACGGAGTTGAGCTCCTCGTAGGGCGTGGACCGGCCCAGTTGCCCGAGCCTGACCGGTACGTCGAACAGCCTTCCCGGCGCGAACCGGGCGTAGAAGTGACGTAGTCCGGGCACGATCACCTTCACGACCGGGATGCCGACGTCCGGCCGCGTCTGGTCGAGCACGAGCAGCTCCATGCCGTGCGCCGCGACGAGGCCGCGGACCGCCTCGACGTCGGCGAGCAGGTCGTCGTTGCGGACGTACGGACGCCAGGACGCGGGCGTGTGCGCCGACTGCCCGGGATCGGGCAGGAGTTGGGGCTGCTCGGGGGTGGGCGACGCCGCTCCGGCGGCGGCGTGCGGCAGCATCTGGACCATCTCCGTGAGCGCCCGGCGCAGCGCGAGCCGCGGGTCGAAGTGGGCGCCGAATCCGTAGACGGTGTCGGGGACTTCGGCGTCCGCGCTCCGGGAGACCGCCGCCACGACGGGGATCCCGAGGTCGGAGGTGAGGTCGAGGGCCCAGACGCGGCGGCCGGCCCGGCAGAAGGCCTCGCGCAGTCCGGTCAGCCACGGCGCGTCGAACGCGTCGAGGTCGATGCCCGGCACGCGGAGCCGGTTGTACCACCACAGCGCCACCGCGTCCCGCTCGACGAGTTCGAGGAAGCCCTGCACGACGGCGTCCTCGGTGCTGCTGCCCGCTGCGTTTCCGTTGGAGTCGGCCCACAGTCCGTCCGGTGAGCCGCCGGCCGCGCAGTCGAAGTACAGCGTCGAGGTGGGCAGCAGCCGGTGGGCGCCGGCGGTGAGCGACCACACCGGCGTCCAGTCGGTGGGCCGCCGCGGGTCGAAGGGCGCGCACACGTGGTGGAAGGGGGTGTGCGAGGCGTTCCAGCGGGCCCGGTCGGCGTACTGGCGTTCGTGGAACAGCTGGTACGCGTTGGGGTGGACGGCGCTCTCGCCGAGCCCCGCCAGCGTGTCGGTGATCGTCGGTTCGTCGCCCTGGCGGGTCCCGCAGTAACGTTCCACCGCCTCGCAGAGCGCGCTGGCCCGGGCCTCGGCCGCCGTCGCGCCCTTGCCCGAGCTGCGCGCCCGCAGCACCCGCCGCATGCTCGCCGCCGAGTGGCCGCGCAGGGCCAGGTTGTGCCCGGAGTCGTAGGCGTGCAGG
Source organism: Streptomyces sp. NPDC012637 (assembly GCF_042954805.1). NCBI lineage: Bacteria > Bacillati > Actinomycetota > Actinomycetes > Kitasatosporales > Streptomycetaceae > Streptomyces > Streptomyces sp. NPDC012637. The sequence continues at coordinate 81,226 of NZ_JBIBDS010000014.1, forward strand.
CCCTCGGGAAGCCCGGCCATGGGGCGGACCTCGGTCACGATGCCGGTGACCGGGCCGATCAGATGGCCGTAGCGCTCCAGCATCTGCTCTGCGGACAGTGCCCGGTCGTTGCTGCCCGAGCCCTCGGCCTTGGGCCGCGACACCGGCACCACCGGCCGCCGGGTCCGCTCGGCGACCAGCGAGGGATCCCCGCAGGAAGGACACTGCGGACGACGCCGCACCGGGTGGTGGGCGGTGCGCAGGGTGAGGCCGTCCAGGACGCACACCGCGCGCTGCTCCGGAGTGCGCAGACCCGCGAGCCACTTGGCCGTCTCCAGGACGGCGCTGTGCAGGCCCACGGCCCGTACGGCGGGCAGCGAGGAGGCGGGGCGCGCACCGGGCCGGTCGAGGCCCAGGGCCTGCCGCACCGCCAGCTCGCCCCGGCGGTGCTCGCGCAGCCGGTGGGCCAGACAGGTCCAGCAGGCGCCGTCGCCGTGCGGGTCGAAGACCGGGCCGGTCCACGGCTCGGCCACGAACGGACTGGCCAGGAGCCACGGCCGGCCCGCGGCCCGTAACCGCTCCGCCACCTCCCGGAGCCCGGGCATCAGATAGTCCTCACAGAGCACGAGGGCGAAGTCGGCGTCGGCGTCCTCGCCGACCGGGCTGACGCCCGAGGCCCGGCACGCCGCCCGGGCCGCCTCGCCGTCCACCTCACCGACACCGATCACCGCCACCGCCCGGCCGCGCACCGCCCCGTCGGCGACCGCGCCGTCGAGACCGGCGCGGTCCCAGTAGGCCTCGGCCGCGGAGCGCTCGGCCGAGCACTCGGCCGGGTCGCCCGGGCAGGGCCCGTCGTGGCGGTAGCCCACGAGGTTGGCCTCGGCCAGCCGCCGCACCACCCGGCCCGCCACGTCGGCCGGCATGGCCGCCGCGGCGTCCTGGAGCAGTTCGGGCAGGGTACGGCTGCCGTCGAGCAGACCGAGGAGGGTTTCCGCGCCGGCACCGCGCACGGCGGTCATGTCCTGGTCGGACCACACGAACACCGCCTCTCCCGGGACCGACACGGCCCGCACGTGGCGCTTGAGCGCCACGAACGGGCCGCGGGCCGGGCTCTGCGCCTCGGTCACGCACCCACCCGGGCGTCGAACGCGGACGAGATGCACATGCACCAGTTCGCGCGCCCGCCGTCGGTACGGCTGAGGCTCTCGACCAGGATCTCCTCGAGCGGCCCGCCGGCCGGCCCGGACTCGGCGGTCCGGTTCTCCGACGGAATGAGGCGAAGGATGTCTTCGGTGATGTTCATGTGTGCCCCCAGTGATGAACGAAGTGGGCGGGCGGACGCGGCAGTGCGAAGACGAGACACGTCACCCGCTCGGAACCGTCCGCGCCGAGGAACCGGAACCGGCCTCGGCGTCTGGCCAGAGTCTGCTGTCGGAACTGGAACCTCCGGCAGTGCAGCACTCATCGGCGAGACATGACATTTTCATGATTGGGGTCGTGCTCCGCTCACTGGGCCGCGAGCGGCTCCGGTGCGAGTCTCGAGTGCCGGACTCCGAACGGGCCGTCACGGGGACGCCGACGGCCGTGGCCCAAGGGGGAGAAAGCCGAATGGACATCCAGATCCTGGGGTCGCTCGCCGCACAGGAACGCGGTGTGTCTGTGGTGCCGAGCGCCGCCAAGCCCCGCCAACTGCTTTCCCTGCTCGCCCTGCACGCCGACCGAGTGGTGTCGGTGCCGACGCTGATGGAGGAGATCTGGGGCGAGTGCATTCCCCGCAGCGCCTCCACGACGCTGCAGACGTACATCCTCCAGCTGCGCCGCCGCCTCACCGCCGCCCTCGACGGCGACCGGCGCGACGCGAAGGACATCCTGGTCACCCGGTTCGGCGGCTACCTGCTCCAGGTGGAGCCGGGCCGGGTCGACGCCCACGAGTTCGACCGGCTCGCCGCGGCCGGCGCCACCGCCTTCGAGGTCGGCGACTACCGCGCCGCGTCCGAGCTGCTGCGCCGCGCCCTCGCGCTGTGGCAGGGGCCGGCCCTGGTCGACGTACCCGCCGGGTCGGTGCTCGAACTGGAGGTGCTGCGGCTCAACGAGCAGCGCACCACCGCGCTCGAACGCCGGATCGAGGCGGACCTTCGGCTCGGCCGCCACGCCGAGGTGGTGCCCGAGCTCCGGGTCCTCGCAGCCCGCCACCCGCTCCACGAGGGCTTCTGCGCCCAGCTCATGCGTGCCCTGCACCGCACGGGCGGCAGCTGGCGGGCCCTGGAGGCCTACCAGCGGCTGCGCGGTTCGCTCGTCAGCGAACTCGGCCTCGAACCCTCGGCCGCGCTCCAGGAACTCCACCGCGCGGTCCTCTCCGGCGACCCGGACCACGCACTCCGGGCGGCGACGGCGGACTGAGCACGACGCCGGCCGACGGTCACGCGGGCGGGCCGGTCGCACGGGCGGTGGCCGGTCGCACAGGCGGGGGCCGGGCGGGTGGGCGGTGGCCGGTCGCGCGGGCGGCGCGTCCGTCGCTCCGAGGGCAGGCGGGCCGCGCGTGCGGCGGGCCGGTCGCGCGGGCGCAAGCCAGCCGGGCGGGCGGGCGCAAGCCAGCCGGGCGGGCGGGCGGGCGCAAGCCAGCCGGGCGGGCGGGCGGGCGCAAGCCAGCTGGGCGGGCGGGCGGGCCAATTGCGCGGGCGGCGCGTCGTCGCTCCGAGGGCGGGCGGGCCGCGCGTGCGGCGGGCCGTCCCTCCGAGGGGACAGGTCGGTCGAGCGTGGGGCGGCCGTCCCTCCGACGGGAAAGGCCGGTCGAGCGGTTCTCCAGGGGAGGTACCGGGGGCTTCGAGTACGGGCCCCTACGGTGCCGCAATGACGACCTTCGACGAACTCCTCGCCGACAGTCCCGCACCAGCTTCCCCTCCCGAACCCGATCTGCGCCGCTCCACCGACGAGTTGCAACGCCTGAAGGAGGAACTGAGCCGGGGCCCCGACCCCGAGGCCACCCGGCGCCAGCACGCCAAGGGCAAGCTCACCGCGCCCGAGCGGCTGGAACTGCTCTTCGACGAGGGCACGTTCACCGAGATCGAGCCACTGCGTCGGCACCGCGCCGCGGGCTTCGGCCTGGAGGCCCGCAAGCCGCACGGCGACGGCGTGGTGATCGGCTGGGGCCTGGTCCACGGCCGCACGGTCTTCGCGTACGCCCATGACTTCCGCGTCTTCGGCGGCGCCCTGGGCGAGGCCCACGCGGAGAAGATCCACAAGGTGATGGACCTGGCGGAGGCGGCGGGCGCGCCCGTCGTGGGCCTGAGCGACGGCGCGGGCGCCCGGATCCAGGAAGGCGTCACGGCACTCGCCGGGTACGGCGGCATCTTCCGCCGCAACACCCGCGCCTCCGGGGTGATCCCGCAGATCAGCGTGATCCTGGGCCCGTGCGCGGGCGGGGCCGCGTACTCGCCCGCCCTCACCGACTTCGTGTTCATGGTGCGGGGCACCTCCCAGATGTTCATCACGGGCCCGGACGTGGTGCAGGCGGTGACCGGCGAACAGATCACCCATGACGGCCTCGGCGGCGCCGACGTGCACGCCGGGGTCTCGGGAGTGTCCGGCTTCGTCTACGACGACGAGGCCGAGTGCCTCGCCGACGTCCGCCACCTGCTGTCCCTGCTCCCCCAGAACAACCGCGAACTGCCCCCGGCCGTCCGCACCGACGACCCCGCGGACCGCCGCACCGACGCCCTGACCTCCCTGGTCCCGGCCGGATCCCAGCAGGCGTACGACATGCGTGCCGTGATCGAGGAGATCGTCGACGACGGCGACTTCTTCGAGGTCCACGAGGCCTGGGCGCGGAACGTGGTGTGCGCGCTGGCCCGCCTGGACGGCCATGTGGTGGGCATCGTGGCGAACCAGCCCACCGCGCTGGCCGGCGTCCTCGACATCCACGGCTCGGAGAAGGCCGCCCGCTTCGTGCAGTTCTGCGACGCCTTCAACATCCCGCTCGTCACGCTGGTCGACGTGCCGGGCTTCCTGCCGGGCGTCGACCAGGAGCACGACGGCATCATCCGGCACGGCGCGAAACTCCTGTACGCCTACTGCAACGCGACCGTGCCCCGCATCTCCCTGGTCCTCCGCAAGGCGTACGGCGGCGCCTACATCGTCATGGACTCCCGCTCGATCGGCGCCGACCTCTCGTTCGCCTGGCCGACCAACGAGATCGCGGTGATGGGCGCGGAGGGCGCGGCGAACGTCGTCTTCCGCCGCGAGATCGCCGCGTCCGACGACCCCGAGGCGACCCGGACCCGTCTCATCAAGGAGTACAAGTCCGAGCTGATGCACCCCTACTACGCCGCCGAGCGTGGTCTGGTCGACGACGTCATCGACCCCGCCGACACCCGCGGCACCCTGATCCGCTCCCTGGCCATGCTCCGCCGCAAGCACGCCGCCCTCCCGGAGCGCAAGCACGGCAACCCGCCGATGTGACGCACGGCCCGCACCCCGGCGGGGTCGCCGCCCGAAGGGTCGGCGACCCCGCCGCCATGTCCGGATCACGAACGGCAGGCGGTACGACCGACCCGGGCGACGGGCGACAAGCAACAGCAACAGCAACAGCAACAGCAACAGCAACAGCAACAGCAACAGCAACAGGCGCACGCCCTTACCCACCCGCAGGCGCACACGCCCACGCACCCGCGCGTCCACCGGTCCACGACCACAGACCATTGCCTTAACCTCTTCCTCATTGCAACGGCGCGTTGCTTTCACCTCACCCGTCATTGCATCAATTTCCCACCTCTCACCAGCGAAAAGGCCCCTCAGTTAGTTGACGATATTCTGAACGCAACGTAGCTTTCGGATGCGTCAAACACACAAGCCGCGAGCTGAGGAATGGCCATGAGCGAATCCCCGCACACCGTCACCACGCTGCCGACGAACCGCCCCGCCGGCTGCCCCTTCGACCCGCCGGCCGAGCTGCGCGAGGCCCGCCGGCACGGCCCGATCAGCCGCTACACGCATCCCGGCGGCAAACCCGGGTGGATGATCACCGGTTACGACCTGGTCAGGTCGGTCCTGGCCGACCCGCGCTTCAGCTCCCGCAAGGACCTGATGAACGTGGTCGACTTCGAGCTGCCGCCGGCGCCGCCCGGCGAGTTCCTCCTCATGGACGAGCCGCAGCACAGCCGCTACCGCAAGCCGCTGGTGGGCAAGTTCACCGTCCGGCGCATGCGACTGCTGACCGAGCGCATCGAGCAGATCACCGCCGAACGCCTGGACGCGATGGCGGAGGCCGGAGGGCCGGTGGACCTGGTGACCGCGTTCGCCAAGCCCATCCCGACCATCGTGATCTGCGAGATCCTGGGCGTGCCCTACGAGGACCGGGCCTACTTCCAGGAGCAGATCGACGCGTTCATGGGTGGCGAGGTGAGCGACGAGGAGCTGATCGCCGCCTACACCGCGACCCAGGAGTACCTGGCGCGCCTGGTCGCCGCCAAGCGGGCGAACCCCACCGACGACGTCCTCAGTGAGCTCACTGACAGCGACCTCACCGACGAGGAGCTGAAGGGCATCAGCCTGATCCTGCTGGCGGCCGGGTTCGACACCACCGCGAACATGCTGTCCCTCGGCACCTTCGCCCTGCTCCGGAACCCGGAGCAACTGGCCGCGCTGCGCGAGGACCCGACGCTCACCGACGGGGCCGTGGAAGAGCTGCTGCGGTACCTGAGCGTCGCCAAGACCTTCCACCGCACGGCGCTGGAGGACGTCGAGCTGGCCGGCCAGACCATCGAGGCCGGCACGACGGTGGTCCTGTCTTTCAACACCGCCAACCGCGACCCCGAGCGCTTCGCCGATCCCGACGCCCTCGACATCCGGCGGAAGTACGACGGCCACCTGGCCTTCAGCCACGGCATCCACCAGTGTCTGGGCCAGCAGCTGGCCCGCGTCGAGATGCGCGTCGCGTTCCGCGCGCTGATCGACCGCTTCCCCACCCTGCGCCTGGCGGTGCCGGCCGAGGAGGTCGGCCTGCGCCCGGAGACCGCGGACATCTACGGAGTGAAGAGCCTCCCGGTCACCTGGGACGAGGAGACGTCATGACCTCACCGCACCTCAGCGTCGACCGTGAGCGCTGCATCGGCGCCGGGATGTGCGCCATGACCGCGCCCGACGTCTTCGACCAGGACCCCGAGGACGGCCTCGTACTCCTCCTGCACGCCACCCCGCCCGTCTCCCAGCAGGCGGCCGCCCGGATGGCCGTCGGCGTCTGCCCGTCCGGCGCGATCACCCTCCGGGAGCGAGGGACCGGCGACTCCTGAACACCGGACCCTTTCAGCCCAGCCCCAGCCCTGCCACAGCCTCTGCCCAGCCCCAGTCCGAGTCCCACCTCGGCCTCAGCCCGGCCCCGTTCTGCCTCAGCCTCGCGTCAGCCCGCCTCAGCCCACGCTGTCGGCGAGTATGTCGCGGAGGCGGGCAGCGTAGGCCCGAGGGTGACTGGTGTTGCCGTTGTGGCCACCGGGCAGCCGCCGGAGCGCGTTCCCGGTGAGCTCGGCCAACGCCTCGGCGCAGCGGAGGTCGAAGACCGTCGGCGGCGTGGTGAGTCCGGCGGCGGGCACGACCACGGTGCCGGCGGCCGCGAGGCCGGCGAGCCGGGCGGGCTCGAGGGTGTCGTCGAGGAGCGCGCTGAACTCGTGCCGGATGAAGCGGTCGAAGTTGGCCACCCGCCTGTCGTCGAAGGGCTGCGGCGTCAGGCCGGGCTCGGCGTCCTTCCCGGACGGGTCGATGCCCAGGACGCGGGCGATCTCCGGCAGAGCGGCACGCAGGCCCTCTCGGCGGTAGAGGTCCTGGATGCCGGTCAACTCCCGCTCATGGTGCCGGCGTTCCTCCGCCGGCAACAAACACGGTGCGACGGGCTCGTGGGCGACCAGCGTGCGGATCCGCCCCGGGTGCCGCAGGGCCGCGTGCAGCCCCACGACCGCCCCGAAGCTGCAGCCGAGCATGAGTGCGGGCTCGTCGGTGACGGCGGCGAGCAGGTGAGCGACGTCGTCGGCGTGCTCGGCGAGCGTGGCACCGCGCTCCGGCTCGTCGAGCCGGCTGCGGGACAGCCCGCGCCGGTCGTAGGTGACCACCGTGTAGGCGTCGGCGAGCAACGGCACCAGGTCGACGGTCCGGTCGGCGTCACCCTCGCCGCTCTGCGAGACCAGCAGCACGGGCCCGGTCCCCTGCACCTGGTAGTGGAGTTCGGCTCCGGCAACGCTCACCTTGCCATGCGTCGCGTACATGGTGCTGGACATGGTTCTCCCCCTCGTCGAGGCGACAGTCTCTCCGTCGCTTCCCATCCACCATAACCCATCGAACTCGATACATCCAGCTCGATGAATCAGTTTCGATGGATCAAGTTCGATGGATCCAGTCCGATGTAAGCTCCGGAGGTGAACGGAGTCGAGCTCTTCCTCCTGGGCCGCACGCTGATGAAGATCGGCGAGGACGCCCTGCCCGAACCGCCCGGCGGCGCCGACCGCTACGCCGGCAGCACCCGCCTCGTCCTCATCGTCGCCAGCGACATCGCGGCCCACCCGGACAGCGCCATCAGCGAGATCGTCACGCGCACCGGTCTGCCGCAGAGCCAGGTGTCCGCGGCCGTTGCCCGCCTGAAGGAGGCCGGCTCCGTGGCGACGTCCCCGGACCCGGCCGACCGCCGCCGAGTGCTGGTCAGGCAGACCGGCGAGGTGTCCGAGCGCGTGGCCGAGGTACGCCGTACCGGAATCGAGGACGCCCTGGCGGCCGCCCTCGGGACGGCGAACCCGACCGAACTGGCCGAGGTCAAGGCCGCCCTCGACGTCCTCGCCCGGCACCTCGTCGGCTGAACTCCCCAGCCGGCGCCTTCAGTCGTCCGCCTGGCGCAGGCCGAGCACCATGTCAGGCCGCCGCCCGGCGTGGCCTCCGCGGTCAAGGTGCCGCCCATGGCCCCGACGAAGCCGCGGGCGACGGCGAGCCCGAGGCCGACCCCCGCTCCGCGCGGCGCGTCGCCGCAGCGCTGGAAGGCGCCGAATACGCGACCGACGCCTTGATGCCGGCGAGCGGGGTGCGCAGCTCATGGCTGACGGCCGCGAGCAGGGACGTACGGACCTGTTGCCCTCGGCGCTCCTGCGGGCCTCCTCGGCCTCGCCGACGAGCCGCCGACGCTCCAGGACCACCACGGCCCGGGCTGGAAGGCACCGAGCACGCGACGGTTCCCGGCGGGCAGGGCACGGCCCGTCACGGCGAGCGCCAGGTGATCGCCGACGGCCGCGTGGGGCGGCCCCGCCGCCCTCGCCGCCACCGGTCCGGCCTGGGCCGCCGTCCGCAGGGACCGGATCCTCGCCGTCGCCTGCTCCCGGTTCCTCGGCAGCCGCTACGAGGACGTCGCCTGCGCCACCGTGCCCGGGGAGCGCCGACCGCATCTTGCGCTCGCCTGCGTCGCCGGACTCACCGCGGACATCGCGGCCCGCGACCGCACCGCGACCTGGAGCCGCTCCCGCGACAACCGCCCCAGCCGCCCGCCGGCCTGGACCGCCGGCCACGCCACGCCCGCGAGTACGTGCACCACGTCGCGGGCCCGGTCGCCGGGACATCAGGGCTCCGCGCCACCGCGTGAGGCCTCGGCGCGGCCCCGTGCGGGCCGTGGGTGCCGAGTCCCCGTGGCCGCCCGGTCCGTCTCGCCTCGACGGTCCGAACCGGGGGCCGCGGCCGCCCGGCCGTCGGCGCGGGCGTCCGCCGGGCGTACGCTGGCCGCCACCGGGGCGGCACGACGAAGAGAAGTGGCGACGAGAAGTGCGGAGCGGCGTGCAGCAGCATGAGTCCGAGGGTCTGGTCGGGCGGATGGACGACCACCAGGTGGCGATCTACCTCGCGGCGATGGCCGCCGGCGGACTGCTGGGACGGCTCGCTCCGGCCGCCGGTCCCGGCCTGGAGCACGCCATCAACCCCGTGCTGGGTGCCCTCCTCTTCGTCACCTTCCTCCAGGTGCCCGCCGCCGAGCTGCTCCGTTCCCTCCGCGGCGGCCGCTTCCTGGCGGCCGCTCTGGTGGTGAACTTCGTCGTGGTGCCGCTCGTGGTCGCCGCCATGTTCACGTTCCTGCCCGCCGACCAGGCGGTCCGCCTCGGCGTCCTGCTCGTCCTGCTCTGTCCCTGCGTCGACTACGTGATCGTCTTCTGCGGCATGGCGGGCGGCTCCGGCCGCCGGCTTCTCGCCGCGACACCGCTGCTCCTGGTGGCGCAGATGCTGCTGCTGCCCGGATTCCTGTACGTGTTCATGGGCCCCGGTCTCGCGGACGTCGTGGAGCCCGGGCCCTTCCTCGACGCCTTCCTCGTCCTGATCGTCGTCCCGCTCGCCGTGGCGTGGGCCCTGCAGGCATGGGCGTCCCGCCGCGCGGCCGGCCGGAGGGTCTCGGACGCGGCGACCACGGCGATGGTGCCGCTCACGGCGGCCACCCTCCTCACGGTCGTCGCCTCGCAGATCCCGAAGCTCGGCGACAGCCTCGCCGACGTCGTCGCCGTGCTGCCCTTCTACGCCGCGTTCCTCGTGGTCATGGCCTTCGCTGGCAAGGCCGTCGCGCGCCTGTTCCGTCTCGGCACGGGCGCCGCGCGGGCCATCGTCTTCACCGGCGCCACCCGCAACTCCCTGGTCGTCCTGCCCCTGGCCCTCGTCCTGCCCGACGCCTTCGCCGTCGCGGCCGTGGTGGTGGTCACCCAGACCCTCGTCGAAGTCCTGGGAATGGTCGCCTACGTACGCCTGGTCCCCCGCCTCCTCCCGGCCGGCTGACGGGCGGAGGTCTCCTCGAGGTGTCCTTGCGGGCGCCGCCGCCGGCGAGCACGCAGGTGTGGCATCCCGTGCAGGTGCACGGGATGCCACACCGTCGCGGTGTTCACGAACGACAGCCGCACCCGCTCCCCGGAGCGGACCGGGTGGCGCTGGCCCGGCTTCGCATGCCGGTCCCGTGCCGTTTCGCCGAGCCCGGCCGCGACCGGTTCAGCGGCGTTGCCACTCCTCCGCCAGCAGCCGGTAGGAGCGGACCCGGTCGGCGTGGTCGTGGGTGATGGTGGTGATGATCAGCTCGTCGGCGCCGGTGGCCTCCTGCAGTTGTTCGAGCTGGTCCGCGACCCTCCCGGGCGAGCCGACGAACTGGGTGTCGACGCGGTCGGCGACCAGGGCGCGGTCCGCTTCGGTCCAGGCGTGGGCGCGGGCCTGGTCCGGGTTCGGGAAGGGGATGGCGCCCTCGGCGGTGCGGATGCTGCGGACCCACGGGCCGTAGCCGGCGGCCAGTTCGCGGGCGGTCTCGTCGTCCTCGGCGACGACCACGTCGGCGGAGACGCTGAGGTAGGGCTTCTCCAGGTGGTCGGAGGGCTCGAACGCGGCGCGGTAGCCGTCCGCCGCCTCCAGCACGGTGGCCGGGCTGACGTGGTAGTTGGCGACGAAGCGCAGGCCGTTGCGGCCCGCGACCTCGGCGCTCTCCCCGCCGCTGCTGCCGAGGATCCAGACCTCGACGTCCGCGCCCTCGCCGGGGACGGCGTGCGCCTCGGTCCCGTCCGCGGCCCGGTAGTCGCCGCGCAGCAGCGCGAGGATGTCGTCGACCTGCTCGCCGTAGTCCTGGGGGCGGGCGCCGGGCTGGTGGAGCAACCGCTGCTGGAGCCGGAAGCGGGGGGACCCGGCCAGGTGCTCGAAGGAGAACCGGGGCGGGATCCGCAGGCCGTTGGGCGCGTGCCCGTCGACGACGGGGGTGGTGGCCGGCCGGGGGCCCGGCGTCTGCCCGGAGGGTCGTCCGCCGGAGCGGCCGAGGCCCAGGTCGAGTCGCCCGGGGTGCAGCGCGTCGATCAGTCCGAACTCCTCGACGGTGGACAGCGCGGTGCGGTGACCGAGCTGCACGGCGCCGGAGCCGATTCTGATGGTGGTGGTCGCGGAGGCGGTCAGGGCCAGCACGACGGCGGGAGAGGCCCCGGCCACACCGGGGTTGAGGTGGTGCTCGGCGAACCAGTAGCGGGCGTAGCCGAGGCGCTCGGTCTGCCGGGCCAGGTCGATGGTGTTGCGCAGCGCCTCGGCCGCGGTGGAGCCGGACGGGACGGGGACGAGGTCGAGGACTCCGAGGGGTGTGCGGGACATGTCGGGTGGTGCTCCTCAGCGGTCGGTGGGCGCGGGTGCCGATGCGCGCGGGAACGCGGTCCCGGGCCCGGGACCGGCTTCGGGTGCCGCGGTGACCGGGGCCCAGGGGAACGGCGGGTCCGGGATGTCGCGGCGCAGCACCGGCGCGATCTCGGACTGGAAGAGTTCGAGCGACGCCCGGTGCCCGGCCGGGGTGAGGCCGCTCGCGTCGGCGTGCAGGTGGAGCACGCTGTGCCCGAACCGCTCGTGGTAGCGGTGCACCTTGTCGATGATCTGCTGCGGGCTGCCGATCAGCGCCGAGCTGCGTTCGACGAAGTCCTCCAGGGTGGTGAACACCGGCTCCAGGCCCTGGCTCTTCTGGAACGCGAGCTGGCCCTCGAACACCGGCCGGTACGCGGCGACGGCCTCCTGCGAGGTGCGGGCCGCGTAGTAGCCGGCCGTTCCCGCACCGACGACGGCCCGGGCCGGGTCGTGGCCGTGGTGCTCCCAGCGCTCCCGGTAGTAGCGGACGAGTTCGGCGTACGGCTCGATCGGGTGGGTGACGTTGGCGGAGAAGAGCGGATCGCCGTAGCGGGCGGCGAGGTCGACCGACTCCCGGCTGGTCGCGCTGCCGTGCCAGACCCGTACGGGCTGCTGGAACGGCCT
>NZ_JBIBDS010000015.1:0-65685 GCF_042954805.1 Streptomyces sp. NPDC012637
CTGGCGCATGCCGCCGGACAGCTCGTGCACGCGCTTGCCGTACGAGCCGCCGAGCCTGACGAGTTCGAGCAGCCGCTCGGCCTCCGGGCGGCGCAGCGGCTTCGGCACTCCGCGCAGCTTCAGGGCCAGTTCGATGTTCTTGCCCGCGGTCAGCCACGGGAACAGCGCGTGTTCCTGGAACATCAGCGCCGGGCGGCCGCCCGGGGTGTCGATGGAGCCCGCGGTCGGCCGGTCGAGTCCGGCGACCAGGTTGAGCAGGGTGGACTTGCCGCAGCCCGAGGCTCCCAGGAGGGTGACGAACTCGCCGGGGGCGACGTCGAGCGAGATGTCGTCGAGGACGAGCTGTGCGCCGGCGGGACCGCCGAAGGACTTCGAGACGTGCTCGATGCGCGCGGCGTGACCCGTCGCGCGGACGCGGTCCTCGGCCTTGGCGAGCGTCGTGGTCGTGGCCATGGTCGTCACCTCCTGGGTAGCGCTTGCGGACTTGGTTACTTGACGCCGAGACCGGCGTCGGACGCCTCGGGCCTGCCTTCGGCCTTCAGGACCTTGTTCAGCGGCTTCAGCTCGTAGATGCCGACCAGGTCGGGCTCCTTGAGGAGGCCCGCCTTCACCGCGTGGTCCGCCTGCGCCTGGAGCGTCGCGGCCAGCGGGTCGTCGGTGAACCGGATCGACGGCCAGGCGCCGTCGATCACCTTGTCGCCCAGCGGCTTGCCGGTGAGCTCCTTCAGCTTGGCGTTGGCAGAGGCCTTCGCGCGGTCCGAGTTGGCGGTGATCCACGCGTTCGTCTTCACCGAGCCCCGCAGGACCGCCTCGACCACGTCGGGGTGCTCGGCGAGGAACTTCTGCGACACGATCACGTTGGTGATGACGAACTGCTTGCCCGGCCACAGGTCGGACTCGTCGAGGAGGACCTTCCCGCCCTGGCTGACCAGCTTCGACGCGGTCGGCTCCGGCACCCAGGCGCCGTCGATGGAACCCGACTTGTAGGCGTCCGGGGTGATCTTGTTGTCCGTGCGCAGCACCGAGACGTCGCCCTTGCCGGACTGCGAGTCGACCTTCCAGCCCTTCTCGGACACCCAGTTGAGGAAGGCCACGTCCTGGGTGTTGCCGAGCTGCGGGGTCGCGATCCGCTTGCCCTTGACGTCGTCCAGCGACTTGATCTTCTCCGGGTTGACCACCAGCTTCACGCCACCGGAGGCCGAACCGGCCACGATGCGCAGGTTGGTGCCCTTGGACTTGGTGTAGCCGTTGATGGCCGGCGAGGGGCCGATGAAGCCGATGTCGATCGAGCCGGCGTTCAGCGCCTCGATCTCGGAGGGGCCCGCGTTGAAGGTCGACACCTTCAGCTGGGTGCCGCCCAGCTCCTTCTGGAAGATGCCCTCCTGGTCGCCGACCAGGGCCGTCGCGTGCGTCAGGTTGGGGAAGTACCCGAGCCGTACGGAGTCCGCGGAGAGCTTCTCGCCCTCGGCGGCCACCTTCTTCTGGTCGTTCTTGGCCTGGGAACCGTAGCCGCAGGAGGCGAGCGCCCCGATCAGGAGGGGCAGAGCGGCTGCGGCGGCCAGGCCGCGGCGCAGGGTGGTACGGGTGGTGGCAGGCACGGGAGGTGTTCCCCTCGATTCGGCTTCAGCGAAGTCTGCGTTTATGTCGGTGTCGTACGGGGTGGAGCGCCGTCGCGCCGCGGCGGCGCACAGGGGTCAGCACGCACATCGCGCCACTCCTCCCCGGCCCGCACCGAGGGCGCCGGAGCCGACCCGGCCGCCCTCCTTGGCGAAGGTGGTGTAGAGGTCCCGGACCATCAGAAGTCCCACCCCTCCTCGTCCTCCGCCGCCGGCGCGGCCTTGGCGCCGGCGAAGGACTCGCCCGCCATGCCCGCGGCCAGGGTGGTGCCGTCGGCCGGGTCGATCAGCAGGAACGATCCGGTGCGGCGGGAGTCCGCGTACGTGTCGAGCGCGAGCGGCTCGGCGGTGCGGACCTTCACCAGGCCGATGTCGTTGGCGACGAGCTGCCCGGGGTTCGGGTGCTGGGAGAGGTCATCCAGGGTGAGCCGGGACGGGATCTCCTTCACGATCGCCTTGACCGTGCGGGTGGTGTGCTTGAGCAGCACCCGCTGGCCCACGGTCAGCGGCTGGTCCGCCACGTGGCAGACGGTGGCCTCGACGTCCTGGCTGGTGGCCGGGGCGTCGGCGACCGGGGCGAGCAGGTCGCCACGGGAGATGTCGATGTCGTCGGCGAGCCGGATGGTGACCGACTGCGGGGCCCAGGCGATGTCCACGGACTCGCCGAGCGCGTCGATCGCGCTGATCGTCGACGTCCTGCCGGAGGGCAGCACGGTGACCTGCTCGCCGACCCGGAACGCGCCGGCCGCGATCTGGCCCGCGTAACCCCGGTAGTCGGGGTGCTCGGCGGTCTGCGGACGGATCACGTACTGCACCGGGAAGCGCGCGTGGCAGGCCGTCAGGTCGTGGCTGACCGGGACGGTCTCCAGGTGCTCCAGGACCGTCGGGCCGCCGTACCAGTCCATGTTGGCGGACGGCTCCACGACGTTGTCGCCGGCGAGCGCGGAGATCGGGATCGCGGTGATCTCCGGGACGCCCAGCTCCGACGCGTACGTCGTGAACTCCGCGGCGATCGAGGCGAACACGGACTCCTGGTAGTCGACCAGGTCCATCTTGTTCACGGCGAGCACCACGTGGGGGACGCGCAGCAGGGCGGCGACGGCGGCGTGCCGGCGCGTCTGCTCGACGACGCCGTTGCGGGCGTCGACGAGGACCACGGCCAGCTCGGCCGTCGAGGCGCCGGTCACCATGTTGCGGGTGTACTGCACGTGCCCGGGCGTGTCGGCGAGGATGAAGCGGCGGCGCGGGGTCGCGAAGTAGCGGTACGCCACGTCGATGGTGATGCCCTGCTCGCGCTCGGCGCGCAGACCGTCCGTGAGCAGCGCCAGGTCCGGCGCCTCCTGGCCGCGCGAACGCGAGGCGTGCTCCACCGCCTCCAGCTGGTCGGCGAGGACCGACTTGGAGTCGTGCAGGAGCCGGCCCACCAGGGTCGACTTGCCGTCGTCGACGGAGCCGGCGGTGGCGAAGCGCAGCAGGGTGGTGGCCGCGAGCTCGGCGTGCCCGGAGGTGGGCTCTTCGGTGAACGTGCTCATGGTTAGAAGTACCCTTCGCGCTTGCGGTCTTCCATCGCGGCCTCGGACAGCTTGTCGTCCGCCCGGGTGGCGCCCCGCTCGGTGAGCCGGGACGCGGCGATCTCGTTGATCACGGCTTCCAGCGTGGTGGCGTCGGAGTCCACCGCACCGGTGCAGGACATGTCGCCGACGGTGCGGTAGCGGATCAGGCGCGTCTCGACGGTCTCGGTGTCCTTCGGGCCGCCCCAGTCGCCGGCGGTCAGCCACATGCCGTTGCGCTGGAACACGTCGCGCTCGTGCGCGAAGTAGATCTCCGGCAGCGCGATCTTCTCGCGCTGGATGTACTGCCAGACGTCCAGCTCGGTCCAGTTGGACAGCGGGAACACGCGGACGTGTTCGCCGGGGGCGTGCCGGCCGTTGTACAGCTGCCACAGCTCGGGCCGCTGGCGGCGCGGGTCCCACTGGGAGAACTCGTCGCGGAGGCTGAACACCCGCTCCTTGGCGCGGGCCTTCTCCTCGTCGCGGCGGCCGCCGCCGAAGACGGCGTCGAAGCGGTGCTGCTGGATCGCCTCGGTCAGCGGCACGGTCTGCAGCGGGTTGCGGGTGCCGTCCGGGCGCTCGCGCAGCTTCCCCGCGTCGATGTAGTCCTGCACGGAGGCGACGTGGAGCCGCAGCCCGTGCTCGGCGACCACGCGGTCGCGGTACTCGATGACCTCGGGGAAGTTGTGTCCCGTGTCGACGTGCAGCAGCGTGAACGGGACCGGCGCCGGGGCGAAGGCCTTCAGCGCCAGGTGCAGCATGACGATGGAGTCCTTGCCGCCGGAGAACAGGATCACCGGCCGCTCGAACTCGCCCGCCACCTCACGGAAGATGTGCACGGCCTCGGACTCCAGCGAGTCGAGGTGCGACAGCGCGAACGGGCTGTCGGTGGCGTCGTGGACGTGGGCAACGGTGGTCACAGCAGACCCCTCTCGGTGAGCAGCGCGTGCAGCTGCGCCGCGGACTCCTGCACGGTCTGGTTCTGGGACTCGATCCGCAGATCGGGCGTCTCGGGGGCCTCGTACGGGTCGTCGACCCCGGTCAGGCCGCTGATCTCGCCCGCCGCCTGCTTGGCGTACAGGCCCTTCACGTCGCGGACCGAGCACACCTCCACCGGAGTGGCCACGTGCACCTCGACGAAGGCGGTGCCCTCGGCCTGGTGGCGCTTGCGGACCGCCTCGCGGCTGTCGGCGTACGGGGCGATCACGGGGACCAGGACCTTCACGCCGTGCGAGGCGAGGAGCTCGGCGACGAAGCCGATCCGCTGCACGTTGGTGTGCCGGTCCTCACGGCTGAAGCCGAGGCCCGCCGAGAGGAACTCGCGGATCTCGTCGCCGTCGAGGATCTCGACGCGCTGACCTTCCTCGCGCAGCCGGCCGGCCAGCTCGTACGCGATGGTGGTCTTGCCGGCGCTCGGCAGGCCCGTGAGCCAGATGGTGGCACCGGTCACGTGGGTCTCCTGGGAGGTCTGGGAAGTCTGGGGGGTGGTCGTCATCAGCCGTGCAGCCCGCATTCGGTCTTGGCCCGGCCGGCCCAGCGGCCGGCCCGGGAGTCCTCGCCCTCGAGGACCCGGCGCGTGCAGGGAGCGCAGCCGACGGAGGTGTAGCCGTCCATGAGGAGCGGGTTGGTGAGGACGCCGTGCTCCAGGACGTACGCCTCGACGTCGTCCTGGGTCCAGCGGGCGATCGGGGAGACCTTCACCTTCTGCCGCTTCTCGTCCCAGCCGACGACCGGGGTGTTCGCCCGGGTCGGGGACTCGTCGCGGCGCAGGCCCGTGGCCCACGCGGCGTACCGGGTCAGGCCCTCCTCCAGCGGCTTGATCTTGCGCAGCGCGCAGCACAGGTCGGGGTCGCGGTCGTGCAGCTTCGGGCCGTACTCGGCGTCCTGCTCGGCCACGGTCTGCCGCGGGGTCAGGGTGATGACGTTGACGTCCATGACGGCGTCGACGGCGTCACGGGTGCCGATGGTCTCCTCGAAGTGGTAGCCGGTGTCGAGGAAGACGACGTCCACGCCGGGCATGGCGCGCGAGGCGAGGTGGGCGACGACCGCGTCCTCCATGGAGGAGGTGACGCAGAAGCGCTTGCCGAAGGTGTCGGCCGCCCACCGGAGGATCTCCAGGGCGGAGGCGTCCTCCAGCTCGCGGCCGGCCTGCTCGGCGAGTGCCTTCAGGTCGGCCGCGGTCGCGTCCGTCACGTCCTGCGTGATCGTCATATCTCTTCCCCTCCGCCGGAGTTGCTCGAAGTGCCCGGGGCCAGCAGCCCCAGGAACTTCAGCTGGAAGGCTCGGCTGCAGGCCCTGCATTCCCAGGCGCCGTGACCCTGCTCGCCGGGACGCAGGTCCTCGTCCCCGCAGTACGGGCAGTGGAACGGTGCCGCCCGCTCGCTCATGACAGGGCCTCTTCCGAGGCCCGGGCCGCCCAGGTGGCGAAGCGCTCGCCGTCCTCGCGCTCCGCCTGGAAGCGCTTGAGGACCCGCTCGACGTAGTCGGGCAGCTCGGCCGAGGTGACCTTCAGGCCGCGGACCTTGCGGCCGAAGCCGGCCTCCAGGCCGAGCGCGCCGCCCAGGTGCACCTGGTAGCCCTCGACGCGGTTGCCGTCGTCGTCCAGGACCAGCTGGCCCTTGAGGCCGATGTCCGCGACCTGGATGCGGGCGCAGGCGTTCGGGCAGCCGTTGATGTTGATGGTGATCGGCTCGTCGAACTCCGGGATGCGGCGCTCCAGTTCGTCGATCAGCGAGGCGCCGCGGGCCTTGGTCTCGACGATGGCCAGCTTGCAGAACTCGATGCCGGTGCAGGCCATCGTGCCGCGCCGGAACGGCGACGGGTCCACCCGCAGGTCGAGCGCCTCCAGGGCGGCGACCGCGGAGTCGACCTGGGCCTCCTCGACGTCGAGGAGGATCATCTTCTGGTCCGCGGTGGTCCGCAGCCGGCCGGAGCCGTGCTGCTCGGCCAGGTCGGCGATCTTGGTGAGGGTGGCGCCGTCGACCCGGCCCACGCGCGAGGCGAAGCCGATGTAGTAGCGGCCGTCCTGCTGCCGGTGCACGCCCATGTGGTCGCGCCAGCGGCCGGCCGGCTGCTCGGGGGCGGGGCCGTCGGTCAGCTTGCGCTTCAGGTACTCGTCCTCCAGGACCTGGCGGAACTTCTCCGCGCCCCAGTCGGCGACCAGGAACTTCAGGCGCGCGCGGTTGCGCAGCCGGCGGTAGCCGTAGTCGCGGAAGATCGAGATGACACCCTCGTAGACGTCCGGGACCTCGTCGAGCGAGACCCAGGTGCCGAGCCGGACGCCGAGCTTGGGGTTGGTGGACAGACCGCCGCCGACCCAGACGTCGAAGCCGGGACCGTGCTCCGGGTGGTTCACGCCGACGAAGGCGATGTCGTTGATCTCGTGCGCCACGTCGAGCAGCGGCGAGCCGGAGATCGCGGACTTGAACTTGCGGGGCAGGTTGGAGAAGTCCTTGTTGCCGACGATGCGGCGGTAGATCTCGTCGATGGCCGGGGTGCCGTCGATGATCTCGTCCTCGGCGATGCCGGCGACCGGCGAGCCGAGGATGACGCGCGGGGTGTCACCGCAGGCCTCGGTGGTCGACAGGCCGACCGCCTCCAGGCGGTTCCAGATCTCCGGGACGTCCTCGATGCGGATCCAGTGGTACTGGACGTTCTGCCGGTCGGTGATGTCGGCGGTGCCGCGCGCGAACTCCTCGGAGATCTCGCCGATCACCCGCAGCTGATCGGTGGTCAGCCGGCCGCCGTCGATGCGGACGCGCAGCATGAAGTACTCGGCGTCCAGCTCCTCCGGCTCCAGGACGCCGGTCTTGGTGCCGTCCAGGCCCTCGCGCCGCTGGGTGTAGAGGCCCCACCAGCGCATGCGTCCGCGCAGGTCGTTGGGGTCGATGGAGTCGAAGCCCCGCTTGGAGTAGATCGTCTCAATACGTGTCCGCACATTGAGACCGTCGTCATCCTTCTTGAACTGCTCATTGCCGTTCAGCGGGGTGAAGTGCCCCGCGGCCCACTGACCCTCGCCACGGTGGCGCCCGGTCTTGCGACGGGCGGCGGCGGGAGTGGGGTTTTCCGGGGTGGCGGCCATGGCGTTTTGTCCTTCGGGACTGCGAGAGGGCGGCTCTGACCTGCACACTCGCGCTCGGGTAGGAGGTGGCGCGACAGTGCGCAGCGTTCAGGACGTCAGGAGAGTGGTTCGGCGGTGCTGGTTTTCTCAGCGCGCCGAACAGATGGCGCTGGACATGCGGCCGAGGTCGACGTGCCGCCGACTCACCAAGGCAATTCCAGTTCCAGACATGACGGAAGCGTGTCACGGGACTTTGGACCCAGTCCAGCTTCGTCCAGGATGTGGACAACAGAGTCTCGCTCTGCGAGATGGTGTGGCGTGGGTCACGCGAAAGGGGCCCAGCTCAGGGCCCCTTCGGTGTGGAGGTGCGGGTCCCGCCTCCGTGCGGGATGTGCGGGACCGTGCGGCTCAGGCGTACGCGCCGGGCCACGGGCCCGGGTTGGCGGCCTCCTCGACCTGCTCCACCTTCGTGTCGAAGAGCCGGAAGCCGCGGCGCTCGTAGTTGGCCATCGCGTGCTCCCCGTCCAGCGAGCAGGTGTGCAGCCACACCCGCTTGGTCGGGACCCGGTCGGGCCAGCGCTCGGCCAGGTCCCAGGCGCGCTCCACCCCGTACGAGAGGAGGTGCCCGCCGATCCCGCGGCCCCGGAAGGCCGGGATCAGGCCGAAGTAGACGATCTCCACCACGCCGTCGTCCTGCGGGTCCAGCTCCACGTACCCGGCCGGCGTCCCCTTCTCGTACGCCACCCAGATCTCGGCGCCCGGCTTCTCCACGAGCTCCTGCCACTGCGCGTACGTGAGCGAGAGCCGGTCGTTCCAGGCGATGTCGCCGCCGACCGCGGTGTAGAGGAAGCGGCTGAACTCCGCCGAGGGCACCTCGGCCCGCACGATCCGCAGGTCCTCGCGGCCCTCGGGCGCGGGGACGGGACGCAGGTCGGACGGCGAGGTCTGTTCGAGGGACCAGGTGGTGAGAGTGATGCTCATGGGCTTATCGCATCATGCGGAGCCGCGGATTCCCACCGTGTTCGGTCCTGGCGGACAAGCTGTCCGCCATGCGGACAGCCCTGGACACAGCCCACCACCGCCCCCTCTCCGGACCCGGACCCCTCCCCGCCGTCGTCGGCCGCCGGCCGCTCGGGCCGACGGGCCCCGCCCGCCGTCGTCGGGCGAGGGTCCGCTCCGGGTGCCCTGGGGGCGGCTCGCTACCGTTTCGCCGGGCGCAGCTCGCCCGAGCCGCGCGGCACCAGGGTCACCGGGACCGTGCGCGTCACCGCGCGCGAGCGGTCGCCGTCGAGCCGGGCCAGCAGCTGCTCGGCCGCCGCCCGGCCCATCGCCGCCGGGTCCTGCGCCACGACCGTGAGGCCCGGCTCCAGGACGCCCGCCAGCGGGATGTCGTCGAAGCCGACCACGGCCACGTCCCGGCGCCCCGCCTCCGCGAGCGCCGGGACGACACCGAGCGTGGCGAAGTTGTTCGCCGCGAAGAACGCGGTCGGCGGATCGGCCAGGGCCAGGAGCCGCCCGACCGCCACCCCCGCCGCGTACGGATCGTGCGCCGTGACCACCAGCGCCGGATCCGGCGCGATGCCCGCCTCCTGCAGCGCCTTCTGGTAGCCGCGCTGCCGGATCTTGCGCGTGTACAGCTGGGCAGGCCGGTCCCCGATGAAGGCGATCCGGCGGTGGCCGTGGGCGACCAGGTGCGCCACCCCGGCCCGTGCCCCCTCCTCGTTGGCGCTGACCACCGCGTCGGCGGTCAGCCCCGAGCCCGGCCGGTCGAGGAAGACCAGCGGCAGCCCGCTCTCCCGTTCCCGGCGCAGGAAACGGTGATCGCTCCCGGCCGCCGGGACGACGAGCAGACCGCTGATCCGGCGGGCCAGGAAGGTGGTGATCAGGGCGTGCTCCGCCTCCTCCCGCTCGCCGGAGGAGCCCATGAGGAGCGTGAGCCCCCGGTCCCGTACGACCTGCTCGACCCCGCCGGCGACCGTGCCGAAGAAGGGGTTGCCCATGTCGGGCACCACCAGGCCGACCGTCGAGTCCCGCGCCCCGACCCGCATGTTGCGGGCCATGAGATTGGGCCGGAAGCCCAGCTCCTCGACGACCGCGAGCACCTTCTCGCGGGTCGCCGCGGAGACCGGTCCGTCCTCGTTGAGCACCCGGGACACGGTCTTCGGGGTCACACCGACCCGCTCCGCCACATCGGCGAGGGTCGGCCGCCGGGTGCCCGCCATTGATCACCGTTCCTGTCGTCGTGGGACCTGCCGCGCCACGACCGTACCTAAGCTTCCCCCTCCACCGTGAGCGCCCCGGTCATGATCGCCACGACCTCGGACATGGAATGGTCGGACGGCCGCAGCTGCGCCACCCGGCGGCCGAGCCGCTGCACGTGGATCCGGTCCGCGATCTCGAACACATGGGGCATGTTGTGGCTGATCAGCACCACCGGCAGGCCCCGGTCCCGGACCCGCCGGATCAGGTCGAGCACCTGGCCCGACTCCTTCACGCCCAGCGCGGCCGTCGGCTCGTCCATCACCACCACGTGCCGCGCCCACGCGACCGCCCGGGCCACCGCCACGCCCTGCCGCTGACCGCCGGAGAGCGTCTCCACGGCCTGGGTGTAGGAACGGAGCCCGATCTTCAGGTCGGCCATGTGCGCCGCCGACTCCTCGCGCATCCTCTTGTTGTCGAGCATCCGGAACACCGAGCCGAGCGGTCCGCGCCGGCGCACCTCGCGCCCGAGGAACATGTTGCTCGCGATGTCGAGGGAGGCGGCGACCGCCAGGTCCTGGTAGACGGTCTCGATGCCGTGGCGGCGCGCGTCGAGCGGGTCGCGGAAGCGGACCGGCTCCCCGTCGAGCTCGAGCGTGCCCTCGTCGGGCTGGAGGGCGCCGGTGAGCGCCTTGATCAGGCTGGACTTGCCGGCGCCGTTGTCGCCGATCACGGCGAGCACCTCGCCGGGCATGAGGTCGAAGTCCGCGCCGTCGAGCGCGGTGACCTGCCCGTACCGCTTGACGAGTCCGCGGGCCCGGAGGACGGGAGTCAGCGGCTGGGTGCTCGTCCCCGTGCTGGTCGACGTGCTCATCGGCGGGCCTTCCTGCGGGAGAACTGGTCGACGGCCACGGCGAGGATCACCAGGCCGCCGGTGATCAGGGTCTGGTAGATCGAGCCCACGCCCATGAGCTGGAGGCCGTTGCGGAACACGCCGACGATCAGCGCGCCGACGAGGGTGCCGAGGACCGCGCCGCGCCCGCCGAAGAGGCTGGTGCCGCCGAGGACCACGGCCGTGATGGCGTCCAGGTTGTCGGTCTGGCCGGCCTTGGGGTCGCCGACCCCGGTGCGGGAGATCAGGAGCAGCGCGGCGACGCCGTAGATCACCCCGGCGAGGGTGTAGACGCCGAGCAGCAGCCGGGTGGTGCGGATGCCGGTGAGCCGGGCGACCTCGGGGCTGTTGCCGAGCGCGTAGGTGTGGCGTCCCCAGGCCGTCTGGCCGAGGAAGTAGGCGAAGGCGAGGAAGAGGGCGATGGTGAGCACCGAGCCGTACGTGATGTCGGTGCGGCCCAGCGGGAAGGTCTCGCCGAGGGCGGTGAGCGCGCCGGGAAGCTCGGTGACGGTCTGCTCGTCGGAGTAGATGTGGGTGAGCGCGAAGGCGATGTTGAGCATGCCGAGCGTCACGATGAAGGGCGGCAGCTTGACCTGGGTGACCAGCGCGCCGTTCGCGAGGCCGAACAGGGCGCAGACGCCGATCCCGGCGACGACCGCGAGCAGCGGCGGCAGGGTCCCGTCGGCGGCGAGCTTCGCCATCACGATGGAGCCGAAGGCCATGACCGCGCCGCAGGACAGGTCGATGCCGGCGGTGAGGATGATCAGGGTCTGGCCCAGGGCGAGGGTGCCGACCACCATCACCTGCTGGACGACGAGGGAGAGGTTCCCGCCGGAGAGGAACTGGTCGCTCTGGAAGGAGAAGAACAGACACGCGGCGAGCAGGGCGACGAGCGGGCCCGCCGTGGGATGGGTGAGCAGCTGCCGGGCGCGCGGGCCGGTCGCGGCGGGCGGTGCGGGGGCCGCGCCGGCCGGGGCGGTGGTCGTGGTGGTCAAGGGTGCTCCTGGGGAGGAAGGGGCGGGTGGTTCGGTGAACGGGGCGGTCAGCCCCAGCAGTTGTCCAGGCCGTACTCGGTGTCCTTGGCCGCCACGCCCTTGGCCGGCGCGTCCGTGACGAGGGTGACCCCGGTGTCCACGTAGCCGGAGGCCTTGGTGCCGTTCTTGGCGTACGCGACCACGGCCTCGACGCCCTTGGCGGCCATGACCAGCGGGTACTGCTGCGAAGTGGCCGCGATCTTGCCGTCCTTGACGGCGTTGGTGCCGGTGCAGCCGCCGTCGACGGAGACGATCAGGACGTCCTTCTGGCGGCCCTTGGCCTTGAGGGCGCTGTAGGCGCCGAGGGCGGCGGGCTCGTTGATGGTGTAGACGACGTTGATGTCCGGGGCCTTCTGCAGGCAGTTCTCCATCGCCGTCTGACCCTTGGCCTGGTCGCCGCCGGTGTCCTGGGAGCAGACCAGGGCGGGGTCGTCCTTCGCGATGCCGAAGCCCTGGAGGAAGCCGTCGTGCCGCAGTTGTCCGACGGCGACGCCGGGGGCGAGGTCGAGGGTGGCGATCTTCGCCGGCTTCCCGGCCATCGCGGCCTTGGCGTACTCGCCGATCAGCACGCCGGCCTTGAGGTTGTCGGTGGCGAAGAGGGCGTCGGCGGCGTCCTGGGGGTCGGTGGGGGAGTCGAGGGCGATGACGAGGACGCCCTTCTTCCGGGCCTGCTGGATCGCGGGGACGATCGCCTTGGAGTCGTTGGGCGTGATCAGGATGCCCTTCACGCCGGCGGCCACCATGTTCTCGACGGCCGTGACCTGGCCCTCGTTGTCGCCGTCGAACTTGCCCGCGGCCGTGGACAGCTGGACGCCGGACTTCCTGGCGGCCTCCTCCGCGCCCTCCTTCATCTTCACGAAGAACGGGTTGGTGTCGGTCTTGGTGATCAGGCCGACCTTCACCGCCCCGCCGCTGCCGCCGGCGCCCTTGGCGCCCTCACCGCAGGCGGTGAGCAGCAACGAGGCGGAGGCGGTGGCGGCGACGAGTGACACGGTGGTGCGGAAGGTGCGCTTCATGGCACGGCTCCTCGGGGACGCAGGGGTGTCATCGTTGACTTATGTCAACGTTGACATCGACTGGCCAGGATGATGGACTCCGCGGCGAGCAACGTCAATGCCCCCTACTCGTTACGAGTTGGCAACGGAGGCTTCCGGATGAGCCGCTGGAAAGCACCGCACACCACCCTTCTCGCGGCGGCGCTCGTCGCCGCGAGCATCCCCCTCGCCACCCCTCTGACCAGCCACGCAGCCACCACGAAGACCCTGGCCGCAGGGCCCGTCAACCCCGGCTTCGAGACCGGGGACCTCACCGGCTGGACCGTCACCGAAGGCACCGCCTTCGGACCCGGCGCCGTCAGCACCGCCACCACCTACTGGGGCGGCCCCTTCCACCACCGGGGCGGCCACCACCTCTGGGGCCACGCCGCCGCGGGCGACGACGCCACCGGCACCCTGAAGTCCTCCACCTTCGCCGCCCCTTCGCACATCGGCTTCCTCGTCGCCGGCGGCTGGGACCCGCAGCGGCTGTACGTCGCCCTCGTCAGGGACGCCGACGGCGCCCGGCTGCTCAGCCAGACCGGCACCGACGACGAGGCCTACGTGCGCACCGTCTGGGACACCTCGCCCTGGCGCGGCCAGGCCGTCCACCTCGAGGTCGTCGACCGCAGGACCGGCGGCTGGGGCCACATCAACCTCGACGACGTACGCGTCGGCGCCGCCGCCGTACGCGACGACAACGGCCTCGCCTTCCGCACCCTCGGCCAGGCCAACCAGCCCACCGCGCGACGGGACTACGCCGCCGACCCGCTGCGGCCCCAGTACCACTACACGCCCTACCAGGGCTGGATCAACGACCCCAACGGGCTGATCCACTGGCGCGGCCGCCACCACCTGTTCAGCCAGCACTACCCCGACGCCCCCAAGTGGGGCCCCATGCACTGGGCGCACGCCGACGGCCCCGACGCCGTCCACTGGCGCGAACTCCCCGTCGCCCTCACCCCGGCGCCCCCGGCGAGCCCCACCGACAACAGCGGGATCTTCAGCGGCAGCGCCGTCGACGACGACGGCACCCTCACCGTCGCGTACACCCGGTTCACCGACACCGCCGCCCACCCCGGCGCCACCGCCGAGACCGTCGAGATCGCCACCAGCACCGACGGCGTCGCCTTCACCCCCGGCACCGAGGTCATCGCCCAGGCCCCGCCCGGCTCCTCCGCCGGATTCCGCGATCCGAAGCTCTTCCGCGACCCCGTCGACGGCCGCTGGAAGATGGCCGTCGGCTCCGGCGACGCCGGTCGCGGCAAGGTCCACCTCTACGCCTCCGACGACCTGCGCACCTGGACGTACAGCGGCGTCCTCACCGAGGGCGACGGCACCACCGGCACGATGTGGGAGTGCCCCGACCTGTTCCCGCTCGACGGCAAGTGGGTCCTGCTCTACTCCACCAACGAGGGCGGACAGTCGCTCCAGCGCTACGCCGTGGGCGCGTACGACGGCAGCCGCTTCACCGCCGAACGCCACGGCATCCTCGACGGCGGCGGTGACGTCTACGCCGCCCAGAGCTACGAGGACGACGCCGGGCGCCGGCTCATGACCGCCTGGATGAGCGACTGGAACGCCAAGGAGCCCACCCGGATCGGCGGCTGGGCCGGCGCCCAGGCCCTCCACAGGGAACTCTTCCTGACCGCCGACGGCCGGCTCGGCCAGCGGCCCGTCGCCGAGACCGACACCCTCGCCACCGGCACCCCGGTCACCGTGAACGGCAAGACCGTCCAGGGGACCTGGCGCATCGGCCGCGGCGACAGCGCCCGCCTCAGGACCATGGTCGACCTCGGCGCCACCACCGCCGACACCGTCACCCTCCGCCTCAAGGCCTCCGCCGCCGAGGCGACCGAACTGCGCTACGAGAAGTCCACCGGCACCCTCACCCTCGACACCACCCGCGCCGGCTACGGCACCCCCGCCACCTTCACCACCCACGCCGAGGCGGGCCCCGGCAACACCCTCGCCCTCGACATCCTCGTCGACCGCTCGTCCGTCGAGGTCTTCACCGGCGACGGCGCCGCCCTCACCGCCCGCGCCTACCCCCGCTACCAGGAGTCCGACGCCGTCGAGTTCACCGCGCCGACCGGCCGGATCCGGCTCGTCAGCGCCTCCCTCACCCCGCTCGGCTCCGCCGTCCTGCCCGACCGACCCCGGTAACCGGACCCGCTCCGTACGCACTCCTCCCGTCCGCACCGAAAGGCACCCCGCATGACCGCGACCCGCCGCCCCGTGGCCGTCCTCGGCGAATGCGTCGCCGACGCCTTCGTCGCGCCCCAAGCGACCGACGCCGCCGAGGGACCGGGCCTCCGGCTCGACGTCCTGCCGGGCGGCGGGCCCGCGAACACCGCCGTCGCGCTCGCCCGCCTCGGCACCCCCACCCACCTCGTCGCCCGCCTCTCCGGCGACGTCTTCGGCGGTCTCTTCCGCCGCCGCCTCGCCGAGTCCGGCGTCCGCACCGACCTGTGCCCCGACGCCACCGAACCCAGCACCCTCGCCGTCGCCGGCCTCGGGCCCGACGGCGCCGCCGAGTACTCCTTCCACGCCGAGAACACCGCCGACTGGCAGTGGACCCGCCCCGAACTCGCCCCCGTCGCCGCCGCCCGCCCGGCCGCCCTCCACACCGGCTCCCTCGCCCTCGTCCGCGACCCCGGCGCCGCGGCCGTCGACGAACTCCTCGCCGCACTCCGCCCCACCACCACCCTCTCCGTCGACCCCAACGTCCGCCCGCTGCTCGTCGCCCCCGCCGTCTACCGGGCCCGCCTCCCGCGCTGGTGCGCCCTCGCCGACCTGCTCCGGCTGAGCGAGGACGACCTCGCCCACCTCCACCCCGGCCTCGCCCCCGAGGCCGCCTGCGACGCCTGGCACCGCCTGGGCGTCCCGCTCGTGGTCGTCACCCTGGGCGGCGCCGGCGCGCTCGTCTCGTACGACGGGATCCGCGAGCGCGTCCCCGCCCCGCCCGTCCGGGTCGTCGACACCGTCGGCGCGGGCGACGCGTTCACGGCGGGCCTGCTGCACCGCCTCCACGAGGCCGACGCGCTCGGCGGACGCCTCGACGCCCTCAGCCCCGCGCTGCTGCGCGAGGCCGTCGCCTTCGGCACCACCGTGGCCGCCGCCACCTGCGCCGTCCGCGGCGCCAACCCGCCGTACGCACACGAGCTGACCAGCAGCATTACCTGACGGGTAATCGACCGCCGCACCGGCCGCCCGGCAAGGTGATCACACCTGAACGGCACACGACACAAGGGGTACGGCATGGGTACGGGTCGACGCGGACCGGTGGGCATCGCAGTGGCGGCGGCGGTCGTCGCGGGGGCGGCGGTCGCCGTCCCCACGGCGGGGGCGCAGCCCGGCGGCGTCGCGGCCGCCGGAACGGTGAACTGCCCGTCGGCGCGGGCGAAGGTCGAGCGGCTCGAAGGACGGATCAACCCCAACGCCTGCGCCTTCATGGAGCGGCAGATCGCCTTCGGCGAGATCCCCACCGGCACCCCGCCCGCCGTCGGCGACGTCACCCACCCCCGGGTCCAGGCCTACCTCGACATCTTCGACCCCGAGGCGAGCCTCTGGGAAGCCGGCGCCAAGGCGCAGCGCGGCCACACGGTCATCGGCACCTCCATCACCAACTCGCTGCGCCTCGCGCCCAGTCTCACCTACCGCGGCACCGACGTGGTCGCCGACGGCAGCACCGTGATGTTCGGCCAGTGGAACGAGGTCACCCTGCGCGGCCGCACCATCGGCTACCCGCAGATCGCCCGCAACGTGCTCGGCGACGAGGGCCGCACGATCCAGGCCCGCCGCTACTACGACCGGGCCGTCCTGTTCCAGGACACCCTGCCCGAGGACGCGCCCGCGCCGCTCTTCGCGGGCGTCGCCGACAGCGGCGAGGCCCACCCGGACCGGATCCCCGCCCGTTTCCGGGTCGGCGAGGTCGCGGCCCGCCTCGCCGCCTGGAACGGCGAGGACACCGAGGCGCTGCTCGCCCGGTCCGCCGGCGCCCGGCTCATGGGCCCCGGCCTGAGCGCCCCGCTCACGACCGACGCCGGCAGGCGCGCCTACCTGGAGCGCCTCTTCGGCTCGGGCACCCTCCGGCTCAAGGCAGGCCAGGTCGCCGTCGGCACGGCCACCACCTACGTGGAGTGGCACGGCACCGTCTCCAACGCCCACGGCACCGACGTCCCCTTCGGCATCGTGGAGCGCTTCGGCCCGGACGGCGAATGGGAGCTGTACTTCGACACCCTCCCGCTGGTCGCGAACCAGGACACGGTCCGCACCCTGTTCCAGAAGCTCGCGGCGTCCTGACCGTCAGGCGGTCATGCCGCTGCGCGCCGCCAGCACCGCCGGAGCGGTGGACTGCGGCAGCAGGTCCATCGGGTGGTCGGGGCGGACCAGCTCCACCTCGACCTCCTCGCTGAAGCGGTACGGGCGGTGCGCCAGGACACCGGCCAGGTTGCGCCGCACCCGCGACAGCTCGGCCCGTACCGTCACCGTCCTGGTCCGGTCGCCGAACACGTCCTGCGCCAGCTCCGCCGCCGTCCGTCCCTCCGGGTGCAGGGCGAGGAGGTACAGCAGTTCGGCGTGGCGCGGGCTCAGCTCCTGCGACCAGCTGCCGGCCGCGCCCGACACGGACACCGTCCAGCGGCGCGGCCGGCTCAGGTCGAGCACCACCCGGCTCGCCGCGCCCGAGCCGGCGTCCGCCGGCCGGCCGTCCTCCTGCACCCGCAGCAGCCAGCCGCCGGGCAGCGGCTCCACCGCGCACATGCCGAGCGACGGCAGCCACACCCGGCCCGCCCGGAAGGACTTGGGCAGCGGGAGCCGGTCCACCGGCGCCATCCCGGTCACCGCCGCCGTCCAGCCGTGGGTGTCCACCGCGACCGCCCGGCCGCCGACCCGGCACAGGATGGGCGCGGCCACCGAGCGGAGCCGCTCGATCGACCGCAGGTGGCGGTCACGCATCTCCGCCTCCGCGAGCTGCGCCACCGAGCCGACGAGCGCGAGCGTCGCCGGGTGGAAGCTGGACGCCGGCCCGCTCACGTCGACGATCCCCAGCAGCCGCTGGTCGCGGGGGTCGTGGACGGGCGCGGCGGCACAGGTCCAGTTGTGCAGGGTCTCCACGTAGTGCTCGGCCGAGTGCACCTGCACGGCCTTGCCCATGGCGAGCGCCGTACCGACCGCGTTGGTCCCGGTGGTCTGCTCGCTCCAGGCGGCGCCCTCCTCCAGACAGATCCCGTTGGCCTGGCGCATCACCGCGAGGTTGCCCTCGCGCCACAGCACCCGGCCCAGTTCGTCCGTCACCACCATGATCTGCATGGAGGCGTCGGCGATCCCGGCGAGTCCCGCGCTCAGCGTCCGCATGACCTCGCCGAGCACGGAGGACCGGCGCCGCTCCTCCAGTTCGTCGCGCCGCAGCAGCACGCTGCTCGTGCTCTGGTCCGGGTTGAGGCCCAGCCGGAACATCCGCTGCCAGGAGGCGTCGATCACCGGGCGCGGCGCCACCGGCGGTTTCCGGCCGGCCAGGGTCTCCTCGCGGACCTTGTGCAGCAGCCGGGTCGCCTTGGCGGCGTCCATCCCGGCCAGCCGGTTCAGGTCGACCTGTGCTCGGTTCATCGGTCCCTCCCAGCCACGCACGGTGCTGTATCAGTGCTGCATCGGAGCTGTATCGGTTCTGCACTGTGTGCGTCCCGGCGCCCATCGTGCCGTTCCACAGCGTCACGCGCGGGCTGCTTCCGGTAATCCTGCAACCTCTTGCAACTCTGGCAACCCCCGCCCCCTGGAGAGAGGGTGGGGTCGAAGCGGAGGGTGGTGCCGTGTCGGCGCAGCACCACCCTCGGCTTTTCCGCGCGTGCCGACCCCCCAGGTCCACCCCTGGCACGCGCGGCTCCATGCACCGCCGTCACTCCGGAGACGGTCCCTCCGTACGCACGTCCAGGCCGTACGAAGCTCCGGCCGTACGCACGGTCCGTCAGCTCGCGGACAGCGGCTCCGGCCGCGCCCGGTCCACCACCGCCGCCAGGCCGAGCGTGTGCGGCAGCGTCCCGAACGACGCGCCCCAGTCCCCGCCGAGCCGCGAGGCGCAGAACGCGTCGGCCACCTCCGGCGGCGCCCACCGCACGAGCAGCGCGCCCTGGAGCACCCGCGCCATCCGCTCGGCGAGCCGCCGGGCCCGCGCCTCGACGCCCTCCAGATCCGCCAGTTCGGTCAGCAGGTCCCGGATCGCCCGGTCGAGCCGGTGGTCCTCGCCGCGCGCCCGCCCCACCTCCATCAGGAAGGCGTTCAGCGCCGCCGGCTCCCGCTGCAGCGCCCGCAGCACGTCCAGCGCCTGCACGTTCCCCGCGCCCTCCCAGATCGAGTTCAGCGGCGACTCGCGCAGCAGCCGCGGCAACCCCGACTCCTCCACGTAGCCGTTCCCGCCCAGGCACTCCAGCGCCTCCGTCACCACCGGCGTGCACCGCTTCGTCACCCAGTACTTCGCCACCGGCACCGCGAGCCGCAGCAGCGCCCGCTCCTCGGCCGTGTCGGAGTCGTACGCCGCCGCGAGCCGCAGCCCGAGCACCGTCGCCGCCTCCGACTCGAGCGCCAGGTCGGCGAGCACGTTCCGCATCAGCGGCTTGTCGACGAGGAGACCGCCGAACGCGCGCCGGTACGAGGCGTGGTGCACGGCCTGCGCGACCGCCTGCCGCATCAGCGCGGCCGAGCCGAGCACACAGTCGAGCCGGGTCGCCGCCACCATCCCGATGATCGTGGACACCCCGCGCCCCTCCTCGCCGACCCGGCGCGCCCACGTCGACCCGTCGAACTCGACCTCCGCGGAGGCGTTCGACCGGTTGCCCAGCTTGTCCTTGAGCCGCTGGATCGCGAAGGCGTTGCGCGTCCCGTCCGGCAGCACCCGGGGCACGAGGAAGCAGGTCAGGCCCGCCGGAGCCTGCGCCAGCACCAGGAACCCGTCCGACATCGGCGCCGAACAGAACCACTTGTGCCCCGTCAGGACGTACTCGCCGTCGGCCGCCAGCGGCTCCGCCCGGGTCGTGTTCGCCCGCACGTCACTGCCGCCCTGCTTCTCCGTCATGCCCATCCCGAGCAGCACGCCCGCCTTCTCCAGCGGCGGCCGCAGGTCCTGCTCGTACACCCGCGAGGCGAGCAGCGGCTCCCACGCCGCCGCGAGCTCCGGCTCGGCCCGTAGCGCCGGCACCGCCGCGTGGGTCATCGACAGCGGACAGCCGTGCCCCGCCTCGACCTGCGAGGCCAGCAGGAACGCCGCGGCCCGCCGCACATGACCACCCGGACGGCCCCACGCCGAACCCGAGAGACCCGCCGCCACGCCGCGGCCGAGCAGCCGGTGCCACGCCGGATGGAACTCCACCTCGTCGACCCGGTTGCCGTACCGGTCGTGCGTGCGCAGCCGCGGCGGGAACCCGTTCGCGAGCCGCCCCCACTCCTGCGCCTGCGAAGATCCCGCCGAGATCCCGAGGGACGTCAGCTCCTGATGCGCGTCGTCGTACACCTCCGGCGGCAGATGCCGCTCCACGGCCTCCGCCAGGGCCAGGTCGGTCGCGAACATGTCGTATCCCACCAGGGGCGGAGCCTGGTTGGTCACGGTGTGGGTGCCGGCTTCCATGCCGATACGGTAAGGAGGTGCAGGCAGCAAACGAAACACCCGAACGGCGCGACCGGCGGCCCTGGAGCAGGCTCCACCGCGCTCGCGTCCTCTACCGCAACGTCTCCAAGCGGAAGATGGTCTGGCTGCTGCTGAAGGACACGGTCAACTCGTGCATCGAGTACCGCATCCTCGGCCTCGCCGCCGAGGCCGCCTTCTTCACCCTGCTGTCGCTGCCGCCGCTGCTGCTCGGCCTGATCGCCCTGCTCGGCTACGCCGACGAGTGGACCAACACCGACACCGTCGCCAGCATCGAGGAGAACATCCTCCACGCCGCCCGTACGGTCCTGTCCGACCGGGGCGTCAACGAGATCGCCCGTCCGCTCCTGGAGGACGTCACCCAGGGCAAGCGCCCCGAACTGATCTCCCTCGGCTTCGCCATCGCCCTCTGGTCCGGCTCACGGGCGGTCAACGTCTTCATCGACACGATCACGGTGATGTACGGCCTCGACGGCCACCGCGGCATCGTCAAGACCCGGCTGCTCGCCTTCCTGCTCTACCTCGTCGCCCTCGTCATCGGCGCCGTCGTCCTCCCGCTCGCCGTCGTCGGCCCCGACCGCATCGTGGAGCTCGTCCCCTGGGGCACGGAGGTCGTCTCGGTCCTGTACTGGCCGACGGTCATCCTCCTCACCATCGCCTTCCTGACGACCCTGTACCACGTCTCCGTCCCCGTGCGCTCCCCGTGGATCGAGGACATCCCGGGCGCGCTCGTCGCCCTCGCGATGTGGGTGCTCGGCAGCTTCCTGCTGCGCATCTATCTCACCAGCCAGGTCGAGGGCCCCACCATCTACGGCTCCCTGGCGGCCCCCATCGCCGTCCTCCTCTGGATCGGCATCTCCGCCTTCGCGGTCCTCGTCGGCGCCGCCGTCAACGCCGCCATCGACCGCGTCTGGCCCTCCGTCGCCACCGCCGCCGCCCGCGAGGCCAACGAACGCGCCCGCGCCGCGCAGGCCGCCGACCTGGTCGCCCGCCTGCGCGCGGAGGCCGAGGACGTGGACGAGGACGACCCGGACATGCCGTCGGAG
The DNA here is from genome assembly GCF_042954805.1 of Streptomyces sp. NPDC012637. NCBI lineage: Bacteria > Bacillati > Actinomycetota > Actinomycetes > Kitasatosporales > Streptomycetaceae > Streptomyces > Streptomyces sp. NPDC012637. The sequence goes on from NZ_JBIBDS010000015.1 coordinate 21,068, forward strand.
TTCCCCGAACGCTGGTCGAGGTTCCTGCCGCCGGACGACGTGAAGTCGCGGCTGCACGCGGGGCGCGAGAAGGACTGACGGGCCCGGCCCGCGTGCCGGGCCGCCTCACGGCCCCCGGACCTGCCCGTCCGGCGTGGCGGACCCGGCCCTCCGGGGAGACGGGCCCGAGTCCGGCTCGGGCCCACGGGGCGACCGGCCGCCGCCCTCCGGCGGTGGCCACGGCACCACCACGGTGTGCGACCAGCCGCTCGCCGTCACCGTCATGCTGCCGAAGTCGCGGCGCCGGGCCTTCGACAGCCGTGACCGCAGTTCGTGCGAGACCAACACCGTGACCACCACGGCGGCATCGCTCCCCGCCGGGTCGTCGACGTCGGGGACCTGCGTCCCCACCAGGTTCCTCGCGGCGACCTCGGACCCCTCGTGAAGGGCCAGGCGCACCCGGACGGCCGGCCCCGCGTCCCGGTCCAGCCGCCGGGCGAGCTCGTACGGGAAGCTGGTCACCGCCCATTCCACGAGGTCCGGAACCTCACGGTGCGGCGGGACCGGCGCGGTCGGCGGCTCGTTGTACCTCGACGGGCGCAGCGTGTCGCCCACCGCGCTTCCGGCGAGCTCGAGGACGACCTCGTCCGTCCTGCTCCAGGGCCGCAGGGCCCGGACCGCCAGCCAGCCCGGCGGGGGAGCCTGCGGCCCGTCGAGCAGGGCCAGCTGCTCCTCCACGCTCGCGCGCAGCTCCACCAGCCGCCGCCGCTCGCCCGCCGCCCACGCGCCCGGGACGCCCTCCAGGGGCTCTCCGCGCCACAGGTCCAGTGCGTCCCGGAGCAGACCCCGCCCGGCGCTCCGGTCGCCCTGGGACAGGGCACCGTCCGCCGCCGCGATCCGCGACTCCGCCCGGGCCACGTCGAGCGCGGAGTCCGGCACGTCGAGCAGGTAGCCGCCGTCGAGCACCTGGACCTCGATGCCGAGGGCCCTCAGGTGCAGCACGTACTGCGCGGGCTTGAGCCGCGGACTGTCCCGCACCACCTCCGCCATCTCCTCGTGCGGCACCAGGCGTCGGCGCGCCGTCAGCAGCCGGGCCAGGAAGGCGTTGCGCTGGAAGGCGTCCTCGGAGACGTCCCGGCCGCGGACCCGGGCCCGCGGCGGGCCCAGCAGCCGGTAGTCCGGGGTCCGTCCCGGCCGCTCGCCCGGCAGATGGAGCCCCCTCAGCAGGGTCGCGCCGCGCTCGCGCTCCGGCCCCGAGCGGGAGAGCAGTCCGAGGAGCGCCCGCCTCAGCTGTTCCGGCAGCGCCGGGTCGAGGGCGGGCAGGTTCCGCGCCACGCCTTCCGCGTGGTGCCGGAGCACGGTCTCCCGGTCGTGCCCGCCGGCCGCCGGCTCGCCGGTCAGCATCTCGTAGAGGATGCAGCCGAGCGCGTAGAGATCGCCCTCCGGCGTGGGCCTCCCGCGCGTCCGCTCAGGGGCGAGATAGCGCACCGTGACGGGCCTGACGATGTCGTCGTAGCCCGGCGAGCGCGGCAACCGCGTCGTGCGGTCCGGGTCGTCGTGGAGCGGGGCGTAGGGCCAGCGCAGCCCGAAGTCGGAGAGCCGGGGCCTGTGGTCGACCCCGAGCACCTTCGACGGGGTCAGGTTGCCGTGCGCGAAGCCCCCGCTGCGGTGCAGCGCCTGCAGCCCCCAGAGAACGCTCTTGGCGATCCCGACGGCCTCCGACACGGGAAGCGGCCCGCCGGCCTCGTCCAGTCGCTGCCGCAGCGAACGCCCCCACACCAGCTCCGTGACGAGACAGCAGCCCTCGTCCAGGACCACCGCGTCGTACACCCTCAGCAGGTTCGGCGCGGTCACCCGGGCGACCTCGTACGTACGGGCCAGGAACTCCGTGCCCGCGGACCCCGTGTCGCGGCCGGTGCGGCCGGTGCGGCTCCGCTGTTCCGCCGTGGGGAAGGGGAAGTACGACAGCGCCACGTCGCGCTGCAGGTACTGGTCGTAGCCCCGCCACACCTGGGCGTCGGTGCCGCCGAGCCGCTCGCCGACCGTGTAGCGGTCCCCGCCGAGCCGTGGCGGCGGCACGTCGGAGGCACCGTCGGAAGCCGTCCGCTGCGCCGGCCGCGCGTACGTCCCGCCGCCCGTACGGCCGCCGGGCTGCGCGGCCGGCGCGAGCGGAGCCGCCCCGCCGAGCAGCCGCACGCTCTCCTCGCTCACCAGCGCGAACGGGCGGCCCGCCGCCCGCTCGCCGCGCTGGGCGGTCAGGGTCTCGGCCAGCGCGCGGAACTCGCCCGGCAACAGGCCCGCGCGGGCCTCGATCTCCGTGCTGACGCGGGCGAGCAGGCCCGCCGTGCGGACGAGGGAGGTGCGGGGGAGGGCGGCCAGGAGGACCCTGCGGACGCCGGGGCGGAAGTCGTACGCGCCGGGTGCCGCGTCCGGCTCCGCGCGGAGCATGCCGCTCAGCACCACCTCCGCGAGGTGCCGCGGCTCGGGGCGCTCCTCGACGGCCGCCTGCACCAGGCGCATCACCGGCAGGTGGGCCGAGCCGACCGCCAGGTGCGCGGCCAGCCGGAACGCCTGCGGGGAGGCGAGCGCGCGGAAGCGCAGGACCAGGTCCTCCGGATCCGCCTCCTCGGGGACGAGCCCCTCGTCGTCGGGGCCCGCGGTCAGGGCGTCCGGACGCACGAAGGCCGCCGCGCCCGGTACCTCCGCACCGGACGGGGAGGCCACCAGGGCCGCCCAGTTGCCCAGCCAGACGTCGGACGGTTCGAGGACGGGCAGCGGCACCGCGCCCGGGGCCCCGGCCGGTGCGTCGTACGGGGTGAAGTCGAGCGCCGCGTTCGGCACGCCGGCGGCCGGGGACACGAACAGGCCCGGCACCGCCGGCGCCGCCGTGTGCCGCCACATCCGCTCCGGCAGCGGCTGGAGCAGGGCCACCGGGCCCTCCCGGGCCAGCGCCGCGAGCACCGCGCGCCAGCGCAGCCCGGCCGGGCCGTCCCGCCACTGCGGCCCCATCGCGTCGCTGAGCACCAGCACCGCCGTACGGCCCCGCTCGCGATGCCGCCGCGGCAGCAGACCGTCCTCGCCCAGCCGCAGCACGTCCAGCGTGCGGAAGGCGCCGGTCTGCGCGAACGCGGTGTGCAGCTCACGCGCCAGCGGTCGCCACATCGTCATCGTCGGACCGGAGTCGACCACGATCCGCAGGTGCAGCCAGCGCTCCTGGCGAGGGCGGAGCACCGGGAACCACAGCCGCGGGCCCGAGCCGGGCGCGGCGAGCGAGGCGATCCGGTCCGCGGTCGCCGCCTCGTCCAGTTCCCGCTCGGCGCCGCTCGGCACCGTGCGCCGCAGCGGCCGCAGCGAACGCTGCAGGGCCAGCGGCCGGGCCAGCATCGGCGGCGCGGGCGCCAGCAACGGCGTGTACCCGGCCGTCCCCTCGGCTACGGCACGGGGCGCGGACGGCGCCGGGGTGCGCAACGGTACCCGGGGAGCGGGCCCGGGCGGCGGCAGCAGGGGCCGCGCCGGCTCGGGCGGCGGCTCGGCCGGCGGTGCGACCAGGCGGCGTGAGGTGCGGACGCTGTGCGGGCCGGCCGGGCCCTCGTCCGTCACCACCGCGGGCCGCGGCTCCGGATCCGCCGGCGCCCCCGCCCGTCCTTCGCCCCCCATCTGCCGGGCCAACCACAGCAGTTCCGCCAGCTCGCGCCCCGTCGGCGGCTCCTCACCGGCCCGCCCCAGGACGCCCGCCAGCGCGGCGAGCCGGCCCGCCGCCTCAGACGTCATCGACGTCCCAGGATTCCGCCACCCGGCCCAGGTACGGCATCAGCGACTCCGCCAGACTCTCCCGCGACGGCGCCTCCAGGCCCGAAGTCCGGGTCAGGTAGATCGCGTTGAGCAACTGGTCGGTGGCCAGTTCGCCCGCGCTGCCCCGGCGCAGGAAGGCGTCCACGAGGGCGTGGTCCCGCTCGTCGAGCTCCCCGAGGTGCGCCCGCACGATCTCCTCCAGCTGGTCGCGCAGCGGGCGCCGCAGTTCGAGGCGCACGCAGCGGCGCAGGAACGCGGGCGGGAACTCGCGCTCGCCGTTGCTGGTCAGGACCACGAAAGGAAAGGCACGGCAGCGCACTTCGCCGTGACGCACCGGCACCCGGTCCTCCGAGTCCGCCACCATCACCTCGGCCACCGGGTGGGACCGCGCGGCCCGCACCAGTTCCGGGATCTCGTACTGCCCCTCCTCCAGGACGTGCAGCAGATCGTTGGGCAGGTCGAGGTCGGACTTGTCGATCTCGTCGATCAGCAGGACGCGCGGCCGCTCGTACGGCAGGAGCGCCGTGCCCAGCGGACCGAGCCGCAGATGGTCCTCGATCGCGGCCTCGGCCGCCGCCTCCGCCGACCGCTCCCCGTCGCCCGGACCGTTCCCGGCGGCCGAGCCATCCCCGGCCCGGCCCGCCGCGTACAGCCGCGACAGCGGGTCGTAGCGGTAGAGACCGTCGGTCAGCGCGGTGCGGCTCGTGACGTTCCAGCGCAGCACCCGGCCGAGCCCCAGCTCACGGGCCACCGCGTACGGCAGGCTCGACTTGCCGCTGCCCGGCGGGCCGGTGACCAGCAGCGGCCGCCGCAGGTACAGCGCCGCGTTGACCAGCTGCACCGTCTCCGGCGTCGGCTGGTAGGTGCGCGCCCGGTGCACCCGGCCCGGCGCCCCGCCGTCGGCGTCCTCGTCCCGGGCCGGCGGCAGCGCCGGGCCGCCGTCGAACGTCCGCCACGGCGGCGGCGCCGGCAGCGCGTCGATGCCGTCGTGCGGCTCGCTCGATCCGGTGTAGACCGGCCAGAGGGACATATGCGCTTCTCCAATAAGGGTGTTCAGCCGATGAGGGCGTTCAGCCGACGGGCGAGTGGCGCAGCGGCCGGACGTCGGGGAAGCGGCGCGGGTCCTCCCACACCAGGGACACGTCGGCCGCCCAGTGCGGCTCCGGTCCTTCGTGCAGAAAGGCCTCCTTGCGCAACTCGAAGACCAGCTACGGGAGTTCCGCGGGCGGCAGCAGGGAGATCCGCTGCGCGATCCGGTCCAGGAATCCGCTGCCCGCGCAGTTCCCGGTGCACGGCCCGCCCGGCGGGCAGCCCGTGCGCGGCCACAGCACTATCGGCGCCGGCGCGTCCAGCGCCGCCCCGTGCAGCTCGCGTTCCCGCGCGCCCGTCGGCGGCCTGGCGAAGCCGACCGCGCCGCGCACGTCCTGGAGGAGCACGGACAGCCGGGCCGCCTGGTGCGGACTGGCACAGGCCACCCGGTGCAGCGTCGAACCGCCCTGCCGGTCCAGCTCGTCCCACACGCGCCGCAGCTCGAACTGGTGCCTGCCCTTGGTGCGCCGGTCGTGGTCGAGCACCACGACCGGCGAACGGCAGCCGAGCGGCGGCTCCTTGCCCCGCTTGCGGGTCCACTGGTCGACGTCCTTGTTGAGCCAGCCCCGCGGCAGGGCGAAGGCCACCAGCGGCCGGCCGTCGACGATGTCCTCGTACGCCTCGTCGATGCGGTCGACCACCCAGCCGCGCAACTGGGCCGCGGTCAAACGCCGTTCACTCACCAGGATCCGGTCGCCGCTGCGGTACACGGACACCTCGGCGATCACCGTCCCGCTGTCCGCACCGCTGCGCCGCACCTCGACCAGGATCGGCGCCCAGGGCAGCGGTGCGCCCGGCGCCGGGCGGCCGTACCGGGGCCGTACGGTGTCCGCCACGGCGCCGTGCCGCGGCTCGTCGTCGCAGCCGGCCACCGTCGCGGCGGTCGCGCCCGCCACGTCCACGGGCCCGGCACCCGGCACCACCATCGGCTCCGGGGCACCGAACCGCGCGCGGTGCTCACGCGCCCAGGCACGGAAGGCGCGCCGCAGCTCCTCGTCCGCCACCTGGTCGGCGATGCGCACCGCGAGCTCGGCGAGCGGCACACGGCCGCGGGCCGGCGGGCTCTCGGTCAGCAGGTGCCACACGCCCTGCCAGAGACCGGCCGGCCGGGTCACCGGAGGGACGAGGCCAGGCCGGCCCGCCGCCGCGAGCAGCAGCGGCTCCACCGGCACCGGCAGCGGCCCGGTCCGCTCGGCCAGGTCCACGAGCTCCCGCAGCCGGCGCTTCTCGCCGGCCGAACAGCCCGGCGTCGGCACCAGGTCGGCGAGGGCCGGCACGTGCCGGGCGAGCACCCGGGCGGGAATGATCCGCGCGTTGCGCACCGCCGGGTCGTACGAGGCGACCATGCCGACGACCGTCCCGTCGGCCGCCCGCATCGCGGCGGAACCGCTGAAGCCGTACGAGGGCTCCTGGCCGTGCCCCGACCAGTACTCGGCCTGGTTCCACTCGTCGTGGATCAGCTGACCGGCCGCCGTCACCCGCAGCTCGGTCTGGGCACCCTCCCACCCGTATCCGTCCGGGAAGCCGTACGCCACGAGCCGCGGCGGCTCGTGCACCTCCCGCACGCCGTCGGGCTCGGCGAACGCGGCCGGCGTCACGGCCACCGGCCGGTCGAGCGCCAGCACCGCGACATCGCCGGTGTCGGCCGGCCGGCCGCCCCACGGACCGCGCACCGCGACCCGGGCCGCGAGCTCGCCGAGGCCCTGCGCGCCGGGGAAGCGAAGAACGACGTGCTCGACGTCCTGGACCACGTGCGCGCAGGTCAGAACGGTCTCGGCGGAGACCAGGAAGCCGGCGCCCAGCACCACGCCCGCGTGCTCGACGCGCACGTGCCAGGACGGCGAGGGCGTCATCGCGCGCCGGCCGGCGCGCCGTCACCCGCCCCGGCGGGCCTGCTCCTGCCCGGCGGCCGGCCCGGCCACCGCGGCGGACCGATCCTGGGCCGGGACCGTGGCCCGGGTGCCCTGGCCGTCCGGGGACCAGGACAGCCGTACCACCAGATGGCCTTCGACCGCCGTCTTGGCGATCACGGCGCCGGCCTCGGCCGACAGCTTCACCCCGAACTCCAGCTCCACGCCGTCCGGCCGCAGCGCGCCGTCGCGGAACACCGCGAGCGCCGACTCGGCCGCCGTGCGGATTCCGGCGAGCGCCTCGTCCAGCGTCTGCCCGGCCCGGACCAGGGAGTTGCCGACCCGGGCCACCGGCCGGGCGCCCGGCTGGGGGCCGTCCGCCTCCACCAGCACCGCGCCGCTCCCCGTGCCGAACTCCATCAGTGTGTTCACAACGACCCCCGTGGCCCGAACAGTTGGCTGGGGCACCATTCTGTCCGACCGTCCGGCCGGTGTCAGCGGATCGGCCTACCCTGGCGGTGTGTACGAGGAACGCCCCGCCCGGCTCGCCGGAGCGGTCGTCTGGACCCGCGCCACCGGCGCGGCGGACCCGGGCAGCCGCCCGGTCCTGCCCGACGGCTGCATGGACCTGATCTGGGCGGACGGCCGGCTGCTCGTCGCGGGCCCCGACACCAGGGCGTACGTCCCCGGCAGCCCCGCCGCGCACTACGCGGGCGTGCGCTTCGCGCCGGGCCAGGCGCCCGCCGTGCTGGGCGCCGACGCGAGCGCGCTGCGCGACGAGCGCGTCGACCTCGCCGAGATGTGGGGCGCCCGCACGGCCCGCCGGCTCGCCGACCGGGTCAGCGGCGCGGCCGACCGCGCCGCCGCCCTGGAGGCCCTGGTGCTGCGCCGCGCCGCCGACGCCCCCGCGCCCGATCCGCTGCTGCGGACCGTGGTGGCCCGGCTGCGGGCGGGCGTGCCCGTCGGCACGGCGGCGGACGAGGTGGGTCTCGGGGTCCGGCAGCTGCACCGGCGCTCCCTCGCGGCCTTCGGCTACGGGCCGAAGACCCTGGCCCGCATCCTGCGACTGCAGCGGGCCCTCGCCCTGGTGGCCGCGGGCGCGCCGTACGCGGAGGCGGCGTACGGCGCGGGCTGCGTCGACCAGGCCCATCTGGCCCGCGAGATGCGCTCCCTGACCGGGATGACGCTGACGGACCACGCGGGTTCGACGGCCTCCACGGGCTGCACGGGCTGCACGGCCTCCACTGGCTCCACGGGCTGCTCGGGCTGCACGGGCTGACCGGGGTGCACTGGGTGCACGGGGTCCACGGGCTCCACGGGCTGTACGGGCTGTACGGCCTCCACGGGCTGCACGGGCTGTACGGGCTCCACGGGCTGGCTGACCGGGCCACAGGGGCTACGGCTCCTCCCGGTCCGCCGGATCCGTCGCTCCCTTCGGGTCCGCCGCGTCCGCGTAGAGCGAGACACCCGTCCCGTCCGGGTCGAGCACGACCGCGTACCGCTGGCCCCACACGGCGTCCCAGGGCTTGAGGTGACCGCGGTACCCGGCCGCCGTCAGCGTCTCGTAGACCGCGTCGACCCGGCCCGGGTCCGCGCAGCGGAAGGCGAGCGCGACGCGGTCGCCGCCGGTCGCCGGGCGGGTCCACGCGGGGTCGAAGGACCTGACGACGTCCTCGGTGTCCCACAGCACCCGCAGGCCGCCGGGCAGGGTGACCTCCACGTGCGGGGCGGTCTCGGCGCCGGGCGGGACGGCCAGGCCGAGCAGCCGGTAGAAGGCGAGGGAGGCGGCCATGTCGGCGGTGACGAGACCGATGACGTCCAGCCGGGGCGCGGGGGAGGGAGCGGGAACAGGGGAGGGCGTGGAGTGGTTCGTGTCCATGCCCGCACGCTAGGAGTCCCGGCTCCGGCCGGTCTTGTACGGATCGGACACGCACGGTCCGGACGACCTGCCCCCGGGGCCCGAGCCTGGTGGTGCGAACACCAGGTGCGGCACGCCCTCCCTTCCCCGGACCGGCGCTGCCAGGGTGACCGGCATGGAACAGCACGAGCACCACACCACCCTGATCACCGGCGCCACCTCCGGCATGGGCCACGCCCTCGCCCTCGACCTCGCCGCACGCGGCGGCACCCTCCTGCTGCACGGCCGCGACGCCGGCCGCCTCGACGCCGTGGCCGCCGAGGCCCGGGCCGCCCACCCCGGCACCACCGTCCGCACGTACCTCGCCGACCTGTCCGACCTCGACCAGGTGCACTCGCTCGCGGACCGGATCCGCGCGGCCGAACCGCACCTCGACGGCCTGGTCAACAACGCGGTGGCGGGCGGCGGTTCACGTCCGCTGGTCCGCGAACTGACCCCGCAGGGCCACGAACTACGCTTCTCCGTCAACCACTTGGCGCCCTACGCGCTCACCCGCGGCCTGCTCCCGCTGCTCGCCGCCTCGGCCCCCGCCCGCGTCGTCAACGTGGCCTCGATCGGGCAGGAGACCATCGACTTCGACGACGTCATGCTGGAGCGGGACTACGAGGGACTGCGCGCCTACTGCCGCAGCAAACTGGCCCTGATCATGGCCACCTTCGAGCTCGCCGCCGAACTGGACGGCACCGGAGTGACCGTCAACACCCTGCACCCGGCCCATCTGATGGACACCCCCGCCGTGCGCGCGTACGGCCTGACCCCCGAGGTGACCACCGAGGAAGGCGTCCGGCCGACGGTACGCCTGCTCCTCGACCCCGGACTCGCCGGCACCACCGGCCGCTACTTCGACCGGTTCACCGACAGCCGCGCCCACGAGCAGGCGTACGACACCGAGGCCCGTGCCCGCCTGATGGAGCTGACGGAGCGCCTGGTCCGGAAATAAATGCGTGGCGCCGGTGGCAGGGCCCCGCTACGGTGGGGCGCATCGCGAAGATCGCGGTGTCGAAGACCGCTGTGACCAGGAGGTGTGACCGATGGCTGTCGTCACGAAGGGCCGTGCCCGCAACCAGATGATCGTCCACTCCACCTCCGTGGCCACCGGCTGACGTCTTCCACCAGCAGCTGCGACGCGCAGCGCGCCGGGGCCACCCTGTGAAGGGTTCCCCTTGTCTTCCTCTCTTTCCGCTTCCCTCTCCACCTCCTCCCTCCGTGCGTACGGCTGGGACGACGCCTGGGCGGCCGAGTTCGCCCCGTACGCCGCGCAGGGTCTGCTGCCCGGCCGGGTCGTCCGGGTCGACCGCGGGCAGTGCGACCTCGTCACGCCCGAGGGGGTCGTGCGCGCCGACACGGCGTTCGTCACCCCGCACGACCCGCTGCGGGTGATCTGCACCGGCGACTGGGCGGCCGTCGACCCCGAGGGCGTCGGCGATCCGCGCTACGTCCGTGCGTACCTGCCGCGCCGCACCACCTTCGCGCGCTCCACCTCGTCCAAGCGGTCCGAGGGCCAGGTCCTCGCGACCAACGTGGACCACGCGATCATCACCGTCTCGCTCGCCGTCGAGCTCGACCTCGGGCGCATCGAGCGCTTCCTCGCACTGGCCTGGGAGTCCGGCGCGCAGCCGCTCGTCGTGCTCAGCAAGGCCGACCTCGTGCCCGATCCGGTCGGTCTCTCGTACCTGGTCGAGGACGTCGAGACGGTCGCTCCCGGCGTCCAGGTGCTGCCCGTCAGCTCGCTCACCGGGGAGGGGCTCGACGTGCTCCGCGCGGTCGCCGCGAGCGGGACCAGCGTCCTGCTCGGCGTCTCCGGCGCCGGCAAGTCGACCCTCGCGAACACCCTGCTCGGCGAGGACGTCATGGACGTCCGGGCGGCGCGTGACGTGGACGGCAAGGGCCGGCACACCACGACCACCCGCAACCTGCTCGTCCTTCCCGGCGGTGGCGTGCTCATCGACACGCCCGGCCTGCGGGGCGTCGGACTGTGGGACGCCGAGGCCGGCGTCGGCCAGGTCTTCGCCGAGATCGAGGACCTCGCGGGCGACTGCCGCTTCCACGACTGCGCCCACGAGTCGGAGCCCGGCTGCGCCGTCACCGCCGCCATCGCCGACGGCACGCTGCCCGAGCGCCGCCTCGACAGCTACCGCAAGCTGCTGCGCGAGAACCAGCGCCTGGTGGCCAAGACCGACGCCCGGGTCCGCGCCGAGATCCTCAAGGACTGGAAGCGCAAGGGCGCGGCGGGCCGCGCGGCGTTGGAGGCCAAGCGGGGCCGGGCCCGGTAGCGGACCCCGTGGCGGGTCCGCCCCGCGCGGCCCGTCCCGCCGGTCCCGCCCGCTCAAGGCCGTGTCCGAAAACCGCCAGCCAGGGGCCTCGTGCTCGCGCACACTGGAGGAATGACGGACACGGTGGGCACGGACACAGGCGGGGCCACGGACGTGGTGGCGGGTGCTCTCCTCGACGAGGACACCCGCTACCAGGCGGTCAGCAGCCGGGACGCCCGCTTCGACGGCGTGTTCTTCTTCGGGGTCTCCACCACGGGGATCTACTGCCGGCCGAGCTGCCCGGCCGTCACGCCCAAGCGGCACAACGTGAGCTTCTACCCGACCGCCGCGGCTGCCCAGGGCCACGGCTTCCGGGCCTGCCGGCGCTGCCGGCCGGACGCCGTACCCGGCTCGGCCGAGTGGAACGTCCGGGCGGACGTGGTCGGCCGCGCCATGCGCATGATCGGCGACGGCGTCGTGGACCGCGAGGGCGTGCCCGGACTCGCCGGGCGCCTCGGGTACAGCGCCCGCCAGGTGCAGCGACAGCTCACCGCCGAACTCGGCGCCGGGCCCGTCGCGCTCGCCCGCGCCCAGCGGGCGCACACCGCGCGACTGCTGCTGCAGACCACCGGGCTGCCGGTCACCGAGATCGCGTTCGCGGCGGGGTTCGCCAGCGTGCGCCAGTTCAACGACACCATCCGCGCCGTCTACGCCCGCACGCCCACCGAACTGCGCGCCGAGTCCGGCACCGGTGCGGGCCCCCGCACGGCACTCGCCGCCGGAGTGCCGCTGCGGCTCGCGCACCGGGGGCCGTACGCGGCGGGCGAGGTGTTCGACCTGCTCGCCGCGGAGGCCCTGCCGGGCGTCGAGGAGGTCGCCGGCGCGCCCGGCGCCCGCACCTACCGGCGTACCCTCCGCCTGCCCTACGGCACCGGCATCGTCTCCGTCGACGAGCGCGCGCCCCGCGGGGGCGGCTGGCTGGAGGCCCGGATCCACCTCACCGAGCTGCGCGACCTCACCACCGCCGTGCAGCGGCTGCGCCGCCTGTTCGACCTCGACGCCGACCCGCACGCCGTCGCCGAACGCCTCGGCGCGGACCCCGAGCTGGCGGCCGAGGTCGCGGCCCGGCCGGGCGTACGGTCACCGGGCGCGGCCGACCCGGAGGAGTTCGCGGTACGGACGGTCGTCGGTCCCGACGAGGCCGCACGGCTCGTCGAGCGTCACGGCACGCCGCTGGAGACGCCCTGCGGCAGCCTCACCCACGTCTTCCCGGCGCCCGCCGCGCTGACCGGCCACCCGCTGGCGGGCCCGCTCGCCACGGCCCTCGCCGAGGGCACCGTCCGTCTCGACCCCGGCGCCGACCGTGAGGCGTCGTCGGCGGCGCTGACCGCTGTCCCCGGCGTGAGCCCGCAGGCCCGCGCCGCCATCCGCATGCGCGCCCTCGGCGACCCGGACGTGGCCCCGGAAGGCCTCCCGGACCGCGCGGAATGGCGCCCCTGGCGCTCGTACGCGGCCCACTACCTGCGCCGCGTGCTCTGACCCGCGGGGTTCGGGGCGGGTGGTGCGGTGCCCCTGGGTGGGGCTCTCACCCGGTGGGGGCCGGGCCGGTGGTGCGGTGCCCCGTGGTGGGGCTCTCACCCCGTGGGGGCCGACGGCGGTCGGGCCCCCTCCGGGGTGACTCCTCGGGCGTGGCGGCCGCTGGTCCTGCCCACGGAACCGTCCCACAGCCGCCACGCCCTGCGGGGACACCCCTGCACGGCCCCTCCGGCACCTGACCGCCGTCCGTGGCAGAGCACCCGCCGCCGCGCACAGGGTGGCTGCGCCGGTGCACCGTCCACCGGTGGAGAGGCGACGGAGGGGCCGTGCAGGGTCGTCCCCGCAGGCGGTGGCGGCTTCGGCGCGGTTCGGTGGGCGGGGCCCAAGGCCGCCGCCGCCGAGGAGTCGACCCGGAGGGGCCCCGACCGCGGTCGGCCCCCACGGGTTTCGGATGCCGCGCGGTCATCATCCTCGCCGTCCGTGGCAGAGCACCCGCCGCCGCGCACAGGGTGCTCCGCCGATGCACCGTCCACCGGTGGAGAGGCGACGGAGGGGCCGTGCAGGGTCGTCCCCGCAGGGGGTGGCGGCTTCGGCGCGGTTCGGTGGACGGGGTCCAAGGCCGCCGCCGAGGAGTCGACCCGGAGGGGCCCCGACCGTCGTCGGCCCCCACGGGGTTCCGGACCCCGTGGGGGGCCACCCTGTCGGCCTCAGCCCCCACGGGTTTCGGGCCCGCCCCGCACCGCCGGGCAGCACCCGTCACCGCCCCGCTCCCGCCCCGCACCGCCGGGCAGCACCCGCTCCCGCCCGGCCCCGCCCCCGGTTCAGCCCCAGATCACCGCCCCCGCCCACGCCCCCACGATCAGCAGGCACGCGAACAGTTCCACCAGCACGCTCGTCCCCGCCGCCCGCATCACCGTGCGAGTGGCGGCCCTGGCCTGGCCGTGGCCGCCGAGGCGGAGCCGTTCCGAGAGGTAGATCCCGCCCACGAAGCCGGGGATCGCGCCGAGCACCGGGACCAGGAAGAAGCCCAGGAACGCGCCCACGCCCGCGTACGCCACCATCCGGCGGGTGATGCCGACGCCCCGGAAGCGCCGGGGCGGCAGCTGCCACACGACCACCTGGGTGAGCAGCAGAAGCCCGGTGGAGGAGACGAGGAGGATCCAGGCGAGGGCGGTCTGCTCGTGCAGCGACCACCACAGCATCGCCGCCCACACCAGCCACGTCCCCGGCACGCCGGGCGTCAGGACCCCGAACAGGCCGAGCAGCATCACCATCGCGATCAGCAGGAGCTGCCACACACCCATCTGCCAAGGGTGCAGGACCGCCGGTGTTCTCGCAGGTCAAGGCCGACGGGGGAGGGACGCGGGGCGGGGCCGTCCGGGGAGGGCGTCAGCCCGCGGCGAGCGGCAGCGCGGCGGCGACCTGGTTGCGCGCCTTGCGGTCGACCAGCGGAAAAATGATCTTCAAGGAGGTCTCGCTGTACGGCGAGGAGAGCACGAAGGAGGAGTTGAGGATCCGCTCCTTGATCTCCGAGCGGAACAGTCCCTCCCGCCGGATGGTCATGGTGTGCTCGACCGGCTTCGCGAACACCGGGTCCGCCCGGAAGACGAAGAGCCGGCGGTCGGTCATCGCCAGGTACATCGGCGTCGGCGCGGGGATCACCGACATCGAGCCGCCGCTGGCGATCGCCGAGGCGATGCCGAACGCGGCGGTGCGGCGCACCGAGACCGAGCTGAGGTTGACGAGCGAGGTGACCTCCACCCGCTCCCCGGGCTCCAGCATCGGGGTGACGGTGGCCAGCAGGGCGCGACGGCGCCTTCCGTTCATGGGTGGTGCTCCAGAAGGGTGAGGTCCGGAGGGCGGGGGTCCGGAAGTGAGGGAAAACCGGGCGCTCACCCTGCCATACGGGCGGCGCCGCCTCAGCGGCGGGCCACCCATCCGCGCTCGTAGGCGTGCCAGCCCAGCTGCAGCCGGGTCGTCACGCCGGTCAGCTCCATCAGGCCCTTGACCCGTCGCTGCACCGTCCGCAGGCCCAGGTCCAGCTGCTTGGCGACGCTCGCGTCCGTCATGCCGGCGAGCAGCAGGCTGAGGATCTCCAGGTCGGTCGGGTCCGGGCCCTGGACCTCGTCCTCCGTCACCTGCGCGCCCGCGCCGAGCCGCAGCGGCAGGGCGTCCCGCCAGACGGACTCGAACAGCCCCATCAGCGACTCCAGGAGCCCGCTCGCGTGCACGACGAGGGCGGCCGGCTCGGCGCCGCGCCCGGTGAGCGGGACCATGGCGAGCGTGCGGTCCGCCACGACCAGCTTGGTCGGCACCCGGTCCACCACGCGGATCTGCTCGTGCCGGCCGAGCGCCGCGGAGAGTTCGCCGAGGCCCGTCGGCAGGGCGAGCACCTCCCGTTCGATCACCACGCGGTAGCGCACGCCCCGCTCGGCGGCCAGCGCCTCGGCGTCGTTCTCCACGCCGCTCACGGCGATCGGCTTGCCCGTCACCAGCGCGCAGACCTCGTCGGTCGCGCCGAGCTGCAGCTGGAGGAAGCGGTGGGTGACGGCGCTCGCGCCCGTCACCACCTCGACCAGGTCGTGCACGGCCGGCTCGGTGGCCTCCGCCCGGTACTCCTGGGCGAGCAGCGCCGCCGCCAGCTCCGCCTGGTCCAGCTCGTGCCGCTGCTGGGTGAGCAGCGCGCCGAGTGCGACCCCGGGCGGTGCCGCGACCCAGCGGCCGGTACGCGCCGAGGACTGGGCCGCCAGGCCCTGCGACTCCAGCCGGCGCAGCGCCCGCTCGGTGTCGCCCTCCGGCAGGGCGAGCCGATGGGCCAGATCGGAGACCTCGGCCGCGCCCATGGCGACCAGTGCGCGGTAGGCGGATTCCTGCCGTTCGTCGAGACCTATCGCTGCCAGCATCGCTGTCCCACCCCTCGCGCGGACGTCCCCGGACGACCCGGGACATTTCCCGGACGGCCGGCGGACGTGTTCGTTCCGTTGGTGCCCTGGCGGGAATCGGCCACGGCGCATTCCCGCCTTTGCCCATCCTGCCTGCACCACCCTCACCTCTGCCAATGTGGCGCCACCGCAGCACCAACAGCCTCCGGACATGGGCGTCTTGTGTCGTCATGCCCGGATTCAGATGGGGAGAGCGATGCGCCCGATTTCGCGTACGGCCCTGGGAGCGGCGACCGCCGCCGTCCTGGCCGTCACCGCGGTCACGGCGTCCGCGGCAGCAGCGCCGCAGGACACCCCGGCGACCGGCAAGCGACCACTGGTCGGCAGCGAGGCCGCCGACCGTGCCGGGCAGCGGCCCGCCGCCGTCACCCTGGTGACCGGCGACCGCGTCCTGGTGACCCGCGACGCCGCGGGCAACCCGGCCGCGGCGGCGCTGCCCCGCGAGGACGGCACGGTGCCCTTCGTGCAAACCCGGCGCTCCGGCCAGGACCTCTACGTGTACCCCGAGGGCGCCACCGCCGCGCTGGCCGCCGGACGGGTCGACGACGAGCTCTTCAACGTCACCGGTCTGATCCGCCAGGGCTACGACGACGCCCGCTCCGCGACCCTGCCGCTCATCGCCGTCTACGGCGCCGACCTGGCCACGGCCCGCACCGTGCCGCCCGCCCCGCGCGGCGCGACCCGCGGCCCGGTCCTGAGGACCGTCGACGCGGTCGCCCTGAAGGCCGACAAGGAGCAGGCCGCCGGTTTCTGGGCCGACGTGACCGGCCCGGCCGCCCGCACGACGGCGGCCGGCGGCGGCCTGAAGAAGCTGTGGCTCGACCGCAAGGTCCAGGCCACCCTGGAGCGCTCCACCGCCCAGGTCCACGCGCCCGAGGCCTGGGCCGCCGGCTACGACGGCACCGGCACCAAGGTCGCCGTCCTCGACACCGGCGCCGACGCCGAGCACCCCGACCTCAAGGGCCGGATCGTCGCCCAGCAGAACTTCACCGACTCCGACACCGCCGACGACCGCCAGGGCCACGGCACCCACACCATCTCCACCGTCGGCGGCTCCGGCGCCGCGAGCGGCGGCAAGAAGAAGGGCGTCGCGCCGGGCGCCGCCCTCCTCAACGGAAAGGTCCTCAACGACTCCGGCTCCGGCGCCACTTCGTGGATCATCGCCGGCATGGAGTGGGCCGTCGCCCAGGGCGCCGACGTCGTCTCCATGAGCCTCGGCAACCCCTCCGAGACGGACTGCACCGACCCGATGGGCGTCGCGGCCGAGCGACTCGCCCGGAACGAGGGCACGCTGTTCGTCATCGCCGCCGGCAACTCGGGCCCCGGCAACAACACCGTCTCCTCGCCCGGCTGCGCGCCGGGCGTCCTCACCGTCGGCGCCACCGACCGCGACGACTCCACCGCGTACTTCTCCAGCCGGGGACCCGCGGCCGACGCCGCGCACACCCTCAAGCCCGAGATCGCCGCGCCCGGCGTCGGCATCTCGGCCGCCGCGGCCGGCGGCCGGGGCGTCTACGCCTACCAGTCGATGTCCGGCACCTCCATGGCCACCCCGCACGTCGCGGGCGCCGCAGCCATCGTGAAGCAGCGCCACCCCGACTGGACCGCCCAGCGGATCAAGGCGGCGCTCGTCGCCTCCGCCGACAGCGGCGTCCCCGGCGACGCCCGCGAGGTCGGCGCCGGCCGGCTCGACGTCAAGGCCGCGACCGACCAGACCGTCCTGGGCGCCGCGGCGGTCCGGGGCGGCACCTTCGACTGGCCGCAGGACCGGACCGACCGCACGACCGTCGCCGTCCCCTACACCAACACCGGCGACGAGCCGGCCACCCTCTCCCTCGCCGTGGACAGGGTCACCGGCAACGACGGCTCCGCCGTCCGCTCCACCGTGGCCAGGCTCGGCAAGCGCACCGTGACCGTCCCGGCCGGCGCCACCGTCGAGGTCCCGCTCGACGTCGACCCGACCGTTCGGCTCGAGCGCGCCCAGTACGGCGACGTCACCGGCCGGATCGTCGCCACCGGCACCGCCGGCGGCGGCGCGGTGCACGTGTCCACCCCGTTCTCCCTCTACGTCGAACCCGAAACAGTCACCCTGCGCGTCAAGTTGATCGACCGTCAGGGACGGCCCGCAGCCGGCGCCTCCTCCCTCGACGTCATCGGCACCGACGACGCCACCGGCGAGCGCCGCTTCAACGAGGGCTCCGCCGATCAGGTCTACCGGCTGCGCGCCGGCAGCTACTTCCTCTCCTCCTTCGTCACCACGCCGGACGCGGGGGAGGGTGCCACGCTGAACGACTCCGTCAGCTACCTGGCGCGCCCGCAGCTGGAGTTGAGGAAGGACACCACCGTCGTCCTCGACGCCCGCCGGGCCCACAAGCTGTCGGTCCGGACCGACAAGGCCTCCGAACTGCGGGGCGCGACACTCGCGTTCTCCCGTTCCTGGGACGACACCTGGCTGCACGCGGGCACCGCTTCCGGCCCGCGCAGCATCCGCGGCTACTACGCCTCCGTCGAAGGCCGCGCCGACGACGGCGACTTCGAGTTCGGCAGCTACTGGCGCGCCGCCGCCCCGCAGATCGGCGAACTGAAGACCGGTGACGGTCTCGTCCTGCACCCGCTCACCGCCTCCACCGGATCCGACAACCTCGACGGCACCGGCTCCGCCCGGCTCGTCGACGCGGGCACCGGCACCCCGCAGGAGCTCGAGGCCGCGGGCGTCAAGGGCCGGATCGCCCTGGTCCGCCTGCCCGACACCAGCACCGGCGTCTCCACCGTCGCCCGCAACGCCAAGGCCGCCGGTGCCGTCGCCGTCGTCACGTACCACCAGGCCGCCGGCCGCTGGTACCCGAGCGGCGGCTTCACCGGCCCCGGCCTGCCGGTGCTCGCCGTGCCCGCCGCCGAGGCCGTACAGCTCCTCGACCGGCTCGCGAGCGGCGAGGTCACCCTCGCCTGGCGCGCCACCGCCAAGAGCCCCTACCTCTACAACCTCGCCTTCCCCGAGTCCCGCCCCGTCGTCGACGACAAGAACTACCGGGTCCGCGACGGGCAGTTGGGCCGCACGGAGTCGACCTACCGCGCCATGGGCGTCACCGCCGACTTCATCGACAACCCCGCCGCCTACCGCCCCGACGGCACCGGAGTCTTCTTCGGCTCCCTCGAGACCGTCCCCGCGCCCGGCACCCGCACCGAGTACTACACGCCCGGCGACACCGCCTGGGAGCAGGTCCTCTCCTCCGGCTTCCCGTTCGGCGAGTTCATGGTCGGCACCCGCCACGCGTACGGCCCCGGCGAGCGCCGCACCGAGAACTGGTACGACGGCGTCGTCGCCCCCACTGCCCCCCGCGACGCCACTGGCAAGCCGGTCCTGGTCGCCGAGCGCCAGGGCAATCTCCTAGGCTTCGCCGATGCCATGTGGGGCGACAACACCCACTACGCCGAGCCCGGTTCCTTCGGGGACATCGGCAACCTGCGCCTCAGCAAGGACGGCGAGCCGCTCGGCGGCACCAGCTGGCCGTTCGGGGTGTTCGAAGTGCCGGCCGAATCCGGCACGTACACCCTCGAGCAGAACACCATGAAGATCGGCAGTAAAGTGTGGGCCCGCTCCACATCCGTCAACTCGGTATGGAAATTCGCCTCTCAGCTGGATGAGAGCGTCTATTCTCAGGGCATCCCGATTCTCTTCCCCCGGTACGACCTTCCGGAGGACGGACTCAAGACCCTCGCGGCGACCGACGGCCAGCAGATCGGCCTCGGCGTGACGGGGCACGCGGGCTACACGCCCGCCGCGCTCACCTCGGCCCGCCTGTCCTACTCCTACGACGGCGGCACGACCTGGACCGAAGCACAGGTCTCCCACCAGGGCGACGCCTGGACCGCGACCGTGAACCACGCGGGCGCCACCGGCGAGCAGGTCACCCTGAAGACCGAACTGACGGACGCCAACGGCAACTCCGTCACCCAGACCGTGGTCCGCGCTTACGACGTGCGCTGATCACGCCGGTCCGCCGGGCGTCCTTCCCGTGGGGGGTGGGGCCGCCCGGCGGACCACTTGTCCACGACCACCCTTTTGTCGTAACGCTTTTCCTGATGTCCCGTTTTCTGGTGCCCTGTGCGGTGGACAATAAGGGCATGACTCAGCAGGGGGACACCAACTGGTGGGACAAGCTGTACGACGAGACGGCGCAGGACACCGCGCCCGCGCCGACGTCGGACAGCCTCGACGAGCGCTACGACTCCGCCGCGGCGACCACGACCGCGCTTCCGGCCCCGCTGCCCGGGGCCCCTGCCCCGCCCCCGGAAGCCGACGAGGGTCCGGACCCGACCTCCGGCCCCGCGACGGTACTGGACGCCGCGCCGGCCCCGCCCGCCGCCGTGACGCCGCCGGCCGCACCCGCCGGGACGCCCTTCGTGCAGGTGCCCTCGCCCCGGCCCCGTACCGGGCACGTCGGGACCCGGCCGCCCACCTACGAGGCCGAGCCCACCGCCCTGCCCGCCGCCCGTCCCGGCGAGCTCGACGCGCTCGTCGCCGACACCGTCCTCGACGGCGCCCGCTACGGCGCCTACACCCTGCGCGCCGTCTCCGTCCGCGGCGACTCCGCCCGCTACCGCGGCGAACCCCGCCGCGACGCCCTGCTCACCGCCCGCTTCGGGCAGGACGAGGCCGCCCTCGTGCTCGTCGCCGTCGCCGCCGGCCGGCGCGGCTCCGAGCACACCCACCTCGCCGCCGCCGACGCCTGCCGCTGGATCGCCGAGTCCGTCGGCCGCAGTCACGCCCGGCTCTCCGAGGACATCCGGGCCGGCCGCCGCGGCGACCTCAAGTCCGGGCTCCACCGGCTCACCGACCGCACCTACGGCAAGCTGCGCGCCCGCGCCGCCGAACGCGGCCTCGACCACGAGGAGTACACGGCAGGCCTGCGCTGCTTGTTGCTCACCGCCGACCCCGACTGCCGCACCCGGGTGTTCTTCGGCGTCGGCACCGGCGGCCTGTTCCGGCTCCGCGACGGCGCCTGGCAGGACATCGAACCGCTCCTGCCCGACCCCGCGACCACCGTCGGCGGGCCCGTGGTCGGCTTCGGTTCACCGCCCCGCCCGCGGCCCGCGACGGCACCGGACCCGGCCGAGGTGCCCGAAGCCGGCGAGGAAGGCGACCGGCTCACCATGCGGCTCGGCGTCGCCGACCCGCCCGGCCGGCCCTTCGTGGAGGACCCCCTGCCCCCGCCCGCCGAGCCCTTCCGCTTCCGCGCCTCCGTCGCCCGTCCCGGCGACACCCTGCTGCTCGCCTCGCACGGCCTCGCCGAGCCCATGCGCGGCGAACCGTCCCTCGCCCGCGAGCTCGCCGCCCGCTGGGCCGGCGCGGAACCGCCGGGCCTCGCGGCCTTCCTCGCCGACACCCAGCTGCGGGTCACCGGTTACGCCGACGACCGTACGGGGGTGGCGGTCTGGGAGGCGTAACCCCGCCGCTCATGTGTTGATGGACCCATGGCCAAGCAGAACGTCGCAGAACAGTTCGTCGACATCCTCGTCCGCGCGGGCGTCCAGCGCCTCTACGGAGTGGTCGGCGACAGCCTGAACCCCGTCGTCGACGCCATCCGGCGCAACTCCGCCATCGACTGGGTCCAGGTGCGGCACGAGGAGGTCGCGGCCTTCGCCGCCGGTGCCGAGGCCCAGCTCACCGGCCGGCTCGCCGCCTGCGCGGGTTCCTGCGGCCCGGGCAACCTCCACCTGATCAACGGCCTGTACGACGCCCACCGCTCCATGGCCCCGGTCCTGGCCCTCGCCTCCCAGATCCCCTCCAGCGAGATCGGCCTCGGCTACTTCCAGGAGACCCACCCCGACCAGCTGTTCCGTGAGTGCAGCCACTACAGCGAGCTGATCTCCAACCCGCGGCAGATGCCCCGGCTGCTGCAGACCGCGATCCAGCACGCCGTCGGCCAGGGCGGAGTCAGCGTCGTCTCGCTGCCCGGCGACATCGCCGACCGGCCCGCGCCCGACAAGCCGGTCGAGACCGCGCTCGTCACCTCCCGGCCCACCGTCCGGCCGGGCGACGCGGAGATCGACGCACTCGTGCGGATGATCGACTCCGCCGAACGGGTGACGCTGTTCTGCGGCAGCGGCACCGCGGGCGCGCATGCCGAGGTCATGCAGTTCGCCGAACGGGTGAAGTCGCCCGTCGGGCACGCGCTGCGCGGCAAGGAGTGGATCCAGTACGACAACCCGTTCGACGTCGGCATGAGCGGACTCCTCGGCTACGGCGCCGCCTACGAGGCCACCCACGAGTGCGAGCTGCTCATCCTGCTCGGCACCGACTTCCCGTACAACGCCTTCCTGCCCGACGACGTGAAGATCGTGCAGGTCGACGTGCGGCCCGAGCGGCTCGGCCGGCGTTCCAAGCTCGACCTGGCCGTCTGGGGCGACGTCCGCGAGACGCTGCGCTGCGTCATCCCGCGGGTCCGGGCCAAGACCGACCGGCGCTTCCTCGACAAGATGCTGAAGAAGCACGCCGACGCCCTGGAGGGCGTGGTCAAGGCGTACACCCGCAAGGTCGAGAAGCACACGCCGATCCATCCCGAGTACGTGGCGTCCGTGCTCGACGAACTCGCGGACGACGACGCGGTCTTCACCGTCGACACCGGCATGTGCAACGTCTGGGCCGCCCGCTACCTCACGCCCAACGGGCGCCGCCGGATCATCGGCTCCTTCAGTCACGGCTCCATGGCGAACGCCCTGCCCCAGGCCATCGGCGCGCAGTTCACCGACCGCGGCCGCCAGGTCGTGTCGATGTCCGGGGACGGCGGATTCAGCATGCTCATGGGCGACTTCCTCACCCTCGTCCAGTACGACCTGCCGGTGAAGGTGATCGTCTTCGACAACTCCTCGCTCGGCATGGTCGAGCTGGAGATGCTGGTCGCCGGGCTCCCCTCGTACGGAACCGCCAACAAGAACCCCGACTTCGCCGCCATCGCACGCGCCGCCGGGGCCTACGGCGTCCGCGTGGAGAAGCCCAAGCACCTCGCCGGCGCCCTCAAGGACGCCTTCAGGCACAAGGGTCCGGCGCTCGTGGACGTCGTCACCGACCCCAACGCGCTGTCCATCCCGCCGAAGATCAGCGCCGAGATGGTCACCGGCTTCGCCCTCTCCGCCAGCAAGATCGTCCTGGACGGCGGCGTCGGCCGGATGCTCCAGATGGCCCGCTCCAACCTGCGCAACGTGCCCCGTCCCTGACGGTCCGTGACACGGGCCGGGGTCGTGCTCATGAATGCGGGCCGGGCCCCTGGGCATGCATCCCCGTGAGCCTGTTCGATCCGACGACGGGGTGGGGGTTATGGCCGGGGAGGCGAAGCAGCGGACTCGACTGCTCAGAAGGGTGGGGAGCGCGGATCTCACCGCGGTGCCCGAGGTACGACATGCGTTACGCGAGATGCTGGGGACGTGGGGCGGGCCGGGCGCCTCCGACGTCGCCGAACTCCTCACCAGCGAGCTGGTGACCAACGCGCTGGTCCACACCGGCCGGGGAGCGGTCGTCACCGCCACCGTCGTCCCGGAGCACCTGCGGGTCGAGGTCAGGGACTTCGTCTCCGAGATGATCCGGCCGTGCGTACCGATCGCCGACGACGGTACGCACGGCCGGGGACTCGTCCTCGTCCAGACCCTCGCCGACTCGTGGGGAGTGGAGGACCGCGGCGTGGGCAAGGTCGTCTGGTTCGAACTGGCCGGCGGGGCGGCCTAGGGGTGTCCGCGAGGTCCCGCCTGCCCTGCGGGCAGACGGCGCTACGTTCCGGACACCCCCTGGGAGCGTGGCTCCCGGGGGGTGTCCCGCCGGACCGTGAGGGCGTGGGGCTCAGCCGAACTGCTGCTCCAGGTCCGCGAGTTTGCGCTCCAGGGAGTCCAGGCGCGGCAGCGTCTGGGTGTCGTCCTCGGCGGTCAGGTCGACCGTCCGGGACTCACCGCCACGCGGCTCAGCGCCCCTGACGGCCTGCAGGGAGGGCCGGTGTCGAAGCGGCAGCTGTCCGGGGTCCGCTATGGCGGGCTCCGCGACGGCGGCCTGCACCGTGCCCGTCGCGGAGCCCGCACCGGTGCCGGCGCTCAGCGCCGCCACGTCGACCTGCCGCCCGCCGCTCCGCCCGAACGCGCGGTGCTGGCGGTTTATCGCCTTGAGGCGTGCCCGGTCCAGCTTGGCCTGCTCGCGCCGGCGGATCCGGTTCTGCTCCTTCTCCCGCCGGTCCTCGCGCACCTCGTCGACCGCCTCGTCCAGGGTCCGTACTCCCTCCAGGAGCATCAGCGACCAGGCGCCGAAGGTCTCCCGGGGCGCCCGCAGCCAGCGGACCATACGGATCTGCGGAAGCGGCCGCGGGATCAGGCCCTGCTCGCGCAGCGCGGCCCGCCTGGTCTGCTTCAGCGCCCGGTCGAACAGGACCGCCGCCGACAGGGACATGCCCGCGAAGAACTGCGGGGCGCCCGCGTGGCCCATGCCCCGGGGCGCGTGCACCCAGTTGAACCAGGCGGCCGCACCCGCGAACGTCCAGACCAGGAGGCGCGAGCCGAGGGCCGCGTCGCCGTGGCTCGCCTCGCGGACGGCCAGCACCGAGCAGAACATCGCGGCGCCGTCGAGGCCGAACGGGACCAGGTACTCCCAGCCTCCGGTGAGGTTGAGGTTCTGCCGGCCGAAGCCGACGAGCCCGTGGAAGGAGAGCGCCGCCGCGACCGCGGCGCAGCAGAAGAGCAGGACGTAGGAGGCGGTGCCGTAGACGGCCTCCTTGCGTCTGCGGCGTTCCTCGCTGCGCTCCCAGGAGTCCTCGGCCGCGGCCTGGTCACCGGCGCGCTTCCCGCGCGCGAGCACCGCCACCGCCGTCAGGACCCCCGCCACCATCACGCCGCCCGGAAGCAGCCAGTCCAGCGATATGTCGGTCAGTCTCATGCGGTGTCCCTTTGCCTCGCAGTAGGGCGATTCGGCCGCCCATACTGGCCGACCCGGCGGGGCGGGTACGGGGTTTCGGAACAAGAGCACGCCATCGGGGCCGTACGGCATACGAATAGGTGCGATTGGGTCGAACTGTCGTGCGGGCAGGCCGGGTTGCGTTCGATTCGCATCACCCGTGCGGGTGGCGTAACGGCGGAAGGGTGTCAGGCGGTGGCCGTGAGGCGGCGGACCCGCTCCGGGTCGGCGGTGCGCGGACAGGTCAGGCACGTGTCCTCGGGGCGCAGCGTGTAGAAGAAGCAGCACGAGGCCCGGTCGCGGGTGACGCGGGCCGTTCCGCACGCCTCCGCCGAGCCGGGGAGCTCCCGGAAGCCCGCGGCGCCCGCGTACGGCTTGGTCGTCCCCGGCATCAGCCGCTCCAGCTCCGCGAGCGCCCGGCCCTCCTCGCCGAGCAGCTCGGCGATGTACCAGAGCCCCTCGACGATCTCGTCCGTCACCATGCCCCACAGGGCCCGCCGGCCGCGCCGCATCCGGGGCCCGAAGCCGGCCAGGACCTGCTCGAAGTGCTCGGCGAGGGCGTCCCGCACCTCGGCCCGCAGCGCTTCCTCGTCCGCCACCACCCGGGCGCCGGGCAGCGTCGCCGCCGGGTCCCCGGGCAGGCACGCGAACTCCCCGATCCGCACCGCGACCCGGCCGAGGGCCCGCTGGAAGGCCACGTCGTGCGCCGGCAGCCGGGGCACCCGGCGGTGCAGGAACCAGGGCAGCGTCACCAGCAGGCAGGTCGGCCAGGCGTACCGGTGCAGCGCGAAGCTCGCCACCACGTCGGGGCGGGCCGCCCGCCCGTAGTCGCGCCGCACCTGTGCGTCGTCCCAGGCGAGAAAGGCGTCCAGGCCGTCCCCGCCGGCGCCCAGCTCGTCCGACGCCACCCAGCCGGTCCCGCGCGGCAGCCGCTCGTCCCCGGCCAGCTCGTCGACGCGCAGTCCGGGGAACACCTCGGCGAGCCGGGCGTAGGCGGCCGCGACGGGCGAGGCGGGAGGCGACGGCAGCAGAGCGGGCAGGGCCATGCGGGACCACCGAATCACGATCGTTAGCAGGTTAGCCTTACCTTACCCGATCGTTGCGGTGTTTGAACTGCGACGCCGTCCGCCTATCGTGCACGGGGGACCCCGGCGCCGCGAGCCGGGCCCGGCACGAAGGCGCAGGAGGACCCGGGTGGAGCAGGGCAGCACGCGCGGGCGGACGACCGACCGGTCCGCCGCGGCGGCGTACGGCGAGACGGCGGCCGACACCCGGGACCGGACCGTGCGGGTCCCCGAGCAGGCGCGCGGCGAACACACCCACGGCGAACTCCCGGGCGCGGACCTCGCCGAGCCCCGCACCGTCCGCCGCCACTCCGTCCGCGGCCAGATCCTCCAGGCCCTGCGCACCGCCCTGGTCAGCGGCGAGCTCGCCCCCGGCGAGGTCTACTCCGCCCCCGCCCTCGGCGAACGCTTCGGCGTCTCCGCCACCCCGGTCCGCGAGGCCATGCAGCAGCTCGCCACCGAAGGCGCCGTCGAGGTCGTGCCCAACCGTGGCTTCCGCGTCACCGAACGCACGCCCCGCGAACTCGCCGAACTCGCCGAGGTCCGCGCCCTCATCGAGGTCCCCGTCATGCTGCGCCTCGCCCGCACCGTCCCCGCCGAGACCTGGGCCGGACTCCGGCCGCTGGCCGAGGCCACCTCCACCGCCGCCGCCCGCGGCGACCGCGCCCACTACGCCGAGGCCGACCGGGCCTTCCACCGCGCGGTCCTCGCCCTCGCCGGCAACGAACAGCTCCTCCTCGTCGCCGACGACCTGCACCGGCGCTCCCAGTGGCCCCTCGTCAGCGCCCCCGCCACCCGCCACGGCGAACTCGTCGCCGACGCCGCCGAACACACCGCCCTGCTCGACGCGCTGATCGCCCAGGATCTCCCCGTCGTTTCCTCACTCGTACGGGAGCACTTCACCGGGGCGCAGGACTGACGACTAAGGTCGACAGCGTCAGCCCGTACTCCGTCCCGAACCGCGCCGACCGAGAGGTGCCCATGCCGTCCGTCCGCGCGGAGCGCCCCGGGGCCGCGGCCCTGCTCGGCTGGCTCACCGACCCCGAAGCCCCCCGCCTCTGCCTCGTCACCGGCGCCCCCGGGCTGCTCGACTGGCTCGCCGCCCACGGGCCCCGCGCCGCCGGGCGCCGCCGCACCGCCCGCGCGCTCGTCCCTCTGACCGGGCGCACCGCCCTCGGCACCGCGTGGGCCGTCGCCGACCACCTCGGCGTCGTCGCCGGCTCGGCGGGCGACCTCGTCCGGGCCCTGGCCACCAGCGAGACCGGCCGCGCCGCCCGAACCGTGCTGCTCCTCCCGGACCTGCACGCCGCCGCCGAGCCCGAGGCCGTCGCCGCGCTGGTCGCCGACCTGGCCCGGCTCGGCCGGGTCCGGCTCGTGGTCGAGGCGAGCCCGGGAACACCGGGGTACGACCTCCTCGCCGAGGGGCGCGCCACGGTCGTGGACGGTGACCAGCCCGCCTCCGCAGGACCGCCCGCCCCGTCCGGCACCCCCGACCTCTCCGACCCCGCCGCCGTCTGCGCCGCCGATCCCGTCGCCGTCACCACCGGCTACGTCGGCGACCCCGTCGACGACCACGGCGGGCTGCGCACCGCCTGGCTGCGCGCCGGGCAGGCCCTGTGCGCGGCCCGCGGCCCCGCCGACCGCGCCCTCGGGCTGCTCGCCGTCCTCGGCGACGGCGCCGATCCCCGGCTGCGGCCCGCGCTCCGGGACCTCGCCGCGTCCGCGCCGTGGCGGGTGCGGTGGACCCGGGTCGCCGGGGACGTCGCCCCGCCCTGGCCCGGGCCGGTCACCGCGCTCGCCGCCCAGGGCGGGACGCTGCTCGCCGCGGACCTCGGAGGCACCGTACGGCTGCTCGCGGCGGTCGACGCCCGGCCGCTCGGGCAGCTGGACCACCCGGTCACCGGGCGGGTCAGGGCCCTGGCGCCCGCGCCCGACGGGACCGTGCTGCTCCTCGACGAGCGGGGCCGGCTGCACACCGTACGGGGCAGGCAGCCCCGGCCGCCCTACCTCCAGCGCCTCACCGAAGCGGTCTCCACCACCCTCACCCGGCATCCCGGCACCGCGCTCGCCGCCATCGGGGGCTCGGTCGTGGTCGGCGACCGGCTGGGCTCCGTCCACGCCTTCGGTCTCACCGGCCTGCACCAGGCGGCCCTGCACAGCGGCCGGGTCACGGCGGTGGCCGCGGTCGAGTCGGCGACGCCGTTCGTGTGCAGCGGCGGCACCGACGGAGCCGTACGCCGGTGGACGCCCGGCAAGGACCCCGACCCCGAGCCCCTGACGGAACGCCGCTCGCCGGTGGTCTCCCTGGCCGCCACCGAGACCCCGCACGGGCCGGTCCTGGCCGCGGCCTGGGCCGACGGGACGGTCGAACTGCACCGGATCGAACAGCATGCCCGGCTGACCTTCCGCCCGGGACCGCCGGTCCGCGCGGTGGCGGTCACCGAGGACGGTGCGCTCGTCGTCGGTGGGGACGAGGCGGTGCTCCGGCTGGAGCGCGCGGGTTAGGCCGTCTCTTCCGGATCTTGGCCGGGTCCACGGCGTCCGGCACGGCGCCTCGCCGCGTTGCCGAAGCGACGACGCGGCGGACGCGCGCACCGGCCGCCGCCCTGCCGCCCTCAGATCGCCGGACGCGGCGTCAACTGCGCCGCCAGCCAGGTCGGTACGCCGCCCAGCAGGCGGAAGAGCCGGCCCGCCTCGGCGCGGAGCCGGCCCGCCTCCGGTTCCGTCTCGGCCTCGGCGAGCGAGGCGAGCGCGGGCACGGTGCCCACCAGGTAGCCCAACTCCTCGCGGATCCGCAGCGATTCGGCGAAGCCGTGCCTGGCCTCCGCCAACTCGCCCTCGCGCAGGGCGAGTCCGGCGAGGTGGCGCCACGTGGAGGAGAGCAGTAGCGCGTCGTCGTGGGCGGTCGCCCCGGCGTGCGCGCGGCGGTAGGCGGCGCGGGCGGCCTGCGGGGAGTCGCCGAGGTTCTGTGCGAGCAGCCCGCGGCGGTAGTCGAGGAGCGGGCGGCCCGGCGTCTCGGGCCCGATCAGCGCGGCCGCCCGGCCGAGTGCCGCGCGGGCCTCGTCGGCGCGGTCGCGGACGCCCAAGAGGGTGGAGGCGTAGGCGAGATGACCGCGCTCGCAGGCGGCGGCCCCGCGTTCCTCGTCGGTCTGGGCGACCGCCTCGGCCGCGCGCAGCGCCTCCTCGGCCTCGGCCCAGCCCTGTTCGGTGTACAGGCAGCGCTCGATCAGCAGGGCCGCCCGTTCCAGGGCCGCGGCCGGTTCGGCCGCGCGGGGTGCGAGGAGTTCGGCGGCATCCGTCCAGCAGCCGCGGGAGCGGAGCCTCCAGATCGCGGTCTCCAGTGGGGTGCCCCGGCCGTACGCCACATCGCCCTCCCCGAGCGCGCCATCGAGCTGTGAGTAGGACGGCATCTCAGCACGAAGTCCGGCGACCGGCCAAGGGGTCGGGTGAAAGTTTTCACAAAGCGGGAAGGGCCGGAAACGCGGGGGAGCCGCCGGGGAGTACGGCAAAGGGGCGGCAGTCGCCTGCCGCCCCGTCAGTCCGCTTGATCACCCGATGAGATGAATCCGGTCAGCGGACGATCGTCTTCACCCGTTCAGCTCATCCGGAGCGCCAGGAAGAAGTCCAGCTTGTCCTCCAGGCGGGACAGGTCCCGGCCGGTGAGCTGTTCGATCCGGCCCACCCGGTAGCGCAGCGTGTTCACGTGCAGGTGGAGGCGGGTCGCGCAGCGGGTCCAGGAGCCGTCGCAGTCGAGGAAGGCCTCCAGGGTCGGGATCAGCTCCGCGCGGTGCCGGCGGTCGTAGTCCCGCAGCGGGTCCAGCAGGCGGGCCGTGAAGGCGCGCCGCACGTCGTCCGGGACGAAGGGCAGCAGCAGGACGTGCGAGGCGAGCTCGTGGTGGCCGGCGGCGCAGACGCGGCCGGGGCGGGCGGCGGCGACCCGGCGGGCGTGCCGGGCCTCCTCCAGGGCGCCGCGCAGGCCCTCGGCCGAGTGCACGGCGGCGCTGACGCCGAGGGTGAGCCGGCCGTCGTCGGCGAGCCCTGCGGAGAGCGGGGTGCGGACGGCGGAGAGCAGGGCGTCCGCGTGCAGCCCGAGCGCCACGGGCGGCATGTCGTCCTCGCTGTCGGGCAGCGGGCTGGCGGCGAGCGGGACGAGCGCGATGGCC
This sequence comes from Streptomyces sp. NPDC012637, assembly GCF_042954805.1. Classification (NCBI taxonomy): domain Bacteria; kingdom Bacillati; phylum Actinomycetota; class Actinomycetes; order Kitasatosporales; family Streptomycetaceae; genus Streptomyces; species Streptomyces sp. NPDC012637. The sequence continues at coordinate 50,582 of NZ_JBIBDS010000015.1, forward strand.
TCGTCGCCGCTGTGGGCGACGGCGATCCGGTCGGCGGATTCGGCGCCGGAGGCGGTCGGGTCGACCAGGATCTCCTCCAGGAGGGCCTGGGCGACGGGCCCGCTGTCGACGGCGTTCTGCCCCGGCTCCTGCTCCCACTCGACGCGGGCGACCACGACCTGCCAGTGCGGGGCGGTGCCGAGGCCGGGCAGCAGCACGGGGGCGGCGACCCGGAGGCGGGCGGCGATCTCGGCGGGCGCGGCACCCGTCTGGACCAGCTCCAGGACCTCCTGGGCGAGCCTGCGGCGCACGGTCCTCGCGGCGTCGCGGCGGTCCCGCTCGACGGCGATCAGCTGGGTGACGCCCTGGAGCAGGTCGAGCCGGGCGGCCGGCCAGTCGCCCGCGTCGGCCTCGACGGCGAGCAGCCAGTCGGACAGCACGGTCTCGCGCACGTCGCGGGAGGGCGGCGGCGTGCCGCGGCCGGTGTTGCGGATCGGGAACAGCGAGTACGTGGTGCCGGCGACGCCGATCCGGTGCGGGCCGCGCCGTCCGGTGCGGGTCGCGGCCAGGTGCTCGCCGGCGAGGGAGGCGGCGAGACCGGGCTCCAGGGGCTCTCCGGCGCCGGCGATCTGGCGGCCGGTGGGGGAGAGCACCCAGGCCCGGAGGTCCAGGTCGGAGCCGAGGAGGTCGAGGACGACCTCGGGCCCGCCGCCGGCCGGTCCCGAGGTCATCAGGCGCCTGTGGCGGTCGACGACGGCGGCGAGGTCGCCGGCCCGCTCACCGGAGACCTGTCGAACGACATGCTCGGTGATCGTCGCGAACGCAACGGATTCGTTCACTGCGAACAGGGGCAGCCGGTGGCGAGAACACGCCTGTACGAGGTCGTCCGGGATGTCGCCGAGCTCGGCCTCGCCGACGGCCAGGGCGGCCACCCCGGTGCTCGCGAGGATCCGGACGAAGGGCTCCGCGTCGCCCGGCTCGTGCAGCCAGGCGAGACCGGTGAGGACCAGCTCCCCGCCGGACAGGTAGCGGCTGGGGTCCTTGAGGTCCGTCGTCATCACGCCGCGGACGGTGCGGTCCAGCTCGTCCTCGCCGCCGAGCAGGCGCAGCCCGAGCGCGTCGTTCTCCAGCAGTGCGCGCAGCCGCATGATGTCGCCGCCGTTCCTTCTTGGGGGTGGAGGGGGTGTCTCGTTGTGGTCGGTGGCGTGGTGCCACCGTTTCCGGGGGGAAACGGAGAGGTTGCCGTTCTCCGCCTTTCGTTCGAATCTACAAGACGACCATGGCAGCCAGCCAACTCCTTCATGGTTTCGGTGGCTGCACAGCGGCGGACGGGGCTTGTGTACTAGGCCACACACACCGCGTTAACAGCACATGAAGAGATCGTCCGTCGAGGGCCGGCCGTCCCCCATGGCCCGTACGAACGACCCCCGATCACCCGAAGCACAAGAAGAGAGCCACCATGGACTTCCTTCGCCCCGCCAGCTGGGAGGAGGCGCTCGCCGCCAAGGCCGAGCACCCCACGGCCGTGCCCATCGCAGGCGGTACCGACATCATGGTCGAGATCAACTTCGACCACCGGCGTCCCGAGTACCTCCTGGACCTCAACCGTATCGAGCTGCTGCGCGAGTGGGAGGTCGGCGAGGAGAGCGTCCGGCTCGGCGCCTCGGTCCCGTACACCCAGATCATGGAGAACCTCCGCGAGGAGCTCCCCGGTCTGGCGCTCGCCTCGCACACGGTCGCCTCCCCGCAGATCCGTAACCGCGGCGGCGTCGGCGGCAACCTGGGCACCGCCTCCCCGGCCGGTGACGCCCACCCCGCGCTGCTCGCGGCGGGCGCCGAGGTCGAGGTCGAGTCGGTGCGCGGCACCCGGCTCATTCCGATCGACGAGTTCTACAAGGGCGTCAAGCGCAACGCGCTCGAGCCCGACGAGCTCATCAAGACCGTCCACGTGAAGAAAGCGGACGGCCCCCAGCAGTACTCCAAGGTCGGCACCCGCAACGCGATGGTCATCGCCGTCTGCGCCTTCGGGCTGGCCCTCCACCCGGAGACCCGGACCGTACGGACCGGCATCGGCTCCGCCGCCCCCACGCCCGTGCGGGCCACGGCGGCCGAGGAGTTCCTGAACGCGGCGCTCGAAGAGGGCGGCTTCTGGGACAGCGGCAAGATCATCACTCCCTCGGTCGCCAAGCAGTTCGCGGACCTCGCGTCCGGCGCCTGCAACCCGATCGACGACGTACGAGGCACCGCCAAGTACCGCCGGCACGCCGTGGGCATCATGGCCCGCCGCACCCTCGGCTGGACCTGGGAGCAGTACCGCGCCGGCAACGGGCGCACCCTTGAAGGAGCTGCATAACCATGCGCGTGAATTTCACGGTCAACGGTCGTCCGCAGGAAGCCGACGACGTCTGGGAGGGCGAGTCCCTCCTCTACGTCCTGCGTGAGCGCCTGGGCCTGCCCGGCTCCAAGAACGCCTGCGAGCAGGGCGAGTGCGGCTCCTGCACGGTCCGCCTCGACGGCGTGCCGGTGTGTTCGTGCCTGGTCGCGGCCGGCCAGGTCGAGGGTCGCGAGGTCGTCACCGTCGAGGGCCTGGCCGAGTACGCCAAGGAGCGCGAGACGCACGGTCACGGCGGCGGTTGCGCCTCCGGCGCCTGCGGCACCTCGCTCGACGAGGCCAAGCGCTGGGAGGCGAAGCCGCAGGACTCGCAGACCGGCGAGGGCGTCGAACTGAGCCCGATCCAGCAGGCGTTCATCGACGCCGGCGCCGTGCAGTGCGGCTTCTGCACCCCCGGTCTGCTGGTCGCGGCCGACGAGATGCTGGAGCGCAACCCGTCCCCGACGGACGCGGACATCCGCGAGGCGCTCTCCGGCAACCTCTGCCGCTGCACCGGTTACGAGAAGATCCTCGACGCGGTCCGCCTCGCGGCCGCTCGCCAGGAGCGCCAGGGAGAGGCGGTCTGACGATGGCTCAGAACACACGTACCGTACCGGCGGGCACGCCCACCGACGTCACCCAGAAGCACAACCAGGGCGGCGTCGGCGAGTCCACCCTCCGCCCGGACGGCACCCTCAAGGTCACCGGCGAGTTCGCCTACTCCTCGGACATGTGGCACGAGGAGATGCTGTGGGGCCAGACCCTGCGGTCCACCGTCGCGCACGCCGAGATCGTGTCCATCGACACCTCCGAGGCGCTGGCCATGTCGGGCGTCTACGCCGTCCTGACGGCGGACGACCTGCCGGCCGCGAAGAACTACGGCCTGGAGTTCCGGGACACCCCGGTGCTCGCCTACGGCAAGGTCCGCCACCACGGCGAGCCGGTCGCCCTCGTGGCCGCCGACCACCCGGAGACGGCCCGCCGCGCCGCCGCGAAGATCAAGGTCGAGTACCGGGAGCTGCCCCTCATCACCGACGAGGCCTCGGCGACCGCTCCCGACGCCGTGCTCGTCCACGAGAACCGCGACGACCGCCACGCCAAGCACGTCCCGCACCCGAACATCGTGCACCGCCAGCCGATCATCCGCGGCAACGCCGACGAGGCCGCCAAGCGGGCCGACGTCATCGTCAGGGGCGAGTACACCTTCGGCATGCAGGACCAGGCCTTCCTCGGCCCGGAGTCCGGTCTCGCGGTGCCCGCCGAGGACGGCGGCATCGACCTCTACGTGGCCACCCAGTGGCTGCACGCGGACCGCGAGCAGATCGCGCCCTGCCTCGGCCTGCCCGAGGACAAGGTCCGCATGACCATGGCCGGCGTCGGCGGCGCCTTCGGCGGCCGCGAGGACATCTCGATGCAGATCCTCGCCTCCGTGCTCGCGCTGCGCACCGGCAAGCCGGTCAAGATGGTCTACAACCGCTACGAGTCCTTCTTCGGGCACGTCCACCGGCACCCGGCGAAGCTCTACTACGAGCACGGCGCCACCAAGGACGGCAAGCTCACGCACATGAAGTGCAAGATCGTCCTGGACGGGGGCGCCTACGCCTCGTCCACGGTCTCGGTCGTCGGCAACGCCTCCTCCCTCTCGGTCGGCCCGTACGTCATCGACGACGTCGAGATCGAGGCGATCGGCCTCTTCACCAACAACCCGCCCTGCGGCGCCATGCGCGGCTTCGGCGCGGTCCAGGCCTGCTTCGCCTACGAGGCCCAGATGGACAAGCTGGCGGCCAAGCTGGGCATGGACCCGGTCGAGTTCCGCCAGATCAACGCCATGGAGCAGGGCACGCTCATGCCGACCGGCCAGGTCGTGGACTCGCCGGCCCCGGTCGCCGAGCTGCTGCGCCGGGTCAAGGCCCGCCCCATGCCGCCGGAGCGCCAGTGGGAGACCGCCGGCGAGGGCGCGGACGTCCGCGCGCTGCCGGGCGGCCTGTCCAACACCACGCACGGCGAGGGCGTGGTGCGGGGCGTCGGCTACGCGGTCGGCATCAAGAACGTCGGCTTCTCCGAGGGCTTCGACGACTACTCGACCGCCCGGATCCGCATGGAGGTCATCAACGGCGAGGCCGTCGCCACGGTGCACACCGCCGCGGCGGAGGTCGGCCAGGGCGGTGTCACCATCCACGCCCAGATCGCCCGCACGGAACTGGGCGTCACCCAGGTGACCATCCATCCGGCCGACACCCAGGTCGGCTCGGCCGGTTCGACGTCCGCGGGCCGCCAGACGTACATGACCGGCGGCGCCATCAAGAACTCCTGCGAGCTCGTCCGCGAGAAGGTCCTGGAGATCGGCCGGCGCAAGTTCGGCTCCTACCACCCGGCGTGGGCCACGGCCGAACTGCTCCTGCAGGACGGCAAGGTCGTCACCGACGGCGGCGAGGTCCTCGCGAGCATCGCCGACGTCCTCGAGGACGAGGCCGTGGAGATCGAGGAGCAGTGGCGGCACCGCCCCACGGAGGCCTTCGACCTCGTCACCGGCCAGGGCAACGGCCACGTCCAGTACGCCTTCGCCGCGCACCGCGCGGTGGTGGAGGTCGACACCGAGCTCGGCCTGGTCAAGGTCATCGAACTGGCCTGTGCCCAGGACGTCGGCAAGGCGGTCAACCCGCTCTCCGTCATCGGCCAGATCCAGGGTGGCACCACCCAGGGCCTGGGCGTGGCGGTGATGGAGGAGATCATCGTCGACCCGAAGACCGCGAAGGTGCGCAACCCCTCCTTCACGGACTACCTGATCCCGACCATCCTCGACACGCCGACCATCCCGGTCGACTACCTCGAGCTGGCCGACCCCAACGCGCCGTACGGCGTGCGGGGCATCGGTGAGGCCCCGACCCTGTCGTCGACCCCGGCCGTCCTCGCGGCGATCCGGAACGCGACGGGCCTGGAGCTCACCAAGACGCCGGTCCGCCCCGAGCACCTGACCGGCACCCTGTAGGACCTCTCCGGACGGTGCGTGCCTCCCAGGAACGTCACACTTCCCTCCCGCCCGCACCGTCCGGGGAAACCCCCACCGCAGTACGGCAGTACCGCAGTGAACAGCAGTACCGCAGTGAACAGCAGTAGCCGCAGTACCGATTCACCCGTTCGTCTCGGGCCGTCCCCCGGGTCGTGCAGCCAACTTGATATCCCAAATCCCGCAATCCCCAACGCTTTCTGCGGGTGCCCCTTTGAACCTTGGGAGTAGGCCCCATGACCCAGTCGTCAGTGGAGCCCAAGACCACGGCCGAGGACGCGGGCAACGGCTCGCGCAACCCCGCCGGCAGGTCTTGGCTCGACCGGTACTTTCACATCTCGGAGAGAGGATCCACCGTCGCGACGGAGATCCGCGGCGGCGTCACCACCTTCATGGCGATGGCGTACATTCTCCTGCTCAACCCCCTGATCCTCTCCGGCAAGGATGTCGACGGCAACGTCCTCAGCCAGCCCGCGCTGATCACCGCCACGGCACTCGCCGCGGCGGCCACGACCCTTCTCATGGGTTTCTGGGGCAAGGTCCCTCTGGCCCTCGCCGCGGGACTCAGCGTCTCCGGCGTGATGGCCTCGCAGGTCGTCCCCGTCATGACCTGGCCGCAGGCCATGGGCATGTCGATCGCGTACGGAGCCGTGATCTGTCTCCTGGTGGTCACCGGCCTCCGCGAGATGATCATGAACTCGATACCGCTCGCGCTCAAGCACGCGATCACCATCGGCATCGGCCTCTTCATCGCCATCATCGGCTTCGTGAAGGCCGGCTTCGTCCACGAGAACCCCGCGCCCGGCGGCGGCCCCGTCTCGCTCGGCCCGGCCGGTGAGCTCATGGGCTGGCCCGTCCTGATCTTCGCGGTCACCCTGCTGCTGATCTTCGCGCTCCAGGCCCGCAACGTGCCCGGCGCCATCCTCATCGGCATCGTCGTCGGCACGGTCGTCGCGGTCGTCCTCAACGCGATCGCCGACATCCCGGGCAAGGCCTGGTTCTCCGGTCCGCCGGAGCTCGACGGCAGCGCGGTGTCCACGCCGGACTTCTCGCTCATCGGGCAGGTGTCCTTCAGCGGCTGGGGCGACGTCGGCTACCTCACGATCACCATGATCGTGTTCACCCTCGTGCTCGCCGGCTTCTTCGACGCCATGGCGACCATCCTGGGCGTCGGCACCGAGGCCAAGCTCGCCGACGACAAGGGCCGCATGCCCGGCCTGTCCAAGGCCCTGTTCATCGACGGCGCCGGCGGCGTCCTCGGCGGTGCGGGCGGTGCGTCCGGACAGACGGTCTTCGTCGAGTCCGCCACCGGCGTCGGCGAGGGTGCCCGTACCGGTCTGGCCTCCGTGGTCACCGGCGGGTTCTTCGCCCTGGCCCTCTTCTTCACGCCGCTCACCGCGATCGTGCCGCAGGAGGTCGCCGCCGCGGCCCTGGTCGTCATCGGCTCGATGATGATGCAGAACGCCAAGCACGTGGACTGGAGCGACCGCTCCGTCGCGATCCCGGTGTTCCTCACCGTGGTCCTGATGCCCTTCACGTACACCATCACCACCGGTGTCGCGGCCGGCGTCATCTCCTACGCGGTGATCAAGTCCGCGCAGGGCAAGGCGAGGGAGGTCGGCGGCTTCATGTGGGCGCTGACCGCGGTCTTCGTCATCTACTTCGCGATCCATCCGATCGAGAGCTGGCTGGGCGTCGGCTGACGCCCGTAACGTCGCCCTCCACTTCAGACACCCCAAGGAGTTCGCCATGCTGGACATCGCCGAAGAGCTGCACCGGTGGGTCGAGCAGGGACGCGATTTCGCCGTCGCCACGGTCGTGGCCGTCGGCGGCAGCGCGCCCCGGCAGCCGGGAGCCGCACTGGCCGTCGACAGCGACGGCACGGCGATCGGGTCCGTCTCCGGCGGCTGTGTGGAGGGCGCCGTCTACGAACTCTGCCAACAGGCCATCGAGGACGGCCGGACCGTCCTGGAGAGCTTCGGCTACAGCGACGAGGACGCCTTCGCGGTCGGACTGACCTGCGGCGGCATCATCGACATCCTCGTCACACCGGTCCGCGGCGGGGTCTTCCCCGCCGCGCTGGCCGCCGCGGTCTCCGGCGAGGCGGCCGCCCTCGCCCGGATCGTCTCCGGCCCGGAGGACCTGTTGGGGCAGGCCCTCCTGGTCCGCCCCGACGGCTCCTACGAGGGTGGCCTCGGCGGCCACCCCGAGCTGGACCGCACCGCCGCCGGCGAGGCCCGCGCGATGCTGGACGCCGGCCGGACCGGCACCGTCGAGATCGGCGCCGACGGCAGCCGCTGCGGACAGCCGGTCAGCCTCCTCGTCGAGTCCTCCGTACCCGCCCCGCGCATGATCGTCTTCGGCGCCATCGACTTCGCGTCCGCGCTCGTCCGGGTCGGCAAGTTCCTCGGCTACCACGTCACGGTCTGCGACGCCCGCCCGGTCTTCGCGACGCGGCTCCGTTTCCCCGACGCCGACGAGATCGTCGTCGAATGGCCCCACCGCTACCTGGAGTCCACGGAGGTGGACGGCCGTACCGTGCTGTGCGTCCTCACCCACGACGCCAAGTTCGACGTGCCGCTGCTCCGGACGGCCCTCCGGCTGCCCGTCGCGTACGTCGGCGCGATGGGCTCCCGCCGCACCCACGAGGACCGCAACAAGCGCCTGCGCGAGGTCGGCGTCACCGAGCTCGAACTCGCCCGGCTGCGCTCCCCGATCGGCCTCGACCTCGGCGCCCGTACGCCCGAGGAGACCGCCCTGTCCATCGGCGCCGAGATCGTCGCCAACCGGCGCGGCGGCAGCGGGGTCTCCCTGACCGGCGCGCACACCCCGATCCACCACGACGGCCCGCGCGAACCGGCGGGCCGCATCGGCTCGGTCGCCTGAGCCGACGGGACACAGCAGGGCACCCCGGACATCCGGGGTGCCCTTCCGGCGTTCCGGCGCCGGATCCTCAGGTCTTCTGGAGGCCGTGCAGCAGCAGTTCCGCGAGCTGCTCGTACGCGGCGGCGTCGGCCAGACCGGTCGCCGCGGCCACCTGGCGCTGCTGGATGCGGACCATCACGGAGGCGATCACGTCGGCGGCGAAGGCGACGTGCACCTCGCGGAAGACGCCGGCCGCCACGCCCTCCTCGATCAGCTGCTGCACCCGGCCGGCGGCGGCCCGCGTGTTGCGCTCGTAGACCTCGGCGGCCGGTTCGAACGCGGCCACGTCGTCGAAGAACTGCGGCGAGACCGGCGCGAGCTCGGCGGAGACGGCGCGCAGATAGGCGGCGAGGCGTTCCGCGGGCCCGGTCGCGGCGGCGAGCACCGCCTCGACGCGGGCGGTGGCGCGTCGGAAGAAGTGCACCACGGCCGCTCTGACCAGCTGTTCCTTGCTGCCGGCGAGGCCGTAGAGAGTGCGCTTGGAGCAGCGCAGCCGGGCCGCCAGGTCGTCGAGGGTGAGCTGGGCGAAGCCCTCGCCGACCAGGAGCGCCACGAGCTCCTCGAAGAGTTCGGAGCGCCTGGCTGCGCCGCGGCCCGTCAGGCGGGGTGCGGCGGCTGAGGTCTCGATCACCCGAACAGTATGCCGGGTCGACCCGATCGGGGGGTTGTGCCCTCACCCGGCTGCGCTACGCTAACCGGTACTGCCGTACCCCTCGCAGTACCGTTTCGCAGATCTGCGGATTCGCAGCATCGTCTGTGTCTGATGGAGTCGCCATGGATGTCGACCGCCTGCTTCCCACCCCCGAGGCAGCGGACCTCATCGCTCTCACACGGGAGATCGCCGACAAGGAGCTCGCCTCCCGCGTCGACGAGCACGAGGCCGCCGAGAGCTACCCGGAAGGTCTGTTCGCGACCCTCGGGGAGGCCGGGCTGCTCGGTCTCGCCTACCCGGAGGAGTACGGTGGCGGAGGCCAGCCCTACGAGGTCTACCTGCAGGTCCTCGAGGAGCTCGCCGCCCGCTGGGCCGCCGTCGCCGTCGCGACGAGCGTCCACACCCTCGCTTGCCACCCGCTGCACTCCTTCGGCACCGCGGAGCAGAAGGAGCGCTGGCTGCCCGCCATGCTGGAGGGCCGGCTCATCGGCGGCTACAGCCTCTCCGAGCCGCAGGCCGGCTCCGACGCCGCCGCTCTCGCCTGCAAGGCGGAGCGCACGGAGGACGGCGCCGCCTACCGCGTCACCGGCAACAAGGCCTGGATCACCCACGGCGGCAAGGCCGGCTTCTACGCCCTGTTCGCCCGCACCGCGCCCGGCAGCCACGGCATCTCCTGCTTCCTCGCGCCCGGCGCCACCGAGGGCCTGAGCTTCGGCAAGCCCGAGCGCAAGATGGGCCTCCAGGCCGTGCCCACCACGTCGGCCCACTGGGACGGCGCCCTCGTCGAGGCCGACCGCCGCATCGGCGAGGAGGGCCAGGGCCTCCAGATCGCCTTCAGCGCCCTGGACTGCGGCCGCCTCGGCATCGCCGCCTGCGCGACCGGCCTCGCCCAGGCCGCGCTGAACGCCGCCGTCGCGTACGCCAACGAGCGCACCACCTTCGGCCGGAAGATCATCGACCACCAGGGCCTCGGCTTCCTGCTCGCCGACATGGCCGCCGCCGTCGACGCGGCCCGCGCCACCTACCTGGACGCGGCCCGCCGCCGCGACCTCGGCCGCCCCTTCAGCCGCCAGGCCAGCGCGGCGAAGCTGATCGCCACCGACACGGCCATGAAGGTCACGACGGACGCGGTCCAGGTCCTCGGCGGCTACGGCTACACGCGCGACTTCCCGGTCGAGCGCTACATGCGCGAGGCCAAGATCATGCAGATCTTCGAGGGCACCAACCAGATCCAGCGGCTGGTCATCAGCCGCGGACTCACCGCCTGACCGGTTCCGGTTGCCGCGACGGGCCGCCGGGCGTAGGCCGGAAGAGGGGTCCCGATCCGCAGGTTCCGGAGAGGAGTCCCATCATGCTCGGCGATCTGATCGGTGAGGAACAGGGGAAGAGGACAGGGTTCCGGGTGGTGTCGGTCGACGGCGGTCACCCGCACGTGGAGGTGTCCTTCGAGGCGACCGGCACGCTGCTGGGTGTGGCGGTCCAGGACGTGGGCACGTACGACGCGGTGATGCAGGCGGACGGCACGGTCTTCGGGGACGGCCAGGGCTGCACGATGACGCAGGACGGCGACATGGTCACCTGGCACGGCACCGGCATCGGCCACCCGGACGGATCCGGAGGGTTCAGCTACCGGGGCTCGATCTTCTGGGAGAGCGGCTCGGAGGTGTTCGGCCCGCTCAACGGGACCGCCGGCGTGTTCGAGTTCGAGGAGGACAAGGACGGCAACAACACGGCCAAGGTCTGGGAATGGAAGTAGGGCGCGCGCAGCGCGCGAGCAGTGCACACGCACGGCGGCCCGGAGACGGGCCGCCGGTTCGTACGAGGAGATTCATGGACATCGCAGGATCCGCCGCGCTCGTCACCGGTGCCGCCTCGGGCCTCGGCGCCGCCACCGCGGCCGCGCTCGCCGCCCGCGGCGCCACCGTCTACGGCCTGGACCTCGACAAGGCCGTGGCCGGGGCCGAGGCGCCCGCCGACGGGGTCACGCTGCTCGCGGCGGACGTCACCGACGAGGAGCAGGTGCGGGCGGCGCTCGCCCGGATCGAGGAGGACGGCGCCGAGCTGCGGCTCGCCGTCAACTGCGCGGGCATCGCGCCCTCCGCGCGGGTCCTCGGCCGCAAGGGTCCGCACGACCTGGAGCTGTTCCGGACGGTCCTGGACGTCAACCTGCTCGGCACCTTCAACGTGATGCGGCTCGCCGCCGAGGCCATCGCCAAGCGCGATGCCGACGAGCACGGCCAGCGCGGACTCGTCGTCAACACGGCCTCGATCGCCGCGTTCGAGGGCCAGGTCGGACAGATCGCGTACGCCGCCTCCAAGGCCGGCGTCGCCGGCATGACCGTCACCGCGGCCCGTGACCTCGCCCAGTACGGCATCCGGGTGGTCACCATCGCTCCCGGCATCGTCGACACCCCGATGATGGCCGGGTTCTCCGAGGACGTGCGGGCCGGGCTCGCGGCGAGCGTCACCTTCCCGCAGCGGCTGGCCCGCCCCGAGGAGTACGCCCGCCTCGTCACCATGATCGCCGAGCACGACTACCTCAACGGCGAGACCATCCGCATGGACGGCGCGCTGCGGATGGCGGCCCGCTGAGCCGCTGACCTGGAGCTTGGCACCAAGTGCCGCCGCGAGAGGGATCCGAGTGCTAGGTTCGGGGCATGAGCACCAGCCCCGCCACCCCCGCCAAGCCCTCGATGCGTGACTCCCTCGTCGCGGCGGCCTTCGAGCTCTTCCTGGAGCGCGGCTACGAGCAGACGACGGTCGACGACATCGTCCGCACGGCCGGGGTCGGCCGGAGGTCCTTCTTCCGGTACTTCCCGTCCAAGGAGGACGTGGTCTTCCCCGACCACGAGCAGAGCCTCGCCGACATGACCGAGTTCCTCGCGGCGAGCGCGGACGCGGACGACCCGCTGGTGCGCGTCTGCGACGCCACCCGGCTCGTCATGCGCATGTATGCCGAGAACCCCACCTTCTCCGTCCAGCGCTACCGGCTCACCCGTGAGGTGACGGGGCTGCGGACCTACGAACTCTCGGTCGTCTGGCGGTACGAGAAGATCATCGGCGACTATCTGCGCACCCGTTTCGCCGACCGCCGCGACGGCACCCTGCGGGCCAACGTCGTCGCCGCGGCCGTCGTGGCCGCCCACAACCACGCGCTGCGCCACTGGCTGCGCTCCGGCGGCGAGGGCGACCCCCTGGCGGAGGTGGACCGGGCCCTGGAGTTCGTCCGGGAGACCTGGAGCCCGGACGTGCCGGCGCCCGTCGAGGAGGACGACGACGTGGTCGTCGTGATCACCAGGCGTTCCACCCCGATGTGGCGCGTGGTGCGCGAGGTCGAGTCGAGCCTCGGCGAGGGCTGAGAGGCACGAGGGTCCTGGGGGATCGCAGGGGCGGGCGGGGCTCGGGGTACTCAGGGCTACGGAGGGACACGGAGGGATCTCAGTATCGTCAATTGAGGGAACTCAGGTCTTTATTTGCTGGCACTCAGTGCCATATGTTTGCTCCATGCACGGTTGAGCCGCCGAGTGCAAGGAGAAGTCATCGTGTTCCACACGGGATCCACGGGCCTGCGGAACGGCACCGCCGCCCTCCTGGCCGACGAGTCGGCCGCCGAGCCCGAGCTCTACTTCCAGCGCTGCCGCTGGTGCCACACCACGACCTTCCAGCGCCTGCTCTGCCCCACCTGCGGGTCGACCGACCTGGCGCCCGAACTCAGCGCCGGCGAGGGCGTGATCTCCGTACGCCGCGCCTTCACGGCGGCCCAGGCGGACCTCTGGCCGGTGCACATGGCCGAGGGCTTCGTGGTGCGCTGCCGGGTCGACGGACCCCCGCACGCGGTGCGCCCGGGCGTCCGCGTCCGGCTGCTCCACGACGGCTCCGGCCCGGGCCGCAGGCCGGTCGTGCGGCTCTGCGAGGAGGTCGCGCTCGACGGCTGGTTCTGAGCGCACCGCACGGAGACGCGAAGAAGGGGCGGGTGGCACAGAGTGCCACCCGCCCCTTCTTCATGCCGTCCGGATCAGCGGGCGCCGATCTCGTCCGTCAGCTGCGGCAGCACCGCGAACAGGTCGCCGACCACGCCGTAGTCCACCAGGTCGAAGATCGGGGCCTCCGGGTCCTTGTTGACCGCCACGATCGTCTTCGAGGTCTGCATGCCGGCCCGGTGCTGGATCGCGCCGGAGATGCCCGCCGCGATGTACAGCTGCGGCGAGACCTGCTTGCCGGTCTGGCCCACCTGGTTGGAGTGGGGGTACCAGCCCGCGTCCACTGCGGCACGCGAGGCGCCGACCGCCGCGCCGAGCGAGTCGGCCAGCTTCTCGACGACCTCGAAGCCCTCGGCGGCACCGACGCCGCGGCCGCCCGAGACCACGATCGCCGACTCGGTCAGCTCCGGACGGCCGGTGGAGACCCGCGCGGTGCGCGAGACGACCCTGGCCGCGTTGCCGGTGAAGGCCACCGACACGTTCTCGACCGTGCCCGCGGCCGGTGCCGCCTCCGGGGCAGCCGAGTTCGGCTTGACCGTGATGACCGGAACGCCGTGCGAGACGGTGGACTTCACCTGGTACGAGGCGGCGAACACCGACTGGGTGGCGACCGGGCCGTTCTCGCCGGCCTCCAGCTCCACCGCGTCCGTGATCAGGCCCGAGCCCAGGCGCAGCGCCACGCGCGCCGCGACCTCCTTGCCCTCGCCCGAGGAGGTCACCAGGACGGCGCCGACGCCCTTGTCCCTGGCGATCTGGGTGAGCGCGTCGACCTTCGGGACGACGAGCTGCTCGGCGAACTCGGCGCCGTCCGCGACGTACACGGTGGCGGCGCCGTACTCGCCGGCCGTCGCCGCGATCGAGGCCGCGGCCTCGCCGGCGCCGAGGACGACCGCCGAGGGCTCGCCGAGCCGGCGGGCCAGGGTGAGCAGTTCGAGGGCCGGCTTGCGGACCGCACCGTCGGCGTGGTCCACGAGAACCAGGATCTCAGCCATGATTCCTTGCTCCTGAGGGATGGTGACGGTGGGTCAGATGAACTTCTGCTCGGACAGGAACGCGGCGAGCTGCTTGCCGCCGTCGCCCTCGTCCGTGACGATCGTGCCCTGCGTACGGGCCGGGCGCGCCGCGACCGAGTCGACCAGCGTCCAGGAGCCGCCGAGACCGACCTCGTCGGCGTCGATGCCGAGGTCGTCCAGGTCCAGCTCCTCGACCGGCTTCTTCTTCGCGGCCATGATCCCCTTGAAGGAGGGGTAACGGGCCTCGCCCGACTGGTCGGTGACCGAGACGACGGCCGGCAGCGGGGCCTCCAGCTGCTCGCTCGCCGCGTCGCCGTCGCGACGGCCCTTCACGGTGCCGTCCTCGACCGACACCTCGGAGAGCAGCGTGACCTGCGGCAGGTTCAGCCGCTCGGCGAGCAGCGCCGGCAGCACGCCCATGGTGCCGTCCGTCGACGCCATGCCGCAGACGACCAGGTCGAAGCCGGTCTTCTCCAGGGCCTTGGCGAGGATCGCGGAGGTGCCGATGACGTCGGTGCCGTGGATGTCCTCGTCGTTGACGTGCACGGCCTTGTCGGCGCCCATCGACAGCGCCTTGCGCAGCGCGTCCTTGGCGTCGTCCGGGCCGACCGTGATCACGGTGACCTCGGCGTCGTCGGCCTCCTCGGCGATCCGCAGGGCCTGCTCCACGCCGTACTCGTCGAGCTCCGACAGCAGACCGTCCACGGCCTCGCGGTCGGTGGTCAGGTCGTCGGCGAAACCGCGGTCGCCGGTGGCGTCGGGAACGTACTTCACACAGACAGCGATCTTCAGGGTCACGGCCTGTCTCCTTTCAAAGGGCGCGAGTGGCAGACGGTTACGGGAGGTTGCGGGCCATGACGATGCGCTGGACCTGGTTGGTGCCTTCGTAGATCTGGGTGATCTTGGCGTCGCGCATCATGCGCTCGACGGGGTAGTCGCGGGTGTAGCCGTAGCCGCCGAGGAGCTGGACGGCGTCGGTGGTGACCTCCATGGCGACGTCGGAGGCGAAGCACTTGGCCGCGGCGCCGAAGAAGGTCAGGGCCTCCCCGTCACCTCCGGCGGAGACGCGCTCGGACCTGGCCGCGGCGGCGTAGGTGAGCTGGCGGGCGGCCTCGAGCTTCATGGCCATGTCGGCGAGCATGAACTGCACGCCCTGGAAGTCGGCGATCGGCTTGCC
>NZ_JBIBDS010000016.1:0-48465 GCF_042954805.1 Streptomyces sp. NPDC012637
GTCGATCGACGCTTCGGCTTCGGTTCTGGTCTGACCCGGAGGCATGGTCTCGACCCCGGTGCGTACGGCGCTCACGTGCTCCGCGAGTCGGGTGGTGTGGCGCCATGCCGCTTCCTGCGCCTCGAAGTGTCTGACGCGGTATGGCTCGGCGTACTTGACGCGTGCTTCATCCATGGCGGCTTCCCAGCGGATGCGCTTCTGGCGGGCTGCTTCGATCTCGTCGAGACGTCTGCGTTCGGCGGCTTCGCCGCGAAGCGTGACCTCCTGCACGATCTCGGCGAGCTGGTCTTCGAGGGAGCGTGCGGGGGTGCCGGCCCATTCGCTCGCCCTGTGCGGCTGGCCGCCGCTGAGGACGAAGCGGAGCCCTTCGGACGCGGTGTAGTCGAAGCGGGGGATCCTGATCCAGGAGTTCTTCTTGGCCTGGGCGAGTTTCTTTTCGGTGGCGACGTGCTCCGTCCGGTCCTGCTCCTGGAGGACAAGGAGCCCCACTAGCCTGGCCCTGTGACGTGATGGTGAAGTGAGGATCTGCCCTGCGGCGGCGATGGGAAGGGGGCGCGGAGCCAGTCTGTCCTGCCGAACTGGAATGTCCTTCGTTCTCGGCAGTGATGATCAGCGCCTGGATAAGCCTGAGGGCGCGTCCTTGGACGGACTTGGTGAGGCCCAGCGGCTGGGGTTCGTTCCGCATGGCCCGGACCACGTGTGCGGCCGCGCGAGCCGGGAGGGCACGGGGACGGGGCGAGGGCGGCGAGGCGCCGGGCGGGGATGTCGACGAGTTGGATTTCGACCCGCCATAGCACCAGCCTCCGTACAGCTCTTTCGCCTTCGGGCCCCTTCCGGATCTGCGTGCTGCGGCGACGCGGGACGGCCACTTCTTCAAGTCCAAATCGCTGCCGCTCTTGACGATCCGGCCGCCGGCCTCCGCGAGCTCTTTGAACAACTGATCCGTGAACGTCACGGGAGGCTGTGGGGGAGGGCTTGGCTTTCGCTCGGCTACCGGAGTCTCCAGGGCTCGGGTGGGCGGCGGTTGCGGAGTGGCGATCTGGGTCTTCCGCGGGCGGTACCCGCGTGGAGGGTAGGTGTCGTGCGTCAGGTAATGCCGGCCAGCAGCCGTCAGGGCGCGACGCTCCACTGGCCGCCCTTCCGGGAGACCGTGACCAGGCCCCGGTTCTGCAGTGCCTGGCACGTGGTCTTGTAGGAGCTGGTATCCCACACCCTGACAGGGCACCCGGCTGCCACCCACTCAAGTACCGCAACCTGACGTTCATCGACCGGCCGTTTCAATGGTCTGCCCTCGACTTATGGCTGACATGACGGGATGGATGGTGTCAGTGATCGTGGTGTAGGGCAGGTGCTGCGGGAGTCCGTGGGCGAGGCTTTCGTCAGGTTCACGGTGGCGGGCTCGGTCATGCGGCACCTTTCGGGGGAAGGTCCGGGGGCCGGGACGGTCGACGACCATTCAGGTGGGACGCGAGGCGCCGCAGAGAATCGGTTGTCGGCCTGATGCGAGGATGGAGCCGTGGGCCGGGCGGCAGTTAGTGTGAGGGCCGTTGGGGGAGTCCGAGCCGGAGCGGCGGAAGCGGAACCTGATGCGATTGATGGACGACCACGGGCTGTGAGCTGCCGCGTCCACAGGACCAGCTCAGATGCCGGATCTACGCCAACACCGGCTACTTCAAGGAGGATCCTTGCCGCTCAGGACGAGGGGGAAGGAAGCTGCTGCCCTTGCCGCTGAAGGAGACGTACAGCTCCTCCCGGGCGCGTGTACAAGCGACGAACACCAGACACCGCTCAGTCAACATGTCCGTCTCGTGTTGCAGCTGGTCCACCTCGGCCGGTGTGACCGCCGGTGGAAAGGGAAAGGCGCCCGCTGACACGCCGAGAACTGCCACGTTCCGGAACTCCAGTCCCTTCATCGCGTGCAGCGTCGCGAGACGTACTCCGGCATCCTTCGCATCGGGGCCGTCCTTGACGAACACCGTTGGTACGCCGGCACCCTCCAGTCGATTCCTGACCTTGTCGAGCGTCTGGTGAAACCGGGCCGCCACAGCCATCTCCGCTGGTGGCACCCCGCTCTTCACCCAACCGTCGATCTTCTTCACCAGGGCAGTCAATTCAGTGTGTTCACTGCCAAAATCCTCGAGGGTCGGCCTGCGGCCGTGCAGGAGGGAGTGGTAGCCGGCAAGTGAGTCAGTGCCTTCGCCCGACAGTGACTCGACGGGCTTATTCTCCATCAGATGGGCGGCCCAGCGGAGGATCTCCTCCGTGCTGCGGTAGTTGATACGCAAGCGACTCGATCGTCCCGTCACCGAAATGCCGAGTGCAGCGAGCGAGACGCGTGAGTCGTAGATGCGCTGATGTGGATCGCCGGTGATGAACAGGTCGTCCGGGCCCGGAGCGACGGCACCCCGCAGAACGCGCCACTGGGCCGGGTGCAGGTCTTGGGCCTCGTCGACCACGACGTGCGCGTACGGGGCGTCTCCCGCATCTGGGCCGCTCAGAAGTCGGGCCGCATCCGTGCACAGCTGCAGATACGTACACTTCCCATCCTTGCGCAGCCCCTGCTCGAACATCTGCATCGCCCGCCATAGCTGGACGCGCTTGACCGGCCCGAGCGCCGACCCCCTGCCACGCCGCAGGGCACGCAGGTACTCGTCCTCCGAGGTGAGGGACTGAGCGAGGACGACATGCCGGTATTCCTGGGAGAGAAACTGCTCGCTCCAGGAGAGACGGAGCTGCTCCCGGATCTTGCGCCAGCGAAACCTCTCATCCGCGTCATCACTCAGTCTGGGCACGGACCCGCGCCGGCGGCGGACGACGTCCCGGGCCAGTGCGTCGACCGTGGTCACATCGACGCGTCGCAGTAGTTCTTTGTCCTCCAGCAGGAGCGTCAGGCTCTCCCGGAGAGTGCTGGCCAACGCCGTGGTGTAGGTCGTGAGCAGGATTCTTCGGCTCTCGGGCGACCTCTGGAGCAGATGCTTGACGCGATGCAGGGCGACCACGGTCTTTCCCGTGCCGGGACCGCCGCTGACCTGGGCGGAGCCGCCGAAGGTCGCCCTATAGGCGACACGTCGTTGGGCGGGGTGGAGGAAGACGCGCCACGCGGCGAAGGGCTTGGTGAGGATGTCCTCCAGCTCCTCTGCCCCGGTGACGACGGTAATGCGGCTGTGGGTGTTGGCGATGGCCGTGGACAGGTCGTCGGGGTCGTAGGGGCCAGGGTCCGTCGGGCGCCTCAGGACGACGACCTCGCGCCAGACGGTGTCCGCGTCAAATCCTTCCGCAAGGTACTGCAGGACCTCGAACTGGTCCTCGGGGAAGAGCGAGGCGAACGCTTCCAGCTGCGGTTTGTCGAGGATCGTCCGTGCCGCACGCAGGGTGCGCTCGTCAATCCCGAGTCGGGTCAGGGACGAGTCGGAGAAGGAGTCGAAGAGCCGTGCGGATGCCTCCGCCGCCGTCTTCTCCAGCACAGGTGTGAGCTGATCGATCACGACGACATTGCGGACTTCGAGCCCCCGCGTGGCGGTATTGACGGTGTAGAGGCGCTTGGCCGCCCAGTCGTAGGCCTTGTCGTGCGGGACCACGTTGACGAGGAGGAAGGTGTCGCCGCCGTCATCCGGAGCGAGAACCACGCCTCGCCAGAAGTCCGTGATCCTGATCGTCCGCATCCGGCGGTCGGCCGCGTTCTCCACGGACTCGAGGTGGAGGCCCTTGTCGGCGTGGAGTTCCGCGACCGTCAGCTGCTGGAACTTCTTCATCGCCTTCCGTACGCCTGCGCGGACGGGTTTCTCCAGCTGCTCGAACTTGTCCCAGAAGGTATTGGCGAACGCCAGCTGCGGCAACGGACCGTCCCTCCCCATGCGGTACGACGCGGCCCACCCTACTCGTGAGGCGCGGGATCGTGCGGCTCGCTCTGCTCGGTGAGGCCGTGGCCCATGAGGATCTGGCGCAGTCGGGTGGACGCTGCCGATCCGGGCAGCCTTCCGTCCGCGATCGCGCGAATGATCCGGGCGCCCTGCGGTCCTGCACGGTGGTCGAGCGCTGCACGCCCGAGCCCTGCAACCATCCGCTGGGCGGCCAAGGCCAGTCCCCACGCGGAATGCTCGTCTTCGTTCTCGGTGGCGGACTGTTGGGCGGTCGGCCGGAGAACGTGGTGTGGGCGGGTGGGGCGAGGTGCAGTCGCCGCAGCTGAGTGTGCCTGCTGTTCCTCAACGAGCAGCTCCTTCACCCGGTTGCGGGCCTTGGTCTCGATCTGCCGGATGCGTTCTCTTGTGACTCCGTAGTCCGATCCAATGGCTTCGAGGGTCTGGACTTGCTGGTCGATCAGGCCGGAACGCCGCCGCAGGATGTCCGCCGACTTGGCGTCGAGCCTTGCCAGGAGACGCTGCTCGACATCGTCGCGCGACCACTGGAAGCGCAGCTGCTCCTCGGGGCCTTCCGAGGGCAGTTCAGGGGAGAGGAGATCCGCCAGATTCGCGCCCTCGAACAGTTCACGGTCGAGCGAGTCGGTCACCCTGCTGATGCGTCGGATCTCCTCGACTCGCGTCACCGTGAGCCCTGTGGCCAAGGCGACAGCTGCCGGCGACGCCGACTGCCCGCATGCGCGAAGCCGAGCTTCTGCGGCGGCTGCTTTGTGCATCTCCTCATGGAGATGTACGGGGATGCGAATCGCACTGCCGTAATCGGCGACGGCGCGGCTCATCGCCTGACGGATCCAATGGTAGGCGTAGGTGGAAAACTTGAATCCCCGGTCCAGATCGAACTTGCATACGGCGTGCATCAGTCCCAGCACGCCGTAGTGCACCAGATCCTCGTCCTCCACACCCTGACCCGTGTGCTTCTTCCGCACCTCGTGGACGAGGCCCATGTTGTGTTCCACCATGGCGTCGTACGCTCGCCTGCGGACGTCCTCCCGGGGAAGAGCGGCGAGATCCCGTTCGGTCAGTGGTGTCCGCGCCGCGTGACCGCATTGCCCGCGCATCAGCAGGGCGAGGCCCACTTCCTCTTGGGCGCTGAGGAGGCGTTTGGCCGGGCGACGGAGGAAACGACGCTGCTCCAGCAGGGCAGTTGCAGCAGCGATTTCCGCCGAGTACTTCCCCTTCACGGCTGAGGAGGCCGGTGCGGGCAAGGGCGAGGATGCCTCCTGCGCAAGTTCCGCCCGACGCCCTTCGGGAGGATTCGTCTGGTCTTGCGCAGGCTGCGTACGAACGGTGGGAGGTTCCGGCTGCTGGGCTGTCATAGCCGTCGCCAGGAGCTGAGTCTCCCCGATGTCGAGCCCGCACAGGCGGCCGACGCCGTGCGCCAAGCGGTCTGCTGCAAGCCCCGTGCCCATGTATCGCCGGGCCAGTTCGAGCGCGGTCGTCACCCTCGGACTGAGGCGAACGGCACGCTGTTCGGAGGTACCCGGTGGTGGGGTTGCGGCCGGAGGTAAGGGAGTTGGGTGCAAGGCGGTGCTGGTAACCCGACAGGGCGGGGCGGCTGTTTCGCTGGTGACCTTGAGGCCGAGTGACTTCAACTGCTGTGCCAAGCGATCGAGCTCTTCGCCGCTCAGACCAAGTCCTGAGGTCGCGGCAAGGAAGTCATCACGCTTCACCACCCCCTCCGTCGACAACTCGCGCAGCCGCCGTACGAGCGTCCCCAACGCTGCCCTCAGCCCCTGTTCCCTGTCTTCACGGGACCCTGGTGTGATGCCTGCCATGGGACGACTGTGGCATGTGACTCGGACAATCGTCGGCTGATGGTTGCGAATGCGCGCTACGATCACGGGACTTGGGGGTGTGGGTCCGGTGTCCTCGCACGGGCACGGGCCGATGGGGAGGGCACGAGTTGGAGCCGCGTGACGAGCTGACCGCCTACCTGCGCCGACAGCTGATGGGGCCCGCGGAGGGGGAGCACGAGGTTCTGCTGTTTCCTCCCGACCGGCAGTATCTGGTCGGCACCCTCTACCCCCAGGACGCCGACCTGCACCGTCAGCTTCATCAGTCCGGGGATGTCGCGGACGAAAGCCACGACACCGACCGAGCCCGCGAGGACAGCAGCCCGGCGGACGATCCGCTGCCGGCCGCCAACGCCTGGCTTCCCTCCTCGCTCGGCATCAGTTTCTACACCGACGTGAGCGAACTGCGGATCGTGTGCTCAGCCGCCCGCTACGTGACCGAACAGGGCGAGCGAACCCGCCAGTGGCGGCGTGAACCGCTACAGGAAGCGACGAGGACCGTGCGGCCCGACGATGTGCGGCCGATCCCCATTTTTGGCGGGAGAGCGGAAATCCGCCCGGTCTGGCGCCCGTTCAGGGAAGGCCACCTCGTCACGATCGGCATCGTGAACGCGGCCCGCTCCGATGAGGGGCGCGACACCCCTGCCTGGGACCGGATGCTGTTCCAGGTCGGCCTGCACATCGCGGTTCCGGGCGGGCACATCCGCCAGTACCCGAGTTCCACTCTGACCAGCCGGGACGAGGAGGAGCAGGAGCTGCGCCTGCAGTACCGCCACGTTCGCACTCATGCCATCGGCCATGGCTGCGCGGTCCGGGAGCTGGCTGTCGGCGACGAAGTGGTGGGGGTGAAAGCTGACGTACTACCGGAAGTCGACGTGCCGGCGGTCCGGGCGGCCGGCCCCTCCGGCCTGCCCGTCCTCGCCCTGGCGCACCTCTCCGACGATCAGGTTCCCCTCGCTGCACTGCGGGAAGAACTGAGGGAGTTTGCCGCCGGATACCGCACGTGGTGCGAACAGCAGCAGGCCGCCCAAGTCCCTCCGTGGGGACGGAAGGCAGCCGATCGGATCCTGAAGCGCATTCACGCCGCCGTGATCCGTATCGAATCCGGAATCGAGACGCTCTGCGACCCCGACCGCCCCGAGATCCTCACCGCCTTCCGCATGGCCAACCGAGCGATGGCGCTTCAAATGCGGCACGGCAAGCGTGATCAGGCCGGCGAACGCCGGGAACGCCGGGCGCCGATGTTCGTCGAGCCGGAGCCGGACCCCGAGTACTGTTGGCGCCCGTTCCAGCTCGCCTTCTTCCTGCTGGCCTTGGACGGCGCCGTGGACGAGCGCCATCCCGACCGGGACACCGTCGACCTGATCTGGTTCCCGACCGGCGGTGGCAAGACAGAGGCCTACCTGCTCCTCGCCGCGTTCGTCATGGTGCTGCGTCGCTTCCGGGCGGAAGGGGACGGCGGCGGCACGGCTGTCCTCAGTCGGTACACGCTGAGCCTTCTCACGACTCAGCAGTTCCAGCGCGCCGCCACCATGGTCTGCGCCCTCGAACGGCTACGCCGCCCTGACCAGGAACGACTTGGCGGAGAACCGTTCTCCATCGGCTTGTGGGTCGGCGACACCACAGTCGCCAACAGCTATGCCGACGCGCACAAGCGGTTCCAGGACCTGCGTGACGCCGCCCATCCCGAGGAGGCGTTCATCCTCGACCGCTGCCCCTGGTGCGGGACGCGTATTTTGCCGCGGGCCAGGTCCGCCGACATCGGGGACTACGGCATCCGGGCCACCGAAGCTTCCTTCGCGTTCTACTGCCCGCGCGACGAGTGCGAATTCCACGACGTCCTTCCCGTCGCCGTCGTCGACGACCACCTCTACGAGCGTCCGCCGACGTTCGTCCTCGGCACGGTCGACAAGTTCGCCCGTCTCGCCTGGGAGCCCAGGGCGGGCGCTCTGTTCGGTGCAGGTACGGAGAACCGCCCGCCCAGCCTGGTCATCCAGGACGAACTGCACCTGCTCACCGGCCCGCTGGGCTCGTTGACCGGACTGTACGAGTCGGCCGTGCTCTCTTTGTGCTCGTCCGGAGGACGAGGACCCAAGGTGGTGGCGTCCACAGCGACGATCCGCCGCTCGGGAGAACAGGTGCGCAGCCTGTACGGCAGGGACGTCCAGCTCTTTCCCTCTGCCGGGCTCGACGCACGCCATTCCTACTTCGCCGAACCGGACACGAGCCGGCCGGGCCGCCGATACCTGGGTGTCATGGCTCAGGGACACACGGCGGGCCGTGCCGCAGTCGCCACCGGGGCGGCCATGCTGCAGGGGGCGTACGAACTCCCGGAGGAGCACCGCGACGCGTACTGGACCCTGGTCGCCTACCACCACAGTCTGCGGGAGCTGGGCCGCACCGTCACCGCGGCAGGCGATGACATCCCCGCGCAGCTCACAGGACTCGCGGCGGGGAAGGGCGCCCGAGAGCTCACCGACCGACAGGTGCAGGAGCTGACGAGCAACCTGCCGCGCGCCGAACAGCCGGTCCTGCTGGACCGGTTGGAGAAGACGTGGGACCAGTCCGACGCCATCTCGTTCCTGGCCTGCACCAACATGCTGTCGGTCGGGGTCGACGTGAAGCGGCTGGCGCTCATGCTCATGCTCGGCCAGCCCAAGACGACCGCGGAGTACATCCAGGCCAGCAGCCGCGTAGGCCGTGACAAGGTGCCCGGTCTCGTCGTCACGTTCTTCAACGCCACCCGTCCCCGGGACCGCTCTCACTATGAGACCTTCGGCGTTTATCACCGTTCGCTGTACCGGCATGTCGAGCCGACCAGTGTCACTCCGTGGTCCGTTCCGGCCCGCCGCCGGGCGCTGCATGCCGCCCTGGTCGTGCTCATCCGGCACCGCCTCGGCCTGGCCGCGGAGAACCAGGCGGGCGAACTCCTCGACCACCTGCCCCGCGCCGTCGCGCTGGCGGAGGAACTCGTCGCGTGGGTGAAGGAGAGCGACCCGCGTGCCGAGGACGCTGTACGGGACGACCTGGACGAGCTGCTCGCCGCATGGCAGGAGCACGCCCAGCAGGCCCGTGACGCGGGAGCTCCGCTCTACTACCGCAGCCAGGGGAAGGGCCACCTGAACCTGCTGAAGAACTTCGAGCAGTACGGCGGGCTCTGGGAGACCCCGCATTCGCTGCGCACGGTGGACCGCGAGTGCCAGATCACGGTGAAGGGAGCCGACCGGTGACCCGCAAACTGCGTGTCCGCCAGGCCCAGACGGTTCTGCCCTTCGGGGTCGGCGCCGTTCTCGACATCCAGGGAGAGTCGTTCGTCGCCACAGGCATCGGGGACTGGCCGCACAAGCGTCAGCCCGTCGACTCGCCCCGGCTGGCCGCACGGCTGCGGGTGAGCGGCCTCTTCGCGGCTCCGGCGACCCTCAACGACCGCTATGACAACCCCGACGCGCCCGGAGCCCCCTACATCCGCTTCCCCACCTGGCTGTTCTGCGGCACATGCCGCAGGATGCGACGCTGGCGCATCGCGGACGAGACCCCGGGGACACATCCGCGGTGCCCTCAGTGTGCGCCCAGGCGGCCGCTCGTCCCCATGCGGTTCGTGCAGATCTGCAAAGCCGGACATCTCTCCGACGTCGACTGGTGGTTCTGGGCGCACTCCCCGCTGGCTCCCGAAGAACGTCAGGCCTGCTCGTCCAGGGAACACCTGAGCTTCCGCGTCTCCGGGCGAGCCGCAGGCCTCGAAGCCCTCTCGATCGTGTGCACGGCGCCGAAGTGCCCTGGTGCCTCCAGGGACCTTCTCTCGGTCCTCGGCACACATGGTCTGCGCTGCTCAGGCCGCAATCCCTGGCAACGAGCGTCCGAGAGCGCGGACTGCCGAGAAGCCGTGCAGGTCGTCCAGCGCACTGCGGGCAACCTCTACTACCCGGTGGTGCACTCCGCGCTCGACATCCCTGAAGCAGACGGAACGGCGGCTGTGGAGAGCGAGGCAGCGGACAAGGTACGCGCCAGTGCTCTCTGGCTCGCCCTGTGCACCGCCCCGGACGGTCCCAACGCGCCGGCCCTGCGCGACATGATCAAGCAGGAGACCCAGGCCGAGGACGCCCTGATCGACACCCTCCTGGCCGAGGAGACCGGCGCCGCCGTCGCCCCCGGGGCCGCACTCGACCGCCCGGTGTACCCCGACCTCTCCAGTGAGGAGTGGGCTGCGCTCACCGCGCCCACTCCGGAGGCCACCCGCGACTTCGTGGTCCGACGCACCGACCTCGGGTTGGCAGGGGAGACCGAAGCCCCCTGGTCCACGCTGCGCGATCGGGTCGGCGAGGTGGTCCTCGTCGACCGGCTGCGGGAGGTCCGAGCCCTCCAGGGCTTCACCCGGGTCGCCCCCGACGCGACCTTCGTCCCGGCCGACACCTCGCGCCGCCTGCGGTGGCTGCCAGCTGTGGAGGTGTACGGCGAAGGCGTCTTCCTCACGCTCGACGCGCGGCGCCTCGCGGACTGGGAGCGTGAAGACGCTGTTGTGAAGCGGGTCCGTGACATGCGGGGCGACCTGGAGCGCAGCTTCCAGCGGGACCGTCTTGAAGCGCACACCGGAACGGTCATGGCCCCCCGCTTCGTCCTGCTCCACACCCTCGCCCACCTCCTCATCCGCCAGATGTCCTTCGAGTCCGGCTATACGACGGCCAGCCTGCGTGAGCGGGTCTACGCCCGTGCCGACCGGGACCAGGCCGGCCTGCTCGTCTACACGGCGGCGGGCGATGCCGCCGGTACGCTCGGCGGCCTGGTCCAGCAGGGCGAAGCGCCGCACCTCGCCGAGACGCTGCTGCACATGATCGAGACGGCGGCCTGGTGCTCGGCCGACCCTCTCTGCGCCGAACACTCCGGTCAGGGCTTCGGGAACCTCAACCGGGGCGCGTGCCACGCCTGCGTCCTGTTGCCCGAGACCAGCTGCGAAACGGGCAACACCCTCCTGGACCGCGTGCTCGTCGTCGGCGGAGGGGGCGTACCGGGCTACTTCGAGGACGTGATCAGTGCGGCCCGAACGACCGCCGCGGGGATGGGGGAATGAACGGGTGACGCTGGACTTCCTGTCCCTCGCACCGGACCAGCGAAACCTGCTGTCCGGACTCCCGTTCGATGGGTTTCACCTGGTCACCGGCCCTCCGGGGTCCGGCAAGAGCGTCCTCGCAGTGCAGCGTGCGGTCATGCTCGCGCTGACCGGTGAGCGGGTCACCTTGCTGACCCGCTCCAATCTCCTTCGCCAGTCGCTCGAACCGCTGGCGGCGGCCCTGGGCCCGAGCGAGGGCCTGGAGGTGTCGACGGTTCACCGCTGGCTGCACGCCTGGCACCGCGCTCGGACGGGCAGCGCCGCTCCCCAGACCGACGACGGTTGGTTCGACTGGGCGGCCGTCATCCAACAGGCAGCGCTGACCCGCATGACGACACAGCCATACCTCGTGATCGACGAGGGCCAGGACATGCCGACGGACTTCTACCGGTTGTGCCGCCTGATCGGTGCACAGACGACCGTCTTCGCCGACGAGTGTCAGCGCATCACGGACACCCAGTCCACACTGGCCGAGATCGGCACCATCCTCACCGGCTCGAACCGCCATGACCTGACGGACATGCACCGCACCACCCGCCAGGTGGCCGCGCTGGCCGCCCGCTTCCACGTGAGTGGCTCCCCGCCCGCCCTGCCGGACCGGCAGGGACCCCCGCCCTCGCTGCACCGCTATGGCAGCGCCCAGCAGGTGGCCGCGCACATCGCCGAGTACGCCGGCACCCACCCAGCACACCGCGTCGGTGTGGTCCTGCGCCACACCCGCCACCAGATGGATCTGGTCGGCCGTCTGGAGCGCCTTCTCCCACCCGCGCGCCTCCAGGCATACGTGGGCGAGTCGACCGGCCGCTACCGCACCCTCGACCTCGACCGTCCGGGGGTGACGGTCCTGAACCGGGCGAGCGCCAAGGGTCTCGGGTTTGATGCGGTCTTCGTGCCCGACACCCACCTGGACGCCGGCGAGGACCCCACCGCGGCCGGCCTGCGGATGCGGTATTACGTCCTGATCACTCGCGCCGCCTCCCACCTGTTCCTGGGGTACGCGGGAGAGACGGAGCCTCCGATGCTTGCGACGGTTCCGGGTGCCGAGCTGGTCCGCTCGTAGCTCGCCTCACCGACGCGGGAGGGCGTAGTCCCCGACGACGTCCTTGTAGGGCTTGAGCAGCGGCTGCAGCTCGCGCTTGACGAGCGCCGCGTCGGCCTCGGGCAGCTTCAGGGAGGCCCTGCGCATCCGGACGTTCCAGTTGCGGGGCTCGGGAAACACCTGAAGGTGGTCGACCAGGTCCCTCAGCGCCACGCCCTCCCTGAAGGGAGTCAGGCCGTGGATGCGGAGACGGCAGCCTTCCGTGAACCGGCGCTCGTGGAACGTCACCGGCCGGTCCAGTGTGCTCACTTCGCTGGTGAGCGTGGCCAGGCCGATGACCCGGCCGAGGTCCCGGGTCTGGTTGCCGAAGCAGCCGCGGGTTGTGTAGAGCAGCACCTCGTCACCCTTGTTCACGGTGAGCGACTCGCGGGTGCGGCCCGCGGGGAAGGCCATGCGCTGGCTCTCCAGGACCCAGGCGAGGGGCTCGTGGTCGCTGATGATCAGCAGGTGGGTGGCGGGGGCGTTCTGTGTGGTCATGGCGTGCGCGTCCTTTCGGTGGGTCGACGGGGGTGAGGTGCGGAAACGAGGCAGGTCACACGGTCCGCGGCGGCCTGCGCAGGGACTTCAGCTCCTCGCCGGTGCGCGTGACGCGCCAGAAGGACCAGCCGTTCACGCTCGGATTGCGGTCGGGGTTGATGGCGTGGATCACGGCCATGGCCGCCGCACTGGGGGAGGAGTGGGTCTTTCCGGCACCGGGTCCGGCGGTGACCGTCAGCGCTCGGGTGGCCGGATCGAAGAGGCCGGAGACTCGCTCCCCGCGGTACACGGCGTGCACCCGGACCTCCTCCGGCTCGGTGTCGGCCTCCTCCGCCGAGCTCCAGGACTCCACCAGCCGGCTGACCACCTCCGAGGGGCTGCATCCCATGACGCGGGCCGCGAAGATGACCTTGCTATGTGTGAGCTCATCCAGCTCGATAGTCGGCATAGTGACTATTAGCGCTATGTCTTCCTCTGTTGTCAACCCTTGAGGGCGCGTCCTGCGGAAGATCCCTAGGATTCGGTCAGGAGCATGCGGATGACGGGGGTGGGGATGTGACCGAGGTGGTCGAGGAATACGGGGACGACCTGGACCGGGGGCTGCGGAACGTCGAGTTGGCCGTACGAGCCGTGCAGCGGGCGTTCGACGAGATCGGGCGCTGCAACGACCTGCTCGACCGGGTGCAGGAGACCGGCGGGGAAGTCGCTCGCGAACTGGACACCCTGCTGCGGCGGCGTGACCGAGCCGCCATCTCCGCCGTGCTCGACCGACTTGACGTACTCGCCGCCGAGGTTGCCCGGTCAGAGGCCGACCGGGCAGTGGTGAGCCGCATCCTCGACGGCGAGGCTGACGAGATCGACTGCCTCGACGACTGGTCCGTTCCGTCCCTGTCCGAACACGACCTGCCACGCGTCCCCACAGTCCACGACGTGGAGGACCCCCGGGACGTGACGCTGGAGGACCTGTGGGAGCGGGACCGCGCGCTCACCGTCGAACGGCAGCGCGTCGGACAGGAGCGGATCCGGATCACTTCGGAACACCTGCGCACAGTGGTGGACCGGGCGGTGGACTCCTTCGGGACACCGGATGTTACGGCCGCGCTCCTCTCGGAGATGCGGCGCGCCTACACGCTGTGGGCCTCCTGCGTGCGGTGAGCGCCGGAGAGGAGGGTTCCGGCGCTCGGGCGCCTCACTGCGCCCCGTCCAGGATGCGCCAGACCCTCCGGTAGGCCGGACCCTTCGGGCCCAGCGCCGACCGCCAGCCCGCCGCGGGCAGCGCGCTCAGCCGGGCGCGGGCCTCGGCTGGAGCGACGCGGCTCTGCTCGCCCGTGACCGCCACGGCCATGGGCGCCGCCGCCGACCGAGGCACCCCCGCGAGGCGCATGGCGATCGCGTCCTCCGTGCGCACGCCGTAGAAGGCATACGACGGGGTGTTCCGCAGCTCGCGCTGTGTGTCCGCGTGCAGTGTGGCGAACTCCCGCCCCAAGGTGAGGGACTGGAGGGCGGACAGCCCCCAGGAGACCGTGGGCGCCATGTCGCTGAAGAGTCGCTGGCAGCACCTGGTGATCGCCTTCAGGCCGTCGGACTCACCGGTCTTCCGGAAATGGGCGGCGGCCAGCTGTGGCACGGACGCACCGTTCACCCAGTCCTGCATGACCCGGGCGATGAAGTCGCCGGAACGGCCCTCGTGTTCATCCGTGATCTCGACCAGATGATTCCTGAGTTCGGGAATCTCCAGCATCACACCGACGAGCTTCGCGAGTGGCCGACGATCCCCCTGGAAGAGCGGCAGCTCCCACACATCGGGGTCGATCCGCGCCTCGCTCAGCCGGCCGAGCGTGGCCGCGACGCTCTCCCAGGAGAAACCCGTAGTGTCGACAAGCCCCAGGGCCTTCCCTGACAGCCGCTCCGCATAGGCCCGCACGCTGCGGGTCAGCTCCGCCGCCCAGCCGCGGTTCCTGCGCCGAAGATCTTGAAAGCCCAGGGTGCCGCGGAGGATCTGCTCGGCTTCCTCGGCGAACTCCTCGCCGTCCCCGATCTGCCGGTAGGTGTGCGCGAGATACTGGACGAAGGCGGACCACTGGGGGAGATGCGCCAGTGTGTGCAGGTCGAGGTGGCCGTACGTGCTCAGGGCGGACGACACCATGTCGATGAGGGTGGAGTTCAGGTCCGCCACCTTGCGGTCGACGAAGTCCCGCAACTTCCCGGCCTTCACCTCGTCCGTGGCGGCGAGCGCGATCAGGCCCACCTCGCCTTGATCAACCCGCCCCGCGCGCCCCGCCAGATTCCAGAAGTCCGGTGCCGGGATGTCGACCCCGTAAGGGAACTGGTGGGAGGCGAGGACGACGTTCGCCACTGGGAAGTTGACGCCCTGGGCGATGGTCGTGGTGGAGACCAGGTGGGTCAGGTCCCCTGCCTCCACCAGATACTCGGTGAGGGTGCGGATGTCGTCGGGCAGCCCCCGATGGTGGATACCGATACCTTTGGCGAGCAGTCCCGTCAGCGGGAAGTCCGCACCGAACTCCTCCCCGACGACATCCTGAACCGCTTGGAGGTCCTCGCCCACGTCCGGCAGGTTCTCACGCCCGCCGGCGATGGTCTTGGCGATCGACCAGGCATGGTCCGGTCGCTGCGCGAGCGTGATGGTCTGCCCCCGCTCGGCCAGGACCGTCGCCGTGGCCGCCGCGAGCTTGCCCGGGCTGTTCGCCTGAGACCAGGAGAGTCCGAGCGGGCGGATCCCGTCCAGGGGCAGCATGTCGGCGACGCTGAGCGTCCTCCGGCTGGTGACGAGGGTTTCCAGGGCCACGCGGAAGCCGCCCGCCCCGGGAGCGTGCTCGCGCCTGGCCAGAGCCAGGATGCGGTCGTTGGGCGTCCAGTCCACCGAAAGGCCGACCGACTGCCGACTCTCGCTGTCCAGCCACTGGGCGATGACGTCCCCGTTGTCGATGAAGGGCGTCAGGAGCAGGAAACCCGCGTCCTGGGTCTCCCGGTTGACGGTCGCGAGCAGCAGTTCCAGCTTGATGCCCCGCTCGTCCACGCCCAAATGGTGGGCCTCGTCGGCCACGACCAGGCACAACGGCCGCCCGATCTTCTCCTGCCACCCCGACCGCAGCAGCAGGTCCAGCTTCTCGGGAGTGGCCACCAGCACCCGGAAGCGCTGTTCGCTCCGATCCGTGAGCATGTCCGCCTCCAGACCGTCCAGCTCCAGGGCGGGGCTGACCCGCTCCACCCCGATCCCCAGCCCGTCGAAGTCTCGGCGCAGCCGCCGGGTCACCTGGTTCACGAGCGCCCGGTTCGGCGCCACGTAGGCGACCCAGCCCTGCTGCCTGTCGTACGCGTTCAGGGCCTGGAGGATCCGGAACTGGGCGATCAGCGTCTTGCCGGCACTCGTCGGCAGGCTCACCACCACGCTCCGGTGCGCCGTTCTGATCAGGCCCTGCTCGGCGAGTGCCACGCGCTGTGGCGGCAGCACCTCGAAGATCGGGCGCGGACGGCCCCGGTCGACGAGGGACGCCACGAAGGCGTTCACCTCGGGACTGACGGCCCGGGCCACAGTCCACAGACTGTTGTCGATGATCTGGTCGGCCGTGGCGGTCAGCAGCCGTACGAGCACCTCCAGATCGGGATCGGCGGACGCGGTGGCCGCTTCCAGGGCGCTGTCGGTGTGCGACTGGACGCGCTCGCGGACGCCGTAGTGGCGGCTCTGGCGGCGCTGGCGCATCAGACTGCCGGTCGCCAGGTACTCGGCGAGCAGCCCCGCCGTCTTCGCCAGGTGATAGTGAGCGACCAGTGCCCACGTGGCGGGCCAGGCGTCGTCGCCCGCAGCGGAGAGGTACGACTCCTCGAACACCGTCTGCTCGCTCCGCAGCCGTACGAGCAGCTCCTCCAGCGCGTCGAGGTCGTCCCACCCGCGCTTGCGCAGCAGCAACAGCCACGCGTCGGCCGTGCCGCGCCGGACGCGGGACTCCCAGTCCTCCCCGACTTCCGGCACGGAGGGCAGCTCGACGTCCGCGAGCAGCCGGGCGGCGAGCGGTGTCTCGTCGGCGATCCAGCCCAGGCAGACCGTACGCAGCAGCTCGAACCGCGCCTCCAGAGAATCCGGCTCCCGCAGCCGGGCTCGCGCCAGCGCGAACATCTGCCCGCACAGCCGCCGTGTGGAATCCGCCTTCGGATCCTCCGCGATCGCGTCCCATGCCAGCAGATCCAGGGAGTCCACCGCGAAGTCGACCGCTTCGCTCGCCTCCAGCGGGCCCTCCTCCGGGACCTCCCCGTGCACGGCCCGAAGAGCAGAGCCGACGAGAACGCGGTGCGCCCGTTGGCCGGCTTCGTCCACCAGGGCGGGATCCAGGGCGCCTTCCAGCCATCCGAGGTCAGCCAACGTCGAGCACCCCCACATGCTGGGGCCACGTCGTCATGGCCACGGGGAGGTACCACGCGGTCAGCAAGGCGTGCATCGGCTCGACGACCGTCTTCGCCAGGACAGCGGCGCGGTCGCTCAGGTCCCTCGGTTCCGGGGTGGTGTCACGTACCAGACAGCCGAAGAGCTGGATGTCCGTGCCCTTCGACTTCACATAGCGGCCGGCCGCCGTCTGGAAGGCTGCTTTGTGCTCGGGGGTGCTGCAGCGTGAGCGCAGCCACTTCATGAGAGTGAAATGGTCGTCCCGTCCGGACAGCCGCTTGAGCTGGTCGATCATGCCGTCTGAGCCTGTCATGACGCTGGGTGGGCTCGCCTGTTGGGACGAGGACTTGACCTCGCCGAACAGCAGCCGCGCCGAGCCGTCCGCCACACACAGCCCGACCAGGTCGGCCCCCGGCAGGCTCGCCTTGCGCGTACGACGGTCACGGGCACCGTCCCACACCCACAGCGCCCCGTGCCAGTGCTCGAGGAGCACTTCGGCGAGGGCCTCACCGACCTGCCAGGGCAGCGGCTGCGGCTCACTGTCCATCAAGGTGCTGATGAACTTCGTGTCCATGTCCGTCGTAGCCAGGGAGCGCAGCTCCGCGACGAGGTCCCGGGTGGCCTCCAGGTCCCCGACCCGCTCGGCCCACGGCCCGGCACCCAGTTCGTGCATCACGGCGGCCGTTAACTCGACACCGCTCCATGACACGGACCCGTCCGCGCCGCCGTACACCTCGGTGCCCCGCGGAATGCGCGGTACCGCGCCCACGGCGCTGTTCTCCCCCACCCGTACGTCCTTCCCCCACGCGACACCCCCGTGCCGCCTCCCCGCCATCGGCCGACGGCCGGGCCGACCCGAGTGCGGGCGGTCCCCGGGCCGAGTGGTACTCCCCACCACTTCTGGGCCTGACGGTGTGACCAGAATTCTCTCCACCTCCTATGGCCGTTGTCCACGTGGCGTGTTCACCTGTGGACGGACTGTCTCGTATGCGACCTCAGAGGAGTGGGAGGCATGCCCAGACGGTCTTGCCGGAGGGCGGGTACGGGGCGGTGCCCCAGCGCGTGGCGAGCGCGTCCACGAGCAGCAGGCCGCGGCCCGACTCGGCGAGGGGCGTCGCGGTCGGAGAACCGGGCGGGAGTGCGCGTTCCCCGCGCGGGTCGGTGACCTCGATACGGAGCGTGCCCGCGTCGGCGTCGGCGTCGGTCACGGTGAGGGTGAGACGGAAGCCGCGGCCGCTGACCCGGCCGTGGGTCACCGCGTTCGCGGCGAGCTCGGCGACGACCAGCGCGGCGGCCTCGGCGGTCGCGCAGGCCGGCGGCCAGCCCCACGCGGTGAGCTGGTGGACCGTCAGCAGGCGGGCAAGCCGGGCGCCGCGAGGGGTGGCGCTGAACAGCTGGGTGAAGTGGAGGGCGGCGGACGGAACGTACGGGGTGGCTCGGTGGGTGGAGATCTGTGCATTCATGTCACTGAGCGTGGTCGGGCGGCTCTACCCTGACCAGAGGAGCCCTCGGTACGGAGGGTGGTTGTACGGGTGCGGGCCGTGTCCTGTACGGGGTGTCGGCCGTGACGTCAGGGGGTGCGCGTGTCGGAGCCGGAGCAGCCGGAGCAGCCGGAGGAGTCGTACGAGGAGGAAGAGCAGAGCACTGCTCTGAACCGGGCGATCGGGAAGCAGCTGAAGCTGCTGCGGGAGCGGGCCGGGCTCACGCAGCGGGAATTGGGCGACCGGCTCGGGTACAGCGAGGACCTGATCTCCTCCCTGGAGCGAGGGAGACGGACGCCGCAGCGGGAGTTCCTGGAGGCGGCGGACGAGCTGTTGGGGGCCGGTGGGCTGTTGAAGGCCGCGATCGAGGACGTCGAGAAGGCCAAGGCACAGGCGAAGGTGAGGCATCCGGAGTGGTTCAAGGGCTACGCCCGATTGGAGTCCAGCGCGGTTGAGATCAACTTCTACAGCACCCTTGCTCCGCCTGGGTTGTTGCAGACCGAGGACTTCATGCGGACCGTGCTGAACGGTCGACAGCCGCTGCTGTCCGAGGAGACCGTCGAACAGCGTGTGGCCTCTCGGCTGGCCCGCCAGGAGATCCTGACGAGGTGGCCAGCTCCCATGGTGACTGCCCTCATCGACGAGTCTGTGCTGCGGCGCAGGCTCGGAGGACACAAGGTATGGCAGGGGCAGTTGGAGCACCTACTGAGGCTTGCTCGGCTACGCAACATCACTCTGCAAGTGCTGCCGTTGGACAGCGAGGAGAATCCCGGGGTGGACGGACCCTTCATCCTGCTCACGCCCAAGGGAAAGCAGCAGGTCGGCTACTTGGAAGTACAAGGCGTCGGCCAGTTGATCACCCATCCTGAGGAAGTGCGTATCCTGGCCGCGCGGTACGGAAGCATTCGTGGGCAGGCGCTCACTCCGCGTGAGTCCCTAGCCCTGATGCAGGAACTGTTGGGAGAGCCATGAGTACTGACGAAACCTCGCCCGAACTCGCCTGGTTCAAGAGCAGCTACAGCGGTGCGGAGGGCGGCGAATGCTTGGAGGCCGCCCTCACACCCAGCACCGTCCACGTCCGTGACTCCAAGGCGCCCGCCCGCGCCCAACTGGCCTTCGGCGCCTTGGAGTGGACCGCGTTCGTACGGTTCGCCGTCACACGCTGACGATCAGGTCTGCGTGTTGTCCGGGTGCGGACCGATGTACCCCACGTACACGAGTCCCGTGCTTGGGACGTCGTCGTGGAAGTACAGCCGGGGCGACACCGTGTTGCCCCCGCCGATGCGCAGGTGGGCCTGCATGAACAGCTTGCCCTCCCCGGCGACCGCCTTCGGTACGGGGAACGTGCGCTGGCGGCGCCAGTCCGTGTTGTTCCCGACCGACTCCGACTCCTTCATCTTCACCTTGCCGGAGGGGAAGGCGTTCTCGCAGTCGTCGGGCAGGTTGTCGCACCAGTGGCGGAAGTCGCCTCCGGCGGTGCCGGAGGCGGACGCGGCGGCGTAGTCGTTCAGGGCGTGCAGGGCGTCCCAGGCGACGGTGACCCAGTTGCCGATGCACTGGGCGTCGAGGTCCTTGGTCTTCTTCGGGCTTCCCGTGAAGCGCAGGTACGGGAACTCGTCCATGCGGTTCATGATTTCGGAGAACGTACCGGGCTGGTCGACCGGTTCGGGAGCCGGGGTGTGGGCGAGAGCGTGGAGGCCGGCCTCTTCGAGCTGCTTCTGCAGGAAGCGGACCTGGCGCTGGGCGTCCTGGAGGTCGCCGTAGAGCTGGTCGTTTTCGACGATCTGGTCGAAGTCCCGGTCTTCCGCCTGCTTGAGTCGCCGCCGGAACTCCCGGATCTCCACCGCCCGGGACTCCTCCTGCCCCTCGGCATCCTTCAGTAGTCCGTTGGCGGCCTTGAGCTCCTTCTGGAGCTCTTGAAGGCTGGCACTGTCGGTGGCCGGGCGAGGCCGGGTGCGCTGGATGGGAAGGGTGTCCAACGGCTCGGGGAGCGGGTGGCTCAGGGCCAGCTGCTGAGGCAGGGAGGCGAGGATCGCCGCCGCGCGCTTGAGGTTCGCCTCGATGGTGGTCCGGGACATCACCGGGTGGCGCTGGGCGTCGGGCCGCCACGCCGGGTCGACGCCGGGGCGGTAGGTGCGGATGCCGCCGCCGAAGACGGGGTGGTGTTCGAGGGCGGCATTGAAGGCCGCTTGCGCTTCCGGCCGGAGGACGTACGTGACGGCCAGGCCGGTGAGGTGCCGGAAGACCGGTTCGACGACCTGTGCCGTCCATGCCTCGGCGTCGCGCCCGTAAGGGACACTCGCGACGATGATCGGGAGCCTGCGGTTCTGCTCGCAGAGCTCTTCGATGACCTCGTCCACGTCAGCCGGCTCGATGAACTTCGGCACCGTGCCGACGTCCGCGAGTCCGTCCTGGGCGGGGAGTGCGTCGAGCAGGAGCTTGGCTATGCCAGGCGTGTTGGCCCGGATGTACGGCTGGTCCGGCGCGGGCTGATGCTCGATGTCGACCTGGAGCCAGGTGCGGCGGGCGTCATGGCGGCTGCCGGAGCGGACGACGACCGTGGACTGCCACGTGCCGTCCTTCTCATTGCGGGTCTCGCGCAGTCGCCAGCGCGAGTACGAGCCGTGTCGGCCGGCTGCGGCGTCGTGGTCGAGGGTGACGCCCTCGGCTATCTCGTTGCGGCCCTCGTCGAGTGCGGACGTGTCGTACCGCTTCATGTCACCTAACCAGTGGTGCAGCTGGCGGTCGGCCTCGGCGGAGACGGTGACGAAGTCCTTCTCGGTCGAGACGACCATGCGGTAGTTACAGGGTTCCATGGGCGGCTACCTGTGCGGTGTCGTGGATGGGCGGACGGAGAGGGCGAGTACGCCACGCTGCCCGTCCGAGTTTCGCCCGGACGGGCAGCGCGGCGACGGCTACGCGGGGTGGCGGGGGCCCTGGCCGGGCGGCGGGTCGAGGACGGTCTGGTAGGGGGTGCCGGTCCGCTGGGCCTCGGCCATGCGGTCGTAGATGTTGAGGATGAGGTCCTTGGTGCGGTAGGTGCCGTGGGCGGCCTCGTCGTCTCGCTTGACGACGGGGAACGTCTCCATGACATGCGCCACCTCGCTGCGATCGAGGCCGTAGAGGTGCAGGAAGGCCGCGTCCAGCTCGGCGCGAAGCAGCTCACGGCGGTGGTCGTCCCAGCGGAAGGGGGTGTCGTTGTCGCCCAGGTCGCGAGCGAAGTCAGCCATGTCGCGTGACGTGTAGACGAGCTCGGTGATTCGCTGTGTGATCCATCCGAGGTCAGGGAAGCGGCCCGTGAGTGAGGACAGCGACGGCACAGGAAGCTGGTACATGTAGCCGTATGTCAGGTGCGTGCCGACGATCTTCTGCCGGATCGCGTAGTCGAAGGCGAAAGAACTGAGGCACGCCTGGAGGAAGGCAGCGGATTCGGCGTCGCCGGGGAACATCACCGGGTAGGTGTGCCCGATGCCGTACGGCGGAAGCACCGTGGCCATGGTGGTTCGGGTGTCCGTCGACCGAGCGATGTCTCGCCAGCCGAAGAGCCACCCGTGCCCCCACTTTCGCTCCGCCAACCTCGAAGCCACCCCAGGCTCCAAGACCGGCTTGCCCTTCCTGTCCTTCCTCCCCGCGTCCACGTCGAACTCCGGCACCCAGTACCGCGGCATCGGCACGAACCCCGGATCGTCATGCTGCTCTGGCGTCAACCTCGGCAGCGTCCCCATGTTCGCCTGTGCCTCAGTCTGGCCCTCGTACGTGCCGAGGCGGTGGTCGAAGTGGTGGAGCATCTTCGCCTCGTACAGCGGAAGGTACCGCTGGCCGTCCCGCTCGAAGACGTTGCCGTTCAGGGCCCACCCGTCCGCCGACAACTCGTCCTGCGTACGGAACAGGTGGGAGTCGTTCGACATGTCGAACATCCTCATGAAGGACAACCCCCACGGGTTGCCGTCCGGATCGCCCTCCCTGATGAGGACCGGCACCCGCCGGTAGATCCCCAGCGTGATCTCCGCGTCCCGCCGCGACCGGAACACCGGCAACGTACCCGTGTTCGGGTTGACCAGCAGGATCTCCTCCGGCGGCATCGCGAAGCGGCGGCTCGGCAGGTCCTCCATGTAGCGGGTGCCGAAGGCGAAGGAAGCCTCCCGTACCCGCTCCTCGCGGCCCGCCACCGTCAGGAGGCAGAAGCGGACCGAGTGGTGCACGTCCCGGCTCAGGAGGAACGCCTCGTTCTCGAAGTCCAGGAACGACGCGAGCCGTGCACTGCGCACCAGGCTGGAGAAGAACGGCGCAGTCGTCGCGTCCGTCGCGATGCCCGTCGGCAGGACCAGGCCGAAGCGCCCGTGCGGGGCGATGCCCAGGGACGCCGTCTCTGCGAAGACGGCGTAGGTGTTCACGTCACCCCGGCCGGCCAGCGGGAAACGCCCCGAGTCGCGCAGCAGGTGGCTCACGCCTTCGGACTGGCGCTTGGCCTCGACGAAGTCCGAGAACAGGGCACGCTCAGTCGGCTCCTCACTTGTGGCCAGCGCCTTGATCAGCCGCTCCCGCGCCGCCTTGTTCTTCGCCGTCGCGATCCTCTCGTTCCGCGTGGCGAAGAACTCCTGCTCCTGGAGCTTGACCCGCTCCCACGGCGGATTCCCCAGCACACAGCTGAAGCCCCCGCCCCACCCGGTCCGCTCGTCCACCCCGACCGCCGAGCCGTCCGCATCCTCCGGTACCGAGAACACCTCGGGGAACTCCAGGTGCCAGTGGAAGAACCGGTACTCCTCCCGCAGCCGGGCGACCTCGCTCTTCGTACCCTCCGGCAGCTTCGCCCAGCCGCCCTCCCGCAGGTCGAGCAGGCCCTGGAGCGTCAGGGCCGGCGGGCGGGCCTCCTTCGTCTTCTCCCAGACGAACGCCGCGCACCACGCGTCCGCGAGGTCCCGCTCCCGTACGTACTCCGAGTCGGGGTCTTCAGTCAGCGACAGGTACGCGTCCCGCTGGCGGTGGACGTACTCCAGCGAGTCGTCACGGGCGTTGGTGATGTCCGACGCGGCCCGTGCGATCGTCGCGTTCGACGCGGTCAGCGCGGTCGACGTCGAGAACAGTTCGACCTGGTCGATGCCCTTCTGCCGGTCCTCCCAGGCCTCCCGCTCCGTCTTGTTGCGCTTCCGCAGCCCCGTCACGAACGTCTTGTCGTCGCCCTCGATCACCGTGAAGGCGCCGTCCGGCAGGCCCTCTGCCAGCAGCTTCGGCGTGGTGCCCACCAGCCCGTTTCCGTGCTTCAGGTGCGCGTCGAGGAAGCTGAGCGGCTTGCCCGGTTCCAGGGACTCGATCCAGAGGGAGACCTTGGCCAGTTCGACGGCCATCGGGTTGAGGTCGACACCGTAGATGCATCGGCCGATGACATCGCGCAGCGCCGACCGGGTCGCCTCAGCGCTGGGCTCGGGTGAGTCCGTCTGTACCGCTGCGAGGCGCTTGGCGATGCGGCGGGCCGCCGCGACCAGGAAGTGGCCGGAGCCGCACGCCGGGTCGCAGACCGTCAGGCGGAGCAGCGCCGCCTCCTGCTCCTCCCTCGTCGTGCCCGACTTGACCGCGTCGTCTATCACGGGGTCGAGGGCGGAGTCGAGCAGGCAGTCGATGAGGGAGGACGGGGTGTAGTACGAGCCGGTCGTCTTGCGCTCGTTGCCGGCGAGGGTGCGCAGTTCGAAGGTGTTCGCCGCAGGGTTGAAGCGCGGAACGAGTTCCAGCAGGGACTCGTAGATGGAGCCCAGTTCTTCCGCGCCCAGGTGGCGGTAGTCCACCCGGCGGGGGCGGTTCAGCTTCGGGTCGCGGACCACCGACAGGGCCTTGACCGCGGTGAACAGGGCCTCGTTGGACAGCTCCAGGCCGTCCAGGACCGTGTCCTCCTCCGTACGCTCGAAGAGGCCGCCGAGGCCCGGCAGGCCGAGCTCCGGGACGCCGCCCTCCGAGCCCAGGCCCTTCAGGACCAAGCTCAGCGCCTGCCACTGGTCGCCGTGCGGTCCGCCGGTGCGGCGAGTGGCCGTGCGGCGGAGGCGGGTGGTCGAGAAGTACTTCTCGTAGCGCTCGCGGATCTCGTCCTCGGCGCCGTCGGGGATCAGCAGGCCCCGGTCCTCGGCGACGAAGAGGAAGAGCAGTCGGTACACGAGGTGCAGCAGGGCCGGATGCATGGTCCGGACCGTGACCTCGGACTCGTGCAGCTTCTCGCGGAGCGCGGTGTTCGCCGGGTGGGCGATGAATCCGCTGCCCAGGGTCACCAGCGCCTTCTCGACGCCCAGGCGGAGCTGGGCCAGCGCCCGGGTGCCGCTCGCGATCGCTTCCGTACGCCACTTCTCCAGCCAGCAGCCGGCCGGGCCCTGCTCGCCGTGCGCTTCGAAGCGGGAGCGGTGGGTCAGGCGCCACAGGAGAAGGAAGTCGGCGAAGCGATCGCCCTCGAAGATGGCCTCCAGGTCGAACTCGACGTGCGCCGAGCCCACCATCGACGTCGAGTCGCGCAGCAGCCGGAGCAGCCGGCCATTGGTGATCAGACCCCACAGGGCCTGATCACCGCTGCGGTTGAGGTACTCCTGGAGCAGCGACTGCGGGACCGGGCCGGGCAGGGACGCCGTCTTGCGGTCCAGATGGACGTTCCAGCCCGTCAGATGGATCGGCACGCCCTGCCAGACATGGCTGACCGCAAAGCTCTTCTCGCCGTCCGCCGACGGCAGTCCTTCCGCGGGCGTGTCCGGCAGTCGCCCGTACCCCAGCTGTTCGAACAGCGGAAGCAGCCAGCGCTCGACGGTCACGCCCACCGCGGCGATGGACGCGCTGTCCAGTGCGCCGTCCCTGGCGAGGGCGTCCTGGTAGGCCGTCCACACGCCCTTCAGATACGCCCATGAGCGCTCGGCCGCGTCGCGGACCGTGTCGTTGGCCGCGAACAGGCCGTAGTCGGAGGGCTGGGCGCCGGGGATGTCCTTGCCATCCCGGACGCGGGTGAGCATGTCGGGCGGCAGGAGGCCGCCGACGGTGAGGACGGAGTCGGTGACGATGGTCTTCGCGAGGCTCATCAGCGTGCTTCCCCGTTCGTGTCGGCGCCGTTCGTGCCGGCTCCGGTCGTGCTGGTGTCGCTCGCGGCCGTACCGTCCGTACCGCCCAGGACGGCGACCGGCAGATAGTGGTACACGCCGAGTACGTCGGGACGGCCCTGGACCTCCACGCGCAGACCGCGCCGGGCCGGGCCGGTCGCGCCGCGTACGTCACGGAAGGCGCCGCGTACCCGGCGGTGCGAGTCGAGGAGGCGGTCGGCCAGCTCCTCTCCGCGCTGCTCCAGGACCGGCATCAGGGACTCCAGCGAGCCCAGGATCCCCTCGACGCGCTCCTGCGCGAACTCCCGCTTGGTGTTCCCCGCGGCACGCGCGTCCAGGAGGGCGATGGCCTCTTCCTCCGACAGCCAGTCGGGGTTCGAAGCCCCGCCGCGGAATGCCAGCAGCCGGGCGTCCTCGGCCAGTTGCTGACGGTTCACGCCGTCGCGGCCCGGCAGGGTGAGCTGGAAGCGGTAACGGACCAGGAGCAAGGTGGTGCGCTTGGGGACGGCGGTCGTACGGACCACGCCGCAGCGCCGGGCCGGACGCTGCCACACGGGCATCTGGTCGTCGAGCGCCGCGTCGAGGACGAAGCGGGCGACCGAGGCCACCACCGGGTCGGTACGCGTGAGAGCCGCCTCGCCGCGCGGGGCGGTCGGCGCGTCGTGGAAGACCACCGGGCGCGGGTGGCGCGGACCCAGCGAGGAGCTGAACGCGTCCCGCAGCGGCGCCGGCAGCGCCTCGGAATTCATGGTGAAGCCGTCGGCCTGGCCGCGCAGCGGTCCCGCCACACCGCGCAGGGCGGTGAGCGCGTGGCGGGTGAAGCGGCGCACCTCGTCGCCGGTGCCGAGCGAGGCCCGCACCTCGGCGACCTCCTTCGCCACCTCGTCCTTCTTCACCGCGTTCTGCGCGTACCGGGAGCGGGAGGCCGTCTCCCGCTCGGCGGCGCTCTGCCAGGCGTCGTGCAGCTCGGCCGTCTGCTTGCCGGCCGCCGACTCCACCGTGAACAGGCCCTCCTGCTCGTACTCCGGCCGTTCACCGCGCAGGATCAGGCCCTCCAGGACCGCCTGCATGACGTTCTCGGACGAATCCGGGACGGGGACGGAGATGCCGGTCGCCTTGCGGATGCGGGCGTGCTTGCGCAGCAGGACGTCCAGGACGATGCCGTCGATCGCGTTGTCGGAGCCGTACAGGGTGACCGCCTTGACGATGTCCCGGCGCTGGCCGAAG
Source organism: Streptomyces sp. NPDC012637 (assembly GCF_042954805.1). Classification (NCBI taxonomy): domain Bacteria; kingdom Bacillati; phylum Actinomycetota; class Actinomycetes; order Kitasatosporales; family Streptomycetaceae; genus Streptomyces; species Streptomyces sp. NPDC012637. The sequence goes on from NZ_JBIBDS010000016.1 coordinate 26,559, forward strand.
CGGTCGACGCGGCCTTCGCGCTGCTCGTGGCGGGTGGGGTTCCAGGCGAGGTCGTAGTGGATGACCGCGTCGAAGCTCTCCTGGAGGTTCACGCCCTCGGAGAGGCAATCAGTGGCCACGAGGACGCGACGCTCCGGGGGTGCCTGGCCGTCCTCGCTCTCCTCCGTCAGCTCGGCGATGCGGGTGACGCGCTGGTCCGGGGAGAGCTCACCGGTGACGGCCTCGATCGCGTACGTCTTCTGCTGGGCGCCCTTCTTGCCCTTGCCGCCCTTGTTCAGGGCGGCGTCGAGGTGGGTTTTGACGTACTCGGCGGTGGAGATGAAGCGGCAGAAGACGATCGGGTTGTAGCCCTCGTCCAGAAGTTCCTTCACCGCGGTGATCAGCTGCTTCAGCTTGCGGTCCCTGGCTGGGCCGGCGAGCTCCTTCGCGGCCTCGGCCATGGCCAGCAGTCGCGCCTGGTCCGCCTCGTCCAGGCCTTCGGCGCCCGGATCCGTGGCTCCTGGCGCGAGCAGCGCGCCGGGGACGGCGTCCGCCGACTCGGCGGACTCGTCGTCGGCCGGGTCCGTGACGGTCCGGCTGCCGATCGCGTCGGCCTCGGTGACCGAGTCCGCGTCCTGCACGCCGGCCCGGGTGTGCAGCGTCTTGCGCAGGGCGGCGGGAGACGAGCCCAGGGCGCGCAGGAGAGCGAGCGCCGACCACCAGCGGACGCGCTGCTGGAGGGCGCCGTCCGCACTGCGGACCGTCTCCCGGGCGTAGGAGATGACCTGGTCCAGGAGCTGCCGGTAGTCGGCGTGCAGGGTGTAGTCGACCTCGGCGGAGAGGCGGTCGCTGGGGAAGTTCGCGTCGTCGCGGAAGTCGTCCCGGATGTCCGCGCGGCGGCGCTGCACGAAGTGCCGGGCCAGCAGGTCACGGCCCGCGTCGCGGTCGAGGCTCACCGATTCCAGCCGCTTGTCGAGCAGGCCGAGGAGGTTGCGGAACGGCTCTTCCTTGCCGCTGTGCGGGGTCGCCGTGACCAGCAGCAGATGGCGCTCTGGCTGGTCGGCGAGGGCACGCAGAAGGGCGTAGCGCTGCTGGCGCTGCTGCTTGCCGCCGCCCTGGGCGGCGGTGTCCGCGACGCAGGTGTGGGCCTCGTCCACGATGACGAGGTCGGGACAGTTCTTGATGAAGTCGTCCCGGTGGCGCGGGGACTTGATGAAGTCGGTTGAGACGACGTAGTTGCGGTCCGGGCGGAACACCGAATGCCCGTACATTCGGCTGCGCTCCAGCCGTCCGATCGTCGAGGACAGCACCAGCTCGGACTCGATGCCGAATTTGCCACGCAGCTCGGCCCGCCACTGTTCGGCCAGTGCCGGACTGCACAGGACGACAAGGCCGCGGGCGTCGCCCTGGGCCAGCAGCTCGGCCGCGATCAGGCCGGACTCGACCGTCTTGCCGATGCCGACGTCGTCGGCGATCAGCAGCCGCACGGTCTCCTGGCGCAGCGCCATCAGCAGCGGCACCAGTTGGTAGGGGCGCGGTTCCACGGAGATGCCGGCGAGGGAGCGGAACGGGCCCGCGCTGGAACGGAACCCGATCCGCAGGGCGCTGCGCAGCAGCCCGGCCGCCGACTGGTCGCCCAGGTCCGCCGGGCTGGGCGGGGCGAAGCGGGCGTGCTCCACCGGCTCCAGGGCGGTCAGCACGCCGGCGATGTCGTCATCGGTGCCGCCCAGCGGTCGCAGCACCAGCAGCTCGGGCGTCGACTCGGGCAGCACGACCCATTCGCGGCCGCGGGCGCGCACCAGCGAACCGACCGCGAATCGTGCTCCGGCCGCCTCCTCGCGTGTTGTGGTGGTGGGCGGCGTCATCGATGGGACCTTTCAGGCGAAGTGGTGGGGCGGGGGAGTGAGGTACGCGGCTCAGCCACCGGCACCGAACACCGAACCGTACCTGTGGACGACCTCGGACCAGTCGTCGTCGTGGCGGAAGCGGATGACCTCCCACCCGTCGTCGTACAAGCGCTCCTGGGCGTCCTCGTCACGCTGGGCCTGCAGCTCGTCGTCGTGGTGCGGGCCGTCGATGAAGACCGCGACCGGGCCCATCTTCGTGTCGTACACGAAGTCCGGGCGGGAGAGCGCGCTGGAGACGAAGAACTGCTGCTTGTCCGGCAGCCGCAGACCGTTGTCGGCCAGGAAGGACACGAACCGCTTCTCCAGCGTGCTGTCGGCACCGTCGATGAGTGTCTGCGTGTGCTCGTCCCGTGTGGTGCCGGGGCCGGAGTCGGTCACCTGAGATTCGGCGAAGCGCAGCAGCAGGTCCTTCACCAGCTGGCGGTCGATGACCTGGTGATGACGCTGGTTGCCGAACGACAGCAGGCAGTCGTAGCAGCCCATCTCGCAGGCGGGACCGTCCTCGCGGCCCCCCGTGTCGCTGCCGTCCGGGCGGAAGTGCGCGATCTCCAGGGCCCGGGTGGCGGCCCGCCGCAGCGCGGCGGGCTCGGCCTGGAGGCGGCGCAGGACACCCGCCCCGCCCTCGGCGCTCTCGATGAACAGAATGCGGTCCCGCGCCCCGTCCAGCGGCGGCAGCTGCTCGGTGTCCAGCTCGCCGTCCTCCAGCTGGAACTCGGCCTCGATGCCACGCTCCAGGGCGTACTGGAGCGTGATCGCCACATCCGGGGCGACCGGTTCGGCGAGCTTGAGCACCAGGATGTTGCGGGTGTCCTGGACGTACGGGATCACCGGGACCTTGCGGTCCGCCTTCTCCGCGCTCTCCAGGCCGTCCTGCTCCTCGGAGGTCAGCTTGCCCGGCTTGTCCTGGTCCTTCTTGGCGTCCAGCCACTTGCCCTCGATGGGGTCGAGCCAGAAGCCCGAGCGCTGCTTGCTGCGGCGGTAGCCGAGGTTGGTGAGGCGGACCGTGGCGCTGTCGCCGTACGTCAGCTCGGCGAGCGCGGCTCCCCCCGCTTCCGTGGCTGCCGCGCCCAGCGAGCCGTCACGGGAGCCGTGCTTGTTGAACTTGTATGACACCTCGACGAAGTAGCCCGTCCGCTGGCGCTCCTCCTCGTCGGAGGAGATCCGGTCACGGCGCTTGGTGAACACTGTCCGCAGGGGAAGGAGGTTGTAGCGCGCGTCGGAGAGTTCCGCCTTGCAGAAGTCGCAGGTGTTCTCCAGATCCTCGCCCACGTGCAGATAGCCGCAGTGCTCGCACACCTTGGCCTCCTCGGTCTGCAGATCGCCCGAGGCGCTGGTGGGCAGCTGGACGCGGTCCACCTGGAAGCGGCTGCCCTCGTGGTAGATGAAGGCCCCGGGGCCGAACTCCCGGATCGCGATGAAACGCGAGCGCTGGAGGTAGTCGCCGTCACGACCGCCCCGCGCGGCCCGGCCCGTGCCCGGGATGAACGCGGCCAGCGGCAGTCGGGGGAAGGAGTAGCCGGGCAGGAAGCCCTCGGAGGCCAGGTAGCGGTACGGCGTGAAGTCCGACAGCAGCGTGCTGCCGTTCCGGTCCTCGTTCTTCAGGAGCTTCAGCTGCGTCTCCGCCTGGTGGCGGCGGCGCTCGGCCTGAGCCGAGGCCTCCTTGCCCAGAGTGTTGTCGAGGATCCGCCGGTGCTGGGTCTCCCGCTCCTTCAGTGCCTTGCGCAGCAGCTCACGCCACCGGCCGAGCGCATGGTCGAATCCGCCCGGTGCCATCCGGACGGTCCGCTCCAGCCACTGCTCGTCCCACCAGGAGGTGGCGGCCAGCCGATCCATCGAATCCTTGAGGACGGCGGTGGCCCGGCGCAGGGCGCGCCGCTGCGCTGCGGGGTCCTGGACCTTCTCGACGTACTGCGGGTAGATCCGCAGCGAGGGCGCGTCGCCGTCGGCGTCCACGAAGTGTGGAATGCGCCTGCCCAGCTCGACATTCGTCTCGGCCAGCCATATGGCGTGAATGTGTGAGCGCACCAGATCCTCGTTGGCGAGGTCCAATCGGGGCGGGGCGACCGCACCCGCGACCATCTGGTCCGAGCGGCGGAAGTAGTACTGGTCGTGGCTGTTGCCCGTGGCGCAGTACGTGGTCACCAGGGCGGGCTGCCCCGAGCGGCCCGCCCGGCCGCTGCGCTGGGCGTAGTTGGCGGGCGTGGGCGGCACGTTCCGCATCGCGACCGTGTTCAGGCTGGCGATGTCGACGCCCAGCTCCATCGTCGGGGAGCAGTAGAGCACCGGTAGGGGCGTACCGAGACGGAAGTCGGCCTCACGGTCCTCACGGACCGGCGCCGGCACCTGCGCGGTGTGCTCCTTGGCCACCAGTCCGGCCAGTGCGGAGCCGACGTTCTGGTAGAGGTTCTTGAAGAACGGGTTCACACGCGGGCCCTGGCCCTTGCCGTATGTACGGCGTAGCCGGTCCACGGCACCGAACTCGTCGTCCCGAGCCGTCCACACCACGGTGGTGTGGTTGATGCGGTAGCCGGGCGCCTCACCTCGTCCGGTGGGGACCTCGGTCAGGAGACCCGCCTCCGCAAGGACACCCGCCAGATCGACGATCAGCTCCTGCGCTTCTGCCATGTCCAGAGGCCGCCCCAGCGCCGGGAACTGGCCCGGCCTGCGCAAGAACCGGCCGAAGCCGGACCGGGCGGTCAGGTTGATCTCTCCACGCGGCCGCCCCGGCCGGCCGGGGCGAACGTACGCGGTACCGGGCGGGGGCGGGGTGCGCTCCGTCTCGGCGAGCCCCCACGTGTCGTTGAGCAGGTACGACAGCCTGCGCAGCTCGTCGTACTCGGACTGCTCGAAGTACGGGAAGTCCACGGCCCGCACGCGCCGAAGCTCGTCCAGGAGGATGCGGGAGAGCTCGGCCCGCTTGCCCGGATCAGCCGATCGCAGCGGGGAGCAGGCCCCGGCCCAGCGCTCCTCGTCCTCGGAGATCTCCTCCAGATCCGCGTACTCCAGGCGCAGCAGGCCGGTCTGCTCCAGGTTGGGCATGGTGACCCGCCAGCCGCGCTCCAGGTCCAGGTACAGCCGGTATTCGACGACCTTGGCCAGGGCCCGCAGGGTGCGTCCCGCCTGCCTGGACGGCTCCTTCGGGTTCTGCGAGTAGTCCTGCGGCGTCAGGCCCAGCTTGGCGACCACCGCGGGAGCCACGTCCTCGTGCAGCAGGCCCTCTTCGCCGGCGTCGACCATGGCTTGGTAGAGCCCGCCGCGCAGCTGGGTGACGAGAACGAAGTCGTTGAAGTGGCCCGCCTGGAGGCTGGCGTCCTGACGGTTGTCGACGAACGTGAGCAGCTTGCGCGCGTCCTCGTCGAGTTCGGAGGTCGGGAGCTCCTTGAGGTGGCGGACGATGCTGGAGCTGATGAGGGAGGTAGCCGTCGAGCGGCCCTCGCGGTCCATCGTCATCAGCTTGGCGAAGTCGTTTCCGCGCGCGGACTCGTAGCTCACGCCGCAGTTGAGGCAGAACATGAACGGCATCGGGATGTAGGCGGCGTACAGGCCTTGTCCGCGGTCGACCACCGATCCGTCGGGCTTCACCCAGACCTGCTGCGGGACGCGTTTGCGCCGGCTGTCGGCGAGTACCTGGACGCTCTTCTTGTCGTCCGTCACCACCCAGCTGTCCGGGAAGCGCTGCTCCTCGATGGCCGTGCCCGTCTCTTCGGGCCACGGGTTCTCGGCGCTGACGTACAGGTAGCCGTTGTCCTCGTCGTCCTCGGTACGGGGCCGGAAGGCGAACGAGCCGTCCTTGCGTTCCTCTCGGGCCACTGTCAGATACTCCTGGCCGCACTCGCGGCAGAAGGACAGCGGCAGCAGGATCTTCTCCTTGGCACCCGGTACGCGGAGCTGGTAGGTGCGGCTGATGTGCCGGGTGTTCTCGTCCTCCAGCGACACGTGCACCGAGTCGCCCTTGGACAGGAACTGGTGCAGCCGGAACGCGAACAGCGGCCGGCCCGCCTTGTTCTTGGCCTGCGAGCCGGCGTGCAAGGTTTCGCGGATGGCGGTGACGCACGCCTCCTCCGGCTCGCCCGTGCGGGCGGCGAGCTTCTCGGAGGCGGCCTTGACGGTCGTGGGCTCGGCTCGGACGAGAGCGCCCTTGTCCGGGCCCTCGGTGAGCGTGCGCAGACCGAACTCGGTCTCGATCCAGGAGGCGAGCGGGTCGTCCTTGAGTTCCAGGTAGGAGGTCGAGGGGGTGTTGGCCCGCACCCGGTCGGCGAGTTCGGCGTCGGTCGGCTCGTGCTCGGAGGTGGCGCGGACCAGGGTCTCGCCGACCACATGGTCCGGGGTGACGGGGGTGGAGAAGAGGGCGGTCGCCACCTCGGCGACGGCCTGGCGCCGGTCTTCCAGAGTGCCCTCGGTGGACATGGTGGCCGAGGTGCCCACGCACTGCAGGTCGTCCGCGGCCAGGGCGTCACGCACGCGGCGGACAAGGAGGCCCACGTCCGCGCCCTGGCGGCCGCGGTAGGTGTGCAGCTCGTCCAGGACCAGGAACTTCAGCCCCTTGGCAGCACGCATCAGCGCCTTGCGCTCGCGGGGCCGGGTGAGCATCAGCTCCAGCATGACGTAGTTGGTGAGGAGGATGTCCGGCATGCTGTCCAGGATTCTGTCGCGCTCCTCCTCCTTCTCCTGGCCGGTGTAGCGCTCGAAGGTGACCGGTTCCCGGCCCTCGCCGTACCCGTGGCGCAGGAACTTCTCCAGCTCGAACTTCTGACTGTTGGCCAGGGCGTTCATCGGGTAGACGATGATGGCCTTGACGCCGGAGGCCGCGCCCTCCTGCTTGGCCCGCAACACTCGGTCCACGATCGGGACGATGTAGCCGAGGCTCTTTCCGGAGCCCGTGCCCGTGGTCAGGACGTAGCTGCTGCCGGAGCGGGCGGCCTGGACGGCGTCCCGCTGGTGCCGGTGGAAGGCGATCGGCAGGCCCTGCTGCGGTGAGCCGTCCCTCTCCTTGCCGACGCGGAAGATCCGCTCGCACTCCGGGTGCAGCAGACCCTCCTGTACGAGCTGGGTCACCGTGCCGCCGGGCTCGAAACTGGGGTTGAGCGACAGCCACGGGTGGGGCCACTGGTCGCCCTGCACAAGAGCCTCGTCGACCGTGCTCTTGATCCGGTCGTTCTTCAGGACGACCGAACTTGTGGTGAAGGAGCGGTAGTCGGCGATCAGTTGCTCGTGCACCTTGAAGACGTCCACAAAACCCTCACTCGTTCCCGCGCCGACCTGCGACTTTCACCGTAACGGGTGGGGCGGGGCGGCGGGCTGGAATGGTCGAGTCTCCATCGCATCATCGTCTGTGAACTAAGTCAATGCATTGAATGGGTGTTTTCACGCTGCGGGTTCTGGGGTGCGATTCCTCGCCGTGCATGACACTGGCACACTCGGTCACCTATGGACATCGGAACGCTCATCGCCAAGCGCTATCGCATCAAGAGCGCCATCGGCCGAGGCGGCATGGGACAGGTGTGGATGGCGGACGACGAACACCTGGGCCGAGGCGTCGCCGTCAAGACGATGACACCGCTCGGCGGCCTCACGGCCGCCCAGATCGCCCAGGACGCCGCGCGCTTCGAGCGAGAGGCCAAGGCGGTCGCCAAACTCGACCACACGGGGCTCGCGGCCGTGTACGACCTGGGTGTCGAAACCGGTACGCACTACCTGGTCATGCAGTATGTCCAAGGCCTTGACCTGGGGGACTACATCGCGGAGCGCGAGCCGCTCTCCGTGGCGGAAGCCGCCGCGGTGGGCGTGCAGATCTGTTCCACCCTGGCCGCGGCCCACGCCCGCGGCGTCGTCCACAGGGACCTCAAGCCAGGCAATGTCCGTATCCGCACGGACGGCGTCGTGAAGGTGCTCGACTTCGGTGTGGCCGCGATCCTCGACGCGGACACCAAGAAGCTCACCACGACCGGGGAACGGCTGGGCAGCTTTCTGTACATGGCCCCGGAACAGGTGATGGGCGAACCCGTCGACCGGCGCACCGACCTCTATGCCCTCGGCTGCCTCATCCACGAGATGCTCACTGGCAGGCCGGTGTTCGAGCACGAGTCCCCGCTGGTCGTGCCGAGTCTGCACACGGGGACCGAGCCGGAGCCGCTGAGATCCCTGCGACCGGACGTGCCGGAGGAGATCGAAACCCTGGTCCTGGACATGCTGGCGAAGAAGCCGGCCGACCGGCCTGCTCATGCGGGCGAGGTGTTCCGGCGCCTGGCCGCACACCTGCCCGCGCCGGGAACCCCGGAAGACGCCCTGGTGCCCTGGGCGGAGGCCGATCCCCGCCGGCCCTTCCTCTACCCCATGGCACCCGACGCGCGGCCCGTCCGGCAATGGGCGAGAGAGTCGGACGGGCCGCACTAGCCGACTTCTCAGCGCGGCTCGGCTCCCCTGCTCTCCTCGGCAGGGCCCGGCTGCAGCGGGATGTCCAGGGTGAGCTGCTCCGGCCCGGGGGCGGTCTCGACCCCCGGCGCCGCCGCCGTGTCCGGATCGGCGTCGGCCGCCGCGTCGGCCCCGGAGCCGGCCGGGTCCTCGTCGTCCTCGTTGCGGGTCGGCAGCACGTACTCCTGGGCCAGACCGGCAAGGTGCAGGGGCAGCGGCAGGCTCAGTGCGTCCGGCAGATCGGGGGCCTGCCGGAGCTGATGGACGGCGAGGGCCAGTGCCTCCGGTACGTCGCCGTCGCCGGGGTGACACCCGAGTACGGCCAGCTCCACCAGGCCGGGGTTCCACGCGGCCTTGTCGGTGTCCACGGTCACGTTGCCCTTGGAGTTGACGCGCGGAGCCAGCTTGTCGGCCGCCACCGACAGCTTGAAGGTGCGCGCCTTGGGCGTCGTCGACCAGAACACCCGGGCGGACTCGGCGTCCGCCGTCGGGTCCGTCCACAGATGGGCGGCCAGACCGTTCGCGCCGTCGGGGTTCATGGCCCACCACTGCGCGGTCTCCCGGTTGCGCGCCGTGCGCACCCGCACGAGCCGCAGGTCCGGATCCAGGCGCCGCGCGGGGGCGTGACCGTCGCGGAACTTGTCCGCCACTACGGTGCCGTCCTGCAGCCACGTCCAGTGCGAGCGCATGTTCTGCCCGTGAGCCAGCAGGAGGGTCGGCGTCCCCCGCAACGTGCGGCGGACCCGCTGCAGCCATTCCTCGGTCGCCTGTCGCTGCTCGGTCATGTCCGCCCACCAGGACAGCCGGGCGACCGGGGCCTCCCCGTCACGCGGGACGGGCACCGTGCCGGTCGGCACCTCGGCCCGCTTGGTCAGCCGGAGGAGCATCACCGGGTACGGCACCCAGGCGCGCGCCTCGTCGTCCCAGCCCTCCACCCTCGCCAGACCCGTACCGGACGGGTCCGGCGTGACCAGCACGGCGACAGGCACGTACCCGGCCCACCTGGTGCGACTGCGCCGGTTCTTGCGCACCATCCACACCGCCGCGTACCGCATGCCCTCCGGCAGTTGGTCGCCCAGGCTGTGCTCCGGGTGGACGCGCACACCCAGCTGGCGCAGTCCGTCGTCCCAGGCCTTCGCCGCGCGGAACTCCTTGTTCTTCTCGCTGTTGTAGCCCTTGGCCTTCTTGGGCACGGCCATGAACTGGGTCAGGACTCCCGCGTCGGCGCAGCCCAGCCGCAGTGCGAACTTGGCGTCGTGGTCGCCGGACGTGAAGTCCTTGGCCCGGTCGATCTCCACCAGCGCGAGCGTCGGCAGGGGCGCCGTTCCCGCGGGCGCCTGAGCGTCGTCCTTCGCGAGGAAGGCCGCCACCTCGCGGCGGCGGTCCCGGATCGCGGTGGTGACGGCTTCCCGCGAGTGCCGGCTGCCCTCCGGCAGGGCGAGGTCGTGGCCGAGGCCATGCGTCAGCCTGCGACAGCGCAGGCGCACGGTGAGTTCGGGGGACTGCCATTCCAGGTCCACGGTGCCGTCGTAGGCATCCGCCGAGGTCGGCACACCTCCGTCGCCCTTGAGGTCCAGGTGCGCGACCAGTGCGGCGATCGCGGTGTCCCGCATCTCCGCCGTCTGCCACAGCAGTCGCGTCTCCAGGATGGGCACCTCACCCGCGCCCAGCGGCTGGGACATCTGCCGCAGCGCGTATGCGGCGCCGACGCGGCGTGCCTCCGCGCGCACGCGCTCTGCCTCGGTCTTGGCCGGCTCCTTCGACGGCTCCCTGCGCGGGTTCGCCGGCGCACTGCCGGACAGGCGGGTGCGCACCAGGGCGGGCACCGGTCGCAGCTGGTCCGGGAGGGCCTGCAGGGCCCACTCCACGATCTTCGACCGCTGGTCCGTCATCAGGCCGGGGCCGACCTCGTGCGAGCCCATGGCCGTGCTGTACAGGACGGCCGCCCGCATGTCGTCCTTCAGCCATGCCGCCGGGTCGGTCAGGATGGCCTCGGCGTCCGGGAACGCCTCCCGGAGGGACATGCCGCGCAGCATCCCGGCGGGACCGCCTCCGGCCCAGTCGTAACCGCCCTGGCTCCAGGCCAGCCGTGCCACCGCGAACCGGTCGCTCGCCGGGGCCCCCGGCAGCCAGGGCACCCGCGGCCGCAGCAGAACCGTGGTCTTGCGCCCGAACGGGAGGAACAGTCGGCCGGTCTTGGCGCTCACCCTGCTCGCGTACCGGCGGATGTGCGTGTGCACGTGGAAGCGGGGCAGCGGATCGAAGGGCACGGTGTGGAGCGTGATGTTGATGACGACGGAGTACCATTCGGTGCCCCGGAACCCCTCGAACTCCAGTGCCTGGGAGACCAGTTCGGCACCTCGGTCCAGGGGGCCGCGAGGCATGGCGCGGAAGCGGAGTCGGCCACCCCCGTAGTCATAGGGCTCCAGGGCGAGGATCCTCCGGGCCAGCCAGTCGGTGGCCAGCTGGAACTGACGGGAATCGGGCGCCGCCGTTCCGCCATCGGTGGGTCGCTCGTACCGCAGCAGTTCCACCGAGACGTCTTCCTGCCACCGGGGAGGCCGTTCCAGCAGCGCCGACCGCGTTTCCGAGAGCAGGGCGCGGTACTCGGGCTCCGGGCGCAGATCCTTCAGCCACGCACCGAAGAGCCCCTTCAGAGCGGCATCGGGCAGCGGATCGGGGACGTCCTCGGGGACGTAGAGCCAGAAGTCCCGGCTGTCGCCGCGGGCCCGGTTCGGGCGAGGCCTCACCAGGACGTCCGGGGCGAGCGCCTGCACCACCTGGTCCATACGGAACGTGGGGACCGTCTCCAGCGGCTTGTCACGCCCCGCGTTGCAGAGCGTGAGCAGGGCGCTGGTCCACTCCTCGGGGAACGGCAGCGCACGGTACCTCTCGACGGCGGAGGCCTCTATGGAGACGGGGCGAGCGGCGGCGGTGCGGATGGAATCGTAGGGGCGTGCCAAGGCCGTGTCCTTTCGCGCGGGGGGGACTTCGGGTCGAGAGGTTCAGGTGGTGTGGTGGGTGATCTCGCGCAGCGCCTTGTACAGCGGCGTGTACAGGAGCCGGGCGACCACCGGGTCTGCCGGATCGGGGCAGTCAGAGGGTGGGGCGGCGTCATCGAAGTACGGGGCGAGAACGTCCCGAAGGCCGGTAAGCAGGCCGTCCTCATGGGGAACGGGCGCCGATGCGGCACCCGGCGAGAGCAGCCTGGCCGTGCGCGGGGCGAACCGGGCGTCGACGAAGACCACCCGGGCCGGTACGCCACCGCGCACCAGACGGCCGATGACCTGCCAGAGCGTCACGAGCTGGTCCCAGGTGAAGGACGTCTTCTCCTTGCCGGACAGGCGGGAGTAGATGTACCGGCGCGACAACAGCCGCCGCCACTCACCTCGTGCCACATGCCGGAAGGCCAGGCCGGCCTCGTCCAGCTGCGGCGCCGCCATGGCCAGCTCGGTGAAGGTGCCCTGAGGCACCCCGGGTTCGTCGCGGGTGAAGCGTGCCGCCCAGTCGTTGATCGCGAACACCGCGAGGGAAAGATCGTCGGGGCGCGGGTGCGGCCGGGCGAGGAACAGTGCCGTACCGAAGGCCGCGTTGCGCTGGGCGTTCAGAATGTTGTGTCCACGCTCCACGGCCATCAGCGGCGCGACGAGGATCTCCGCCGTGGGGTCCTGGGCGAAGGTGGCGAGGTCACCACGGCGCAGGACGGTGGCCCGCTCCTGCTCCGGCCGGACCGGTCCCGAGCCTCGTACGGCCTGCTCCAGGTCGGCATCGTCGGCGGCCAGGACGCGGACCCGCCCCTGCCAGCGCTCGATGTCATGCAGGGCATCCGCCGCGGTGTTCGCCTCCTTGTAGCTGCCGACCAGGAGAATCGCCCTGCGCCGACGGCTGTCGGTGACCTTGGCCAGCTCCTGCTCCAACGGGCTGGGGGCACCGCCCCGGCCGGGCAGGCCGAGCCGTCGGACCATGGCCCTGCAGGCCGCCGGCCGGGCCTTGGGCTCCGTACCGGACAGGCTGAGGGGCCGGCCTTCGTCGTCGTACAGGAAGTGCGTGGTGAAGACCGACTGCTTCACGGCCTCGAGCGAGCGGGCGGAGGGGGTCAGTACCGCGCCCACGGGCGCGACGAGGTGCGCGCGCGTGGAGGTGCCGGCCCAGCTCGTGCCGGACATCAGCACGACGTGCGGCCCCCTCCTGCCGCGGCCCGGGTCGGCGCCCACGTCGGGGAGGGTGAGCAGGAGCTCACGGCCGACTCCGGCGCACCGGAAGAAGCGCAACGTGCCGCTGTGCCGCCCTTCGACGTCGCGCTCCCGCTCGTCGGGCAGGTACTGGAAGCCCAGGACGTTGCCCATGGGGGCCTCCGGCACCAGCGGGGCGTAGTCGAGAGGCGGGCGGCGGGAGAGCTCGTTGCCCGTCGAGTCGAGGTGCAGGGCGGCCTCGACCTGCGGCCACAGATAGACCAGTCGGTCCAGTCGCTGGTTGAGGGCGCTCAGGAGCAGGGTGAACTCCAGACGGCGGGCGGCCAGATCCAGCCACTCCTCGTCCTTGGCCCGATCCGCCGCCGGAGTGCCGGCCAGCAGGGGGCGCAGCACCGCGAGTACGCGCGCCCGTGTGTCGGACGAGGACAGCGTGGTGAGTAGGTCCTGAGACAGACGCACGAGGTCGTCGGTCGTGTTGCCGTAAGGGCCCTGGCCGCCGAGCGGATCGTCGCGGAAGTCATCGAAGCGCTCCGTCAGTTCGGCGCGGCGCGCATCCGCTTCAGGGCCCGGGGAAGCGGGCTCGGGCGCGTCGTCCTCGTACGCCTCGTACAGTTCCGATTCGTCGGGCACACCATCGGGCACGCCGGGGACCGTGTCCTGCGCGAACCATGAGCGCAGCAGCTTCTCCTGCAGCGTCCACGGGCTGAAGTACTCGATGTCGGCCCACTCACGCAGCTCCGCGTCGGAGATCAGCAGCTTGTAGAGGCGGTCCGTCGCGGCGTGGACCACGGTCAGGGACGCGGACCACCGTTCGACCTCCTGGTCGGTCAGTGGCAGCCGGCCCTGCCGGGAGAGCTCTTCGACGCGATGTGCCTGCACCTGGTCGAGCCACGACTCGGGGCCGGGGGAGACGAGTGTCGCCGAGGGAGCGAAGATCTCGTCCATCTTCATCTGGACCGAGTCGGCCTCGTCCACGATGATGATGTCGCTGCGCAGGCAGGCCAGTTCCAGGTGGCGCAGGCGCTCGTCCCCGAGATGGCGGGGCACGGCCGACTGGACGAGGCTCGCCGGATTCGCCACCCAGATCAGGGAGTCGACGAGTTCACGGGCGGTGCTGTGACGGGGGCAGGCGGCCCAGGCCGGGCAGCCGTGCGGGGTGCCCTTGACCTCCGGGGCGCCGCCCTGATCCGATGCGGAGCGCCGCTGTCCCGGCTGATACGGCTCGGGCAGCCCATCGGACGTGGGTGGCGTCTCGCCTTCCTTCCTCGGCTTCTCCGGGTGGAGCGAGGTACACGGCGCGTCCGCGAACCGCAGCGGTTGGGCGGCTTCCGTACCCCGCAGAGCATCCACGACGCACACTGTGCTGAGGTGATCGAAGCCGGGGTCGTCGTGGTCCAGGAGGTTGTGCAGGCCGCGGGAGCCGAGCCGGCGGTGCAGCCGCTGGACATGGGTCTCCCGTGTGGTCAGCCCCAGCACGGGGGCCGCCGTCAGACCGAGATCGCGCAGAAGAGCGGTGATACGGAGCTGCTCGGCGACGTCGCCCACCATCAGTGTGGTGCGCAGCTGGGGAGTGCGACGAGTCCCCCAGACCGCGAGCAGGGTCATGAGAGTCGACTTGCCCGCTCCGACCATGCCGACGAGGTGCAGAAGCCCGTCGAGGCGGAGATCACCTTCCTCGGTGAATCCGAGTCCGTCGGCGTCGCGCGGGAAGACGTGCAGCTCGGCGAGGCGATCCTCCCACTGGCCCGGACTCGCCACCTCGTTCTGCTGCTCGGTCGCGTCCATCCAGCGTGCGGTTTCGGCCAGCTCGGCCCGGCTGATCACGAGAGGAGCGCCGTCCCCGGGCCGCCCGTCCTCGGGCGCGTGGCCGGCAGCCGGCTCCGGCCGGAGCCAGGCCGGCAACGTGACGGACGTCGGCCGTCGCCGTTCGACGAAGGTGGCGCGGCCCGCGGGGGCGAGGGGGAGGGGCTTGCGAGCGAGCGGGGGCAATGCTGCGAGGGCGGTGTCATAGACCATGAAGCGATCGGACGCGACGACTGATTCACGACGCCGCGCGGACCGGTGGAACTCGGGAACGTCGTAGGCGCGAAGCCGGTCGGGGAGGGACAGATAGGTCTCCAGCGCCTGCTGCCAGGTACGCCGCCGACGCAGATGCCACAGCAGGTGGCGACCGGCGGCGAGCATCACCTCGTGGGTCGGAGAGGTGACACAGCCGCGGGAGCGGGCGAATTCGTAACCCCCGAACAGGGTGTACGCGCCGGATGCGGGCTCCTCGGGGGCGATGCGCTCCAGGAGCCGCAGAGCCAGCTCCACCTGGCACAGCAGGCTCGGTTTCACCGTGCCCAGCTCGGGCGGCACCTCGCCCCACAGCCGCGCGAGTTCCTTGCTGACGGGCTTGTGCCAGCTCTCGCGGTCACGCATCGCCGGCCTCCTTTCGACGCGTGGTCTTCCCCGTGCGCGTGAGCCGTTCCCGCGCGCGGGCGATCAGTTCCGTGTCGGTGAGCAAGGGCACGTGCCGCGCTGCGGCCGGACGGTGGCGCTCGAACACGGCGACGTACCCGGGCCGGTCGTCGACCCGGTCCTGCGGGACCACCCAGAAGGCCTCGTCGTACGGGGGCTGCTGCGGCACCGAGCGGGCCACTCGCCCGAGGAACGCGGGATGAGCCCAGTCCTTGACGTCGATGGCCCATACGTGGTCGTCGGGGAAGGTGATGTGCACGTCGTAGGCGTCGTACGCCGGCCACATCCGTACCTTCAGCCCCAGCGCGGTCAGTCGCGCCTCCAGGTCGGCCTCGGCCCGTCCGGGGCCGGTGACGAACTGACGCAGCGGACGAGCCAGCTGCAGAAGCTCGCCGACCTCCTCCCGCGGGTAGCGGCGGCCTACCGGAGGCTTGCCCCGACGGCGGCACCGATCCCGCTCGCACCACCAGCCTCCGTCGCGCAGTGGGGTGAGCAACGTCAGGCAGCGGCCACACGCGGCGTACCCGCCACCCCGGAGATAGCTGTCCGGGACGGGGCGGTAGATCCTGCTGAGCAGCTCCTTCACCGGGTCGAGCACGTGATCCATCGAGAGGGCGAAGTCCTCGGCCGAGGTGAGCACGGGCCGTGTGACGAGGAGCCGGCGGAATTCGGTGTACGCGTCCTCTTCCCCGTACTCACGGCAGAGCCGGAGAGCGGTACGGATGACCTCGCGGTCGTACAGGACCAGCGCGCTGTCCGACGACTGCTCGGCCCACTCGTAGCAGAGTTCGGTGGGCCGGGAGGAGTCGGGATCGAGCAGCAGGTCGTGCGGGCCCACGGTCTCGGGCGGCAGATCGATCGGCCAATCGGCCACCGGCCGCTCGCGGCACCAGAACAGCAGGTCGGGCAGGCACGCCGGGGGCTCGGCGCCGCGTTCCAGACACGCGAGCACCGTCCGGTCCAGCGCACGCTGGACCTCAGGGGGATAGGGCAGGATGAAGACTTCGGGTCCGGTCGATGCATCCAGCACCGTGAGCGCGGTGGCCAGGGTGCGCATCAAAGGGACGCCGCGGTGAGCGGACCAGTCGTCGTCCGGGGAGGGGGGCCAGCCGGGGGCCGGCATGGTGGTCATCGGGGCTCCAGGTGGGTGCGGCCCGCCGCGCAGTGCGCCAGTACGTCGCAGCCGTCGCAGTGCTCGTCAGGGCGGGGGGCGTACGTCTCGTCGACGGCCCACGGTCCGGCGAGTGCGGCGATGATGCGGCGGGCTTCGGCCTGGGTGTCCGGATCGCCGGGGTCGATCTCCTCGCAGCGCGATCCGTCGTTGTACAGCACTTCGAGTTCGATCAGGGAACGGCGCGGATCTCCGTCGAGGACCCCCGCGGCCATCATCAGCACCGCGAAGGCGAGCTGCGGGTACGACTCCATCAGGCCCCGTCCCTCCCAGGGACGCTTCGCGGCCGTCTTCGTCTCATGCCAGATCCAGCCACCAGCGCGGGTGTAGAGGAGGTCCGGGTCGGCGATCAGAACGACGTCGAGCTCCGGATCGTACGCCGTGAGCCGGTGCTGCACTCGAACGTGCTCCGTGGGCGGGAGCCCGTCGAGCGGGCATGCTCGCTGGTGCTCGGACAGCATGGCCAGTGCTGTCGGCAACTCGGATGCGGTCAGCCCAGGGAGGACGTCCGGCAGTGGGGCGTCACGGCAGCATCTCTCCTCGTGACGGAGGTTGAGCCACTCGTCCACGGCGCGACCCCTGCGGATCGGCAGGCTCTCGGGCGCTCCGGACTTCAGGTGAAGGACACGGGTGAGGTGGAATTGAGCCGGGCACTGGCCGTGGACGCGGAGATCTGTCGCCGAGACCGAACGCCGTGCCCGGGGGCGGCGCGAGCCGGGCACGCCGAGAATGCCGGGAGTGCGGTGGGGCAGTTCGCAGCCCGTCAGCCCCTCGCAGCGGACACAGCTGGAACCGGGCGTGAGCCGGTCGGCCTCGACCACTCGGGCGAGTACGGGCTTGGCGTGCGCGGTGAACTGCCTGTCGGCCTCATCGGCGTCCCGGTCGGCCAGCACCTTGTACTCGCCGGATCCGCAGCCGATGCCGATGATCCGGACGCGCCTCGGCCGGACGTGGTCCCCGACGGGGCGGAAGACATCCCGGGGCGCCGACTGGGAGGGGACACCGCTCACCATCACGGCGGCTGCCTCCGCGATCTCGGCCGACGGCCGGTCCGACTTGACAGAGTTGACGGACAGCAGCCAGAGCTCTCGCTCAGCGCCGTCGGCGGATGCGTAGCGCCGACCCCATGCGGTGCGCTCGTAGCGGGTCGCTCCTCGTGAGTCCGGGGTCTCGCTCCAGGTGATGGCGGTCCACTGAGCAGCTACCGGCAAGGTCGCCGGGTGCCCGACCGCATGCCGCTGTGCCTCGTGCGCGGCGCGTGCCGACACATAGGCGCGCACCGCCTTCTCGGCCCAACTCGAGTGACCGACGTGGTTCTTGCGGCTCATCCGGAGCTGTGACAGCGCGCTCTCCAGGTCCGTCTTGTCGTGCTCGATCGCATCCAGGGCCTTCATAACGGGGCCGAGGGCGAACTCCTCGACAGGTGTCCACCGAGAACGCGGTGGAGCCTGCCGGACGAACGGCCGGGCGCGCAGGGCGTTGCCGCGGGGGCAGTCCTCGGGGCTCTCGCGTAGCAGCGGCAGGGATGTGCGGATGAGCCTGATGTCGCCGTCCGTTCCGGGCGGAGGCAGATGGAGCGACACGATGCACCCCTTGTGGGCGTGATGATGGGATCGCTGGCAGCTTCAGAGAAGCGCAGATCTGTGAACTAAGTCAAGCGATTCTCTTCATGTGGCGCGTGAACGACTAGAGTGTGGCGCGCACGGTGTCATCGAAGGGGGTGAGGTGTGGACCCAGGGGAAGACCTCGACGGTCGCTTCCGCGTCGAGGAGGCGCTTGACCAGGGCGGCATGGGAAGCATCTGGTCGGCGATCGAACGAGGGACCGGTCGCAAGGTCGCTGTGAAGGTGCTCCGCCTCGATGCCTACACGCAGGGCGGATTCAGCCCGGCCGAGCGGGCGCGGCGACACGTCGAACTGCTGAAGCGGTTCGAACGTGAAGGCGTCATCCTTGAAGAGCTCGATCATCCCGGCATTCCACGCCTGCTGCACCGTGGCTACGTGAACGAGGAGCCCTACCTCGTCATGGAGTACGTCGACGGGATCAACCTGCGTGAATTCCTCGACCGGCGCCGCCCCTTCCCGCCCGACGCAGGGATGGCCATTGCTGTGCGGATTGCCGAAGCCCTCGAACACGCGCATGCGTGCGGCGTCGTGCACCGGGACCTAAAGCCCGGCAACGTGGTGGTGTCGTGGGTTGGTGGTGTGGTGAAGCTGCTCGACTTCGGTATCGCCCACCTCACCGATCCGGACGCAACCCGCTACACGGCCCTCGGCGCCACACCGGGCAGCTCCGGCTATATGGCTCCCGAACAGCTGCGTGGCCGCCAGGACATTTCCGCCTCGGCGGACCTTTATGCGTTCGGCTGCCTTCTCTTCGAACTGCTCGCAGGTGAGAAGCCGTTCGAGGATCTACCTGACAGGAACAAGGACGCCCAACACCTCGAAGATCTACCCCCGCGCCTGCGAAGCATCAACATCGGCATTCCGGAGGAGCTCGACGAGCTCGTCTGGGATCTGCTGGCAAAGGTGCCGGCTGACCGGCCAAGGTCAGTCACGGACGTCCTCGCGGTGCTGCGGCCCTTCCTGCCGAAGGCCGGAGATCCGGCTCCGGACCCGGAGCTGACTCCTGATCCGACGGAGTCCTACCGCCGGTGCGATTCAGCCGCCGAGAAGGAGGGCATGTCTCCCGTCCGGCCCTCCGCGCCCCGTCGGCCGGCCCGCCGCAGTAGTGGCTGGCTGCGGCGGGATCAATTCGCCGAGCGGGTCGATCTGGCCCAGGCGGAGCTACTTGCCGACGGGCCGGGCGAACGGTGTGCCGACCTTGTCGACCTGTTGCCCAAGGCGGTGTCGGACTGGGGGGCCCGCGAACCGATCATCCTGAAGGCGAGGTTGCGGTGCGCCGATGCCGCTCGACTGGACGGTCGTACGCGCGATGCTGCGGAGCACTATGCCGAAGTGGCCCAAGGCGGAGTGCCACTGGATTTCCTCGTGTTGGAAGCCAGCCTCGGTCTTGCGGAATGTCTGATGCCCGAGGGAGATGTTGACAAGGCGTTCCGTGGCTGGAGTGCGGTGGTGCATGGACTTCTCGGCCTCACACCCATTCCGGCCGAGTTGATGGGGCGGTGCCGTGAGGTCGCCCTTGAACTGAGCGAATCAGGTTATGAGGCGGAAGTGGCCGAACTCCTGAACCGGCTGTTCGGGGCCTGATCGGTCAACTCCGGGGGAGCTGCCCCGCAGCCAGCAGGTCTCCCAGGGACCGGCTCAGTTCGGCGCCCACTTGCTTCATGGCCTGCAATGCGTTTTCAAAAGCGAGGATCGTTCGGTAGATCTTCCCGTAATGCTGTTGATCCACGAGAGAAAGCCGGGGAATCTGTAGGCGACGCACATCAATGCGCGACGTCGTCGACGCATGTGTGCCTGCCTGCTGCACATTGGCCGGGGCGCGAAGACAGCCGGCCAAGAACCAGGGGTCGAGGATGGCGGGGTTCACCCGGAGTGCTGAGAGCTGGGGCCCAAGGACGGAGGAGGCCTCGCCCTCAACTCGTACGTCGAAGGCGCGGGCCAGCACCGAGACGATCACGTCGTGAGTCGCTGTGACGGTGAGGGAACCGTCCCGCGCACCCGCTGTGACGGCGGAGGCCGGAAGCCAGAACCGTTCCTGTCCAGGCGTGGGCGTACCGGTCAGGACGCGAACCTCGCCCGCGGGGCGCTCCCCGCGGCGTACCAGATCATCAGGGATCCCTTGCCCGGGCCGGATCTCCAGCGCTCCCGCCCGTTCCAGTTCGCCGATGCCGATCAGTGACACGGATCCGTCAAGGCTGCTTAGATCTAGGTTTGACAAGGCAGTGGCGGCACGCCGCGTGTCACTCGCATAGGCGTCGAACTGAACCCACAGACGCTGGAGGTCTGTGGCAGTCGCGGCTTGTGTGCGGGGAATGTGGCGTGCTGGTGTGAGGTCCACCTGGTCGTCCAGCAAATCAACCACAGGGAGGGACACGCTCCCCATAGTGCTTCTGCCGCTAAGGACATCCAGAACGTGCGCGGTGACTGTCGGCCAGTCGATCCCATTCCTCTCGACGGCCGTGGGCGACGTGTCGTGCGCGGCGTCCACAAGCATGAGCTCGATTTGCCCGGGCCCGCTGTGCGGCGTAGCCCCCTCGGCCTGAAGAACCCAAAGATGCAGTCCGACCCCGTAAGGGGGAGCGGCACCCGGAGGCAGGGCGATCACCGCGCGGAGCACGCCGGCGCGCAGCAACCCAGCCCGGATCCGGCGGCCGGCACGGCGTGCGGCCACCGCGGGCGGGAGTACCAGCACCGCCACTCCTCCGGGAGCCAGAGCCGCCACGGCGTGCTGAACCCAGGCCAGCTCCGGTTCGGTGCGCGGCGGTTGTCCGTACAGCCAGCGAGGATCCGTGGCCAGCTCGGCATGGCCCCAGTCACGTTCATTGGACGGAGGGTTACACAGGACGGCATCCGCCCGGACATCAGGGTGGGCATCGGCACGCAGGGTGTCACCAGCTACGGACGAGACATTCGACAGGCCCGCCTCCGAGAACCCGCTGATCGCCAGGCGAGCCCGGGTCAGTTCTGCCAGGGCCGGGTCGGCGTCCTGGCCCAGGAATCGGATGAACGATCGTTGCCCGGCACCCCACTGCCGTCCGGCGGCGAGGAGCAACGTTCCCGCACCGCACGCGGGATCGAGTACGGATCGCATCTCGCCCGGATGCAGGGCGGCCGTGATTTGGGCCATGAGGTCAGCCAGGGGAGGTGGCGTAGTTGCCACTTGCCGAACGTGGGTTCGGAGCCATCGTTCCAGAAGGAATTGGAACACGGCCTGGGGATCCCCGCTGGAGGCCAGCTCAAGAGTGGTCTCCATGAGCTGGGCCTGACGTCGATCGACAGCAGGATCGTGTTGTGCTCCGACCGCCTGCTCACCGCTGAGCCGCAGTCCCACATGGGCGATGAAGAGCCCTGTCGCTTCCCTGTCGCCCAGGGATTCGTACTCGGGCCACAGTCGATCGAGTGGGTTCGCCTTGTCGTTGAGCTTGTTCTCTCGCTCGAGCCAGGCCTCGACCTCGGACAGCGAGAACTGTGGGCTGGTATCCGTACCTCCGATAGGTGACGGAAAGTTACCGTATCGACGCCGCCAGTTGCTGACAGCGGCGCGCCCGACTCCTGCGATGCGGGCGATCTCGGCCAGAGTGACTCCAACACGGGCCGCCCCTGTATTCGCGGGCATGATCTCCTCCGGAGCTTGCGGTGGTCTTCACTCGGCGCGGATCGATCAGGTGTGCCTCGTTGATCTCACCGTTCATCGCTTAACTGAGTTTACGTATGGATTGACCCGTCGACTACCTGCGTACTCTGAAGCCGTCGCTGTGCTGCTCGGACACGCCCATGAGTTCGCGGCGTGTGTCGCCGCCCCGGCTTGCCGGCTGGAAAACCACGCGGAACGCTGTGCCGCTGGTGTCGATCGCTGCTGCGGGCGACTGTCGGGCCTGGTCCCCTTCGGCTCCGCCACTTCCGTGCTGCTTGGGTCAGACCTATATGACGCGGGAACCAGGCTCCGCGACCACCTCGGCCTGGCCCGCCGCCCCGATGCCCGTGCGGAGCGGCCGGAGATCCGGCGGGTGGCGTCGTGAAGTTCCTGGCCATCACCCTCATCGTGCACGCCCCGGACCCGGTGACGGGCGTCCAGAAGTCCACCAACGAGCGCTTCCGGGAGGTGATCGACAACGCGCTGCTGGCCGAGGAACTCGGCTTCGACGGCTTCGGCGTCGGCGA
>NZ_JBIBDS010000017.1:0-7985 GCF_042954805.1 Streptomyces sp. NPDC012637
CCGTCGAGCGCATGATGCGCGACGCCAAGATCACCCAGATCTACGAAGGCACCAACCAGGTCCAGCGCATCGTCATGGCCCGCAACCTCCCGTAAGACACCACGGGAACGGACGGCCCCCGGCTCGCGCCGGGGGCCGTGCGCACGGACCGAGGGGCCCTACTTCGCCTTGTAGCAGGCCGATTCGACGGCGATGTTGATGAGGGCCGGGGCGTTCCCGACCTTGCTCGCCTTGTACAGACGCACGTCGATCGCGAATTCCCGCCCGCTCGATTCCGCGAGGATCTGGGGGCTCTTGGACTTGCTGCCGTCCACGCCGTCCTTCACGATCCGCCAGCCGTTCTTGGGAAGCTCGGTCCGCAGGTGGTCGAAGGCCTTCTGCATGTCGGCGAAGGGAACCCCGTAGACGCTCCACGGGTGGCGGGCACGGTAGACCTCGTCCTCTTCGTCGTAGTCGGCGCACCGCGCGGTCATCGCGCCCGTGTCGGTGACCTTTCCCTTGATCGCCAGCATTTCGAGGACCCGGCTGGATGTCTTCTCCACATCGCTCCGCACCGTGGCGCTGTCACGCACTTCCACTGTCGCCTCGCTTCCGTCCGAGCACGCAACAGCCAGCGTGCAGATCGCCATAACAGACACGAAAAACGAAAATCGCCTAGTCAAGTTCAACCTTGTCATATTGGCCGGCTATGACGGCTGCCTGGTTCTTGAGGCTCAAGGAGTTCGGGTCCCAGAACCCTGAGTGCCCATCCGAGTCGCTCTTCATGATGTTGCCGCCGAACGATTCGTCGGTCGGAATGGTCCAGTTGTCACCCAGACCCATCAGGCGACCACCCTGCCGCACCACCTGATCGTCCCAGGGGCCGCCCATCGCCCACACGTGGTCAGCCCCGACCCCCAGGTCGGCGGCGTGGTCCGCCTGAACGCCCGGGCTGCCCGCGAAGAGAAAGTCGTCGACCGCCGTCGGGTCCTTCCAGCTGCCCGACTGGGCCGAGACGCCGACCACCGTACTGCCGTAGCTGTGGCCGATGACCGTCGTATGGGCCCGTGAGCCGTCGGCGTTCTCCTGGGCCGCCCTGTTGCCCTGGAGGAAGTCGTACAGACGGGGGCCGCCCTCCTCCGCGTACTGGCCTCGCGTGGCCTCGGGCAGGATGCTGTCCGGGGCGTTGTAGTCGAGCCAGGTGATCGTGGAGACCTTCTGCCCCGGGGTCAGGCCGTGGGCTTCGGCCCAGAGCCGCTCTCCACGGCCGAGGTCCCCGTGATCGTCCCCGTCGCCGATGGACTCGATGCCCGCGTAGGTTCCCGGGACGTACACGCTGACGTGGTCCGCCGTGTCCGGGTTCCCGTTGGCCATGATGATCTTCCCGTCCCCGATCCCCTTGAGGTCGAAGCCGAGCAGATACGCCTCCGGCAGCCCGCCGGTGCCGGTCCGGTCGAAGCGGGACTGGATCGCGTTGATGCCCTTCATGGACGTCTCGAGCTCGCGGTACCGGTCGCCGTACTTCCGGTCCCACTCCATCCACTCGTCGGTGTGCACCTTCGCCGGGTACATGCCGGCGGTGATCCACGTCCACTCGTTGGCCGGCGGCTTCGGAATGGAGTCCAGCTCCATCTGGGTCGCGGCCTGCTTCTCCGCGAACACTACCCGGTTCGCCTCGTCCCGGATGTCCGACGGGAGTCCGTTCAGCCCCCCGAGCCTGTCCGGCTGCATGGCGAGGTAGTCGGCGCGCTGCTCCGGGGTCAGGCTCTTCCACCACTCGGCGTTCTGGTCCGGCGTGCCGTCCTTGGGCGGCTTCGGCAGGGAGTCGAGGTAGCTCTTGCCCGCGTCCTTCACCCCGCTCATGTCCGACTGCGCGTCGGTCCAGTCCCGGTTGCTGACCTTCAGGTCGTCGTCGGCCTTCAGCGCCCGCAGCTTCGGGGCCCACTTGGCGTCCGCCTCGGTCGCTTCCTTCAGTACGTCGGCGATCCGGTTCGCGAACTCGATCGCCTTGCCGTAGTTCGGGTTCGGGTGGATGTTGATGGCTTGGCGCTCGATGGCGTTGGCCGTGGGGTCGGTCATCCCGGCGCTGCCGGTCACCGTTCCGCCCTCGGCGGTCTTGTCCGCGCCGGGCTTCGCGCCCGCCGGGAAGCTGACCGAGCCGTTGGGGTTCACCGTGCAGCCGGCGGCCTGGGCGTCGGCGATCGCCGCGTCCAGCTTCCGCTTGGCGGCGCCGAGGTCGAAGGCGAAACCATTCAGCGCGGTGCTGACCAGACCGCACTCGGTCTGCGCGTAGTGGAAGTTCTTCGACAGCTCCTTGAGCTCGCCCAGGGCGGCCTCCGCGGCCTTGCCCTTCAGCTCACCGCGGATGCCCGCGGAGATCTTGGTGTCGATCGTGTCCTTGGCCGTCATGGCCATCTCGCCGACGGCCCGGTAGCCGTCCGCGGCCTCCTCGTACTCGGCCTGCTTGAAGGCCCGCAAGGTCTCCAGATCCATCGCCGCGGTCACTTCTCCTTCGCCTGGCCGCCGACGGCCTCGGTGTCCGCGTACTTCTTCGCGTGCGCGTTGAGCTCTCCGAGCAGCGTCTCGTCGGGCTTCGCCAGGTCGTGGCCCGACGTCTTCAGGAGCCCGCCCAGCGCCTCACAGCGGCCGCTCACGTCGCTGACGTACTTCTTCCAGGAGTCGTACAACTCCTTCTGCGCCGCCGCGCTCTGGATGCCCTGACCGTCACCCAGTCCCGCCTGCCCGGAGTCGAGCTTCGTCAGCGCCGTGGTGACGCCCTCCTTCAGGCCGGAGACGCCCTCGCCGGCCTTCACCCAGGCCCGCTTGTCCGTCTTCAGATCCTCCGAATAGCCGCCGCCGCCTGGGTCCGGCGCCACCTGGTTCAGGCGCATCGACGACGACTGGCGCGCCGCCGTCTCGGCCTTGAGCTGCTCCCACTCGTCCCACGGCATCCGCGAACCTCCCCGTTCTCCCCGCTGTCCCCGTGCTGTCGCGCGTGGCGATGCGCCATGATTCCCGGATTTGCTGGATGAAATCAAACAGTCGACGCCCGAACAGGGCGCCGACTGTGGGAAGTCGAGGTCAGCGGTTCGAGGTGACCGTGACCTTCTCGTCGTTCCTGATCTGCTCGACCAGCTGCTTCACCTTCGGCATGTCCCACTTGAGGGAACCCTGCGGCGCGCTGCCCGCGATCGGCATGTTCATCGACTTGCCGTCGCCGCCGCTGATGCCCTTCATGGCGAAGAACATCTTGCCGAGGTCGTAGAGCGACATGTCCTTGTCCACGATCAGCGTGTCCAGGCCGGCGCCGAGCGTCGGGTACAGCCGGAACGGGTTGAGGATCGTGCCCGGCGTCGCCGCCTGGTTGGCCAGCGCCGACAGGAACTTCTGCTGGTTCTTCGTGCGGGCCAGGTCGGACTCGGCGAAGGCGTAGCGGGTACGGACGAAGGCCAGGGCCTGCTCGCCGTCGAGGGTCTGCGTGCCGGCCTGGAAGTCGGCGCCGGACTTCTTGTCCTTGAAGCCCTTCTCGATGTTCAGCTCGACGCCGCCGAGCGCGTCCACGATGTTCGCGAAGCCGGCGAAGCCGATCTCCGCGTAGTGGTCGATGCGCAGGCCGGTGTTGAACTCGACGGTGCGGACGAGGAGTTCCGGTCCGTCCATCGCGTACGCGGCGTTCAGCTTGGAGCCGCCGCGCGCCGCGTACTTCTTGCCGGACTCCGAGCCCACGAAGGACGGGATGGTCACCCAGGAGTCACGCGGCAGCGAGATCATCGTGTTCCCGCTGGAGCAGGCCGCGAGGATCATCATCGAGTCGGTCCGCTTGCCCTCGGCGGAGCCGGTGTGCAGCTTCTTCTTCTCCTCGGCCGTCATGCCCTCGCGGCTGTCGGAGCCGACGATCAGGTACGTGGTGCAGTCGCCCTCGGAGGGGCGTTCGATCACCTTGGCGAGGTCGACCTCGTTGCGCATCTGCGAGCTGGCCCAGGCGTACGTGCCGACGCTCCAGCCGACCACGGCCACGGCGAGCACGATCGAACCGATCTTGATCCGGCGCCGCCAGTCGGGCGCGCCGGCACCGCCGCCGGGCCGCGGCGGCGAGTACTGCGGCGGCACGGTGCCGGGACCGCCGGGACCGCCCGGGCCGGGGCCCTGCGGGCTGCCGTAGACCTGGCCCGAGCTGTAGCCGGAGTCGTACCCGGAGGCCTGGGCCTGCGTGAAGTTCGGGTGGTAACCCTGGTCATGCCCCTGGCCCTGGTCGTAGCCCTGGTCATGCCCCTGGCCGTACCGCTGCTGCCCCTGCCGGGGCTGCTGCTGGTACGGCTGCTGCGGGGGGACCTGCGGGCGCTGCACGTGGCGCATCCGGCGAGGCCCCTCGGGCTGGGCGTCGGGCCAGTCATTCATGCGGAACAGTCTGCCGGTCCCTCCCGCCGGCCCGACAGGGCGGGTGGGGAATCGGGTCGGCGCTGTTGCCAAGCTGATGCAAACCGGACGGTGCCGCGACCCGGTCCAAGGGCGGGCATAAGGTAGAGGGCATGACAGATCAGGGCGACATCCCGGGGAAGCCCACCTCCGCCTCCCGCACCACCCTCAGCCACATCATGACCAGCCACGACACCAACCTCCTCGGCACGGTGCACGGCGGCGTGATCATGAAGCTGGTGGACGACGCCGCGGGCGCGGTCGCGGGCCGGCACTCGGGCGGCCCGGCCGTCACCGCCTCCATGGACGAGATGGCCTTCCTGGAGCCGGTCAGGGTCGGCGACCTCGTGCATGTGAAGGCCCAGGTCAACTGGACCGGCAGGTCCTCCATGGAGGTCGGCGTCCGGGTCATGGCGGAGCGCTGGAACGAGTCCGCGCCCGCGACCCAGGTCGGCTCCGCGTACCTCGTCTTCGCGGCCGTCGACGCCGACGGCAGGCCCCGGCCGGTCCCGCCGGTCCTCCCGGAGACCGAGCGCGACAAGCGCCGCTACCAGGAGGCCCAGATCCGCCGCACCCACCGCCTGGCCCGCCGCCGCGCGATCAAGGAACTCCGCGAGCGCCGCGTGGCGGAGGGCTACGAGGACTGAACCCCTGGGCCCGCGGCTACGGGCACACCACCTGATCGCCCGTGACCGCCTCGAACCGGCCCGTCTGCTGCTCCCGCTCCCTGACCGGCGTCACGCCCGCGTAGTCCGCGCCGACCGTGACCCGCAGGGTCGCGCCCTGGCCCTTCACCGGGCGGAGCTCCGCTCCCGGCAGGGCGGCGGCCAGGGACCTGGCCGAGCGGTCCCAGCCCGGGTCGTACTCGACGAGCGTGCGCGGGTGCTCCCGGCCGCCGTCGGCGGTCCTCGGGGCGCGCGTCGTGTCGAAGCCGGTGCCGCGGAGTGCCGCGTCGACCCGGCCGCCGAGCCCGTCCGTGCGGGTCCCGTTGTAGACCTGGACCCGGATCGTCCGCGGCGAGACGTCCACGTCGACCGGCCGCGGCCCCTTGGGCGCGGCCGGCCGTGCGGGCGCCAGCGGCCGGTCCTCGCGCAGCGACTGGAACAGCTTCTGCGCCTTCGCCGCGTCCCACTTCACCGTGGAGCCGATCCCCTTCACCGGGAAGCTCATGTCGCCGATCGGCACGGACACGAACTCCGACGAGGCCGGCGAGAAGCCCTGCATCGCCTTCGCCAGGGCCAGCATCTGCTCCGTACCGAAGCCCTGGTCGGTCCGCACCGAGCTCAGCATCGTCGAGGCGACCTCGCGGAAGCGCACCGGGTTGAGCAGCACCCCGCCGCTGGTGACCTGGTCGATCAGCGCCGCCAGGAACTTCTGCTGGCGCTGCATGCGCCCGATGTCGGCGGCCCCGTCTACATGGCGGGAGCGCACGTACTGCAGCGCCCGGCCGCCGTCCAGCTCGTGCGGACCGGCCGGCAGGTCGAGGCCGGTGTAGGGGTCCTTCAGCGGCTTGGTGGTGCAGATCTGCACGCCGCCGACCGCGTCGACGGTCTTCATGAAGCTGGTGAAGTCGACCTCCAGGTAGTGGTCGATCTTCACCCCGGTCATCGACTCGACGGTCCGCACGGTGAGCCCGGGCCCGCCCTCCGCGTACGCCGCGTTCAGCTTCACCGGGTGCGCGCGGTGGTGTTCGCCGGTGGTGAGGTCGGTGTGCTCGGGCATCTCGGCGTACGAGTCGCGGGGCAGCGACACCACGCTCGCCCGCTCGCGGTCCTCGGAGATGTGCACGAGCATCACGGTGTCCGTGCAGTGGCAGGGAGCGCCGCCGAGCCGGTACTTCTTGCGCTCCTCCTCGCCGATCCGGTCGCGGCCGTCGGTGCCGACGACGAGGACGTTCATGCCGTGCCCGGCCTGCGGGCGGTTCTTCATGTCCTTGAAGGGGTCGATCCGGTGGATGCCGGTGTCCAGGCTCGTCACCACCGCGTGCCCGATGCCCCCGGCGGCGAGGACCACGACCGACAGCGTGGTCGCCACCCGCATGCCCCACCGCGGCCGTCTGGGCCGGCGCCGCCTGCGGACCGGTGCCGGTGCCGGAGCGGGTACGCGGCGGGCGGCGGGCCGGGGAGGACGGGGCGTGCGGGAGGGTGCGGTCACCGGTGGACACCTCCGCTGGTACGACAGGGGGACCGTGAGCACCGTAGGCCCATACGATCAGCGCCACCCGGCATCGCCACCGGCGGCGCGCGACCGTGTCCCCCGTTCGCGGTAACGTGGCACGCGATGAACGCCATGCCCCCCGTTTCCGTGATCATGCCGGTCCTCAACGAGGAGCGGCATCTGCGCAACTCGGTCCGTCACATCCTGGAGCAGGACTACGACGGCGAGATGGAGGTGGTGATCGCGCTCGGTCCGTCCACGGACCGCACCGACGAGATCGCCGCCGAACTCGTCCGAGAGACCGCCGACAAGCGTGCCCGGGTTCACACCGTGCCGAATCCCACAGGCCGTACGCCCGCCGCCCTCAACGCGGCGATCAAGGCGTCCCGTCACCCGATCGTGGTGCGCGTCGACGGCCACGGCATGCTCTCGCCGAACTACATCGCGACCGCCGTACGTCTCCTGGAGGAGACCGGCGCGATGAACGTGGGCGGCATCATGCACGCCGAGGGCGAGAACGCCTGGGAGGACGCGGTCGCCGCCGCGATGACCTCGAAGATCGGCGTGGGCAACGCGTCCTTCCACACCGGTGGCGCGGCCGGCCCGGCCGAGACCGTGTACCTGGGCGTGTTCCGCCGCGAGGCGCTGGAGCAGCAGGGCGGCTACAACGAGGAGTTCATCCGCGCCCAGGACTGGGAGCTGAACTTCCGCATCCGCGAGGCCGGCGGTCTGATCTGGTTCTCGCCCGAGCTGCGCGTCCAGTACCGCCCGCGCCCCTCGGTGCGCGCGCTCGCCAAGCAGTACAAGGACTACGGCCGCTGGCGGCACGTGGTGGCCCGCTACCACGAGGGCTCCATCAACCTGCGCTACCTGGCCCCGCCGACCGCCGTCTGCGCGATCGTCGCGGGCATCGTGGTGGGCGCCGTGCTCACGCCGCTCGGCTTCGTGGTCCCGGCCGGCTATGTGGCGGCCATCACCGCGGGCGCGGTCCTGGCCGGCAAGGGCCTGTCCCTGAAGGCGCGGCTGCAGATCCCGGTCGCGCTGGCGACCATGCACATGTCGTGGGGCTTCGGCTTCCTGACCAGCCCGCGCTCGCTGGCGCGGAAGGTCATCGCGAGCAGGCGTCCGGTGGTCAAGGCCGGCGAGGCGTCCGAGACGGCCGGGACCGTCTGAGTCCTGACACGGCGCCCGGCGCCGTACACCCCGAGCGCCACCATGCCGTGCAGGTGTCCCCGGATCCTCAGGGCCAGGGCCAGGGCCAC
Organism: Streptomyces sp. NPDC012637; assembly: GCF_042954805.1. NCBI lineage: Bacteria > Bacillati > Actinomycetota > Actinomycetes > Kitasatosporales > Streptomycetaceae > Streptomyces > Streptomyces sp. NPDC012637. Next base: position 7,815 of record NZ_JBIBDS010000017.1, read on the forward strand.
GGCGGCGGGTCCTGACACGGCGCCCGGAACGGCGGTGGGGGGGGGCCCCCCGGGGGGCCGCCCCCCCCCGGGGGGGCGCGCCGCCCGGGGGGGGGGGGGGGGGGGGGGGTGAGGAAACGAGCCACAGCTGTGGCCCGGTTGCGGCCAAGGCAGGGGACCGGGTGTGGGCCC
>NZ_JBIBDS010000017.1:7995-44037 GCF_042954805.1 Streptomyces sp. NPDC012637
ACCTGGGGGTGCGGGTCCCCCCCTCCCCCGGGGGGGGGGCCGGGGGCCGGGGGGGGGGGCCCCCCCCCGGCCCCCGCCCGGGGGGGGGCGGCCCCCCGGGGGGCCCCCCCCCACCGCCGTTTCCGCCTCAGCCGCGTGAGGTCGGGAGGTCAGCTCTTCGACTTCCCGTCCCACTGGTAGACCGAGTAGACGTCCATGCAGGTCGCCTTGTCGTCCGCACCCTCCGGCAGGTCGCCCGCCGCCACGCTCGGCTTCTTGTACGTGGTGCCCTCGCGCCAGTCGGCGCCGACGACCAGGGTGACGTCCGTGACCTTGGCGTCGGCGCGGACCGCCGAGGCCGGCAGGCCGAGGGCGGTGGCCACCGACTGGGCGTTGGCCTTGCCCTGGTCGCCGTCGCCCTTCGGGTAGAACACCACGGTGTCCTTGCGCGGCTGGGCGTCCCGGGAGGCGTCGGCCCGGGTGAAGCCCTTGTCGCGCAGTTGCTTGGACATCGCGTTGGCCCGGCCCTCCTGGGCCGCCTGGCCGTCGCCCGCGGTGCCGTTGACCACCGTGACCGCGAAGGAGCCGGGCTCCTCGGCGGTCGCCGCCGGCTTCTTGGAGCCGGAGGCGGAGGGCTTCGGCTTGCCGTCGGCCGGGTCGCCGTTCTTGTCCAGGGCGACGTCGTCGCGGAGCATCGACCACATCTTGTCGGCGGCCGACGGGACCAGCTGGAGCCAGGCCTTCGGGTTGCCCGGGTACTCCGTCGTCGGAACGGTGGCCGTGGTGAGGCGGTCCAGCTTCACGTTCTTCAGCTGCATCGACAGGTTGAAGAGCTTGCTCACCGACTTGATCTCGTCGGAGACCACGAGGGCCGTGGTGGCGGTCTCCGCGAGGCCCGTGAGCCGGGTGGTGTCGCTCCAGGCGTCCTGCTCCTGGAGCTTCTTCATCATCCCGTTCATGTACATGTGCTGGGCCTTGGCCCGGTTCTGGTCGCTGCCGAACGCGTGCCGGGTGCGCAGCCACTGGAGCGCCTGCTCGCCCTTGACCTCGGTGGTGCCCTTGGGCAGCCGCAGCCCGGAGCCGCCGGGAGCCTGCGGCGTCGACTTGTCCCACACCCCGGTCTTGACGCAGACCGGGACGCCGCCGACCTCGTCGGCCATCGCCACGACGCCCGCGAAGTCGACCATCATCCAGTGGTCGACGTAGACCCCGGTGAGGGTCTCCCAGGTGGTGAGCGTGCAGCCCGGACCGCCGCGCTGCAGCGACTCGTTGATGGGCCGGTTGGTGGTGGCGGGGTAGGTCTGGCCCTTGTCGTCGGTGCACTTGGGGATCGGGACGACGGTGTCGCGCGGGATCGAGATGATCGAGGCGTTCTTCCGGTCCGCGGACACGTGCAGCAGCATCTGCACGTCGGCGAGCGGAGCGCGGTCCCGGTCCTTCTTGCCGCCGCCCAGCGCCACGTTCTTGGGGTCCTTACGGCTGTCGGAGCCGATGAGGAGGATGTTCAGCGGGGTGTCGCCCAGCGCGTTCGGCGCGGCCTTCTTCACCCCGCTGTCGCCGCCCGCGCGCGCACCGCCGCGGAGGTTGCCGTTGAGGTGCTGGTAGTACAGGTATCCGGCGCCCGCCGTGCCGAGTATCAGCAGCGACAGCGTCACGGCCACCCAGCGGAGTATCCGGCGTTTGCCGGCCTTCCTGGCACGGCGGCGCGGGCCGCCGCGCCGGTGTCCCGTGCCGCCCGAACCGCCCGAACCCCCCGAACCGTCGCCCGGTCCGTCGCCGGCGGAGCCGCCGCCGGCCCGGCGGGAGCGCGGCACGGTGCTGCCCGGGCCCCCACCCGGACCACCGGACCCGGACGCGTGCCCGGGCCCGTCCTCGTAGAGACTCTCGTCCCAGCCCAACTCGCGGGCGCGCGAGGCGCGTTCCCGCGCCCCCTCCCCACGCACGCTGCTCTGTCCCACCCCAGGTCTCCTCAATCACTCAGGCGCGGGCCAAGGCCGGACGGGTCCGGGTCACTTGGCGCACACCTGCTTGTCTGCCGTCTGCGCACCCTCCGGCGCCTTCGCCGGACCGGTGAGGGGCACCCCCGCGCCCTTGAAGTCCGCGCCGAGGACGAGCGTCATGGGCTCGCGCTCCCCGGCGTCCTGCGTGCCCGGCTTGAGAGCCGAGGCGGGCAGGCCCATCAGGTCCGCGAGCTTGCGGGCCTGGTCGGCCTGGTTCGGTGCGTACGTGAGCGAGGTCTTCGCCGCCTTCTCGGGGGCGTTGCTCTTGTTGGTCGACCGCGTCACGCCGTGCTCGTTCTGGAGCCAGTCGATCGTCTTCTGCGCCGCGCCCGTCTTGCCGCTGCCGTTGTAGACGTCGACGCGGACCTCGCGCGCGGTGGAGCGGGCGCCCTGGAGGAGCTTCGCCTCGGCCTGCGCCTGGGCGTTCTTGGCGTCCTGTTCCTTCTTCTTCACCTCGGTGAGCGAGATGTCGGACAGCATCATCTCGAAGAGCTGCGGGGCCTTCTCCGGGTCGGGGACGACCGTCACCGGCGTGGGCTCGTCAGGGTTGTCGATGACCGGCAGCGTCAGGAACGTGATGTTCTTGGTGTCGATCTTGGACAGCTCCAGGGCCAGGGACTTGAGCTTCGAGATGCTCCCTATGCCCGTGTCGACGGTGAGCGCGTTGGTCGCGGCGTCGGCCAGGTCGTACAGCTTGCTCGGTGACGTGAGCGTGTCGTCCGACTTCATCTGACGGATCATCGAGCTGAGGAACTGCTGCTGGACCTTCATGCGGTCGAGGTCGCTCTTGTTGCCGAAGCTGGAGCGGGTGCGGACGAACGCCAGCGCCTGCTCGCCCATGATCGTCGACTCGCCCTTGGGCAGCTTCAGATGCGACTTCGGGTCGTCGATCGGCTTCTCCACACAGACCTTCACGCCGCCGACCGCCGTCGTCATCTCCTTGACGGCGTTGAAGTCGGCCATCATGAAGTGGTCGACGGTCAGGCCGGTGATCTCCTTGACCGTGCGCATGGTGCAGCCGGGGTCGCGGTCCGACTGGCCGAGGCTGATGTTGAAGCGCTCGTCCGTCTGGCCGGGGATCTTCTTGATGCTGCCGTCCGGGAGCTTGGTCTCGCACTCGGGGATGTCGATGACCAGGTCCCGGGGGATGGACATCGCCGTGGCGTTCGTCCGGTCCTTGGAGACGTGGAAGAGGATCGTGGTGTCGGCATGGCCGGGACTGTTCTTGTCCCCGTAGCCCGAGTTGCCCTCACCGGTCCGCTTGTCGGTGCCGATGAGCAGGATGTTGAAGGCCTCGTCCTTCTTGAAGCCTTCCGAGCCGCCGGCCACCTCGATGGTGTTGATGTTGTTGTCGAAGTGGTTGTACAGCGCGTACGCGCCGGCGGCGCCGCCCACGAGGACGACGGCCATCGTGCCGCCGGTCCACATCAGGACCTTCTTCTTGCGCGACTTCTCCGGACGGCGCTTGCGGCGGCCCGCCGCGGAGGGCCGGTCACCGGGCTCGGCGGCACGGCGACGGCGCTGCCCCGGGACCGGCGGAACGGTCTCGGTCAGCCGGTCGTGCGTTCTCTGGCCGGGAGGTGTGGCGCCGCGGGTGGTACGGGGGCGCGGGTGGGACGGGGCAGCGGGCTGCGACTGCCCAGCGGAGCGGTCCAGTCGCAGTTCGTAGTTGCCTGTCTGCGGGTTGAGCACCCACTGGTCGGCGGGGTCGATCTCGTCCGCCCGTCCACGGCTGTGCGCGTCCACGGTTACTTGAGTCCTCCGTCGGTGCCACGCGAGGCGCCTCCCCCTCGGGCGCTCGGTCGTTCGATCCATCGAGTGCGCGACCACGCGGTCGGGTGCACCGGATCGCGTCACACTATCCGCCCAGTTCAGCGTGGGGCGACGTCCGTGACAAATTCCACGCCCCTTACACCCGGGCAATTTGCCCAAACCTCATCCAGCACCGCCCTTCCCTTGGTCCCCGCTTTACGAACCGGCCACGCGGGCCGCACGCGCGTCCGTCACCGGCAGGCCCCCTCCGCGGCGTTCCGCCCGGCGAAGGACGGCGCCGCCGAGGCGCCCGGTCGCTCCGCCGTCTGCTCCGTCGTCCCGCCGCCGCCCGGGTGGACGGTGACCGGCTGGTCGGCGCGCAGCCGCGCGAACAGCTGGTCCGCGGCGGGCTGCACCAGTTCGTCCCGGTTCGCGTTGTACGAGTACGGCCGCCGGGGCACCGTCAGGAACTGCACCTTCTCGGTCGGGATCGCCCGCATCGACCGGGCCAGGTCGTACAGGTCCCGGAGGGACGCGAGGCCCGGGTCGGTCGTGATCGACCTCGTCGCCGCGTCGAGCACCGGATACAGCCGGGTCGGATTGAGCAGCACGCCGTCGCTCTGCACCTTGTTGACCAGGGCCCCGAGGAACTGCTGCTGCCGGTCCATCCGCTCGGTGTCGCTGCCGTTCCCGAGCGACTTCCTGGCCCGGACGAAACCGAGCGCCTGCTCGCCGTGCAGGATCTGCCGGCCGGCGGGCAGCTTCAGATGGGCGTCCTTGTCGTCGATCGGCTCCCTGAGGCAGATCTCGACGCCGTCGACGGCGTCGACCATCTTCTTGAAGCCCCGGAAGTCGATCACCATGTGGTGATCGATCCGGATCTTGGTCAGCTTCTCCAGGGTCCGGATGGTGCAGGCGGTCCCGCCGAACTCGAAGGCCCAGTTGAACTGGGCGAACTGCGGCGAGGTGCGCCCGCCGCCCCTGCCCCCCTTCCCCGTCCTGGCGCAACTGGGGATCTGCACCATCAGGTCGCGGGGGATGGACACCGCGGTCGCCCCCGCCCCGCCCGCGGAGATGTGCAGCAGGATCGTGGTGTCCGAGCGCTGGGTGCCGCCGTCCTGCCCGTACTTGCCGTTCCCTGTGCCCGCCCGCGTGTCCGAGCCGATCAGCAGGATGTTCCGCGCCGCGTTCACGGCCGGCGAGGGCCGCTCCTTCTCGTACTTGAGCAGCTCGGCCGCGGCGGTGGTGTCCGTGGTGATGTTCCCGTCCAGCTTCCGGTACAGCCACCAGCCCACCCCCGCCGCCACCAGCACCACGACCGCCGCTCCCAACGCCGCCCAGCGGAGCCAGTGCCGCCGCCTGCGAGCGCCCTCGGCGGGCGAGTCTGCGCTGTCCGTCACGTCTGATCCGTCCTCGATGGCGTCGGCGGCACGCGGCACGCCGGCCACTGAGGTAGACGGCGGATCCCGGCCCACGGTTCTGCGGAAGGCGTCGAACACCCCCCGGCCGATCATGTACCGGACTCCCCGGAGACACCCGGGTACGCGGCGCGTCGATGGGCCGTACGGGTGGCGACGCGCACGTTTCGCCCGCCACCGGGTAGGTCACGCGCCCCGCCGGGCGGGTGCCTTCGCGTGGCCTCCGTGTGGGCATTCGTCCCGCCGGGGCGGGGCGGGTGGGCACACGGAACGGCGCCCTTGGCGGGCGCCGCCACCTCTGTGCCTGCCCGTCACCCCTGCGGCGGCGCCCGTACGACACGCGCCGCGCACGGCAGGGCCCGCCCGGCGGCGCGGCGCCCTCAGGGCTCAGCCGGCCTCGGCCTAGGACACCGCCACCGTCACCCGCTCGCTCTCCACCCGCTTGGCGAGCCCCTCCTCACCGAGCTGCCCCAGGTTCCGGCACAGCACCACCGACCCGCCCGCCGCGAGCGGGGCGTACAGGCCGGCCGAGACGCCGGCCCAGGTGTCGTACGAGCGCCCGGACAGCAGCCGAGCCCCGGCCCCCAGCCCCAGGTCCGCCGCATCCGCACGGGCGCGCTCGACGAGCTGGGTGCCCGTCAGTTCCGTACCGTCGACGACGAGCGCGGGCGCACCCGGATCGACCGGTACGAACGGTGCGAACCGGTCGCCCTGGCTCGGCACCTCCACCGCGTAGTCCGCGTATCCGGCCGGCGGCGCGGGGAAGCGGCGCCCCAACGGCGCGAGGGAGAGCGCGATCCGGTCTCCCGGGCAGGCGAGGCCCGCCTCGAGTCCGTCGGGCCCCGCCACCACGTAGTCCGCGTCGGCCGGATCGCCGCCGAGCTCCGCGGTCACACCGACGGAGGCGCAGGCGAGCAGCCACACCGCGGTCTGCCAGTGCGCGGGCAGCAGCAGCGCGACCCGGTCGCCCGGGGACGCGGACAGTTCGCCCTGGAGCAGATTGGCGGTCTTGGCCACCCAATTGGCGAAGGTGGCCACCGACAATTCCACGCGTTCACCGGTGGCGTCGTCGTAGAAAGTGACCAAGGGGCGGGCGGGATCCGCGGCGAGCGCGGATCGCAGCAGGTCGGCAGGGGTGCGGTCGCTGGCGTTCACGCGGGCAAGGGTACGCGCGCCGTCGGGACCGGTCCGCCGTACCGGTGACGGTGTCCACCGGTCGGCCCGACGGAGCGTCAGTTTCCGTGCCGGATCCCGCCGTGCGGAACCCCGGCCCGCTGCGGACGATCGCTCCATGCGTGCCTACCTCGCCTCCTCGATCGCCGTCACGTGCGCGGCGGCACTCGCCCTGCCGCTCGCCCTCACGACCCCTGCCGGCGCGGCCGCAGCCCCCGCCGCCCCCGTCCTACGCACGGACCCAGCCGTCTCCGCCGACGCGGTCGCCGTGGCCGCCGCGCCCCGGAGCGAACTCGCGGGGTCGACCCAGTCGCTCCCGCTCGAACCCCTCGAACACCTCGAGCACCTCGAACCCCAGGCGCACGGCCGGACGGTCGGCCGCCCCGCCGGGGCGGCGGGGGAGCAGGGCCTCACCCGACGGGACGTCAGGCCGTTCTCGCTCGTCGGCGTGGTCTGGGACGACGCGCACGCCCCGCTGCACGGCACCGTGCAGGTCCGCACCCGGGCCACGACGGACGGGGCCTGGTCCGCGTGGCAGGACCTGGAGACCCACAACGACGAGCACGGCGCGGACCCGGCCTCGGCGGAGGCCCGTTCGGGCGCCCTGCGCGGGGCCACCGCGCCGCTGTGGGTCGGCGCCTCGGACGGCGTCGAGGTCCGCGTACGCCCGGAGGCCGAGGCACGAGCAGCCGCATCCCTTCCGGCGGGCCTGCGCCTGGAACTGGTCGACCCGGGCGCGGACCCGGGCCAGGACCGGGGTACGGCCCAGGGTCGGGGCACGGGCCAGGACCGAGGTATGGGCCAGGGTCAGGACCCGGGTACGGGCCTGGGCCAGGGGCCGGGCCAGGACCGGGGTACGGCCCAGGGCCAGGACCCGGGCCAGGGCCAGGGGCCGGGCGCGGACCGGGGTACGGACCTGGCCGCGCTCCCGGCTCGGGACTTCGCTCCGACCCCGGCCTCCGCACCCGCCCCGCACACGAAATCCGTCGCGCGGACCCCGGCGTTCGCGCCCGAGTCGGGAGCCGGGCTCGAGTCGGGAGCCGTGCCCGGGTCGGCGTCCACTCGCCCATCGGCGCCTGAGTCCGCATCCGCATCCGCATCCGCATCCGCATCCGCCACCGGCTCCGCATCCGCCTCCGGATTCATGCGCGCCGCGGCACCGCCCGCCGCGCTCACCGACGAAGAGGCCGCCGCGGCGAGCGTCAACGCGCAGCTCGCCCCCGTCGGTGCCGCCGAGATCCCCGCCCTGACCCGGGCGCAGACCCTGGCGGCCCTCCCGTCCGCCGCGCCGGCGGCTCAGGCGGCCCGGTCGGTCCGGTCGGCCGCGAAGCCGTACATCGGTCCTCGCCCCAAGATCACCACCCGCAAGGGCTGGGGGGCCGACGAGAAGATGCGCGAGCGGGGCTTCGTCTACACGAAGACGATCAAGGCGGCGTTCGTCCACCACAGCGCCACCGGCAACAAGTACACCTGCAAGCAGGCCCCCTCCGTGCTGCGGAGCATCTACCGCTACCACGTGAAGAGCCTGGGCTGGCGCGACTTCGGCTACAACTTCGCCGTCGACAAGTGCGGAAACATCTACGAGGGCCGCGCCGGCGGCGTCGCCAAGCCGGTCCTCGGCGCCCACACCCTCGGCTTCAACAGCAACAGCATGGGCATCGCCGTCCTCGGCACGTACGGCAGTTCCTCCCCGCCGGCCGCCGTCGTGACGGCCGTCGCACGGCTGACCGCGTGGAAACTGGGGCTGCACGGGGTGAATCCGAAGGGGAAGGCGACTCTGACCTCAGGAGGCGGAAACCTCTACAAAAAGGGCAGAAAGGTGAAGTTCAACGCCATCGCCGGCCATCGCGACGGCTTCGCCACCGAGTGCCCGGGCGGGCGCCTCTACAACAAGCTCGGCACCGCCCGCTCGGCCTCGGCGAAGTACCAGGGAAGGCGCTGACGGGGGCACGGATGGGGTCGAGGACTCAACCATCTGCATAAACTGACCGGTCATATCGTACGGACGGCCGAACGAATGCCGTCCCCGGCGACGAGACCGGACCCGAACAGGAAGCAGAGACGACAGGTGACCGAAGCGATTCTCCTGGTCGGTGGCAAAGGCACCCGGCTGCGTCCCCTGACGGTCAACACGCCCAAGCCGATGGTCCCGGCGGCCGGTGTTCCCTTCCTGACGCACCAGCTGGCCCGGGCCCGGGCGGCCGGCGTGGACCACATCGTCCTCGCCACCTCGTACCTGGCGGAGGTCTTCGAGCCGTACTTCGGGGACGGCTCGGCGCTCGGCCTGAGCATCGAGTACGTCACGGAGGAGGAGCCGCTCGGCACCGGCGGGGCCATCCGCAACGTGGCCTCGCGGCTCCATTCGGCGCCCGGGGACCCGGTCCTGATCTTCAACGGCGACATCCTCACCGGCCTGGACATCCGCGCCCTCGTCGCCACCCACGAGTCCTCCGGCGCGGACGTCTCCCTCCACCTCACCCGGGTGGAGGACCCGCGGGCCTTCGGTCTGGTCCCCACGGACCCCACCGGCCGGGTCACGGCCTTCCTGGAGAAGCCGCAGACCCCCGAGGAGATCGTCACCGACCAGATCAACGCGGGCGCGTACGTGTTCCGGCGCTCGGTCATCGACACCATCCCGGCCGGCCGGCCGGTCTCCGTCGAACGCGAGACCTTCCCCGAGCTGCTGGCCTCCGGCGCGCACCTCCAGGGCATGGTCGACTCCACGTACTGGCTCGACCTCGGCACCCCGCAGGCCTTCGTCCGTGGCTCCGCCGACCTCGTCCTCGGCCGCGCGCCGTCCCCGGCGGTCCCCGGCCGCTGCGGCGACCGGCTGGTCCTGGACACGGCCACGGTGGCCCCGGACGCCAAGCTGACCGGCGGTACGGTGATCGGTCCCGGCGCGGTGATCGGCGCCGGCGCCCGCGTCATCGGCTCCACGGTCCTGGCGAACGCGGTCGTGGAACCCGGGGCCGTCATCACCGACTCCCTCATCGGCACGGGCGCCCGCATCGGCGCCCGCACGCTCCTGACCGGCGCGGTGATCGGCGACGGGGCGGAGGTCGGCCCGGACAACGAACTCCGCGAGGGCGTCCGCGTCTGGTGCGACGCCAGACTCCCCGCGGCTTCCCTCCGCTTCTCCTCGGACCAGTAACCCCCGCTCCCGGCCGCAGGGGCGGCCGGGCCCGCCACGTCTCCGCCGCAGGACGCTCGCCTCGTCGCACTCCCGCTGCGGGCTTTCTGGCGGCGTCCGCCCAGTCCTCCGGCCTCGCCCCACGGCCCCGCGGCGGCAGGCCACATGCTCGCAACGGCGCGGCGGGGCCCCGCCAACCGGGACGGTGGGGCCCCGCTGTGGAAGTGCGAATGCCCACAACGCGGCGCCGCCCGTGGCCCTGCGACGGGGGCGGTGAGGGCCCACGGGGGCGGCCGATCCCCGCAACACGGCGCGGCGAGGCCCCCGGCCGACGGGCGAATGCCCGCAACGGCGCGGGATCCCGCCGGCGCCGGCACGGATAGGCTCGTGCCATGGCCGGCCGCTTCGCCCCCCGCACCCCCACCACGCGCACCACATACCGCGGCGGCCACATCCCCGTACCCACGGCCCAGGGCCGGGACCTCGAGCAGGACCAGGACCTGGACCTGGGCCTCACCCTCGGGCCCCTGCGCCGCGGCCCCGGCGACCCCACGTTCCGCACCACCGCCGACGGCTCCGTCTGGCGGGCCAGCCGGACGCCGGACGGGCCCGGGACGCTCCGCGTGCGGATCCGCGCGGGGGCCGTCGCGGCCGAGGCGTGGGGTCCCGGCGCGACCTGGCTGCTCGACGGACTGCCCGCGCTGCTCGGCGGCGACGACGACCCCGACGCCTTCGTCCCCCGCCACAAGCTCCTCGCGCTCACCCACCGCGCCCGCCGGGGCCTGCGGCTCACCCGCACCGGCCTCGTGATGGAGTCGCTGATCCCCTCCGTCCTGGAGCAGAAGGTCACCACCGACGAGGCCTACCGCTCCTGGCGGCTGCTCGTCCGCAAGTACGGCGAGCCCGCCCCGGGCCCGACGCCGGACGGCATGTACGTGATGCCCGACGCCCGTACGTGGGCGATGATCCCGTCCTGGGAGTGGCACCGCGCGAACGTCGACGGCAAGCGCTCCGCCACCATCGTCCGCGCGGCCCGCGTCGCCCGCCGCATGGAGGAGGCCGCGCACATGGCCCCGCCGGAGGCCCGCAAGCGCCTGGAACTGATCCCCGGCATCGGCCCCTGGACCTCCGCGGAGACCGTCCAGCGCAGCAACGGCGCCCCGGACGAGGTCACCACCGGCGACCTCCACCTGCCCGGCATCGTGGGCTGGGCGCTCGCCGGCGACCGTACGGCCGACGACGCGGCCATGCTGGAACTGCTCGCCCCGTACGAGGGCCAGCGCCACCGCGCCGCCCGCCTGATCCTCCTCAGCGGCCGCGTCCCACCCCGCCGGGCGCCGCGGCTGGCGCCGAACGACATCACCGCGTGGTGAGGGACCGCGGGCGGAGATCGCCGGCAGCGCTCACCGGACCTCGATGAACGCCCCCGCCTGCCGCGCCGGACGTTCCTTCGGCGGAGCCGCCGGGCGGCCCACCGCCACGGCGCCCATCGGGTCCCAGCCGGCTGGCAGGCCGAGCACGTCCCGCACGACGCCGCGGCAGAACATCGTCGAGGACACCCACGCCGAGCCGAGCCGCTCACCGGCCAGGGCGACCAGCAGGTTCTGCACGCCCGCGCCCGCCGCGACCACGAACATCTCGCGCTCGGCGGCGTCCCGGCGCGGGTCGCCGTAGTGGTGGGCGCCGTCCATGACGAGGCACGGCACGATCAGGTACGGCGCGTTGCGCAGGACGTCGCCGCGGCGGATCCGCCGGGCGATCGACTCCTCCGACTTCCCGTCCGCCCGCAGGTCCGCGATCCACGCGTCCCGCATCGCGTCGAGCAGCCGCACCCGCGAGGCCTCCGACTCGAGCAGGACGAAGCGCCACGGAGTGGTGTGGTGCGGCGCGGGAGCCGTGACGGCGGCGGCGACCGCGCGCCGTACCGCGCCCGGGTCGACCGGGTCGTCGGTGAACTCCCGCACGGTGCGCCGCAGCGTCACCGCCTCCCGGACCGCCTCCGAGGTGCCGAGCCGGAACATGTCGTCGGCGGCGTCCCGTACCAGCGCCCGCGCGCCCGGCTCCTCGTCGCCGCCCACCACGTGGCCCAGCCCGCGGACGACCGCGACGGGCCGGCCCGCGGCCTTGCCCTTCACCAGGTCGCCGGCGGCGGCGAGTTCGTCGGCCGTGGCGACCACGGTCACGTTCAGCTCGTTGCCGTGGGAGTCGGTCACGCCCCGCAGGTCGTCCAGGACCCGCACCCCGGCCGCGCCGATGGCCACGTCCGTGAGCCCGCCGCGCCAGGGCCGTCCGAAGGTGTCGGTGACGACCACGCCGACCTCGACGCCCAGCGCCTCGCGCAGGCCCGCGCGGATCCGCCGGGCCGAGGCGTCCGGGTCCTCGGGCAGCAACAGCACCGTCCCGGCAGGGGTGTTGGAGGCGTCGACGCCGGCGGCGGCCATCACGAGGCCCTGCCGGTTCTCGACGATGCGGAGGGCACCGCGCCGCGCCACCACCCGTACCGTCTCGGCGTCGATCGCCTCCTCCCGGTCGTCGGCGGCGATCACCCGCCCCTCCGCCTTGCTCACGATCTTCGAGGTGACGAGGAGGACGTCCCCGTCGACGAGCCCCGGGGACACGGAGGCGATCAGCTTGGCGATGTCGTCGCCGGCCGTGACCTCGGGCAGGCCGTCGAGCGCCCACACCTCGTAACGGGCACCGCCGTCGGGCCGCTCGCCCGTCACGCGCCGGCCCCGGCGTCCCGGAGCTCCGCCGCGAGCGCCAGCGCCTCGCGCGCCATCTCCGCCGTCGCGTCCAGGTCGGTCATCATCAGCGGCACCGCGCGGCAGCGGATGCCCGCCGACTCGACGTCCGCGACCGTGCCCGCGTCGACGGTGTCGACGAGCCAGCCGTCGACGAGCCCGGCGCCGTAGTGCCGGGCGACGGCCGCCGCCGTGGACTCGACGCCGACCGCCGCGAGCACCTTGTCGGCCATGCCGCGCACGGGCGCGTCGCCGACGATGGGGGAGAGGCCGACCACGGGCGCACCGGCGGAGGCGACCGCCTCGCGGATGCCGGGCACGGCCAGGATCGTGCCGACGGACACGACGGGGTTGGACGGCGGGAACAGGATGACGTCGGCCGCGGCGACGGCTTCCAGGACGCCCGGCGCGGGCTTCGCCTGCTCCGCGCCGACCGGCACGACGGCCTTGGCGTCCACGGAGGCGCGCAGCTTCACCCAGTACTCCTGGAAGTGCACGGCCCGCTGCTCGCCGTCCTCCTCGATCGCCACGTGCGTCTCGACCCGGTCGTCGGACATCGGGATCAGCCGGACGCCGGGCTGCCAGCGGGCGCACAGCGCCTCGGTGACGGCGCTGAGCGGGTAGCCGGCGCCCAGCATCTGGGTGCGGACGATATGGGTGGCGAAGTCGCGGTCGCCGAGGCCGAACCACTCGGGCCCGACCCCGTACGCCGCGAGTTCCTCCTTGACGGTGAAGGACTCGTCCTCGCGGCCCCAGCCCTGTTCCTCGTTGATGCCACCACCGAGGGTGTACATCACGGTGTCGAGGTCGGGGCAGACCTTGAGGCCGAAGAGATGGATGTCGTCACCGGTGTTGCCGATGACCGTGATCTCCGCGTCGGGCGCGGCCTGCTTGAGGCCGCGAAGGAAGCGGGCACCACCGATGCCACCGGCCAGAACCACAATGCGCATGCGGACAGTCTGTCAGCCGCGGGCCGGTCCTCTGAGGGGTGGTGGCCGGGAGACGGCGGGATCCGCACGTGCCGTCAGGCGGTGACGGCTCCGTGGGCCGCCGGGGCGGAAGGGGCCGCCGGGGCGGAAGGGGCGGACGCGTCCGGGATCGCGGCGCACTGCTCGCGCACCGACTCGTGCATCGGCATCTCCGTCAGGCCCGGGTAGTAGACGTGCAGGCTGACGGCCGGCTCCAGGGAGTCGTTGACGACCTCGTGGACGTAGCCCGGCGCGAAGACGCGCTGCGCTCCCGCGTCGAGCGTCCGTGCGCCCCGCTCCGTCCGCTCCGTCAGCTCGCCTTCGAGGACGGTGAGCACGCCGGACGACGGGCCGTGGTCGTGGCTGCCGCTGCCCTGTCCGGGCAGCCAGGAGAGCAGCCAGATCTCGTAGCCGGGGCCGGTGCGGAGCCGGTGGTACCAGCGGGTGGTGGCGTCGTACTCGACGTACGGGGCCCACAGGGCGCGGTCGGCGGCCAGCTCGCGGGCGAGGCCGGCGAACTCGGCCACGGTGACGGGGTGCTCGCGGGCGGGCTGGAGGAGGTGCGGGACCTCAAGGATGTCGCCGGCGATCTGAAGGTCGCTGTCCATGTTCATGGGTGCGGTGGTTCCTCGGCAGAAGTGCGGGGTGTCGCAGAACAGATGCTGATGCGCGGGGTGCGCGGGTCACACGGGGTGCGGCGGCGGGACGGCGGCCGCGCGGGAAGCCGGAGCGCTACGGGAGGACGCGCGCGTCAACAGCTGGGACAGCAACAGCAACAGCGGGCCTGGACAGCGCGGCGGAACCCACGGGCGTGGGTCGCGGAGGGCGCTGCGGTCGCTGGCATGCCACCAAAGTGGCGGGCGAGACACCCGACTGTCAACTCAATGCCCGATATGGCGGTAATGTTTCACCTCATCCGGTTACAGCGTGTGCAGAAAGGTTTGCGCAGCGCGGTACCGGGAGACATGGCGCAGCATCCGTCGCCGCGGGGCGCGGACGGGATCCTGTGATCGGACTGTGATCCGGATCGCTTCCGTGGCCGGATCGCAACAAGATCGAAGTTCCGGTCGTCCTTCCTTGTGAGGCGTCACGGTGCGGCCAGGCTGGTGGCATGTGTCAGGTTTTTGGTGATTTGAACACTTTCCGCATAGGCTTGGTTCCGCAGAGTGAATACGGGGCCCAATAGCAGATCTCGGCTTGACTCGCACAGAGCACGAACTTGTAATTTCACTCGTGTCGTTCGGCCGGATCGATCCGGGATCGATAACGGCAACATCACGGGGACGCAAAGACAGACGAGGGGCGCACATGACCGAGTTGTTCGAGGAACTGCTGGTCGAGGACGCGGGCGAGGAACTCGGCTGGCAGGAGCGCGCACTGTGCGCCCAGACCGACCCCGAGTCCTTTTTCCCCGAGAAGGGCGGCTCGACGCGAGAGGCGAAGAAGGTCTGCCTCGCCTGCGAGGTCCGCTCCGAATGCCTCGAATACGCGCTGCAGAACGACGAGCGCTTCGGCATCTGGGGCGGTCTGTCCGAGCGGGAGCGCCGCCGCCTCAAGAAGGCCGCCGTCTGAATCCGGCCACGCCCCTGCGGGGGCGGACACCGGGACGCATACCAGGACACATAACGAACGGTCCGCCGCCTGTGGGTTGTCCACAGGCGGCGGACCGTTCTCGTGGCAGCCGTTAGTGTGGGCCTCCGTCCGAGACGCACCCACGCCCCCCGCGGGCGACCCCCGGCCGGAGGGCCCGTAGCTCGATGTCCTCAACTCCTGAGTTTCCGCGACACGTCGTCACCGCCGTGCTCGTCGCCCACGACGGCGCCCGCTGGCTGCCGGACGCCCTCGCCGGGCTCCTCGCCCAGGAGCGCCCCGTACAGAACGCCGTCGCCGCCGACACCGGCAGCGCCGACGACTCCGCGCGACTGCTCGCCGAGTCCCTCGGCGCCGACCGCGTCCTCCACCTCGCGCGCCGCACCGGATTCGGCGCCGCCGTCGAGGAGGCCGCCCGCACCGCACCCGTCCTCGGACCCGAGGAACTCCCGTACCTGAAGCGGCCCAGCGGCTGGGACCCGGTCACCCGCACCTGGCGCGACGACGCCTACGACCTTCCCGAACTCCCTTACGGCGAGCCGGTGCAGTGGCTCTGGCTGCTCCACGACGACTGCGCGCCCGAGCCCGGCGCGCTCACCGAACTCCTGCGCGTCGCCGACTCCGACGAGCACGCCGCCGTCATCGGCCCCAAGCTGCGCGGCTGGTACGACAAGAAGCAGCTGCTCGAAGCCGGCGTCTCCATCGCCCGCAGCGGCCGCCGCTGGACCGGCCTCGACCGCCGCGAACAGGACCAGGGCCAGCACGACCAGATCCGTTCCGTCCTCTCCGTCTCCAGCGCCGGCATGCTCGTCCGCCGCGACGTCTTCGAGGAACTCGGCGGCTTCGACCGCCGCCTGCCCCTCATGCGCGACGACGTCGACCTGTGCTGGCGCGCCCACGCCGCCGGACACCGCGTCCTCGTCGCGCCCGACGCCGTCCTGCGGCACGCCGAGGCCTCCGCCCGCGAGCGCCGCACCGTCGACTGCGCGGGCCGCTCCGCCGCCAACCCGCACCGCGTCGACAAGGCCGGCGCCGTCTACACGCTGCTCGCCAACAGCCGCGGCGCCGCCCTGCCGTACGTGTTCGTCCGGCTCGTCCTCGGCACCCTGCTCCGCACCCTCGCCTACCTCGTCGGCAAGGCGCCGGGTCAGGCCGTCGACGAGATCATGGGTCTCCTCGCGACCCTGCTGCGGCCCGAGAAGATCCTCGCCGCCCGCAAGCGGCGCAAGAACCCGCCCGTCCCCGCGAGCGAACTCCGTTCCCTCTTCCCCGCGCCCGGCGCCACCGTCCGCGCCGCCGCCGAACAGCTCGCCTCCCACTTCGGCGGCTCCGACGCCGACTCCGGCGGCTCACGGCACGGCGCCGTCGAGTCCGGCCCCGGCGGAGACGACGCCGACTTCCTGGAGATCGAGCAGTTCGCCCGGCTGAAGAAGATCGCCCGCAGGCCCGGGCCCCTCCTCTTCGCCCTGCTCCTCGTCGTCTCCCTCGTCGCCTGCCGCAACCTCTTCGGCGGCGGCTCACTGGCCGGCGGCGCCCTGCTGCCCGCGCCGGACACCGTCTCCGGGCTCTGGTCGCGCTACGCCGACAGCTGGCACGCCATCGGCACCGGCGGCACCCAGACCGCCCCGCCCTACCTCGCCGTCCTGGCCGCGCTCTCCGCGCTCTTCCTCGGCTCGACCTCCTTCGCGCTGACCCTGCTGCTCGTCTGCTCGGTCCCGTTGGCCGGCGTCACCGCCTACTTCGCCTCCCGCGGCATCGTCGAGTCCCGGCTCCTGCGCGCCTGGGCCGCCGTCGCCTACGCCTTCCTGCCCGCCGCCACCGGCGCGCTCGCCACCGGCCGGCTCGGCACCGCCGTGCTCGCGATCCTGCTGCCACTGATCGCCCGCGCCGCCGTCGCCGCCCACGGCCTGAACCGGCCCCGCGGCGAGCGCGGCAGCTGGCGCGCCACCTGGGCGTACACCTTCCTCCTCACCTTCGCGACGGCGTTCACCCCGGTCGTCTGGCCGCTCGCCGTCCTCCTCGGCATCGGCGTCCTCGCCCTGCGCCGCGACGACATCACCGCCTACGGACTGCGCTTCCTCGCCGCCGTCGGCACCCCGGTCCTCGTCCTGGCCCCCTGGTCGCTGTCCCTCCTGACCAGCCCCTCCGCCTTCCTGCGCGAGGCCGGCCTCGACATCCGTACGGGCACGGCCTCCGCGCTCGACCTGCTCGCCGCCAGCCCCGGCGGCCCCGGCACCACCGGCGGACTCGTCCTCATCGGGATCGTGCTCGCCGCGCTCGCGGCCCTGCTGCGCGAGGAGCGCGCCTTCGCCGTCCGCGCCGCCTGGGCCGCCGCCCTCGCCGGACTCCTCTTCGCCGTCCTCACCAACGGCGCCGGAGACGCGGAGACCGGCTGGGCCGGACCCGCCACCCTCGTCTACGGCGCCGCCCTGCTCGCCGCCGGCACGATCGGCGCCGAAGGCGGCCGCACCCGCGTCGCCGCCCACGGCTTCGGCTGGCGCCAGCCCGTCGCCGCGCTCGTCGCGCTCGCCTGCGCCGCAGGCCCCGTCGTCGCCGCGGCCGGCTGGATGATCGGCGGCGCCGACGGCCCGCTCACCCGCCGCGACCCGGTCCAGGTCCCCGCCTTCGTGGCGTACGAGAGCGGTCAGGGCGGCCAGCCCCGCACCCTCGTCCTCGGCGGCAACGCAGCCGGCGAGGTCTCGTACACCCTGGTCCGCGGCTCCGGCGCACACCTCGGCGACGCCGAACTCGCCATGACCGGCGAGAGCGAACCGCTCCTGGACAAGGCCGTCGCCCACCTCGTCGCGGGCTCCGGCGCCGACCAGACAGAAGCCCTCAACGGGTTCGCGATCCGCTTCGTGCTCGTACGGGACGGCGCGCCGCGCCAGATGACACGGGTCCTCGACGCCACTCCCGGCCTGAACCGCCAGAGCGAGCAGGACGGCGGCGCCCTGTGGGCCGTCGGCGACCGCACGGCCGCCCGGGCCACGATCGTCACCCCCGCGAAGGGCGACGGCGGCAAGGAGAGCACCGCGCTGGACGCGGTCGCCGGCGGCCCCGTGGACGCGCGGTACACGATCCCGGCGGGCGGCGCCGGCCGCGTCCTGCGCCTCGCCGACCGCGCCGACGAGGGCTGGACCGCCACCCTCGACGGCAAGGAACTGAAGCCGGTCACCGTCGACGGCTGGGCCCAGGGCTTCGAACTGCCCTCCGGCGGCGGCCGCCTCGACCTCACCCACGAGGAGCCGGTCACCCACACCGTGTGGATCTGGTCCCAGGCCTTCCTCGCCGTCGTGCTGCTCGTCCTCGCCCTGCCCGGCCGCCGCCGTGACATCGACGACGACCTGCCCGACGAGGAGCTCGCCATCCCCGCCCAGGCCACCCCCGTCGAGGGCGACGGCCGCCGCGCCCGCCGGCTGCGCGCCGCCGCCGAGGCGGAGGCCGCCGCGGCTCCCCAGCCCGATCCGTCCCCGGCGCCCGAGCCCGGGTACGCACCCGAGCCCGTGACCGAGCCCGCCCCCGTACCCGAGCAGCCGGCCTACGAGCCCCAGCAGGAGTGGGCCCAGCAGGGCCAGGGCTACTACCAGGAGCAGTACGCGTACGACCCGTACGCACAGCAGCCGTACGCACAGCAGCCGCACGACCAGCCGACGTACGACGAGCAGGCGTACGACCCTCAGCAGTACTCCCAGCAGCAGTACGACCCGTACGCCCAGCCCAACGGCTACGAACAGCAGCAGCCGTACGAGACGTACGACCCCTACGGCTACGGGCAGCAGCAGGACCAGCAGCACCAGCAGCGTCCCGACGGGAGCAGCAACCAGTGAAGCGCACCACCCTCTCCCTGATCGCCGTCGCCACCACCCTGGCCGCGGTGACCGGCGTCGCCGCCCTGACCGCCCCCGACGGCAGGATCCCCACGACCCTGGAGGCCACCGCGCCGCTGCCCGTGGAGCGCACCAGCCTGCTCTGCCCCGCGCCGAGCAGCTCGGAGGTCGCCGAGACCACGTACACCTCGTACACGCCCGCCGCCAAGGGCTCCACGGGCGAGCGCTCCCAGTCGGAAGCGGCGCAGTCGGCCAAGGCCGAGCTCAAGCCCGCCCCCGAGGCGCCCCTCGCGGGCGAGACCCCGCCCAAGAAGGCCAAGGAACCCCAGGCGCCCGCGACCGTCGCCAAGCCCGGCACCCCCGTCGGCGCCGAAGCGAACGGCGCCGAGGCGCCCGCCCTGACCGGCTCCGCGAACGGCACGCTCGCGCCCGGCTGGACCGTCCAGCAGACCACCGTCGTCCCGGCCGGCGGCGCGCGCGGCCTGCTCGGCGTCACCTGCACCGCCCCGGACACCGACTTCTGGTTCCCGGCCGTGTCCACCGCCAAGCAGCGCCAGGACTACGTCCACCTCACCAACCCGGACGACAAGAGCGCCGTCGCGGACATCGAGCTGTACGGCCCCGAGGGCGCCCTGAAGCTACGGGACACCGAGGGCATCCCGGTCCCCGCCCACTCCAGCGTCAGGGTGCTGCTCTCCACGCTCACCACCGACCCGGCCCAGCCGGACGTCACCGTCCACGTGGCCACTCGCGGCGGACGCGTCGGCGCCGTCGTCGGCGCCGCCGACGACACCGCGGGCAGCGACTGGCTGCCGGCCTCCGCCGACCCGGCCGGCACCGCCGTGCTGCCCGGCATCCCCGCCGACGCCACCTCCGTCCGCCTCGTGGCCTACGCGCCCGGCGACGACGACGCCGACCTGAAGGTCCAGCTCGTCACCCCGACCGGCACGATCGTCCCGGCCAGCGCGTCCTCCCTGCACGTGAAGTCCGGCATGACCGCCGCCGTCGACCTGCCCGATCTCACCCGCGGCGAGCCCGGCTCGCTGCTCCTCACCCCGTCCGACCCGAAGAAGGCCACGCCGGTCGTCGCCGCGCTGCGCGTGGTCCGGGGCAAGGGCGACAAGCAGGAGGTCGCGTTCATCCCGGCGGCCGCCGCGATCGAGGGCCGCGCCACCGTCGCCGACAACCGGGCCAAGGGCGCCACCCTCGCCCTCACCGCGCCGGGCGCCACCGCTCAGGTGCGGATCACCGCCTCGGCGGGCACGCAGGGCGGCACGCCCGTCACGAAGACCGTCA
This sequence comes from Streptomyces sp. NPDC012637, assembly GCF_042954805.1. Taxonomy (NCBI): domain Bacteria; kingdom Bacillati; phylum Actinomycetota; class Actinomycetes; order Kitasatosporales; family Streptomycetaceae; genus Streptomyces; species Streptomyces sp. NPDC012637. The sequence goes on from NZ_JBIBDS010000017.1 coordinate 27,870, forward strand.
CCGTGAAGGCGGGCACCACCACCTCGCTCCCCGCGCCCGTCCCCGACGGCCTGAAGGGCTCCTACGCCCTCACCGTCGAGCACCTCTCGGGCGGCCCGGTGCACGCCTCGCGCACGCTGGAGCTGCCGGAGGACGGCATCCCGATGTTCACGGTCCAGACGCTCACGGACGACCGGAGCACGGTGAGGGTCCCGAAGGCGAAGCAGGACCTGACGGTCCTGGGCGACGACTGAGACGGGGAACCCGGCCTTGGGGTCGGGGCCGGGGGCCGGCCCCTCGGGGCCGGGGCAGGGGCCTCGGGGCCGGCGCCCACGGGACTGGCGCCCGGGCCTGAACCCGTACGCGCGCGGAGGGCCCGAACCCTTACGGGCGGGTCAGTCCTGCCCGTACCGCGGGTCGACGGACTCGGGGGAGAGGCCGAGGAGGTCGGCGACCTGCTCCACGACGACCTCGTGGACGAGGAGCGCGCGCTCGTCGCGGCTCTTCGAGCGGATCTCGACCGGGCGCCGGTAGACGACGACCCGGGCCGGCTCGTTCTTCTCCGCCGGGGTCGAGCCGCCCAGCGGCACCACCGACTCGCCCGAGACCGGCGGCGGGACCTCCAGCACCATGAACTCGACGTCCGCCAGTTGCGGCCAGCGCCGCTCCAGCCGCTCCACCGAGTCGAGGACCAGATCGCGGAAGGTGTCCGCCCGGCTCATGGACAGCGGAACCTGCGGCGGGGCGACCGGCCCCCGCATGCCACGGCCGTGCCGGTCGCGGCGACGCACGCGCGGCGCCGGGCTTTCCATGCTCTGGGTGCTGTCCGTCACTGACGCAGCGTAACTCTCCCCGGTGTTCCCGGACCGGTCCAGAACGGCCAAGACGGTGGTGTACGGCCGTCGGCGCTGTCACAACCCGACCGTTCCGGCCAAGCGGGCGCGCGTTTTCCGGGACCCGCCGGATCGGCCATCTGGCCGTGATTGACCGGTTTTCCACCTGACGCTGTCCGGATCGCACGCCGCCCGCACCCGCCTTACGTGCCGCTCCCGCAGGTCAGAACGGCCGATCGGACCCGGTCCGTGGCGGACGTCACACCGCGACACGGTGGAGTGACCTGGGGGAGAGTCGTCGCGGCCCGCTCAAGAGTGCGGTACCGTCCAACGTCGTGAGCCCTGTACGTCGCTGTTCGCGCACCGCGTGCGGCCGCCCTGCCGTCGCGACACTGACGTACGTCTATGCCGACTCGACCGCGGTCCTCGGCCCGCTCGCCACCTACGCCGAGCCCCACTGCTACGACCTGTGCGCCGAGCACAGCGAGCGCCTCACCGCCCCGCGCGGCTGGGAGGTCGTGCGGCTCTCCGACGGCACCACCCCGACCCGCCCGACCGGCGACGACCTCGAAGCCCTCGCCAACGCGGTGCGGGAGGCGGCCCGCCCCCAGGAGCGCGCGGCCGAGGCCGGCGGCGGCCCCGGGAAGCCCGGCGGCCCGGGCCGTGGCGGCGACCCGATGGAGGTCGGCCGACGGGGGCACCTGAGGGTCCTGCGTAGCCCCGACAACTGATCCGGGCTCCGCCGACAACCGATCCGGGCTCCCCGGAGAACCGACCCCGGCTCCGCAAGGAACCGACCCCGGCTCCCCGGAGTACCGAGCCCGAGAACTGATCAAGGTCCCCTCCCGGGTAGTTTGGGCGTTCCGTACGCGCGCCGCATCCGCGCGTTCGTGAGTGGTGTTGCCGAGACTTCAGGAGGGTTGATCCGTGGCTGCTGATCTGTCGCAGATCGTGAAGGCGTACGACGTCCGCGGGGTGGTGCCGGATCAGTGGGACGAGACCCTGGCCGAGCTGTTCGGCGCCGCGTTCGTCCGGGTCGTGGACGCCGACGCGATCGTCATCGGCCACGACATGCGCCCCTCCTCGCCCGGCCTCGCCGCCGCCTTCGCGCGCGGTGCCGCCCGCCTCGGCGCCGACGTGACGCTGATCGGCCTGTGCTCGACCGACCAGCTGTATTTCGCCTCCGGCCTGCTGGGGCTGCCGGGCGCGATGTTCACGGCCTCGCACAACCCGGCCCAGTACAACGGCATCAAGATGTGCCGCGCGGGCGCCGCCCCGGTCGGCCAGGACACCGGTCTGTCCGACATCCGCGAGCTCGTCGAGCGCTGGTCGGACGAGGGCGCCCCGGAGCCGGCGGCGAAGCCGGGCACGGTCACCGAGCGGGAGACCCTGAAGGACTACGCGGCGCACCTGCTCTCCCTGGTCGACCTCACCGCCATCCGCCCGCTGAAGGTCGTCGTGGACGCGGGCAACGGCATGGGCGGCCACACCGTCCCGACGGTCTTCGAGGGCCTGCCGCTGACCGTGGTCCCCATGTACTTCGAGCTGGACGGCACCTTCCCGAACCACGAGGCCAACCCGCTCGACCCGAAGAACATCGTCGACCTCCAGGCCCGTGTGCGCGCCGAGGGCGCCGACCTCGGTCTGGCCTTCGACGGCGACGCCGACCGCTGCTTCGTCGTCGACGAGCGCGGCGAGCCGGTCTCCCCGTCCGCCATCACCGCCCTGGTCGCGGCGCGCGAGCTGGCCAAGAACCCCGGCGGCACGGTCATCCACAACCTGATCACGTCGTGGTCCGTCCCGGAGGTCGTCCGCGAGAACGGCGGCACGCCCGTCCGTACCCGCGTCGGCCACTCCTTCATCAAGGAGGAGATGGCCAGGACCGGCGCGATCTTCGGCGGCGAGCACTCGGCCCACTACTACTTCAAGGACTTCTGGAACGCGGACACCGGCATGCTCGCCGCGCTCCACGTCCTCGCGGCCCTCGGCGGCCAGGACGGCCCGCTGTCCGGCCTGGTCTCCTCCTACGACCGCTACGTCTCCTCCGGCGAGATCAACTCGACCGTCGCCGACCAGGCCGCCCGCCTGGCCGCGGTGAAGGCCGCCTTCGCCGACCGCGAGGGCGTCACCCTCGACGAGCTCGACGGTCTGACGATCACCTCGGCCGACTGGTGGTTCAACCTCCGCGCCTCCAACACGGAGCCCCTCCTCCGCCTGAACATCGAGGCCCGCGACGACGACCAGATGCAGGCCCTCCGCGACGAGGTCCTGACCCTGGTCCGCGCGTAACCACACCGAGCAGGAACGACAAAGGCCCGCCCCCTCCGCGTGGGGGCGGGCCTTTGCCCCCTCTCGCGCCCCGCGCCGCGCTTGGGCGGTGCCGTCGGGTGGCCGCCGGCGGCGCGCCTCGCCGTCTCAGCTGCGCCCCCGGCCTGGCCGGGCCGGCGCCTGCCGCCTCCGCCAGGGCCCTGCTGCCCTCTCGCGCCCCGCGCCGTGCTTGGGCGGTGCCGTCGGGTGGCCGCCGCCGGCGCGCTTCGCCGTCTCCGCTGTGTCCTGTGCCGGCCGGGCCGGCGCCCGCCGCCTCCGTCGGGGGCCCTGCTGCCCTCTCGCGCCCCGCGCTCCGCCGGGCCGGTGCCTTCGCGTGGCCTCCGTGTGGGCATTCGTCCCGCTGGGGCGGGACGGGTGGGCACACGGGACGGCGCCCTTGGCGGGCGCGTTCCGCCCCTGCACCTGCCCGCCACCCCTACGGCGGCGCCCGTGCGACACGCGCCGCGCACGGCAGAGCCCGCCCGGCGGCGCGGCGCCGACACCCATGCCGGGCGGGCACCCCGGCGGCGCGGCGCCGACACCCACGCCGGGCGCGTACACCGGCCTCGACGGCACGGCGCGTGTCGTACGGGCGGGCAGGCACTCCGCCGCCCCGGCGCGCGGCGCCGACACCATCCCGGACGTGCCCCGAAACACCGCCCGCCCGCGACGCGGTCAACACGTCGCCCCCCGTTCCCCCGCCGACCCCCTCTCCGTCGCCTCCCCGCCGCCCCCACCCCGCACCGTTGCCCAGGCGCCGCCCCGGCGCCGCCCGCCACTCGTCGGGCGCGCCGCCCGCGGCCCGGCGGTAGGCTGACCTGGCCCGAGACCGTCGTACGTAAGGGAAGCGCCACGCAGCGCCCCGCACGTACCACCCGCCCCGTCCGAAGGGACCACTCATGCCGCTCGAAGCCGGCCTCCTGGAGATCCTGGCCTGCCCGGCCTGCCACGCCCCGCTGAACGACCGGACGGCGGAGGAGACCCCGGAGCTCGTCTGCACCTCCACGGACTGCGGGCTCGCGTACCCGGTCCGCGACGGCATCCCGGTCCTGCTGGTCGACGAGGCCCGCCGCCCCGAGTAGCCCGCGCCGAACGCCCGCCCCGCGCCCCCGGGAAGCCGGCGCGGGACACGGCGCGAGGCGGCCGCGGTGACGCGCACCCCTCGGCGTACCCCTCGGGGGGATGACCCCGCCGGCCCACCCGGCCGGCCCCGCTCCGACGACCCCGACGACCGGAGGCCCGCCACATGCTCGACGAGACCCTCCTCGACGCACCGGACGCCCTCGCCCTCGCCGACCACCGCGGCCTGCTCCGCGGCGCCGCCGAGGCGGGCGCGCGGGTGAGGACCGCGGCCCGGCACGCCGCCGAGGCCGGCATCTCGGAACTCCGCCCCGAGGGCCGCCCGCGCGCCGTCCTCGTCGCGGGCCCCGGCACCGCCGCCGCCGGTGTCGCCGACCTGGTGGGCGCCCTCGCAGGCGCCTCGGCGCCGGTGATCCGCCTCCAGCCCACCGGCGTCGCCCCCGCGGCCGGCGCGCTGCGCTGGGCGCTGCCCGGCTGGGCGGGCTCGGTGGACCTGCTGCTCGTCCCCACCACGGACGGCTCGGAGCCCGGTCTCGCGCTCCTCGCCGAGCAGGCCTACCGCCGCGGCATCACCGTCGTCGCCGTCGCCCCGAAGGACTCCCCGCTCTCCGAGACGCTGAGCGGTTCGCGGGGTCTGCTCGTACCGATGGCGCTGGCCCCGCACGAGACCGCCGAGGAGTACGCGGAGTCCCTCGCCGCGAGCCCCGGCGACCTGTGGGCGCTGTTCACGCCGCTGCTCGCGCTGCTCGACCGGGTGGGTCTGGTCGAGGCGCCGCCGGAGGAGCTCGAACAGGTGGCGGACCGCCTGGACCGGACGGCGGAGCGCTGCGGCCCCGCCATCGCCACGTACAGCAACCCGGCGAAGACCCTGGCCGCCGAGCTCGCCGACTCGCTGCCCCTCGTCTGGACCGAGGGCGAGGCCGCCGGCCCGGCCGGCCGCCGCTTCGCCGCGGTCCTCGCCGAGCTCGCCGGCCTGCCCGCGCTCGCGGCCGAGCTGCCGGAGGCCCTGCCCGCCCACGGCATGCTGCTGGCCGGGGACTACGCGGCGGGCGCCGACCCCGACGACTTCTTCCGCGACCGCGTAGAGGAGCAACAGGCGCTGCGCGCCCGTGTCGTCCTCCTCCGTGACCGCCCGGCCGAGGGCAACGTGCTGAGCGCAGCCCCGGCCGCCCGCGAACTCGCCCTCGGCCACGACACGGCCATCAGCGAACTGGAGCCGGAGGAGGGCAGCCCGCTGGAGAACCTGGCGGAACTCCTCGCCGTCACCGACTTCGCCGCCGTGTACCTGTCCCTGGCATCCGCGGGCCGAGCCCCCGAATAGCCATCGGGAGCCCGCCCGGAGCCCACCGGAGTTCCCACCAGGAGCCCGAGGCAAGCCCACCGGAAGCCCGCGGGATTCCGCCGGAAAGCCCGCAGGGACCCGTCGGAAGCCCGCCGGGTGGCCGCCGGCCCCGCCGGAAGCCCACGGGGCAGCCGCCGGCCCCGACCGGGGACCCCGGCGGACGCCGGAGGACCCGACGGACGCCGACCCGGGACCCCGACGGACGCCGAAGGACCTGATGGAACGCCAAAGGGCCCGACGGACCCCGACCCGGGACCGGCGGACGCCAAAGGACCCGCCGGATCCCGACGGGGACACCGACGGAATCGGCTGGCCCGGCTGGACCCCCGCGGATCCAGCAGGCCGACTCTCGGCCGGCCCGTCAGGCCCGTCAGGCCCGTCAGGCCCGTCAGGCCCGTCAGGTTCCGCCAGGCCCGCCAGGCCGGTCAGGTTCCAACAGGCCCCGTCAGGCTCGGTCTGGCCCCCTCAACCTACGTACGGGCTAGGCGCGGGCTCCCGGCAAGTTCTCCGAACCCCTCGCCGGCCCCAAGCCGCACGAACCGACCCACCCGACCCACCCGACCCACCCGCCCCCCACCCCTTTGACGCCCCCACGTCCATCCCGCATCACCGCACTGAAAAGAGCTGGAAGCCCCATGGACCGCCTCGTCAACACCGTCCGTCCGTACGCCTGGGGGTCGGCGACGGCCATCCCGGAACTCCTCGGCGTCGCCCCCACCGGCCAGCCCCAGGCCGAGCTGTGGATGGGCGCCCACCCCGGCGCCCCCTCCCGTACCGAGCGCGGCCCCCTCAACGAGGTCATCGACGCCGATCCCGTACGGGAACTCGGCACGGCCGCCGTCGAGAAGTTCGGCCCCCGGCTGCCCTTCCTCTTCAAGGTGCTCGCCGCCGGCGCCCCGCTCTCCCTCCAGGTCCACCCCGATCTCGCCCAGGCCCGCGAGGGCTTCGCCGCCGAGGAGGCCGCGGGCATCCCGCTGGACGCCCCGGAGCGCAACTACAAGGACGCCAACCACAAGCCCGAACTCATCTGCGCGCTCACGCCGTTCCACGGCATGTGCGGCTTCCGTGAGCCCGTCGAGGCCGCCGACACCATGGCCGCGCTCGGCGTGGACTCCCTCAAGCCGTACGTCGACCTCCTCCACGCCCACCCCGAAGAGGCCGCGCTGCGCGAGGTCCTGACCGCGCTGCTGACCGCCGACCACGAAGCGATGGCCCGCACCGTCGCCGAGGCCGCGCACGCCGCCGCCCGCCTGGGCGGCGCACACACCCCGTACGCCCGGATCGCCCACCACTACCCCAGCGACCCCGGCGTGCTGGCCGCGATGCTGCTCAACCCGGTCACGCTCCAGCCCGGCGAGGCCCTCTACCTCGGCGCCGGCGTCCCGCACGCCTACGTCGACGGCCTCGGCGTCGAGATCATGGCCAACTCCGACAACGTGCTGCGCTGCGGCCTCACGCCCAAGCACGTCGACGTCCCCGAACTCCTCCGTGTCGTCCGCTTCGAGCCGGCCGACCCGGGCGTCCTGCGCCCCGAGGCCTCCCCGTCGGGCGAGGAGGTCTACGACACCCCCATCGACGAGTTCCGGCTGTCCCGTTTCGTACGGGCCGAGGGCGCCGCCCCGACCGACCTCACCGCCCCGACGCCGCAGATCCTGCTCGCCGTCGCCGGCCGCCCGAAGGCCGGCGAAGTCACCCTCGCCCCGGGCGAGTCCGTCTTCGTACCGGCGGGCGAAAAGACCGAACTGTCCGGTGCGGGCACGGTCTTCCGCGCGACCGTCGTGGCCTGATGGAACAATGACCCGCCGTACAGCGGCGGACGGCGCTGCGAACCGACGAAGGGAACACACAGACCCATGAGCGCGTCAGGCGGAACCAAGGCGATCGTGGCGGCGCTCGCCGCCAATCTCGCGATCGCCGCAGCCAAGTTCGTGGCGTTCCTCTTCAGTGGTTCGTCCTCGATGCTCGCGGAAAGCGTCCACTCGCTCGCCGACTCCGGCAACCAGGGACTGCTGCTGCTCGGCGGCAAGCGGGCCCAGCGCGAGGCGACCCCGCAGCACCCGTTCGGCTACGGCCGCGAGCGCTACATCTACGCCTTCCTCGTCTCGATCGTCCTCTTCTCGGTCGGCGGCATGTTCGCCATCTACGAGGGCTACGAGAAGATCCGGCACCCGCACCCGATCGAGGCCTGGTACTGGCCGGTGGGCGTCCTCGTCTTCGCGATCATCGCGGAGAGCTTCTCCTTCCGCACCGCGATCAAGGAGTCGAACGCGATCCGCGGCAACCTGTCGTGGAAGGAGTTCGTGCGCCGGGCGAAGGCCCCCGAGCTGCCCGTCGTCCTCCTGGAGGACCTCGGCGCGCTCGTCGGTCTCGTCCTCGCCCTCGGCGGCGTCGGCCTGGCCCTGCTGACCGACAACGGCGTCTGGGACGGCATCGGCACCGTCTGCATCGGTGTGCTGCTCGTCCTCATCGCGATCGTCCTCGCCGCCGAGACCAAGTCGCTGCTGCTCGGCGAGGCCGCTGGCATCGACGAGGTGAAGAAGATCGAGGCCGCCATCGTCGACGGCGACACCGTCACCCGTCTCATCCACATGCGCACGCTCCACCTCGGCCCGGAGGAGCTCCTGGTCGCGGCCAAGGTCGCGGTCCGGCACGACGACACCGCCGGCGACGTGGCGCGCGCCATCGACGCGGCGGAGGAGCGCATCCGCGCCGCCGTCCCGATCGCCCGGGTGATCTACCTGGAGCCGGACGTCTACAGCGAGAAGGCCGCGGCCAAGGGCGCCTGACCGGACACACCGAGCACGTCGGACAGGCCGAGCACGCCGGACGCGCCGGACATGCGGGAGGCCCCGGACCTGATCGTGATCAGGCCCGGGGCCTCCCGCATGTCACGCCGTCAACCTCACGCCGTCAACCTCACGCCGTCACCCGCAGGCCGTCACCGTCGGGCTGTGCTCCAGGGGCCGTGACCCTCTGGCGTGCGTCGCCCTCGAGTTGTCATCCGCGGGTCGTCCCACCTGGGCCGCCACCCGCGGCTATCACCCCTGTCTGTCCCGAGGCGCGCTGGCCGGGCCTTCGCGGTCACGCCTGGGATTGGACGTACGGGGGAGGAACGGGCGGTCCGGTACGACGGGCCGCCCGCCGCCCGGTCAGCCATCCGCCGAGGCCGAGACCGAACCCGACGAGGAGCACCACCGAGCCCCCGAAGAACCCGATGACGGCACCGACAGCGCCCACCGGACTGTCGATCGCCCGCTCCCGCACGGCCGTGACCGGGACAGTCCCGCCGTCGAGCTCCTGGTGGAAGCGCGAGTCGAGGGAGTTGCCCCGGTTGTCGCCGAGCAGGAACAGCCGGCCCTCCGGGACCTCGATCTGCTCGAAGGGGTAGCCCCCGACCGGGTCGCCCCCGAGCACGTACGGCTCCGAGAGCGGCTTGTCGTTGACGAACACCTGCCGTCCGTCGGCCCTGATCCGGTCACCGCCGACCCCGATCACCCGCTTCACGGCGAGTCCCTCCTCGACGCCCCACTCCGGCACGGAGACGAGAACGACGTCGCCGCGCCGCACCTCCGACGGCTCGACGCTCTCGGCGAAGATCATGTCGCCCGTCTCGTAGGTGGGCCGCATCGACTCCGAGGGCACGTTGTGGCCGGGATACGCGCTCCGCAGCGCCCATCCGCCGACCATCAGCACCACTCCCAGCGCCAGCAGCACACCGCCGGCGATCCGCAGTCCCCGCCCGGGTCTCATCCCTCAGCCCCTCCCAGCAGTCCGGCCCGCACCATATAGGCGCACGCCGACAACGGCGGCGGTGGGCCGGTGGATTGGGAGCCGGCGACTGCCCAGTGAGCTTCCGACGGGAGGATGCACCCGGCCGGACGACCCGGCCTGCGGGCTGGAGGGGCGTATCCGGCTGGGCGGGGCACCGGCAGGCCGGGCTGCGGGCTGGTCGGGCGTATCCGGCTGGGCGGGGCACCGGCAGGCCGGGCTGCGGGCTGGTCGGGCGTATCCGGCTGGGCGGGCCACCGGCAGGCCGGCCTGCGGGCTGGAGGGGCGTATCCGGCTGGGCGGGGCACCGGCAGGCCGGGCTGCGGGCTGGAGGGGCGTATCCGGCTGGGCGGGGCACCGGCAGGCCGGGCTGCGGGCTGGAGGGGCGTATCCGGCCGGACGGGCCTACCGGATCTCGCCGAGCAGTCCCGGGACGGCCGCCCGGTCCGGCGCCTCAAGCAGTCGCTCGCGGAACCGCGCGTCCATCAGCTTCCGGGAGAGCAGCGCGAGGATCCGCAGGTGCTCGTCCCCGGCGGCGGCCTCCGCCACCGCGATCATGAAGATCAGCCGGGCTTTCGTGCTGTCGAGCGAACCCGCTCGACGCCCTCGGGCGACCGGGCGAAGCCCACCACCGGCGCGGTGACGGCGTCCGTCTTGGCGTGCGGGATGGCGATCTGCTCGCCCAGCCCGGTGGTGCCCTGCTCCTTCCGTGCGAACGCGGTTCGGACCGGCCCGTCGAGGCCGGCCACTTTCCCCGTCGTCGCGAGCAGCACCGCCATCTCGCTGATCGCCGCCTCCTTGTCGCCGGCATCGAGCCGCGTCTTCACGGTCCGCCCGGTCAGACACCCGGACAGCACCTCGTCCTCCGCCTGACCTTCCTGCTCCTGGAGCGCGGGGGCGGGCGTGGCGGCCGGTGCGGGCACCACTGCGGGCACGGCCGCGACGGCGGGTACGGCTGCAGGCATGGGCACGACTGCGGATACGCCGGCAGGTTCGGATACGCCGGCAGGTTCGGGTACGGCCACTGGCGCGGCCGCCCTGTCGGTATGGGCGGCTCCGGCGCCGGCCCTCGCGAGGGCGGGTTCCGCGACCCGGGCCGGTTCCGTGGCCGCACCGGCCGGGAGCGCCCCGGCCCCGACCCCGGCCCGGTTCCGCCGCCCTGTCCGTACGGGCGGCTCCGGCACCGGCCCTCGCGAGGGCGGGTTCCGCGACCCGGGCCGGTTTCGCGGCCGCCCCGGCTGGCAGCGCCCCGGCCCTGGCCCGGTTCCGCTGCCCTGTCGGTACGGGCGGCTCCGGCACCGGCCCCCGCGACCCGGGCCGGTTCCGTGGCCGCACCGGCCGGCAGCGCCCCGGCAGCGCCCCGGCCCCGACCCCGGCCCGGTTCCGCCGCTCCTGGATGTCGATGAGCGCGCTGGTGGCGAGGGCGGTGCCCGCCGCCACCGCGAGGAGGAACATCGGCACACCGCCGACGGCGCCGAGCACGGCGACGACCAGCCCGCCGTGCGGCACGGCGCCCGTCACACCCGCCAAGCCGGCGAGCGCACCGGAGACCGCGCCGCCCAGCACGTTCGCCGGGCTGCCTCGCTCCGGCCTCCCGGGCATCGCGCCGTACGCACATCCGGGCGCCAAAAGTCCGCAATGCCCCGAATGTGAGGGGCACGGAGCCTTCTGTCGAGCCCGTATCCGGCCGAATCCCAGACGGGTTCCGCGCCCGACGGACTGTGGGCCGCTGCGCCGATCGGTGTAGATTCGTGACCAGCCAGACGTCGCTGCTGATGGCGGTCGGGCGGTCCGGACACGGACCGGCCGAGGGAGAGAGGGCCTCCGACGACTGCACCGCGGACCCACGCGGGAGTACCCGGGCATTCGTATGCCCGCGTCGCCCCCAGCCGCGGTGCCAGGTGCCCACTCGATCCCTCGAACCCGATTGACGAGGAGCAGCTCCAGTCATGACGACTGTCGCCAAGCAGGACTTCAAGGTCGCCGACCTCTCCCTGGCCGCGTTCGGCCGCAAGGAGATCACCCTCGCCGAGCACGAGATGCCCGGCCTGATGTCGATCCGCCGCGAGTACGCCGAGCAGCAGCCGCTGGCCGGTGCCCGGATCACCGGCTCGCTGCACATGACCGTGCAGACCGCCGTCCTCATCGAGACCCTGGTCGCCCTCGGCGCCGAGGTCCGCTGGGCCTCCTGCAACATCTTCTCCACCCAGGACCACGCCGCCGCGGCCATCGCCGTCGGCCCCAACGGCACCCCGGAGAACCCGCAGGGCGTGCCGGTCTTCGCCTGGAAGGGCGAGACCCTGGAGGAGTACTGGTGGTGCACGGAGCAGGCCCTGACCTGGCCGAACACGCCCACCGGCGGCCCGAACATGATCCTCGACGACGGCGGTGACGCCACCCTCCTCGTCCACAAGGGCGTCGAGTTCGAGAAGGCCGGCTCGGCCCCGGACCCGGCCACCGCGGACAGCGAGGAGTACGGCTACATCCTCCGCCTCCTCAACCGCACGCTCGCCGAGAGCCCGCAGAAGTGGACCCAGCTGGCGTCCGAGATCCGCGGCGTGACCGAGGAGACCACCACCGGCGTCCACCGCCTGTACGAGATGATGCAGGCTGGCACCCTGCTCTTCCCGGCGATCAACGTGAACGACGCCGTGACGAAGTCGAAGTTCGACAACAAGTACGGCTGCCGCCACTCGCTGATCGACGGCATCAACCGTGCCACCGACGTCCTCATCGGCGGCAAGACCGCCGTCGTCTGCGGCTACGGCGACGTCGGCAAGGGCTGCGCCGAGTCCCTCCGTGGCCAGGGTGCCCGCGTGATCGTCACCGAGATCGACCCGATCTGCGCGCTGCAGGCGGCGATGGACGGCTACCAGGTCACGACCCTCGACGAGGTCGTGGAGACGGCCGACATCTTCATCACCACGACCGGCAACAAGGACATCATCATGGCCGCCGACATGGCCAAGATGAAGCACCAGGCGATCGTGGGCAACATCGGTCACTTCGACAACGAGATCGACATGGCCGGCCTGGCCAAGATCCCGGGCATCGTCAAGGACGAGGTCAAGCCGCAGGTCCACACCTGGACGTTCGAGGACGGCAAGGTCCTGATCGTCCTGTCCGAGGGCCGGCTGCTCAACCTGGGCAACGCGACCGGTCACCCGTCCTTCGTGATGTCGAACTCCTTCGCGGACCAGACCCTGGCCCAGATCGAGCTCTTCACCAAGCCGGAGGAGTACCCGACCGACGTCTACGTGCTCCCGAAGCACCTGGACGAGAAGGTCGCCCGCCTCCACCTCGACGCCCTCGGCGTCAAGCTGACGACCCTCCGCCCGGAGCAGGCCGAGTACATCGGCGTCAAGGTCGACGGCCCGTTCAAGCCGGACCACTACCGCTACTGATCCCAGACCGGCGGGTGATCGGTCCAGGCCGACCACCCGCCCGTCACGGGCACCCGTAGCGGAACAGACAGGCCCCCGCACCCCCGTGCCGGGGGCCTGCCACGTTCCGCGACCACGGCTTCTGCCTACCGCTCCAGGACGCACCCCGAGGACCCATGCCCCGCGGCCGCTATTCGCTCTACGATCCGCACGATCACACCCCCCTCGGTGAAGAGCACTTCAACTGCGCGCCCGGCCCCTCCGGCTGGCGCTACGTCTCACAGACGACGACCCCCTCGGGCGACCCGACCGGCTCCGTCGACCTGGCCATCGACGACCTGGGGCGCCCCATCCGCCTCGAACTGCACGCCGCGCACTGGCAAGTCCGCGGCGCCGCCCTCGACGGCGTCACCTGGGTCCGTACCGACCCCACCGGAACCCATGCCAGCGAAGGCAATGTGCGCGCCCACGCCTTCACCGGCACGTCCCCGGCGTTCCTCGTCGCGATCTCCCGACTCCTGCGCCTCACCCCCGATTCCCCGGAGACCCGCGTCCGGCTCGTCGCCTTCACGGATCCCGTCCTCGCCCCCCTGACGGTCGACCAGTCCTGGGCCCTGGTGAAGAGTGAAGCGCACGCCACTGACAACGGCCCTCTGATCGTGGACGAGTACCAGGTCAGCGCCCTGGACACGGGCGAGCGGCACACCGTCCACCTCGCGGGCGACGTGGTCCTCTCGGCCCCCGGCATCGAACTCGAAGAACTCGAATCCCCGCCGAACGTCTTCTGACGTTCGCGAGCCTCGGGGCCCCGGGCCGACTCTCAGGCGGGCGGGGCGAACCCGGTCGCGGGCGGGGAAACGGCCGGGGCGGCCGCCCCGGGAGGGTCAGCAGCGGGGGTCGCCGAGCCCGCCGGCCCTGGCCGGCCGGCCGATGCAGCGGGCGAGGGCGAGGGCGCGGGATCGGGAGCGGCAGCGGCGCCGGAGCCCGCCGCGGGAACTCCGCCATGAGCTGCCGGGAAGTCGGGCATCTTCCCGGCAACCCCGGGTACTCCGGACCGCCCCGACACCCCGGGAACCCCGGACGTCCCGGGATTTCCAGAGAACCCAGGAAACCCAGAGCTCTCAGAAACCCCAGAGAAGCCAGAACCCCCGGGATTCCCCGTCGGCCCCGCGGCGAAGGCCCGCCGCGCGTCCCGCGCCTGCCGCTCGGCCACCACACCCGCGAGATACGCCGCGGCCGGCACGCCCGGGGGCGGAGGAGCCCCGGTCCGCGCCACCAGTTCGTCGGCCAGCCGCTCCGCGAGCCGCTGCCCGATCGCCGGGTCCAGCTGCCGCATCCGCGTCAGGTACTGACGTACCTCCAGCCACAGCCCGTCCGGCACGGCCGACAGGTCCAGCCCGGCGAACCGTCCGACCAGCCACGGGGGCGGAGGCGGCACCACCATGCCAGTGCCCGAGGCCACCCGCTCGCGCACCACCAGCGTCCCGGCGAACACGTCGCCGATCCGCCGCCCGCGCTCCGACGCCAGCGAGGCGATGCACGCCACGGCCCCGAACGTCATCAGGATCTCCACGACGCCCATCGCGCCGCGCATCAGCGCGTGCCGGAAGCGGATGGGCCCTCCGTCCTCACGCACCACCCGCAGCCCACAGGCCAGCTTTCCCAGTGACCGCCCGTGCGACAGCGTCTCCACGGCTATCGGCGCGCCGACGAGGACCAGCAGGAAGGACGCGATGGCCAGCGCCCGCGCCGCAGCCTCGTCGAGCGAGGCCGTCGCGACCGTGAGCCCCAGGCCGATCAGCAGATACGCCGCCCACACGACGACGAGGTCGAGCAACAACGCCAGTGCCCGGCTCGGCAGCCGTGCCGGCTGCAGACCCAGATAGACGGCATCACCCGTCACCACTCCGCTCACGGCGCCCACCCTTCTCCCACCCGACCTTCGACCTGACGGACCCGGTCCGAACGTCAGTCTGCCAAGCTGGCCCGCAGCGCGCCGCAGTAGTACGGACCGTACGCACCCAGTGCCTGGAGCAGCAGCCGACCATGGACCTCGACGTCTTCGTCACCGCCCACCGCGCAGAGTGGGACCGTCTCGACCATCTGCTGCGCCGCGGCCGCCGCCTCACCGGCGCCGAGGCCGACGAACTCGCCGCCCTCTACCAGCGCACCGCGACCCACCTCTCGCTCATCAGGTCGAGCGCACCGGACCCGATGCTCACGGCCCGGCTCACCCAGCTGATCGCCCGAGCCCGCGCCACGGTCACCGGCACCCGCCGCGCCTCCTGGCGCGACGCGGCGGAGTTCCTGACGGCCGGCTTCCCGGCCGCCGTCTACCGCTCCCGCCACTGGTGGATCCCGACCGCGATCCTGTCCACGCTGCTCGCGGCCCTCATCGGCTGGTGGATCGGCGTGCACCCCGAGGTCCAGTCCGCACTCGGCGCCCCGGCCGAACTCCGTGAGATGACCCGCCCCGGCGGCCAGTACGAGACGTACTACTCGAGCCACCCGGCCGCGTCCTTCTCGGCAGCGGTCTGGACGAACAACGCACAGGCCGCCGCCATGTGCCTGGTCCTCGGCGCGTTCCTCGGGATCCCGGTGCTGCTGATCCTCTTCGCCAACATGCTGAACGTCGGCATCGGCATCGGCCTGATGGCCTCGGCGGGCCGCCTGGACGTCTTCCTCGGCCTGATCCTCCCGCACGGCCTCCTCGAACTGACCGCCGTCTTCGTCGCCGCCGGCACCGGCCTCCGCCTCGGCTGGACGGTCATCGAACCGGGCCCCACCACCCGCCGCGCCGCACTGGCCCAGCAGGGCCGCGCCGCGATCGGCATGGCGATAGGCCTCGCCCTGGTCCTTTTCGTCTCGGGCCTGATCGAAGGCTTCGTCACCCCGTCGGGCCTGCCGACCTGGGCCCGGATCACCATCGGCGTCGTCGCCGAGCTGGCATTCCTCGCGTACGTCTACGTGCTCGGTGGCCGTGCGGCCCGCGCAGGCGACACCGGCGACGTCGCGGAACCCGACCGCACCGCCGAGCTCCCGACGGCCGCCTGACCTGCGCCTGACCCGCACCGACCGTGCCTGACCCGCCGATGTGCGGAGCACCCTGCTGACCTGCTAGTCTCCTCTTCGCCCGCAAAACCCGTTGACACGGGTGGCGTGGGGAGGTAGATTCAAACGGTTGCCTGGAGCTGGACAAGCTCGAGGGCAAGGAGTTAGACTCTCTCTCGCTCCGGTCGAGAATGCGAAAGCGTTCGGTGACGACGGAGCCACCTCGATTCCTTAATCCGAATCACGAAGTCGCCGATTAGGCCGACGGAAATGAATCTGATAAAGTCGGAATCACGCCGGAAGGCCTCGGAAAAGACGAAAGTCGAAATCGGGACCGGAAAGCACCGAGGAAATCGGATCGAAAAGATCTGATAGAGTCGGAAACGCAAGAACGAAGGAAGCGCCCGGAGGAAAGCCCGCGAGGG
>NZ_JBIBDS010000018.1:0-30331 GCF_042954805.1 Streptomyces sp. NPDC012637
TCATCCTCCTCGTCGGCGTCGCCATCGACCTGCTCCTCTTCAGCCCCCTCGAACGCGCCGTCCTGCGCCGCCGCGGCCTGCTGGTGAAGGGCTGACGGCTTCAGGACCGACGGCATCAGGGGCTGACCGTTTCGCGCGAAACGGTCAGCCCCTGCTTGCGCATGCACGCGCCGCGGGCACTGCACGCGCGGTACGCACTGCAGGCACTCCTCGCGCCGCTCGCGCCGCACGCGATCCTCGCGAAGTACGCGGGGAACACTGGTGCACCGCAGGTGAGTTGTGCTCTCCTGAAGCCATGAGCCTGCTCGTGATGCGTCGACACGTGGACTACGTGCGCGTCACGACCATGGCCTGTTCCGTCTGACACCGAGGCCTCGTCCCGGCGTCCGGACATCGACGCGCCCCGCCCCGAAGGGCTCCCGGCGCCCCCCGAAGGCCTCGCCCCGACCCGCGCTTCGTGCCCCCTGCCTTCCGGCTTCCTGGCGCGGGCACTGGACCGTGCCGCACCACACCACCCATCCACCGCACCAGGAGGAGACGCATGAGCGTCCATGGCATCCCCGACGCCCGCGCAACCGTCGACGACGACCGCACCGGCACCGCCGCCGCCGTTCCCGACCCGGAGACCTTCGCGGCGGAATGGGAGGCGTGGCATCAGGACAAGGACGCCCGGCTCGCGTCGGAGCACGGCTTCCTCGCGGTCACCGGTCTGCACTGGCTGTCCGCCGAGCCCCAGGACTTCCCCGGCGTGCCGGGGACGTGGTCCACCGGGCCCGACGGCGTCGTCGTGGAGCTCGACGAGGGGACCGAACTCGTCGTCGACGGCGTGGCGGTGCGGGGACGGCACCTCTTCGGCGTGGTTCCGGAGCGCGGCGGCGTCAACGCCGTATGGGGCGACACCGTGATCGAGGTCGCCAAGCGCGGCTGGCACGACGTGGTCCGGCCGCGGCACCCCGGCCACCCGCTGCGGGTCGCCTTCACCGGCACGCCCGCTTACGCACCCGATCCACGCTGGGTGGTCACGGGCCGGTACGAGGCCTTCGACGAGCCGCAGCCGACGACGGTGGGCGCCTCCGTCGAAGGCCTTCGGCACGTGTACGACGCTCCCGGCCGCGTCGTCTTCCGCTTGGGCGGACGGGAGTTGAGCCTGACCGCGTTCAACGGGCACGCGCCCGGCAGCCTCACGGTGCTGTTCACCGACGAGACCTCGGGCGTCACCACGTACGCGGCCAACCGTCAGCTCGGGGTGGCGGCACCAGGGCCCGACGGCACGGTGGTGCTCGACTTCAACCGCGCCACCAATCTGCCCTGCGCCTACACCGACTTCGCGACCTGCCCGCTGCCTCCGGCCGAGAACCGGCTGCCCGTCGCGATCGAGGCCGGAGAACGGATCCCCCGCGAGCGCGGCCCGGTCGCCTAGGCCGTTTCCTTCGGACCCGGCCGGGATCCGGAAGAGACCGACCGGCCGGCGTCCGCGGGCGGTTTCGGCTCGGGTCGCTGCCGGCGGTTCCCCGGGCCGAACCGGCCGAGCGTCGCCGTGAGGAGGACGGCCGTCAGCGTGCCGGCGACGACGCCGCTGCCCAGGATGGTGCGGGCCCAGGCGGGGAATCCCGCGTACAGGTCCGGGCTGAGCAGCGGCAGCAGTCCCATGGTGAGGGCGAGCGCGGCCGTCAGGCTGCCCGTACCCGTGCCCGACAGGTCGGCCCGACGGAGCATCTCGACGCCCATCACGGCGATGACCGCGTAGACGACGAGCGCGGAGCCGCCCACGACGGCCTCGGGTATGCCTGCCAACGCCCGGGACACCGGCGCCGCCAGGCCGAGGACGACCAGGAGCACGCCGGCCCCGGCGGTCACGAAGCGGCTGCGGACTCCGGTGAGGCGGCCGATGCCGATGTTCTCGGCGCTGGTCACCATGAGGGACGTACCGAACAGGCCGCCGGCCAGGGAGACCAGGGCGTCGGCACGCGCGACGCGCGGGACGTCCCGTCCGGGTGCGGGAGTCCGGCCGACGGTCTCGCTGTTGAGGACGGTCTGTCCGGTGATCTCGGCCAGCGTGGTGAGGCTGAACACGAGCAGCGGGAGAGCGGCCACGAGGTCGAAGCGCGGTGTCCCGAAGGGCAGGAACGCTGGCAGCGCGAAGCCGCTCCCGGCGGCGGGGGCGAAGGTCCCGAGCCCGGTCGTCACCGCCACGACCGTTCCCGCCGCCATGCCGATGAGGACGGAGGTCTGGCGCCACACGCCGTGCAGCAGGACGTACGCGGCGACGGTCGCCGCGACCGTGAGCGCGGCGAGGAGGACCGCGCGGGGCTCGCCCGTGCCGTCCGGTCCGGTGACGAGCCGGGCGGCGACCCGGATCATCGCGATCCCGATGAGCAGCACGGTCACGCCCATGACCAGGGGCGGGAAGAGCCGTACGACACGGGCGTACAGGGGCAGTACGGCGAGCAGCAGCCCCGCCGCCAGGAGGACCGCGCCGGTGGCGGTCGGCGCCCCGTGTTGCTGGGCGATCTGGAGGAAGAGCGCGGTCGCGGCTCCGCCGGGCAGCATGACGAACGGGAGGCGGCCGCCGATCCGCCACACGCCGAGGGACTGGAGCAGCGCGCCCGCGCCGCACAGCAGCAGGACCGCGCTGAGCAGCGAGGCGGTCGCGCCCGGCGGCATCTTCAGGGTGCCGGCGACGAGGAAGACGGTGGAGACCGGGGCGGCGATCATCGCCAGGACGTGCTGGGCCGACAGGGGCACCAGGCGCCGCCACGGGACCCGGGCGTCGACCGCTTCGGCGGCGTGGCCGGGCGGAGGGGTCAGGGTGGTCGTCACGCGGTCGCCTCCAGCCACGGGATGTCGGCCGCGGCGTAACGGTAGGCGCGGAAGACGGCGTTGGGCTCGGACGGGAACAGGCCCCGGACCTCGCTCTCGCCGTAGCCGGCGAAGTGCGGGACGACGTACTCCCAGCACAGGTAGCCGTCCTTCGTCACCTCGAACAGCCGCCCGGACGGGGAGTCGGTGACGAGCGTGTTGCCGTTCGGCAGGCGCTGCGCGGAGCCCATGAAGGGCGCGAAGAAGAACTCGCGGGCCGGGTCGTGGTACTCCCACACGACGTCCCCGCGGGCCCGGTCGATCTCGATGACGCGGGAGTACGGGACGTCGTGTCCGGGCCGGAAGACGCCGTTGTCGAAGACCAGCAGCCGGCCGTCGTCCAGTTCGGTGGGCGCGTGCTGCTGGCTGACCGTGCCGGGGCGGCTGCGCCAGAGGATCTCACCGGTGTCGCGGCTGATGACGACGACGGCCGAGACGCTGCGCAGGCTGGCGAGGATGTTGCCGTCCCGCAGGGGCGTGACGCTGTTGATCAGGGGCCAGTGCTCGCGGGCGTACGCCTCGTGCAGCGGGAACCCCGCGCGGTCCAGGTGCTCCGCCGCACGCCAGAACCACAGGAGTTCACCGTCCGGGCCGACCTCCTTGATGGTGTCGGCCCAGACGACGCCGCCCGCGGCCTCGGAGCCGGGTACGCCGCCCCGTACCGCCGCGGCCTCCGCCCCCGCCAGGGCTTCCAGGGCGGTGTAGAGGATGCGGCCGTCGTCGAGGTGATGGGCGTCGTGGTGCTGGAGGGGGTCGCGGTGCTCGCGCAGCACGGTGCCGTCGGGCGCCGCCCGGAGCATGACGCCGCCCCGGTACTTGTGCCACATCGGGAAGAGGGCCTTCTCTCCCGGGAGCACGCCGTTGTAGGCGAGTGTCCCGTCGGCGAGGAGGCGGGCGTGGCGGCCGGGGCGGTAGGGCAGGTCCCAGCGGTGGACGGTCCGGCCGTGGATGTCGACGAGGTACACCTCTCCGCTGCCGGTGAGCGGTGCGTAGAGGGTGTAGCCGTCGGACACGGCCGACTCGTCGAGGGCGATGAGGCCGGTGGGACGTCGGCGTCGTGAGTTCTGGTCGACCGGGCGGATCGGGGGCATGCCGGAGCTCCTCGCGTCAAACTTTCTTTGATGAGAACAACCGACTTTGACGGTAGGAGCGTTGTGTGACGGGCGTGTGTCGGGAGTACGAAACCGTCTCCGGGTTCCCGCCCCTTGCCGCGTAAGGTGCGGTCAGGCGCCGTCGACCAGGGAGAACGGCGCCGCGGGGCGGGGAAGGACGGGACACGATCCATGGACGCCGCGAACACACCGCGGGTGGGTGCCGCCGTACGCCGCCGGCGACGGGCGCTCGACCTGACGCTCGCCGACGTGGCCGGGCGCAGCGGTCTCTCGTCGCCGTTCCTCAGCCAGATCGAGAACGACCGGGCGCGCCCCAGCATGCGCTCGCTGCAGCGGATCGCGGACGCCCTCGGGACCACGGCGGTGCAGCTGCTCGCGGCCTCGGACGAGACCCGCACGGTCGAGATGGTCCGCGCCGACGACGACAGCGGCCTCGACCGGGAGGCGCGCGTCCGGCCGGTGGTGCGCGGCCGCCATCAGTTGCACGCCCTGGAGTTCACCGGCGAGCACGAGGCGGACCGCGAGTTCCGGCACCGCAACGACGAGCTGATGTACGTGGCGGACGGCGCGGTGGAGGTGGAGGCCGACGGCCGGGTCCACCGGCTGGGGCGCGGCGACACCCTGCTGCTCTCCGGCGGCGTCCGCCACCGCTGGCGCTCCACCGAGCCGGGCTCGCGGGTCCTGGTCGTCGCGATCGGCGACCACGTGGAGGTGCTGGAGTCCTGACGAGCCGGTGCCGTCGCGACGTCCTCGCGCCGCCCCACCGGCTCGTCCTCGCGGCGGCCCAGCCCCGCGGCGGCCCAGCCTCGCCCCGGCTCAGCCCGGCGACTCGGCCTCACCCCGGCTCAACCACACGACAGCTCAGCCTCGCGACAGCTCGCCGAGCAGCTTCCAGGTGCGGCGGCGGTCGTCCTCACCGCTCAGGTCCGTCGCCGTGAACACCACCTCGGTCGCCCCCGCCTCGCGGTAGCGCCGCACCTCGGCGGCGACGGTCTCCATGCGGACGACAACAGGCGCTTCGGGCACGGGAATTCCTGCGCCACGTGAACAGCGCGGGTGCCGTCACATGTTCTTCATGCCGTGTGCACGGCCCTGGCGCGCCCCTCCCACCCGTGATCGACGGAACGCGCACTCCGCACGCCGCCCACTTCGCACCGCGGCGAGAAGGAACCGCCCCGTGGAGGCACAGAATCCCCCTGCAATGGTCACGACGTCATTCTCGATGCATTACGTGGCGTCGTAGACCGCCATGCCGGCGGCAACCGAGCCGCCCGGCGAGTGGATGGACAAGTAAATGGCACGTGCCGGATCCGCGGCGAGCATCAGCATCTGCGGTCGGTATCGCGGTGGCGATGCCATCGCCGACTTTCCCCTTCCCTGCCGAGGGAAATGACGCGGTCCTCGAGAAGGCGGTATCCATCCAATTAGCACCTGGAGGCAGCACTCCATTCACTCCCCCGTGCCTAACGAAGCTCCACGCACTCCGCCCCCTATCCCGAAGGAGTCGAGAAGCTGTTCGCTGAGAGCGGAGGGCATGAGTGCCAATTGGCCTGAAACCAGGCAGTGTTGACCCCCATGGGCGGCCTGGGCAGGGACGGAACCGAGACGACGCCCGCAAGAAATGGCCCATAAGGAAGTAATCGGCACTTGATTCCGGCCAGGAGCAAAGCGGTTGCCCTGCCCCTCCCGTGGACAGGGCAGGCGACGCGGCGGAACCCCACGTCGAGGCGCAGGAACGGAGTTGGCTTGTCCGCACAGGCGCGTTGCCGACGCACTCGCCTATGTGACTCGGGTAAGCGTTCACATCGGCAGCAAGGGATGCGGACGGTTGTGCGGATAGGGGTGCCGGATTAGAGTGAGCGGCCTTGCTCGGAGTGGTCGGCGGGGGCCGGTTAACCCGGGCCTGAGCGAAAGGAATTCCGTCTTGACCGAGACCGAGAAAGCCGCCGCCGATCCCGCGATAGCCGACAGAAGCGACGGGCCCGACAGCCCCGGCGGGATCGAGGTGCTCACCTCGCTCAGCCCCGACTTCACCGCCGATCCGTACACCGCCTACGCGCTGCTGCGCGAGCGCGGCCCGGTGCACCAGGTCATGACGCCCGACAGGGGGCTGGTGTGGCTCGTGGTCGGCTACGAGGCCGCGCGCGAGGCCTTCAGCTCCCCGAAGCTGAGCCGGGACTGGCAGCGCGAGTGGCGGCAGCCCGGCTGGAGCCCGCCGTACGCCCTGAACATGCTCGGCAACACCAACATGCTGATGAGCGACCCGCCCCACCACACCCGGCTGCGGAAGCTGGTGTCGCGCGAGTTCACGGCCCGCCGGGTCGAGGCGATGCGCGGGCGCGTCCAGGAGATCGCCGACGAGCTGCTGGACCGCATGGCGGCGGACGGAGCGCGCCGTGCCGACCTCATCGACGCGTTCGCCTCCCCGCTCCCCATGATCGTCATCTGCGAACTGCTCGGCGTCCCCGGCCTGGACCGCGCCGCCTTCCACGCCTGGTCCAACGAGACCCTCGCGCCCACCAGCCCCGAGGCGGAGAAGGAGGCGTACGAGCAGGTCATGCCGTACCTCAAGGGGCTCATCGCCGCCAAGCGCGAGAGCCCCGGGGAGGACCTGTTCAGCGCCCTGGTCAACACGGTCGACGAGGGCGGCGACCGGCTCACCGAGGACGAGCTGATCTCGTTGGCCTTCCTGCTGCTCGTCGCCGGGCACGAGACGACGGTCAACACGATCGGCAACGCGGTGCGGGCGCTCTTCGCGCACCCCGAGCAGATGGCGGCCGTACGGGCCGATCCGGCGGGGCTGGCGGCGGGGCTGGTGGAGGAGACGCTGCGCTACGACGGGCCGGTGGAGACCACCACGCCGCGCATCGCCCTGGAGGAGACCGAGATCGGCGGCGTACGGGTACCGCGCGGTGCCATCGTGCTGATCGCCATGGCCGCCGCGGACCGCGACCCGGCGCGCTACCCCGATCCGGACCGCTTCGACGTACGGCGCGACGCCCAGGGCCACACCGCCTTCGGATACGGGATCCACTACTGCCTGGGCGCCCCGCTCGCCCGCCTCGAGGCCGGGGTGGCGCTGCGCTCGCTGCTGGAGCGCTGCCCGGACCTGACGGCGGACGGGGAGCAGGGGGAGTGGCTTCCGGGGATGCTGATCCGGGGCGTGCGGACGCTGCCGGTGCGGTGGTGACACACCCGCCGCGGGCGGACTGACGGGCGGGTGAGCGGTCGCGGCGCGCCGGGGCACGGGAGTTCCCGGAACGCCGCGCGCACCCACGTGACCGCCTGACGCCCGCTGCCTTGCCTGGTCGGCAGGACGGGGAGGGAACGACCTGAGCGGCTCGGCCACCGACCTGACACCGCATCGGAACGAGCGTCGCAGGGGCGTCACGAGCGAGACCCCGGCATCGAGATGTGCCGCTCCGGCCCGACGACCGTCAGCGTCACAGGGCGGGCTTCGGCGGCTCCGCCATGGTGGGGTGCGCCGGCGCGGAGACGGAGACGGGGCACAGTCCGGGCGCTTGTACGGCGGCCGGAGCGAAGCCTGGGCCCCGCCGCCCGGAACCGGCGCCGCACGCACGGACCCTGGAGGCGTCGAGCCCGATCCGCTCCCTCTGCCAGGCCGCTTCAGGGGCGCCGGGCTGGTCCGTTGCGGCGCGCGAGTGCCGGGGCGGTGCGCAGGACCGCCGCCAGGAGTGCGCAGGCCGCAAGCGCGGCGGGGGCCGCCACGGCGAGCGGCGTGCCCACGCCGTGTCCCCTGCCCCAGGTCAGGAGCAGGGCTCCCGTGGTCGCGGCGGCGATCAGCCCCAGGCCGGTCCAGCGGGCGAAGGCGGCCTGTGGGCGAACGCCCGGCACCGGGAGCGCGGAGGGCACGAGCGCCGTCCAGCAGGCGGCGTCCTCCCGTTCCTCCCGGCGGCGTCGTACCGCCGCCCGTACGCGCAGGGCGACGCACGCGCCGACACCGACAGCGGCCAGGCCGATCAGCGGCCGGACGGGCACTCCCAGGAGCAGGAGCGGTACGGCGATGGCGGCCGTTGCCCAGCCGGTGACGCAGGCGGCCGCGGTGAGGCGCCGGGAGACGGGGCGGTCGGCGCCGGCGCGCAGGTCGGTGAGGGCCGGGACGTACCAGACACAGCCCGACGCGGTCACGGCCCCGACGCCCAGGGCGAGCACGGCCGCGGTCATCAGTGGCTCACCTCCTCGTGCGGCTTGTTCTCCAGTCGGTCGACCACTGCCATCTCGGGGTGGTGCAGGTCGAACGCGGGGGATTCGGAACGGATCCGCGGCAGGGTGAGGAAGTTGTGGCGCGGCGGCGGGCAGGACGTCGCCCACTCCAGCGAGCGGCCGTAGCCCCACGGGTCGTCGACCTCGACCTTCTTGCCGTACTTGGCGGTCTTCCAGACGTTGTAGAAGAACGGCAGGAAGGACAGCCCCAGCAGGAACGAGCCGATGGTGGACGCCGTGTTGAGGGCCGTGAAGCCGTCGGCGGCGAGGTAGTCCGCGTACCGGCGCGGCATGCCCTCGGCACCCAGCCAGTGCTGGACGAGGAACGTGGCGTGGAAGCCCACGGTGAGGGTCCAGAAGGTGATCTTGCCGAGCCGCTCGTCGAGCATCTTGCCGGTGAACTTCGGCCACCAGAAGTGGAAGCCGGCGAACATCGCGTACACGACCGTGCCGAACAGCGTGTAGTGGAAGTGCGCGACGACGAAGTACGAGTCGGAGACGTGGAAGTCCATCGGGGGCGAGGCCAGGATGACGCCGGTCAGACCACCGAAGGTGAAGGTCATGAGGAAGCCGGTGGCCCAGAGCATCGGGGTCTCGAAGGACAGCGAGCCCTTCCACATCGTTCCGATCCAGTTGAAGAACTTCACGCCGGTCGGTACGGCGATGAGGAACGTCATGAAGGAGAAGAACGGGAGGAGCACGCCGCCGGTGACGTACATGTGGTGCGCCCACACCGTCACGGACAGACCCGCGATCGCGATCGTCGCGGCCACCAGACCGATGTACCCGAACATCGGCTTGCGGCTGAAGACCGGGATGACCTCGGAGATGATGCCGAAGAACGGCAGCGCCAGGATGTACACCTCCGGGTGCCCGAAGAACCAGAAAAGGTGCTGCCACAGCAGCGCGCCGCCGTTGGCCGGGTCGAAGACGTGCGAGCCGAACTTCCGGTCGCATTCGAGCGCGAAGAGCGCGGCCGCGAGGACCGGGAAGACCATCAGGACGAGCAGCGAGGTCAGCAGCACGTTCCAGGTGAAGATCGGCATCCGGAACATCGTCATGCCCGGGGCGCGCATGCAGATGATCGTGGTGATGAAGTTGACCGCGCCCGCGATCGATCCGAAGCCGGAGAGCGCGACACCCATGATCCACAGGTCGGCGCCGAGTCCGGGCGAGTGGATGGCGTCGGACAGGGGTGCGTAGAGGAACCAGCCGAAATCCGCCGCGCCTCCGGGGGTGAGGAAGCCGCCGGCGGCTATCAGCGAGCCGAAGAGGTAGAGCCAGTAGGCCAGCATGTTCAGCCGTGGGAAGGCCACGTCGGGCGCGCCGATCTGCAGCGGCATGATCCAGTTCGCGAAGCCGGTGAACAGCGGCATCGCGAAGAGCAGCAGCATGATCGAACCGTGCATCGTGAACGCCTGGTTGAACTGCTCGTTCGACATGATCTGGGTGCCCGGACGGGCCAGCTCCGCCCGCATCATCAGGGCCATGGCACCCCCGATGACGAAGAAGAACAGGGCGGAGCAGAGATAGAGCGTGCCGATCCGCTTGTGGTCGGTGGTCGTCAGCCACTCGACCCACGACGGCCTGGCCGGCCGCCGTGGGGCTTCCCCGCCGGGGTGCTCCAGGCGACCCGCCCGGGTCACGGCCTCGACCTGAATGCTGTGTGCCTCGTCCACCGGACGGCGACCTCCACTTCCGCTCATACTGACCAACCGGCCGGGAAGCGGCCGCGTACGGGGGATTCCTCGGCGCGCTTCCCAGCCGCCGGCCCATGATCGTGGGCACCGGACGGGGCCCGACAGGGCCGAGCGGTACCCGGCGGCGGCGCGGCGGCAGGGCCGTTCGGCCCTGCCGATCGCACCAGCCGCCCACCCCGCACGTGCGGACATGCCCGCCCCATCCGCGCATCCGGCTCCGGCATGGCCGCGGCTCGACGTCCCCGAGCCGCCGGTCTGGCCGCACGCGCCCGGGGGCCCGTGGTGACGGCGGACGTGCGCGCCGACCCGCGGGCACTGCCGCTGGGCGGGGCGGCCGGGGAGGAGCATGGCCCCGTGGTGGCCGTGCTCCTCCCCGTCACCGACGCGGTGTGCGGGGCCCTGCGCCCGAGCAAGAAGGGCGGGCAGGCCGGGATTCGACGCAACCGAGGCCCAGCTGATCAGCGGCTTCGCCGATCAGGCTGCGATCGCGCTCGAACTCGCCCGGCGGCGGGCCGAGTCCGAGGAACCGATCGTGCTCCACGACCGTGGCCGCGTCGCACGCGATCTGCACGACGTCGCGATCCAGCGGCTCTTCGCCACGGGCATGACGCTCCGGAGCGCGACCCGGACCATCGAGAACGCCCCTGCCGCCGAGCGGGTCACCCGGGCGGTGGACGACCTCGACGCCACCATCCAGATCATCCGCTGCACGATCCTGCGGGGCCCCTGTCGCGTCGGCGCGGCAGGGGCCCGGCTGCCTCGGCGGCAGGGTCTGCAGCATCCACAGCGTGCCCCGCTCGATGGTGAACTCGATGTCGCAAAGGCCCCGGTAGTGACTTTCCAGCGTCTGCACGCAGTCGAGCAGCCTTCCGAAGGAGACCGGGTCGAGGTGTTCCAGTTCACGGAGGGGAACGGTGTTACGGATTCCGGCGATGACGTCCTCGCCCTGGGCGTTCGGCAGGTAGTCGCCGTAGACGCCGGGCAGTCCGGTCGTCGGGGCACGGGTGAAGGCGACGCCGCTGCCGGAGTCGGGGCCGCGGTTGCCGAAGACCATGGTCTGGATGGTGACGGCGGTGCCCAGGGTGTCGGGAACGTGCTCGCGACGCCGGCAGAGCCGCGCCCGCTCGCCGTTCCACGTGGTGAAGACGGCGAGAACGGCCCGGCGGAGCTGCTCGGCGGGGGCCTGCGGGAATTCCTCTCCCGTCTCTTCCAGAATCAGGTCCTTGTACGTCTCGACCAGGCGGATCAGGTCGCAGGTGTCCAGCTGGGTGTCGTCGGCGGCGCGATGCTGCCGTTTGATCGCGGTCAGGACGCTCTCGAAGCGTGCACTGTCGACGCCCATGACCGTGCTGCCGAACATCTGCACGAGGCGGCGGTACGAGTCCCAGGCGAACCGTTCTGGTCCAGGGGGCCTGCCCAGGCCCAGGACGGACAGGTCGTTGAGGCCGATGTCGAGAATGGTGTCCATGGTGCCCGGCATGGAGACCGGGGCACCGGAACGGACGGAGAGCAGCAGAGGGTCGTCCACCTGGCCGAGCCGTCGCCCGGCGGTGCGTTCCAGGGCGGCGAGGTGTTCACCGATCTGGCGTTCCAGCTCCCTGGGTGGCTCCCCGGTCTCCAGGAAGACCCGGCAGGCGTCCGTGGTGACCGTGAAGCCGGGCGGTACGGGCAGGCCCATGCGGGTCATCTCGGCGAGATTGGCGCCCTTGCCGCCGAGGAGGTCGGCCATGTGCCGGCCGCCCTCGGCGAAGCCGTACACGTACTTCGGATGCATGAGGTGTCTCCCTTCCTGTCGGCAGCAGGGACTCCGTGGATGCCCTGTCCCTGCGGTTTGGCCCTCAGTCGGCGAGCGGCCGGCCGGGCCTCCGCCGTCTCGACCCCCTGAGCGGCGCCCCCTGCTTCGTCGTCGACGGCCGCGTCCACGCAGCGACCGTGCGCGGCATCGGTGCGTTCCTTTCCGTGACGGCACGTCCTCGTCTCCACGCTGATGAATCTCGCCGGTGCGCGAGAGGGGCCGCACGGCCCGCCCCGGGTCCCTGAGGTCCCGGAAGCCCCTACGAGAAGCATTCGGTGCCGTGCCATCAGGCGGGCCGCCCGCGGCAGCGGGGCGTCTGGCCCGGCCTCACCTTCGATGTTCGTCGCCCGGCTGCCACCGGCCGAAGAGCCGAGAAGCTCGTGCGAAGCCGCTGACCGGCCTTGTCGTTCCGGGTGGACAGGACCGGTGGTCCCCCGGCGACACGCGGGACCGTGCCCTCCCTCACGAGCCGCGCGGTGCCGCCGCTGAGAGAGGGTCAGGCAGCCGCTGGGGCGGCATGGCTGTCCGAGCCGTCCGGGGACGATGCCGGAACGGGCGGTACCGTGCGCGCCGCTCTGCGGTAGGGCCCGTTCAGTCGTGGGGTACGACAGCGACCGGGGCCAGGCAGTGGTGCAGGACCGCGTGGGTGACGGCCCCGATGTGAGTGCCGATCCGTGACGGGCGGACCTTGCGGCCGACGACGACGAGCCGCGCGTCACGCGACGGCTCCGTCAGGTCCTGCGCCGGCCGGCCCTGGCGGCAGTCGCGGACCACCGCCACATCCGGGAACTTCTCGGTCCAGGGGGCCAGCGCCTCGTCGAGCGCCCTCCGCGCGTCCGCGGCGACCTCCGTCATGAGCAGCGGCAGTGCGCCGCCCATGTCGGGTTCGTAGAGCGCCGGAACGGCCCACCGGTGCACCACGCGCAGTCCGCAGCCGTACCGGTCTGCGGCGGCGAAGCCGAAGGCGAGCAGCTCGTCGCCGGCCTCGGACACGTCCAGACCGACGACCACCTCCCCCGTACGTTCTTCCTCGGGCTCCAGGAGGCCGTGCGGGCGGACGAGAACGACAGGTCGCCGTGTGCGGGCGAGGACCGCCAGGGAGACCGACCCTGCGAAGAAACCGGCCAGGCCACCCAGACCACGGGAGCCGAGCACCAGCAGTTCCGCTTCCTCGGCAGCACTGCACAGCTCCTCCACCGGGTCCCCGGCGACCCACTCCGTCTCGACGTCCAGGCCCGGGTGGCGGCGCCGCAGCCGCCTCTCGGCGATGGCGAGGGTGCGCGCGCCCCATTCGCGTGCCGTCGCCGGGTCGACCACACGTGTACGGGGGTCCTCGTCGATGCTCCATACGCGGAGCAGCCGCAGCGGCACGTCACGACGCAATGCCTCCTGAGCGGCCCACTGCGTGGCGGCGAGGCTTTCCGGGGATCCGTCGAGGCCGGCGGTGACGGTGCGGGACATGGAGACTCCGTGGGTCTGGCGGCCGGGCGGGCCGGACGCGGCGTACGCGGGCTGTCCTCAGGGGCCCGAGGATCGCCGTCCGGCACTCCGGGGCGCTGCTGGGCGGACCTGCACCTCCACAGTGATCGGCCTGCACGGTGCGCGCAGGGGGCCACAGGTCCCTGCTGGGGGCCGACAGACCCCGCGACCGCACTTCACCGGCCGGACCGCCACGCCGCCGTGACCGAACGGCCGGGAGACAGGGCCGATGGGCCCTCGGCGGACCACCGCCTCCCCAGAGAGGCTGATGGCAGGAAGCACGGCCGAAGCGGCCATGCCCTCGAACCGTATGGAGGCACCCTCATGACCAGCGCCATCACCGTAGGAGTGGACGGCTCCGCGGAGAGTCTCGCAGCGGCGGACTGGGCGGCGCGCGAAGCCGAGCTGCGGGGCATGCCGCTGCGTATCGTGCACGCCTGGCTCTGGCAGCCCCTGGACGTCCCCGTCGTCCAGGACAGGGAGAGGCAGGCCACGTCCGCCCGCGCCGTGCTCCGCGAGGCCGAGACACGCGTCGCCGGCCGCCACCCGGCCCTCACGGTCACCGCCGAAGTGGTCCAGGACACCCCGGTCGCCGCTCTGCTGAAGGAAGCCGAAGCAGCCGAGATGCTGGTGCTGGGTTCGCGGGGGCACGGGGCGTTCGTCGGCTTCCTCCTCGGCTCCTACGGTCAGCAGGTGATCGCCTCCGCGAAACGGCCCGTCGTGTCCGTGCGCGCACGCGACGGGCATACGCCCCGGGCGGAGGGCGGCGAGATCGTCGTGGGCCAGCAGGGCACGCCGGAGGACAGCGCCGCGGTACTCGGCTTCGCCTTCCGGGAGGCGGCAGCACGCGGCGCGGCCCTGCGTGCGGTACGGGCCTGGAGCCTGCCGCCGGTCTTCGCCTACAGCCCCGGCTCGATGCTCCTCGTGGACGAGGCCGGAGGGCTGGAGCCGTTCGAGAGGAAGGCCCTGGCGGAGGCACTCGCCCCGTGGCGCACACGGTTCCCCGACGTCCCGGTGACCGAGCACGTCGAGATCGGCAGCGCGGGCCAGGTACTGCTGTCCACCGCGTCGGACGCGCGGTTGCTCGTGGTCGGCCGACGGACGGGCCGAGCATCCGTCGGTACCCGCATCGGGTCGGTCGCCCACGCCGCCCTGCACCATGCCCCCTGCCCCGTCGCCGTCGTGCCGCACGACTGACGGCCTCCTCGTAACGGGGACCGGTCACACGGCCGGTCCCCGCCGCGGGAACGGCACCGCCCGGACGCCGGAGCAGCGACCGCACGGTGAGGAACACCTGCCGGGCGGGCCGGCCGAGACCGGCGCCCGGTCCTACCGCCTCGTTCACACGACAGCGGCAGCCGGACGAGCTGCCGTCGACTGAGTTGTGGCATCACGCGGGAGGGGCCGCTCGACAGCGGGCCGCACACAGAACCGCGAAACGCACTGGCATCGATCACGAAGCCAGGCGGCGGTGACATCCGAACCCGAGCCGGAGATATGCACGACAAGTGCCCGTCCAGACGTCGCCGGGATCGCAGCGGAAGGGGCCCGGCGGCCTGTTGCCGAGCCCCTTCGCGTTCTTCGTACATCGCTGAATGCCGACCGCGGCCCCTGCCCGGCTCCGGCAGAGCACAGGCAGGGGGCCGTCGCACCCTTTCGCGTCCCGTGTGGACCGGCGTCAGCCTCGCGGGCGGCCATCCCGTACGACCTGGTCCTCCCGGGCAGCCAGTGCCTGGGTGGCGATGACGGCGGCCTGCACCCGGCGTTCGACACCCAGTTTGGCGAGCAGCCGGGAGATGTTGTTCTTGACCGTCTTCTCCGCCAGATACAGCCGCTTGCCGATCTCCCGGTTGGTCAGTCCCTCCCCCACCAGTGCGAGGATCTCCCGCTCCCGCTCGGTCAGTCCCGGCAGCCCCTGCCGCTGCTCCTCCTGGGGGGACCCGCCGCGAAGCCGGGCCATGACCCGGGCCGTGGCGCCGGGGTCCAGCATGGACTGGCCGGAGGCGACCGTACGCACGGCGTTGACCAGGTCGGTGCCGGTGATCTGCTTGAGGACGTAGCCGGACGCGCCGGCCATGATCGCGTCGAGCAGTGCCTCCTCGTCGTCGAAGGACGTCAGCATCAGGCAGGCCAGGTCGGGCATGCGCGAGCGAAGCTCCCGGCACACGCTCACACCGTCCCCGTCCGGCAGGCGCACGTCGAGAACGGCGACCTGCGGGCGCAGTGCGGGCACCCGCACCAGCGCCTGCTCCGCCGTGCCCGCCTCCCCGACCACCGTCAGATCGGGCTCGGCGTCCAGGAGGTCGTGCACACCGCGACGCACCACCTCGTGGTCGTCAAGGAGGAAGACCCTGACCGGCTCCTTCTCCGTGAGGCCGCCGTTGCTGTCCGTCATCACACACTCCGTGTTCGCCGAGTTCTCCGCCCCTGAGGGCTCCGCACGCATCGTGCCGTGCGAGCGGGGCCATCGCCCAGGGCCGGATGGCCCTCATACCCGGCCAGGGTCCGGAAATGCCCGTATCCGATGTCGCAGGTTCC
Organism: Streptomyces sp. NPDC012637; assembly: GCF_042954805.1. Taxonomy (NCBI): domain Bacteria; kingdom Bacillati; phylum Actinomycetota; class Actinomycetes; order Kitasatosporales; family Streptomycetaceae; genus Streptomyces; species Streptomyces sp. NPDC012637. The sequence goes on from NZ_JBIBDS010000018.1 coordinate 15,708, forward strand.
CCCTGCACCTCCTGTGGCCGACGATCACGAGCCGGCTGCACGGCATCCGTCGCCCTCCTCTCCCTTCGGCCACGTGTTCCCACTGCGTCGAGGCATCGCCGCGAGGGACGTTCGGCCCTCTGAGTACGGGCCCGCCGGACCTGCCGTCCACGCTCGCGCACTGATGGACTAGCGGCGCCGGCCCGGCCGGGGCACTCAGGCCCCGGAACACGCCTGAATCAAGAAAGCAGGGCAGCCGCCATGACGACGTTCCCGATCAGCCTGACCACGGCCCCGCAGAACCCCAGCACGACGGCAGTCGCCCTGATCGGGGAGCTGGACCTGTACACCGTTGCGCGCATCGAGGCGGAGCTGACCCACCTGGCCCGGCGGACCGAGCGTGAACTGCTGCTCGACCTGGCAGACGTCACCTTCTGCGACAGTTCCGGCGTGGCGCTGTTCGTGCGCATGCACCGCCGGTGCGCAGCGGCCGGTGTGCGTCTGCGCCTGTGCCGCATCCAGCGACTTCCCGCGCGCGTCATCCGCGCCCTGGGCGTGGACCGCGCTGTGTCCTGCTCCTTCGCATGACCCGTCGCGAAGCTCCAGCCTTCGGAACCGCCGGCGACCGGCACGGCCGAGAAGGTCCGTTCGGCCCTACCGAGCCGGCGTTCAAGGGGAGACGCTGGCCGGAGGCGGCGAAGCCGTCCGGGGCCGAGCCGGAGCAGAAGGTGAGCACGATGAAGGACGAAGCCGCGCGTACCACGGTGGACGGCCACCGTGAGGCGGTGGCGCCGCGACGCATGGGACAGCTCGGCCGTGCCGAGGCTCTGCGGCTGCTCGGCAGCATCTCGCTCGGGCGCATCGTCTTCACGCATCAGGCCCTGCCGGCCATCCGCCCGGTCAACCACGTCATGGACGGTGAGGACATCATCGTCCAGTTGCATGACGGCGCCACGCTCGCCTCCATCGTCACGCCTACCCAGGCCGCAGGTGTCGTGGTGGCTTACGAGGCTGACGTCATCGACCTCGAGACGCACCTCGGCTGGAGCGTGGTGGTCACCGGATACGCCCGCCGGGTCACCGAGGAGGGGGAACTCGCGGGTTTCGCCGCCCGTTTGCGCCCATGGGCGCAGACCCCTGCCACGACCACCGCGTTGCGCATCCGGCCGGACCTGGTGACGGGCATGCAGCTGACCGTGTAGGGGCCTGCCGGTCGCGCGGATGCCGAATTCCGCGGCGGCACACGACCCCACCGGGACTGCGGGCACCCGCTGCACGGCGCCCCCTCGGAACGGCGGGAGGCCGGCAGACGGGTCACGGGCCCCGGTCCCACCCGGGAGGATCGGACGCGCTCCGGCTGGGGATCCGGCGGCTACTGCGCGGGTCCGGAGATGAGAGGCGCGCGCCACACCAGCCGGCTGCCGCCCTCCTCGGGGCAGACGATCTCCAGGGCGCCGCCCACGCTGCGGGCCCGCTCCTCGATGTTGCGCAGGCCGCTGCGCCTGCCGTCGGCGGGGATGCCACGGCCGTTGTCCGTGATGGTGAGGACGACTTCGTCGGAGGTGGCCTGGAGGGTGACCTCGACCCGGGTGGCGTGGGCGTGGCGGGCGGCGTTGCTGAGCACTTCGGTCAGGGCTGCCGTGACATGGTCGGCCACGTGCGGCGGCACGTCCGTGTCGAGCAGGCCCTCCATGCTCAGACGGGGCGGGAAGCCGAGCGTGGTCGCCGTCTCGCCCACGGTGCGGGCGACCCGTGCGCGCAGGCTCGGCCCGGTGTCCTCCTCGCGGGCGCGCAGGCCGAAGATCGTGGAGCGGATGATCTTGATGGTTTCGTCGAGGTCCCCGACGGCCCGCGCGACCCGTTCGGCGGCGCCCTCGTGCTGCACGAGTCGCGCCGCGCTCTGCAGGGTCATGCCGGTCGCGAACAGCCGCTGGATGGCCAGGTCGTGGAGGTCACGGGCGATGCGGTCGCGGTCCTCCAGAAGGGCGAGCTGCTCGGCGTCGCTGCGGCGCTCGGCCAGCTCCAGGGCGAGCGCGGCCTGTCCGGCGAAGGCCAGCAGCGGCTCCAGCTCCGCTCCGGTGAAAACCGGGTCTCCTTGGTGCCGGGCCAGCAGCAGGACACCGCGGGTGTCCTCGGCGGCGGTTCCCAGGGGCACGGCGACCGCAGGGCCCAGCCCGTCGAAGCAGCGGGGGCCTGCGGTGTAGCGGTCGTCCTGCGCGAGGCCGACGGTGGTCACGGGCGCGCCGGCCTTGTGCGCGGCGCCGGAAAGGGTGCCCTCGATCGGGACCACCAGTCCGTTGCGGGTGGTGTCGTCCGCTCCGAGGGCCAGTTCCACGACGAGGTCGTCCGTCCCGGCGACGGGCACGGAGACGTCGGCGAGCCCGGCCCCGGTGATCTCCTGGGCGCGGCGGGCGATGAGCTCCAGCACCGCCAGCCGCGGACTGCCGGAGAGGAGGCTGTTGGTGATCTCCGCGCTTGCCCGGAGCCAGCGCTGCTGGCGCTGCGACGCCTCGTACAGGCGCGCGTTGTCGATGGCGACACCGGCGGCGACGGACAGCGTGGAGATGACCGACTCGTCCTCGGCGTCGAAGTCCTGACCGCCGTGCTTGTCGGTCAGGTAGAGGTTGCCGAAGACCTCGTCGCGCACCCGGATGGGCACACCCAGAAAGGTCCGCATGGGCGGGTGGTGGGCGGGGAATCCGTAGGACGCCTCATGGGCGCCGAGGTCTGTCAGGCGCAGCGGCTCGGGTTTGCGGATGAGCTCGCCCAGGATGCCGTGTCCGGCCGGCAGGGGGCCGATCTTCGCGATCTCTTCCTCGGTCAGGCCGACGGTGAGGAACTGGGACAGGGACCGGCCATCGGGCCCGATCACTCCAAGCGCCGCGTACTGGGCGTCGACGAGCAGCGCGGCGGCTTCCACGATCCGTCGCAGCACCTGGGAGAGGTCCAGCTCCCGGCCGACCGAGACGACGGCCTCCAACAGGCTGTGCACCCGGTCCCGGGTGCCCCGTGCGGCGTTGATACGCGCCTGCAGTTCCTCCAGCAGCTCGTCGAGCCGCATCTGAGGCATCCGCGACAGCGGCTCCTCCACGCCCACTGGGCCTCCTCCGTCGATCACCCGCCCGTACCGCGACAGCCTAACGGCCGAGCGGGTGGCCCGGAGCGTCAGATCAAGGGCAGTGGCCGGGGCCCGGCGTAGTAGGCGGCTCGCATGATCTCCTCCATGTCGTCCAGCATCGGCATGCGCGGGTTGGCCGGGGCGCACTGGTCCTCGTAGGCGTTCAGCGCCTGCTCGGGAAGAGCCGTGATGAAGGCCGTCTCGTCGATGCCCAGGGCGCGGAAGGACGGTTCGATTCCGACGGCGTCGCGCAGGCGTTCCACGGCGGCGGCGTACGAGGCGACGCCTTCGGCGGCGGTGGAGGCCGGCAGCCCCAGTGCGCGGGCGATGTCCTGGAAGCGCTCGGGCGCCCGGTAGCTCTCGTACTTGGGCCATCCCGTCGGTTTGCCGGGAACCGTGCCGTTGTAGCGGATCACGTGCGGCAGGAGGATCGCGTTGGTCCGCCCGTGGGCGACGTGGAAGGTGGCTCCCAGGGTGTGGGACATCGCGTGGACGATGCCCAGGAAGGCGTTGCCGAAGGCCATGCCGGCGATGGTGCCGGCGTTGTGCATCTTCTCCCGGGCGAGCGTTCGCGGTGCGTCCTGGCCGGTGACGGCGGCTTCCAGGTTCTCGAAGATCATCTTGACGGCGTGCAGGGCCAGGCCGTCGGTGAAGTCGTTGGCGTAGACCGAGACGTACGCCTCCGTGGCGTGTGTGAGGGCGTCGAAGCCGCTGTCGGCCGCGAGCGTCGCCGGCAGGTCGGCGGTGAGTGCCGGGTCGACGATCGCGACGCTGGGGGTCAGGGCGTAGTCCGCCAGCGGATACTTCTTGCCGGTCGCCGGATCGGAGATCACCGCGAAGGGGGTGACCTCGGCGCCGGTGCCCGAGGTGGTGGGGACGCAGACCAGCCGGGCCCGCTCGCCGAGCACCGGGAAGCGGAAGGCGCGCTTGCGGATGTCGGAGAACTTCTGCCGCATGTCGGCGAAGTCGACGTCCGGCTGTTCGTACAGCAGCCACATCACCTTCGCCGCGTCCATGGGCGACCCGCCGCCCAGGGCGATGATGGTGTCCGGCCGGAAGTCGCGCATGAGGGCGGCGCCGCGCCGTACGGAATCGATGCTCGGCTCCGGTTCGACGTCATCGATGACCTGGATGGTGACGGGCCGCTCCCGCTGCTGCAGCACGCGGCTGACGCGGTCGACGTATCCGAGCCGGGTCATGGTGGCGTCGGTGACGACGGTGACGCGGTGGACCTCCGGCATCGCAGCCAGGTAGCGGATGGCCTGCGGCTCGAAGTAGATCTTCGGCGGGACCTTGAACCACTGGAGGTTGTTCTGCCGTGTGGTGAGGCGCTTGATGTTGAGCAGCTGGGCGGCGGAGACGTTGTCGGAGACGGACGTGCTTCCCCAGGAGCCGCAGCCCAGGGTCAGGGAGGGCAGCAGGCGGTTGTAGACGCCGCCTATCGCGCCCTGGGAGGAAGGGGAGTTGACGATGATCCGCACGGTCTTCATGCGGCGGCCGTAGCTTTCGGCCAGGGCCGGGTCGCCGGTGTGGATCACCGCGCTGTGTCCCTGCCCGTGGAAGGCGACCATGTCGGCGGCGAGGTCGAAGCCCTCCTCGGGCGAACCGGCCCGCAGCACGGTGAGAACGGGGCAGAGCTTCTCCCGCGTCAGCGGCTCGCCGGGTCCGACGCGGCTCGCCTCGGCGAGGATGAGGGATGTCCCCTCGGGGACCGTGAACCCGGCCTGCTCGGCGATCCAGGCGGGGCTCCGGCCCACGGCCGCCGGATTGACGCGGCCCTGCCGGCCGGCCGGGTCCGGCGGGAAGAGGTAGGTCTCCAGCCTGCTCTTCTCCTCCGCCGTCGCGAGGTACGCGTGCAGGCGCCGGAACTCGGCGAGGGCCTCGTCGTACACCTCGGTGTCGAGGATGACCGCCTGCTCGGACGCGCAGATCATGCCGTTGTCGAAGGACTTGGACAGGACGAGGTCGTTGACGGCCCTGCGCAGGTCCGCGCTGCGGTGCACATAGGCCGGTACGTTGCCGGCGCCGACGCCCACGGCGGGCTTGCCCGCCGAGTAGGCGGCCTTGACCATGCTGTTCCCGCCGGTCGCGAGGATCAGGGCCACGCCCGGATGGCTCATCAGGAGTCCGGTGGCCTCGATCGAGGGGGCCTCGATCCACTGCACGCAGTGCTCGGGCGCTCCGGCGGCGACCGCGGCGTCCCGCACGATGCGCGCGGCCTCGGCGCTGCACGCCTGCGCGGAGGGGTGGAAGGCGAACACCACCGGATTGCGCGTCTTCAGTGCCAGCAACGCCTTGAAGACGGTCGTGGACGTGGGATTGGTGACCGGCGTGACCGCGCAGATCACGCCGACGGGTTCGGCGATCTCGATGATGCCCTCGATGTCGTCGCGGCCCACGACACCGACCGTCTTGGCCCGGGACAGGCTGTGCGTGACGTGCTCGCAGGCGAACATGTTCTTCGCGGCCTTGTCCTCGAACACGCCGCGACCGGTCTCCGCGACCGCCAGCCGCGCCAGGACGGTGTGCTGGTCCAGGGCTGCCACGGAAGCCTTGGCGACGATGTGGTCGACCTGCTCCTGCGTGAAGGACTCGAAGTCGGCGAGCGCCTTGGCGGCGTTGTCGACGAGTTCGTCCACGGCGATCCGCGCGTCGGAGGGGAGGTCCCCGTCGGAGGTGTCGCGGCGGTCACTGGTCACCTGAGTCATGGATAGCTCCCTGGATGCGGGGGATCGGCCGTCACGGAGTGTCTGCTCGTCCCGTCAGCTGCAGCCTTCCGCCCGAGATGCCCGGGGCGAAGGTCCCGAAGGTCCCGGTGAGGGGCCCGATGGTCTCCGGGATTTCCCGGTCAGACGTTCTTGCGGTCCCACTCGGGGGCGACCCGCGCCCATCCCCGGCCCCACCGCGCAGCGCGGAGCCGCTCGTAGCGCCGTCGCACGAGCCGGTGGACGGCGAGCACCAGGAGACCGAGGCTCACCGTGACGGCGAGTGCGGCCACCGCGGCGTCGAACCGTGCGGCGGCCGACCCCAGCGGGGCGGTGGTCATCGCCCCGTCCTCGTCCGTCCACACCGGGACACGTGCTCCGCGCTCCAGGTGGCTTCCGACCGGCACCCGGGCTGTGTGCGTGGTGCCGTCGGGCGCGGTCCACCGGGCGGTGGCCCGGAGGCGTATGCCGCCCCTGGCCGCGGGGGCGGGATCCTCCACCAGCACCGCATCGGTGAGGTGGCGCTCGGTCCGCTGCTGGGCCCGCCCCTCCAGCACGGCCTCCCAGGCCACCGCGCCACCCAGCGGCGCACCGATGAACCCGGCCGCGCCCAGGACCAAGAGGATCCAGCCCTCCACCGCGTGGGAACGGTGCCGCAGCGCGTTGCGCCGCCACCGCCACAGCCGCACCCTCCTGACGCGCACCGTGGCGCCTTCCTCTTCCCGGTCGGCCGGGCGCCCGGCTCTCATCGGGGGTCGAGCAGGGCGGCGACGTACTGGGTCAGGTCGGCGAGACGGTTGGTGTAGCCCCACTCGTTGTCGTACCAGCCGAAGACCTTGACCAGGTTCCCGTGGGCCTGGGTCAGGGGGGCGTCCACGATGCAGGAGGCGGGGTCGCCGACGATGTCGCGCGAGACGATCGGGGCGTGACTCACGCGCAGGATGCCCTTCAGCGGCCCCTCCGCGGCTTCCAGGAAGGCGTAGTCGACGTCCTCCACGGACACCGGCTGCTCGAGGACGAGGGTGAGGTCCGTCAGCGAGCCGTCCTCGACCGGGACGCGCACGGCGATGCCGTCCAGGGTGCCGGCGAGGTCGGGGAGCACGAGTCCGACGGCGCGGGCGGCGCCGGTGCTGGTCGGGATGATGTTCACGGCGGCCGTACGCCCCCGGCGCAGATCCTTGTGCGGACCGTCGAGCACGACCTGGTCGTTGGTGTAGCCGTGGATGGTGGTCATCAGTCCCTTGACGATCCCGAAGCGCTCGTCGAGCACCTTCGCCATCGGGGCCACGCAGTTGGTGGTGCAGGACGCGTTGGAGATCACGTGATGCGCGTACGGGTCGTACGCGTACTCGTTGACCCCCATGACGAGGGTGGCGTCCACGTCCTTGCCGGGCACCGAGAGCAGCACCTTGCGTGCACCCGCCCGCAGGTGCCGACCCGCGTCCTCCCTGGTGCGGAAGCGGCCGGTGGCCTCGATGACCACGTCCACTCCGAGGTCGCCCCAGCGCAGGTCGGCCGGGTCTCGCTCGGACGTGACGGCAATGCGGTGCCCGTCCACCGTGATGGACTCGTCGTCGTGCTCGACGGTGCGGCCGAGCCTGCCGCAGGTCGAGTCGTAGGCGAGCAGATGGGCCAGCGCGGCCGGAGAGGCGAGGTCGTTGACGGCCACCACCTCCACCGGGGTGCCGCAGGCGGCCTCCGCACGTTCCATGACGCAGCGCAGGTAGTTGCGCCCGATACGTCCGAAGCCGTTGATTCCTATGCGTACGGTCATCTCCGCCCGCCCTCCCAGGGGTGCCGATCAGGTGGTGTCAGCCTGCGGGCTCCGCCTCGCCGGGGGGCAGGGGCCGAACGGAGATGCCCCAGGGCCGTTGGGCCTTCGTCTCCCGCACGTGCCGAGGGGCCCGCCGGATCACGGGCCGAACGGCCCGTGATGCAGGTCCTGACCGGTTCTGTCCTCTCCTGGCGCCTCGCACCACTCTGGAAGCAGCGACGAACAAGAGGAGCAGGCCATGAAGGCAGCAGTGGTGAAGGCCCTGGGAGAGCCGCTGGTGATCGAGGAGCGTCCCGATCCCCTCCCCGGCCCTGGGCAGGTCCGCATCCGTGTCGAGGCGTCCGGGCTGTGCCACACGGACATCCACGCGGCGCACGGCGACTGGCCGGTCAAGCCCACGCCCCCGTTCGTCCCCGGACACGAGGGTGTCGGCATCGTCGAGGAACTCGGCGCGGGCGTCACGCACCTGTCGGTGGGGCAGCGCGTGGCCGTGCCCTGGCTGGGCTGGGCCTGCGGACGGTGCGAGCACTGCCTGTCCGGCTGGGAGACCTTGTGCGAACAGCAGGTCAACACGGGTTACGGCGTCGACGGCGCGTACGCCGAGAAGATGCTCGCGCACGCCGATTTCGCGCAGCCCGTTCCCGACGGCATCGACCCTCGCGAGGCGGCACCCCTGACGTGCGCGGGAGTCACCACGTACAAGGCCCTGAAGGTGGCCGGCATCGGACCGGCCGACCTCGTGGCGATCTCCGGCATCGGCGGACTGGGGCACCTGGCCGTGCAGTACGCCAAGATCGCCGGCGCGACGGTCGCCGCGATCGACATCTCCGACGACAAGCTCCGGCTCGCCGCCGAGCTCGGCGCGGACATCCTCATCGACGCCCGCAGAGAGGACCCGGCGGCGGTGCTCCAGCGACATGGCGGAGCCCACGCGTCCCTGGCACTGGCGGTGAGCGAGGAGACCTTCGCGACCGCCCTGGCGGGTCTGCGCCGTGGCGGCAAGCTGGTCATGGTGGCCCTGCCCGCGGACGGTGTCGTCCAGGTGCCGGTCTTCTCCACCGTCCTCGGCGGGACGTCCGTCATCGGCTCGATCGTCGGCACCCGCCAGGACCTGGCCGAGGTGTTCCAGCTGCACGCCGCCGGACGCACCCGCGTGATCTACGAGACCCGGCCGCTGTCGTCCGTCAACGAATGCATCGACGAGGTGCTCGACGGCCGGGTCAAGGCACGCATCGTCTTCGACATGTGAAGTACCCCGGCCTCCCTCGAAGTGGACGCCCTCACATCCGCGCCCCCGAGACCCGTTCCCCGCTGCCGGGGACGGAGACCGTGACGCCGTGGGCAGCGGGCAAGAGCTGATCAGGCGAATGGAGATGAGAACCGTGGTGAAGCACCGGACGGTGGGCGAGGTGATGACCGGCGAAGTGGTCCAGGCACACCCCGGCACTTCCTTCAAGGAGCTCGCCCGCCTGCTGACCTCCCACCACATCAGCGGCCTGCCGGTGGTGGACGACGACGACAAGGTCATGGGCGTGGTCTCGCAGACCGACCTCACCCGGCGCCAGGCGGCGCGCGGCCGGACAGGGTCCGGCCGGGACCGCGTGCTGCGGGTCCTGCGGTGGCTCGCGCACGCGCGACCCACCGCAGGACCGGCCCTGACGGCCGGCGGACTGATGACCAGTCCCGCGGTCACGGTGCATCCCGAACAGCGCGTGGTCGACGCGGCGCGCATCATGGAACGCCGCCACATCGACCGGCTGCCCGTGGTGGACGAGGAGGACCGCCTCATCGGCATCACCACACGCCGCGACCTCCTGCGCGTCTTCCTGCGTACCGACGAGGAGATCCACGAAGCCGTGGCCGACATCGTGTACCCCCACGGTCCCGCACACGACGCCGGCAGGCTTCACATCGATGTGCGGGACGGGATCGTCACCCTCGCGGGCGTCGCCGGACGGGAGATCGACACCACGGCTCTGGTCCGGGCCGCCTGGCGGGTCGACGGCGTCGTCGGCGTGGTCAACCGGCTGACGGCCGACAGGCGGGGCGACTCGCCTGTGCCGCGGATGCCCCCTTCTCCTTGAAGATGCCCGAAAGGCGGACGGAGGGGTACGGGGCCGTTTGCTGCGCAGCCGGTCGGCATTCAGCGTGGCACGATGCGGACGGTGGGATCATGCCGGCTGCCGTCCGTTGTTCCAGCTCCAATCGGTGACTTCGGGCAGGTCGGTGCCGTGTTCGCGGATGAAGGCGTGGTGGCGGGTGCGGGCGTCGGCCATGGTCTGGCGCACGCCCGCGGCTCGTACGGCAAGGCCGGGCACGCGGTCGATCACGTCCATGACGAGGCGGTAGCGGTCGAGGTCGTTGCGCACGACCATGTCGAAGGGGGTCGTGGTGGTGCCCACCTCCTTGTAGCCGCGTACGTGCAGGTTCGGGTGGCCGGTGCGCCGGTAGGCGAGACGGTGCACGAGCCAGGGGTACCCGTGGTAGGCGAAGATCACCGGCTTGTCGCGGGTGAACAGGGCGTCGTATTCCGGGTCGGTCATGCCGTGGGGGTGTTCCTCGCGGGGCATGAGCCGGGTCATGTCGACGACGTTCACCACCCGTACGACGAGCTGAGGGAGATGGTGCCGCAGGAGGCCGGCCGCCGCGAGGATCTCCTGGGTGGGGACGTCACCGGCGCAGGCCAGGACGACGTCCGGGTCGCGGGTCCCGTCCTCGGTACCTGCCCATTCCCACACTCCGGCGCCGCGGGCGCAGTGGGCGCGGGCGTCGTCGAGGGAGAGCCAGTCGAAGCAGGGCTGTTTGCCGGCGACGATCACGTTGACCTGGTCGCGGCTGCGCAGCGCGTGGTCTGCGACGGTCAGCAGGGTGTTGGCGTCCGGCGGGAGGTAGACGCGGACGACCTGGGGGCTCTTGTTGAGGACGTGGTCGACGAATCCGGGGTCCTGATGGGAGAAGCCGTTGTGGTCCTGGCGCCACACATGGGACGTGAGCAGGTAGTTGAGTGAGGCGACAGGTGCGCGCCAGTGCAGGGCCCGGGAGGTCTTGAGCCACTTGATGTGCTGGTTGACCATGGAGTCGACGATGTGGACGAAGGCTTCGTAGCAGGAGAACAGCCCGTGCCGGCCGGTCAGCAGGTAACCCTCCAGCCAGCCCTGGCAGGTGTGCTCGGAGAGAATCTCCATGACCCGGCCATGCCGGTCGAGGTGCTCATCGGTCTCCAGGACCGGGCCCTGCCATGCCTTGCCAGTGGCCTCGTACACCTTCTGGAGGCGATTGGAGGCCGTCTCGTCGGGACCGACGAGGCGGAAGTCGCGGCGCTCGCCGGTGGAGACCATGACGTTCTCCAGCAGGTCTCCGAGTACCGCAGTCGGCTCGTGGCGGGTCGCGCCGGGCTGGTCCACAGGGACGGCGAAGGGTTCGAGCTGAGGCAGGGGCAGGTCCCGCAGGAGGAGGCCGCCGTTGGCGTGGCGGGTCGCACCGAGCCTCCGTAGGCCCTCCGGGACGCACTCCAGCACCTGGGGGCTCGGCCGGCCGGTCTCGTCGAAGAGCTCCTCGGGACGGTACGAGCGCAGCCATGCTTCCAGTTGGGCCCGGTGGCCGTCGTCGTCACGGACGCCCGCCAGGGGCACCTGGTGGGACCGCCAGGTGCCCTCGACGGGGACGCCGTCGACCGTGGCGGGTCCGGTCCAGCCCTTCGGCGTGCGCAGGACGATCACCGGCCAGCGCGGCCGTCCGACGGGGGCACCGGTCCGGGCTTGCTGCTGGATGTGCCGGATGTGGTCGAGGGCTGTGTCCATCGCGGCGGCCATGGCCCGGTGGACCCGGTGCGGGTCGTCGCCGGTGACGTGCAGGGGGTCGTGGCCGTAACCCCGCAGCAGCTCGTCGAGTTCCGCCTCCGGCAGCCGTGCGAGCACGGTGGGGTTCGCGATCTTGTAGCCGTTGAGGTGGAGGATGGGCAGGACCGCTCCGTCGTGGACCGGGTCGAGGAACTTGTTGGAGTGCCAGGAGGCGGCGAGCGGTCCCGTCTCCGCCTCGCCGTCTCCGATGACGCACGCCACCAGCAGGTTCGGGTTGTCCAGGGCGGCGCCGTAGGCGTGCGACAGGGAGTAGCCCAGTTCGCCGCCCTCGTGGATCGAGCCGGGGGTCTCGGGCGCCACGTGGCTCGGCACCCCGCCGGGGAAGGAGAACTGCCGGAACAGCCGCGCCATGCCGTCCTCGTCGCGGCTCACATCAGGGTAGATCTCGCTGTAGCTGCCTTCCAGCCAGGAGTTGGCGAGGACGGCCGGCCCGCCGTGTCCGGGCCCCCAGACGCACAGCGTGTCGATGCCGTGCCGCTTGATGACGCGGTTGAGGTGGGTGTGCACGAGGTTGAGGCCCGGGGAGGTGCCCCAGTGCCCGAGCAGCCGCGGCTTGATGTGCGCCGGTTCCAGCGGCTTCCTCAGCAACGGATTGTCCATCAAATAGATCTGGCCGGCCGACAGGTAGTTGGCGGCCCTCCAGTGCGCGTCGAGCGCACCGAGCTCCTCGTCGGTCAGCGGTACGCCTTCAGAGCGCTCGTCCTCGCGCATGCTTCCTCCGTCGTGTGTGGTCGCGGGCGGCAAGCGGGGCGGCGGGCCGGCGTGGCCGAAGCGTGCGACATCCCGCGTCGCGGGCACGCGAACCCCTCAGGACCGCCCGAGGGCACGCGCCCCACGCGATTCCACGGGTCCTGGGTCCCATGGCCGTAAACACGCCTGCGGTCCAAAACGCTGACACAGCAGAAGCGCCGCAGTAAGGGCCGGATGGGTCACTTCAGCAGTTCCCTCGTGCTGTCCCGGCTGACCACGGCCACGTGCCTGTCCTGTACTTGTCCCTGGCTCCATTCCCGGCCTGGCCCTGGACCGAACGGCCCTTCGCGGATGTCCGGACGTCCCGGATGGATGGTGGTGAGGGGGACCGGTCGCCCCGCTGCGACGGCCCCGTCGGCTCTGCCGGGAACAGTCTGCGCCGGACAGGCTGAGAGCGATCGAGGAGGAGTTCCCATGAGCGGTCTCAAGACCAGCCAGGCAGTCGACGTCCAGGTCCGCAGCCGAGGACAGGTGCCCCGAGGCGCGGCCACCTACGCGCGGGAGAAGGTGCTCGCGACCATCGACCACGTGAGCGAGCCGGTGCTGGCCGCCCAGGTGAAGCTCATTCAGGCGGTCCGTTGCTCGGCGGCGCGCCCCGCCACGGCCCAGGCCGTGGTCGATGTGAGCGGTCGGCCGGTACGTGCCCACGTGGCGGCGAGCACCATGTTCGAAGCGGTCGACCTTCTGCAGGAGCGTCTGACCGTGCGGCTGGCCCGGGCACGGCGGTACGGGCCGCGCGGGTCCTCCGGCGCCGTCCAGGAGGCGTGGTGGGACAGCGCGGGCCACGAGCACCGTCCGCACCGTCAGCACCTGCCGGCCGAGGAGCGCCGCATCGAGCGGTACAAGTCGTTCAGCCGGAACCGGCAGACGCCCGAGGACGCCGTGATCGACCTGGAGGCCATGGACTACGACTTCTGGGTCTTCACGGACCTGACCTCCGGGTACGACAGCGTGGTCTACCGCGACGTCCGCACCGGCCGCCACCGCCTGGCATCGCTGGGGCCCGTGGGCGAGGAGCCCCAGGCCGAGGGGCTGCTGAGCGTGAGCACGGTCCCCGTGCCGGTGAGCACGGTGCCCGAGGCCGTTCAGCGGCTGAACCTCACCGGACTGCCGTGGGTCTTCTTCGCCGACACGGCCACCGGCCGGGGCAGCGTGCTCTACCACCGCTACGACGGCCATTACGGGCTGATCACCCCGGCCCGGTAGAGCTCCCACCCTCTGGCCGGAAGCACCAGGCTTCCGGCCCGCCCCCTCGCTTCCCTGCCGGCCGCCGTGAACAGCCGAACAGCCGGCCTGTTCGCCGCCGACAAGTACCGCTCACCTGCGGAGGGGGCCCGGCCTTCGCCTGGTCCGCGGTTGTTTCTCCGACGGAAACGTCCCCTTACACGGAGGATTTCATGTCACAAGGTACGGTCATCGCCGCTGTGGACGGCTCGATGGAGTCGCAGGCTGCCGCGCAGTGGGCTGCCCGAGAGGCGCTGCTGCGGGGTCTGCCCCTGCACATCGTCCACGCCTGGCAGGACTGGTCGCCGGGCTTCACCCACGCCCCGTTCACGGGTGCGGACACCGCATCCGGCGAAACGACCATCACCCGGCACTGGGCCGAGCGTGTCCCGCGTGAGGCGGCCGAGCGGGTGCGAGAGAACCATCCTGGTCTGCGCGTCAGCGTCGAGCAGGCTTTCGGCCGCCCCGTCGAGGTGCTGCTCGCCGCGGCGAACAGGGCGGAGGTCCTGGTTCTGGGTTCGCGAGGGCTGGGCGCCTTGGGCGGCCTTCTGGCCGGATCGGTGTCACTGCCCGTCATCGCGCACGCCGAGTGCCCGGTCGTCGTCGTGCGGGCCGGCGAGCGGGCCGAGGACGAGGAGCAGCCCGGGGACGGCCCGATCGACCGGGCGCGGTACCTCGATGTGGTGCTGGGGCTCGACCTCACCCGGCCGTGCGACGAGCTGATCGAGTTCGCCTTCTCCTCCGCCGCCGCACGCGGGGCCGCCCTGAGGGTCGTCCACGGGTGGGACGTACCGATCGTCTTCGGCCACGACCCCGAAGCCGTCGATCCCGGACACGGCATCGCGATGGGACTGCGTGAAGCAAGTGTGCTCGCCGACGTGCTGCGGCCGTGGCGGGGCAAGTTCCCGGAGGTCGACGTCAAGGAGCAGTGTGTGGTGGGCGGGGCGGCTGACCACCTCGTGGACGCCTCGAAGGACGCCTCACTGCTGGTCGTGGGACGGCGTGTACGCCGCTCGGCGATCGGCCCGCGCATCGGCCCGGTCACGCACGCGGTGCTGCACCATGCCGCGGCGCCTGTGGCGGTGGTGCGGCACCTCTGACCGTCGCTCGCGGTCGGCATGACCTCGCTGGAGTCTGCCGGGGCCCGGGGGGGGGGGGGGGGGCGCCGCCCCGCGGGGGGGCCCCCCCCCCCCCCCCCCCGCCCCCCCCCCCCG
>NZ_JBIBDS010000018.1:30337-37218 GCF_042954805.1 Streptomyces sp. NPDC012637
CGGCGGCCGGGGGGGGGGGGGGGGGGGGGGGCGCGGGGGGGGGGGGCCGGGGGGGGGGGGGGGCCCCCCCCCCCCCCCGGGCGCCCCCCCCCCCCCCCGGGCCCCGGTCGTTGCGAGGGTGCGGTACCGCGGCAGCCGAGGCCAAAGCGCTGGGGTTGAAGAGCGCCGGGCCCGCCGGGCCCCACCACGGCCGACCACACCGCATGACCACGATGACAGCCCCGACGCCAGGCGTGGCGTCGGGGCTGTCATCGCACCGGTCCTGCGTTCGGACGTCGGACGTCGGGCGTCGGGCGTCGGGCGTCGGAGCGAGTTCACCTGCCGTCGCATGCCTTGGGCCCACAGCTGGGAAGGATGGCGCTGGTGTGGGCCCGCGGACTCACGACGTCTTCCCGGAATGGGAGTCATGGCCGTACATGTGCGTGGCGGCGACCAGAGCGAGCATGCCGACCGCCATCATGATCAGTCCCACCAGGGGCCGGTCAGCGCCCTCCCATTGCCAGTCGACGGCGAACACGAGTATCGCGCCGAGCCCGATCGATGTGATGGCTCCGATGGCCAGCAGTCCGGGCATGGGGCCCACCTCCTTGAGCGGCTGATGGGCACTCTGCCCCTGCCGGATCACACTGTTGCCGAACAGCGGTGCGGGGCCCATGGGCCTGATGGCCCGTCCGGCAGAGCCATGAGGCCCGTATCGCGGCAGAGACAGCGGCGGGCCGGCGGACCGAGTGCATCGGTCCGCCGGCCTGGGACATCAGAACCGGCCTCAGCTCACGGCCGCACCGAGCGCCAGGAAGCCGGCGACCGCCACCAGCAGCATGCCCATGAGGGGTGCCATGAAGCGCAGGTACTGGTCGTAGCGGACCTTGGCGAGGGCGAGGCCGCCCATGACGACGGCGGAGGTGGGGGTGATGAGGTTCACCCATCCCGAGGCGGACTGGTAGGCGGTGACCACCAGGGCCCGGCTGACTCCGGCGAAGTCGGCCAGCGGCGCAAGGATCGGCATGGCGAGGGCCGCGTGGCCGGAGGAGGAGGGGACGAAGAACGCCAGGGGGAGGTTCACCCCGAACATCAGGACGGCGAACGCGCTGGAGGACGTGCCGGACACCGCCCCGCGCAGGGCGTCGAGGATGGTGTCGGTGACGCTGGCGTTGTTCATGATGACGGTGACGCCCCTGGCCAGCATGACGATCATCGCCGCGCCGACGAAGTCTCCCGCTCCGGCGGTGATGGCCTCCGCAGTGCCCTTCTCCCGTAGTCCTCCGATCAGCCCGACGAGGATGGCCGCGACGATGAACAGGGCGGCGAGCTCGGGGAAGTACCAGCCGAGTGTGGGCAGGAGGGTGATGCCGAGATCGGCCCAGGGGACCACGGCGAAGATCATGAAGAGGAAGGTGGCCGCGAAGAGGCCCAGGACGATGCGCTGACGTCCGGTCAGCGCCGGCTGTCCGCCGGCCTCCGCCCGGAGGCGGTGATCGTCCTCGGTGAACGGTGTCAGGGAGCGGGTGGGGTCGGCTGCGATGCGGTGGGCGTAACGCAGCACGTACGCGGCTGCCAGGGCCGTCAGGCAGGCCCACATCGCCAGACGGAGCAGGATGCCGTCTCCGGTGCCGATGCCGGCGCTGTCGGAGGCCACTCCGGTGGCGAACGGGTTCACGGTGGAGGCGAGGGTGCCGATTCCGGCGCCGACCATGATGACGGTCGCGGCGACCATGCGGTCGTAGCCCAGGCCCAGCATCAGGGGGATCATGAGTCCGTAGAAGCCGAGGGTCTCCTCCGCCATGCCGTAGGTGGTGCCGCCGAGGGAGAACACGGTCATGAGGACGACGAGCAGTATCGCCCGGTGGTGGCGCAGGCGTTGGGCGAGGCGGGCCACTCCGGCGGTGAGGGCGCCGGTGCGCATGGTGACCGTGATGAAGGCGCCCACGGCAAGGATGAAGAGGAACACTCCGGCGGCGCCGGCGAAGGTGCCGGTGGCCCCGGGTGTGGTGAGACCGCTCTGGGCGTCGGTGACGCCGTACAGGCCGTTGACCGGTGAGAGGAACAGGTCCTTGAGCCGCTCCCAGAAGCCGGTGGTCACCTCCACCGGCCGGTAGGTGCCGGGGACGGGGCTGCCGTCCTTGGTGTCGTAGCGGCCGGCGGGGAGCACGAAGGTCAGCGCCCAGACCGCGACGGTGACCGCTATGAGGACGGTGAACGCGGACGGGAAGGTGAACCTTCGCTTCGCGCGCCCGGTGCCGGCATCGTCGGCAGCGGGCTCGGGGGCTACGGGGGGTGTGGCGAGGCTCATGTCAGGTCCTCATGCGCGTCGGGGCGGCGGTCGAGGTCGCGGCCGATGGAGGTGACGACGGTGCCGGCGGTTCCGTCGAGGAGGGCGCGGGCGTCTCGGAGGGCGCCGATGGCGGCGGTGCCGCCCGTGAGTTCCACGAACCGGCACACGGCGTCGACCTTGGGGCCCATCGATCCGGCCGGGAAGCTCAGCGCTCGGAGCGCTGCGGGGGTGGTCCGTCCGATGGGTTCGGCGTCGGGGGTGCCGTAGTGGAGCGAGACGTGGGGGACGTCGGTGAGCAGCAGCAGGGCGTCGGCGTCCAGCGCCTCGGCCAGGAGGGCGGCGGTGAGGTCCTTGTCCACCACCGCTTCGACGCCGGTCAGCTGTCCCTGCTCGTCACGGATGACCGGTACACCGCCGCCTCCGGCGCACACCGCCACCGCTCCCGATTGGAGCAGAAGCCGGATCAGCCGGGTCTCCACGACCCTCTGGGGTCGGGGCGAGGGCACGACGCGCCGCCAGTGTGTGCCGTCCTGTTTGACCGTCCAGCCCCGCTTGGCGGCCAGGCGTTCGGCTTCCTCCTGGTCGTAGACGGGGCCGACGAATTTGGCTGGGTCGCCGAAGGCGGGGTCGGCGGCGGAGACCAGGGTCTGGTTGAGCAGAGCGCACACCTGGCGGCCCGGCAGGGCGTTCTGCAGGCACTGCAGGAGCCAGTAGCCGATCATGCCCTGGGTCTCGGCGCCCAGGACGTCGAAGGGGTAGGGGTCGCTCAGGGACGAGTCGGCGGCGCTTTCCAGGGCGAGGACGCCGACCTGGGGGCCGTTGCCGTGGGTGATGACCAGCTCGTGCTCGCGGGCGAGCGGGGCGAGGGCCGCCACGGCGGCGCGGACGTTGGCGAGCTGCACGGCGGCGTCCGGCCGCTCCTCGCGGCGGAGCAGGGCGTTGCCGCCCAGGGCGACGACGACACGCATGAGTGTTCTCCAGGGACGGGGGTGGGCGGGGGTTCAGTCGGCGAGGGTGGCGACCAGGACCGCCTTGATGGTGTGGAGCCGGTTCTCGGCCTGGTCGAACACGATGGAGTGGGAGGACTCGAAGACCTCGTCGGTGACTTCCAGCGCGGTCATGCCGGTGCGGGCGGCGATCTTCGCGCCGACGGTGGTGTCGCTGTCGTGGAAGGCGGGAAGGCAGTGCATGAACTTCACGCGCGCATTCCCGGTCGCCCGGAGGACGGCGGAGGTCACCTGGTAGGGCTTGAGCAGGGCGATGCGCTCGTCCCACAGCTCGGACGGCTCCCCCATCGACAGCCAGACGTCGGTGTAGACGAAGTCCACCCCGGCCACGCCCTCGGCCACGTCCTCGGTGAGCGTGATCCGCGCGCCGGTACCGGCCGCCACCTTGCGCGCCTTCTCGACCACGTCCGGTGCGTTGTGCAAGGAGCCGGGGCCGATCATGCGTACGTCCATGCCGAGCATCGCCGCCGTGATCAGCAGGGAGTTGCCGACGTTGTTCCGGGCGTCCCCCAGGTAGGCGAAGGACACCTGGTTCAGCGGCTTGTCGGTGTGTTCCCACATGGTGAGCACGTCGGCGAGGGACTGGGTGGGGTGCCACTGGTCGGTCAGCCCGTTCCACACCGGCACGCCGGCGTACTGGGCCAGTTCCTCCACCAGGCGCTGGTCGCTGCCCCGGTACTCGATGCCGTCGTAGTAACGGCCCAGCACCCGGGCGGTGTCCTTGACCGATTCCTTGTGACCGAGCTGTGAGCCTGCGGGATCGAGGTAGGTCACGTGCGCGCCCTGCTGGTGGGCGGCCACTTCGAACGCGCAGCGGGTGCGGGTCGAGGTCTTCTCGAAGATGACGGCGATGTTCTTGCCGCGCAGCCGCTGCTCCTCGCATCCATCGCGGCGGGCTGCCTTGATCTGTGCGGACAGTTCCAGCAGGTGGCGGAACTCCTCCGGGGTGAAGTCGAGTTCCTTGAGGAAGGTGCGGTGGTTCAGGTCGACGGGCATGCTCGAACTCCTGGGCAGGTGTGTCAGGGGTGTGAAACGGGTGGGCGTGAAGGTCGCCGACGTGCGTCAGGCGGCATCTCGTTCGATGGGGCAGCTCATGCACC
This sequence comes from Streptomyces sp. NPDC012637, assembly GCF_042954805.1. Taxonomy (NCBI): domain Bacteria; kingdom Bacillati; phylum Actinomycetota; class Actinomycetes; order Kitasatosporales; family Streptomycetaceae; genus Streptomyces; species Streptomyces sp. NPDC012637. Next base: position 34,717 of record NZ_JBIBDS010000018.1, read on the forward strand.
GCGGGCCGCCGCGGCCCCGGCCCAGTTCGCTGCCGCGCACGGTGATGACCTCGATGCCGTTCTTTCGCAGGTAGGTGTTGGTGGTGACGTTGCGCTCGTAGGCGACGACCACTCCGGGCTCCACGGCCAGCACGTTGCAGCCGTCGTCCCACTGCTCCCGCTCGGCGGACCGCACGTCCTGGCTGGGTGTGAGCACGTTGATGGACGGCAGCCCCAGGGCGTCCGCGATGGCCTGGTCCATGTACTCGGGCGCGTGGTCAGTGATCTTCAGTCCCTGCCCGCCCGTCCCGGGTTCGATCGTGGACGCCGGCAGCATGCCCAGGCCGGCGTAACGGGTGAAGGTGTCGCCGCTGACCATCGTCATCACGGTGTCCAGGTGCATGAAGCTGCGGCGCTTGGGCATGTTGACCGCCACCACCCGCCGGGCGGAGCCCGCGGTGAACATCCGCAGCGCCAGGTTCTCCACGGCCTGCGGGGTGGTGCGCTCGCTCATGCCGACGAGTACGGCGCCGTTGCCGATGACCAGGACGTCACCGCCCTCGATGGTGGCCGGGTAGGCCCCTTCGCCGTCGGTCCACCGGTGGAACTCGCCCTTGTCGAAGAGGGGGTGGTGGCGGTAGACGGCCTCGAAGTGGACCGTCTCCCGGCGGCGGGCCCGCTTGCTCATCGGGTTGACGCTCACCCCGTCGTACGCCCAGCACGACGTGTCGCGCGTGAAGAGGTGGTTGGGCAACGGCGCGAGCAGGAAGTCGTCCGGCGCCATGGCATGGAGACGGACACTCGGTACGGTCCCGAGGTGCTGCCGCAGTTCGCCCTTGGTGACCCCGCCGATGAGGCACGCGGTGAGTTCCCCCGGCTCCAAGGAGTCGAAATGCGCGCGGAACCGGTCAGTGGCCAGGGCCCCGAACTCCCGCTCGTCGAAGACCCTGTCCATGATCAGCTGCCGAGCGGCGGGCAGTGCCAGCGTCTCGGTCAGCAGGTCCGCGAAGAGGTGGACACGCACTCCACGGTCGCGCAACGTGTCGGCGAAGGCGTCGTGCTCCTCGCGGGCGCGCTTGACCCAGAGCACGTCGTCGAAGAGGAGCGCCTCCTTGTTCGTGGGAGTGAGCCGCTTCAGTTCCAGGTCCGGCCGGTGCAGGATGACCTGCTTCAGACGGCCGGTCTCGGAATCGACGTGAAAGGACATGGGACCCCCGTGAGGTCGGTTTCGAAGTGCCGCGGAAGCAGGGCACATGACGTGCTCGCCGGCCTCTGCACGACGCCCGGGGAGCACTTGAACCCTGTCACTGGCGCCCGTCGGAACCGGACGGCAACAGTCCTTGGCGGCAGGTCATGCGGTACCGGGCGGCGAGGGCCTGTCCGGACGGGACGCAGGGCCTTTCGGCTCTGGGCGCCGGGGCCGGGGCGGTCGGACGCGCGCCGGGGATGCGCGGTCCGCGTTGCCGCGAAGACATCATCGCCAGAAGCGGAGTGAGGAGATCAGCAAGTCGGTTCGGCTCCGGGCAGAGGACGGGCGCACCGCTTGCGCGCGGAGCTCAGTTGGCTCTGTACGCGAGATCGCTCGTGAGCAGAGCCACTCAGTGATTGCGCGCCGCGGCAACGCGAAGCTCGCCCCCGTCAGCTTCGCGCGCGACACCCCCGCACGCTCCCTCGAAGACCAGCTCGCCGAGATCGTGCAGGAGGTCCCGCTTCGCGGCGAGGCCGCCGAACGCAGACGTCTCGACGAGATCGAAGCAGCCCGCCAGAAGCGCATCCGCTGGGAAGCCGCCATGGATGAAGCCCGCGTCCAGTACGCCGAGGTGCTGGCCCTGGTCTTCCAGGCGGCGTGACGGGCAGGTGCCACTGCGCGGTGAGGAGGCACCTCCCGCATACCGCGTCAGACACTTCGAGGCGCAGGAAGCGGCATGGCGCCACGCCACCCGACTCGCGGAGCACGTGAGCGCCGTACGCACCGGGGTCGAGACCATGCCTCCGGGTCAGACCAGAACCGAAGCCGAAGCGTCGATCGACCGGGCGGCAGCACGCGTGGAGCGCCCCGACCCCCTGAGCACACCGCCCGACTGCCCGACATCCCCGATCCCCGAGCCGACGACCTCAGGCCCTTTCTCGGTCACTGGAGCACCCTACGACCCCTGACACAACACGGACCGGGCATTCCACCGAGCAACACGGAACGTCACTACCGACAAGCGGATGAGGCAGGGGCGGCCAACAGTTCCGCAGCCAGTGCCCCGGTCACCTCAAGATGCCTGCCGCCCCACAGCCGAGGGCTCCACCCGGCGGTCACCAAGGGCGCATGACGACCCATCAGAGACCGCCCCGTCCGTGCGTCCCGTGGTGCTCCCAGCGCTCCCGGTAGTAGCGGACGAGTTCGGCGTACGGCTCGATCGGGTGGGTGACGTTGGCCGAGAAGAGCGGATCGCCGTAGCGGGCGGCGAGGTCGACCGACTCCCGGCTGGTCGCGCTGCCGTGCCAGACCCGTACGGGCTGCTGGAACGGCCT
>NZ_JBIBDS010000019.1:0-23136 GCF_042954805.1 Streptomyces sp. NPDC012637
ACGCCGCCGCCAACACCTTCCTCGACGCCCTCGCCCACCACCGCCACACCCACGGACAACCCGCCACCAGCCTCGCCTGGGGACTCTGGGACGAGCGCAGCTCGCTGACGGAGAAGCTCGGGGACGCGGACCTGGCGCGGATGGCGCGGGACGGCATCCTGCCGCTGGGCACCGAGGAGGGCCTCGCGCTCTTCGACGCGGCGCTCGAAGGCAGGCAGCCGCTGGCCGTCGGCGTCGGGCTCGATCCGGCCGCGCTGCGGTCGCGGGCCCGGGCGGGCTCGCTGCCGCCGCTGTTCGCCGAGCTGGCCGGCGAGGGCCGGGCGGTACGGAAGGCCGCGGGCGGCGCGTCGGCCGCGGCGGACGGAGGCTCCGGGGTCCGGGAGCGGCTCGCCGCCCTGGCCGGCGCCGAGCGTCTCGACCTGCTGCTCGGGCTGGTGCGCGGCCACGTGGCGACGGTGCTCGGGCACACGGACGCGGCGGGCGTGGGCACCGAGCGGCCCTTCAAGGAGCTGGGCTTCGACTCGCTGACCTCGGTGGAGCTGCGCAACCGGCTCAACGCGGAGCTGGGTCTCCGGCTGCCGAGCACGCTGGTGTTCGACCATCCGACGCCGCTGGCGCTCGGCCGGCACCTGCTGACGGCGCTCGCCCCGGCCGAGGAGGACCCGGTGGCGTCGGCGCTCGCCGAGCTCGACCGGATCGAGGCGCGGCTCGTGTCGCTGGGCGCGGGCGAGGGCGGTCGCGGCCGGCTCACCGGCCGGGTGCGCGACCTGCTGTTGCGGCTCGAGTCGGAGGGCGGCGACGCGGCGGAGGCGAACGCGGTGGAGCTGACGGAGGCGTCCGACGACGACCTCTTCGACTTCATCGACCGGGAGCTCGGCGTCAACTGAGCCGCCGACCCGGCGTCAACTGACGTCGCGCTGTTGCCGATTGCTAAACGGGGACGGTCCCTGTATGTTCTCAGCAGAACCGTGGAACGTCCCCGTTTAGTTTTCCGAGGAGATGCCGAATCATGAGTGAAGAGACCGTCACGAGCGCCGCGGGCCAGAGCCCGCCCACCGCCGAGGCGGCCGGCCGCCGCAACGGCATGGTGCTCCTCATCGTGCTCACCCTCCAGACGATGCTCATCCTCGACGTGAACGTGGTGAACATCGCCCTGCCCGACCTCAAGGTCGCGCTCGACTTCACCCCCACCGGACTCTCCTGGGTCCTCAGCTCCTACCTGCTGACCTTCGGCGGTCTGCTGCTCCTCGGCGGCCGCGCCGGAGACGTCCTCGGTCACCGCCGCGGCATGCTCGTCGGCGTCACGATCTTCACCGCGGCCTCGCTGCTCGGCGGCCTGTCCAACTCGGCCGGGATGCTGCTCGCCGCGCGCGCCCTGCAGGGCGTCGGCGCCGCCTTCGCCGCGCCCACCGTGCTCGCCCTGATCGCGACCCACTTCACCGACGACAAGGCCCGGGCCAAGGCCCTCGGCATGTACGCGGCGGTCTCCGGTTCCGGCGCGGCCATCGGCCTCATCGGCGGCGGCCTGCTGACCGACTGGCTGTCCTGGCGCTGGGTGCTCTTCATCAACGTGCCGATCGGCCTCGCACTGCTGATCGCGGCCCCGATGTTCATCCGCGAGACCGAGCGCAAGCCCGCCCGCTTCGACCTCGGCGGCGCGCTCACCTCGACCGTCGGCATGACCGCCCTGGTCTACGGCTTCATCCGGGCCGCCGAGAGCGGCTGGGGCGACGCGCTCACCCTGACCTCCTTCGCCGCCGCCGTCGTGCTGCTCGTGGTCTTCGTCTTCATCGAGATCAACGCCAAGCAGCCCATCACCCCGCTGCGGCTGTTCGCCGACCGCAACCGCGCGACCGGCTACCTCTCGCTGCTGTTCGTGATGGCGGCCGGCAACTCGATGTTCTTCTTCCTCACCCAGTTCCTCCAGGAGGTGCGCGGCTTCACCCCGATCCAGGCCGGTCTGGCCTTCGTGCCGCTCGCGCTGCTGATCCTGGCCACCTCCAGCATCGCCGCCAAGATCCTGCCCAAGGCCGGGCCGCGCGTCCTGACCGCGGTCGGCGCCGCCGCCATCAGCGTCGGCCTGGTCTGGTTCGCCCAGATCACCCCCGACGCCGAGTTCGTCTCCGCGATGCTCGGCCCCATGCTCGTCGCCGGTCTCGGCATGGGCACCCTGCTCGTCGGCGTCACCACCATCCTGATGTCCGGCGTCGCCCCCGAGGAGACCGGCGCCGCGTCCGGTCTGCTGAACGTCATGCAGCAGATCGGCGGTGCGCTGGGTCTGGCCATCATGGTGACCGTGTTCGGCGCCGCCAGCCGGAGCGCCGCCGACGAGGTGCCGGCCGGTCTCGACGCCAAGGGCACCGCGGACTTCGTCCTCACCGAGGGCGTCACCACGGCCTTCGCCTGGGGCGCCGGCTTCACCGCCCTCACCATCCTGCTCACCTTCATCATGCGTTCCGTCCCGATGGGCGGCGGCGCTGAGCAGGGCGCGGAGGGCTCGCCGGAGCAGGCGGGCAGCCCCGCGCAGCACGCCACGTCCCTGTAGTTCCCTTTCGCGACTCCACGCGCAGCCCTGGCCGGTTTTCGCCGGTCAGGGCGCGTTCGTGCGCCCACACCACGGACATCTTCCGGCCAGGCCCGTCGTAACAAAGCGCTCGTACCATCGTGGTTGAGTGATCAGGATTGCCATACGCGAGACGTCAACCCGAGGGGGAAGGGATGGTCACCGCAACCATGTCGCTGGTCGCCGAACAGAGCACGTCTTCGGTCCGGTGCAGGGAATCCTTACAACTACTGGGGGCGCTGCAGGCACTGCAGGAAGGCCGGGGCGGCATCGTCGAGCTGCTCGGGGAGCCCGGTTCGGGCAAGAGCCGACTGCTGGCCCAGCTGACCTCCGTCGCACGCGCCCGGGGCGTCACGGTGCTCGACGGACGGTGTTACCCGTCCGAACTTGACGAACCTTTGCACGTTTTCACCCGCGCAGTGCACGGCATCATGACGGCCGACCGGCTGTCCGCCCTGTCGCGCGAGCACGCCGAGCTGCTGCGGGCCGGGCTGTGCGCCCGGCTGGGCGGCCGGGGCACCGAACTGTCGCCGCTTCAGCTCTCCCAGGCGCTGCACGCACTGCTCAGCCAGGCCGCCGACCACGGCCTGCTGCTCGTCCTGGACGACTTCCACTGGGCCGACCCGCAGTCGCTCGAGCTCGCCGACCACCTGGCCCGCTGGACCTTCCAGGCCCCGGTGCTGCTGGTGGTCGCACACCGGCCGCGGCAGGCCGCACCCTCGCTGCTCAGCACCCTCGCCCAGGGCGCCGAGCAGGGCCGGGTGGACCGCATCGACCTGCCGCCGCTCGACCTGGACCAGGCCGCCCGCCTGCTCGGCGTACGGCCCGACACGGCCTGGCTCCCGTCGGCGCTCCACGAGAGCAACGGCCATCCGCTCTACCTGCTGGCCAAGGAGGAATCGGCCACGAAGGGCGCGGACCCGCGGACCCAGCTGCTCACCGGGCGCCTCGCGCCGCTTGCGGCCGAACTGGCCGAACTCGACCCCGCGGAACGGCTCGTCGCCGAGTCCGCGGCCGTGCTCGGCGACCGGTTCAGCCGGGACGAGCTGGCGGCCGTGTCCGAGCTGCCCACCGACGAGACCTGCGTCGTCGTCAACGCGCTGATCCAGCTGGACGTGCTGCGGCCGCTGCGCTGCTCCGGCACGCTCCTGGGCTTCCGGCACCCGCTGCTGCGCCGGGTCCTGCACGACCAGACCGACCGCTGCTGGCGTTCGCAGGCCCACCGCAGGGCGCTGACCGTGCTCAACCGCCGCGCCGCGTCGGCGTCCGAACGGGCGGTGCACATCGAGCTCTCGACCAGCTCGTTCACTCCCGAGGACCTGGAGACCCTGGCCAGGGCCGGCCAGGAGACCGAACAGAGCTCTCCGTACGACGCCGTGCGGTGGCTTCTGACGGCCCTGCACGGGCTGCCCGCCTCCGAGCAGCCGACCGGCAGGCTGCTCGCCCTGATCCCGCCCCTGGCGCGGGCGCTGCGGGCCTCCGACTACCTCGCCGACGACGTCTCGCTACGGGCCCTGCTGACCCGGGGATCGCCGCTGGGCCCCGACGAGGCGGGCCGGGCGGCAATCGGGCTCTGCGTGATCGTCGAATGTCTGCAGGGACGATTCAGCGAGGCGACGGACCTGGTGACGGCCGCGCTCACCGACCTCCGGGCGGCCAAGGCCGACAACGATATCCTCGCCCAGCTCACCATCTACCGGGGAATCATCTCCTCGCTGCGCGGCGACGAGGAGCTGCCCGGCATCGCGGCCCAGGCCCTGGTCCTGGCGCGGTCCGGCGGGAAGCGCACCACCCTGGCCGGGGCCATGGCGCTGCACGCCCTCGGCGAGCTCGCGGCCGGCCGGGTGGCGCAGTCACTCGCCTCGTACGACGCCGCCGTGCGCCAGATGGACGAGCTCTCGCACACCGACGTCACCTGCCACAGCGAGTACCTGGCGCTGCTCGGCTCGTGCGCCATGGCGCTCGGCCGGCCGCGCGAGGCCGAGTCGTTCTACGAGCGCGGCACCGCGGTCATCCAGGAGTGCTCCCACAACGCGATGCTGCCGGTGCTGCTGAGCGGCCTCGCCGAGGCCCAGCTGCGGCAGGGCCGGCTGGAGAGCGCCCGCAGATCCGCCGCCGAGGCCACCGAGCTCGCCGGCTACCTGGGCGCCGAGCAGCTGCGCGTGGTGGCCCTCGCCCAGGAGGCGCTGTGCGTGACCTACGCCGAGCCGCCGGGCAGCAGCCGGGCCTCCGCGCTCACCGAGCAGGCCGTGCACTCGCTGCGCCGCTCGGCCTGCCGCTGGCACGGCGTGTCCGTGCTCGCCCTGGCCGAGGCGCTGCTGATGCAGGGCAGCCCGGACCGCTGCGTCAGCCTGCTCCTGGACCTCGGCGGCCCCGAGCTGCCACGGCTCGACCCGACGCTGCGGCCCCGGGGCTTCGAACTGCTCGCCCTGGCCTCGCTCTCCGGCGGCACCGGCAGCTCCGGCGGCACCGCGATGTGGGCCGACCGCGCGAACACCGCGGCTCAGTCGCTGCGGCTGCCGCACAACCGGGCGTACGCGCTGCTCGCCCGCGGACACGTGCTCGCCGAGCAGGCCGAGTGGGACGCGGCGGTGACGCTGTACCAGGAGGCGGAGCGGGCGTTCGACGGTGCCCAGCTGCGGATGCACCGGCTGACCGCGCGCATCCGGTCGGCCCGTGCGGCGAGCAACAGCAGCCGCCCGGAGATGGCGGCGGAGCTGTGGGCCTCGGCACAGGAGCTGGCCGAGCAGTGGGACGTGCTGCTGCTCGCCCGGCTGAATCCGGACACTCCGCTGGAGAACTCGCTGGGCCGCGGCTGCCACGCGCTGCTGCCCGCACCCATCCCTCCCGTGACCGGTCTCGAGGTACTGACGGGGCGCGAGCGGGAGGTCGCGAGAGAGGCCGGAACGGGCCGGCGGACCCGGGAGATCGCCGAGGCGCTGGGGCTGAGTCCGCGCACCGTGGAGGTCCATCTGTCCCGGATCTACCGCAAATTGGAGATCGGGTCACGCGCGGAATTGGCTCGATTGATGGCCGTACGTATTTCCACGGATGTCGCTACGTGATCCTTCTGTGAGCCTGAAGGCACGGCAAGGAACGGCGCTGGAACCGACCGGCGCCGGAGCAGTTCTTCAGGGGGTAGAAGTGAGTCACGGTGGGATCGCCCATCATCACGTCTGGTCGGCTTCGGCCAGGTGTCCGGTGGCCGGCGCGGCGGAGGACGAGCCGATTACGGAGGACGCGTTCCGGGGCGTCTTCCGGACACACCCGGCCGGCGTGGCGATCATCACGGCGATGGGCGAGAGACAGCCCGTCGGCTTCACCGCGACCTCACTCGCCTCCGTCTCCTCCGCGCCTCCCCTGGTCTCGTTCGGGGTGGGCCGGAACGCCTCGTCGTGGGCGACGGTGTGCGCCGCCGAGTACCTGGCGGTGCACCTGCTCGCCCACGACCAGCGGGAACTCGCCTCGACCTTCGCGCGCAGCGGCGTCGACCGCTTCGCACCGCCCACCCGCTGGAACGCCGGCCCGCACGGCGTGCCGCTGCTCGACGGCGTTCCGGCCGCGATGGTCTGCCGCAAGGTGTACGACCTGCCCGCCGGCGATCACACCGTGGTGATCGCGCAGCCGATTCACGCGTACCAGGGCGACCCGGCCCGTCCACTCGTCTATCTCGACGGTCGCTACGGCTCAGTGTCGCGCTGAGCGCTGTCGGTCTCCGCGATCTCCGGAAGGTCAACAAGACATGCGATTCGAAATCCTCGGCAGCCTGCGCATGACGGACGCCGACAAGGCTTTCACCATCAGCGCGCCGAAGGTGGAATGCCTTCTCGCCGCCATGCTGGTACGCGCCGGGAACGTCATATCCACCGACCAGCTGTGCGCCGAAATCTGGCGCGACGATCCCCCTCGGCGGGCCACCGCCACGCTGCACGTGTACATATCCCAGCTGCGCAAAATGCTGAAGGGGGCGAACGTCGAGCAGAGCCCGATCGTCACCCGCTTCCCGGGCTACGTGCTGGAGCTCGGCGACCACACCCTGGACGCCCACGACTTCCAGCGCCTGGCCCAGCAGGGCCGGGCCGCGGCGCGGGCCGGCCGGCACGGGGAGGTCTCCGCGCTGTGCGGCCAGGCGCTGTCGCTGTGGCGCGGCACGGTCCTCGGCGAGCTGCGCGGCGGCGACATCGTGGACGAGTTCGCCACCTGGGCCGAGGAGACCCGGCTGGAGTGCGTCGAGCTGCGCACCGAGGCCGATCTGGCCCTCGGGCGGCACCGCGAGCTGGTGGGGCCGCTGTACGCGCTGGTGTCCAAGCACCCGCTCATCGAGGCGTTCCACCGTCAGCTGATGCTCGCCCTGTACCGCTCCGACCGCCGGGCCGACGCGCTCCAGGCCTTCCACACGGTGCGTTCGGCGCTCGACCGGGAGCTCGGGATCAGCCCGTGCCGCCAGCTGCACGAGCTGCACCAGGAGATTCTCCTGGACTCCGGTCCCGCACTGACGAGAGCGGCGTGAAACGGGCGGTGTCCAGGCCGTGTTGAAAAACGGGGACAGTCCCCATATTCTCGTTCCATGACCACCGAACTGGGATTCCGACTGTCCGTCCTGGACACCGCTCCGGTGTGGCAGGGGTCGACGGCGACCGCTTCTCTGCGCAACACCATCCGACTGGCCCGCGCCGTGGACCGGCTCGGCTACCACCGCTTCTGGCTGGCCGAGCACCACAACATGCCGGCCCTCTCGACCTCGTCGCCGGCGATCCTCGCCGGGCAGATCGCCGCCGCCACCACCCATCTGCGGGTGGGAGCCGGCGGCGTCATGCTGCCCAACCACCCGCCCCTCGTGGTGGCCGAGCAGTTCGGCACCCTGGCCGCCCTGCACCCCGGCCGGGTCGACCTCGGCGTCGGCCGCGCGCCCGGCACCGACCCGCTGACGGCCCGCGCCCTGCGGCGCCAGACCGGCCCGCTCGGCGGCAACGACTTCCCCGCCCAGATCCAGGAACTCCTGCGCTACTTCGCACCGCCCGCCGGCACCGCGCACGTCCTGGAACCCGGGCACGGCACCGTCTCCGCCGTGCCCGCGGCCGAGCAGTCCGTCCCCGTCTGGCTGCTCGGTTCCAGCGGCTACAGCGCACAGCTCGCGGCGGCCCTGGGACTGCCCTTCGCGTACGCGCACCACTTCTCCCCGCACGGCACGACCGCCGCGCTCGACGCGTACCGCGCCGAGTTCCGGCCCTCCGAGTACCTCGCCGAGCCGTACACCATCGTCTCCGCGTTCTGCGGCGTGGCCGAGGACGACGAGCGCGCGGCCCGGCTGAGCGACCCGCTGCGCGTGATCACCGCCCGGTCGCTGCGCGGCCAGAACCCGTACTTCCCGTCCGTGGAGGAAGCCGCCCGCTTCTCCTACACGCCGGAGGAGCGGGCGGTCGTCGACCAGCTGTACGAGCCGCAGATCTTCGGCGGACCCGAGACCGCGCGGCAGCGGATCACCGAGTTCGCCAAGGTCACCGGCGCCGACGAGCTGATGGTGCTCAGCGCGATCCAGGACCACGACGAGCGGGTCCGGTCCTACGAGCTGCTCGCCGAGGTGACCGGGCTGAGCGCCCCCGCCCCGGCCTCCGCGGCCTGAGCCACCGCCTCGGCGAGGAGCCGGAACGTCCGGACCCTGGCCTCGAGGCCGTACACCGGCGCCGACGCGAGCAGTTCGTCGGCGCCCGTGCGGGCACGGAGGTCCGCGAGACGCCGGCCCGCCGTCTCCACCCCGCCGATGATCTGCGGAGCCGCGTACTCCTCGAGGAAGCGCCGCTGGGCGCCCGTCAGCGGATACCCGGCCGCCTCCTCGGGCGTGCGGAACAGGGTCAGCGGATTGATCCGCCCCTCCACCTGGGCCACCTTGGCGGGCCCGGCCTGGTACTCGGCCTCCTCGTCGGTCCCGGCCACCACGACCTGCGCCGACACCGCGACGTACGGCCGCTCCAGCCGCTCCGAAGGACGGAACTCCGCACGGTAGCGGGCCACCGCGGCCTCCGTGCCCGCCGGGTTGAGGTGGTGGGCGTAGGCGTACGGCAGGCCGAGCCGGGCCGCCAGCGAGGCGCTGGAGGGGCTCGTGCCGAGCAGCCAGACGGGCACCGGGTGCTCCACCGTCGGACAGACCGCGACCGGCGGACGGGCACCCGGCGCGGACGGGGACAGATAGCCGATCAGCTCGGCCAGCTGCTCGCCGAAGGCACCCTCGTGCGCCGGGTCGCCGGTGCGCCGCAGCGCCCGCGCGGTGGCGGGCTCGCCGCCCGGCGCACGTCCGACGCCGAGGTCGATCCGGCCCGGGTGGAAGGCCTCCAGGGTGGCGAACTGCTCGGCCACGATGTACGGCACGTGGTTGGGCAGCATCACGCCGCCCGAGCCGATCCGCATCGTCGAGGTGACGCCGGCCAGCTGCCCGATGAGCACCGGCGGCGTGGAGGTGCCGAAGGCCGGCATGTTGTGGTGCTCGGCCAGCCAGTAGCGGTGGTAGCCGAGCCGCTCCACCTCCGGTGCGAGCTCCAGGAGCTCCCGCAGCGCCTGGGCGGCCGGAACCCCGTTGAAGACGGGCACCGTGTCGAGCACGGACAGACGGAAGGGGGCGGTGTCGTTCATGGGCGACTCACGATCGTCGGACACGGCCGGAACCCGACGGCCCGGCCAGGGTGGTTGGGGAAACGGCGGACCGCGGCACGGCGCCGCCGGCCCGCCGGGGCGTCACACCGGGCTCCCGGCGTCCTGCCGGTCCGGCACGGCGACGGGTGTCACCGCGCCGAGGAGCTCCCGGGTCCAGGGGTGTTCCGGGCGGGTGAAGACCCGCTCGGCCGGGCCGGTCTCGACGACGCGTCCCGCCCGCATCACCGCGACCCGGTCGCTGACCTGACGCACGACGCCGAGGTCGTGCGAGATGAACAGCAGGGCCACGCTCAGCCGTTCACGGACCCGCTCGAACACGTCGAGCACCTGCGCCTGCACGGAGACGTCGAGCGCGGAGACCGGCTCGTCGCAGACCAGCACGTCCGGCTCCGGCGCGAGTGCGCGGGCGATGGCCACCCGCTGCCGCTGGCCGCCGGACAGCCCGCGCGGACCGCGGTCGAGCAGCTCGGGCCCCAGACCGACCAGGCCCAGGAGTTCGGTGATCCGCTCCCGGTGGCGGCGCGCGGCCCGCCGGCCGCCCGCGCCGAGCGCCTCGGCCACGATCCGCTCCACCGTCCAGCGCGGGTCGAAGGAGGACAACGGGTCCTGCTGCACCAGTTGGATCCGGCCGCGCAGGGCGGCCCGCGAGCGTTCGCCCGCACCGGACCACGGCCGGCCGAGCAGGGTCACCGTGCCGGCGTCCGGCTCGGTGAGCCCGAGCACGATCCGGGCCAGCGTGGACTTTCCGGAGCCGGACTCGCCGAGGACGCCGAGCGTCTCGCCCGCGTGCAGCACGCAGGACACGTCGTCGAGCGCGGTCATGCCGCCCCCGGGCCCGCCGTAACGCTTCACCAGACCCTCGGCGCGCAGCACCTCCGTACCGGCGCCGCCGCGTCCGGTGCTCCGCCGGCGAGCGGCGCGAGCGTCCGGGACCGCGTCGAGGAGACGGCGGGTGTACGGATGGGCGGGCGCGGCGAGGACCTTCGCGGCGGGTCCGCTCTCCACGATCCGGCCGCCCCGCATCACCGCGATCCGGTCGGCGAGCCGGGCGACCGCCGCCAGGTCGTGGCTGATCAGCAGCACCGCGGTGCCCGCGTCCCGGCGGGCGGCGAGCAGATCGAGGATCTGCGCCTGCACGGTCGTGTCGAGCGCGGTGGTCGGCTCGTCGGCGATCAGGACGCGCGGTCCCGCGGCGAGCGCGGAGGCGATCAGCGCCCGCTGCCGCTGCCCGCCCGAGAGCTGGTGCGGGAACTGCCGGGCCCGCCGCTCGGGTTCGGGCACGGCGACCTGGCGCAGCAGCTCGACGGCCCGGGCCGGCCGGTCGCGGCGGGTGCCGATGCCGTGGTTGGCGAGCGGCTCCTCGATCTCGGCGCCGACCCGGCGCAGCGGGTCGAGGGAGACCAGTGCGTCCTGGAGCACCAGACCGATCTCGGCGCCGCGCAGCCGGCGCCACGCGCGTTCGTCGAGGGCGGTCAGGTCCCGGCCGTCGAAGTCGAGGGTGCGGGCGGTCACGGTGGCGCCGGGCCCCGTGAGTCCGGCGAGGGTGCGGCCGGTGAGCGTCTTGCCCGAGCCCGACTCGCCGACCAGGGCCAGGCACTCGCCGGCCCGCAGGGTGAGGTCCACGCCGTGCACGACCTCGGTGCGGTCGCTGCCGCGGCCGAAGGAGATCCGCAGGTCCTCCACGGTGACCAGGGCCCGCTCCACGCGGGTGGTGTCAGTGTCCACGGCCGTCCCTCCGGTCGAAGCGGCGCTGCAGGGCCCGGCCGACGACCGTCACGGAGACGACGGTGAGGGTGATGGCCAGGCCGGGGAAGACGGCCGCCGCCCACGCGGTGTCCAGGTGGTCGCGGCCCTCGGCGAGCATCGCGCCCCATTCGGGCGAGGGCGGCTGCGGCCCGAGGCCGAGGAAGCTGAGGGTGGACCCGGCGATGACGGCGCTGCCCACGTTGACCGTGGCCAGGACGAGCAGCGGCGGCAGGGCGTTCGGCAGCAGGTGCCGGAACAGCACCGACGCCCGGCCGCGGCCCATCACCAGGGCCGCCTGCACGTAGTCGCTGTCGCGGATGGCGAGCGCCTGGCCGCGGGCGAGCCGGACGAAGCCGGGCAGCAGCGAGGCACCGATGGCCAGGGTGGCGTTGCCGGTGCCGGGGCCGAGGACGGCGACGACCACCAGCGACAGCATCAGCCCCGGGAAGGCCATCAGGATGTCGGTGGCGCGCATCAGGACCTGGTCGACGGCCCGGCCCGCGGTCGCGGCGAACACGCCGAGCAGCGAGCCCGCCACGACCGCGAGGGCGGTCGCGCCGAAGCCGATGACCAGCGAGGTGCGGGCCCCGTGCACGATCCGGCTGAACACGTCGCGCCCCAGCTGGTCGGTGCCCAGCCAGTGCCCGGGCCCGGGTCCCGCGAGCGCGTCCACCGGGTCGATGAGGTCCGGCCGGCGGGGCGCGAGCAGTTCCGGCGCCACGGCGGCGACGGCGACGGCGAGGAGCACCACCGCGGCGAGGGCCACACCCGGCCGGAACCTGCGCGGGGCGCGGCCCGGGAGCGCGGGAGCGGCGTCGCCCGGGGCGTCGGCGCTCGTCCCGTCGGCGCCGGCCGCGGCGCCGGGCCCGGAGGCCGGGGCGGACGCGGAGGCCGAGGGCGAGGCCGAGGCGGACGCGGTCATCCGATGCTCCTCTCGTCGATGCGCGGGTCCACGAGCCGGTAGAGCACGTCCACCGCGAGGTTGATCAGGGCGAAGGCGACGGCGGAGACCAGCACCACGCCCGTCACCACCGGCAGGTCGCGGCCGGCCACTGCGGCGGCCGTGACCTGGCCCAGGCCCTGGCGGCTGAAGACGGTCTCCACCACGACCGCGCCGCCGAACAGCGCGCCCACCGCCCAGCCGGAGAGGGTGATCAGCGGGATCAGCCCGTGCCGCAGCGCGTGCCGGAGCCGGATCACGGTCTCGCCGCCGCCCCGGGCGCGCGCGGTGAGCACGAAGGGCTGTTCCAGGGCCCGTTCCAGCTCCTCCCGCAGCACCTGGGTGAAGGCGCCCACCAGACCGGCGGCGAGGGTGACCGCCGGGAGCACCAGGGCGGCGGCGCCGCTGCCGCCCATCGCCGGGAACCAGCGGAGCCGGAAGGACAGCAGCGCCAGCAGGAGCAGGCCGGTCCAGAAGGCCGGGGTGGAGGCGGCGACGAGTTCGAGGGAGGAGGCGATCCGCCGGACCCTCGGCCGGTGGGCGGTGAGCACGGCCAGGGTCACCGAGACGAGCAGCGCGAGCAGCAGGGCCGCGACGGCGAGCTGGACGGTGGGCCACAGCTGCCCGCCGATCACCTCGCCGACCGGCTGCGACAGCTGGAAGGACTCGCCGAGGTCGCCGGTGACCAGCCCGCGCATGAACCGCCCGTACTGCACGGCGAGCGGCTCGTCGAGGGCCAGGTCGTGCCGTACCTGCGCCACGAGTTCGGGCGTGGGGTTGGTGGAGCCGAGCACGCTGCGCACCGGGTCGCCGGGGAGCAGCCGGAAGGCGAAGAAGACGGCGTTGGCGGCGCCGAACACGACCAGGGCGGCCAGCAGCAGCCGGCGCGCGAACCAGCGCAGGGGCAGCACCGTCAGTCCTCCAGCCGGGCGTCGTGGAAGCGGGGGTACGCCTGGACGTCGAAGGTCACGCCGCGCACCCGGTCGGCGACCCCGAGCAGGGTGGCGGGGGCGTACACGGGCAGGGCGTAGACCTGGTCGTTCACGCGCGTCTGGGCCTTCGCGTACAGGGCCGCGCGGCGGGCCGGGTCGCGGGTGGCGGAGGCCTCGCGGAGCCAGCGGTCGAGCTGCGGGTCGGCGACTCCGAAGGCGTTGACGCCACCCTTGTCCCCGGTCTGCGCGGAGTCGAAGAAGGTCCGCAGGATGTCGGGTTCGGCGCGGTTCCAGCTGAAGGCGAGGACGTCGGCGTCGCGGCCGACCGCCTTCTGGAGGTAGGCGCCGGGTTCGAGGGCGGTGAACCGGAGCTCGATGCCGGCCCGCTTGGCCTCGGCCTGGATGCCCTGGCCGAGCAGCGCCCGCTGGTCGCGCATCAGGCTGTTCATGTAGGGCCAGTGCACGGTGAGCCGGACGCCGTCGCGGGTGCGGTAGCCCTGCTCGTCGCGCCCGGTCCACCCGGCCGCGTCGAGGAGCCGGGCCGCCTCCTCGGGGTCGTACGGCCAACTGCCCTCGGCCGCCCGGGCGTAGCCGCTGGTGGCGGGTGTCAGGGGGCTCCAGGAGCGCTCGTACGCGCCCGAGTACAGCGCCTTCACCAGCGCGTCGAAGCGCACGGAGCGCTGCAGGGCGCGGCGCACCCGCGGGTCGTCGAGCGGCGCCCGGTTGACGTTGAGCATGAGCGTGTACGGCGCGCCGGGCTGGGTGGCCCGCATCAGCCGGAAGCCGTCGGCGTGCCGGAGCCTGCCGACGTGGCTGGGCGGCACGGCGGAGGCCAGGTCGACCTGGCCCGAGCCGAGGGCGCCGAAGCGCGAGGCGGCCTCCGGGATGAACTCGACGGTGACGCCGGCGACGTGCGCCGGTCCCCGGTTGGCGGCGTCCGGCGGGCCCCACGCGTAGCGCGGGTTGCGGTCCAGCTCGATCCGCCGGTTGCGGGTCCAGCCGGCGAACACGAACGGGCCGCTGCCGACGGGCTTCAGGCACGTCCGGCCGCGGTTCGCGCGCAGTGCGGCGGGCGACTGGATGCCGAACGTGGCCGTGGACAGCACCTGGAGGAACGGCGTGTACGGGCGGGAGAGCCGGATCCGTACGGTGCGGGCGTCGACGACGGTCGCGCCCTCGTACATGGAGATGAGCCCGGCCGCGTACTGCGACTTGGTCTCGGGTGCGACGGTGTGGTCGAGGGTGGCCTTGACGGCGGTCGCGTCGAAGGCGGTGCCGTCGTGGAAGCGGACGCCGTCGCGCAGGTGGAAGGTGTACGCCCGCCCGTCGTCGGAGACCTGCCAGGACGTGGCGAGCCAGGGCCGGACGCGGCCCCGGGCGTCCATGGCGACCAGCGAGTCGAAGACGCCGCGGCCCAGGGCCGCCGTCACGTCGTACGGGCTGATCTGCGGGTCCAGGCAGTCGGGCTGGGTGTCGACGGCGTACACGATCCGGCCGTCCCGCCCGTCCGCCCGGCCGGTCCCGGCGCCGCACCCGGTCGCGACGCAGGCCAGGGCCAGCGCCGCCACCAGGGCCCGGCGGACGACGGTGCGGTGCGTACGGGTCCTCATGCGCCCGGCTGCCCCTCGGCGTCGTCGGTGCCGGAGGCGTCGTCGGTGCCGGAGGCCACCCGGAGGGCGGCGGCCGGGCACAGGTGCTCGGCCTCCTTGGCGAGCTTCGCGTCGGCCTCGGTCGCGACGGAGTCGGTCAGCAGGACGACGATGCCGTCCTCGTCCTGGTCGAAGAGGTCGGGCGCGGTCAGGACGCACTGGCCCGCGCCGATGCAGCGGCCGGAGTCGGCGGTGATGCGCACCGGCCTCACCACGCCACGGGGAGTTCGTAGATGCCCTGCACACCGCTCTGCGCGGGCTTGATCTCCACCTCTTCGGCGGGAACGGCGAGCCGCAGCCCCGGGATGCGGGAGAAGAGCAGGGTGAGCGCGCTCTGCATCTGGGCGCGGGCCAGGTTCTGGCCGATGCACTGGTGCACGCCGTAGCCGAAGGCGAGGTGGTGCCGGGCGCCGCGGCCGAGGTCCAGCACGTCGGGGTCCTCGAAGGCCTCCGGGTCGCGGTTGATCTCGGCGGCGGACAGCATGACGCTGTCGCCGGCCTTGATGCGGGCGTCGCCGATGGTGATGTCCTCGGCGGCGATCCGCATCGACACGTCCCCGATGGAGAGGTAGCGCAGCAGCTCCTCGACGGCCAGGCCGGCGCCGTCCGGGTCGGCCCGGAAGGCCGCCAGCTGGCTCGGGTTCTGCAGCAGCGTGAACGTGCTCAGCGTGATCATGCTGGCGGTGGTCTCGTGACCGGCCATCAGCAGGATGATGCCGAGCTGGATCACCTCGTCGCGGGACAGCGAACCCTCGGCGAGGTCCTTGTGCACCAGGGTGTCCAGCAGGCCCTCGCCCGGCTCGGACTCCTTCGCCTTGCGGTCCACCAGGGAGGTCAGGTAGTCCCGCAGGTTCATCAGCGCCCCGGTCGCGTCCTCCTCGGACACCTGGGACGAGACGAGCTTGGCCGACTGCTCCTCGAAGTAGGCGTGGTCCTCGTAGGGCACGCCGAGGATCCCGCAGATGGTGTGGGAGGACAGCGGCAGCGCGAGGCCGCGCAGGATCTCCGCGGGCGGGCCCTGTTCGAGGAGGGCGTCGACCAGTTCACCGGCGCGCCGGTGGATCGACTCGCCGAGCTCGCGGGTGCGGCGCACCGAGAAGGAGGGGATGACCCGGCGGCGGTACGCGGAGTGTTCCGGCTGGTCCATCCCGATGAGCATCGTCGCCTTCTGGATGGCCTTGCGGCGCGGGCTCGGCGACGGGAAGTCCGGCCGTCCCCAGTCGGAGGACAGCCGCGGGTCGATGAGCAGCTCACGGGCGGCGGCATGGCCGAGAACCACCCAGGTGGGGCGGCCGTCGTACAGCCG
This sequence comes from Streptomyces sp. NPDC012637, assembly GCF_042954805.1. Classification (NCBI taxonomy): domain Bacteria; kingdom Bacillati; phylum Actinomycetota; class Actinomycetes; order Kitasatosporales; family Streptomycetaceae; genus Streptomyces; species Streptomyces sp. NPDC012637. Next base: position 15,785 of record NZ_JBIBDS010000019.1, read on the forward strand.
GGCGCGCACCACGGGCCCCTCGGACAGCCGCAGGTCGCGGTAGCCGGACGGCGGCTGGTACGGGCAGGTGCGCGGCTGCGGGAAGTCGGGCAACGGCGCGTTTCCGGTGGTGAGGCCCACGGCGCTGGGGCGTGACATGCGCGATCTCCTGCGAGCGGCGACATTCGGGCTGGAGGGCAAGACTGGAACGGGTGTCTTGCGCGGCTCTAAAGGACGGCTGTGGGTGGCGCCCGCGGAAGCGGCCGGAAGTCGGGTTTAGGCCGCGCTAAAGGGTGCTTTAGCCGGGCTGCGGAGATTGGCGGGATGCAGATCGCAGCCATCGCCCGGGAGCGGCGACACACGCTCTTCTTCCTCGACGAGATACGGCCCTTCGCGCCGGTCCACCTCGACACGGAGGTGGACATGTCCGGGGTGCTCGCGCACCGCGAGGCCCACCGCGGCGACAGCCGGCTGTCCGTGGTCACGTACGTGCTCCACTCCGCGGCCCGGGTGATCGCCGCCCACCCGGAGGCCAACGCCGCGATCCGCGGCCGGCTGCGCCCCAAGGTCGCCCGCTACGGCGAGGTCTCCGGGAAGGTCGCGCTCGACAAGCGGGTCGGCGGCCGGCGGGTCGTGGTCTCCACGGTCCTGCCGGACCTGGACCGGACCGACCTGAAGGGCATCCAGCACGAGCTGGAGCGCTTCCGGGACGGCGACCCGGAGACCATGCCGGAGTTCGCCTCGATGCTGCTGCTGCACCGGCTGCCGTCGCTGCTCGCGCGCGCCGCGTACCGTCGCGCGGTGCGCCCGCTCCTCGCCCACCCGCGCTTCTTCGGCACCTTCTCGGTGTCGTCCCTGGGCCACCGGGCGGTCGACGGCTTCCACTCGGTGGGCGGCACGACGCTCACCTTCGGCGTGGGCCGGATCGCGCAGCGCCCCGTGGTGCGGGACGGCGAGGTGACGAGCGCGCCCGTGATGCGGCTGAACCTCACCTTCGACCACCGGGTGATCGACGGCGCGGAGGCGGCGGACATCCTGACCGAGGTCAAGGAGTCGCTGGAGGGCTTCTCGGCCGAGGAGGCGCTGCGATGAACGACGTCACGGAGCTGAAGCAGTTCGTGGAGGTGCACGGCCGCATCCTCGGCATCCCGGGCGGGCGGCTGGCGCAGGTCCTCGGGCGGATCCGGCACGACGAGGACGGCGAGCCCGGCTCCTGGGCCCGGGAGTGGACCGAGGCCGGCGTCGAACTGGAGCGGCAGGGACGGGAGGTGGAGGCCGGACGGCACTTCAACATCGCCCGCTTCCCCTACGTGGACGGCCCGGCGCGCGCCGACGCGCAGGCGCGGACCGTCGCCTCCTTCGACCGCTGGCGGCTCGGCGACACCTCCGGCATCCAGCGGGTCGACCTCGACCTCTCCGGCGGCCGGGTGCGCTGCTGGGCCGCCGGGCTCGCCCCGCGCGGCGGCGAACGCGCACCCGTGCTGCTGCTCAGCGGCGGCATCGTCAGCGTGAAGGAGCAGTTCGGTCCGATCCTCGCCAAGGCGGGACGGCTGGGCCTGGCCGTCGTCGCCGTCGAGATGCCGGGCGTCGGCGAGAACGAGCAGCGTTACGGGGCGGACAGCCACCGCATGGTCCCGGACATCCTCGACGCCCTCGCGGACCGCGCGGACACCGACCGGACCGTCGCCGTGATGATGAGCTTCAGCGGCCACATGGCGCTGCGGGCGGCCCTCCACGACAAGCGGATCCAGGGCGTGGTGACGGCCGGCGCGCCGATCGGCGACTTCTTCACGGACGCCGACTGGCGGCCCCGGGTGCCCCGGGTCACCGTCGACACCCTGGCCCACCTCACCGGCCACACCCCGGACACCGTGCTGCCCCGGCTCACGGACCTGGCCCTGACGCCGGACGAACTCTCGTCGCTCCAGGTGCCCGTGGCGTACACGGTGAGCGCGCGCGACGAGATCATCCCGCCCGGCGACCGGCTGCTGCTCGAGAACCACGTGCGCGAACTGCGGCTGCTCGTCCACGACGACGTGCACGGCTCGCCGTCCCACGTCGCCGAGTCCCGGCTGTGGAGCCTGCGCTCCGCCCTGGACGCCCTCGGCGGTTACGGGCCCCAGCGCCGGTTCCTCGGCCTCGCCCTGGCCGCGATCCGGGCCCGCGGACGACTGGCCGGCGCCCTCGGGCGCACGACGGACACGACAGGCACGGCAGGCACGGCAGGCACGACAGGCACGACAGCCACGACAGCCACGACAGCCACGACAGCCACGACAGGAGGCGACGCATGAGCAGCGGACCTGGGACGGAGTTCCGCTTCGGGGTGAACGAGATCTCCCCCGAGGCCGACTGGCCCGAACGCGCGCGGGAGGCCGAACGGCTCGGTTACGACGTCCTCGGGACCACCGACCACCTCGGCCTGTCCGCGCCGTTCCCCTCGCTGGTGGCCGCGGCCGCGGTCACCACCCGGCTCGAGGTCGCCACCTACCTCACCAACGCGTCCCTGTGGGACGACGAGGTACTGGCCCGGGAGATCGCCGGCACCGACCGGCTCACCGGCGGGCGGCTCAGCGTGGGCCTGCACGCGGGCTGGACCGGCAGCGCCGCGACGGCCGCGCTCACCCCTCAGGACAAGCGCGACCGGCTCGCCGAGACCGTGGACGTCCTCGACCGGCTGCTGACCGACCCCGGCCACCTGCCCCGCCCGGTCAGCACCCCCCGGCCGCGACTGATGATCGGCGTCGGCGAACCGGAAGACCTCGACCTCGCCGCGAGCCGGGCCGACACGGTCGTCTTCATCGGCGCCTCGCTGCCCCCGGGCGGCGATCTGGTGCTCCTCGGCCCCGACGAGTTCGCCGCCCAGGTGAACACCGTGCGGCAGCGCGCCGCCGAACTCGGCCGCTCCCCCGAACTGAACGTGGGGGTCAAGAAGGTCATCGTCACCGACGACCGCAAGGCCGCCGCCGAGGCACTGCGCCCCGCCTTCGCACCCCACCTGACGGCCAATCAGCTCCTCGACCTGCCGACCCTGTTCATCGGCACCCACGAGGAGATCGCCGAGCAGGTCCGGAGCGGATACGACCGGTACGGCCTCACGTCGTACATGGTCCTCTCCGCCCACCTGTACGACTTCGCGCCCGTGATCCCGCTCCTGCGGAAAGGATGACCCGTGACCGACCCCGTGATCGTCGTGGGCGCCGGCCCCACCGGTCTGATGCTCGCCTGCGAGCTCGGCCTGGCCGGCGCGCCCGTCGTCGTCCTCGACAGACGCGACGCGCCCGACCCGCACGCCCCCGGCCAGGCCGTCAACGCGGGCGTCATCGCGCTCCTCGAACAGCGGGGCCTGGCGGACGCGCTGCGCGCGTCCGGACTCCCGCTGCCCGGCGCGCACTTCTCCCTGCTGTGGCTGCACCCCGAACTGCTCGCCGCCGACCGGCCCGAGGTGAGCACCGGCCTCCTCGTGCCCCAGCCCCGGCTGACCGAGGTCCTGGAGCAGCGGGCCCGCGAACTCGGCGTGGACATCCGCCGCGGCCACGAGGTGACGGAACTCCGCCAGTCCACCGGACACGTGACGCTGAAACTCCGCACCTCCGCGGGCGACTCCACGCTGCGCGGCTCGTACGTGGTCGCGGCCGACGGCGCCGGAAGCACCGTGCGCCGCCTCGCCGGCATCGAGTTCCCGGGCAGCGGCTGGACCGTGTCGGGCATCGTCGGCGACGTCACGGCCGACTTCTCCGAGCTCGCCGTCCACCACCTGGGCGCCCACTACCTGCCCGCCGGCGGGGTGTACTCCGGCGCGCCCGCCGGTCCCGGTGTGCTGCGGGTGATCACCACCGTGTTCGGCGCCACGCCTCCCACCTCCACGGGCCCCGTCGCCGCGGAGGAGCTCCAGGGCGAGGTCGAGCACCTCACCGGGCAGCCGCTGCCGGCCCGCGAAGTGCTGTGGGCCAACCGGTTCACCAGCCACAGCGGCAACGCCGAACGCTACCGGTCCGGCCGGGTGTTCCTCGCCGGCGACGCGGCGCACTCCTTCTACCCCCTGGGCGGGCTGCGCCTGAGCAGCTGCCTGCAGGACGCCGTCAACCTCGGCTGGAAGCTGGCCGCGGACCTGGCCGGCTGGGCGCCGCCCGGCCTGCTCGACACGTACCACGCCGAGCGTCACCCGGAGGGCGAGCGGGCCCGGCTCGCGCTCGACGCCCAGCTGGCCCTGATGCACCCGGCGGCCCGCACCGCCGGGGCCCGCTCGCTCGTCGCGGACCTCGCCCGCTTCGACGACGTCAACCGGTACCTGGTGGAGCTCGTGACGGGCGTCGACCTGCGCTACCGCCTGGGCACCGACGGCACCCCCGGCTCCGCGACCCCCGACCCGGCGCTCGGCGGCCGGATCCCCGGCGCCGCGCCGCTGCTCCACGACGGCCGCGGCCTGCTGCTCGTCGGCGGGGACGGTGAGGACGGTCAGGGCGGGACAGCCGGAGCCCACGCCCGTACGGCGGCGGCATGGGCCGACCGCGTGGGCGTCGCCCCGGCCCCCGCGGCCGACGCGACCGGCTCCGTACTGCTGCGCCCGGACGGGCACGTCGTGTGGGCGGAGGGCTCGGGCTCGCTGGAGACGGCCCTGAAGAACTGGTTCGGCGCGCCGCGCTGAGCGGGTGAGGACACGGAAGAAGCGCCCGCGGTCACCGCGGGCGCTTCTCGTGTACGGGGTGGACGACTGTACGGGGTGGACGACTGTCCGGGGTGGACGACTGTCCGGGGTGGGTGGCTGTACGGGTGGACGGCCGTCCGGGGCGGGTGGCTGTACGGGTGGACGGCCGTCCGGGGCGGGTGGCTCTACGGGGCGAGTGGCCGGTCAGGCCACGGACGCGGCCGGTCAGGCCAGTTCGAGGGCGAAGCCCGCCTTCAGCCACTTGCTGGACTCGACGGAGATCCCGAGGACCCGGTCGCCCGGCGCCAGCTGCGGCAGGACCTCCTCCAGCTGGAAGAACGGCATCGCGTTGCCCGTGTTGGCGATGGTGTCGACGCGGGTGATCTCCTCCGCGAGCGGCATGTCCAGGCCCTCGACGATCCGCCGCGTCATGCGCCCCGACAGCTGGGGCGGCAGCAGGTAGTCCACGTCCGTCACCGCCCAGCCCAGATCGCCGAGCAGTTCCTCGGCGATCTCCCGGGACATCACCGGGACGGACTCCTCGATCGCCTTGTAGTCCTCCTTGATGTGCGCGCGGTCCGCGTCGGCCCGGTCGAGAGCGCCGGTCCACTCCACGATCTGGCCCGGCTCGCGGCCCCGCCCGGTCAGCCGGTTGAGGACCCGGCGGATCACCGGCGCGCCCGCGGTCGGCTCCGCGGTCAGCACGGCCGCGCCGGCGCCGTCGCCGAACAGCACGAAGTTGACCAGCTCGCCCGAGTCGAGCTTCGCGAGGTCGACGCCCGGGTCGTAGTGCCGGGAGCAGAGCTCACCGCCGATCACCAGCGCCGTGCGGTGCCCGCCGGCCCGCAGCATCTGGCTGCCGACGTCGAGGGCCTGGAAGGCGCCCGCGCAGCCCGACTGCAGCTGGTAGGTGGGCACGCCGTCGATCCCGAGCCGGTCCGCGACGATGTTGACGGTCGCGGGCATCAGCTGGTCGGGCGTGGCGGTGCCGAGGACGACCAGGTCGATGTCGCCGGGTCCGAGACCGGCGTCCGCCAGGGCCCGGGCACCGGCCTCGGTGGCCAGATCGGCGAGCGTGGACCGCAGCCTGCCGGTCCCCAGGTCCACCGACAGATGCCGGGCCCGGGTCCCGACGAAGGCGTCGACCCACTCCTCCCAGATCGGGTCCATGCCGAAGTGCCGGGCCAGGTCCGCGTTCTCCAGGGGGTCACCGGGCAGGGCGGTGCCCACGGACAGGATGTGGATTTCCGAGGCTTCCATCCCGCCACTTTCGGCCGCCCGGCTGACGCCCCGCTGACGGCTGTCTAAAGAGCCCCTTAGGCGCCGCACGGGACGTCCGCACCGGTCAGGGGGTGACCGCGGCGGCCCGGCGACGGCTTTAGGTCACGCTAAGCAGCCCGCAAGCCGCGTCGGCGACGTTGCCCGGAAGACCGGCCGGCATTGTGAGGGATGGGTTCATGGCCACCAACGAAGCGAAACTCCGGGACTACCTCAAGCGGGTGACGACCGACCTGCAGCAGACCCGGCAGAGGCTGACCGACGTCGAGGCCGCGGCGCACGAGCCGATCGCGATCGTCGGCATCGGCTGCCGCTTCCCGGCCGACGTGCGCAGCCCCGAGGACCTCTGGCGGCTGCTCGCCGCCGGCGGCGACGCCATCACCGACTTCCCCGAGGGCCGCGGCTGGGACCTGGACCGGCTGCACGCGCCGGACCCGGAGTCCGACGCCCAGGCCACCACGTACGTGGCCAAGGGCGGCTTCCTGCACGACGCGGGCCTGTTCGACGCCGGCTTCTTCGGCATCAGCCCGCGCGAGGCCGAGGCGATGGAGCCGCAGCAGCGGGTGCTCCTGGAGACCGCCTGGGAGGCCCTGGAGCGCTCCGGGATCTCCCCGGACAGTCTGCGCGGCAGCGACACCGGCGTGTTCGTCGGCGCCATCGCCCAGGACTACGCGCGCCCCGAGGAGATCCGCCCCGAGCTCGAGGGCTACCTCGTCACCAACACGACGAGCGTGGCCTCCGGCCGGATCGCCTACACCCTGGGCCTCGAAGGCCCCGCGCTCACCATCGACACCGCCTGCTCGGCCTCGCTGGTCGCGCTGCACCTGGCCACCCAGTCGCTGCGGCAGGGCGAGTGCTCGCTCGCGCTGGCCGGCGGCGCGACGGTCATGGCGTCCCCGGTGCTGCTCACCGAGTTCAGCCGGCAGCGCGGGCTCGCGTCCGACGGCCGCTGCAAGGCCTTCGCCTCCGGCGCGGACGGCACCGGCTTCAGCGAGGGTTCCGCGCTGCTCGTCCTGGAGCGCCTCTCGGACGCCCGCCGCAACGGCCACCCGGTCCTCGCGGTGATCCGCGGTACGGCCGCGAACCAGGACGGCGCGAGCAACGGTCTCACCGCGCCCAACGGCCTCGCGCAGGAGGCCGTGATCCGTCAGGCCCTCGCCAACGGCCGTCTGACGGCCGACCAGGTGGACGCGGTCGAGGCCCACGGCACCGGCACGACCCTCGGCGACCCGATCGAGGCGCAGGCCCTCATCAACACGTACGGGCAGGGCCGGGGCGGCGACGAGCCGGTGTGGCTGGGCTCGATCAAGTCGAACATCGGCCACACGCAGGCCGCGGCGGGCGTGGCCGGTGTCATCAAGATGGTCATGGCGATGCGGAACGGGGTGCTGCCCCGGACCCTGCACGTCGACGAGCCGACCGACCACGTCGACTGGTCGGACGGCAC
>NZ_JBIBDS010000020.1:0-17101 GCF_042954805.1 Streptomyces sp. NPDC012637
CACGCCCTGATCTTCAGCAAGGACGCCGTCGGCCTCGAAACCCGCCTCCACCAGGAGTTCGCCGACCGCCGCGTCAACCGCGTCAACAACAGGAAAGAGTTCTTCTACGTCACCCCCACCGAGGTACGCACTGCACTGGAACGCTTCGCGGGAGAGCACCTGGTGGAGTTCACCGAGACCCCGCAAGCCCTCGAATGGCGTGCCAGCAAGACAGGCTGACCCGGACGGGACGCGTCATGGCCGAGACAGCACCCGAGATCACGACGGTGATCCACGGGCCGTCCCCACGGCAGCCACGTGACGTCGGTCTTCCCAGATGCCGTCCTGGGAGGCACGCCTCAATGCGCGTCCTCGCCAGGTCCTTGCACTGTGTTGCCGTCCCGGGCCTGGTCGAACAGAGGGCGGGCGTCGCGTGTAGCAGCGCTCAGCGCACCCAGGAGAGCCTCCACCACGGCAGAGGCACCGGAGGCGTCCACCTCTTTCCGGTCGCACCAGACTTCGTAGGGGCGATCGTCCTCGAGGGTGACCAGGCCGTAGAGGCGCAGGCGCTCACCGTCGAGGACCTGGACGGCTGCCGACGCGGTCAAGATGGGCCGGTGCAGCGAAGGGGGCTTTACCCCGCAGTGGAAGCCGCGCTGGTAGTGGATGGTCTCTCCCGGTACACCGGGCTGGCGCGCTCGCTCGTCCTCGGGGATGGCTGCGACGCCCGGCGAGACGGGGCCGGCCTGCGTTCCGGGCCACAGTCCCAGCTCGGCTTCCAGCGCCGAGAGGCCTTCCTGGAGCTGCTCCAGCGGCGCGCGGGCGAGTACCACGGCATCTCGGTGTTGTGCCGCAGCTTCACTCTCTGCTTTTTGCAGGGCGAGGAAGCGCTCGGCCAGTGAGCCCTCTCGCCGGCCGGGAGGCATCTGGCCATGGCTCGGCCGGGAGGCGGGAGGGAAACCCTCGAAGGGGGCGAGGAAGAGTCTGCGGTGGTGGTAGCGCAGTTGCCGCACTTCAGCCCTCGGGTAGTTCTCAAGAGCCGCTTTGAGGGCCGGCATGTCTTCCTCGGAGAACCGGGGGCCCAGGATGACGCCGGTGACGGCATCGCGGATGTCGACGAAGTCGTAATCGCCGGACTGGTTGAGCAGGATGAGGCGGTACTCGGCTTCGTAGGACCAGGCGCTGTGCTTGCGGAAGTACAGCGGGCCCTTGTTGGCCTCGGCGTAGGCCAGCGCCACGGCGTCCGCACCGAACTCTGAGACCTGTCTGCGGTCGATGCTGCTGGTGGTGGAGGGCCCGGTTTGGCCGTTCAAGTACTGGACCGGGGCGTGGAAGGCGAGGGCTGCCGGACCTGCGTGGCGCAGAAAGGACTCGACGAGCTTGCCGTGGTCCAGTCTGAGGCAGACGCCCTTGTATCCGTCGCCGTAGTGTGACCACAGCGCGAGAAGGGCCCACCCGCGGCGTGCGTCAGGGTTGCCGATGTCTGCAGAGGTGGTGAAGTCCCTTGTCAGGCATCCGACTTTGGCGTTCAGACGGAGGTGCCGATCGAGTTCTTCCCACAGGGCGGAGCTTGCGCTGAAGTCATCCCCTCCAGGGCCGCTGAGCGTCGGATGCAGCGGCTCCGTTTCCCACAGATCGTTGGTCCTGGGATAGGGCGAAAGGCGCAGCTTGCCGCCGGCCAGAATGATAGATGCAGCATGCGCGTTCGTGTAGTGGAAGAGGCTCTCGGTGGGGCTCCAAGGAGCCGTTGCCATCTCCAGTTCATCAAGGGACTCGAATGGAAACGTCGTGGCCAGGGGATGGTCCGCAGACATGACGGCTCCTTTCCTCATCATCGGATCTGGGAGACATCACCCTATCCCTGTTCTCGTCATCATGACGAGAACAGGGATAGGGTGATGTCTCCCAGTGGAGCTGACAAGGCGCACTGCCGCCGTAGCGAGGCGCGGCAAGCAGGCGGTGTGCACGAGCTCGCGGCTGCTGGCCCGCTCATCTCACCAGGGGGGTGCGGCGGTCCCCTGCGCGGTCAGGCCGTTGGCCAGCAGCGCCCTCCAGGTGCCGTCGGGATCGTCACATGCCCGTTTCCCGGCCAGAATCTCAAGAGGCTCCCTGTCGCCGGTGTCAGCGGCGATCCGGGCGAGGAATTCGGCCTGCGTGTGTTCTCCGGCGGCTTCCAGACGCATGGCGAGCATGCCGGGAGCCCAGGGCATGCCCGCTTCGTAGGCGCGCCACAGCAGCGGCAGCGCCATCTCGTCGCTGCGTCTTTCTGCCAGCTGCCGCACGACCGAGGTTCCGAGGGAGGCGGCCGCCTGCCAGGCCAGCCGTTCGGCCGTGTCGAAGCTGCCGGCCTTCTCCCGCTCCCTGATCAAGTTCCACAGCGGCTGTGTGTAAGCACCGGCGGCGGCGCGCAGCGTCCACTGGTCGGCTTCCTCCGTAAGGCCGGCGTTCTCCGCGTCCTCGACCAGGGCCGCATAAGCCTGCGCGATGCCCGCGGCAGCCGCGCTCTTCAGCAGGGCCTGCGCCTGGGCCCGGTCGGCGCTCGCATCGTGGCGGGCGCGGTGGGCCAGCGTCCACACAGCCCACAGCTCGCCCTCGGCTGCCTTCTCCCTGACCAGCGCCTCACCATCGCTTCCTTCTCCCCGCTTGTGCAGGCGGCGGATGAGCATCTCCAGGGCCCACCGGTTTCCGCCGTCAGCGGCGCTGCGCAGTTCGCTGTCACCCGTCTGCTCGCCCTCGACCGCGTCGAGGAGGGCCACGAGCTCACGCAGAGCCCATGTCTCACCCGCGGGCATCGGCAGCCTGCTGGGGCTGATGAGATCGGTGAGGCCCTGCAGCCGGGCCAGGAGATCGATGAGGCCGCTCTGCGGGGAACGGAGCCGGCGCCGGCGTTCCATCACGGCGACGGCATGACGGTAGTACCGGACTCCGTCCGCAGGCCGTGCCTCGGCGGCCGCCTTCTGGGCAAGCAGCTGCAGCGGCCGCGTCTCACCGCAGGCGAACGCTTCCATGGCGGCCTCCTCGGCTTCCGCCGCTGTACCGGACTCGGCGGCGAGAAAGGCGAGTTCGCGTGCTGCTTTGCAGTCTTTGGCCGCTTGCAGGATGCGACGGGCGCGGTCAAGGTCACCGCTGACCCGAAGGTCACTTGCATACGCATGCAGCACCTCCGTATCACCGCACCGGGCCACCTCGTCATACCAGCGGGCAGCCTCGTCAAGCTGTCCGTCCTCCGCCAACGCCCTGGCAAGAATGAGCTGAGCGGCCGGCATACCCTTGTCCGCTGCCTCTCGCAGCACCTGTTCGGCGCCTGCCAGGTCCGCTGCGTCTACCAGCTCCCGCAGGTATTCCTCGAGAACTTCCACGTGTCCTGCGAGGGCTGCCTGCCGGCGCACGCGCGTAGCTTCCTCGGGTCTGGCGCGCTCCTGCCACAGCCACGCCAGTTTCAGAGCGGAACGCGTGTCACCGCTGTCGAGGACTTGCTGGTAGAGCAGCGCCGCGTCCTGGTCACGCCATCGTGCCTGAGCGGCCCTGGCCAGCGACGTCAGTGCCTGGGGATCGACCAGATGCCGGCGCGCCGCCTGCCAGAACGATGCCGGGGGAGCGGCGTACCGACGCTCCCTGCGACCGGCCTGGTCCAGGTAGTCGGCCAGCAGGAACCGGGTCGTGCCGTCGGAGGCACCCGGTCGGGCGTGGACCGGGCTGAGCATGCCCCGCACGCCGCGAAACGGCGTCGCCACGTAGGCAAGGGCCTGCTCGAACCAGTCCTCGCCCAAAGCCTCGTACTCGCTGTCGCTCAGGTACCCGTCTGCGGCGGCCTCCAGGAAACCCTGTGGTATCCGGGGCACCCCGCCGAGGCGGGAGAGGTCCATGGCGGCCCGGACCAGCGCGGCCGCACCAGGCGGAGCCATGCGATACCGGTCGGTCAAGGCAGGAGCACCAGCCAGATACTGGGTGATCTGGCCGTCCGCCGCCCGCTCCATCGCCTCGGTCAGCCGCGGATCGTGGGCACCGACCGCACGTATGTCGTCCCTGACGGCCTGGTCGAAGGAGGAAGGCACGTGGACGGCCCGGCCGACAAGCAGCTCACGCGCCTGCGGATAGCGGTCGGCACCGAAGGGACGGTCGGCCATCAGGGTCCAGTGCTCCGGCCAGACGGTCGCCAGGATGAGGACAGGCCCACGCTCTGGATCCTGAAGCAGCGCGCGCAGCCCCGCTGCCACCCGCTCCGCCTCCTCGCCGGCGCTTTCCCCGACGTACCGCTGAAGCTCGTTGAGCCAGATCGCGGTGCGCGGCGCAATGCCTTCTTCCAGGGCATCGACCAGCGCCTTGGCAGGCGTCGGGTCGAGCGGGTGCCACAACCGCCACCCTGCCGGAAGCTCCCGCACCGCCTCCCAGCATGCCCGGGTCTTGCCGGACGACGAACCCCCGACCAGAACCACCATCCCGCTCGACCCGGCCCCCGCCCGCGCCACCACCTGCCGCACCGCTGCATCGTGCGCCCTGCGCACGTACAACGGCAGCGCTCCTCCTCTGTCGGAAGCTGCCACGGCCGAGGGGTGTACTTCCCACTCGCTGCAAGCGTCGGCAGCCTGAAGGGCCGAAACGAGCGTTCCCCGTCCCCCAGAGGCGGCCAGGGACTCGGCTGTCACCACGCGGGGGCGAGGCGGACGCCCGCCGCGCAAAGCCCGCTTCTCCGCGCGGGCCTCCTCCCACAGCTTTGTCCATGAGACGTCGGGGACCGGCTCACCTCCCCTGCGGGCCAGTGCCGTGAGGTGTCCGAAGAGGAACCCGACGGCTGCCGGGTTCGAAGGAACGCTCTCTCCCTTCAGCCAGGCCCCCAACGAAGACGTGCTCAGCGCAACAGGCGGAGCCTGCTGCCGCCCAGCACGCACCAGTGCTTGGAGCGTCGGCTTGCCCGCCTTCAGATGAAGACCGTTCCAGCACGCCCGCGAACTTCTGGGCCGCCGTCCGCCCCTGCATCCACCACCCCATCCGGCCCGCACACCGCCGGAAAACCTCTCATGCGGGCCCTGACCAGCGTAGACGCTCACCAGCGGCGCGAGCACACATCGCCGGAAACTCCCCGGACGAGGCCGAATCACCTCACCACACCCCGCCACGAACGGCGGGGTCAACCCGTGAGGAGACCCACCGTGCTCACCCTGCTCGAACTGATCAACGAGCCCATCAGCACCACTGTCATCGCCACCCACGGCCTGACCGTCGTCACCGTCGCCCTGCTGGCGGTTTTCGACCCGTCCGCCGAGCGCCGGAAGGAGGCCCGCCTGGTCCTGGCCCTGCTGCTGGGCCGCGACCGAGACGACCGGTGACGCAGAGCAGGTGCCGCCGATGCCCGGAGACGGACGTCGACGGCACCTGCGTCCGGCGGCCAAGATTCACCGCGTGGCGATCCGCCCTGCGCGGGTTAAGGACACCGAGCAGCTGACCGCTGGAAGTTCATCGGCGTGCTCCGTCATCGAGGCCGGCGCCTCACACCCGCCGAGACGAGGCAGGTCTTCTACGGCACGCCGTGTCCAGAGTTCCATTGGACAGAGGCATGCCCGGCAGGTCCGCTGATGTGCAGCATGTTGTCCGGCCCTGTCGTCTGTGTGATGTGCGTGACCGGTGCGGCGGTCAGCACGCAGTGCACCAGCTCACCGCTCGACGGTTCCCACAGGCGCAGGCCCGTACCGTTGCCGGTGGCCACCAGCCATGTTCCGTCGTCCTGACGTACCGGGATGATCGCTGTGGTCAGCGGGGTGTCGATCCGCCTGGCCGGCTTCCAGGTGCCCGGAGCGTACAGGGTCACCTCTTTGCCGCTGGCGACGGCCACCACGGGAGCGTCTCCCGCTACGGGAACGACGCAGGCGCCCCGGCCCGCGGGTGGGGTGAGTCTGGCTCTCGTGCCCGTAGAACTGTCGGCCGCATTCCATATGCTCATGTGTCTCTTGGTCACGCCGATGACTTGAACGCACGCCGTCGGTGACGGATATGCCGCCAGGTTGGTGATCTTGTCCTGTGCCGAAGGCTGCAGGAACCAGTGCTTCCCGGTGAGCAGGTCATGTCCCCACAGGGCGGTACCGTGCGCGATGAACAAAGCGGGCTGGCCGCTGTTGAGCCTGGCTCCCAAAAGCATCACGCCCCACATGGGTGTTCCCACGATTTTCTCAACGAGTTTTATCAGTGGCTGCCACAGCACCACGCCCTGCCCGTGCGCCACGGCCACCGCAGGCCCATTGCCCAGGTCCGGCACTCCTTCCACGCACCGCACCGGCGGCGGGCATTCCAGATGATCAAGCCGCTGACCGCTGACCGGATCCACCAGGGACACACCGCCGTCCTGTGCCACTGCCAGCCACTGCCTCCCGTCTGTCTCGCTGACGACCGCGCTGACCTGCGAGTGGACCTGGCCCCGGACTGCCGGCGAAGGGTGCGCCGGTGACACACCCTGCGCACGCAGCAGCGCAATCCCTGCGTCGCTGGTGGCCGCCAGCCCCCAGGAGCCGTCCTGCAGGGTCACGGCGGTGATACGAGATCCAGCAGGGCAGTCGAAACGTGCCAGCTCCAGAGGTGTGTCAGCGGCGGTGTCCCAGACCGTGACCGTGCCCGGACTCCTCAGCCCCAGTACACGGTGGCCTTCCGGCAGCGTCAGTATCACGGCCCCGTTTGCCCGTCCGGGAAGGTTGCCCCTCACTCTGCCCTCGAAGGGATCGAACAATTCGACCCTGTTCTGGCGCATCACGGCCAGCAGGTCATGACCGTCGGGCCCGGGCGCCGCGTCAATCCGAAGGGACACAGCCGACGGCAGCGCGACCGGCGTTGTCCTGCCGGTGAACGGGTCGTGCAGCATGAACTCGGCGCGATCCCTGAACAGCCGCACCATCCGGCTGGCAGGACTACGCAGCCAGGCAACCGTCTTTAGACTGCGAGAGGCAACAGCGCCGATTACCTCGCTCACGCCCTCCGAAGGACGCCACCGCACGATGTTGGATGCGCTCTCGACGGCCACCTGCCACCTGTAAGGCCCGTCCTGCAGGACCTGGACGTGGTGGGCGTCCACTCTCCGCAGAGAAGCAAGTTCCCGCCCCGACAGTGGATCGAACACGCCAGCCCCCTCCTGACCGCCGGCCACCAGGAACGAACGTCCGCTCGTTGCTTTGATGACGCTCAGGTCCCAGGTCAGCCCTGTGTCGATCTGCACGACCTTCTGTCCGCTCGAGGCGTCCCACACCGTGATCCCGCGGCGGGTGCCCGCGGCGATCAGACCGCGTCCCTCCGCGGTGGTGAGCGCGCACAGCGTGAAGACGTGCGAGTCTGCCGAAGCGACCACATTGGCGCGTGGCCGCCACTGCACCCTGACCGGAACCGTGCCGGGGCCGGCCTTCAGGCCGGCGACCGGAACGGTCGCCGGGTCCTCGACAACACCGTCCTGGCGCTCCCCGTTGCTGCAGGCCGCCAGCTGAAACCGCACAGAACTCAGCCGCGACACCGCATCGACCGACTCATCGATATAAGGCTCGATCAGCCCGGCCGCCGCCAGCACCCGGCGCTTGCCGTCCTCCACCGGCAAGGGCAGCCCCAGCCGTGCCCGCACCGTCCCCGAACTTTCCCGCGCAGCCAACGACACCGGCATGATCGAGTCGTCCAGGACGCCCCCGGCATCGGCGTGAGCCACCGTATAGCGGCGCACATAAGGATGCGGTGCCCCCGGAGCAGCCCTGCGCGCCAGCTCCGCGCAAGCCTCGGCGATCGCACGATGCCCCTGCACCAGTCCCGGCATCCCTCCGATGGCATCAGCCCAGTCCGCAGCCGTCTCCTTGTCCGGACCATAGGCAAGGTCGGCCGGGTTTCTCAGGAGAACCTCCGTCAGCCGTTGGTGGGCCGGCCGGTAGGTGACCCGGCCGTCCTCTTGGCCCGTGACGAGGTAACCCACCAGACGGCTGTGCCGCACCGTCCTGATGACGTCATCCAGCTCCTGTGCTCCCGGCGCTCCCGCGCCCAGCACCGCCGAGGCGACCGCCGGCCACACCTCCGCCCACGGCAGCCCGGAACCCTGCGCGAATGCGGTGGCACGCAGCACGGCCAGCAGCACGTCGATCCGCACCGACTGATCGAGAGCGACCTGCCGCAGGTCGCTGCTGAACAGCGCCAACGTCCCCTCCAGCAGACGCTCGCGCCACGCCTTTTCATCTGTGTCCTGCACCGCAGGCGCGCTCCGCAGCTGCGCTGCCGCCAGTCGTGCGTCAAGGAACGACGGCTCCACGGCCCGGGCGATGATGTCCGCCGCCTGTCCGGCCGCATCTTCAAGGCCGTGATAGGGGCTGCTCTCCGGCATCTGCAGCAGCGCCCGCACATAAGCGGTGATGTCCCCGACGACTCCCGGACCATCCGTACGCATCCGTGCCAGCGGGACTTCCTGCTCCACTGCGTTCGCCTGCAACAGCGTGTGCAGGACATCGAGCAGCTGATCAGCCGCCGCATCCCGCAGTTTGCCGTCCCCCGCTCCCAGAGCCGAACTGCGCATACCCAAGACCAGGCGGACAGCGGGGCTGCCATCTGCCCCCTTCAGTCTCGCCAGCGGCACCAGGACATCGGACAACACGGAACGAGGCTGCTGTGCCTCGTCGACACCGTCGACCACGACGGTGACGGGCCTTGCCAGGCGGATACCCGTATCGCCGAGCAGCGTCAGCAGCGCCTGCAGAGGGGGAGCGCTCGACACCGCCGCGCCGAACGCGGACAGCAGATCCTGCAGCAACTCCAAAGACGACTTTCCCCGGGCCACTACCGCCGCGTCCACCGATCCAAGCCCGGGACGCAGCTCCTCAGCGACCGTACTGACCACGTTCGCGAATCGGGACTCGACGGCAAAGAGAGGATCGCTGAAGGTCACCAGCCGGGCCAGCAGAGCAGACTTGCCCGACCCGGCTGCGCCCGTGACCGCCAGTACGCCCTCGCCGTCGGCGACGAACTCCACGAGCTGCCTCATCAGTGCCTGACGCCCGCTGAAGTACCAGCCCGGATCGCTCTCACCGGTGCGGCCGGAGGCCCGGTTGAGCCAGTACTGGTCCAAGGCCGGCGCCGACAGCGCCAACGGCTGCCGAGGCGCCTGCACCACCTGCTCCTCCGCAACGAAGTGCGGGTTGGGCAGACACAGGCTCGGAACATCATCGCGAGAGCGTGGCCATGCCCACACTGCCTCGATCAGACCGGGGTTCTCCCGCCCCACCGTCCTCAGCAGACTGTCCCACTCCTCGAAGGTCAGATGAGAAGCGGTAAATCCTGCGGACTCGTCTCCCGCCTTCGCCAGTGCCTTGCCCAGCAGCTCGGTGAACTCACCCACCCGCGGAGACTCGTGGAAATCCCCACTGACAACAACGGCCAGCGTCTTCAGTCGCCTTCGCGCGAGGGACAAGTCCTCCAGCAGTTTTCTCAGCTCACTGTCCAAGCTGCCGGCGAAGCAGGAGTCGACCAGCACCAGCACGTGCTCCGCCTCGCTGTCCAGCACCTGCGTGACCAGCTCGCTCGTAGGGAACGCCGTCCCCAAAAGTCGCCCGCTCGAAGTGTCCCCGAACGTCAGGTAGTGACGCCCCGAAGGGCCGCGCAGCCCGTGCCCGGTGATGTAGACGACGACCGCCTCATCCCACTCGGGCCGTGTCAGCTCCTGCTCCACCAGAAACGCCCGAAGGTCCTCGGCCGAGCCGAGCTTGGCTCGCGCAGTCTCGAACCGCCGCCCCGAATCCAGCGCCGGATCCGCCAGCCACCCGGTGACCACCTGCACCTGTTCACGGATTTTCGCGGCGAACGCCTCATCCCCGGTGAAGTAGTCATCCACCGAAACGATCACCAGCTGTCGAGGACCCCGCACCGCCACACCTGTCCCACGTTCTTGAAATCCCGCCCTTGTCCATGAACCTTAGCCACCGGCGCAGCGCCGTCTGGATACGATCGCCGCAACAAGTGGCCCTCGTGGGGCCGGGCTCGGGGGAGACACACCAGCATGCACATCGTCGGGATCCACGGCATCTGGCAGGGCAAGACCACCAGCACGACGCTCTCGGCCGAGTGGTCAGCAGCTCTCGCCAAGGGACTGCGTACCCATCACGGCCCCGCATGCCCGCTCCCGCCACTCACCGTGGCCTACTACGGGCACCTCTTCCGCCACCCAAGCCGGCACCTGAACGCAGACGAGAACACCCCCCTGGTCGACGACGACGAACCCTTCACCGGCGAAGAAGAAGCTTTCGTCCTGGGCACACTCGCCGAGTACATCCCCCCGGGAACCGACACCCAGGACATCGCGACCGAAACTCTCGGCCTGGGCATCCCCTACGCCCCCCGCCCGGTCGCCCAGGCGCTCGCCGCAGCCGACCGCACCCTGGGCCGGGGCGTGGGCCGGCACCTGCTCAAGCCCATACGGCAGGTCTACCGCTACCTCCACCACGACATCGGCGACCGCATCCGCGACGAAGTCCGCACCGAGCTCCACCGCCCCGGCCCCCGCCTGGTCATCGCCCACTCCCTCGGCAGCGTCATCGCCTACGACATGCTCACCCGGCAGGACACCGGCCCTGGCCCCGACGGCCTCACCACCCTGGTCACCTGCGGCTCCCCCCTGGGCTGGCTCACCGTGCGCCGCTCCCTGGGATGCGAAGACGGCCTCAGCCTTCCGGCAGGCATCGACTGGATCAACCTCCGAGCCGCAGGTGACATCGTCGCCCACGGCGGACTGGCATCCCTCGCCCCCGCCATCCAGGACGAAGTGGTCAACAACGGCATCGCAGAACCCCACGCCGCCCACCGCTACCTCAGCCAGCAGACCCTGGCCGGCGCCGTCACCAAAGCCGCATCCCTCTGACACCAGACGTCACAAGAACGCGGTCAAGACCGCCGAGCGGCGGCGCTGTCGGCGGCAGCCGGCCACCCGCCGCAGCGCAAGCAAGAAGCCAGCACACGCAAGCCATGACGACAGGCCTCCTGAATGGCGCAAGCAGCCGCACTCGGTGAGGCCTCTACCATCCGCCGCACTCCGCTGCTCTCCACTCTTCTGCCGTCCTCAGGGGCGACCGGACACACCCAGGCATGCACCGCGAGACGGACCTGCTGCCCGGAAAACCGCGTCAGCACCGCGAGCCGGAACAGACGCACGGACAGACCCTGCGTATCCACAGCGCCCCCAGTGACAGTCACCGCGCCACGTTGTGCACGGCATCCGCGGCCTGTCTGCTTCTCTTCCCCCCACAGCAGACAGGCAGCCAGGCGGAAACAGGAGAGCCGGATCCGGCCCGCGCGCGTATCCGCGACCCCGCCGGCCCAGACGGCCTGTGCAGGCAGTCGGCGTGCCGCGGCGGCAGAGCCTGCATGACCCATTCCACCTCGACCTGCCAGATCACGCAGTCGATGTCACCGCTGCCGCCGTCACTGCCGCCCAGGTCGTCCGGCTCCTCAGGCACGGCCTGAGCGGGAGGTTTGCGACGGCCACCGCGGAAGTGATCGGCGGTCGTGGTGGAGGCGAATCAGCACCGGTTTTTCGCGGCCCGAACATCACAGCACCGCCGCGAGATTGACGTAGCGTGCGCCCCATCGAGACAATCGTACGTAAGTTCGATCCGAGGGTGGGTATGGCGCCTGGACGCCGCGATCAAGTGGGGGGAGACTGCACGTCATGAGAAAGGGTTCGCACGGTGCTGCTCCGAACGCCATCGGCTACCAGCACCAGACCTGGTGGGCGCTGGTCGAACTGCTGCAGAGCGGTGCCGACCGGCCGGACGCGGCACTGAGTCTGGAGCTCTACGACGATGTGGCGTGGGAGGAGGAGGGGACGCCTACCGAACTCCTCCAGATCAAGCATCACATGGGGGAGCACCGGATGCTGACCGACTCCGCCACGGACGTCTGGCGCACCCTGAAGGTGTGGATGGACGAAGCCTCCCCAGCGGACGCCAACGGTCCTGCACTCGCTCTCGTCACCACCGAGACCGCCGCTGATGACACCGCCGTCGCGGCACTGCGCTCCTCCACCCGCAACGACAAAGAGGCGCTCAGGCTCCTCGAACAGGTCGCGCGCACCTCGAAGTCGCAGCTGACGCAGACTGCCCGCCAGCAGTTCCTCAGCCTTACCGGCTCCGAGCGCCTGACGTTCGTCTCCAGGATCCGGGTGATCGACCAGTCGCCTCACATCCAGGACATCGCCTCCCAGGTCAAACAGCGGCTGCACTGGGCACTGCCGCCCGGCCACGAAGACCTGTTCCTGGCCGGGATCTGGCGCTGGTGGGACGAGACAGCGCTCGCTCTTCTGCGGGGGACCCAGCGCCGCATCGACGTCGGAGACGCCCAAGCTGCGATCGCCGACATCAGAGACCAGTTCACCCGCGACAACCTGCCCACCCTCGTCGAACTCGGCGACGTCAACGCCGGCGAGCTGGAGCAGAAGTACCGCATGCACCCGTTCGTGCAGCAGATGCACTGGGTGGCTTTCCCGCCGCGCAACCTGCAAAAGGCCATCGTCGACTACTACCGCGCCTACACCCACTCAGTGCGCTGGCTCGAAGAGGACCTCATCGGCGCAGCCGAGCTGACCCGCTTCGAGAACGAACTCGTCGACGAATGGGACCGCGAGTTCGAGTGGATGCTCGACTCCCTTGACGAAGACGCCGGCGACGACGAGAAGAAAACCGCAGGAAAGGCACTACTGCGCCAGCTGCTCGGCCAGACAGGCCTGTGCGTGCGTTCGCGCTTCAACGACCCCTTCTTCGCCCGCGGACAGCGGCACATGCTGGCTGAGCTGGGTAAAGTCGGCTGGCACCCCGACTTCGAGACGCGTATCGCCCAACTCCTCAAGGTGAACGCATAACGGCGCTCTGCCCTCTAACCGACCGGCCGTACACCAGCAAGGACTCGCATGACCGTCTGGGCTGACCGCCACCCGATCTCCGCCGCGATGCTCAATCCTGCTCTCATCTCGGCGGTCCTGGCCACGGCCGCCCAGGGCTACGACAAGGAGAGCGACCAGGGCATGCCCTGGGCTCTGGGATTCATCGTGGCCCCCCTGGTGCTGCACCGCCCCACACGACAAGCCCTGCCGCCCTCGACACGAACCCACCTGGCAGCCTGGGCGGGCCAGCATCCGGTCATCCGGGCCGGCTTTCCTGCCCGAGCCCAGGCCCTGGCGGAAACGGTCAAGGAAGGCACACGATTCGGCCTCGCTCACGACGCCCTCGCCCTCGAACCCGAAGGGCGCGTGAGATCTACCTTCCGCAGGCCACGCGGCTTCAAGACCCCGCCCGAGCTTGACCAGATCCTGCGAAAGGCCAGTCTGACCGGCCGCTGGCTGTCCAAAGCGGAGAGTCCTGCAACTGTCTTTGCGGTCCTGGGCGTGGCACCCTGAGCCCGTGCAACTGCTCGCGATCATTCTGTACAGCAAGTCAGGCAACCGTCAGGTCCTGGACTTCACACCCGGCGCCCTGAACGTCGTGACGGGCGAGTCGAAGACGGGCAAGAGCGCTCTGCTCGAGATCGTCGAGTCCTGCCTGGGCCGAGACACCGTGCAGATGCCGGTCGGCCCCATCACCAGCACCATCTCCTGGTATGCAGCTCTCTTCCAGCTGGACGCCGGGCGCGTGTTCGTCGGCCGCCCCGCCCCCAAGCCCGGCAAAGCCTCCACCCAGCAGGCCATGATCGTCTTCGGAGCGGACCTCGAACCCCTCGAATACGACGAGCTCGAGGTCAACGCCGACACCAACGCTGTCCGCGAGCAACTCGGGCGGCGCATCGGCATCGAGGAGAACCTCCACGAACCGCCCACCGGGTCGAGTCGGCAGGCCGTGGAAGCCCACATCGGCCACGCAGCCCTGCTCTGCCTGCAACGCCAGAGCGAGATCGCCGACCCCGGCTTCCTCTTCCACCGCCAGGGCGAGCAGTTCATGGCGCAGACCCTGAAGGACACCATTCCGTACTTCCTCGGTGCCGTTCCTCGAGACCAGGCACTCAAGCGGGCCCAGCTCGCAGCCGCCAAACGCGACGTACGGGCCGCGGACACCGCCCACCAGCAAGCCCTTCAGGCCTCCCAGACAGCCGAAGCCGGCCTGGCCTCACTGTGGCGTGAAGCATTCACGCTCGGCATGGTCCAAGACGAACAGCAGCCGGACCGCGACACGGCACTGTCCCTGCTCTACCAAGCCGTCAACGCCGGACCCGTGCCGGCCGAAGCCGACCCCGAGACGGCCACCCGCAAAAATGCCCTGACCACGCAGCGCGACGAACTGCGTACCCGCCTGAAAGCGATCACGACAGACCGCGAGACGCTTCTGCAGCAGGACACCACCGCCACCGACTACACCGGCGCCGTCCGAACCCAGACCGCACGCCTCGCCAGCCTGAACCTCCTCGACGTACCGCCGGACGCAGACGCCCATACCTCCACCGCCTGCGCACTGTGCGGATCGCTCCTGCACGAGCCCGACCCGACCGCGGCCGAGCTGCACGCAAGCCTGGCCCGCCTGACCGTGCAGCTCGAAGACGTCGAAGCCGCCCGGCCGGCCAGACGGGCAGCCCTGACCGCACTCGACGAGCAGGCCGACACACTGCGCGCCCAGATCCGAGCCACCGACAGGGCGTTGCAGGCCCTCGCCTCCTCCTTCGCCGCCACCGAACGTCTCTCCGACACCTCCCGGCACGACTTCATGCGCGGCCGCATCCACGCCAGCCTCGCGGCCCTGCCCTCCAGCACCGACACCGAGGTAGCCCGCCTGCGCAGCCTCCTGGCCACCGCCCAGGCCCGAGTCGACGCCCTGACAGCGGAACTCGACCCCAACGAAGAACGCGAACAGCTCACTTCGCGTCTCGTCGCCATCAGCCAGGACATGACGGAGTGGGCCGACAGGCTCCAGCTCGAGCACAGCGGCCAGAACGTCCGCCTCGACCTCAGCCGCCTGACTGTCGTCACCGACACCGAGCAAGGGCCGGCCCCGCTCTTCCGCATCGGCAGCGGCGAGAACTGGATCGGCTACCACGTCATCGCCCACCTCGCCCTGCACCGCTACTTCACCCGCCAGCACCGGCCCGTCCCGCGCATCCTCATGCTCGACCAGCCCACCCAGGTCTGGTACCGCTCCGAAGTCGACCAGGCATCGGGAGCATTGGAGGACGACACCGACCGCGCCGCCGTAACGCGACTGTTCCGGCTGCTCTACGACGTGGTCCGCGAACTCGCCCCCGACCTGCAGATCATCGTCTCCGACCACGCCAACCTCGATGAGCCCTGGTTCCAGGACTCTGTGAGCCACAACTGGAGAGGCGGACGCAAACTGATCCCGCAGACCTGGATCGACGAAGCCGCTCGCTGACACCAAAGCCCGGGCAGGCGGCCAGCGAAAGGCAATACTCCTGCGACCCCAATCCAGGCGGGAAGGACCGCTGCCGTCCAGCCCCCGGAGTGCATCCGGCGGGCAGACGGTGTAGGACCATCTCCGTAGGGGCGGTATACCGAGTGTGCTGAGCCCTTCTTGGGAAAGTGTCGAGGAGTTCGTTCTGATGACCCTCACCAAGGACGAGGAACTCGGCGGACTCACCACTGGCCTCCACCGATGTCTGGAACTGTGGATCCGGGCACGCCGCGCGACCCGCGCGCCGTACGACGTTCACAAAGCGCCCGACCCCGCCTTCATCTTCTCCAGGGCAGATCTGAGCCGTGCCCTGCGCCGGCAACACATCTGGGCCGGTTATCTCCCGCCGGGGGAGAGGCAACGAATCGCGGGCTCGTGGTCGCTGCCGTCAGCACCGCCTGCCGCGTCATCGCGGGCGACACCCTTCTCGTCGACCTTCACCAGACCGCTGCGTTCCTGAGGGTCTGCTACATACTCGAACTCGCGGAGCTGGAGCTCTGGCTTCACGCCACCGCCCGGGCACACGACTACGGGATGCGCTGGATCAGCTGGTGGCAGTGGCCTGATAGAGGCCGCGGCCGGCGCGGGCGGCCCGGGAGGTGGCCACGAGGCGGTCGAGGGTGCTGCGGACGGCGTTCACGGCACCCGTCGAGGAGTCACGGCCGAGTGCCTGAGCGACGTCCCGCGCGCGCATCGGCGTTTCCGGCGTGCGGGCGAGAACGGCGATCACCTGCTCGGTGAAGCCGGCAGAGTCCTTCGCAGCGGGTGCGGCCTTCCGTGACGCGGCCGTGACGCGAGGCTTCTTCGCGGAGGATCGTTCCTTCCTCCCGGTGGCCTTGGCGGGCGTCCCCTTACGTTCGCTGGCCGTGCGTGTGACCGCGGCCTTGCGGGGCGCGGGAACCGGACCGGCCTCCTGCACTGTCGTCGCCTGGACCGCGGTCTCGTCCTCCACCTCAGCCGGTTCAGGCGTGGCCCGCACCGCCTGAGGGGCGGGGGTCTCGGCCAGGGCGAGCAGGGCTGTCAGGGCCGTACGGACCGACAGGACGCGCTCCGAGACCGCGGCCAGCTCCTTCTCGAGTTCCAGCTGAAGCTGCTCCAGCTGAGGAAGCTCTTCCTGGAGCGCCGCGGTCGTCGCGTCGATGCTTTGGACGGGCGTAAGGGAAGAAGACACGAACAACTCCTTGAAAGTGGGGGGACCGGAGGCACAGAAACCGGCCATCTGATGTGCAGGGTACGGGTTCCTGGGCAGCACACGAGTGGTACGTCCCGTACCCCCGCGTGGGCGAGACACACTGACCGGCCCTGGGTGCGACGCCGGCCGTCTCGGCAGGCACGGTTCCACCCGGAATGCTGGGCTGCATGAAGAGGCTCCTCCAGGCGGCGTAATACCAACGCCGCCTGGAGGAGCCTGACAGGAGAGGTCCCAACCGGCGGCAATACGTGCCGGGCACGGCTCTGCCGAAGCCGCAGTGCGACGGCCCTCGCCCGCAGGCCTTCGGTGGCAGCCAGGACGCCGTTTTGCGCCGAATCTTGAGATCGGTCTTCCTCCCGGCCACCTGCACGGCATGATCGCGCGGGAAATCGAGGGCGGGGCACCGGGCGGTGCCGGGGGAGGGGAGTGGACGGGTGAGTGTGGACAGGTTCCGGTTCAATCCGCCGCCGAACTGGCCCCTGGTCCAGGGCTGGGTCCCTCCGGCGGGCTGGCAGCCCGACCCGTCCTGGCCGCCGCCCCCTCCCGGCTG
>NZ_JBIBDS010000021.1:0-16629 GCF_042954805.1 Streptomyces sp. NPDC012637
CAGCCCGAGGCTCCCAGGAGGGTGACGAACTCGCCGGGGGCGACGTCGAGCGAGATGTCGTCGAGGACGAGCTGTGCGCCGGCGGGACCGCCGAACGACTTCGAGACGTGCTCGATCCGGGCGGCGTGGGTCACCGCCGTACTGTCCTCGGCCCTGGCGAGCGTCGTGGTCGTGGCCATGGTCGTCATCTCCTGGGAGTTCGGGCTGCGCCGCTACGGCTTTACTTGGCGCCGAGACCGGCGTCGGCGACCTCGGGCTTGCCTTCGGCCTTGAGCACCTTGTTGAGCAGCGTGAGGTCGTAGATGCCTGCCAGCTCGGGCTTCTTCAGCAGCCCCGCGTCCACCGCGTGGTCCGCCTGCGCCTGGAGGGTGGCGGCGAGCGGGTCGTCGGTGATGGTGATGGACGGCCAGGCGGCGTCGATCACCTTGGCGGACAGCGGCTTTCCGGTCTCCTTCTTCAGCGCCGCGTTCACCGACTCCTTGGCCTTGTCCGGGTTGGCGGTGATCCACGCGTTGGTCTTCACCGTGCCGCGCAGCACGGCTTCGACGACGTCCGGGTGCTCCTTGAGGAAGGCCTGGCGCACGATGATGTTGGTGATGACGAACTTCTTCTCGGGCCACAGGTCGGACTCGTCGAGGAGGACCTTCCCGCCCTGGCTGACCAGCTTCGACGCGGTCGGCTCCGGCACCCAGGCGCCGTCGATGGAACCCGACTTGTAGGCGTCCGGCGTCACCTTGTTGTCCGTGCGCAGCACGGAGACGTCGCCCTTGCCGGACTGCGAGTCGACCTTCCAGCCCTTCTCGGACACCCAGTGCAGGAAGGCGACGTCCTGGGTGTTGCCGAGCTGCGGGGTGGCGATCCGCTTGCCCTTGACGTCGTCGACCGTCTTGATCTTCTCCGGGTTGACCACCAGCTTCACACCGCCCGAGGCGGAACCGGAGATGATCCTCAGGTTCTGGCCCTTGGACTTGGTGTAGCCGTTGATGGCGGGGGAGGGGCCGATGAAGCCGATGTCGATCGAGCCGGCGTTCAGCGCCTCGATCTCGGACGGGCCGGCGTTGAAGGTCGAGGGCTTGATCGTGGTGCCGCCGAGCTCCTTCTGGAGCAGTCCCTCCTGGACGCCCACGAGAGCGGTGGCGTGGGTCAGGTTGGGGAAGTAGCCGATCCGCACTTCACCCGCGGAGAGCTTCTTGGCGTCGGCCGCGACCTTGGGCTGCTCGTCGTCCTCGGTCGCCTGGGAGCCGTAGCCGCAGGCGGTGAGCAGGAGAGGGAGCGCCGCGACGGCGGCGATGGTGCGCAGGGTGGTGAGCGGTCTTGCGGCAGACACGGAGGTGTCCTTTCAGGGAAAGGGTTTCAGGGAAGTGCGGAGATGCGCGACGCGCGCCCTCGGCGGTCGGCGGCCCTTGCGGGGGCGGGGGCGGGGGTGCGAAGGGCGGCGGCGGTGTTCTGTGGAGCGGGGGACGGATCCGCTGAACGGCCTCAGAACGGCAGACAGATGGCGCTGGACGTGCGGCCGAGGTCGATGTGCCGGCGGGAGGTGAGAAGGGAGGGCGGGAGCGCGTCGTGTAGCTGCTTGAGCGTGCGCACGGCCGTCACCTCCCGGAGCGGAATCCCTAGTTTTCCCACCTGACTGATAGGCATAGTGGCAGAGGCGAGTTTCGGCCCCAAGAGGGATTTCGCATAGTGGACGATCTCGTCTTACGATCCGAGAAACCGCAGCTCAGCCCGAGGGGCTGGGTGCGCCTCTCGGGTCAGGGATTGGTCCAGGCCGTCGGGTCCTGCGCCAAGGAGTGCACGAAGCCGGGGAGCTCGCCCGAGGCGATGTCCGCCAGCGAGACGCCTTCCAGGATCTGGCGGACGTTCGCTCGCAGGGCGACCCACAGCGGCAGCAGGGCCTCCGCGGGACCGTTGTACGAGAGCTCCGGCGGGCGCACGCCGCGTACGGAGACCAGCGGGCCGTCGACCGCCCGCACCACGTCGGCGACGGAGATGTCCTCGGCGGCCCTGGCCAGCCGGTAGCCGCCGCTCGCGCCGCGCTGGCTGAGCACCAGCCCGCCGCGGCGCATGTCGTTGAGGATGCCTTCGAGGAACTTGTGCGGGATCTCCTGTGCCTCGGCGATGGCCTCCGCCTTCAGGGGGCCGCCCTCGGGGGCGCCGGCGAGGAGGAGGGCGGCCCGTACCGCGTAGTCCGCCCTGGCTGAGATCCGCATGTGGGCATTATCCCGCAGGTCGCGCCGCCGGTCGCGGTGGGTCGGGCGGGCGGGGACCCGCCCGGATCCTCGCGGCGCGGCCCCGGTCCGCCTGGCGGACCGGGGCCGTCGGCTGCTCCGTGCGGGCCGGTCAGGCCGGCAGGGGCGTGTAGTGGGCGGCGTCGTCGCCCTCGACGACGTGGCTGAGGGCGCCGTCGACCCCGGCGGGGACGTCCCCGGCGACGGTGACGCGGTGCAGGAGCCGAGGCTGGTCGCCGTAGTCGTCCGGCGCGTAGTGCTGGGTGATGCGGTTGTCGAACAGCACCAGGTCGCCGACGTTCCAGGAGATCCGCACCAGGTTCTCGGGCCGGGTGACGTACGACTGGAGGAGCCCCAGCAGGACCCGCGACTCCGCCGGGCCGAACCCGACCAGGCTCTGCGCGAACCCGCCGATGAACAGGCCCCGTTCGCCGCTCTCGGGGTGGACGCGCACGACGGGATGGGCGGTGCGGTAGCGCCGTGAGACGAACCGCTTGCGGTGCTCGGCGGCCTTCTCGTTCTTCGGCTCGGCGTAGTCGTACGCGTTGGTGTGCACCGCCCAGAGCCGGTCGGCGAGCTCGCGCAGCGGCTCCGGCAGGTCCCGGTAGGCCGCGGCGGCGTTGGCGATCAGGGTGTTGCCGCCGTACGGCGGGACGACGAGGGCCCGCAGGGTGGACGCCTTGGGCGGCGTGCGGACGAAGGTGACGTCCGTGTGCCAGTGGTTGGCGCGGATGCCCCCGTCACCGTCCACCGGCAGGATCTCCGGCCGCCCGTCGACGGCGGGCACAGTGGGGTGGGCGGCCGTCAACCTGCCGAAGAGGGAGGCGAAGCGCAGCTGACCGTCGTCGTCGAGGTGCTGCTCGCGGAAGACGAGGACCTTGTGCTCCAGCAGGGCCGCGTTGAGCGCAGCGACGGTGTGCGGGGCGAGGTCGTCCGCCAGGTCCAGGCCGTCGATCTCGGCGCCGATGCGGCCCCCGATCCGGCGGAGCTCGAAGCCGGTCGGGCCGGTCGGCTCGGCCGCCGTGGTGGGCGTGGTGGGCGCGGTGGGCGCGCCCGAGGTGGTGGATGCGATGGTCATGCCAGGTCGTCCTTCCAGAAGGTGATGAGCTGGGGCGAAGGCGTCGGTGGTGTGGTGGGGCCGGGCGCGGCGCTGGTCAGGCCGTCGCTCCGGCGTGGACGGCCGCTGCGGGCGCGGGGGCCGTGGCGGCCGTCGGCCGCGGCAGCCCGTAGTGCTCCCGCAGGGTGCGGCCGGTGTACTCGGTGCGGAACAGACCGCGGGCCTGGAGGATCGGGACGACCTGGTCCACGAAGTGGTCGAGCCCGCCGGGCAGGTACGGCGGCATGATGTTGAACCCGTCGGCCGCGCCCTGGGCGAACCACTCCTGGAGCTGGTCGGCGATCTGCTCGGCGGTGCCGGCGACGACCCGGTGGCCGCGTCCGCCGCCGAGCCGGGCGATCAGCTCGCGCAGGGTGAGCCCGTCGCGCCGGGCGAGTTCGGCGACGAGCGTGAAGCGGCTCTTGTTGCCGTTGATGTCGCGTTCGGCCGGCAGTTCGGGCAGCGGGCCGTCCAGCGGCAGGCCGGTCAGGTCGGTTCCGAGCATCCCGGAGAGCTGGGCGAGGCCGTACTCCGGCACCTGGAGGTCGGTGAGCTCCTGTTCCAGGGCGCGGGCCTCAGCCTCCGTCGAGCCGATGACGGGGCAGATGCCGGGCAGGATCCTCACCTCGTCCTCGGCCCGGCCGTGACGGGCCACCCTGCCCTTGAGGTCCTGGTAGAACGCCTGGGCGTCGGCCAGGGTCTGCTGCGCGGTGAACACCGCCTCCGCGTACCGGACCGCGAACTCCTTGCCGTCCTCCGAGGATCCCGCCTGCACCAGCAGCGGGTGCCCCTGCGGGGAGCGGGGCACGTTCAGCGGGCCGCGTACTCGGAAGTGCGTCCCCCGGTGGTCGATCGGCCGGACCTTGTCGGTGTCCGCGTAGACGCCGCCCGCGCGGTCGAGGACGATCGCGTCGTCGGCCCAGCTGTCCCAGAGCTTGACGGCGACGTCGACGAACTCCCGGGCCCGCTCGTAGCGCAGGCCGTGTTCCAGGTGTTCGTCGCGGCCGAAGTTGCGGGCCTCGTCGACGCTCCCGGACGTCACGATGTTCCAGCCGGCCCGACCGCCGCTGAGGTGATCGAGGGAGGCGAACGCGCGGGCCGTGGTGAACGGTTCGTTGAACGTGGTCGAGACGGTGGCGATGAGCCCGATGCGCTCGGTGGCGACGGCCAGCGCCGACAGGAGGGTGAGCGGCTCGAAGCCGCCGAGAGCGTTGTACCGGGCGTTGCCCCACAGGGCGAGCCCGTCGGCGAGGAACACCGAGTCGAGCAGCCCGCGCTCGGCGGTCCGGGCCAGCTCCTGGAAGTACCTCAGATCGGTGACGCGCTCCGGGGTCGTGCGGGGGTGCCGCCAGGCGGCGTCGTGGTGGCCGGCGTTCATCAGGAAGGCGTTGAGGTGCAGGTGACGGGGCGGTGATCCGGGCATGGCAGTGTCCTAGGTGGGTGAGCGGGGACCCGGCGATCCACCGGGCCCTGGTGGCCTCGTGGGCGCCGGAGTCCGCCGAGGCGACTACGGGGCGGGCGGCAAGGCGTGGTTCAGCCGTTGGCGGGGACGCGCCAGGAGCTGAGCCGCCGCTCCAGGGCGACGAGGAGCTGGTTGAAGACCACGCCGATCGCGGAGATCGTGATGATCCCGGCGTACATCTGCGGGATGGCGAAGTTGTACTGCGAGGCGTTGATCAGATAGCCGAGACCCGCCTTGGCGCCGATCATCTCGGCGGCGACCAGGACCAGGATGGACACGGCTCCCGCGAGCCGGACGCCGGTGAACACCGCCGGCACCGAGGCCGGGAGGATCACCTTCTGGAACAGCCGTACCGCGGGCAGGTCGAGCGACCGGGCCAGCCGGAGCAGGGTCGGGTCCACGGACCGTACGGCGCTGATGGTGCTGAGCAGCACGGGCCAGGTGCAGGCGTACACGACGATCGAGACCTTGGACGTCTCGCCGATGCCGAGCAACAGCACGAACACCGGCAGCAGGGCGAGGGCGGCGGTGTTCCGGAAGACCTCGAGCAGCGGCCCGAGGAGGTCCGCCACCGGCCGGTACCAGCCGATCAGCAGGCCGAGCGGTACGGCGAGCGACACCGCGATCCCGAAGCCGCTGAGGGACCGGGCGAGGCTGGCCCGCGCGTTCTCGGCGAGCTGCCCGTCGGCGGCGAGCCGCCACCACGCCTGGGCGACCTCGCTGAACGGAGGGAGGAACGTCCGGTCGACGAGGCCCAGCCGGGGCGCGGTCTCCCACAGCAGGAGCAGCGCCACGACGGCCGCCGACCTGGTGCCGGCCCTGACGAGCCCGTACGCCAGCCGGCGCCCTGGCCACCGCCGGGACCGCACGGGACGCGCCGGGGCCGGGGCTGCGGTCTTCGGGGGCGCTGCCCCGGGGCGGGCGGCGAGGCCGGTACCGGCCTCGGTGGTCACGGTACTCATACGGCGACTCCTTCCCTTTCCTCCTGCTGGGCCCGGGACACCTCGTCGCGGAGCAGGGACCAGACGTGGTGCCGGTAGCGGGCGAACTCGGGGCTGGAACGTGGGTCGTCGCCGTCCGCCGGGGCCGGCAGGTCGACCGGCACGACCTCCTTGATCCGGCCGGGCCGGGAGGTCATCACGGCCACCCGCTGCCCCAGGTGCACGGCCTCGTCGATGCCGTGCGTGATGAAGACGACCGTCTTGCCGGTGGCCCGCCAGATGCGCAGCAGCTCGTCCTGGAGGGACTCCCGGGTCTGGGCGTCCAGCGCCGCGAAGGGCTCGTCCATCAGCAGCACGTCGGGGTCGTACGCCAGGCTGCGCGCGATGGCGACGCGCTGCCGCATCCCGCCCGACAGCTCGTGCGGATGCCGCCCCTCGAACCCGGTCAGCCCCACGAGGTCCAGGAACTCCCGTGCCCGTGCGGCCCGTTCGCGCCGGGGGACGCCGACGGCCTCGAGCCCGAACTCGACGTTGCCCTGGGCGGTGCGCCAGGGCAGCAGCGCGTACTGCTGGAACACGATGCCCCGGTCGAGGCCCGGACCGGTCACGGGGGAGCCGTCGAGGAGGATGCGGCCCGACGTGGGCCGGGACAGGCCGCCGAGGAGGTCGAGGAGGGACGACTTCCCGCAGCCGCTGGGTCCCACGACGACGAGGAACTCACCGGCGCCGACGGTCAGGTCGACACCGTCGAGCGCGGTGACGACCGAGCGGGCGCCGTCCTTGCCCTTGACGCAGAACTCCTTGCCCACCCCGTCGAAGACGATCTTTGCTGTGTGCGCGGCGGTCACGCGGTCACCTCCCGTTGCGGTTGAAGTCGTTGGTGTAGAGGGCGTCGAGACGGACCCGGCCCCGGTCGACGTCCCCGCGCTCGGCCAGCCAGTCGATCCAGAGCCGGAGGTCCTCGCCCGAGATGCGCCCGCCGGGCTCGGCCACGCCGTACGACTTCCAGTAGCGCAGGGCGCCGGCGTCCTCGTTCCGCTTCCGCTTCCGGACGATCTCCGTCATCCGGGCGACGACCTCGTCGCGCGGGGTGGTGCGCGACCAGTCGAGCGCCCGGCCGACGCCGGTGACGAAGGTCCGTACCGTGTCGGGGTTCTGTCTGATGAAGCGCTCGGTCATGACGTACGTGCCGGCGCTGAACGAGCCCAGGAGCTGGTGGTCGGTGAACAGCGGCCGCAGCCCGCCGTTGGCCAGGGCCTTGTCCCGCAGTACGCCGCCGAGCACGGCCACGTCGATCTGCCGCTGGCGCAGCGACTGTTCGGTGTTCACGGGAGGCACGACGAGGGGCTCGACCTTGCCGGCGTCCGCCGAGGACAGCCCGCCGCGCTGCAGGTAGATGTCCAGCATGGCCTCGGAGTGCGCGCCGAGGGTGTTCATGCCGACCTTCTTGCCGACGAGGTCGCGGGCGGAGCGGAGGGGGCTGTCGGCGAGGACGTAGTAGCCGCTGTACGCGTGCTCGTCGGAGCCGTAGTAGCTGATGACCGCCTTGATCGGCGCGCCGCCGGCCGCGAGCTTCACCACCGCGCCGTTGAACGCGCCACCGAAGTCGACCTGGCCGGTGGCTGCCGACTGGATGTCCTGCGGGCCGCTGATGGTGTTGCCGACCCACTCCAGTCTCACGTCCTCCAGGTGGCCGAGGTCCTGCGCGAGTTCGGCGGGGGTGACCTGGCCGGTCCAGCCCTGGTAGCGGAGCGTCTTGGTGCCGCCCTTGGCGGAGCCGCCGCTACCCGCGGCCGTGCCGCATCCGACCGCGACGGCCGAGAGGCCGAGCAGGGCGAGGAACTGGCGTCGGTTCGTCGGGGACAACGTGCTCATCGGAACGTCCTGTTCAGAGTGGGGACGAATGCGGAATCGCAGCGGAGATCGCGCCGCCGAATTCCGGAGAATGCGAGGAACCAGGGAAAGGGCGGGGAAAGAGGAGCAGGGAACGCGCCGCACGCGAGCGGGGGCGTGCGGGGCTGTGGCCTGTGACGTGCCCGCCGACGGGTCGTCTAACAGGCGCGGAGGAACGCGGAGGGAGCGCAGGCGTGCCGCCGGAGACCGGCGTGCAGCCGCGTGCCGAGGTTCGCAGACCGGCTCACGCCAACGAGGCTGGCAGCGGGAATCGGCCACGTCAATGCGAGAAACGGCCCCGTCTCAATTCCGAATTCCTCGACATGCGCCTGAAGTACGCCGTTCATCATTCGCGCCGCGGGCGGCCGCCCCGGAACCGCCCGGCACCGGTCCGTCATCCGGGCCGTGGTTGACGAGAAGCGCGATGTGCTGCTCAATTGGTCGCATGAATGCCGAGCAGCGCCTGGTCACCCGTGGCCACATCGACTTCGGTCGGGTGTGGTCCGCGGCGTGTTGCGCCTGACGCGGCAGCGGGCCGTCTGACCGGCCCTTCCTTCCCTCGGTGACGCCGTCGCGGGCCGAGGCGATCCTCTCGTGGCACCGTCGCACGCTCCCGCTCGCGCCCCTATGCCGAGCCGGCGTGCGGACGCCCCTGCGAGCCCTGCCGCACCGCCTCCGCCACTCCGCCGCCGCCACTCCGCCGTGGCCGCGTGCCCGCGTGCCGCCGCACCACGTCCCGGACCGTAGGACCTGAGGAAAGGCCATCTCCCATGCCCGTGGAGTTCCTTGGCATCGCCGCCACCAACGACGGCTCCGAAACCACCCCGCGCTCCGGCGCGGCCTTCGACAAGGAGTACACGCTCCGGCTCGCCCGGGCGCACGAGGACCACGGCTGGGACCGCGTGCTGTTCGCCTACGGTTCCGGTTCGGCCGACCCCGCGCCGGCCGCCGCCTACGTCGCGAGCAGGCTGGACCGCCTCGGGATCCTGCTCGCCCACCGGCCCAACGTCTCGTACCCCACCTTCGCCGCCAAGACCTTCGCCACCCTCGACCGGATCAGTGAAGGCCGGCTGACCGTCCACTTCATCACCGGCGGCAACGACCACGAGCAGGGCCGCGAGGGCGACTTCCTCACCAAGGACGAGCGCTACGCCCGCACCCGCGAGTACATCCGGATCGTCAAGAAGATCTGGACCACCCACGAGGCCTTCGACCACGAGGGCGAGCACTACCGCTTCCACGACTTCGTCAGCGACGTCTTCCCCGTCCAACAGCCCCGCCCCGGTGTCTCGTTCGGCGGCTCGTCAGCCGCGGCGTACGCCGCCGGGGGCGCCGAGGCCGACATCTACTGCCTGTGGGGCGAGCCCCTGGCCGAGACCGCCGAGCAGATCGAGGCCGTGAAGGCCGCCGCCAGGACAGCGGGCCGCACGGACGTCCCCCGCATCCAGGTGGCGTTCCGCCCGATCATCGCCCCGACCGAGGAGCTGGCGTGGGAGAAGGCCCACCGCACGGTCGGCGCGATCCGCGAGCGGCGCGAGGCGGGTCTGGTGCGGCACCACCGCAGAGGGACCCGGGAGAGCCCGGAGAACACCGGCTCGCAGCGGCTGATCGCCATCGCCGAGGCGGGGGAGCGCTACGACCGCGCGCTGTGGACGCCGACCGCCGCCGCGACCGGAGGGTCCGGCAACTCCAACGCCCTGGTCGGTACACCGGAAACGGTCGCCCAGGCACTGCTCGACTACTACGACCTCGGCGTCGACATCCTCTCCGCCCGCGGCTACGACCTCCTGGGCGACGCCGTCGACTTCGGCCGGTACGTGATCCCGATCGTCCGCGAGGAGGTCGCCAAGCGCGACGCCGAGCGCACGGCACGCGGCACCCTCGCGGCGGTGCGCTGATGACCCACGCCCCGGAGCTGACGGTGGTCCAGGTCCCCGTCTCCGATCCCCGGGTCCGGCCGCTGCTGCGGGAACTCGGCGACGAGTACACCCGGCGCTACGGCAAGGACGCGCACGCCGAGATCTCCCGCTACCCCGACGAGGAGTTCACCGCCCCGCACGGAGGCGTCCTGCTCCTGCTCCTCGAACACGGCGAGCCGGTCGCGGGCGGCGCCTTCCGCCGGTACGACGCGACCACCGCCGAACTGAAGCGGATCTGGACGCACTCCGCCCACCGGCGGCGGGGCCTCGCCCGCCGAGTCGTCGCCGAACTGGAGGGCGAGGCGGGCGCCCGCGGCTACCGGCGGATCTACCTGACCACCGGCCCGCGCCAGCCCGAGGCCCGCGACCTGTACCTGGCCACCGGCTACGCGCCGCTGTTCGACACGGAGGCCGACCCGGAGACCATCGGCCCGCTGCCCTTCGAAAAGCACCTGCCGACCGCAACACCCCAAGGAAAGGCAGCACACCTGTGAGCGTCCCTGACAGAGCGACACACCTGCGCCGACTGCGCGGCGTCGCCACCACCGCGCTGCTGCCCCTCCTGGCGCTGACCGCCTGCGGCTCCGGCGACACCCCCGGCACCACACCGGCGGGCGCCCAGGCATCCCCGGCACCGGCCGACGACCCGGTCGCCGCCGTGGGCAAGGTGGACTCCGTCGCCGCCCTGCTGCCCGCCGACGTACGCAAGGCCGGCACGCTGCGGATCGGCAGCTCGATCGGATCCCCGCCCGGCGCGTACTACCCGAACGGGCAGGACAAGCCGCCCGCCGGCCAGGACATCGACATCGCCGACGCGGTGGCCAAGGTCCTCGGCGTGAGGCTGGAGCGGCAGGACGCCTCCTTCGAGACGATCCTGCCCGCCCTCGGCAGCGGCAAGTACGACGTCGGCACCGGCAACTTCGGCGTCACCACCGAACGCCTGAAGACCGTCGACTTCGTCACCTACATCAACGACGGCCAGGGCTTCGCGGTGAAGAAGGGCGACACCACGCTCACGACGAAGGTCACCGACCTCACCCAGCTGTGCGGGCTGAACATCGGCACCGGCGCCGGCACCACCTTCGAGGCGACCCTCACCGCACAGAAGGGAGTCTGCGCCGAGGCCGGCAAGAAGCCGTACGACGTCAAGGTCTACTCGGAGAACGGGGCGACGCAGACCGCGCTCCAGCAGGGCCGCATCGACGTCGTCATGTCGACCATCAACGGCCTGCGCTACCAGGCGGCACAGCCCGCCGCGCAGACCACCTTCCTCGGCGAGTACCACCGCCTCGACGTCGGCTTCGCCTTCACGAAGGGCTCCCCGCTCACCAAGGCCTTCCAGGCCGCCGTCAACGAGCTGATCAAGGACGGCACATACGCCCGGATCCTCGGGAAGTGGGGCACCACGGCCTCCGCGATCGACACGTCCCGGATCAACCCGCCCGAGCACGGATAAGAGTCGAGCAGGAACACCACCATGGCACTCACCACAGGCTCCGCCTCCGCGCCACCGGGCGCGCCATCCCCGGGCACCGGCCCCGGGACACGACCCGCCCCGGACGCCCCGGACTCGCTCACGGTCGTCCCCGCCCGGCACTACGCCCGCTGGGCGGCGGCCGTCGCCGTGATCGTGCTGGTCGCCCAGTTCGCGCACGGCCTGGCCACCAACCCGGTCTGGGAGTGGGACGTCTTCCGCGCCTACTTCCTGTCCGAGACGATCGTCCAGGCGGTGTGGGTGACCCTCCAGCTCACCGCGTACGCCACCGTGCTCGGCTTCCTCCTCGGCACCGTCCTGGCGTTCATGCGGCTGTCGCACAGCCCGGTGCTGCAGACCGTCGCCTGGTCGTACATCTGGATCTTCCGGTCCATCCCGATGATCGTCCAGCTGGTGTTCTGGTTCAACCTGAGCGCCCTGTACGAGGAGTTGGGCGTCGGCATCCCCTTCGGGCCGGTGTTCTGGTCCGTCGACAGCAACAGCCTCATCGGCACCATCGGCGCCGCCGTCATCGGACTGACGCTGCACCAGGCCGCCTACGCGGCCGAGATCGTGCGCGGCGGCGTCATCGCCGTGGACCACGGACAGCGGGAGGCGGCAGCGGCCCTGGGCATCCCCCGGCTGCGGCAGATCCGCCGGATCGTGCTGCCACAGGCCATGCGCGCCATCCTGCCCACGGCCGGCAACGAGATCATCGGCCTGCTCAAGGGAACCTCGGTGGTCTACGTGATGGCCATCGGCGAGCTCTTCTACCAGGTGCAGGTGATCTACGGCCGCAACGGCCGGGTGATCCCCCTGCTCCTCGTCGCCACCGCCTGGTACGTGCTCCTCACCTCCCTGCTGTCGGTCGCGCAGTACTACGTGGAGCGCCGCTACGCCCGGGGCGCCGACCGCACCCCGCCGCCCACCCCGCTCCAGCGGGCCCGGCGCCTCGTGACGAAGGAGAGCTCATGAGCACCGTCATGGTCGACGTCCACGGCGTCCACAAGAGCTTCGGCCCGCTGGAAGTGCTGCGCGGCGTCGACCTGCAGGTCCGGGCGGGCGAGGTCACCGTGATCCTCGGCCCGTCCGGCTCCGGGAAGTCCACGCTGCTGCGCACCATCAACCACCTGGAGAAGGTCGACCAGGGCTGGATCAGCATCGACGACGAGCTCATCGGCTACCGCCGCTCCGGCAACAAGCTGTACGAGCTGAAGGAGAAGGACGTCCTCAAGCAGCGCACCCACATCGGGTTCGTGTTCCAGAACTTCAACCTCTTCCCGCACCTGACCGTGCTGGAGAACCTGATCGAGGCCCCCGTCTCCGCGCTGCGCCGCCCGCGCAGGGAAGCGGAGGAGACCGCCCGCCGGCTCCTCGACCGCGTCGGCCTCGCCGACAAGACCGAGGCCTATCCGCGGCAGCTCTCCGGCGGCCAGCAGCAGCGCGTGGCCATCGCCCGCGCCCTCGCCCTCGAACCGAAGGTGCTGCTCTTCGACGAACCCACCTCGGCACTCGACCCGGAGCTCGTCGGCGAGGTCCTCGACGTCATCAAGGACCTGGCCCGCACCGGCACCACCATGATCGTCGTGACCCACGAGATCGGCTTCGCCCGCGAGGTCGCCGACACCGTGGTGTTCATGGACGACGGCGTCGTCGTGGAGCAGGGCCCGCCCGCGGACGTCCTGGACGACCCGCGGCACGAGCGCACCCGCGCCTTCCTCTCCAAGGTCCTCTGACCACCCCTCACCCTCCGGGCACCTCCTCCGGGCACCCCCTTCCACGCAAGGAGCACGTCCATGACCACCTCGATCAACCGCCGCACCGCCGCCGCGGCCCTGGGACTGACCGCCTCCCTCGTCCTCGCCGCCTGCGGCAACCCCTCCGACGGCGGTACGACCGAGGTCGCGGCCGCGTCGGGCGGCACGGTGAAGATCAACCTGAGCCCCGACCAGAACCGCGTCACCACCGCCAAGGTCGACTCCATAGCCGCCGCCGTCCCGGAGGAGATCCGCAAGCGCGGCACCCTGGAGATCGTCGACTCCTCCGGCTCGGCCGCGCCGCTGACCTTCTTCGCCACCGACAACAAGACCGTCATCGGAGTCGAGCCCGACATCGCGTACCTGGTCGCCGACGTACTCGGCCTCGAGCCGCACATCAACACGGTCTCCTGGGAGAACATCTTCGTCGGCCTGGACAGCGCCAAGTACGACGTCGGCTTCAGCAACATCACCGTCACCGAGGAGCGCAAGGAGAAGTACGACTTCGCCACCTACCGCGAGGACAACCTGGGCTTCGAGGCGAAGAAGGGCAGCGGCCTGAAGATCACCGGGCCCGCGGACGTCGCCGGCCGGACCGTCGCCGTGGGCAGCGGCACCAACCAGGAGAAGCTGCTCGTCGAGTGGAGCAAGGAGAACGTCAAGGCCGGCCGCAAGCCGGTGGACATCAAGTACTACCAGAACGACAGCGACACCTACCTCGCCCTGCAGTCCGGCCGCATCGACCTCTACCTCGGGCCGAACCCGACCGCCGCCTACCACGCGGCCACCACCGGGAAGACGGAGGTGGTCGGCACGTACTCCGGCGCCGGCGCCACCCTCCAGGGCCTCATCGCCGCCACCACCAAGAAGGACAGCGGCCTGGCCAAGCCGCTCGCCGACGCGCTCAACCACGTCATCGAGAACGGCACGTACGCGAAGGTGCTCCAGCGCTGGGGCCTGTCCGACGAGGCCGTGACCACGTCCGCGATCAACCCGCCCGGCCTGCCGAAGACCAACAAGTAGCCCCGACCAGGAAGGGCCCCTCCTCGTGTCCGCACATCCCCCTCTCCACCTCGCCGTGGCGCTGGACGGCGCCGGCTGGCACCCGGCCGCATGGCGCGAGCCGGACGCCCGCCCCCGTGACCTGTTCACCGCCGCCTACTGGGCCGGCCTCGTGACCGAGGCCGAACGCGGCCTGCTCGACTTCGTGACGATCGAGGACGGGCTCGGGCCGCAGTCCTCGCACCCCACGGAGCCGGACGAGCGCACCGACCAGGTCCGGGGGCGGCTGGACGCCGTGCTGGTCGCCGCCCGGGTCGCACCGCTGACCCGGCACATCGGACTGGTGCCGACCGTGGTGGCCACCCACACCGAGCCGTTCCACATCTCCAAGGCGATCGCCACCCTGGACTACGTCAGCAACGGTCGCGCGGGCCTGCGCGTCCAGGTGACGGCACGGCGGAACGAGGCCGCGCACTTCGGCCGCCGTGCCTTCCCGGCCCTCCGCGCCGAGGACCGGGACACCCCGGCCGCCCGGGAGCTGATCGCCGAGCTGTTCGAGGAGGCCGCCGACCACGTCGAGGTGGTGCGCCGCCTGTGGGACAGCTGGGAGGACGACGCGGAGATCCGTGACGTCGCCACCGGGCGCTTCGTCGACCGCGACAAGCTGCACTACATCGACTTCGAGGGCCGGCACTTCCGCGTCAGGGGGCCCTCGATCACCCCACGGCCGCCGCAGGGCCAGCCGGTCGTCAGCGCGCTCGCGCACGAAGGCGTGCCGTACCGACTGGTGGGCCGCTCCGCCGACATCGGGTACGTCACCCCGCGCGACACCGGCCACGCCCGTGCCGCCGTGGCCGAGATCCGCGCCGCCCAGGACGCCGCGGGGCGGGCGGGGGAGCGACTGCACGTCTTCGGCGACCTGGTCGTGTTCCTGGACGACGATCCCGCGGCGGCGGAGGACCGCAGGGCCCGCCTGGACGGTCTTGCCGGCCACGCCTTCACCAGCGACGCCGAGGTGTTCACGGGCACGCCACGGCAACTCGCCGACCTGCTGCTGGAGTTGCGTGAGGCCGGGCTGAGCGGTTTCCGGCTGCGCCCGGGAGCGATCGGCCACGACCTGGAGCAGATCACGCGGGGTCTCGGGCCCGAACTCCAGAGCCGAGGCGCCTTCCGGCACGCCTACGAGGCGGACACCCTCCGGGGGCTGCTCGGACTCGCCCGCCCCGCGAACCGCTACGCCGCCGCCGTCTGAGCCGCAGGAGTCGCACCACCATGACGAACCCGACGAACCCGACGAACCCGACCAACGGCAAGCCCATGAAGCAGATCCACCTCGCCGCCCACTTCCCCGGCGTGAACAACACCACGGTGTGGAGCGACCCCCGGGCGGGCAGCCACATCGAGTTCGACTCGTTCGCGCACTTCGCGCGGACCGCCGAACGCGCGAAGTTCGACTTCCTGTTCCTCGCCGAGGGACTGCGGCTGCGCGAACAGGGCGGCCGGATATACGACCTGGACGTGGTGGGGCGGCCCGACACCTTCACCGTCCTGTCCGCGCTCGCCGCCGTCACCGACCGCCTCGGCCTGACCGGCACCATCAACTCCACCTTCAACGAGCCCTACGAGGTGGCCCGCCAGTTCGCCAGCCTGGACCACCTGTCCGGCGGACGCGCCGCCTGGAACGTCGTCACCTCCTGGGACGCCTTCACCGGCGAGAACTTCCGGCGCGGCGGCTTCCTCCCCGAGGACCAGCGGTACTCCCGGGCCGAGGAGTTCCTGTCCACCGCCATCGAGCTGTTCGACTCGTGGCACGGCGACGAGATCGTCGCCGACCGGGAGTCCGGGATCTTCCTGAAGGGAGCGCGGGCCGGAGCCTTCGTCCACCACGGGCGGCACTTCGACATCGCCGGCCGGTTCAACGTCCCGCGCAGCCCGCAGGGCCGCCCGGTGATCTTCCAGGCCGGAGACTCCGAGGAGGGCCGCGAGTTCGCCGCCTCCAGCGCGGACGCCATCTTCAGCAGGCACAGCACCCTGGAGGCCGGCCGGGCCTTCTACACCGACGTCAAGGGACGCCTGGCCCGTCACGGCCGGAGCCACGACCAGCTCCTGATCCTGCCCGCGGCGACCTTCGTGCTCGGCGACACCGACGCCGAGGCGCAGGAGCTGGCCCGTGAGGTACGACGGCAGCAGGTCAGCGGCCGGACGGCGATCAGGTACCTCGAACACGTCTGGAACCGGGACCTGTCCGGGTACGACCCGGACGGCCCGCTCCCCGACATCGACCCGGACCCCGGCGAACACACCATCGCCCGCGGCCGGGCCGGCGTCCGGTCGTTCCGCGACCCGCTCGCCGTGGCCAGGGAATGGCGCGAGCGCGCCGAAGCGGAGAACCTGTCGATCCGCGAGCTGGTCATCGAGACCACCGGCCGCCAGTCGTTCGTCGGCTCCCCGGTCACGGTCGCCGACACCATCGACCACTTCGTCCAGACGGACGCCGCCGACGGCTTCATCCTGGTCCCGCACATCACCCCCGGCGGTCTCGACGCGTTCGCCGACACCGTCGTCCCGCTGCTCCAGGAACGCGGTGTGTTCCGCCACGAGTACACCGGCACCACGCTCCGCGAGCACCTCGGCCTGGCCCATCCCGACGCCCATCCCGAGGCTGGCCCCGACGCCTTCGCCGGGCAGCCGGAGATCCGGCGGGTGGCGTCGTGAAGTTCCTGGCCATCACCCTCATCGTGCACGCCCCGGACCCGGTGACCGGCGTCCAGAAGTCCACCAACGAGCGCTTCCGGGAGGTGATCGACAACGCGCTGCTGGCCGAGGAACTCGGCTTCGACGGCTTCGGCGTCGGCGA
>NZ_JBIBDS010000022.1:0-7162 GCF_042954805.1 Streptomyces sp. NPDC012637
CCGCGGGCCACACCCCCACCACCTGGCAGCCCGCGGCCCCCACCCGCATCCCCGAAGGCCTGCCCACCTACCCCTTCCAGCACGAGCACTACTGGCTCTCGTCGCGGCGGGGCGGAACGGACGTCACGGCCGCCGGGCTCACCGCCACGGACCACGCGCTGCTCGGTGCGGTGGTGACGCTCGCGGACAGCGACCAGCTGGTCCTCACCGGCCGGATCTCGCTGCGCACCCACCCCTGGCTCGCCGACCACACCATCTCCGGCACCGCGCTCCTGCCCGGCACCGCCTTCACGGACCTCGCGCTCCACGCGGCCGGTCTCGCACAGGTGCGTACGGTGGAGGAGCTGACCCTGGAGTCCCCGCTCGCCCTGAGCGCGGACACCGCGGTCACCCTCCAGGTGACGGTGGAGGCGGCGGACCCGGCGGGCCGCCGGGCGATCACCGTGCATTCGCGCGCGGACGAGTCGGAGCCGTGGACCCGGCACGCCTCGGGCACGCTCACGGACGCCGCTCCGGCTCCCGAGCCGATCGCGTGGCCGCCGCCGGGCGAGCGGGCCGATCTCACGGGGACGTACGAGCGGCTCGACGCGCACGGATACTCGTACGGGCCCGCCTTCCAGGGGCTGACCGCGCTCTGGCGCGACGGCGACGACTTCTTCGCCGAGATCGAGCTCCCCGAGGGCGTCGACACCACCGGGCACACCCTCCACCCGGCCCTCCTCGACGCCGCGCTGCATCCGCTGGTCGACGGGGCCGAGGGCCTGCTGCCGTTCGGCTTCGGCGGCGTGACCCTGTACTCGACGGGTGCGACCCGGCTGCGGGTGCACGCGACGCCGTCCGCCGACGGCGGCGTCACGCTGCGTCTGGACGATCCGGCGGGCGCGCCGGTCGCTGTCGTCGAGTCGCTGGTGCTGCGCCGGGTGGAGGCCGGCCGGCTCGCGGACGGTGCCCGCCGTCAGCCGCTGTTCACGGTCGCCTGGCAGCCGTCCGTGGCCGCCGGTGCCGAGGGCCGTGACGACCGTGAGGACCGCGAGCACCGGGTGGTGCTCGGCGCCTCGCCGGAGGCCGGGGAACTCGCCGCCGCGCTCGGCGCGGAGACGTACGCGTCGCTGGACGCGCTGCGGACGGCGCTGGACGCCGGAACGGCGACCGTGCCCGGGCTCGTCGTGCACGCGGCCGCGCCGGCCGGCTCCGGCGCTCCCTTCCCGCCGGCCGAGGCCCGCGGCGCCGCCCACGAGGCCCTGGCGACGGTGCAGGCGCTGCTGGACGACGAGCGGCTCGCGGACACCCGGATGCTGGTCGTCACGCGGGACGCCGTGGGCACCACCGCGGAGGCCGCCGCCGAGGGCGCGGCTCCCGAGGTGACGGCGCGTGGACTGGTCGCCGCACCGCTGTGGGGCCTGCTGCGTTCGGTGCAGTCCGAGTACCCGGGCCGTTTCGCGCTCGTCGACGTCGACGGAGCGGCGGAGTCCTGGCAGCGGCTGGAGACCGTGGTCGCGTCCGGGGAGCCGCAGAGCGCGGTCCGCACGGGCGAGATCCGCGTGCCCCGGCTGGCCCGGGTCGAGGAGGACGTGCCGACCGCCTCCGCCGGCTCCCCCGAGTCCTCCTCTCCCGCCTCTCCCTCCTCCGCCTCCTCGCCCCTCGCCGCCGACGGCACCGTCCTGATCACCGGCGCCTTCGGCCGGCTCGGCCGGCTGCTCGCCGAGCACCTGGTCGTCCGGCACGGCGTACGGCATCTGCTGCTCACCAGCCGCCGAGGCCCCGAGGCGCCCGGTGCGGACGAACTGGTCGCCCGGCTGGCCGAGTCGGGTGCCGAGGCGCGGGTCGTGGCCTGCGACACCGCCGACCGGGAGGCGCTCGCCGCGCTGGTCGCTTCGGTGCCCGCCGACCGTCCGCTGACCGCGGTCGTGCACACGGCCGGTGTCCTCGACGACGGCGT
The DNA here is from genome assembly GCF_042954805.1 of Streptomyces sp. NPDC012637. NCBI lineage: Bacteria > Bacillati > Actinomycetota > Actinomycetes > Kitasatosporales > Streptomycetaceae > Streptomyces > Streptomyces sp. NPDC012637. The sequence goes on from NZ_JBIBDS010000022.1 coordinate 1,940, forward strand.
GGTGACCGCGCTGACGGCGGAGCGGCTCGACACCGTGGTGCGCCCGAAGGCGGAGGCCGCGTTCCACCTCCACGAGCTGACCGCGGACCTGGACCTGGCCGCGTTCGTCGTCTACTCCTCGGTGTCGGGTCTGATCGGCGCGGCCGGGCAGGCGAACTACGCCGCCGCGAACACCTTCCTCGACGCCCTCGCCCACCACCGCCACGCGCTCGGCCTTCCGGCGACCGCGCTGGCCTGGGGCCTGTGGGGCGAGGGCGGCATGGGCGAGAAGCTCGGCGGCTCCGACCTGGCCCGCATGGCCCGGTCCGGAGTGGTGGCGATGACGGAGGCCGAGGGCCTGGCCCTGTTCGACGCGGCCTTCGGCCGTCCCGAGCCGCTGCTCGTGCCCGCGCGGCTCGATCTGGCTGCGGTGCGGTCGCGGGCCGCGGCCGACGGCGTGCCGCCGCTGCTGCGGGGCCTGGTCCGCGCGCCGCTGCGCCGGGTCGCCGCCGCGGCGCCGGCCGCCGGCGGCGGTCTCGCCGCGGAGCTCGCCGGTCTCGACGAGGCCGGACAGCAGCGCAGGATCACGGAGCTGGTGCGGGAGCAGGCGGCGGCGGTGCTCGGTCACGCGTCGGCGTCGGCCGTCGACGTCACCACCGGGTTCAAGGACCTCGGCTTCGACTCGCTGAGCGCGGTGGAACTGCGCAACCGGATCAACGCGGTGACGGGGCTGCGGCTTTCGGCCACCCTGGTCTTCGACTATCCGTCGCCGCAGGCGCTGGTGGCGCACCTGCGGGAGCGGCTCACCTCGTCGGGGGCACCGGGCGCTCCGGCCGGTTCCGCGCTCGTCCCGGCGGCGCGGGCCGCGACCGGGAGCGGGCCGGAGGACGCGTACGAGCCGATCGCGATCGTCGGCATGGCCTGCCGTTTCCCGGGCGGGGTGGCCTCGCCCGAGGACCTGTGGCGGCTGGTGAGCGAGGGTACGGACGCGATCGGGCCGTTCCCCGAGGACCGCGGCTGGGACCTGGAGAACCTGTACGACCCGGACCCGGAGGCGGTCGGCAGGTCCACCACGGACCAGGGCGGCTTCCTCTACCGTGCGGGCGAGTTCGACGCCGAGTTCTTCGGCATCAGCCCGCGCGAGGCGACGGCCATGGACCCGCAGCAGCGACTGCTGCTGGAGACGGCGTGGGAGACCTTCGAGCGGGCCGGCATCGACCCCGGCGAGGTGCGGGGCAGTGACACGGGCGTGTTCGCGGGCACGATGTACCACGACTACGCGCCGCACGTGCAGCACATGCCGCAGGAGCTCGAGGGCATCCTCCTGACGGGCACGCTCGGGAGCGTGGTGTCGGGCCGCATCGCCTACACCTACGGCCTCGAGGGTCCGGCGATCACCGTGGACACGGCGTGCTCGTCGTCGCTGGTGGCGCTGCACCTGGCGGCGCAGTCGCTGCGGCAGGGCGAGTGCTCGCTCGCCCTGGCGGGCGGCGCGACGGTGATGTCGACGCCGGGCACGTTCGTGGAGTTCAGCCGGCAGCGCGGGCTGTCGTCCGACGGCCGCTGCAAGTCGTTCTCCCGTGACGCCGACGGCACCGGCTGGAGCGAGGGCGTCGGTCTGCTGCTCCTCGAGCGGCTGTCCGACGCGCGCCGCAACGGGCACCAGGTGCTCGCGGTCGTCCGGGGTACGGCGACGAACCAGGACGGCGCGAGCAACGGCCTGACCGCGCCCAACGGGCCGTCGCAGGAGCGGGTGATCCGCCAGGCCCTCGCCAACGCCCGTCTGACAGCCGCCCAGGTCGACGCGGTCGAGGCGCACGGCACGGGCACCCGCCTGGGCGACCCGATCGAGGCGCAGGCGCTCATCAACACGTACGGAAGCGAGCGCGACGCCGAACACCCGCTCTGGCTGGGTTCGTTGAAGTCGAACATCGGTCACTCGCAGGCCGCCGCCGGGGTCGGCGGCGTCATCAAGATGATCATGGCGATGCGGAACGGGGTGCTGCCCCGGACCCTGCACGCGCAGGACCCGACGGATCACGTCGACTGGTCCGACGGCACCGTGCGGCTGCTCACCGAGAACCGGCCCTGGCAGCCGGCCGACCGGGAGCCGCGCCGCGCGGGCGTCTCCTCCTTCGGCATCAGCGGCACCAACGCCCACGTGATCATCGAGCAGGCACCGGAGGAGACCGCCGCCACCGAGCGGACGGAACTTCCCGACCTGCCCTGGCTGTTGTCGGCGAAGACCGCCGAGGGCCTGAAGGACCAGGCCCGCCTGCTCCACGCGTACGCCACCGGACACCCCGAGGTGCCGATGCGGCAGGTCGCGGCCTCGCTCGCCGCCCGCACCCGCTTCGACCACCGCGCCGTCGTCGACGCGGCCGGCGACCGGGACGCGCTGCTCACCGCCCTGGCCGCCCTCGCCGAAGGCGCCGAGGCCCCGGGCCTGACCGCAGGCACCGCGCTCGCCGGTGGCACCGCGTTCCTGTTCACCGGCCAGGGCAGCCAGCGGATCGGCATGGGACGCGAACTCCACGCCGCCGACCCGGTGTTCGCCGCCGCGTTCGACGAGGCGCTCGCAGCGCTCGACCGGCACCTCGACCGGCCGCTGCGGGACGTGATGTGGGGCGAGGACGCGGAGCTCCTGAACCGCACCGAGTACACCCAGCCGGCCCTGTTCGCCCTGCAGACCGCGCTCTACCGGGCGCTGGAGCACCGGGGCGTCGTCCCCGACCAGCTGGCGGGCCACTCCATCGGCGAGATCGCCGCCGCGCACGTCGCCGGCGTCCTCGACCTGGACGACGCGGCACGGCTCGTCACCGTCCGCGGCCGGCTGATGCAGGCGCTGCCGGCCGGCGGCGCGATGATCGCCGTCCAGGCCACCGAGGAGGAGGTGCTGCCGCACCTCACGCCGCGGCTGTCCGTCGCCGCGCTCAACGGCCCGGACTCCACCGTGGTCTCAGGCGCCGAGGAGGACGCGCTCGCGGTCCGCGACGCGTTCGCCGCGCTCGGCCGGCGCACCACCCGGCTCAAGGTCAGCCACGCCTTCCACTCGCCGCTCATGGAGCCGATGCTCCGTGAGTTCGAGGAGGCCGTCGCGGGGATCCGCTTCCGGCAGCCGTCGGTGCCGCTCGTCATGAGCGGCGACCCGACGACCGCCGCCTACTGGACGGCGCACATCCGCGACACGGTCCGCTTCACCGACCACGTCCGGGTCCTGGAGGAGCGCGGCGTCGTGCGGTACGTCGAGCTCGGCCCGGACGCGATCCTGACGGCCCTCGCGCGGCAGTCGCTGTCCGGTCCCGCCGTGCTCGCCCCGGCCCTGCGCCGCGGCGGGGACGAGGCGGCCACGTTCGGCGCTGCCCTGGCCCGGCTGCACGTCGGCGGGCTCTCCCCCACGAACTGGCGGCCGGACCGCACGCCGGCGCATCCCGAGGACCTGCCGACCTACCCCTTCCGGCAGGACCACTACTGGCTCACCCGCCGCGCGGAGCGGCCGGGCGGCGCCGGATCCGGGCACGCGCTGCTGGACACCGCGGTCCGGCTCGCCGACGACGACGGGTTCGTGCTGACCGGGCGGCTGTCCCGGCGCAGCCACCCGTGGCTGGAGGAGCACGCCGTCGGCGGGGCGGTCCTGCTGCCCGGCGCGGCCCTGGTCGACCTGGCGCTGCACGCGGCGGACCTCGCCGCGGCCGGGTCGGTCGACGACCTGACCCTGGAGGCCCCGCTGGTGCTGCCCGAGTCGGGCGCCGTCGACCTCCAGCTGCGGGTCGGCGCGCCCGACGGGGCCGGCCGCAGGCCGCTGGCCGTGCACTCGCGCGCGGCGGACGGCGGCGAGGAGACCGCCGGGGCCGGGGACGGGGCGGACTGGATCCGGCACGCGACCGGTTCCCTCGCCGCCGGTGCGTCCGAGGGCGCCTCCGCGGAGCACCTCTCCTGGCCGCCGGCCGGCGAGCCGGTCGACCTCACGGGCGCGTACGACGCCCTCGCCGCCCGCGGGTACGCGTACGGGCCGCTGTTCCAGGGCCTCACGGGCCTGTGGCGGGACGGCGACGATCTGTACGCCGAGGTCGCCCTGCCGGACGACGCCGGCGAGGGCCATGACACCGGCACCGGCAACGCCGGTCACGTGCTGCATCCCGCGCTGCTCGACGCCGCGCTGCACGCGCTGCTGGTTGCCGACCCGGAGGCGCCGCTGCGGGTGCCGTTCAGCTGGTCCGGGATCTCCGCGTACGCCGAGGGTGCCCGGGCGCTGCGGGTGCGGCTGCGCAGGACGGGTACGGACACGGCGGCCCTGACGCTGGCGGACGCGACCGGCGCGCCGGTGGCCGAGGTGGCCGAACTGGCCCTGCGCGCCGTGGACCCGAGCGCGCTCGCCGAGGCCTCGGCGGGCTCCCTCGACCCGCTCTACGTGCTGCGCTGGCGGCAGGTTCCGGCGGAGCGGCCGGCGGATCCGGACGCGCCTGCCGCCTCCTGGGCGACGCTCGGCAAGGACGGCGACGCGGTGGCCGACCGGCTCGGCATCCGGGCCCGGCACGCGGACCTGGCGGGGCTGCGGGCCGCGCTGGACGCGGGCGGACCGGTGCCGTCGGTGGTCGTGCTGCCCTGGCGGGAGGACGGCGACGACGTGCTCGCCACCGCCGACGCCGCCGCGGTCGACGCGCTCGCCGTGGTGCAGGAGTGGCTGTCCGACGATCGGCTCGCCGACACCAGGCTCCTCATGGTCACGTGCGGCGCCGTCGCGGCGGGCCCGGATCCCCGGGTGACCTCACCGGGCGTGTCGACGGTGTGGGGTCTGCTGCGGACCGCGCAGCAGGAGACCGAGGGCCGGTTCACCCTGGTGGACCTCCCGCCGGCGCCGGACACCGACGGAGCCGTGGGCGGGCTCGGCGACGACTGGGCGGCGGAGGCGGAGTCGCTGCCGGCCGTGGTGGCCGTCGGACGCGGCGAAGTGGCCGTACGGAACGGACAGTTGTTCGCTCCTACCCTGGCCCGCGCCGAGCGTGACCGCGCGGCAGGGGCGGCCGGAGCCGCCGGAGCGGCCGCGGGCGCCGAAGCAGGCCCGGGAGCAGGGCTGTTCGACCCTGAGGGCACGGTGCTGATCACCGGAGGCACCGGTGCGCTCGGCAGCCTCCTCGCCCGTCATCTCGTGACGAAGCACGGCGCGCGTCACCTCGTCCTCACCAGCCGCCGCGGACCCGACGCCCCCGGCGCCGACACCCTCGCCACCGAACTCACCGCACT
>NZ_JBIBDS010000023.1:0-6510 GCF_042954805.1 Streptomyces sp. NPDC012637
AGTGCGGTGAGTTCGGTGGCGAGGGTGTCGGCGCCGGGGGCGTCGGGTCCGCGGCGGCTGGTGAGGACGAGGTGACGCGCGCCGTGCTTCGTCACCAGGTGACGGGCCAGCATGCTGCCCAGGACGCCCGTGCCTCCCGTGATCAGCACCGTCCCCTCAGGGTCCGGCGGAGCCGGCAGCGTCAGGACCGCCTTGCCCGTGTGCCGGGCCTGGCTCAGGTAGCGCAGCGCCTCCGGCGCGTGGCTCACGTCCCACGCGGTCACCGGCAGCCGCCGCAGCTCCCCGGACTCGAACAGCCGCACCAGCTCGACCAGCATCTCCTGGACCCGCTCGGGCTCCACCCGCATCAGGTCGTACGCGGTGTACGACACGCCCGCGTACCGTTCCCGCACCTCGGCCTCGTCGCGGATGTCGGTCTTGCCCATCTCCAGGAACCGGCCGCCCGGCGCGAGCAGCCGCAGCGACGCGTCCACGAACTCCTGGGCCAGCGAGTTCAGCACCACGTCGAAGCCCCGGCCGCCGGTGGCGGCCCGGTACTGCTCCTCGAAGTCGAGCGTGCGGGTCGAGGCGATCCGGTCCTCGGCCACGCCCAGTGAACGCAGCACGTCCCACTTGGGCCTGCTCGCCGTGCCGTAGACCTCCAGGCCCCAGTGGTGTGCGAGCTGCAGCGCGGCCATGCCCACACCGCCGGTCGCCGCGTGCACGAGCAGCGACTCGCCCGGGCGCACCTTCGCCAGGTCCTCCAGGCCGTAGTACGCGGTGAGGAACACGACCGGGATCACCGAGGCGTCCGTGAACGTCCAGCCCTGCGGCATCCGGGTCACCCAGCGGTGGTCGGTGACCGCCACCGGCCCGATCGCACCCAGCGGGAACAGGCCCATGACCCGGTCGCCTACCGCCACCGAGGTCACGCCCGGCCCCGTCTCCAGGACGACGCCGGCCGCCTCTCCGCCGATCCGCGCCTCGTCGCCCGGGTACATCCCGAGGCCCACGAGCACGTCACGGAAGTTCAGACCCGCGGCCCGCACCTGGACCCGCACCTCGCCGTGGCCCAGCGGCGCGCCCGCCTCCGGCGCGGGCAGCAGCGCCAGATTGCCCAGGGTGCCGGAGCTGTGCACGTCGAGCCGCCAGTACGGGGTGTCCTTCGGCGGCACGAGCACCTCGGGCGCCCGGTCGGCCCGCACCAGGCGGGGCGCGTAGGCACCGCCGTCGCGCACCGCGAGCTGGTGCTCGTCCCCGGCGAGCAGCGCCGACACCGCCGCGGCCAGCCCGTCCGTACGCTCCTTGACGACGTCGTCGACGTCCAACAGGCCGAACCTGTCCGGGTGTTCCGTGCGCGCGGCGCGCAGCAGGCCCCACACGGCGGACGCGGCCAGATCCCGGATCTCGGGCCCGGGCCTGGCGGCCACGGCGCCGCGGGTCACGGCCACGAACCGCGGCTCCGCCGCGGCACCGGCCGGCCACTCCCACTCCAGCCAGTCCTGCGTCAGTTCGAGCGCCCGGGTGCTCAACGCCTGTACCCGCGAAGGGAGTTCGAGAGCCGAGGCCGTGTCGTCCGTGGCCGGGGTCTCGTCCAGGAAGGTGGCGAGCACGACACCGGGGGTCTCGGCGCCCGCCGCGACGGCCGCGTGCAGCGCGGCGGCGTCGGCGTGGGCCGGCGCGCCGAGCGCCTCGGCCAGGCCCAGCGGGTCCGGGCCGAGGACGGCGACGGCCTTCGGCGCCGCGGCCGCCGTACCGGCCGTGGGCAGCGGCTTCCAGTCGACCAGGTGCAGCGGGGTCCGCCCGGCACCCGGCCCTTCCGCGCCGGCCGAGAGGTCGGCCAGGGCGCCCGCCCGCGCGGTCACGGCGGACACCGTGGCGACCGGAGCGCCGGCCGGGTCGGTCAGCAGCAGCCGTACGGTGTCCCCGCCGGTCCGGGTCAGCCGCAGCCGCACCCGGGTCGCCTCCACGGCGTGCAGGGTCACGCCCCGCCAGCTGAAGGGCAGCAGCACGCTCCCGGCGTCCTCGCCCATGACCTCGCGCGCCCACGGGTGGAGCGCGGCGTCGAGGAGGGCGGGGTGAAGGGTGTGCCCCGCGGCGTCGACGCCCTCGGGGAGCTCGATCTCGGCGTACAGGTCGTCGCCGTCGCGCCAGAGCGAGGTCAGGCCCTGGAAGGCGGGCCCGTAGGTGTAGCCGTGGGCGTGCAGCTCCTCGTACGCGCCCGTGAGGTCGACGCGCTCGCCCGGCGGCGGCCACGGCAGCTCCTCGGGCGCGTCGACCGCGTCCGAGAGGGTGCCCGACGCGTGCCGGGTCCAGGACTCGGCGTCGTCCGTGCGCGAGTGCACGGCGACCGTCCGGCTGCCGTCGCCGGCCGCGGGCCCGACCGTGACGTGCAGGGTCACCGGCGTGTCCGCGCGCAGCAGCAGCGGGGACTCGAGGGTGAGTTCCTCCAGCGTGGGCGTGTCGGTGTGGCCGGCGGCGTGGAGGGCGAGGTCGGCGAGGGCCGTGCCGGGAAGCAGGGTGGTGCCGGCGATGGTGTGGTCGGCGAGCCAGGCGTGGGTACGCGTCGAGATCCGGCCGGTGAACACCAGCTGGTCGCTGTCGGCCAGCGCCACCAGGGCGCCGAGCAGCGGGTGCTCGGAGGCCGCGAGTCCCGCGGACGCGACGTCCGTCGTCACGGCGCCGGGCGACAGCCAGAAGCGCTCGCGCTGGAACGCGTAGGTGGGCAGGCCCTCCACGGACGGCACCGGGGCCTGGGGCCGCCAGGTGGCCGGCGTGTGGCCCGCGGTGTGCAGGCGGGCGAGCGCGGTCGCGAGGGTCGTGGACTCGGGCGCGTTCTTGCGCAGCGTCGGCGCGAGAACGGCCGGCTCGGTGAGCGAGTCCTGGGCGAGCGCCGTGAGCGTCGCGTCCGGCCCGAGCTCCAGGAACCGGCTGGTGCCGGTCGACTCCAGGTGCCGGATGCCGGGGTGGAAGCGGACGGCCCGGCGGATGTGGTTCGCCCAGTAGGCCGGGGTGACCAGGTCGTCGCCGGTGGCCGGCAGACCGGTCACGTTGGAGATCACCGGGATCTTCGGCGCGTGGAAGGTCAGGCCCTCGATCGCCTTGCGGAAGTCGCCGAGGACCTCGTCCATGTGCGCCGAGTGGAAGGCGTGACTGACCGTCAGGCGCGTGGTCTTGCGGCCGAGCTTCGCGAAGTGCTGCGCCACCGCCTCGGCCGCGTCCTGCGCGCCGGAGATCACCGTGGCCTCCGGGCCGTTCACGGCCGCGACGTCCAGATCGCCCTCGACGCCGACGAGGGCCTCCCGCACCTCCTCCTCCGAGGCGCGCACGGCGAGCATCGCGCCGTCGCCGCGGGCGGCCTGCATCAGCCGCCCGCGGACCGCGACCAGCGTGACGGCGTCGGGCAGGTCCAGGACGCCGGCGGCGTGCGCGGCGGCGATCTCGCCGATCGAGTGGCCGATCAGCGCGTCGGGGACCAGACCGTGGTGCTCCAGGGTCCGGTAGAGCGCGGTCTGCAGGGTGAAGAGCGCGGCCTGCGCGTACTGCGTCCGGTTGAGCGTCGCCGCGTCCTGGCCCCACATCACCTCGTGCAGCGGCCGGTCCAGGATCGCGTCGAAGCGGTCGCACACCTCGTGGAAGGCGGCGGCGAACACCGGGTGGGACTCGTACAGTTCGCGGCCCATGCCGAGGCGCTGGCTGCCCTGGCCGGTGAACAGGAACGCCGTCTTTCCGGTGAGCGCGGTGCCGGTGGTCAGACCGGCGGCCTCGCCGCCCTCGGCGAGGGCGTCCAGGGCGGTGAGCAGCGCCTCGCGGTCGCCCGCCGCGTCCACGACGGCGCGGTGGTCGAAGCGGGCACGGGCCGCGAGCGCGCCCGCGACCTCCTGCGGCGGCGCGTCCGGGTGCTCGGTCGCGAACGTGTGCAGGCGGCGCGCCTGCTCCTTCAGGGCCTGCTCCGACCTGGCCGACAACAGCCAGGGCAGGTCCGGGAGTCCGGCGGTCTCCTCGGCGGACTCCCGGGCGTCGGCCGGGCCGGCGTCCGCGCCGCCGGCGGTGGCCCGGGGGCCCTTGGCGTCCGCCGCGTCCTGGCGGGCGGGCTCGCCGTCGGGCTGCTCCGCGTGCTGCTCGGCGGTCCGCTCCGTCGCCTGCTCGATCACGACGTGCGCGTTGGTGCCGCTGATGCCGAACGACGACACGGCGGCCCGCAGCGGGGTCTCGTCGGCGGCCGTCCAGGGCTGCTCCTCGGTGAGCAGCCGCACGGTGCCCGCCGACCAGTCGACGTGGTCCGTCGGCCGGTCGACGTGCAGCGTGCGCGGCAGCCTGCCGTTGCGCATCGCCATCACCATCTTGATGACGCCGCCGACGCCCGCGGCGGCCTGCGTGTGGCCGATGTTCGACTTCAACGAGCCGAGCCAGAGCGGGCGTTCCGCGTCGCGCTCGCGCCCGTACGTGTTGATCAGGGCCTGCGCCTCGATCGGGTCGCCCAGCGTCGTGCCGGTGCCGTGCGCCTCGACCGCGTCGACCTGGTCGGACGTCAGCTGCGCGTTGGCGAGCGCCTGGCGGATCACCCGCTCCTGGGACGGGCCGTTCGGCGCCGTCAGCCGGCCGCTCGCGCCGTCCTGGTTGGTCGCGGTGCCGCGCACGACGGCGAGGACCGGGTGGCCGTTGCGGACGGCGTCGGAGAGCCGCTCGACGAGCAGCAGGCCGACGCCCTCGCTCCAGCCGGTGCCGTCGGCCGTGGCGGAGAAGGCCTTGCAACGGCCGTCGGCGGACAGCCCGCGCTGCCGGCTGAACTCCACGAACGTGTTGGGCGTGGCCATCACCGTCGCACCGCCCGCGAGGGCGAGCGAGCACTCGCCCTGCCGCAGCGACTGCACCGCGAGGTGCAGGGCCACCAGGGACGAGGAGCAGGCGGTGTCCACGGACACCGCGGGGCCTTCGAGACCGTAGACGTAGGCGAGGCGGCCCGAGGCCACGCTGCCCAGGCTGCCGCTGGCCAGATAGCCCTCGTACTCCTCGGGCGCCGGCCGCAGCCGCGAGGCGTAGTCGTTGTACATCACCCCGGCGAAGACTCCGGTGTCGCTGCCGCGCAGGGTCGTCGGGTCGATCCCCGCCCGCTCGAACGCCTCCCAGGCCGTCTCCAGGAGCAGCCGCTGCTGCGGGTCGGTGGCCATCGCCTCGCGCGGGCTCAGCCCGAAGAAGGACGCGTCCGCCTGCGCCGCCTCGTACAGGAACCCGCCCCGGGCGGTCGTCGACTTGCCGACGGCCTCCGGGTCCGGGTCGTACAGGTCCTCGTCCCAGCCGCGGTCGTCCGGGAAGGGCCCGATGGCGTCGGTGCCCTCGCTGACCAGCTTCCACAGGTCCTCGGGCGAGGACACCCCGCCCGGGTAGCGGCAGGCCATGCCGACGATCGCGATCGGCTCGTGCCGGGCCTGCTCGATCTCCGAGATCCGGCGCCGGGCCAGCCTCAGGTCGGTGGTCGCCCGCTTGAGGTAGTCGCGGAGCCTGTCTTCGTTGTTCGCCACGTTCGCCACGGGAGCGTTGTTCGCCACGGGAGCTCAACCTTCACTGCTGTCGAAAAGAGGGATGGACGGGACGGCGCCGGGCGCCGGGGCGGAGATCAGGACAGGCCGAGCTCCTTGTCGAGGGCTTCGAAGAGCTCGTCGTCGGTCGCGGAGTCGAGGTCGTCGGCCGCCGGCTCCGCGAGGGAGGCGGTCAGTCCGTGCCAGCCCTGCAGCACGGACTGCAGCCGCTGGGTGATCTCGGCCGCCTCCGCGGCGTCCCCGGCCGCGGTGCCGGCCGAGTGCTGCCGCAGCAGCTCCTCGAGCCGCTCGATCGCCTCCAGGGGACCGGCCGGGCCCGCGGGCCCCGCCGGACCGGCCGTCACGGCCAGCTCGCCGAGCAGGTGCCGGGCGAGCGCCGCCGGCGTCGGGTGGTCGAAGACCACCGTCGTCGGCAGCCGCAGCCCCGTCACCCCGTTGAGCCGGTTGCGGAACTCCACCGCCGTCAGCGAGTCGAAGCCCAGGTCCAGCAGCCCGCGTTCGGCGTCGATCCGGTCCGGCGAGCCGTGCCCGAGGACCGCCGCCACGTGCTCCCGCACCAGACCGAGCACCAGCTCCTCGCGCCCCTCCGCCGGCGTCGCCGCCAGCCTGTCGGCGAGGGGCACCGCACCGCCGGCCGCCCGGGCGCCCGGCCCGGCCGCGGCACTGCGCCGCGCCGGTCCGCCGCGCACCAGGCCGAGCAGCGGCTCCGGGCCGGTACCGGCGGCCGCGAGGGTCCGCAGGGCGTTCAGGTCGAGCCGGGCCGGGTAGAGCAGCGGCTCCGCCGAGCCGAGCGCCGTGTCCAGCATCCGCAGCGCCTCCTCCGGAGGCATCGGCACGATCCCGGAGCGGCGCAGCCGCGCGAGGTCCGTCGCGGTCAGCCGCTCGCCCATGCCGCCCTCGTCCCAGAGTCCCCAGGCGAGGCTGGTGGCGGGTTGTCCGTGGGTGTGGCGGTGGTGGGCGAGGGCGTCGAGGAAGGTGTTGGCGGCGGCGT
>NZ_JBIBDS010000024.1:2500-4764 GCF_042954805.1 Streptomyces sp. NPDC012637
CAATCAAACTCCGTGATAGCTGGTTCTCCCCGAAATGCATTTAGGTGCAGCGTCGTGTGTTTCTTGCCGGAGGTAGAGCACTGGATAGGCGATGGGCCCTACCGGGTTACTGACCTTAGCCAAACTCCGAATGCCGGTAAGTGAGAGCACGGCAGTGAGACTGTGGGGGATAAGCTCCATGGTCGAGAGGGAAACAGCCCAGAGCATCGACTAAGGCCCCTAAGCGTACGCTAAGTGGGAAAGGATGTGGAGTCGCAGAGACAACCAGGAGGTTGGCTTAGAAGCAGCCACCCTTGAAAGAGTGCGTAATAGCTCACTGGTCAAGTGATTCCGCGCCGACAATGTAGCGGGGCTCAAGCGTACCGCCGAAGTCGTGTCATTGCAGCAATAGGGCCAACGCCCGCTGTGATGGGTAGGGGAGCGTCGTGTGCCGGGTGAAGCAGCCGCGGAAGCGAGTTGTGGACGGTTCACGAGTGAGAATGCAGGCATGAGTAGCGATACACACGTGAGAAACGTGTGCGCCGATTGACTAAGGGTTCCTGGGTCAAGCTGATCTGCCCAGGGTAAGTCGGGACCTAAGGCGAGGCCGACAGGCGTAGTCGATGGACAACCGGTTGATATTCCGGTACCCGCTTTGAAACGCCCAATATCGAGCCCATTAATGCTAAGGCCGTGAAGCCGCCCCGGAGCCTTCGGGCAAAGGGGAGTGGTGGAGCCGCTGACCCAAGGTGGTAGTAGGTAAGCGATGGGGTGACGCAGGAAGGTAGTCCAGCCCGGGCGGTGGTTGTCCCGGGGTAAGGGTGTAGGGCGCTGTCTAGGCAAATCCGGACAGCACGTAGCCTGAGACCTGATGCCGAGCCGATTGTGGTGAAGTGGATGATCCTATGCTGTCGAGAAAAGCCTCTAGCGAGTTTCATGGCGGCCCGTACCCTAAACCGACTCAGGTGGTCAGGTAGAGAATACCGAGGCGTTCGGGTGAACTATGGTTAAGGAACTCGGCAAAATGCCCCCGTAACTTCGGGAGAAGGGGGGCCACCACTGGTGATGACACTTGCTGTCTGAGCTGGGGGTGGCCGCAGAGACCAGCGAGAAGCGACTGTTTACTAAAAACACAGGTCCGTGCGAAGCCGTAAGGCGATGTATACGGACTGACGCCTGCCCGGTGCTGGAACGTTAAGGGGACCGGTTAGTGACCTTTCGGGGTTGCGAAGCTGAGAACTTAAGCGCCAGTAAACGGCGGTGGTAACTATAACCATCCTAAGGTAGCGAAATTCCTTGTCGGGTAAGTTCCGACCTGCACGAATGGCGTAACGACTTCTCGACTGTCTCAACCATAGGCCCGGTGAAATTGCACTACGAGTAAAGATGCTCGTTTCGCGCAGAAGGACGGAAAGACCCCGGGACCTTTACTACAGTTTGATATTGGTGTTCGGTTCGGCTTGTGTAGGATAGGTGGGAGACTTTGAAGCAGCCACGCCAGTGGTTGTGGAGTCGCCGTTGAAATACCACTCTGGTCGTGCTGGATGTCTAACCTCGGTCCGTGATCCGGATCAGGGACAGTGTCTGATGGGTAGTTTAACTGGGGCGGTTGCCTCCCAAAGGGTAACGGAGGCGCCCAAAGGTTCCCTCAGCCTGGTTGGCAATCAGGTGTTGAGTGTAAGTGCACAAGGGAGCTTGACTGTGAGACCGACGGGTCGAGCAGGGACGAAAGTCGGGACTAGTGATCCGGCGGTGGCTTGTGGAAGCGCCGTCGCTCAACGGATAAAAGGTACCCCGGGGATAACAGGCTGATCTTCCCCAAGAGTCCATATCGACGGGATGGTTTGGCACCTCGATGTCGGCTCGTCGCATCCTGGGGCTGGAGTCGGTCCCAAGGGTTGGGCTGTTCGCCCATTAAAGCGGTACGCGAGCTGGGTTTAGAACGTCGTGAGACAGTTCGGTCCCTATCCTCTGTGCGCGCAGGAATATTGAGAAGGGCTGTCCCTAGTACGAGAGGACCGGGACGGACGAACCTCTGGTGTGCCAGTTGTTCTGCCAAGGGCATGGCTGGTTGGCTACGTTCGGGAGGGATAACCGCTGAAAGCATCTAAGCGGGAAGCCTGCTTCGAGATGAGTATTCCCACCTCCTTGAGAGGGTAAGGCTCCCAGTAGACGACTGGGTTGATAGGCCGGATGTGGAAGCCCAGTAATGGGTGGAGCTGACCGGTACTAATAGGCCGAGGGCTTGTCCTCAGTTGCTCGCGTCCACTGTGTTAGTTCTGAAG
>NZ_JBIBDS010000025.1:0-1560 GCF_042954805.1 Streptomyces sp. NPDC012637
GCGGTTACTTCGGGTCGTCGTTGAACTTCGACGTCGACCAGAGGTAGCCGAGTACCGCGAGGCCGGCGCACCAGGTGACGGCGAGCCAGCCGTTGTGGCCGATCTCGGTGCCGAGCAGCAGACCGCGCAGGGTCTCGATGGCCGGTGTGAAGGGCTGGTACTGGGCGATCGGCTGGAACCAGCCCGGCATGGCCTCGACCGGGACGAAGGCGCTGGAGATCAGCGGCAGGAAGATCAGCGGCATCGCGTTGTTGCTGGCGGCCTCGGCGTTCGGGCTGACCAGGCCCATGCCGACGGCGATCCAGGTGAGTGCCAGGGCGAACAGGACGAGCAGGCCGAAGGCGGCGAGCCATTCGACGGGGGTGGCGTCGGTGGAGCGGAAGCCGATGGCCACGCCGACGGCGCCGACGAGGACCACGCTGGCCACGGACTGCAGGACGCTGCCGACGACGTGTCCGACGAGGACGGAGCCGCGGTGGATCGCCATGGTGCGGAAGCGGGCGATGATGCCCTCGGTCATGTCGTTGGAGACGGAGACCGCCGTGCCGATCGTGGTGCTGCCGATGGTCATCAGCAGCAGACCCGGGACCAGGTAGGCGATGTAGTCGGCCCGGTCCGCGCCGCCTCCGCCGATGCCCGCGCTCATGGTGTCGCCGAAGACGTAGACGAACAGCAGCAACAGCATGATCGGCGTGAGCAGCAGGTTCAGCGTGAGCGACGGATAGCGCCGGGCGTGCAGCAGGTTGCGGCGCAGCATCGTGGACGAGTCGCGCACGGCGAGGGACAGGGAGCTCATCGGACAGCCTCCGTGGACGGGCCGGACTGGGCGGACTGGGCGGACTGGCTGGGCTGGCTGGGCTGGTTCGGGATGCGGGTGTCGCCGGCGGCGCCGCCGGTGAGGGCGAAGAACACGTCGTCGAGGTCGGGCGTGTGGACGGTCAGTTCGTCGGCCTCGATGCCGGCGGCGTCCAGCCGGTCGAGGACGGAGCGCAGTTCGCGCTGGCTGCCGTCGCTCGGGAGCTGGAGGCTGAGGGATTCGTCGTCGCGGGAGGCGCCGGTCAGGGCCGCGACGGCCCTCGTGTACGCGACCGGGTCGGTGAAGCGGAGGCGGACGTGGCCGCCCGGGACGAGCCGCTTGAGTTCCTCGGCGGTTCCCTCGGCGGCGATCCTGCCGTCGTTGAGGACCGCGATGCGGTCGGCCAGCTCGTCGGCCTCCTCCAGGTACTGGGTGGTGAGGAAGACGGTGACGCCGTCCGTGACGAGCTCCCTGATGATCTGCCACATGTTGTGCCGGGAACGCGGGTCGAGACCGGTGGTCGGCTCGTCCAGGAAGATGATCCGCGGGTCGCCGACCAGCGTCATCGCGATGTCCAGGCGCCGCTTCATACCGCCCGAGTAGGTCGACGCGGGCTTCCTCGCGGCCTCGGTGAGGCCGAAGCGCTCCAGGAGCCCGGCGGCCACCCGCCGCCCCTCCCGCCGGGACAGGTGGTGCAGGTCCGCCATCAGCCACATGTTCTCCTCGCCGGTGATCAGACCGTCGACCGCGGAGAACTGACCCGT